>NZ_JAPDOD010000017.1 GCF_027587205.1 Solirubrobacter ginsenosidimutans
TGCCGGCGCCTCCGTGGCGCCGGGCGTCGCCGTCGGCGTCGCCTGGGCGAGAAACCCGATCGACGTCGCCGACGCGCGCGCCGCCGCGGCCGTCACGGCGCGCGCGGCGGCACCAGAGCGCGCGGTCACCGCGCGGACGGGCGAAGCGCTCGTCCGCGCGGTCACCGCGCTCGCCGTGGTCGCACGCGCCGCGGTCGCCGTCGCCGCACTCACCCGCGCCGCGGTCGCGACACGCGTCGCCGCGCTCGTCCGTGCCGTCGCCGCGCTTGCGGCCGTTGCGCTCGCCGCGGTTGTCGTCGCGTCGCCGCTCGTTGTCGCCGTGCTGCTCGTCGCCGACGTCGTCCCGGCCGCCTCGGCGTCCTGGGCCTTCGTCAGCGCGTCCTGCGCGTCCACGAGGTCCGCCTCGGCCTTCGCGACGGCGACCTTCTGGCTGCGGTTGTCGATCCGGGCGAGGAGCTCGCCCTCGCTCACGTGCGCGCCCGCCTTGGTGTAGACCTTCGTGATCTTCCCGCTGGTGGCGAAGTCGACGTCGACCTGGCGGGCCGGCTCGAGGTTGCCGGAACCGGAGACGACGGTCTGGATGACGCCGTTCGCGACGGTCACCGTGCGCTCGGACACGAGCGTCGTGGGCGCGCTCTGCAGGCTCAGGACCGCGACGACGACCGCGGCGCCGGCCACGAGGACAAGCAGCGCGGTCAGCACTCCAGGGCGGGAACGCCGGTGCGCGCGGGGCTTGCGCGGCGACCGCGCCCTCGGCATGGGGCGCGGTTTCGGTGCGGATTCGATCGGTCGGCGTCGCTTGCGTGTCGGCATCGGCAGCGCGTGAAACTTGGCGCGTAGACCGAAGAGCCAGCGAAGAAGATCAGATGAGCTGGACCATCGGTTGAGAGGGAGCGCTTCGGCGCCGGACCGATTCGTCCAGTTTCAAGTACGAGCGCTGTCCGTCCGATGACCATGGCCGATGTCCATGCCACGCCTGACCTCCGTCCGCACCAGGATGCTCGTCTTCCTGCTGCCGCTCACCGCCGTCGCCGTCGCGGTCGTGACCCTGCTCGCCCTCTCCCGCGCGTCGAGCGCCGAGAAGACCTCGCGCTTCGCCGAGATGCAGCGACTGTCGGCCGCGGGCGCCAACGACTTCGACGCGCAGGTCCGCGAGAACCAGGGCGTCGGCCGCTCGCTCGCCACGCTCGCCGAGGGCCTGGACGGCAAAGCCGACCGCACCGAGGTCAACGCGATCGTCCATCGCTTCCTGGACCGCAACCCGCAGGTCGTCGGCGCCTACGTCGGCTATGACCCGAACGCCTTCGACGGCGCGGACGCGGCCCACAAGAACGAGCCGGGCTCGGACAAGACGGGCCGCTACGGCCCGTACTGGAACAAGATCTCGGGCAAGGTCACGCTCGACCCGCTGGTCGACCAGGAGGCCAGCGACTACTGGAACCAGCCGAAGAAGACCCACGCCGACTCGGTCATCGAGCCCTACCTCTACGACGGGCTCCTGATGACCAGCTACACCTCGCCGGTCGAGCGCGCCGGCAAGTTCATCGGCATCGGCGGCGTGGACGTCTCGCTCGGCGCGATCAACACCGACGTCGGCAAGCTCCGCATCCTCGACTCCGGCTACGGCCTGCTCGTCTCCAACGGCGGCACGTTCGTCGCCGCGCCCGACAAGGGCGTGGTCGGCAAGCAGTCGCTGAGCAAGCTCGGCGCGGCCAAGCACAACCCGGTGCTCGCGCGGGCGGCGAAGGACATCGCCGCCGGCCACGCGGGCCAGGCCGAGACCACCGACCCGTTCACCGGCAAGCACGTCGTGCTCACCTGGGCGCCCGTGAAGTCCGGCAAGTGGGGCTACATCACGTCCGTCCCGGTGTCCGAGGTGCTCGCGCCGATCAGCAAGCTGCGGACCGCGACGCTGCTCACCAGCCTCTTCCTGCTGGTGCTCGTCGGCGCCGCGATCTGGTGGTTCGCGGTGCGCCTCGCCCGCCCGATCGTCGCCGTCACCGACGCCGCGGAGCGCGTGTCCCAGGGCGACGTCGACGTGGCGATCGAGGTCAAGGGCCACGACGAGCTCGCCCGCCTCGGCACCGCCTTCCAGCACACCGTCGACTACCTGCAGGAGATGGCCGGCCACGCCGACCGGATCGCCCACGGCGACCTCACGCAGGAGGTCGAGCCGCGCTCGGACGAGGACCGCCTCGGCGTCGCGGTGCGCGACATGCGCCGCAAGCTCGCCGGCCTCGTCGGCGCGGTGTCGGAGTCCTCGCAGCTGCTCAGCACCGCGTCGCGCGAGATGGCGTCGACCTCCGAGGAGGCCGGCCGCGCCGTCGGGGAGATCGCCTCGGCCGTGTCCGACGTCGCCCAGGGCGCGGAGCGCCAGGTCCGCGCGATCGAGGCCGCCCGCAGCGCCACGGCCGAGGTCGGCCTCGCCACCGAGTCCAGCGCCCAGTCCGCGCAGGAGACCGCCGCGGCGGCCGCCGAGGCGCGGCAGATCGCCGCCGAGGGCCAGCACGCCGTCTCCGAGGCCACCGAGGCGATGCGCCAGGTGCGCGAGAGCTCGGGCCAGGTCACCGAGGTCATGCACCAGCTCGCCAACAAGAGCGAGCAGATCGGCGGCATCATCGAGACGATCACCGGCATCGCCGGCCAGACCAACCTGCTGGCGCTCAACGCCGCGATCGAGGCCGCCCGCGCCGGCGAGCAGGGCAAGGGCTTCGCCGTCGTCGCCGAGGAGGTGCGCAAGCTCGCCGAGGAGTCCCAGCGCGCCGCGGCGAGCATCGCCGACCTCGTCCAGGAGATCCAGGCCGAGACCAACCACGCCGTGTTCGTGGTCGAGGCGGGCGCCGAGCGCTCCGAGCAGGGCGCGGCGACCGTCGAGCAGGCGCGCGAGGCCTTCGAGCGCATCGGCGCGTCCGTCGACGGCATGAGCTCCCGCGTGGACTCGATCGCCGCCGCCGTCGCGCAGATCGCCTCCAGCGCCGAGCGGGTCCAGGACGACATGATCGAGGTCGCCGCGGTCGCGGAGGAGTCCAGCGCGTCGTCGGAGCAGGTCTCCGCCTCGACGCAGCAGACCAGCGCCTCCGCCCAGGAGATCGCGGCCTCAGCGCAGCAGCTGGCGGGCACGGCGACGGAGCTGGAGCGGCTGGTCGCCCAGTTCCGCGTGTAAGACTCCTGCGCCATGGCGCGCGCAGTGGGAATCTCAGGGCCCGGCGGGCCGGAAGTGCTGACGGTCATCGACCGCGAGGTCCGCGAGCCCGGGCCCGGCGAGGTCCGGATCGCGGTCAAGGCCGCCGCGGTCAACCCGACCGACATCGGCCTTCGCAACGCGGGGGCCGACACTCCGCCGCCCTGGACGCCGGGGATGGACGCGGCGGGGACGATCGAGTCGGTCGGCGAGGGCGTCGATCGCTTCATCGCCGGCCACGAGGTCATGGCCGTCGTCACGCCGCGCCGGCCGGATGGCGGCGCGCAGGCCGAACTGCTCGTGGTCGAGGCCTCGAGCGTCGTGCTGATCCCGTCCGGCACCACGTTCCAGCAGGCCGCGACGCTGCCGATGAACGGCCTCACCGCGATGGCGGGGCTGGACCTGATCGGGCTGCCGCCGGGTGCGACGCTGGGCGTCACGGGCGGCGCGGGACTGCTCGCGTCCTACGTCATCGCGCTGGCCCACGAGCGGGCCTGGCGGGTCCTCGCCGACGCCAAGCCCGAGGACGAGGCGCTCGTGCGCGGCTTCGGCGCCGACGTCGTCGTGCCGCGCGGCGAGCCGTTCCCCGAGGAGGTCGACGCCGTCTTCGACACCGCGATGCTGCACGCCGCGACCTTCGACGCGATCCGCGACGGCGGCACGCTCGTCGTCGTGCGCGGCTGGCAGCCCGAGGAGCCGCCCCCGCGCGGCATCGAGATCCAGCCGGTGCGCGTCTCCACCGCCCTGCACCGCACGGACTGGCTGATGGAGCTCCGCCAGCTGGCGTCCGAGGGCAGGCTGGCGCTGCGCGTGGCGGGCGAGTACCCGCCCGAGCAGGCGGCCGAGGCGCAGCGGGTGACGGACGCCGGCGGCATTCGCGGCCGCGCCCTCATCGTCTTCTGATTACGTTGGGAGACATGGGTCTTCGCTTCGGTATCCACAGCGGGCAGCAGAACGCGGCGAGTTTCGACGAGTACCTGGCGATCTGGAAGTTCGCCGAGGAGGTCGAGTTGAACTGGGCCTCAGTGTTCGACCATTTCCAGCCGATTCAGTCGGACCCGACCGGGCCGTGCTTCGAGGGCTTCACGCTGCTGGCGGCGATGGCCGCGCACACCACGCGCCTGGCCTGCGGGATCATCGTCTCCGGCGTCACGTACCGCCATCCGGCGGTCGTGGCCAACATGGCGACGACGATCGACCACATCTCCGGCGGGCGGATGGAGTTCGGCATCGGCGCCGCCTGGAACGAGGAGGAGCACGGCGAGTACGGCATCGACTTCCCGCGCATCGGCGTGCGGATGGACATGCTCGACGAGGCCTGCCACGTCCTGCGGGCGCTCTGGACCGAGAAGCGCGCGAACTTCGAGGGCGAGCACTACACGCTGACCGAGGCCCAGAACGAGCCGAAGCCGCTGCAGTCGCCGATGCCGCTCTGGATCGGCGGTTCCGGCGAGAAGCGCACGCTGCGGATCGTCGCCGAGCACGCCACCGGCTGGAACACGTTCCACGGCGACCCCGCCGAGTACCGGCACAAGCTCGACGTGCTCGAGCGCCATTGCGCCGACGTCGGCCGCGACCCGGCGGAGATCCGCAAGCAGGTCGTGATGCGCACCGACGTCGCCGCCGCCATGACCTCCGAGCAGATCGTCGAGGCGCTCCTTCCCCACAAGGCGATGGGCGTCGAGGACTTCCTCGTCTCCGCCCGCCCGCCGGCCGACTTCGCGACCATCGAACGATGGGCGCGCGAAGTCGGGCCGGCGTTGCGTACCGCCTAGGGTTGGGTGGTGGAGAGCGTGAAGGTCAGCGTCTTGGAGTAGGCGCCCGTCCGCAGCGCGTCGGTCTCCCCGATGTGCTGTTTGAAGTCGATCGTCACCGTCTCGTTGGCGGTCGGCGCCGTCCACGCGGACTTCGAGAACGACACTTCGAGCAGCGACGGCAGCGCGTACGCGCCGTTCATCAGGTGCCCCGGGTCGGAGACGGTCAGCGACGCGTTCTCGGCCGTCGAGATGACGTTGGCCGTGGTCGAGGTCGTGTAGTCCTTCGCCACGCCGGGCGTGAACGGCGCGAACACCGGCGGGGTGCCGAGCGTGAGCGCCAGCGTCGCCGGCACCGACCCGCCCACCGGCGAGGTCCCGCCGACCGGCGCGACGCAGTAGCAGTACGTCTCGTTCGGCTTGCCCGGCGTGTAGAGCCACTGCTTGAAGAAGTCGCGCAGGTCCTGGCCGGAGTCGCGCTGGGCGATCGCCATGAAGTCGTCGGTGGACGCGGTGCCGCCGCCGAAGGTCGAGACGTAGTCCTTGAGGATCTGGAAGAACGTGTCGTCGCCGAGCTTGGCCCGCAGCGCCTGCAGCGTCATCCCGCCGCGGGTGTAGACGGTGGCGTTCTGGTACTGGTTGACGACGCCCGGGTCGAAGACGGTGTTGTTCCAGAACGTCGTGTTGGCCGCGCGGGCGTACTGCGTGTTGAAGGCCGCCTGCGCGGTCGTGCCGCCGCCGTTCTCGACCCACAGCCAGTTGGCGAACGTCGCGAAGCCTTCGGAGAGCCACACGTCACGCATCCGGCGCACGGCGACGTGATCGCCGAACCATTGGTGGGCGAGCTCGTGAGCGAGCGCCGAGAGGCCGTTGGCGGAGGTGAACTCCGGCCGCGTCTGGGTCTCCATCTGGTAGCCCGCGTTGGTCACGTCGACGATCGCGCCGACCGAGCTGAACGGGTACTTGCCGAACTTCGTCCCGAAGAAGTCGATGATGTTGCCGATGCCCGCCAGGCGGGTGCGCGCGGTGTCGGTGAGCTGGTCCGGGCGGACGCCGTTGATGATCGGGATGCCCGACGCGGTCGTGTCGCGCAGGATCGTGAACTTGCCGATGTTCAGCGTCGCCAGGTAGGTCGCCATCGGCTCGGTCTCCTCCCACACCCAGTTCGACGTGCCCGCCGCCTCGTCGACCGTGTTGGAGATCAGCTGGCCATTCGACATGACCTGTCGATCGCTCGGGACCGTCACATTGAACGTAAAGGTCGCCTTGTCGTTGGTGTTGTTGTTGCACGGGTACCACGTGTCGGCGCCCTGCGGCGGGGTCGACGTGTAGGACCCGTTCTCGGTGTAGTTCCACCCGTCGATGAAGTTGTCCGGGTCGCGCGGGGCGGGCCCGGGCTCGCCGTGGTAGACGACCTCGACGCTGAAGCCGTGCGAGGCGACGAGCGAGGCGGCGGGCGTGATCATCAACTCGCGGCCGTCGCGGGCGAACGTCGCCGCGGCGCCGTCGACCTTGACGCTGTCGACGGTGAGCCCACGCAGGTCGAGGTTGAAGCGGCACAGGTTCTGCGTGGCGGCGGCGGTGATCGTCGCCTTGCCGTTGAGGATGTGGGTCGTCGGGTTGTAGCCGATGTTCAGGTCGTAGTGGGTGACGTCGTAGCCCCCGTTCCCGATCCCCGGGTAGTAGGTGTCGCCGAGATCTCCCGACCCGTTCACGCACGCCGTCGGCGGCGCCGCGGCCGCGGTTCTGGCCAGCGGCACGTCATCCGGTTTTCCGGTGCCTCCCGCACCGGCCAACGCCATTCCCCCGAACGCGGCCACCGCCGCGACGACGACCAACAACAGACCCCGACGCATACGTCCCCCCTCTATAGGACTTGCCAGGGACGGTAGGTTGCCGGACTCGTGCTGTTCCCGACAGTCCAATTCGCGATCTTCTTCCCGATCGTGCTGGCGATCTCGTGGGCGCTGATGAAGCGCCAGGCGATCTGGAAGATCTTCATCGTCTTCGCCAGCTACGTCTTCTACGCCTGCGCGAACCCGAAGTTCTGCCTGCTGCTGGCCGGGATCACGCTGCTCAACCAGGCCGGCGCGAAGCTGATCCACCGCTCGCAGGACGAGCACACGCGCAAGTGGATCGTCGGCGTCACGGTGACGCTCGACTTGCTCGTCCTCGCGGTCTTCAAGTACTACGGGTTCTTCACCCAGAGCATCGCCGACGCGCTCAACACCGTCGGCCTGGGCATGCCGCTGCCGCTGCTGACGATCGCCTTGCCGGTCGGGGTCAGCTTCTTCACGTTCCAAGCGATCTCGTACACCGTGGACGTCAAGCGGCGCCTCGTCGAGCCGGCGAGCACGATCGACGTCGCGCTCTACCTGAGCTTCTTCCCCCACCTCGTCGCCGGCCCGATCGTGCGCGCGCGCGAGTTCCTCCCGCAACTGCAGGAGCCGCGCGACCCGCGCAAGGTCGCGGTCGGCTCCGGGCTGGCGCTGATCGGGCTCGGGCTGATCAAGAAGGTCGTGATCGCCGACTACCTCGCGCGCACGATCGTCGACCCCGTCTTCGCGGTGCCCGAGTCCTATGGGGCGCCGGACGTGTGGATGGCCGCCTACGCCTACACGGCGCAGATCTACTGCGACTTCAGCGGCTACACGGACATCGCGATCGGCCTCGCCCTGCTGCTGGGCTACGTCTTCCCGCAGAACTTCATGTCGCCCTACCGCTCGCTCGGCTTCCGCGACTTCTGGCGGCGCTGGCACATGACGCTCTCGCGCTTCCTGCGCGACTTCCTCTACATCCCGCTCGGCGGCAACCGCAAGGGCAAGTACAAGACCTACCGCAACCTCTTCCTGACGATGCTGCTCGGCGGCCTCTGGCACGGCGCGGCGTTCACGTTCGTGCTGTGGGGCGCGTTCCACGGCGCCGGGCTCTGCCTCGAGCACGCGTTCGCCGAGAAGTGGGAGAAGATCTGGAAGTGGCTGCGGTGGTTCATCACCTTCCACCTCGTCGTGTTCGGCTGGATCCTGTTCCGCTCGCAGAGCCTGGATCAGGCCTGGACGTTCATCTCGCGCCTGTTCGCTCCGGGCTCGGCCACGCTATGGTCCGCGCCGGTCATCCTCGGCGTGGTGGTCGTGATCGGATTGCAGCTGCTGCCGAGCAAGGGCGTCGAGAACTTCCAGATCCGGCTGGAACGGTTGCAGCCGGTCGTGATCGCCGTCGGACTGGCCATCCTGATCCTGTACGTCGGCGCGACCGTCCCGAGCCAGGGCGTCGCCCCCTTCATCTACTTCCGCTTCTGATGCCGCCTTCGCACCGTGACGACAGCCTGATGGGCCGCTTCGACCAGCACGGTCTCTCGCGCTTCCGCGCGCGGGACGCGGTCTGGACGACGTTCCTGATCGCCGCGCTGCTCGTCGTCTTCGCGGGGGACTCGGCGCGGCGGGCGGGCGAGCAGATGAACCCCGGGATCGGGCGCGACGTGGTCCTGTTCTTCGGCAAGCCGGCGGGCGCGATCGCCGACGCACTCCCGTTCGCCCAGGTCGCGGACAACGCCACGGCGTGGGTCCGGCCGGACGACGACCTCGGGGGCAACGGCTCCTTCGCCACGCTCACGCTGCAGACGACGGGCGTGCCACCGGTCACGCCGGAGGCCTTCGACCCCGCCCAGCTCGGCGCCAAGCCGGCCAAGCCGCGGCCGCTGAAGACGCTGCTCGTCACCGGCGACTCGCTGTCAACGCCTCTGGACACCAGCCTGGCCCGCGATCTCGCGCCCACCGGCGTGAAGGTCCTGCGCGAGCCGCACCTCGGCTCGGGCATCTCGAAGAGCTTCCTCGTCGACTGGGGGCAGCTCTCGGTCGACCAGGTGCGCAAGGACAAGCCCGACGCGGTGGTCGTCTTCATCGGCGCCAACGAGGGCTTCCCGTTCGAGAAGCAGGGCGGCGGCGAGATCAAGTGCTGCGGCGTGGACTGGGCGACCGAGTACGCCAACCGCATCCGGGCGATGATGAACACCTACCGGGCCAAGGGCGCGGCGCAGGTGTACTGGGTGAAGCTGATGACGCCGCGCTCGAAGGCGCGGGCGGACATCGGGCGGGTCGTCAACGCGGCGATCGACGTCGCCGCCGAGCCGTGGAAGACGCAGGTCCACCTGATCGAGACGATCCCGATCTTCACCCCGAAGGGCTACCGCGACGCGATGCCGATCAACGGCGAGGACACGATCGTCCGGATGCCCGACGGGATCCATCTCAACGACACCGGCGCGGCCTTCCTGGCGAACGTCGTGATCAAGCGCATGGGTCAGGACTTCGCCTTGCAGCGTTGACCCTGTCCGCCCTCGGCACTACCGTCGTCGCGGTGTCTTCACGCTTTTACATTCCCAGCGCCCTGCTGAGCGTCGTCGTGGGCCTGGTGGTCGCCACCGGCGCGTCCGCCAGTCCGGTGGCTTCCGCGGCGGCCACGTGCACTCCTCCGAAGTACCCCGGGTCGGGCTACTTCACGGCGCTCTCGGTCACGAAGACCTCGTGCTCGACGGGCAGCAAGATCGCCAAGGCCTACTACACCTGCCGCACGTCGGGCGGCAAGGGACCCAAGGGCCGCTGCGTCAAGAAGGTCCAGGGGTACTCGTGCCGCGAGACGCGCCGGTCGACCTCGGTCGAGATCGACGCGACCGTGACGTGCAAGAACGGCTCGAAGGTCGTCAAGCACTCCTACCAGCAGAACCTCGACTGAGCTAGAGCCCCTTGATCTTCAGGCGTCGTACCTCGCGCTCGAGGTACGGCGCCAGGGTTGCCCCGTAGGCCGTGGTGATGTGGGTGAGGTCCTTGTAGACCAGGACGCCGCCGATCACCGGGTAGCAAAGTGACGCGTCGCAGAAGTACTTCGACATGTCGATCACGTGGATGCGCTTGGAGTGCATCCGGCTCGCGGCGGTGCTCGGCGGGTCGGTCGGCAGGCTCGTGCTGCGCTTGCGCGCGCAGGCGATGCCGGGCGGCTGCTTGGCCTTGCGGGCCTCGTCGATGCACGGGCCCGTGTCCGCCTGCATCCGCGGGTTGTCGCGGATCACGATGATGTTGCGGACCGTGTGCGGGAGGCGCTTCCACTGGTCGCGGAAGCCCTTGACCTGCGTCTCGAACCCGGGCTTGGGGATCGTCGCCGCGACCACGAAGACGGTCGTGACCTCGGGGTGACGCTCGAACCACGCGATCGTCTGCTCGTTCCAGTTGCGGCACTCGTCGGCGCGGGACTTCGGGGCGAGGCTGACGACTTTGGAGAACGCGCAACTGGTCAGCGTGTTCGAGATGCCGCGCCAGTGGCGCTGCTTGCCGATCGGCGACAGCACCGAGCGCCAGGCGGACGCATGGCTGTCGCCGATCAGCGCGACCGTGGTCTTGGAGTGCTTGGCCCGTGCACCCCACCAGCACGTCCGCACCAGATCCTCGACGTGCAGGCGATTGCAGATGCTGTTCGGCTTCAGCAGCGCCTGGTTCGGGGTCGGCGTGACCTTCAGGCGCAGGTTCGGGTTGTTGCAGGGCTTCTGCGGGTCACGCGAGGCTGCGCCGAAGCAGCGCGGCTTGTCGGCGGCCGCCGCGCTCGCGACGGTCAGCAGGAGCAGGGCGGCGAGCGTGAAGCGGATGAGGCGGGTGAGCACCGCGGGATCATCTCAGGCGAACATCCCGGGGACGTAGTGGCCCGGCTCCGTCTGCACGGCCACGTTCAGCCGGTTGTAGACGTTGATCGTGGCGATGCCGAACAGGAGCGCGCCGATCTCCTCCGGGTCGAACTCGTCCTCGACCTGCGCCCAGACGTCGTCCGGGACCCCGCCGTCCGCGATCAAGGTGACCGCCTCGGTGAGCGCGAACGCGGCTCGCTCGCGGGCGTCGTAACACGTGGCCTCGCGCCAGGCCGCGATCATGTAGAGGCGCTCGTCGGTCTCGCCGCGCTCCTTCGCCTCCTTCCAGTGCATGTCCAGGCAGAACGCGCAGCCGTTGATCTGCGACGCGCGAATGTCGATCAGGTCGCCGAGCGCGGGATCAAGCGGGTTCGCGGCGGACAGCCTGGCGACGGCGCCGTACTGGCGCGGGGCGACTTCCGGGAGCTGCAGGCGATGTGCGGGAATCGTGGTAGCCATATTCAATGGACGTGACAGCCTCCTCGGATGTGACGATCGACGCCGCCTTGGCCCGCTGCCTCGTGGACTCCCAGTTCCCGGAGTGGGCGGCGCTGGAGATCGCGCCGGTCGCCCTCAGCGGGGTCGACAATCGGACGTTCCGGCTCGGCGATGCCCTGTCGGTGCGGTTGCCGGCGGGTGACTGGTACGCGCTGCAGGTGGAGAAGGAGCAGCGCTGGTTGCCCGTGCTCGCGCCGTCGCTGCCGCTCCCGATCCCGGACCCGGTCGCGGCGGGTTCGGCGGGCTGTGGATATCCGTTCCGCTGGTCGGTCTATCGCTGGCTGGCGGGTGAGAGCGCGAGTGAGGACGCGATCGGCGACCTGGTCGCGTTCGCGCGTGATCTGGCGGGCTTTCTCGTCGCGTTGCGGGGTGCCGACGCGCGGGGCGGTCCGGCGCCGGGGCGCCACAACTTCTTCCGCGGCGGTCCGCTGTCGACCTACGGCGAGGAGACGCTGCGGGCGATCGAGGCCCAGCGGGCCGTGATCGACGCCCGCGCCTCCCTGGCCTGCTGGGAGGACGCGCTTGCGGCCACCTGGACCAGGGAGCCGGTGTGGTTCCACGGCGACGTCGCCGTCGGCAACCTGCTCGTCCGCGACGGCCGTCTGGCCGCGGTGATCGACTTCGGCAGCTCGGGCGTCGGCGACCCCGCCTGCGACGTCGTCATCGCCTGGACGTTCTTCTCCGACGCCGCGCGGGACGCGTTCCGCGCGGCGTTGGGCGTCGACGACGCGACGTGGTCACGCGGGCGCGGGTGGGCGCTGTGGAAGGCGCTGATCACGCTCGACGCCGACCCGCGTGCGCGGCTGATCGTCGAGCGGGTGCTTGCCGACCACGCTAGTCGCACGTGAGATTCGTGGGCCGCGGCAGGTGGACGACCTGGCGGACGGTCTGCCCCGCGACCCGCAGCCGCACCCCGACGCGGTCCAGAGCGCCGACGACGCAGGTTCTCGAGGCGACCCAGATGAGCGCCAAACGGACGGAAATACGGCGCGACGCGACGCGCTAAGCGATCTGCGCTCTTTCGCCGATGTGAGAGCGATGAGCCCATTCGCCGGACTGTTTTTGATCCTCTTCGCGGCCGGGAGCGTGCTCGCCGGGACGTGCGCCGTCGTCGCGCACCGCCGGAGCCGCGACCTCTGGTCGGCGCCGCTGGCGTTCGTCCTGCAGCTCGGCGGCCTGTTCGCCTTGCTCGTCGGGCTGTTCTACCTGGTGTTCAACGGCTACGTCGAGGACTACGGCATGCAGCCGGCGCGGACGCTCCACATCGCACTCCCATTGCTCGCGGTTGCGCTCGTCGCCTCCGCGGCGGCGTGGGCGATCGCGCTTCGCCCTCAGGCGCGGGCGTAGAGAGCGGCGCGGGTCGGGAACGGTAGGGCGGCGACGAGGTCGCCCTCCGCCTGCACCGCGCGCTGGTACATCAGCGGGCTCGACCAGTGCACGGCCGCGACGCCGCCGTCCAGGCGAGCCTCGATGAAGCCCTGGCGCGGCGTCCAGCGGGCGAAGACCGGCGGCCAGAGCGCGTCGTCGCCGTCGAACTCGACGAGGAGCAGGACGCCCGCGTCCGGCCCACCCGGGGCCGACAGCGCGGCGAAGCGCGGTTGGGTGTCGTCGCGCAGCGCGCGGTGCAGCGTCGTGGCGGGTGCGGCGGCGTCCGTCCACGCGGCGCGGAAGGCATCGTCCTCGCCTGGCGGGACGGTGAAGAACTCGATCATCGCGTGCTCATTCGTCGCCTGGAATGATCGCGTCTCCCTTGGCCGCCGCGATCGCCCTCTTCGTCATCTCCGCCGGCGCGATCCTCGCCGGGCAGGGGTACATCAAGACCGCGCGGCGGATGCGCTCGTACGGCACCGTGCGCGGGCGGGTGATCAAGCGGGAGCTGGCGGTCATGTCGGCCGGGAACCGCGAAGGCCGCTGGGGCAAGGGCGGCGGGTACTGGCCGAAGGCGACGTACGTGTTCACGGTCGACGGCATCGAGCACACGTCCAGCCTGACGACGTATGCGCACCGGGGACTGCGGCAGTCGCTCGCCGAGCAGGCGCTGGCCGCCATCCCGGACGAGGTCGACGTCTTCTACGACCCGAGCGACCCCGACCAGGCCTATCTCGAGAAGCACACGCCGCGGACGGGGTACTGGCTCGTGGGCGGCGGCATCTTCGGCGTGCTGCTCGCGCTGCTGATCGCGGTCAGCTAGGTGCTTGAAATTCAACTGCGCCGGGTGGGGAGGGGGAGTGGCGAGCCACCCGTTCCGGGCTGCCGTGAGTCCGTCGCGCGGCGCGGCTCTGTCGGCTCGAATTTGCCGCGCCGGGATACCGACAGTTACTAGCGTGGTACTGAAAGTGTGTTCCGCACACGACTCGTCCAGGTCGCCGTGGTCGACCGTGCGCGTTTGAGGCACGGATCGCGGTTTTCGATCAGGCTCGCACTGTTCGATGTGGCGCGTTGATGGGGGTGCGGAACGAGAACTGCCTGACACGCAGCTCTGGTTACGCACCCCTCCCCCACCCGGTGCAGTCGACGTTCGGCTCAGCTCGGCGGAGGGGCGGCGGCCTCTTCGACCGTCTCGGGCGGACCCACGTCCGGCTCGACGTAGATCCGCGCGGTGCCGATGCCCTCGATCGCCCGCACGCGCGCCTCGGCGGCGTTGATCGCGTCGATGAGCTGCGCCATCGTCAATCCCGGGTCGAACTCGACCTTGGCGGCGATCAGGATCTCGTCCGGGCCGAGGTGCTCGGTGAGTGTGTGGATGACGCGCCGGACCTCGGGCGCGCGCTCGAACTCGGCGTCGATGCGGCGCTCGAGCTCCGGCGACGCCGACTCGCCGATCAGCAGGCTGCGCATCTCGCGCGCCAGCACGAAGGCGATGACGAGCAGCAGGATGCCGATGGCGAGCGTGCCGATGCCGTCGAACACGGGCTCGCCGGTGATCAGCGCCAGTGCGATACCCAGCAGCGCGCACGTCAGGCCGAGCAACGCGCCGGAGTCCTCGAGCAGGAGCACGGGAAGCTCCGGGGAGCGCGACTCGCGGATGTACTCCGACCAGCTGCGCCGGCCGCGCGCGGGCGTCGCGTGCCGGACCGCCGTCCGCAACGCGAACGCCTCGAAGACGAAGGCCACCGCGAGGATCCCGATCGCGATCGCGGGCGAGTCGATCTCGTGCGGGTCGTGGATCTTGTGGTAGCCCTCGTAGACCGAGAACAACCCGCCGAGCGAGAACAGCACCACCGCGACGACGAACGCCCAGAAGTACCGCACCCGCCCGTGGCCGAACTGGTGCAACTCGTCCGGCGCGCGCTTGGCCTGGCGCCCGCCGAGGACGAGCAGGCCCTGGTTGCTGGAATCGGCGACCGAGTGGATCGACTCCGCCAGCAGTGACGACGACCCCGTGATCAGGAACCCGGCGAACTTGGTGATCGCGATCCCCATGTTCGCCGCGAACGCAGCCGCGATCGCCCCACCGCTCTCATGCCCGTCCCCCGCCATCCGCGCGCCAGATTACTTCACCACACACCGTCGGCGACGTGCTGGGCGTCCAGCTCGTCGACGCTCTTGACGCCCGCCAGCACGCCGCTCGCCCCGATGTCACCGAGGTGGTCGTCGTAGAGGTCGAACCAGGGCAGGCCCGCGGCCAGGTAGGCGCGGACGTCGACCGGCGTCGGCGGCAGCGGCTCGCCGGTGATCCGCGTCCAGGCCTCGCTGTTGGCGATGTGCACGTACACGCGGCCGAAGTTCGCCTCATCCCACGTGTCCAGCCCGTGCGGGTCGGGGTAGAGCTGCTGCCGCATCCGCCCGCCCGCGGCGAGCCCCATCTCCGCCGCCACGGCGCCCGCGGGCGCGCACGCGGGAGCCATCGCCCCGCTACCCCGGGCGCGCAGGCTGGCGACGTGCGGCGCCTGGTCCGGGAAGCGCCCCGGCTTGGGGTCGAAGACCACCAGCTGCAGCCCGCCGTGGGTCTCCTCCCCCGTGAGCTGGCCCTCGACCGTGTACCCCTGCCCCAGCGGCATCGCGACGAACTGCTTGATGAACCCGTCGCCCGCGTTGATGCCGTCCAGCCACGGCTGCGGCGGCGCGACCACGTAGTCCTGCTCGCCGGCCGCCAGGCACTGGTGATACGGCTTGCCCGACAACGCGTTGACCTTGCCGAGCGCGACCTTGAGCGCGTGCGGCCGCCAGTGCGCGCCGCTGAAGTTCAGCCACATCGCCTCGCGCTGGTACATCGGCAGGAACACCCCGCCGTGCTCGCGCCAGGCGGGCGGGACGCGGTCCGCGTAGTCGGCCACGCGCCGGACCGGGAAGTGCCCGAGCGAGGGCGGAAGCGGGTACTCGCGGCCGTCGTCCGGGATCCGCAACGTGCGCTCGAAGGTGACGGAGAAGTGGCGCCCGATCTGGACGCGATCGTTGAAGGTGGTGACGTCGAGCACTGGTGGAGCTCCTTCCGGGTGGGTGGTCACCCGGTCAGTCGCGGCCCGCTCGCGAAACCTGACAGGAAGAACTACATGCGTGCTTCGGGCCGCGTCGGCTGGAAGAGCTCGACGGGATTGCCCGACGGATCCTCGACGAGGATCTGCCGCCCGCCGCGGCCTTCGACGATCTCGTTGCGGAACCGCGCGCCCGCTTCGCGCAGCACGCCCACGGTCCGCTCGAGATCTCCGACCTCGAGCGCGAAGCGGTTCCAGCCGCCCGGCTGCGGCAGCGTCCCGTCGGGCATCGCCTGCCCACCGCCACCGCCGCCGCCCGGCGCGCTGAGGTTGAGCCGCAGGTCGCCCAGTGCGAGCATCGCGAACGCGGGCGCCGGATGCATTACCTCGTCGAAACCGAGCAGACCGCAGTAGAACTCGATCGCCGCATCGACGTCCTCGACGATGTACCGCACGCTCACCGAAGCCATGCCGACGGGTGTATCACTCGCAGGCGCGGCTGTCCATGAGCGCGGTCAGCAGCCGTGATCCGGATCACTCCATCTGAACCAGCTACCCCGCGTGCGAATGTTGGGCGGCGTACGTGGAGCGGCAGCCCTCGCAGCAGAAGTAGAAGTCCTCGCCCCCGACCTCCAGATGCGGCGTGGACCCGCTGACCATCACGTTCATGCCGCAGACGGGGTCGACCACCGTGCGCACCGGCTCCGGCGCCACGCTCGCCTCGGGCGCGTGCGAGGTGCGCTGGGCGATCATCTGCGCGAGGATCGAGACCGCGATGTCACCCGGTGCGCGCGCGCCGATGTCGAGGCCCGCCGGGGTCTGTACGAGCGAGCGCAGCGCCTCGTCGACGTCGAGCGACTGCAGCACCGCCGCGCCGCGCCGGGGGGAAGCGACCAGCGCGACGTACCCGACACCCACCTCGAGCGCCTGCACGAGCGCGCGCTCCTCCGCATCGCCGTGGGACGCCACCACGAGCGCCGCGTCCGAGCGCTGCGGATCGATCTCCCCGCCGCGCGAGACGCTATAGCCCGCGGCGCCGGCGACCGTCTCCAGCGCACGCGCGATCGGCGTGTCCCCCACGATCAGCACGCGCGGCGCCGCCAGGTGCGGGTCGAGGAAGATCTCGAGCGAGCCGCCGCTCAGGCACGGATTGTGCGCGACGACCACGCCGTCCTGGACGTCGTCGTCGCCCGCGCCCGGGAAGAGCCGCAGCAGCACGGCCTCGCCGGTCTCCAGCACCCGCGCGGCGTGCAGCCGCACGGACGCCTGGGCGCAGACGCCGCCCACGAAGCCGTCGATGGTGCCGTCGCCGAGCACGATCGCCGCGTCGCCGGGACGCACGCTGGTCGGCTTGGCCGCGCGCACGACGGTGGCCGTGACGAACGGCACCCGGTCGGCGAGCAGCCGCTCCATCCGCTGGACGAGATCACCCTGGCTCATTGCGCTGGCCTTCCCTTTGAACGCATCGCGTCCCACACGCGAGACGGTGTGCACGGCATGTCGATGTGACGCACGCCGAGTGCGTCGCAGATCGCGTTGACGATCGCCGGCGGCGAGCCGACGGTGGCGGACTCGCCGATCCCCTTCGCCCCGATCGGATGGTGCGGCGAGGGCGTGACGGTGAAGCCGGTCTCCCAGTCGGGGACCTCGACCGCGGTCGGGATCAGGTAGTCCATCAGCGAGGCGCCGAGGCAGTTGCCGTCCTCGTCGAACGCGATCATCTCCATCAGCGCCATCCCGACCCCGTCGGTCAGGCCGCCGTGGATCTGGCCTTCGACGATCATCGGGTTGATCCGCACGCCGCAGTCGTCGACCGCGATGAAGCGGCGGACCTTCACGTGCGCGGTCCCGGGATCGACGTCGACGACGCAGATGTAGGCGCCGAAGGGGAACGTCAGGTTGGGCGGGTCGTAGACGGCCTCGGCGTCGAGCCCCGCCTCGATCCCCAGCGGCAGCTCGATCGGCCCGCGCGACGCCACCGCGATCTCGGCGATCGACGCGCCCTGCGACGGGTCGCCCTTGACCGCCCAGCGGCCGGTGGTCCACTCGAGGTCCTCCGCTGCCACCTCGAGCATCGCGGCGGCGACGATCCGGGCCCGATCGCGGACCTTGCGGGCGGCCAGCGCGGCGGCCGCGCCGCTGACGGGCGTCGAGCGGCTGCCGTACGTCCCGAGCCCGTACGGCGTCGTGTCGGTGTCACCGTGGATGACATCGACGTCGTCGGTCGCGATCCCCAGCTCGGCGCTGACGATCTGCGCGAACGTCGTCTCATGCCCCTGGCCCTGGGTCTGCACGCTGATCGAGAGCTGTGCCGTGCCGGACGGGGAGATCCGGATGGCGGCGCCGTCGTTCATCCCCAGGCCGAACATGTCCATGTGCTTGCGCGGGCCCGCGCCGACGGCCTCGGTGAAGAACGAGAGGCCGATGCCCATCAACTCGCCCCGTGACCGCTTCTCGGCCTGCTCGGCCCGCAGCCCCGCGTAGTCCGCGATCTCCAGCGCCTTCAGCAGCGCCGCCTCGTAGTTGCCGGAGTCATAGACCCAGCCGGTCTTGGACTCGTACGGGAACTGGTCCGGCCGGATCAGGTTCGCCAGCCGCAGCTCGACGGGATCGAGGCCGAGCTCACCCGCCATGCAGTCGACGCAGCGCTCGACGAGGTAGACGGCCTCGGCGATCCTGAACGAGCACGCGTACGCGACCCCGCCCGGCGCCTTGTTGGTGTAGACGCCGGTGACCGCGCAATGTGCCGCGGCGACGTCATAGGAGCCGGTGAAGACGCTGAAGAACCCCGCGGGGTACCGCGACGGCTGCGCGGTGGCGTTGAACGCGCCGTGGTCGGCGATGACATCGACGGCGACGGCCAGGAGCTTTCCCTCGGGCGTCGCCGCCATCCGCCCGCGCATCACGAAGTCGCGCGCGAAGCCGGTCGACATCAGGTTCTCCGAGCGGTCCTCCATCCACTTCACCGGCCGGCCGAGCATGCGGGCCGCCGCGATCGCGCAGATGTAGCCGGGATAGACCGGGACCTTGTTGCCGAAGCCCCCGCCGACGTCCGGCGAGATCACCCGGATCCGGTGCTCCGGCAGGCCGGACACGAGCGAATACAACGTGCGGTGCGCGTGCGGCGCCTGGGTCGTGCACCACACGGTCAGCTTCTCGCTGACCCGGTCGAAGTCCGCCACGGCCCCGCAGGTCTCCATCGGCGCCGGGTGCGAGCGGGGGAACTGCATCTCCTGCTCGATCACCACGACGTCGTCGCGGGCGAAGATCGCCGCCGTCGCGGCCGCATCGCCCGCTTCCCAGTCGAAGATGTGGTTGTCGATCCGGCCCGGCTGATCGTCGCGGATGACCGGCGCGTCGGGCTCCAGCGCCAGCCGCACGTCGACCACGGCCGGCAGCGGGTCGTACTCGACGTCGATCAGCGCCAGCGCGTCGCGCGCCGAATAACCGTCGTCGGCGACGACGAACGCCACCTCCTGCCCCTGGAAGCGCACCTTGTCGGTCGCCAGGACCGCCTGCACGTCGGCGGACATCGTCGGCATCCACGCCTGCTCGCCGAGGTCCGCGCCGGTGATCACGGCGTGCACCTTCGGGTGCTGGAGCGCGGCCGCGGTGTCGATCGAGACGATCCGCGCGTGCGCGACCGGCGAGCGCAGCACGGCGCCGTGGAGCATCCCGGGCAGCTGGACGTCGTCGACGTAGTGGCCCTGGCCGCGGATGAAGCGCGCGTCCTCCTTGCGCCGCGTGGAGCCGAACCCGATCGTCATGTCTCGCCCTTGTGGTCGTAGACGGCGACGTTGATCGTCTTGCAGCGCCCGCACTTGATCCGGACGCGCTTGTTCATCGCCTCCAGTGACATCGCCTGCGCGAGCACGTTGCCGCACTGCACGCAGACGTAGTCGTACGGCCCGTGGCCGCGGAAGACCGGACGGTCGGGGTTCTCCTGCAGGGCGGTGCCGCCGTCGGGTGGCACCTCCCCCGCGCGGATCGCCCGCATGACCATCCGCTCGGCCATGCCTAGATCGCCGCCAGCTTGGTCGTGAAGTCCTTGATCAGCGCGTCGAGGACGGTCGAGACCACGCCCTCGCCCATCGATGCGGCCTTACCGGTGATCTTGGCCTCGGTGTGGATCGTGCCGCCGCCGTCATTCAAGGTGAACGCCACGTCGGCGTTGGCGTACCCGGAGCCACCGGTGTCCTTGGACTTGATGCGCAGGATCGCGTGCTTGGCCACCTCGTCCTTGGCGGCCACCTCGACGGTGCCCTTGAACGTCATCGACATCGCGCCCATCTTCACCTTGATCTCGGCCTTGGCCAGATCCGGGTTCTCGAGCTCGATGACCTTGCCGCCCTCGACGCACGGGATGATCCGGTCGAGGTCCAGGACCGCGTCCCAGTTGTAGTCGGCCGGCTTGCCGGTCGAGAACGAGTGGTCGAGTTCAACCATTTACTGCTCCTTGGGAAGGGTTGCGTCGATCGAGACCTCGACGACGTCGGCGACCTTCAAGGTCCCGAAGAGCGCCGAGTAGGGCTTCATGCGCCACGCGGTCTGCTTGACCGAGGCGCTGCCGGTGAGGCGGTCGCCGTCGAGTGACAGCGCGAAGGAGAGCGGCGCGCGGACGCCGAGGAGGTCGAGCTCGCCGTCGACGTCATACCCGCCGTCGGACCGGGCGGTGACCGCGCTCGAGCGGTACGCGATGTTGCCGCCCTTGAGCACCTCCTCGTCGATCGTCTGCGAGATGCCGGCCTTCTCGTCGTCGCCGAGCGGGGAGATGCCACCGTTGCCGGACACGACCCGCATCGAGCGCGCGTCGGCGGTCAGCTCGACCGCCTCGGGCGTGAGCGACCCCTGCCAGCGCTGCACCTCGATCACGAGGTTGTGGCCGGCCTTGGCCGCGGCGCCGCCCTTGCCGGTGCGGACCGTCAGCGTCCCGTTCTCTGGGCCGAGCTTGCTCATCTATAGACAGCCTGCGCGTCGAGCCCGCCTTCGACCCCGGGCGGCAGCTCGCCGGAGCCGTGGGCGTAGAGGGCGATGTCAGCGATCGTGCGCGCGCCGGCGGGGCCGACGAACACCCCGTCCTCCCACTTCAGATCGTCGGCGGGGGTCTCCAGCGCCACGCCCGCGATCAGGTGCGCCTTCGCGCGGATCTTCTCCGTCGCGCTCGCGATCGCGGTCGGGACACCGTCCGACGGGCTGGTGTTGAAGCCGTGCCCGGTGCCGAAGCGGCTCTCGTCGGCCGGGACGACCTTCACGTCGAGCGCGGGGACGCCGAGCTCGGATGCCACGAGCTGCGCGTAGCGACCCTCGTTGCCGTCGGGCTCGGTCGTCAGGCTCAGCACCATCTTGCCCGTCGGGTGCACGCGCAGGAACACCGCGCGATAGGCCTCGTCAGCCATTCTCCAGCTCCTTTCGCTTCTGGTGCGCGGTCAGCGCGTTGTGGTCCTCGCGGTCGCAGAACGCGGGCTGCGGCCCGCCTGCGGGGTGCGGCGGCACGGCGGGCCGGTCGCACCCGGGGTAGATGCAGGTCTTCACAGGCTCCATCCCGGCGTCGTCCTTCCTCGGCTCGGCCCGTAGCCGCTCGGCATCGCGACCGAGCTCCCGGCCACGGGTGTGGCGCTGGCCCATTCCTCGTCCTCCTCCGGTGCCACCGGCGGCGGCACGTCGAGCCCGCCGATCGCGTCGGCGACCTGCGCCAGCGCGGTCAGCGAGTGCCCGGAGACCAGTGCGTCGATGTACGGCAGCGCCGCCACCATGCCACCCGCCCGCGGGACGAACCCCGCGGCGGCGACGCGCGGGTTGACCCACACGATCCGGTACGCGAGCCGCGACAGCCGCTCCATCTCGCGTCCGACCAGCCGCGGCTCTCCGCGCTCCCAGCCGTCGGAGAGGATCACGACCACCGCGCCGCGGGCCATGCCGCGGCGCCCGTGGCGGTCGTTGAACGTGCGCAGCGCGTCGCCGATGCGGGTGCCGCTGGACCAGTCGGGCGCGGCGGCGGCGGCGCGCTGGATCGCGCGCTCGGGCGAGCGCGTGGCCAGCGCGCGGGTGATGCGGGTGAGCCGGGTGGCGAACACGAACGCCTCGGCATTGGCGTTGGCGGCGCAGGTCAGGAACTGCAGGTACGCCCGCGCGTACGGCTCCATCGAGCCGCTGATGTCACACAGCAGCACGAGCCGCCGCGGCACCACGCGCCGGCGCCGGTGCGCGAGGTTGATCGGGTCGCCGCCCGTGCGCAGGGAGCCGCGCAGCGTGCGCCGGAGGT
This sequence comes from Solirubrobacter ginsenosidimutans, assembly GCF_027587205.1. The sequence goes on from NZ_JAPDOD010000017.1 coordinate 21,782, forward strand.
CGACCTGCTCGCCGCGGCGGGCGCGGTCGGCGCGCCGCGTCCGGCGGGTCGGCGTCGCGAGCTTGAGGCGCGTCATCAGCGCGTAAATCTGTGCGAGCTCGGTGGGTGCGAGCGCGTCGAAGCGCTTGCTGCCCAGGCGCTCGCCGACGCTCGCCAGCGTCGGGGCGCCCGTATCGCCCGCCTCGTCGGCGTCGTCCGTCTCGCCCGCCTGCGCGGCCGCCGCGCGCCCACGGGGGCCGCCGGCGCTCGGCAGCGCGGGCATGTCGCCGTCGCGCGGCGCTTGGACGCCGCCCGCGCGCCCGCCACCCGGCGCATCACGATCCGCTCCCGCCGCGTCGGAGGGAAGGTCGCCCGAGGTCGCACCGTCGGTCCCGCCGCGCCCCGCCGGCCGGTCCTCGCCCGGCGAGACCTCGGCGCCCGCGGCGTCGCGGCGCTCGTCGCGCGCCTCCTCCGCCCCGCCGTCCACGCGCGAGCCGAACACGGCGAAGAACTCGCGGTCGAAGGCGTCGACCTGCGTGTGATCGGACACCATGACCGCGCGCGCCGTCCAATACAGCCGCGTGCGCGACACGGGACGCGTGAGCGTCAGCGCGGTCGCGAGGCGCGACGATCGCTCCGCGGTCACGGGCACGCCCGCCGCGTGCAGGCGCCGCCCGAACGCGGCCACCAGCGGCGCGAGGTCGAGCTCGACGGTCGCGAGCCTCACACCAAGCTCTCCAATCCGGTCGCGCGGACCACGTCCTGGTCCTCGCTGTACTTCAACACGCTGCCGAGCGTGCGGCCGATCGCGGCGGCGTCCAGCGTGTCGACGCCGAGCAGCTCGAGCGCCTTCAGCCAGTCGATCGCCTCGGCGATGCCAGGCGGCTTCTGCACGTCGCCGTCGCGCATCTTGGCCACCGCCGCCACGACCTGCACGGCCAGCGACTCGGAGGCGCCGCGCACCCGCCGGCGCACGATCTCGACCTCGCGCCGCGCGTCCGGGTAGTCGATCCACTGATACAGGCAGCGGCGCTTGACCGCGTCGTGCAGGTCCCGCGTGCGGTTGGACGTCAGCACGATCACCGGTGGGTGGGTGGCATGGATCGTGCCCAGCTCCGGGATCGTCACCGCGGCCTCGGCGAGCAGTTCGAGCAGGAAGGCCTCGAAGTCGTCGTCCGCGCGGTCGATCTCGTCGATCAGCAGCACCGCCGGGCGCGGACCGGGGTGCTGCAAGGCCCGCAGCAGCGGCCGCGCGACCAGGTACTCCGGCCCGAACAGCGCGTCCTCGGTGAGCGCGGTGTCATTGGCCTCGGCCAAACGGATCGAAAGCAGCTGCCGCGGATAGTTCCACTCGTAGAGCGCCTCGCCCGCGTCGATCCCGTCGTAGCACTGCAACCGGATCAGCGGCGTGTCGAGGACCGTGGCCAGCGCCTTGGCGGCCTCGGTCTTGCCCACCCCCGCCTCGCCCTCCAGCAGCAACGGCTGCGGAAGGCGCAGGCTGAGGAAGAGCGCGGTGGCCAGCCCCTCGTCGACCAGGTAGTCGGCGGAGGCCAGCCGCTGCGCGAGCGTCTCGACGTCGGGGGCGACGTGCTCCAGCTCCGAGGTCATTGGGGCGGCTCGGCGTTCCCCTGCATCGCGGCCCAGACGCGGGCCGGGGTCATCGGCATGTCGAGGTGGTCGACGCCGTGGCTCTCGTAGAGCGCGTCGATCACGGCGTTGACGATCGCCGGCGGCGAGCCGACGTTGGGCGACTCGCCGACGCCCTTGGCCCCGAGCGGGTGATGCGGGCAGGGCGTGACCGTCTCGCCCAGCTCGAAGTCGGGGACCTCGAGTGCGGTCGGGATCAGGTAGTCCATGAACGACCCGTTGAGGCAGTTGCCCTCGGCGTCGAACGTGATGACCTCCATCAGCGCGATGCCGATGCCCTCGGCGAGCCCGCCGTGGATCTGCCCCTCGACGATCATCGGGTTGATCCGCACGCCGCAGTCGTCGACCGCGATGAAGCGGCGGACCTTCACGTGCGCCGTCTCGGGGTCGACGTCGACGACGGCGATGTAGGCGCCGTACGGGTACGTGAGGTTCGGCGGGTCGTAGATGACCTGCGCGTCGAGGCCGCCCTCGAAGCCCTCCGGCAGCGCTTCGCCGCTGTAGGCGCGCTTGGTGATGTCGAAGATCGACACGCCCTGCTCGCGATCGCCCTTGACGTACCAGCGGCCCTTCTCCCAGGCGAGGTCCTCCAGGCGGGTCTCGAGGATCGTCGCCGCGATCGCCCGCGCCTTGTCGCGGACCTTGCGCGAGACGACCGCGACGGCCGCGCCACTCACCGGCGTCGAGCGCGAGCCGTAGGTGCCGAGCCCGTACGGCGACTTGTCAGTGTCGCCGTGGCGGACCTCGACGTCCTCCGGCGGGATGCCCAGCTCCTCGGCGACGATCTGCGCGAACGTCGTCTCGTGGCCCTGACCCTGGGTCTGCGCGGAGAGGCTCACGACGGCCTTCCCAGACGGATGGATGCGCAGATCCGCGCCGTCGTTCATCGACAGCCCGAGGATGTCCATGTGCTTGCGCGGGCCCGCGCCGACGCCCTCGGTGAAGAACGACACGCCGATGCCCATCAGCTCGCCGCGCGCCCGCTTCTCGGCCTGTTCGCGGCGCAGGTCCTCGTAGCCCGCGATGTCCATCGCGACCCGCATCGTCTTGTGGTAGTCGCCAGAGTCGTAGGTCCAGCCGGTCGTCGTCTCGTACGGGAACTGGTCTTCCTTGATGAACGACCGCATCCGCAGATCGATCGGGTCGACCTTCATCTCCAGCGCGAGCGCGTCGACCATCCGCTCCACCAAATAGACCGCCTCGGTGATGCGGAAGGAACACCGGTACGCGACCCCGCCCGGCGCCTTGTTGGTGTAGACGGCCTTGACCTTCACGTGCGACGCCTGCAGGTCGTAGGAGCCGCAGACGATGTGGAAGAACCCGGCCGGGAACTTGGTCGGCTGGGCGGTCGAGTCGAACGCGCCGTGGTCGGCGATGACGTCCACGCGCAGGCCGGTGATCTTCCCGTCCTTGGCGCAGATCTCGGACTTCATGATGTAGTCGCGGGCGAAGCCCGTGGACATCAGGTTCTCGGAGCGGTCCTCGATCCACTTGACCGGCACGCCGGCGACGATCGAGCCGGCGATCGCGCACACATAGCCCGGATAGACCGGCACCTTGTTGCCGAAGCCGCCGCCGATGTCACCGCAGCGGATGCGGATCATGTGCTCGGCGAGACCGGCGACGTGCGCGTAGACCGTGCGGTGCGCGTGCGGCGCCTGGTTGCCGTTGTAGATGTCGAGCTGGCCGGTCTCCGGATTGAAGTCGGCGATCATGCCGCAGGTCTCGAGCGGAGCGGGGTGACAGCGCGGGTAGATGATGTCGCGCGCGACGACCGTGTCGGCCTCCGCGAAGGCCTTGTCGGTCGCGTCCTCGTCGCCCGCCTCCCAGGTGGGCGAGGCGAGGTTGTCGATCTGGCCTTCCTTGTCGTCGCGGATCAGCGGCGCGTCGGCATCCAAGGCCTTGCGCGCGTTGACGACCGCGTCCAGCGGCTCGTAGTCGACGTCGATCAGCTGCAGCGCGTCGCGGGCGATGTACTCGTCGGTCGCGATCACCGCCGCGACCTCCTGACCCTGGAAGCGGACCTTGTCGCCCGCGAGCACGGCCTGCGTGTCGTAGGAGATCGTCGGCATCCAGGCCAGCCCGAGCGTCTCCAGGTCCTTGGCCGTGATCACCGCGGCGACGCCCGGCAGCGCGAGCGCGGCGCTCGTGTCGATCGAGTTGATCCGCGCGTGGGCGAACGGCGAGCGCAGGATCGCCATGTGGACCATCCCGGGCAGGCGGATGTCGTCGAGGTAGTTGCCCTGGCCGCGGATGAAGCGCGCGTCCTCCTTGCGCTTCAGGCGGCCGAAGCCGATCGGCCGGTCCTCGATCGCGCTCATCGCGACACCTCCTGGTGTTCCGCGGCCCACCGGGTGGCGGCGACGATGTTCTTGTAGCCCGTGCAGCGGCAGATGGCGCCGGAGATCGCGACGCGGATCTCGTCCTCCGTCGGGTCCGGGTTCTCGTTGAGCAGTGCGCGCGTGGTCATCAGCATCCCCGGCGTGCAGAACCCGCACTGGAGCGCGTGGCACTCGTGGAAGCCCTGCTGGATCGGGTCCAGCTCGCCGTCCTTCTCGAGCGACTCGACGGTCGCGATCTCATGGCCCACGGCCATCGCCGCCAGCGCCGTGCAGGACTTCAGCGGCTTCCCATCCATCAGTACCACGCAGGCGCCGCAATTCGACGTGTCGCAGCCCCAGTGGGTGCCGGTCAGGCCTGGCGTGTCGCGGATGAAGTGCACGAGCAGCGTGCGCGGCTCGACGTCGCGCGTCACCGTCTCGCCGTTGATGACGATCGAGATATCCATCACGCCTCCTGCTTGAGAGCCCGCGCCGCCGCCGTGCGGAGCGCTCGTTTCGTCAGCACGCCCGCGAGGTGGCGCTTGTAATCGACCGGTCCGCGGCTGTCGGGGATCGGCGAGCAATCCTCGGACGCGACGCGCCCCGCCTGCTCGAACAGCGTGTCCGACGGCACCTCGCCACGCAGCAGCTCCTCCGCCCGCGTGACGTCGACGGTGGTCATGCCGACCGCGCTCAACGCGATGCCGGCATCGGCGATCCTGTTGCCGTCGAGCCACACGGCCGCGCTGGCCGCCGCGATCGCCCAGTCGCCCGCCCGCCGCTCGACCTTCTCGTGCGCGGAACCGGCCCCGGGCCGGACCTTGAAGCGCACCTCGGTGACGAGCTCACCCTCGCCCACCGCGGTCATCCACGGGCCGAGGTGGAACTCGCCCATCGGAACGGTTCTCGCACCGTCGGCCCCGACGATCGTCACGACGCCCTTCAGCGCGGAGGCGACCGCGGAGAGGTCCTCGGCCGCGTCGGCCTGGCACAGCGAGCCGCCGATCGTGCCGCGGTTGCGGACGACCGGGTCGGCGATCACGTTCTCGGCGTCACGGAACGCCGGGAACCGGCTCCACAGCAACTCGGACTCGAGCAGGTCCACGTGCCGCGTCAGCGCGCCGATCGCGATCTCGTCGCCCTCCTCGCGGATGTACTGCAGCTCCGTGAGGTCGTTGATGTCGATCAGCCGCGACGGCTGCGCGAGCCGCAGCTTCATCATCGGGATCAGGCTGTGCCCGCCCGCGACGATGCGCGAGTCCTCATGCTCCTTGAGGGCCGCGATCGCCCCGGCGACGCTCGTCGCCCGCTCGTAGTCAAACCGCGCTGGCGTCTGCATCTTCAGCCTCGTATTGGACGGGAGCGTTGGTGCCGATGACCGGCGAGCGGCCGGGCCGCTCGACCGGGTAGAGCGCGCGCGCCGCCAGGCTGCCGCCGAGCACGTTGCGCAGGACAGGTCCGCCCGCGGGGCTGGCCGCGGCGATCGGTGCCTCGCGGCCGAGGCGGGCGAGCGTGAGCGTGCCGCGGGTGTAGACCTCGCCGATCCGCGGCGCCTTGGTGTCCGCGCTGCCGGGGAAGTCGCGGAAGCCGGCCGCGGCCGCACCCGGGTAGAGGCCGTCGACGAGCCCGACCGCATCCTCCATGCCGGCCTTCTTGACCAGCAGGCCTTCGAGGGCGGAGACGGCGGCGTCGAGGTTGGCGTTGATGTCGTCGACGACGGGGGCGACGGGCTTGGACTTCTCGACGATCTCGACGACGGCGGCGATCGCCTCGTCCAACCCGTTGGCGATCTTCGTCAGCGCGACGATCGTGGAGACGAGGAAGTAGACAAGCGCGAGCACGATCAGGACGACCGTGATCAGCAAGAGGACCGCGGGGCCGCTCACCGCAGACCCCGTTCCTGGGTCCCTGGGGCAGGAGCATGGGCCCTCGCTGCCGCTCCTCCAGGGTCGTCGTCCAGGATCACGTCGAGCGAGCCGCCGTACGCGGCGACGTTCTCGACCGTTTCGCGCACCTGCGTCTGCGTGGTCAGCAGCAGCGGGACGGCGTCGAGGTCCTTCGATCCCGCTCTCGCCGCGTCGCGGATGCGATTGATGCTCGGGACGATGCCGTTGGCCTCGTCGAGCACGCCTTTCAGCAGGATGACGACGACCGGCACGACGACGACCAGCAGGACGATGTCGAGGATCCACCAGAGGGTCATCGCGGCCTCCTCTCGGCCACGATCGCCGCTTTCGCGCCGATCCCGGGCAGCGCGGACAGGATGATGTCGAACTGGGCGTTGATCGCCTTGACGGCGGGCTCGAGCGGCTTGAGGTGGTCGTTCTCGACCATCTCCAGCGCGCCGGCCAGCGTGGCCAACCCGTGCGAGATGTTGCGCAGGCGGGTGCGGACCTCGATCAGCGCGACGGCCAGCACGGCGACCACGACGACGGCGAGCAGGATGCTCAAGAGGGCATGTCCGCTCATACTCTGACCCCGGTTGTGGGTCCCTGGGCCACGCGTGCGGGCCCTCGTTGCTCGGTTGCCAGGGTCCTCATGCGGCTTGCACTCCCCCGTAGCCGTCGGTGAGCGCGTTCATGTAGCCGTCCTGGACGACGGCTTCCTCCACGATCAGACCGAGCACGGGCGCGGTGGCCTCGAGCTGCGGGATGTTGGCGGTGTTACCCGCGACGCTGGTGGCGACCTCGAGCAGGCCGTTGACCGAGCCCTCGATGTCACGGACAGCGCGGATCAGCATCAGCAGCAGCGCGGCGACGATCAGCGCGGCCACCAGCCCGATGACCAGGGCGAGGTTCCAAGCACCGGTGTTGCTCATTTGCCCACCGCCACCTTTCGCAGGGCGCGCGCGGAGTGCAGGATGCGCACGCCGGAGTCGTTGATCTGGCCGATGTCGTTGAGCTTGGTCGTCTGCTGACGCACGACGTCCACGCCCCCGACCGCGGTCCGCGCCTGATCGGCGATCCGTTGCGCGAGGCGGACGATCGTGATGACGATCGCCGCGGCGATCAGGATCACCAGCACGCCGAGCACCAGCCCGACGGTCCATCCGGTGGACATCTCACTCCTCCTTCTTGGGTTGGGCGCGTTCGGTGGCGCGCGCGAGGACGCGCTCCGTGAGAACGCCGACGACGTGCCGTTTGTAGTCCGCGGATCCGCGTTGATCGCTGACGGGTTCGCATGCGGACTGCGCGAGCCGGGCCGCACGCTCGAAGGTCTTCTGGGTCGGCGGCTCGCCGATCAGCGCCCGCTCGGCCTTGCTGACCGTGATGTCCCCGCCGACCGCCGCGAGCGCGAGCCCCGCCTGCGTGATGCGACCGTCCTCGCCGAGCGTGAGCGCGGCGCCGGCGGCCACGACCGCCCAGTCACCGACGCGGCGATCGACCTTCAGGTACGCGCTGCCGCTGTTCGCGCTGACCGGGACCCGGATCTCGACCAGCATCTCGGCAGGCCCGACCGCGGTCTCGTACGGCCCTCGGTGGAACTCGTGCATGTCCACGACCCGCTCGGCTTGCATTCCCCGGATCACCAGCTTGGCCTTCACCGCCGCGCAGACCGCGGAGAGGTCCTCCGACGGGTCGGCCTGGCAGAGCGCTCCGCCGATCGTCCCCCGATTGCGGACCACAGGGTCCGCAATTACACGCTCGGCATCCGTGAAGATAGACAGGTTCTCCAGCAGATACGCCGATTCCAGCAGGGCGTTGTGGCGCGTCATGGCGCCGATCCGCACCTCGGCCGGGCCGGGCTGGATGTAGCCGAGCGCGTCCGCGAGCGGATCGATGTCGATCACGTACTCGGGCGCCGCCAGCCGCAGCTTCATCATCGGCAGCAGGCTGTGCCCACCGGCCAGCAGCCGGGCTTCGGGTCCGTGCTCTTCGAGCAGCGCCAGCGCCTCTTCGACGCTCGTCGCTCGCTCGTATCCAAACGGTGCTGGGACCTGCAGGACTCCTCCTTGGTCTCTCCTCCATTTGGGAGATTGGCGCTGTTATGGTCGCCTTGTCAACCAGAGTTAAGTGATCGCTTATGACCCTCGCTCAGCTGCAGTCCTTCGTGCTGGTGGCGCGCCACGGCTCGGTCAAGGCGGCCGCGGCGGAGCTCGAGGTGACCGAGCCCGCGGTCTCGGTCGCGGTGTCGGCTTTGAAGAAGGAGCTCGGCGATGAGTTGTTCGTCCGCAGCGGCCGCGGCATCGCGCTGACGCCCGGCGGGCGGCGACTGGCGGCACTGGCGACCGAGATCCTCGGGCTGGCCGAGCAGGCGCGGCGGTCGGTGGCGGAGTCGGGCGGCGAGAGCCGCCGTCTCTCGGTGCTGGCGACCCCGCTGGTCGCCGAGCACATCGGCCCGCTGATCGAGCTCTTCACCGCCCGCGACGACGGGCTCGAGCTGACGGTCACGTCGGCCGCTTCCGGGTCGTTCGTGGAGGCGTTGGAGCATCGCCGCGCGGACATCGCGCTCGGCCCGGCGCCGAGCGGCGCGACGTCGATCGCCGCCGCCCCGTTCCTGCGCTGTCGCTTCATCGTCGTCGCCGCGCCCTCGCACCCGCTGGCGAGCGGGCGGGCGATCGCGCCGGCATCGCTGGCGGGCGAGCGCTGGCTCGTCGGCCCGCCCGAGCTGGACCCCGGCGAGGCGACGGGCAGCTTCTTCGCCCGCAACCCCGGCTTGGCCCCTGAGCAGATCTCGACCTACAGCAGCGGCGCCGCGGCGGTCGCCGCCGCGGTGGCCGGCGAGGGCATCATGCTCGTCCTCTCGCACGCGGTCGTCGACGAGGTCCGACGGCGCCAGCTCGTGCGTCTTGACGTACGGGGAACGCCGATCATCGAGATGTGGCACGCCTCGACCCTCGGTCTGGGGCGCGCCCTGCCGGCCGCCCTGGCGCTCCAGCGCTTCGCCACGACGCCGGAGGCGACGCAGGCGATCTCCTCCGGCCGCGCCGGCGCCGTGTCCTCCCAGATCCGCCCGAAGGTCCACGTCACGCTGTGGCAGTCCGTCGCTCAGCGCGGCGGCTGACGGAGCTCCCCGAGGAGGGCGACCGTCGCCTCCGCGCAGCGCATCACCTCCGGGTCGTGCTCGCGCGCGTGGCTGACGATCTCGTCGAGGACGAGCTGGGCGGATTCGAGGTCCGTCGGGCGAGCTCCGAGCCGGAGGAACGTGCGGTAGGCGTTCTCCGCGTCGTCGCGCTCGCCGGCGAGCACCGAGAGCACGCCGACGTCCGCCCACGCCCACCAGTCGCCGCGCCGGGGACCGTTGGCCTGCGCCCACACCAGCTCATACGCCGCTTTCGCCGCCGCACGCTGCTGCTCGTCGGGCTGTGGCGCGAGCAGAAACGCGATCACCTGCTCGTTGGTCAGGTTGTACGAGTTCACGATCCCGAACTCGGGATCCTGCTCGATCTCGCGCCCCGCCGAGTACTCGCGCAGCGCCTCGTCGAGACGTCCCTGACGCCGATGCGTGCCCCCGAGCACCCCGTGGGTGTCGGCCAGCGCCGTGGCGACCAGGGAGGTGCTACTCGCCTCGGTCTGCGCTCTCTGCTGTTCGAGCGCCGGTTCGAGCAGGTCGATCGCTTGGGTGAGGAACGCGACCGCCCGATCGTAGTGCTCGCGTCGCGAGTAGGCCTTGGCTCGTCGCTGCAGGTCCGCCGCACGCTCGAGCGCGTCCTCGACGCTCATTGCGCCTCCTCCAATTCGTCGAGCTTCGCGAAGATCTCATCCGCGAGGTGGTCGCCGACGGGGAGACGCTCCACGAGCTCGTCGCCGACGGTCTTGGCCATCGCAAGGACGTTCTTGTCTTCGATGTCCTTGCGCCGCGTGAGATAGAGCCAGGCCGCGACGAGCAACTCGACCCCGTTGGACTCCGCGTCGGCGGCCAGCGCGTGGTCAGGCGGGTAGACCGTCGGTCGCCGGCCATCGCTCTTGTCGGTGATCATCGCCGCGGCGAGCTCCTGCAGCCGCTCCACGACCTCGCCCGCGACGGCCTCTCCCGCCGCGTCGGCGAACCTCCACGCTTCGGGATAGATCGCGTTATGGGTCCGCAGCGAAGGGGCGCGGGCCCGCTCCTCCGAAGTCAACTGACGAAGTTCACGGTGACGTTGAGTCATGTCGGTCACCGCGTCCCTCAGTGATGCGGTCTCGTAGCGGATCGGTTGAAACAGGTCGACGAGTGCGTCGCGTTCCGGGGTCCCCTGCTCGCCCTGTTCGAGGATCACGATCGGGACGATAGGGCTTGCCGCAAGACGCACGCCGAGCTCGAAGAGCACGTTCGGACGCCATTCGGTCAGGTCCACGACGCAGAACTCCGTCAGCCGGATCGCCTCGTAGAGGGCGGCGCTGACCTGCCGCGGCGAGTCGATGTCCAGGCTGCGCGCGACCTTCGCCTGGAGCACCGAGGAGCTGAGCGACCGCCGCTGGAGATCTCGCGACGCCGCGGCGTCCAGCGCGCGCAGTAGCCCATTCCCGACGCGCCGGGTGTACTCCTCGTCGAAGGAGCAGAGGACGAGCACCTGACCGTCCTCGAGGGTGCGCGGACGCGCGGCCGCCGACGTCGGCGGGACTGCGCGGACCGGATCGAACGCCGGAAGATCGGCGTAGCGGTGCGGGGCGGCTCGCAGCTCGCGGAGCCCGTCGCGTACACGGCGGCCAAGGGTGTCATGCGGGCCCTGCAGCGCGTCATACGGCCGCTCCTCATGCGAGCTGATGCGCACCTCACGCAGATGGAAGAGCGCCGTCGTCCTGTCATCGACACGCTTCGATGAGCAGACCGTCACGCCGCGCCGGATCACGGCGCGGATTCCAAGGAGCAGGATCGCGACCGGGTCGCGCTCGATCTCGGTCAAGTCGAAGAGGGCGACGTCCGCTCGGCAGACGTGGCGCACGCCGTCGAGCAGGTTGCGCGGCGACGCGACCAGTTCCTTCGGACGCAGGCACACCGGCTCGTCCGCGAAGGTGAAACCGAGTTCCCGCTGGATGCTCTCGAAGTACTTGGTCTGCATGTCCCGGCATGCCGTCGTGAATTCCTCGTCCTCGCCTGAAGAGAAGACGATGCACCACGGTGAGCTCGCCGGCTCCGCGGGTGGACGACGTCCCGCATTGCGGAAGATGCGCAGCTTCGAGACTTCGCCTTCGCGCTGCTCGGGGTCGTGCAGTTCGGGACGGGCGGCATCCGCGGTGGTGGCCCACTCCGCCTGCACGAAATCGCTCACATCCTCCAGCGACAGCCATTCGGGTCCGGCAGCGTCGCCGTCGCGCAGGACGCGCGTTAACGCCGCGGTGAACAGCGTGGGCGCATCCGGGTCTGGGGCGTTCGCGTAGTCGTCGCGGCTTGCCGCGGCGAACACTGCCACGCCTTTGCCCGCCCGCGGCGTCTTGAACGCATCGACGATGCCGGCTCCAAGGCAGGCGTCGACCACGACGATCTGCGGCACGGTCCGGCGTGCCGGCTGCATGGCTTCTGCGAGCGCAACCGCTCCGAGCATGGTGTTGACCGGCTGATCTCGCCTGGTTCCCTGCAGCGCCAGCCGATACTCCTCGCTCGCGATCTCGCCGTGGCCGATGTAGTAGACGATCGCGGCGCTCGGGCCGTCGGCCGCGACACGCGCCAGGAACGCTTTGATCTCTTCTGCCATCTCGCTCGGCGAGAGCGGCTGGTCGAACAGATCGAGGAACCACTCCTCCGGCAGCTCGAACGTGGTTGCCGCCAGCCTGCGAATCGCGTCTGCCGCCTGGCCGAACGCAGGATTGCTCAGGTCTTCCTGGTTCGGGAACTCCGCCGCTCCCAGCAGGATCAACGCCGGTGCGGGGAGTTGGACACCGGGCATCGTCACGCGGGCGGAACCACTGCGGTGACCGCCGCCTCCGCCTCGTCCGGACTGTCGACGACCGCGTGACCGTGCTCACTGTCGAGCACCAAGCGCCGGTCGCGATGCTTGTACTTCCACGCGCGAACGGCTTGCTTGAGCCCGATCGTGCCGGCGGCGGGGACCAGGATCATCAGCACCGTCCCGAGGTCCTGTCGCGACGGGTCCTCGCGCTGGACGTTCACCTCGAGCGCGGGGTCCTCGCTCTGCAGGAAAAGCTTGAGCTCCGCGGCCAGCGCGCCCGCTTCGGCTGGCCCGGCGCCGTCGAGGCGCACCGTGATCGTCGTCTGCCCCATGGCTTCCATTGTCACTGTTTCCACACCGTTGAGCGCCCCCGCCGACAGTAAAAGACTACTCTCGGCTCGTGACTCCGGAGCCTGCTCGCGCGCAATCCGATCCGCCTCACGCTTTTTGGCGGGACGGCCTCCTGGCGGTCGCGCTCGCGGCGCTCTACGCGGTTGCGCTGGACCGTATCAGCGACGCTTCACCCTGGCTCTCGGTCGCCGGGATCGGCGTCGGATTGCTGGCGTTGGCCTTCACCCAGTACGCCCGCAAGTGGTCCGGGATCCCGCTCTGGTTCTTCTTGGGCGGCATCGCTCTCGGCATGATCGTGCAACCGTCGATTCCGGATCGCAGCGACCTCGGCGACCTCCTGGCGACGAGCGCGCAGGTCATCGCCGGCCTGCTGGTCGCGCTCGTCGTCGAGCCGGTGCCCGACCGGGCGTCCGACAGGGACAGGCAGCTCCGGTGGCTGGGGACCGTCGCGCTCGTCGTCGCGACCCTCGCGGCGTTCGCCGGGCTGCTCCCCGCCGTCGACGGCGATGCCGACCTCATCTGCCTCTGGCTGGTGTGCGGCGGCATCCTCGCGGCCGTCGCGACGATCGTGACCCGCCTCCCATCGCCGCCATAGACGGCTGCGCTCAGGAGGCGACGCGCAGGCCGTCGGCCCCGAGCGCGACCGAGGCCCGCGCCGTCACGAGGTGGTAGAGCACGAGCAGCTGGACGAGCGCGAGCGACTCCGAGCGGTGCAGCTGCGTCCCGACCGTGAACTCGCCGAGGCGCTCCGAGCGCAGGTGGCTGGCGAAGTGCATCCGGTCCCAGATCGCCTCCTCGATCGTCGCCGCGTAGCCGGGGTCGATGCCGCCGGAGATCGCGAGCGTGTGCTCGGTGCCGGCGTCGACGATCGTCAGCCCGCGCTGGTCGCCGTCGACGAACGGCGTCAGGTCCGGATGCACGAGGCCGCGGCCGAGCGTGACCTCGGCGTCGAACTGCCCGTGATCGCCGGGGACGAAGCAGACGACGATGTCGGCGAAGCGGCGTTGCGGGCGGATGAACGTCGCCGAATCGCTCTCGCGCCGGTCGAGCTCCTCGAGCACCTGATCGGTCGTGTACCCGCGCCGGGAGCAGTCGCGGTCGACCTTCCACTTGCGCCGCAGCTCCTCCAGCGGCGCGAGGAACACGCGCACGTCGAAGACCTCGCGCAGCGCCTCGGTGTGGTAGCCGAGCAGCCCCTCGACGATCGTGAACTGGCGCGGCGTGACGTAGACCGGCGCGCCGAAGGTCCCGTCCTGGTGGCGGTAGACGGGCTTCAGGATCGGCCGCCCCGCGCGCACCTCGCGGAAGTGCTGCTCCATGATGTCCATGTAGTTGCACGCGGGGTGAAGCGGCGTGATCGCGTGCTCCGCGCGCTGGCGGCGGTCGAAGCGGTGGTAGTCGTCGGCCGCGATGTGGGTGACGTGCTCCTCGCCGAGCAGCCGCACGAGCCCGCGCGTGATCGTCGTCTTGCCCGCCGCGGAGTCCCCAACGACACCGAGGATGATCGGGCGCGGCATCAGGCGAAGACCGAGCTGGCCAGGAGGTCGCGCGCCTCGAGCGTCATCAGGTCGGTGCGCGAGGGCGGGCCCGGGGCGTCGAACAGCCGCGCGGCCTGGCGCAGGCGCGCGCGGTCGATCGCGTTGCGGATGCTGCGCGCGTTGGCGAAGCGCGGCCGCGCGCGGCGGCGCTCGACGTAGGCGACGAGCGCGTCCTCGGCATCCGCGTCGAGCACGTAGTCGCGCTGGGAGACCATCAGCCGCGCGATCGCGACCAACTCGTCGACGTCGTAGTCGGGGAAGTCGACGTGATGCGCCACGCGGGAGCCCATGCCGGGGTTGGCACGGAAGAACGCTTCCATCGGCTCACGATACCCGGCCAGGATCACGACGAGCCGGTCGCGCTCGGCCTCCATCGCGCCCAGCAGGACCTCGACCGCCTCCTGGCCGTAGTCGCGCTCGTTCGCGGGGCGATGCAGGTAGTACGCCTCGTCGATGAACAGCACGCCGCCGTAGGCGCGCTTGAGCACCTCGGTGGTCTTGGGCGCGGTGTGGCCGACGTACTGGCCGACGAGGTCGTCGCGGGTGACGGACACCACGCGCGGCGTCTGCACGTAGCCGAGGCGGTGCAGGACCTGAGCCATCCGCAGCGCGACCGTGGTCTTCCCGGTGCCGGGATTGCCGGTGAAGCTCATGTGCAGCGTCGGCCGGGTGGCGGTGAGGCCCTCGGCCTCGCGCAGCCGGTCGATCGTCAGCAGCGCGGCGATCTCGCGCACCCGCGCCTTGACCGGGGCGAGCGCGACGAGGTCGCGGTCGAGCTCGCCGAGGACCGCGTGCACGTCCGGCTCGGCGAGCGTCGTCGCCGTCATGCGTACCGGCTCCCGGCGGGCGCGTCGGTCGCGTAGGCGTGCAGCGCATAGCGGACGCGCCGATCGGACTGCTCGATGCGCTCGAGCCGGAAGCCCGGCTCGCTCGCCGGCCGCGAGACGATGAACGACAGCGCCGTCGTCTGGCGCCCGAGGGAGCGGTCGTACGCGACGACCTTGACGTAGCCGCGGGGGTAGGTCTCGCGTGCGGCGCGCACGTCGTCGAGCACGCTTGGCGCCTCGTGCTCGGGCACGTCGAAGCGCGGCTGCCCGCACAGCTCCCACAGCGCGTTGCGCGGATGCGGGTCGTCGGTGCGCTCGATCATGATCGCCCAGCCATGGCGCAGCGCGTAGCGCAGCTGCGCTTCGAGCTGCTCGTCGGAGAGCTCCGGCAGGTAGGAGAAGGCGCCTTGGGTGAGTCGCATCAGTAGACCGGGGTCGGGGTGACGAGGGCATCGGGCGTGTCGGTCGACGCGTAGTCGAAGGTGATGTCCTTCCAGATCTCGAGCGCCGCGCCGAGCTGCGGGCAGCCCTTGGCCGCTTGAGCCAGAATGTCCGGCCCCTCGGTGTGGAAGTCGCGCCCCTCGTTGCGCGCCATGACCATCGCCTCGACGGCGACGCGGTTCGCGGTCGCGCCGGCGGCGATGCCCATCGGGTGGCCGATCGTGCCGCCGCCGAACTGCAGGATCACGTCCTCGCCGAGGAGGTGCAGCAGCTGGTGCATCTGGCCGGCGTGGATCCCGCCCGAGGCGACCGGCATGACACCCGGCAGCGACGCCCAGTCCTGGTCGAAGTACAGGCCCGTCGCGGGGTCGGCGGCGTTGTGGCGCTCGCGGCAGATGTCGTAGTAGCCGCGCACGTTGCCCGGATCGCCCTCGAGCTTCCCGACGACCGTGCCGGCGTGGATGTGGTCGACGCCGATCAGCCGGCACCACTTGGCGAGCACGCGGAACGACATCCCGTGGCTCTTCTGGCGGGTGTAGGTGCTGTGGCCGGCGCGGTGCAGGTGCAGCAGCACGCCGTTGGCGCGGCACCAGCGCGCCAGCGAGGTGAGCGCCGTGTAGCCCACCGTGAGGTCGACCATGATCACCACGCTGCCGATGTCGCGCGCGAACTCCGCCCGCTCGTACATCTCCTCCATCGAGCCCGCGGTCACGTTCATGTAGTGACCCTTGATCTCGCCGGTGGCGGCCTCGGCGCGCATCACGGCCTCGATCGCGAACAGGTAGCGGTCGCGCCAGCGCATGAACGGCTGCGAGTTGATGTTCTCGTCGTCCTTGGTGAAGTCCAGCCCGCCGCGCAGCGCCTCGTAGACGACGCGCGCGTAGTTCTTGGCCGACAGGCCGAGCTTGGGCTTGGTCGTCGCGCCCAGCAGCGGGCGGCCGAACTTGTCCAGGTACTCGCGCTCCATCACGATCCCGTGCGCCGGGCCTTGGAACGTCTTGACGTAGTGCGAGGGGATCCGCATGTCCTCCAGCCGCAGCGCGCGCAGCGCCTTGAAGCCGAAGACGTTGCCGATGATCGAGGAGCTGAGGTTGGCGATCGAGCCTTCTTCGAAGAGGTCCAGGTCGTACGCGATGTACGCCATGTACTGGCCCGGCGTGCCCGGGACAGGGTCGACCCGGTAGGCCTTCGCCTGGTAGTGCTCGTAGGAGGTCAGGCGGTCGGTCCAGACGACGGTCCACGTCGCGGTCGAGGACTCGCCGGCGACGGCCGCGGCGGCCTCGACGGCGTCCACGCCGTCCTGCGGCGTGATCCGGAACGCGGCCAGGACGTCGGTGTCCTTGGGCACGTAATCGGGGTCCCAGTAGCCCATCTGCGCGTAGGGCGTGACGCCCGCGGTCCAGCGGTCCTTCGTGGTCAAGGCGGTCATCGGGGCCCTTTCAGCGGTTCGAGCGTGGCGACCCCGGCGGCGGCCGCGCGCACGGTCGGGACGGTGGCGTCGACGGATTCCTGTCCGCAGACGGCGAGATCGCGGGCGAGCCCGGCGGCGATCAGCGCGCGCCCGCCCGCACCCGCGGCGAGCGCGTCGGGCCGTTCACCGGCGACTGCCTGCGCGAGCAGCGCGGCGTCGGAGGCTTGCCCGCCCAGCCGCTGGGCGAGGCGGCCGGCCACGTAGGTGTCCTCCAGCGACGGGCGCCCGTCGGTGCCGGCGCACAGCAGCTGCACGTCGCGGTCGCCGATCGCGTCGAGGGTCGCTTCGAGGTTGCGCAGGCAGCCGATCAGGACGACGGTCGAGAGCGCCGCGGCGCGGAGGATCGCCGGTGTGCCGTTGGTCGTCGCCAGCACCAGCACGTCGCCAAGCGGCGGGTCGGTGTCGCCGGGGGAGTTGCCGAGCGCGAAGCCCGGCGGGCGCACGCAGCGCCGCTCGCCGGCGAGCACGCGTCCGGGTGCGTCCAGGGCGTAGGCGGCGTCGAGCGTGGCCGCGCAGAGGACGCGCCGGTAGCCGGCCTCGAACGCGCGGACGATCGTCGTCGTCGCACGCAGGACGTCGATCACGACCGTCACGTCCGCGCGGCGCGCCCCGGCGGGCGTGAAGGCCACGTCGACGGCGCGCAGCCGCGCGCGGTGGGGCGGAGCGGCCGGCCGCGGGGCCGTGGAGGCGAGGGGCATGCGGCAGGAGCTTGCCGGGATCTTGCTTCGCCTTCCATCGAAGTGTTCTCACGTATGCAGTGGTTTTTGCTTATGGTTCTGAGACGTGTCGATCACGTTGACCCAGCTGCGCGCGTTCCTCGCCGTGGTGCACAGCGGCTCGGTGACGGCCGCCGCGGACGAGCTGATCGTCACCCAGTCGTCGGTCTCGGCCGCCGTCAGCGGGCTGGCGCGCGAGCTGGGTACCCCGTTGCTCGAGCGCGACGGGCGCGGTGTCCGGCCGACGCCCGCGGGAGCGGCGTTCGCGCCCTTTGCGACCGACGTCATCGGGTTGCTCGAGCAGGGCCGGCGCGCCGCTGTCGAGAGCGCGGAGAACGCGTCGCGAACGCTCCGTATCGCCGCCGTCACGACCTCCGCGGAGTCGTTCGTCCCGCGGCTGATGCAGGCGTTCGCGACGGCGCACCCCGGCGTCGGGCTGACGCTCGACGTCGGCAACCGCGACCGGGTAATGGGGCTCGTGCTCGCCCACCAGGCGGACGTCGCCTTCGCCGGCCGCCCGCCGCGCGACGCCCGCTTGGAAGCCCGGGCACTGCACCCGAACGAGCACGTCCTGATCACCGCGCCGGACGACGAATTGGCGGCTCGCGCGGAGGTCGCGCCGCACGAGCTGGCCGCCCGCACGTGGCTGCTGCGCGAGCCCGGATCGGGCACCCGCTCGGTCAACGAGGACTTCCTCGCCGCGACCGGTCTTGCGCCGCGCACGCTGACGGTCGGTTCCAACGGCGCGATCCGGCAGGCGGCACGCGCCCGGTTGGGCGTCTCGTTCGTGTCGCGTGACGCGGTCGCCGACGATCTCGCTACAGGTCTGCTGGCAGCGATCGCGGTCACCTCCGCACCTGCGCCGAGGGCGTGGCATGTGCTGTGCTCCGGGGTGGGACCGGTCCGGCCGGTCGTGGCCACGTTTCTCGATTTCATCACTGCCCGAGGAGGTTGAAGATGCGTCCCCCCGTTCCGCCCTTCACCGAGGAGACCGCGCGCCAGAAGGTCCAGGCCGCCGAGGACGCGTGGAACACCCGCGACCCCGACAAGGTCGCCGCGGCGTACACGGCCGACTCCGTCTGGCGCAACCGGGACACGTTCGTGACCGGCCGTGACGAGATCGCCGCGTTCCTACGCGGCAAGTGGGACCGCGAGCTCGAGTACGCCTTGCGCAAGGACCTCTGGGCGTACTCGGGGAACCGGATCGCCGTGCGCTTCCAGTACGAGTCCCGCGACGCGAGCGGGCAGTGGTGGCGCTCCTACGGCAACGAGCAGTGGGAGTTCGACGAGGAGGGCTACATGCGCCGCCGCGAGGCCTCGATCAACGACCTCGCGATCTCCGAGTCCGAGCGCCGCATCTTCGGCACCCGGCCGGAGTCCGAGCGGGGCGACGCGATCCCGCTGCGCTAGTCGAGTCGGTTGACGAATGGTCGGTCCGACCGATGTGGTGCAGCCCGCCAGTGGCTCGCGCCGCAGGCGCTCGCGATGCGTGGCTCTGCCACGTGAGGAGCGCGGGTGGCGCGAGACGCCGCGGATGCGCCGCAGCGGGCGCACCGGAATTCGTCAACCGGCTCCTAGCCGTCGGGGTGCTCGGCCGCCCAGCGGATCGAGCGGACGATCGTCGCGTAGCCCGTGCAGCGGCAGATCTGGCCGGAGATCGCGACGCGGATCTCGTCGTCGGTGGGGTCCGGGTTGCGGTCCAGCAGCGCGCGGGCGGTGAGCAGCATCCCGCTCGTGCAGAACCCGCACTGCAGGCCGTGCTTCTCGCGAAAGCCCTCCTGGACCGGGTCGAGGACGCCGTCGCGCTCCAGGCCTTCCACCGTCGTGATCTCGTAGCGCTCGGCGGTGGCGGCGAGCACGGTGCAGGACTTCGCCGGCTCGCCGTTCATCAGCACGACGCACGTCCCGCAGTTGGAGGTGTCGCAGCCCCAGTGCGTGCCGGTGAGCCCGAGCTCGTCGCGCAGGAAATGGACCAGCAGCAACCGCGGCTCGATGTCGCGCGTGTATTCCTGCCCGTTGATCGAGACCGTCACCTGCATCCGCCGGAGGTGAACCTACCGATCAGCTCGGGTGCACGATGAGCAGGCTCGTCTGCGCGTTGTGCGCGAGCTTGCCGGCCACGCCGCCGAGCATCAGCCGCCGGTGCCCCGGCGTGCCGCCTGCGCCGACCACGATCAGGTCGGCGTGCTGCTCGTCGGCGACGTCGAGGATCGTGTGCGCCGGGTCGCCCGCGCGCACGTGCTTCTCGACCTTCAGGCCCGCGTCGTCGAACCGGTGCTCATCGCGCGACACCACGTCGTGCGCGACGCCGCGCAGGTCGACGGGATCCGACTTGCCGGTCATGCCGATCCGCTCCAGCGCCGAGCGTCCTGGATACGCGCAGACGAGGTGCACCGTCGCCCCCGTCCCCCGCACCAGCTCGAGGACCTTCTGAATCGCCGCCTCGGCGCCCGGAGAGCCGTCCGTCCCTATGACGATCGCGTTCATGCGCGGAGCCTACGCCGTTCAGCGAGCTACGAGCAGGCGTAGCGCCCCGGTGAACTCCGGTTGCGTGCGCAGCTGGCCGTGGCGCGCGTCCCACGCACCCGAGGCGAGCTCGGCGCGCAGCTTGGCGAGGCCGTCGTCGATCGCGTCGGCGGGCACGAAGCCCCAGGCCGATTGCGAGCGGCGGACGGTGGCGTCCAGCAGCGCCTCCGGACGGCCGTAGAAGGCCTCGGCGAAGCCGTCCACGCAGTCGAGGGCGACCGGGACCTCGGTGACGGTGACCTCACCGCCGAGCACCGCCGCGATGTGGCCGAGGCCCGGGTAGCGCCGCGCCTCGGCCGCGATCACCTCGGGGACGTAGTCCTCGAGCCAGAACTCCGCGATCGCGGGACCGTCGAACGTGAGGATCACGACCGCGCCGCGGCTGACGCGGCGCAGCTCGCGCAGGCCGGCGTCGCAGTCGGTCCACTGGTGGATCGTGATCGTCGCCATCGTCGCGTCGAAGCTGTCGGAGTCGAACGGGAGCTGCTCGGCCGTCGCGTCGACCGCGGGCGGCCCGGAGCGCTGCGCGCGCATCTTGGCCGACGGCTCGACCGCCACCACGTAGCGGTCTTGCGGCTCGTACGAGCCCGCACCCGCACCCACGTTGAGCACGGTGCGCGCGTCGCCCAGGGCGGTGTGGACGTAGGCCGCGATCCGCGGGTCGGTGCGGCGGACGGTCGCGTATCCCTCGCCGCCCGCCTCGTAGTCGAAGTCCCCGGCCGGCGTCTCCCTCATCCGCGCAGCGCCCGTTCCATGTCGTCGGCGAGCGCCGCGGACGCGTACGGGCCCTCGCCGCGCAGCTGCGCGAGCACCTGGCGCTGCGTGACCGGGTCCTTGTCCTCGCTCATCTTGACCTTGCAGATGAAGCGGGTGATCGGGAGCCGGATGCCGACCGTGCCGCGCGCGACCCGGGCGCCGTAGTCCTGGTCGAGGTAGAGCGGGTCCTCGACGTGCTGCTCGAAGTGCGCGACCAGCCGGGTCAGCACCTGAAGGTTGCGCTCGGGGTCGAGCACCTCCGGCACCCCGTAGCAGTGGGCGACGCTGAAGTTCCAGGTCGGTGCCTGCGCCGCGCCCTCCGCGTACCAGCTTGGCGAGATGTAGCCGTGCGGGCCGGCGACGATCAGCAGCACCTCGGCGCTGCCGAACGCGTGGATCTCGTCGTCGGGCTTGCCCACGTGGGTGTAGATCGCGAGCTCGTCGCTCTCCTCGTCGAGCAGGATCGGATAGTGGCTGGCGACCAGTCCGTCGGCCTGGCTGACGAGCGTCGCCCACGGGTTCTCGGTGATGAGGCGGCGGACCACCGCCGGGTCGGTCTCCGCGTGATGGGGGCTGTGCCGCATGCCGTCAACCGTATCCTTGCCCGCGTGGAGCCGACCCGCCGCACCCAGGCCGAGCGCCGCGCAGAGACGGAGCGGCGGGTGCTCGAGGCGACGATGGCGATCATCGCCACCGACGGCGTCCGGGCGGTCACGATGGCCGCGGTGGGTGATGCGGCGGGGTACTCGCGCGGGATCGTCAACCATCAGTTCGGCACCCGCGAGGGACTGATGACCGCGGTGGCGAAGCTCGCCCAGTCCCAGTTCGCCCCGGTCGCGCCCGGCCTGCGCGGGCGTGAGCGGATCGTCTCGGACGTCGCCGCGTACCTGGCGGCGCTGCGCTCGGGCGCGCGCGACGCCAGTGTCTTCCTGCGGCTGTGGATCGCGGCGATCGGCGGCGAGGAGCCAGGGCTGCGCGACCTGTTCGTCGAGCGCGACGCCTCCTTTCGCCGCTACTTCGCCGTGAAGATCGCCGAGGGCATCGAGGACGGCACGATCCGGCCCGAGGTCGACGCGGACGCGGCCGGGTTCGCGATCGTCGGCCAGCTCCGCGGCGTCTCGCTGCAGCTGCAACTCGCGCCGGACGCGGTCGACGTCGACGCGCTCGCCGCCGAGGTCCACGGCTGGCTCGACCGCGCCCTCGCCCCGTAGGGGTCAGACCCCTCAACATTGCGAAGCACCGCGCAGAGCCAAAAGAATTGTTGAGGGGTCTGACCCCCTAATCACCGCGCTCAGCGCGCCGTGAGCGCGGCGACCGCGGCAGGGAGCTGGTCGGGGAGCGCCAGCCACCAGTGGCCGGGGCCGTCGAGCGCGACCACGCGTGCGTCGGCGGTCGAGGCGTCGCGGGGCGCCGCGCGGTAGAGCCGCAGGACCGTCTCCCCCAGCGTCGCGTCGAAGCCCAATGCGAGCCAGGACGCTGTCGCCGGCGAGAGCGCGCCGCCCATCGTGTGCCGCGCGCGGACCTCGGGCGTCGCGGCGACCTGCGCGGCGAGTCCCTGTGGGGATCGCCGGATCTGCGCCACCTCGTGCCAGACGTACTCCGGGTCGAGCGCCTCGGGGTCCGGGTCCTCGACCAGGTGCCGGTCGAGCTGGTCCTCCATGAAATCGATCATCTTTGCCGCCTCACTTGCTTGACGTACAACAAGTTAGCAGGCGAATGCGTGACGGGTGGGGTCATTCGGCTGCCTGTGGGGCAGCTCAGTGACCGCACCCGTCACCCGCTCAGGCGGAGAGCGCGTGCTCGAGGCGTTCGCGGGCCTCGACCACCCGCGGCGCGTGCGATCCGGGCAGCAGCCGCCCACGCGCCAGCTGCCGTGCTTCGTCCGTGTGCCCGTTCGCCAGCAGCGTCTCGACCTCCTGAAGGTCGCTCGTGACCGGGATCGCGAAGCGGTACGGACGCGCCGTGATCAGGCCGCCGAGCGCGCTGCGCAGGCGCGACATCTCCGCCCGCAGCGTCACCGGCTTGCCGCCGTCGGCATAGATCTCGTGGGTGAGCTCCTCGACCGTCAACCCGTCGGGAGCGAGCAGCAGCGTGCAGAGGATCTCCGCGTGGCGACCGGAGAGCGGGACGGTCTCCCCCGGCCGGTGCAGCAGCGGCCGGCGGCGCAGCAGATCGAGCCGCACGGGGGCGTGCGGCTCCCGGCGCCCGCCCGCGCTCCGCTGCCAGACGACCAGGCAGTCCTCGAGCGGTTCGACGTCGGCGACGGTTCCGTCGGGAAGCGCCAACTCGCCCGGCTCGAGCGCGAATCCGCTCGGCAGCCACCCGCTCGGCACGCCCATCAGGACCTGCCCGTTGCGCCGCACCAACGCGGTCCGCTGACGCGCGCCGCCCACCCGCTCCAGATAGGCCTCGCGCGCCCGCTCGTCGCGGCGGTCGCGGTCGTGGCGCAGGAAGGCCTCGGCCATGCCCGCGGCGGCGGTCACGAGGCTCAGGGTGTGCGGATGCGCCGTCTTCAGGTGGCCGGTCAGATCGATCACACCGATGATCTCGCCGGTGGCGGGATCGTGGATCGGCGCGCCGGAGCACTGCCACGGGTGCACGCGCCGCGAGTAGTGCTCGGCGCTGAAGATCTGCACCGGGTGGTCGACCGCGATCGCCGTGCCGAGCGCGTTCGTGCCGGCGCCGCTCTCGCTCCAGTCCGCGCCGCAGACGAAGTGCATGTCGTGGGTGGCCTCGATGACCCGGTGGTGGCCCTCGATCCACAGCAGCACGCCCGCGGCGTCGGAGATCACGAGCATGTGGCCCGACTCGCTGGTGGCGCTGCTGAGTAGGTCGCGCAGGACCGGGAGCACCGGATGCAGCGGGTGGTGCGACCAGCGCTCGTCGATCTCGCGCTCGTCGGCCAGCACGATCGGTGCGCGGGTGACCGGATCGACGCCCGCGCTGGACGACCGCGCCCACGACTGCGCCACTACGGCGCGCACGCTGCCGCCGACGTCGCGACCAGAGTGGAAGGCCTCGTGCACGCGTTGCAGCGCCTTCGCCTGGGCGAGGCGATCACCCAACGGGTTGACGGCCAGCCACGGGTTGCGCATCTAGTCAACGCGAAACTACCGGATCGCGATAAAGCAGCATGCAACGTTGGCGCAACCTCGGCAACCCCTTACACGCGTAGTCATAGGCTCGTGACAGGAAGTCCGTCCACGCATGAGGAGGAGTCCGTTATGGCCATCGCCATTGCTGTCGCCGAGGCCACCCGCCGGTTCACGTCGTCGCCGCGCCAGCTGCTGATCGGCGGCGAGTGGGTCGACGCCGCCGACGGCGGGTCGTTCGAGACGATCGACCCGGGCACCGGCGAGGTGCTCACCACCGTCGCGCACGGCAAGGCCGAGGACGTCGACCGCGCCGTCGCCGCGGCGCGCAAGGCGCTCACCGGCACGTGGGCGAAGATGACGCCGTCCGAGCGCGGCCGCGCCATCCACCGCCTCGGGGATCTCGTCGCCGAGAACGCGGACGAGCTGGCCGAGCTCGACTCGCTCGACAACGGCAAGGCCAAGGCCGTCGCCGCGGCCGCCGACGTCCCGCTCGCCGCCGACCTGTTCTGGTACATGGCGGGCTGGGCGACCAAGCTGCGCGGCTCGACCGTGCGCCCGTCGCTGCCCTACATCCCCGGCGCCGAGTTCCACGCGTACACGGTCAAGGAGCCCGTGGGTGTGGTCGCGCAGATCATCCCGTGGAACTTCCCGCTGCTGATGGCGGCGTGGAAGGTCGGGCCCGCGCTGGCGACCGGTTGCACGATCGTTTTGAAGCCGGCCGAGCAGACGCCCTTGAGCGCGCTGCGCCTGGGCGAGCTGGCGCTGGAAGCCGGCATCCCGGCGGGCGTTCTGAACGTCGTCACCGGCTACGGCGACGCGGGCGCGGCGCTGGCCGAGCACCACGACGTCGACAAGGTCGCCTTCACCGGCTCCACCGAGGTCGGCAAGCTGATCGCGCAGGCCGCGGGCCGCACCAACCTCAAGCGGGTCTCGCTCGAGCTCGGCGGCAAGTCGCCGAACATCATCCTCGACGACGCCGACGTCGCGGCCGCCATCGCCGGCTCCGCCCAGGGCATCTTCTTCAACCAGGGCGAGGTCTGCACCGCGGCGTCGCGGCTCTACATCCACCAGAACCTGTTCGACGAGGTCGTCGAGGGCGTGTCGCGCGCGGCCGAGGCGATCAAGGTCGGCCACGGCATGAGCCCGGACACCGAGATGGGCCCGCTGGTGAGTTCGGAGCAGTTCGACCGCGTCACCGGCTACCTGAAGATCGGCGCCGAGGAAGGCGCCCGCGCCGTCACCGGCGGCAACGCGATCCCCGGCCCCGGCTACTTCGTGCAGCCGACGGTGCTGGTCGATGCCACGAAGGATCACCGCGTCATGCGCGAGGAGATCTTCGGCCCGGTCGTCGCCGCGACGCCGTTCGCGTCGGTCGATGACATCGCCGCCCAGGCCAACGACTCCGAGTACGGCCTCGCCGCGGGCGTCTGGACGCGTGACGTCTCCAAGGCGCACCAGCTCGCGTCGCGCATCAAGGCGGGCACGGTGCACGTGAACACGTACCACATCTACGACGCCGCGCTGCCCTTCGGCGGCTACAAGCAGAGCGGGTGGGGACGCGAGATGGGCGAAGAGGTCCTCAACGCCTACCAGGAGACGAAGTCGGTCGTGATCGCCCTCTGAACCTAAACGCCACCTAAGGGGTCTGGCCCCTTATCTCGCGTTTAGATTTCACGCGGCCCGGTCTGGCGCCGTTTCAACCTAAACGCCACCTAAGGGGTCTGGCCCCTTAAGTGGGCTTTAGGTTGCGAAGAAGACGTTCTTGAGCTCGGTGTAGGCGTCCGCCGCGTCTGCGCCGAGCTCGCGTCCTATGCCCGACTGCTTGAAGCCGCCGAACGGCGTGCCGACGCGCACGGCGGTGTAGGAGTTGATCGCCAGCGCGCCGATCTCCAGCGCGCGGGCGACCCGCATCGCGCGGGCGCCGTCGGTGGTCCAGATCGAGCCCGCGAGGCCGTAGATCGTGTCGTTGGCGCGGGCGATGACCTCCTCCTCGGTATCGAACGGGAGGATCGCCACGACCGGGCCGAAGATCTCCTCGCGGACGGCGCGATCGTCGTCGGCGGCGGGTTGCAGCACCGTGGGCGGGAACCAGAAGCCGCGCCCGCTGACGTTCACGCTCTCGACGACGATGCTCTAGAGGGCCGAAAAGTCAACTGCTCCGATGAGGGAGGGGCCGCTGCGGTGGATGGAGCCGTTTTCCGGCTCGCCGGGATCGATGGGTGGCCGGCCTCCTTAGCTCACGCGAGCACGAGACCGACCGTCAAGCTACGGGCCACGGAGACAGAAAGGGCGTTCTCACGCACGCCGATCACCCACCGGCACGCGGTGTGGTCACTAAACGTTGTCAGGCCACGTTCAGTGACCACTCGCCGCGAACGCGCCAGCTCGAACAGTGCGAACCTGATCGAAACCCGCGACCCTACCCTCAAACGCGC
Organism: Solirubrobacter ginsenosidimutans; assembly: GCF_027587205.1. Next base: position 47,695 of record NZ_JAPDOD010000017.1, read on the forward strand.
ACGGTCGACCACGGCGACTGTGACGAGGCGCAGTTGACGTTCGTCCCACAGCAGCCGCGTCGCGGTCGTTGCAGACGCGGCTTTCAAACCAGGACGACTATTTCAGGGCCTTCTAGGCGCGATAGAGCGAAGTGATCTGAGCGAAGCCGAGCACCGGGAGCCGCGGACCGTCGACGCGGATCGACTGCCATTTCGTGCCGCCGCCGAGGCGCTCGACGCGCATGTCCCAGCGCGCGCAGAACGTCTCGACCTCGGGCAGGTGCTCGGCGACGACGGTGAGGATCGCGCCGGCCTGCGCTTCGGCCGGTACGGACTGGGCGTTGCGCTCGAGCCAGCCGAGCAGCATCGCATCGAGTTGCTCGGACAGCGTCAGGATCTGGGGGAAGTCGGGGCGGAGGGCGGTCATTCAGGTGAAGACGCCCAACCGCCCCGGGTTCTTCCCTGCGGCTTAGCTCACCACCACTTGCTCTCGCGCGCCGCGGCGGTCCCGTCGGTCTGGTCCAGCGAGTCCAGCGTCGCCATGTCCTCGCCGGTGAGCGCGAAGTCGAAGACCTGGCCGTTCTCGTCGATGCGCTCGCGGTGCGTCGACTTCGGCAGCACGATCAGCGAGCGCTCGATCGCCCAGCGGATCAGCACCTGCGCGGGGGTGCGGCCGAGCCGCGCGGCGATCTCCCCCACCCGCGGGTCGTCGAGGTGGCGGCCCGTGCCGAGCGGGCTGTAGGCCTCGAGCACGATGCCGCGCTCCTCGCACGCGTCCAGCAGTTCGCGCCGGAACTCGAACGGGCTGAACTGCACCTGGTTGACGACGGGGCGCGAGTCCGCCACCGCGATCAGGGCGTCCAGCTCGGGAACGTTGAAGTTCGAGACGCCGATCGAGCGCGCGTAGCCCGCCGCCTGAGCGCGCTGCATCCCGTCCCACGCCCACGTCGGCCCGCCCTGCGGCCAGTGGATGATGTAGAGGTCGACGTAGTCGACGCCCAGCCGCTCGAGCGAGCGCTGCGCCTCCACCTCGGCGTCCTTGCCGCCGGGGTTGAACTTCGTCGTCAGATAGATCTCGTCGCGCGGGACGCCGCTGTCGGCCAGGGCCTTGCCGACGCTGCGCTCGTTGCGGTACGCCTGGGCCGTGTCGATGTGGCGATAGCCGAGCTCGAGCGCCCAGCGCACGGCGTTCTCGGTCTCAGGCCCTTCGGGCACCTGCCACACGCCCAGCGCGAGCAGGGGAATCTCGTTGCCATCGGCGAGGACGCGGGCGCGCCCGTCCACCGTCAGGTTCGTTGCCATGTCAACCAGGTTACGACGCTGCGAAGTCGGACGCGAACGCGTCGACTTCGGGCTCGCCCTGCTTGAGCAGCGTCACCGGCACGCTGCGCGAGCCGGGCTTCTTGCCTTGCGCGTAGGCGAGCGGCAGGTCGACCAGCGCGTCGGCGAGATCGGAGATGCGGGCGGCGACGAGCGCCTGTAGCGCACCGTGGAACCGCAGGGCCCGCGGGTCGCTCAGCGAGGGCGCGCCGAGACCCCCGACGTAGATGTCCCGCGCGTTGACGGCGCTCGCGGCGCCGATCGCGGTCAGGTCGTTCCAGCACAGGACGAGCTCGATCGAGGCGTCGCTCTTCAACGCGGTCTCGACGACGCCCTGCGCGTCGGCATCGGCTTGCGCATCGACGGTCGCGGCGATCTCGACAACACCCCCGATGGCCTTCTCGGCGTCGGCGAACCCGGGAGCGAACGGGAGCGGCACCGCGGGCGCCGACGGCGGGCGGACGACCAGCGCGCGCTTGCCGTGCTTGACGGCGTCGGTCGCGAGCAACCGCCCCGCCTCCCCCCGGTCGACGACGATCCCGGCCGACTGGTTCTTCAAAGGCGTGACGTAGCTGACGATCGCGATCCCGCGCTTGAGCGCGTCCGCCGCGATCGGCTCCACCGCCGCGACGTCGAACGGCGCCACCGCGATCACGTTGAACCCGCCGCGGTCGCCGGTCCAGGCCTTCAGCTGCTTGACCTGCGCCGCGGTGCCGGAGGGATCGTTGCTGAACGTGACGTCCGCGCCCACCGCCGCCGCTCGCTCGCCCACGAGTCGCTTGACGTCGTCGATCGGCGCGTAGTAGGACGCGTAGTCGATCGCGACCGTCTTGCGCGCCTGGGCGCGGGCCTGCGTTCCAAGCCGGGGGTCGTTCTTCCCGCCGGCACATCCGGTGAAGACGGCCGCGGCGGCACCGAGCAGGAACGTGCGGCGATCGACGTTCACCGCGACCGCTGCTGGACGAAGGTGAGCGCGCCGCCGACGACGAGCACCAGCGCGAGCAGCACGAGCACGTTGGCGGTGGCGCCGGCGGGGTCCGAGGCGGAGAGATCGAGCAGCACGGTCGAGGCCAGCGTATTCGTGTGGCCCTCGATGTTGCCGCCGACGAGGATCACCGCGCCGACCTCCGCCAGCGCCGACAACAGCGCGGCCATCACCGCGGCGAACACGCCCACCCGCGCCTCCCGCAACGCCAGGACTCCGCGCCGCGGGCGCGACGCTCCGAAGGCACGCGCCTGCTCGAGCAACCCCGCGGGCAGGCCGGCGACGGCGGCGGCCGTGATGGCGACGACGATCGGCAGCGCGAGCAGCGCCTGCGCGATGATCATCGCCGTCAGCGTGTTCGTCAGCTGCAGCCGCCCGAGTGGGGACGCCGGGTAGAACGCGACGGCGAGGTAGACCCCGAGCACGACCGGCGGCAGGCCGAGGCCGGCGTTGGCGACCACGATCCCGGCGCGCCGGGCCCGGGTGCTCGCCTCCGCCAGCCAGACCGCGATCGGCAGGCCGATCACGAGCGCCAGGGCGGTCGAGGCGAACGCGAGCTGCAGCGTGCGCCAGACCGTCGTCCACACGTCGATGTCACCGCTGAAGATCCGTTCCAGCGCCTGCCGGACCATGACGAAGATGAACTCCACGTCAGAACACCACGCCGCCGTCGAGTCGCAGGCGCACGGCTTCACCCTCGGCGGGCCCGGGATACGGGTGGCGCACCTGCACCGCGCCGCCGTCGAGCGTGACCTCGCACAGCACGCCGTCCTCCTCGGGGATGCGCCGCGCGACGATGCCGGCGAGCGGACCGTCCGCGTCGAGCGCGACCTGCGCCGGCCGCACGCAGCGCACGCCGCCGCCGTTCTCGCGCACCGCTCCAGTGAAGCCGAGGAAGGTCGCCACGGCGCGGGTCGGCGGGCGTTCGAGGACGGCGCGCGGTTCACCGGCCGCGGCGAGCCGCCCGTCGAGGAGCACGATCAGCCGGTCCGCCAGCGCCCAGGCCTCGGCACGGTCGTGCAGCACGACGAACGTCGCGCGCGACGGGTCGCGGAGCACCGACGCGGCGTCGCGCAGGAGTGCGGCGCGGGTCGGTACATCAACGCCGGCGAAGGGCTCGTCGAGCAGCAGCACGTCGGGGCGCAGCGCGATCGCGCGGGCGAGATGCACGCGCCGCGCCTCACCGCCCGACAGCGTCCACGCGGGGCGCTCGGCGAGCTCGCCGACGCCCATCCGCTCCAGCGCGTCGAGCGCGCGCGCCGGCCGATCGGGCTTCGGCACGCCCCACCACGAGAGCGCTGCGTCGAGGTTCGCCCGCACCGACCGGCGCGCCAGGGCGGGTGCCTGCAGGGCCGCCGCGACGCGGCCGTCGATCTCGACCCTCCCGGCGAGTGGGGGCAGGAGGCCGGCCAGCGTGGCGAGCAAGGTCGACTTGCCCGCGCCATTGGGCCCGAGCACCGCGACGAGCTCGCCCCGGTGCAACTCGAGCGAGATGTCCGACGCGACCGTGGTTGTTCCTCGCCCGACGGCGAGGCCAGATGCGGTCAGGACCGGACGGGAAGCCATCGCGGGCGCTGTCCGTGTTGGACCACCGTCAAGGCGGCGGCGACGACGAGGAAGATCCCGAGCATCGCGGTCCCGTAGGCGACGGCCTCCGCGTTGCGGCCGCCTTCTCGCCAGACGACGAGCGTCGCCGTCGGCAGGGTCTGCGCGTCGGCGAGGTTGCTCACGATCAGCAGGGCGCCGACCGAGGCCATCGTGGTGCCGAGCGCGGCGGTCAACGCGGCGAGCACGCCGATGCGCGCCTCGCGTACGGCGAGCGCGGCGATCGCGGCGCCATCGGCGCCGTAGGCCCGCGCCTGGTCGAGCAGCGTCGTCGGCACCGCCTGCACGGCCGCGCTCGTCAGCGCGACGATCACCGGCAGCGCGAGCAGCGTCTGGCACAGGATCGCGGCGGTGAAGGTGTAGATCCAGCCGAGACCGCTGAGCGGGCCGCCGCCCCATTGGGAGCTGGGCCACATCAGCAGCCACAGCACTTGGCCGAGCGCCACCGGCGGCACGCGCAGCCCGGCGTTGAACACGCTCAGCGTCGTCTTGCGGCCACGGAAGCGACCGAGCCCGAGCGCGACGCCGAGCGGCACGCCCGCGACGGCGGCGATCGCGGTGGACTCGAAGCCGATCCGGAGCGTGCGAAGCGCAAGCTCGGCCGTGTCGTACTCGAACCTCACTTGCCGGCGTCGTAGACCAGCCGGCCGTCGGGCAGCCGGTAGACCGAGCCGACGCGCTCCCCCACGCCGCTGGCCCGCTGCCCGGACAGGTTGACCGTGCGCACCTTGTCGCCCTCCTTGATGATCACCGTCTGCCCGCTGGCCGTCTTGCGCACGATCGTCACGTCCTTGCTGGTCAGCAGCTCGGTCAGGTTCACCGACTGCAGCGCCGCCAGCAGGAACGCCACGGCGAGCACGATCCCGAGGTCGAACATGTTCACGAGCCCGTCGAGCGGGTCGCCGTTGTGATCGTCGCGGCGACGCGCGCGCGGCGTGACGCGGGTCATTGCTCCTCCAGCAGGGCGGCGACGAACTCGAGGTCGGACAGGTCCTGCGCGTACAGGCGGTCGCGGACGAGCGAGATGCTGAACGCGACCGCGCCCACAAGCAGGCCGAGCACGGTGATCGAGAACGCCACGCGCAGATTGTCCGTGAGCTGGTTGACGTTGCCCGCCTGCAGGCCGGTCAGGGCCGGTGACAGCGGGATCAGCGTGCCCATCAGGCCAAGCGCGGGGCCCGCGCGCACCAGCATGCGGGTGCGCTCGAGCCGCCGCAGCGACTGCAGGTCGTAGTCGGCGAGGCTCTTCGCGATCCGCGTCTCAGCGCCCGGCCCGCGCGCCTGCCCGGCCACGCGCACGAACGTCGCCGCCATCGCGTCGCTGGACGCCGCTCCACGGAGCGCCCCCAGAGCTCGATTGCGCGCTTCGTCGCTGTCGGCGGTGCGGGTGGCGACCGCCGCCCGCTCGAGCACGTCGCTGTCACGCCGGCGCCGCCGCACCAGCTCGACGACCAGCCCGCCGAGCTCGACGATCACGACCGCGAGCGCGGCCAGCGCCAGGATCAACACCGGGATGCGCAGGACGGTCGAGGCGTCGTAGACGACGTCCTCGACTGAGGCGAGGACGATCATCGCCTGAAGCCTCCCTCACGAACGGCGCCGAGGAGGAGCAGACCGAACAGCCCGGCACCCCCACCGACCCACCCGGCGATCGGCGCACTGTCCCCACCGCCACGCCGCGCCTGCGAACGATCCTGCTTGGTCGGGAGTGCCGAACGCGCGGCATCGATCACGTCGGCGATCGAGCCGGCGCTCGCCAGCAGGATCCCGTCGACCTGCTCGCCCTGCACCGCCGGTGCGGCGTTGCCGGGAGCGGCGGTCTCGGGAGCCGCGGTGGCGCCACGTGTCGGCGCCGAGGACTCATCGGTCTTGTCCTTGCCCGCGTTCGCTTCGCCGGTCTTCGCCTGACCGCCCGCGTTCCCGGTTCCCGACCCGTGCGGCGGTGCGGTCGCGCTCGCCGCGGCGGTGGCGGTGGCGGTGGCGCCCGCAGTGGCCGTGGCCGTCGGCGTCGCGACCCCGCGCGTGGCCCCGTTCGTCGCACGTGAGCTCTTGCTCTTGCTGCGCTTCGCCCCGGTGGCGGCGTCCTTCTGGTTCCCGTCGCCCCCGCCCGAGGTCGGCGCGCCGCCACCGGCGCCCGGGCCACCGTCGCCGCCGCTGCGGTTGGCGTCCGGCGTCGCGCTCGCCGTCGCGTGTGCCGTCGGCGTGGGTGTCGCCGTCGTGGTCGGCCCGATCACATTGATCGACGGATTGGTGAACACGAACGTCTTCGAGGATCCGTCGGTGGGATCGGTCACGGTCACGCTCGGTTGCCACGTGCCCGGGTCGTTGTACGTGTGAGCTGGCGAGCGATCCGTGCTCCAGGTTCCGTCGTCGTCGAAGTTCCAGCGATATCGCCAAGCGACGGTCCCCGGATCGTTGCGCACGCTGACGCCGAACTGCACGGAGTCGCCCTTCTTGGGATTCGGATTGGAGACGGTGGGCAGGAGTTCGAGGTCCCTGAACCCGGGATATCGCTCGACGGTCACCTCCAGCGGCAGGATCTTGTGGTTCACCACCGACGCCGTGATCCAGTCCTGGCCGTTGTTGTCGGTGGCGCTGCCGAGCGGGCGCAGGAACTGCATGCCCTGCCCGTAGGCGGTGACGAACAGCGCCTCACGGTGTTCTCCATTGGGGCCGTCGTAGCCGCCGACGATCCGATCGTGCCCGATGCTGAGGATCGATCCTGTGATCGACGTCCGTTCGATGTCGATCTGCCTCACGTGCTCGACCGGCTGACCGATGGACTCGAGGAACTTGCCCACCGACGTCCCGGTAAAGGGCTGTCGGAAGTCCGGACTGACGGTGTACGGGACATCGCCGATATCGCTCCAGCCGGCGATCGTCCCCGCGTCGTAGAGCGTCGTGTCGCCGTCGATCGTCACGTTCACGCCGTCCTGCGCGCCCGCCGTGGGGGCGAGCGCGCCGAGCGCGACGATGGCGATCGCTAGGGCTGTGACGCCCCGGCGCATTACTTCAGGGTGAAGTTCCGCGTCAGGGTGCGCTTGTTCCCGGCGAGGTCGGTTGCGGTGATCTGGACGCGGTACTTACCCGCCTTGAGGGTCTTGTGCGAGCCCTTGATCGTCTTGGCGGCCGTGGACTTCAGGGTCACGGTCTGGACCTTCGTGTACTTGTTGCCCTTCGCGGCGCGGCGCTCGATGACGAGCTTGATCGACCCGCCCTCGGAGATGCTGAGGGCGACGCCCCGGCGGGTGAGCGAGACCTTGCTCACCGTCGGGCGAGTCGTGTCCTTCGCCAGTGGCACCACCGTCGGGGTGGGCGTGGCGGTCGGGGTCGGGCTCACGGTCGGCTGCGGCGTGGCCGTCGCGGTCGGCTCCGGGGTGGGCGTCGGGATCGCGACCACGCCGAGTTCCTGCGTCGACGGGCTGTACTGGTTGTACGGCGACGCGGCGTACGCCGGTGTCGAGAACCGGTACTTGGTGGTGCGGCCGATCGCGGTCGTGATGGAGAACTTGCCGCCCGTGATCGTGTTGACGGGGCCGCCGATGCTCTTCCACGTCGCGCCGTCGTCGGTTGATTGCTGCAGCTGGATCGGCAGGCCGGTGATCGCCTCGACGTTGTTGAAGCCGCCCGGCAGGCGGTTCTTGGCGACGCCGTCGAGCTCGATCGTGTCACCCGGGGCGGCCGTCTGCGGCAGCGGGGTGTCCAGCGTCAGCGCTGGGAACGCGTCCGGGAGGAAGGCCGGGTCGATCGCGTTCGGGAAGCCGACCAGCGCCGCCTGGAACGCGGGCGAGACCAGGAAGTCGGCGAAGCGCGTGGCTGCGGCGACGTTCGGGATCGGCGGCGCGGCGAACTTCGCCGGGTTGACGATGTAGACGCTGAACGGGTTGATCAGCAGGTTCTTGCCGCCGGGTGCGCCGGCGTCGTTCTTGTCGGCGACGATCTTCAGATGGGTGACGACACCGTCGTTGACCTGCTTGTTGAACGTGCCGCGGTCGAGCATCGTGTAGCAGCCGTTGCCGGCGACGACGCAGGCCTCGACGCGGCCGAGGTTCTCGGCCTGGCCGCCGCTCTGGCGCACGTACCAGGCGGGGAATGTTCCGGCCCCGCCCGCGCCGACCGGCTCTGCGCGAGTGGTGTCCGCGGAGTTGGTCGCCTGCTGGACCGGCACGCCGCTCGTCATCTTCCACATGATCTGTTCCTGCACGTTGGTGCCGGAGGCGTCAGCGCGAGAACGGAAACGGACCGTGTCCGGGCTCGCCGCGCCGGCCGTCGCGATGTCCTGGAACGCGCCGATCGCGTCGTGCGGGTGCTTGGTGGCGACGCCCGCCGGGTCGTCCTTGGGGCCGACGATCACGTAGTCGGAGTAGAAGATCTGGCGGCCCAGGCCGAGGCTGTAGCCGTCGGCGACGAACTGTGCCTCCAGCGACGGCGCGTGGGTGATGACGACGTCGGCGAGGCCGTTGCGGGCGTTCGTCAGCGCGGCGCCGGTCCCCACCGCGTGGTAGGCGATCGTGTCGCCTGGCTGCGCCGCCTTGTACGCGTTCTCCAGCAGACCGGCAACCAGGCCGGCATCGACGGTGTCCGTCGTGCTCTCGATTCGGATGTTGTCCGCCGCTGCCATCGATGGCAACGCGAGTCCGGCGGCCAATGCGGCCGCGACCAATCCTGCTCGTCGCATCCCTACGTTCCTCCTCAGAGCTAGTCCGCTTCTGAATTCTAGTTGGGCACCACCTATGCGAGTCACGGACCGTCGAGGCGACGAGCGAGGACGACGCGGCGAACCGCGCCCAGGCGACGGCGGCCACCGTGGTCGGTGGCCGCGCCGTCCAGATCGACGTCGAGCCCGCTAGCCCAGCCGGACCGGGATCGCCTCCGAGCCCACACGCAGCGTGTAGCGGCCCTTCTTGAGCGCGCGCGTCGCGGTGAGCGAGCCGGCGGTGCCACGCGCATAGACCCGCCCGTTGCGGGTCAGCTTCGCCTTCTTGTTCGCGTACTTGACCGTGCAGCGCACCTTGGTCTTGCCGCTGCTCTTGCACGTGACCTTCGCGTCGCGGCCCGCCGCGCCCTTGTCGCCCTTCGGCCCCTGCGGGCCGGTCGCGCCGGGCGCACCCGGCGAGGCCTGGACGGACGGCCCGGCGGGACCCGTCTCACCGGCAGCACCCGTGGCGCCCGTGGGGCCGGCGGGGCCGGCGGGACCGGTCGGCGCGGGCACGATCCCGTTGGAGTCGTCCATGCTGGCGAGCCGCACGTCGCGCACGCAGCTCACGTAGCGCCCGCCCTTGACATCGAGGGGCACGATCAGGCGCGGGCCGACGTTGCCGAGCGACGTGTAGATCGATCCGGCGACGTCATCGTTGCGCTCGTCGTAGGCGAGCAGGATGTCGCTGCGGTTGCCGAAGCCCGGGTCCATGTCACCCCAGGCGATGATCGAGGCGTAGTTGTCGGCGGCCGTGACCGCGACGAAGTACCGCAGGCCGGGGTTCTTGATCGTCGTGCTGAAGAGCGGCTCGGCGAGCTTGGTCATGACCTCGTAGAGGTTCACACCCTTGTAGGACCGGTGCGTGGGCGTCGCGCCGGTGTTGTAGGTGACCATCTCCTCCTTCTGCGTCACCGTGCCGGCGGCGACCGCGGCGCGCAACTGCGTCACGGTCAGGGTCTGCTCGGCGGCGAGCCGCCCGCGCAGCTTGAAGATCGCGTCCGTGCCCGCGGCGTGGTCATCCACGCAGGGGTCGGCGGCGTACGCCGGGCCTGCGAAGGCGGCGCTGGCGAGCAGCGCACCGCAGGCGACGGCGAGTCGGGACCGGAACATCGCAACTCCCTCGCTAGTCAGTCATTGACCAGCCGAGCCTATGCCTCACCTATGCAGCGCGTCAACGAAGCGCACCGCGGCGGCGGTGTTCTCCACCCGCCAGAGCGCGAGGGTGCGCGAGAAGCCGTCCGCTTCGTCGAGCGTCGTGCGCAGCTCGCGCTCCTGCTCATGGAAGCGGTCGCGCTGCGCGTCCAGCAGCGCGTCCGGAGCGGTGCCGCGACGATCGAGGAAGAGCAGCTTCAGCAGCAGCTCCGAGCGGGCGTCGCGGACGTGCTCGACGGGCTCGATCAGCCAGTTCGCGACCTTCGAGCGCCCCTCGGCGGTCGCTTCGATGAGCGTGCGTTGCGGCCCGGTCGTGCTCGCCTCGGTGCCGGCGGTCTGAGTCAGCTCGCGATCCTCGAGCACGTCGAGCGTGCGATAGACGAGCGGGCGGCGCATCGACCACACCCGCCCGACGTCGCCACCGGGCGCCATCGACCGCGCGACCGCGAAGCCGTGGATCGGCCCTTCCTCGACGAGGGCGAGCACGGCCCACTCGCCGGTCGTGAGCTGATCTGGACGCCGCCGCATGACACATCGGACGCTACCGGCTTGCAGCGATAGTCAATCTTTGACTATCTTCTGGAGACGATGGCGGCTGCTTCGATCCTCACGCCCACCGAGCGCCGGCCGTACCGGCCGCAGGCCCACCCGGGGCGCCGTGACCGCTGGTCGGCCCCCGCGATCCTCGACGCCCTGCGCGATTGGGTGCGGGTGACCGGCCGGCCACCGAAGCGCCAGGACTGGTCCGGGGAGAACCCCGCGCGGGCCTCCGAAGGCCAGCGCCGGTGGATGCGCGAACACCCGCGCTGGCCGTCGAGCTCGTGCGTCGCCCGGCACTTCGGCGCCTGGAGCACGGCACTCGAGCAGGCCGGGCTGGACGCACGCCGGCTGACGTTCGAGACCACCGTCGCCGAGCGGGTGACCGAGGCCCGCGCGCTGGCCGCCGAGGGCTACGGGCTGGCCGAGATCGGGCGCCGGCTGGGGGTCTCCCGCTCCAGCGCCTACAACTACCTGAGCGCGCGCGACTGCCCCGGCTGCGGCGCACCGCTGACCTCCCCCACCGCCGACGCGTGCCGCGAGTGCACGCGCCATCTGCCGTCGGTCGCCCGTGCCTGGAGCCGCGAGGAAGCGCTCGACGCGATCCGCGACTGGGCGCGTCTGCACGGCCGCCCGCCGACCTACCGCGACTGGACGCCCTCGCGCGAGCACCCCGGCCGGTGGGAGGCCGAGAGCCCACGCTGGCCGAGCGCCGCGGCGGTCTGCGCGTGCTACCCGGACACGCCCGAGCCGTGGCTCACCGCGTTGCGCGACTCAGTCGGCGACGCCGAGGATCACGTCCGACGCCTTGACGAACGCCGTCACCTCCGTTCCCGGGGCGAGCCCGAGCTCCTTCGCGGCCTCGACCGTGATCGAGGCGACCAGGCGGATGCCGTTGCAGTCGAGTTCGACGTTCGCCGTCGCGGGGCCTTCGGTGATCGCCGTGACGGTGGCGGGGAGCTGGTTGCGCGCGCTGAGCTTCATGGCTGAGCAGGCTACGCGAGGCGTACAGTAGTCACGGTTCGACTACTTCGGAGGGGGCTGGCGGTGCTGAAGTCAATCGTGGGAGCGGTCGCGCTCGTGCTGCTGTTCGTGGCACCGGCGCAGGCACAACTGCCGACGGTGACCGTCGACGCGACGACGCTCGCCCTGCCGAACTTCGGCGCGCACCGCGGGGTCACCGTCACCGCGGGCTGCGCGGCCGGCTCGCGGCTGGTGGGCGGCGGCGGGTACCTGCGCAACGCGACCGATCCGGCGACACTGCCGACCAACGGCCTCGTGCTCGGCGGGACGCTGCCGTCGACCGGCGCGACCCCCGTCGACGCCGCGGCCGCCGACGGCGCGGTGGACATCAGCCACTGGACCGCGATCGCCAACTTCACCGGCGTGAGCGAGGCGGGTGATCAGGCCGCGACGTTCGCCCTCTGCGCGTCGGGCGGAGGGCCGGCGCACACCGTCGTCGCCACGAAGTCGACGACGGGCGTCAACGCGACGCAGGAGGTCAACCCGCCGACGCTCACGACCGCGACCTGTCCCGCGGGCTCGCGGCTGATCGGCGGCGGCGCGGCCACCCGCACCGCGGACCAGATCAACGACGGGACGACGGCCGGGAACAACGGCAACCTCAAGCCGATGGCGAGCTATCCGTCCGATGCGGCCGGGCTTGCGGCGGCGGACGGTTCGACGGCGGCGACGTCGTGGAGCGCCTACGGCTCGGCAGGTCTGACATCGGCGACCGACGAGGTCACCGCGTTCGCGCTGTGCTCGACCGATGCCACCGCTCCCGCCGTGCGGGTGGTGCGCGTCGACAAGGCCGGCCCGGATGCGCAGGTCGGCACCACGCCGATCACCAACCCGGTCAGCTGCCCGGCGTCGACGCGGCTGATCGGCGGCGGCTACAAGGTCGACGAGACCGTCGGAGCGACCGACGGCCTGCAGCCGCAGCAGGGCTACCACATGCGCGGGAGCTATCCCACGGCCGACGCCGCGGGCACGACCGAGGCCGCCGACGGCGCGACGAACCTCACGACCTGGACGTCTCTGGTGCAGGCGGGCGGCCAGAACCTGACGGCCGGCAAGCACATGAACCTGCGCGGTTTCGCCTTGTGCGCCGAGGCGCCGGCGCCCGTCGCCGACCTCGCGCTGACGATCGACGCCGTGCCCTCCCCCGCGGTCGTCGGACAGTCGATCACCTACACGTTGAAGGCGACCAACAACGGTGCCGATGCCACCGGCGTCAAGCTCACGGACACCCTCCCGGCCGGTGCCACGTTCGTCTCCGCGGATCCCGCGGCGTGCACCTTCGCCGCCGGACAGGTCACGTGCGCGCTCGGCGCGCTGGCGGCCGGCGGCTCGGCTTCGGTGAAGATCGTGGCCACGCCCACGACGGTCGGCGACGCGGTCAACGAAGCGACGGTCGCGTCGGACACCATGGATCCCACTGCCGCGGACAACTTCGCCTCCTCGACGGTCGAGGTGCTGGCGGCGCCGCGGGTGAAGCCCAGCCTGAACGCGACGGCGGTCGGTGCCGGGCGGGTGAACGTCGTGATCGGCGCCCGCGCGACGATCGCGTCGAGCGCCGTGCTGTCGGGCAGTGTGACGTTCCGCCTGTATGGCCCGGACGACTCGACCTGCTCTGCCGCGGTCGCGTCCTCGGTGGCGACGGTCGCCGGCGGCGGCGACTACGCCTCCGCGCAGTTCCTCCCCGTGGCCGCGGGCGTGTATCGCTGGACCGCTTCCTACGGCGGTGACGGGGCGAACGAGCCGGCGGCGACCGGGTGCGGCGACGCGACGATCGTCGTCAAGGCGGTGCCGGAGATCCTGCTCGCCGCCACGTCCACCGGCGCGACGGCGACGCTGAGCAACGGGTCGGCGCTCGGCGGGACGCTGACGTTCACGGTCTTCGCCGACGCCGCCTGCGCGTCCCCGCTCGCGAGCTCTTCCGTGGGCGTCGCGGGGAACGGCAGCTACTCGGCGACCCCGTTCGCGGCGCCCGGCCCGGGGACCTATTACTGGGCCGTCAGCTACGGCGGTGACGCTCGCAACGTGCCCGTCGGCCCGACCGACTGCGGCGGCGCGACGTTCACGCTCTTCGGGAGCAGTCCGCCCCCGCCGCCGGTGGGCGACTCGCCGGCGCCGACAGCGGTTTCCAACCGCTTCACCGTGCGCAGCTCGAAGGCCAGCCGGACCGGCGTGTTGACGCTGAAGCTCGATGCTCCCGGGGCGGGTAAGTTCGCCGCCTCGGCGCGGGCCAACGGCGCGACCTTCGGCTCGGTCAAGGTCACCTCGCGCGCCAAGGGGACGTTGACGCTGACGCTCAAGCCGACGGCGAAGGCGAAGCGCGCGTTGCTCCGCCACAAGCGGGTGAAGGTGTCGGTGACGTTGACGTTCACCCCGACGGGCGGCAAGCCGTTCACGCGCAAGCTGACGGTGACGATCAAGCGCTCGTGACCCGCGAGAGTCGACGTATTCGCGCTATACGCGAGGAACTCGACCCTCGATGGTCGCGAGCGTTCGGTGGGCTCGTCGTCGCGCTCGTTCTCGCGGCTCCCGCCCACGCGGGCACGACCGTCGTCAGCGCCGGCGTGCCCGGGCCGAGCGCGGCGTTCAGCGAGGTGACGGTGACCGCCGACTGCGGTGGGCGAACGGTCAGCGGCGGCGGTGCGCGGCTCGATCAGGGCGCGCAGGCGAGCCTCGCCAACGGCTTGCATATCGACGGATCGGTTCCGCTCGACGGCGGGCGCTGGCTCGCGGCGGGTGGTGGCGGCGGGGCGGTGCCGAGTGACGGGCTGACCGTGGCGTACGCGGTCTGCCTCGACGCGCCGCCGCTTGCGACCACCGTCGTCGTGGCGGATGCGAGCGGGCCGGCGGGTACGTTCCAGGAGACGCGCGCGACCGCGACCTGCCCGCCCGGGACCGGGCTGCTCTCCGGCGGGGCGCGAGCGACGCCGGGGACCGTCGGCAGCCTCAAGCCGCGCGCGAGCTATCCCAGCGACGCCGGCGGCGCGCCCGTGCTCGACGGTCCCGCGCCGAACTCGTGGACGGCGGTCGGGCTCAACGGCGGCGGAGGCAACCAGGACAACGCGACGCACGCGTACGCGGTCTGCGCGGCCGGCGCGCCGGCGGTGTTCGTCGCGCACGTCCAGGTGCCGGGTCCTGCCACCGCCAGCACCGCCGCGCAAGCGACCGCGTCGTGCCCGGCGGGGACCGTGCTGCTCGGCGGCGGCGCGTCGATCAGCGACGGTTTCGCGCTGCCCGGCTCGCAGGGCGACCATCTGACCGGCAGCTATCCGAGCACGCCGACCGGGACACCGGTGGGCGCCGGGGCGGCGACCGCGTGGACGGCCGCGACGCACACCGGCGGCGTCGACTCCGGCAGCCTGACCCAGACCGACGCGTGGGCGCTGTGCGCGAGCGAGCCCGAGGTGGGGTCGCCGCCGCCGCCCGCGAGCGTGGCCCCGGCCAACCTGGCACCCCCGTCGATCACCGGCGCCGCGCGTGCGGGCACGCTGCTCGCGGCGGTCCCGGGCCGCTGGTCCGGTTCCCCCACGCTGAGCTACGACTGGCTGCGCTGCGACACGGTCTGCGCGCCGGCCGGCACCGGCCCGCGCTATCGGCTCACGCGAGCGGACGTCGGGTCACGCGTGCGCGTGCGCGAGACCGCGGGCGCGACGACCGTCGTCTCCGCCCCGACCGGGTGGATCCAGGGGCGTCCGACGACGGCCGAGATCAAGCGAGAACTGGCCCTCCGGCTGGCTCCGCGCGGCAAACCCGGTCACATCGACACATTGGTCGCCACCGGCGGGATCACACTGCCGCTGAAGAGCCTCACGGCGGGACGGGCCGAGGTCCGCTGGCGGGCGCGCGGCGAGACGATCGCCTCCGGCCGGCACGGCTTCACCGACGCGCGCACGGGAACGATCCGGCTCCGCCTGACCGCGGCGGGCAGGCGCGTGCTGCGCCGCGCGGACCGCGTCACCGTGACCGCGGAGGCGACCTTCACCCGGCGCGTCAAGCCGCCGATCGCGGCGAGGCGAAGGTTCGCCGTCGAGCGCGGCAGCGACCTCGCAGCGCACCGCGCCACCGCGCCCGCCGCCGCGCATCTCGCCGCCGCGCACCTCGCCGCCGCGGCGGCGGCCCCGCCCTTCACCCACCTCCTCGGCGGGACCGGGAACGACGCGGTGCGCGCGATCGCCGTCGACCGGCAAGGGAACACGTACGTCACCGGGGAGACCGCCTCGAAGGACTTCCCCACCACGCGCGGGCCGGGGAATCGCGGCGTGCCGATCTCGGCGTTCGCCGCCAAGCTCGATCGGACCGGCAAGCTCGTCTACTCGGTCATCCTCGGCGGCACCCGCTACACGTCGGGACGCGGGATCGCGGTCGACCGCCAAGGGCGCGCGTACATCGCCGGAGCGACGAACTCGACCGACTTCCCGACCACGCGGAACGCGTTCCAGCGCAGCTACGGCGGCGGACCGTTCGACGCGTTCGTCGCGCGCCTCGATCCGGCCGGCAAGCTCGACTACGCGACGTTCCTCGGTGACACGCACTACGACGACGGCAACGCCGTCGCGGTCGATGCGCACAACCGGGCGGTCGTCGTCGGCCGCACGGTCTCCCCTGGCTTCCCGAACGTCGGCGACCTGCAACCGCACGTCGCCGGCGGCGCGTTCGTCGCCCAGTTCGACGCGCGCGGACGCACGCTCGTCTATTCGACCGTCTTCGGCGGCGGCGACCGTGGCAACCACGGCAACGCGGCGTTCGCCGTCGCGCTGGACCGCAACGGAACCGCCTACGTCACCGGCGTCACCAACGCCACCCGCTTCCCGCACGCCAACGCGTTCCAGAAGCGGCTCAACGGCGGCGGGGACGCGTTCGCGCTCGCCGTCGACGCCCGCCGCGTCCTCTACTCGACCTACCTCGGCGGCGCGGGCGACGACGTCGGCCGCGCCATCGCGGTCACCCCCGCCGGGACCGCGTACGTCACGGGACTCTCGAGCGGCGCGACGTTCCTCGCGCAGATCGCTGCGCGGGGACGCCGGCTAGCGCGCTGGCAGACGCTTGAAGGGGCCGGCGGCGTCGGGATCGCGCTCGCCGACGGCAAACCCCACGTCGACGCGGAAGCGGTCATCGCGGGCGGCCCGGACGGCCGGATCCACCGCGCCGCCAACACGAACGGCGACATCACGATCACGGGCTAGCGCAGCTCCGAGAGCGGGAACACGCGGTGACGGCGCGGCGGGACGAGGAAGTTCTGCCGCCGCGTCGCGCGCACGAACGGCTCGATCCCGTTGCGCTCGACCGGCAACTCCCCCTGGCGGCGCCGCAGCCGCGCGAAGCGGTCGGCGCTCGGGACGAGCATCGCGAAGTGCAGCTTCGGCCGCGGCACCCCGTCGACCACGTCGAGCGCATCGAACCCGGCACCGTCGAGGCGGATGTGCAGCGGCGTCCCGTCGCCCGCCCGCGACGTGCGCTGCACCGCCGCGAGATGCCCCACACGACCCGAAGCGGCGACCTCGCGCTCCGCGTCGCCCGCATCCGTGAACGTGTTTTCGACGTACACGCGGGGCGCGGGCGCGGGGTTGGAGCGGAAGACGGCCGCGACGCGCTCGGCGGGCGGTTGCGCGTAGAAGCGCTCGAGATCCTCGATCAGGTGCGAGAGATGCAGGACCGACCCGTGGTCGAAGTAGTCGCCGCGCCGCGCGGTGGTCTCCCGCGCGGACGCGTTGCCGGCGAACGTGACGATCGCGGGCGGCCCGCTCCCGCCGACCTGCTGGTCGGCGAACCCCATCCACAGCGGCGAGCGTGGGTCGATCGCGCCCGCGAACGGCAACCCGTGCGCGTCCGCGACCTTGCGCGGCAGACCCGGCTGAACGAACTGCAGCCGTCGCGACGTCACCCGCATCAAGCCCGGCAGCACGAGCGCCCGCTGGGCGGCCGCCAGCTGCGCCTCGGAATCGCTGCGCAGCACCAGGACCATGTCGTTGCGCTCGATCGTGACGTCGCCAGGGTCCGTGGGCCCCGGGATCGCTTCCTCGAACGCGGACCGCGCGCCGTCGCCGCGCAGCCGCGGCACGGAGGAACGGACGAGTGCGTTCGGCAACCGGTCGAAGTACGGCCGCCCGTAGCCGATCAGCGTCAGCACGCCTCGCGGAGCGAACGGGAACCGCCGCTCCAGCCCCGCCAGAGCAGCAGCGAACCGCTCCCGATCGCGCGCCGTCGGCCGCCGTGTCAACGCCACCGTCACGAAGCTCGAGTAGACGGGCGGGAAGCGCACGACGACGCCGTCGACCGTCGCCGCCGGACCGATGAAGTCACCGACGTCGAACTGGATGTCCGGCAGCGCGCGGCGTCGCTCCGCCACACGGGCGGGCGGCCGCGCCGCGCCGGTCAGCGCCGCCAGCGTCGGCGCCGCCACGCCCAGTAGGAACGCGCGGCGCGTCGCGAGCTCGCTCAGAACTCGACCGGCTCCCCGATCGGCACCCAGCGGAACCGCTGCGTGACCTCGGCCGGCGCCTGGCTCAATGCCGTCTCGATGCCACCGCGCCCGTCCTTGAAGTGCGACCAGCCCTCGTAGTGGATCGGCACCGCGACCGCCGGCTTCACGAGCCCCACGAGCTCGATGGCGTCCTTGCCGGTCATCGTGTACCGAGCCGGCCCGGTGACCGGGAACTGCACGCCGCCGAGGTGGATCAGCGCGACGTCGATCTCCCACCGCCCCGCGACCGCGCGCACGCCGTCGTAGAGCACGGTGTCACCCGAGATCCAGACCACGAAGCCCTCGCAGATCAGCGTGAAGCCGATCACGTCGCCGACGATCGGGTGGCTCAGCGGCGGGCCGTGCCGGCAGGGCGTGGCGATGATCTCCACCGTCGGCCTGCCCGGCGCCTCGAGCCGCGTTCCCTCCCACGCGATCAGCCCGCGTGTCTCACCGCCGAGCCGCTTGGCGCCCGACGCCGTCGTGACCACCACGCCCGCTCCTGGCAGCAGCTCCCGCCCTGCCGCGTCGAGGTTGTCCTCGTGGTGGTCGTGGCTGAGCAGGATCGCGTCGAGCGGCGGGAGGTCGCCCGCCGCGATCGCCGGCCCGGCGACCTTGTCCGACGCCGTGCCCCAGCCGAAGTTGTAGTGACCGCCGGCGGCGTCGAACGTCGGGTCCGTCAGGATCGTCCAGCCGCCGAGCTCGATCAGTGCTGTCGGTCCGCCGATGTGGGTGAGCTTCACGCCGCGGAACCTACCGCGCTGGACGAACGTCCCGTTTGCTGAGGCCACGCTCACTGATTGAATGCCGCGCCGTGAACGGTCGCCTCGTGCTCTCAACGTCATTGCTGATGCTCGCGCTCGTCCCGGGCCCCGCCCAGGCGAGTAACTGGATCTGGTCGTCCGCGGGGTCGCTGATGCAGTCGAGCCGCGGGGGTGCGGCCGGCGCGCGCCTCGCGGATGGGAGCGTCCTGATCGCCGGCGGCGCCGACTACGGCACCATCGTGTTCTCCTCCGCCGAGCGCTATGACCCGGCGAAGGACCGCTGGTCCAAGGTCGAGAGCATGGCCGGACCGCACTCGCAGGCGCCCGGCATCGTGCTCCCGGACGGGCGCGTGCTCGTCCCCGGCGGCCGCAAGACCGTCTATGACCCCACCAAGGCGGCCGAGGTATTCGACCCCAAGACGGGCCACTGGTCCTCGGCGGGAACCATGAACGAGGCCCGCGGCTACCACAACGCGATCCTGCTCGCCGACGGTCGCGTGCTCGCGGTCGGCGGCGACGCGCTCTACGACGTGAACACGGGCGCCGAGACGTGGGACCCGAAGACCAACGTCTGGACGTCCACCGGGCCGGTCAAGCAGACCCGCTACGACGCGGCGATCGCGCGCCTGCACGACGGCCGCGTGCTGATCGCCGGCGGATGGAACGGCGATGAGCTCGACAGCGCCGAGCTCTTCGACCCCGTCACCAACACCTGGTCGGCGGCGCCCCCGCTCAGCGAAGCGCGCATGAGCCTCCAGTCCGTGGTGCTGCCGGACGGCCGCGTGCTGGTCGCGGGCGGGTCCGGACGCAACGGCCTGACCCCGTTCATGAGCCGGACCGCGGAGCTCTTCGACCCGGCGACCGGGAAGTGGACGCCGACCGGCTCGCTCAACGTCGGCCACGCAGGAGCGACGCTCTCGATGCTCCCGGACGGACGCGCGGTGATCGTCGGCGGGTATGACAACACCGTGTTCGCGGCCCAGTCCGCGACGGAGATCTACGACCCCGCCACCGGGACGTGGACGCCGGCGGGTCCGCTGCTCCGTGCCCGCTCCAGTCACATCGCCGAGGTGCTGCTCGATGGCTCGCTGCTCGTGGCGGGCGGCTACGGAGGCGACGAGGTCGTCGAGCGCCTTCACCCGGCCCCGACACCGATCGCGACCCCCACGCCGGTCGCCACGATCGCGCCCACCGCGACCGCGACTCCGACTGCCACACCGGATCCGCCGGCCCCGCGCGCCGGGGTTTCGAAGCTCGCGAGGCTCCCGAAGTCGCTCACGCTCACCCGCGCGGGCACGTTGTCGGTCAAGGTCAGCTGCAGCGCGGTCGGAGCGTGCCAGGACACGCTCGTGCTCAAGGCCGGCAAGACCGTCCTCGCGAAGACGCCGCTGAAGCTCGTCAAGGGCAAAGCTCAGACGTTCAAGCTCAAGCTCTCCAAGGGCTCGCTGCGCAAGGTCTCGCGCAAGGGCACGAAGGTCACGCTCGAGCTGACGGGTGCGCGCAGCTCGGTGAAGGCCACGCTCAAGCGCCACCGGTAGCTGCGACCCTGCGCGGATGAGCGACTACGCGCAGTTGCTGGAAGTCGCGCTCGAGGAAGCGCGGGCGGGGCGAGCGGAGGGCGGGATCCCGATCGGGGCCGCGCTCTTCGCCGGCGACGGGACGCTGCTCGGGCGCGGGCACAACCGGCGCGTCCAGGACGACGACCCGTCGGTGCACGGCGAGACCGACGCGTTCCGCAACGCCGGACGGCGCCGGTCCTACCGCGACACGATCATGGTGACGACGCTCTCCCCGTGCTGGTACTGCAGCGGGCTCGTACGCCAGTTCGGCATCGGGACCGTCGTGATCGGGGAGTCGCGCACGTTCGCGGGCGGCGCGGACTGGCTGCGCGAGGCCGGGGTGACCGTGGTCGACCTCGACCCCTCCGAATGCTTTGACCTCCTACAAGCGTTCATTGCGGAGCACCCTGAGATCTGGGATGAAGACATCGGCGAGTGAACGAACTCGTCCGCGGTGCGTAATGCCCAATGTCCCGGTCCAGCGTCGAGGTAGGAGGCCGTACCGCTGTGCAAGCACGTGTCGCCCGAAAGGTCATCATCACCGCAGCGCTCGCGAGCGTGGGGTTCGCCGGTGCGGGCTCGGCCGCGCAAGCCGCGCCGAGTGATCAGTACGTCGTCCGCAACCTCGTGTCGAGCTCGGCCGCGGTCCCGGCGGATCGCATCGACACGAACGTCAAGAACCCCTGGGGGCTCGTGAGCAGCCCGACGTCGCCCTGGTGGCCGGCCAACAACGCCACCGACACGTCGACGATCATCCCGGCGACGGGCGCGGTCAACAACACCGTGGTGCAGGTCGTGGGTAAGCCGACCGGCATCGTCTGGAACGGCACCGCGGGTGCGTTCCCGATCACCGGCGGTCAGTCGAACTTCATCTTCAACACGATGTCCGGCGCGGTCTCCGGCTGGCGCGCGGGTGCGGCGTCCGAGGTCCACGTGCCCTCTGCCACCGCCCCGGCGCACAACGCGTTCTACACCGGCCTCGCGCTCGCGGTGACGCCGACCGGCCCGCGGCTGTACTCGACGGACTTCAGGAACGGCAACGTCGACGTCGTCGACTCCCAGTGGGCGGCCGTCACGCTTCCCGCCGACGCGTTCAAGGACCCGTCGCTGCCCGCCACGTACGCGCCGTACGGCATCCAGACGGTCGGCAGCCGCATCTTCGTCACCTACGCCGAGAAGGCCTCGGCGACGGACGAGCTCCCCGGGGCAGGCAAGGGCTACGTCAACGCCTACGACTTCAACGGCAAGCTCCTCGCCCGCGTGGCGTCCACCGGCGTGCTCAACGCGCCGTGGGGCGTCGCCATGGCCGACCCGAACTTCGGCGCCTACGGCGGCGACCTGCTGATCGGCAACTTCGGCGACGGCCGGATCAACGCCTTCAAGGAGAACGCGGACGGCACGTGGACCCCCGACGGCGGCCTGAAGAACCTCGACGGCACGCCGATCTCGATCAGCGGCCTGTGGGCGATCCAGTTCGGCTCCGGCGCCGCCAACAACGGCCAGCGCAACCACCTGTACTTCACGGCCGGTCCGTTCGGCGAGACCCAGGGCCTCTTCGGACGCATCATCCCGAACCCGGGTCAGGCGGGTGGAACGGTGCCGGCGACGCTCTCGCTCACGCTCGGCACGCCGGCCAGCTTCGGCGCGTTCACCCCCGGCGTCGCGAAGGACTACACGGCCTCCACGACCGCCACCGTGATCTCCAGCGCGGGTGACGCGGCGCTGTCGGTCTCTGACCCGAGCACGACCAACACGGGCAAGCTCGTCAACGGCACGTTCACGCTCGCGCAGCCGGTGTCGGCGACCGCGACCAGCGCGGTCGGGACGGCCGCGGCCGGCGGACCCGTGGGTGGCAGCGCCGCCCCGACGTCCCTGCTGACCTACGCCGGGCCGACGAGCAACGACGCGGTGACGGTCAACTTCAAGCAGTCGATCGGTGTCAACGAAGCGCTGCGCACCGGCTCGTACAGCAAGACGTTCACCTTCACGCTGTCGACGACGACGCCGTAGAGGAGAACTGCGCGGCGACCCGCAACCGGCAGTGCGCCCACTGCTGCCGGTTGCGCTCGCCGCCCGGGTGAAGCAGATCGAGCGTGGCGAGCCCGCGCACGGTCGCGACCGCGAACTGGATGAGCTCCTCGAACTCGTCGGTGCCCGCGACCTCCGGGAACAGCACGTGCGCGACCTCGAGCGTCTCGCGGTCCAGGAACCGTTCCACCTCGAGCAGGATCGCGCGTAGCTCGTCGTCCGAGCGCGCGTCGGTCCACAGGTCCAGCGCGCCCTGATAGAGCGGGCTGGCGTAGTGCGCCCACAGCAGGTCGAGGCCGGCGAGCGTGCGGTCCGGACCCTCCGGCAGCCCCGCCGTGGCCTCGCGCAACTCCCCGAGCCAGCGCTGGGCGAGCGCTTCGACGGCCGCGGCGACGAGCGCGTTGCGCGTCTGGAAGTGATGCAGGTGTGCGCCGCGGGACACGCCCGCGCGGACCGCGACGGCGCTCGTCGTCACCGACGCGTACCCCTCGTCGATCAGGCACTCGATCGCGGCGTCGAGCAGCGCCTCGCGCGTGGCGGCGCTGCGCTCGGCCTGGCTGCGTCTCGGCACGGACGTCATCTGTGACCAGGTTGCCACAAACTTGCGTTCGTGAACGAATGTTTGGCCTAGACTTACGTCCTCACGCGCGATACCGGAGGACGAAATGGCAGCGACAGAAGCACTCGTATTCGACGCGCTCCGCACCCCACGGGGCAAGGGCAAGAGCAACGGGTCGCTGCACGCGACCAAGCCCGTCGACCTGGTGGTGGGCCTGACGCACGAGCTGCTCTCGCGCCACGGCGGGCTTGATCCGAACCGGATCGACGACGTCGTCCTCGGCTGCGTCACGCCGATCGGCGACCAGGGCGCCGACATCGCCAAGACGGCCGCCATCAAGGCCGGGCTGCCGAACACCGTGGCCGGTGTCCAGCTCAATCGCTTCTGCGCTTCAGGCCTGGAGGCGGTCAACGTCGCCGCCCAGAAGGTCGCTTCCGGCTGGGAGGACCTCGTCCTCGCCGGCGGCGTGGAGTCGATGTCGCGGGTCCCGATGGGCTCCGACGGCGGCGCCTGGGCGATGGACCCGGAGACCAATTACGACACGTCCTTCGTCCCCCAGGGCGTCGGTGCCGACCTGATCGCGACCGTCGAGGGCTTCTCCCGCGACGACGTCGACGCCTACGCCGTCCGCTCGCAGGAGCGCGCCGCCGCCGCGCAGGCCGCCGGGTACTTCAAGAACAGCGTCGTCCCGGTGTTCGACCTCAACGAGAACGTCGTCCTCGACCACGACGAGTTCATCCGCCCCGGCACGACCGTCGAGACGCTGGCGACGCTGAAGCCGTCGTTCGCGATGATGGGCGAGCACGGCGGCTTCGACGCCGTCGCCCTGCAGAAGTACCACTGGATCGAGGCGATCGACCACGTCCACACGCCGGGCAACTCGTCGGGCATCGTCGACGGCGCGGCGCTGCTGGCGATCGGCAACGAGCAGATCGGCAAGGAGCTCGGCCTGACGCCGCGCGCGCGCATCGTCGCCACCGCGGTCTCGGGCGCCGACCCGACGATCATGCTCACCGGCCCCGCGCCCGCCACGCGCAAGGCGCTCAAGAAGGCCGGCCTGACGATCGACGACATCGACCTGATCGAGATGAACGAGGCGTTCGCCGCCGTCGTCCTGCGCTTCGCGAAGGACATGGAGGTCGACCTCGACAAGGTCAACGTCAACGGCGGCGCGATCGCCATGGGGCACCCGCTCGGCGCGACCGGCGGCATGATCCTGGGCACGCTGCTCGACGAGCTCGAGCGCACCGAGAAGCGCTACGGCCTGGCCACGCTGTGCATCGGCGGCGGCATGGGCATCGCGACCGTGGTGGAGCGCATCTGATGAGCACGATCCGCTACGAGAAGGACGCCGACGGCGTCGTCAACCTGATCCTCGACGACCCGAGCCAGTCGGCCAACACGATGAACGAGGCCTACAAGGCCTCGATGGCTGCGACGATCGACCGCCTCGAGGCCGAGAAGGACGACATCACCGGCGTCGTCATCACCTCCGCCAAGAAGACGTTCTTCGCCGGCGGCGACCTCAACGATCTGAAGAAGGCGCGCCCCGGTGACTCGGCGGAGGTCGCGCAGATGGTGCGCGAGCTGAAGTCCCACCTGCGGCGGCTCGAGAAGCTCGGCAAGCCGGTCGTCGCCGCGATCAACGGCGCCGCACTGGGCGGCGGCCTGGAGATCGCGCTCGCCGCGCACTACCGCGTCGCGGTCGACGACTCCAAGGTCGTACTCGGCTTCCCGGAGGTCCAGCTCGGCCTGCTGCCGGGTTGTGGCGGGGTGACGCGCTCGGTCCGCATGTTCGGCATCGCCAACGCGCTGCTGCAGCTGCTGCTCCAGGGCCAGCGCCTGCGCCCGGCCAAGGCGCTGGAGCTCGGCCTGATCAACGAGGTCGTGCCTTCGGTGGACGATCTCGTCCCGGCCGCGAAGAAGTGGATCGCGGCGAATCCCGAGGCCGTCCAGCCGTGGGACGTCAAGGGCTACAAGATCCCCGGCGGCACGCCGTCGAATCCCTCCTTTGCGGCCAACCTCCCGGCCTTCCCCGCGAACCTGCGCAAGACGATCAAGGGCGCGAACTACCCCGCCCCGCACCACATCATGGCCGCGGCGGTCGAGGGCGCGCAGGTCGACTTCGACAACGCGATCGAGATCGAGGGGCGCTACTTCGTCGACCTCGTGACCGGCCAGGTCGCGAAGAACATGATCCAGGCGTTCTTCTTCGACCTCCAGGCCGTGGGCGGCAAGCGTGGCCGTCCGGACGATCTGGAGCCGACCTCGGTGAAGAAGGTCGTCGTGCTCGGCGCCGGCATGATGGGCGCCGCGATCGCGTACGTGTGCGCGAAGGCGGGCATCGAAGTCGTCTTGAAGGACGTCGACCAGGCCGCCGCCGACCGCGGTCGCGACTACAGCGTGAAGCTCGTCGCGAAGGGCGTCGAGCGCGGCAAGACCACGCAGGAGAAGGGCGACGCCCTGCTCGGTTTGATCACCGCGACGACTGACGCTTCGGCCGCCGCGGGTGCCGACCTGGTGATCGAGGCCGTCTTCGAGGACCCGGCGGTCAAGGCGCAGGTCATGGCCGAGATCGAGCCGCACCTCGCCGACGACGCGCTGCTGGGCTCCAACACCTCCACCCTGCCGATCACCTCGCTGGCCGAGAACGTCTCGCGCCCCGCGGACTTCATCGGCCTGCACTTCTTCTCGCCCGTCGACAAGATGCCGCTGCTGGAGATCATCAAGGGCGAGAAGACCGGCGACGCCGCGGTCTACCGCGCGCTGGACCTGGCGAAGCAGATCGGCAAGACCCCGATCGTCGTCAACGACTCGCGCGGCTTCTTCACCTCACGCGTCATCGGCACCTTCATCAACGAGGGCATGGCGATGCTCGCCGAGGGCATCCCTGCCCCGTCGATCGAGCAGGCCTCCTCCCAGGCCGGCTACCCCGCCCCCGTGCTCCAGCTCTCCGACGAGCTGAACATGAAGCTGATGCGCCGGATCCGCGCCGCATCCAAGGCCGCTGTGGAGGCCGACGGCGGCACGTGGGTGGCGCACCCGGCCGAGGGTGTCATCGACCGCATGCTCGACGAGTTCGAGCGACCGGGCAAGCTCGAGGGCGCGGGCTTCTACGAGTACGCCGACGGCAAGCGGACGCGGCTGTGGCCGGGCCTGCGCTCGGCGTTCCCGCCGGTCTCCGACCCGTCATCGATCGTGCTGAAGGACCTCGAAGAGCGGATGATGTTCATCGAGGCCATCGAGTCCGTCAAGTGCCTAGACGAGGGTGTCATCGAGTCCGTCGCCGACGCCAACATCGGCTCGATCATGGGCATCGGCTTCCCGGGCTGGTCGGGCGGCGTCCTGCAGTACATCAACGGCTACGAAGGCGGCCTCTCCGGCTTCGTCGCCCGTGCCCGCGAACTCGCGGAGACGTACGGCGAGCGCTTCACGCCGCCCGAGTCCCTCGTCGCGCGCGCCGAGTCCGGCGAGCTCTACCTCGACGCCGAGGTCCTCGCCACCGCGTAGCGAAGTCGTGCGCCATTTGTCACACCTTTGTGACATCTCGGTGTAGATCCGTGACACGGGCCCGGCCGACAATCCGGGGGTGCGTAACTACAGCTTCCCAGCAGGAACCTCTGGTTACGCACCCCTAGCGGCCGAGGCCCGCCTCGCGGCGCTCGCGGCCCGCCAACACGGGGTGCTGAGCGTGCCGAATCTGCGCGCCGCGGGCCTGAACGGCAGTGCGGTGAGCCGGCGGCGCGCACGCGGCGCGCTCCATCTCGTCCATCCGGGCGTCTATGCGTACGGCCACGCCGGGCTCTCGCGGGACGGGCGGTGGCTCGCGGCCGTCTTCGCGGGTGGCGAGGGAGCGACCCTGGGCCACGTGTCCGCGACGACGTTGATCCTTGACCAGCGGCGCTTTCGATCCCACGTGCCGGAGATCCTCGTCCCCCGCCGGCACCGGCCAATCCCTGGCGTCATCATCCACACCTGTCGCCGGCTCGACCCGCGGGACGTGACGACCTGCCGCGGCATCCCGGTCACGACCATCGCACGCACGCTCGTCGACCTCACCGACAGCCTCACGCCACACCAGCTGGCGTTCCTGATCAAGGAGGCGGCGTACTGGAAGCGCTTCGACCTCGCCGCCACCCGCCGCGCGATGACGCGGGCCAACGGTCGCCGCAACCTTCGTGTGCTCGAGCGGGCGATCGAGCTCTACCTGAGCGGCAGCGCCGGGACCAGGAGTCCGCACGAGGACGCGTTCCTCGCCCTTCTACCGACCGAGATGCCGGAACCGCTGGTGAACATGGAACTGGCGGGCTTCGAAGTCGACTTTCACTGGCCCGACCGGCGCCTCGCCGTCGAGATCGACGGTGGCGGCCACGAGCGGCCGACGGCGCGTCGCCGGGACGCGCGACTCGATCAGGCCCTGCTGGACGCGAACTACACGCTCCTGCGGTTCACCGACTCCGAGCTCGAACGGAGCTCCGCGGACGTGCTCGCCCGCGTGAGCTCCGCCTGGACGAGCTAGAGCGGATCGCGCTGAGGAAGTCGTAGCCGACCTTTGCCGTGGTTAGCGCCGTGGCGCCGGCGTCGTCGCGCTCGATGATGTACTCGTGCTGCCGGGGGTTGCCGGCGGCCTTGAAGATGCGGGCGAAGTCGATGTGGAAGCCGAACTTCAGGCCGGACTGGCGAGCGATCGCACCCGCTTTGTTGAGGTCGGCCGCGTAGGCGTGCCAGGCGGCGGCGGTCGTCAGGCCCTTGATGTTCGCGAGGTTGCCGTCGGGCTGGAAGTAGGTGATCGGGCTCGCGGGGTTGACGATGTTGCGCTGGCCGATCGTGACCGCGTCGGCGACGTGCTTGCGCCACGCCGCCTCGTCCCACGGCTGCGGAATCCCCTGGTGTCCGGAGGTGGCGCGCAGGCCGTTCTGGTCGAGCGCCGCCTTGAACTGCGCGGCGGTCAGCGTCCCGAAGCCGGCGTGCTCGACGGGCTTGTAGCCGATTGGCGAAGCGCCCATCGTGGCAGGAATGAGCGTCACACGAGAAAAGTGTCAAACGGCGTTGACTACACGCGCGCGGGCTCGAGGCTCTTGAGGTAGTGCGAGAGCTCGCGGCCGTCGATCTTGTTCGGCGGCCAGCGCAGGCCGGGGGTGGCGAGGGTCGAGGGCCCGGCGCCCGGCTTGAGGTAGCGGGCCCAGTGCTCGGTCAGGAGCAGGCCGCGGAGCTCGGGCTTGAACGGCTTGGGCTCGACGTCCGCGCCCGCCAGCGCGGCGATGTGCGAGGCCGCGGCGTCGGCCTGCTGGCAGGCGATGCCACCCTGCTTGATCGCACCCGCCGTGACATCGCCGGCCGCGTAGACGCCGGGAGCGACGCGCCCGAACTCGTCCGCGACGAGGAAGCCGTGCTCGTCGTTCGGCAGCCCGGCGATCGCCGGCCCCTCGAGCCGCGGCAGCGTGATGACGCGCTGCACGTCGAGCATCGCGGGCGTCCACTCCAGGCCGGTGTGGACTTTGATCCCGCCACGCGCGAGCAGGTCGTTGACGACGCGGGTGGTCTGGGCGCCGAACAGCTCCAGGGGCTCGTTCTCGGGCGTGACGAGGTGCAGATCGACCGTCATGCCCATCTCGAACGAGCGGGCGGCCAGCATCAGCGCCAGCTCGTAGAGCGGGAGCGGCCAGGTCGCCCCCGCCGGGACGACGAACGCGAGCGACCGCAGGTACCCGCCCTCGACGTCCTGGACGATGCCGTGGAGGCGCTCCTGGTCGGTCAGCGAGCCGGTGAACGCGACAGCACCGGTGAACGGCACGACGGGACGCGCGCCCGAGGCGATCAGGAGGACGTCGTACCCCAGCCGCTCGCCGGTGACGGTGTGCACCTCGCGCGCCGCCATGTCGACGCTCGCGAGCCGGTCGCGGACGTGGGCGAACCCGGCGTCGGACGCGATCCGGTCGAACGGATAGGTGACCTCGCCACCAGCCGCGAACGGCGTCAGGACGCTCAGCGGGCGATAGGTGAACTCGGCCTCGGGAGCGAGGACGGTGACGGCGACCCGTTCACCGGCGAGGCGGTGCAGGGAGAGCGCGGCTTCGAGTCCGGCGGGTCCGCCGCCGGCGATCAGGACGTTGGTCGGCATACCTCCAAGCTAGCCCCGCGACGGCCGTCAGACGTCCGTGGCGAGCACCGTTCGCGACTGCGGGAAACCCGCAGACACGGCGCCGCAAACCCCGATGAACGCCCGCACGCCCGGACGTACGGTGGCGGCATGAACACCATCGTCATCGGCGTCGATGCCACAGACCGTTCGTTTGACGTCATCGCCTTCGCCCGCCAGTTCGACCACGCCCACCTGATCGCCGCGACCTCGTTCCCCGTCGGCGGGGCACCCGGCTACGCCATCCTGCGCGACACGGCGCTCGACACGCTCCACGAAGCCACCCAAGGCCTGAGCAACGTCGAGACGCGCGCAATCGCCGAGACCTCACCCGCCCGCGCGCTGCACGACCTCGCCGAGGCGACCGACGCCGACCTCATCGTCGTCGGCTCCGCCCACACCGGAAGGCTCGGTCGCGTCCTGCCCGGCAGCACAGGCGAGAAGCTGCTCCACGGCACGCGGTGCGCGGTCGCCGTCGTCCCGCGCGGCTACACCGAGCGCCGCGTGACGAGGATCGGCGTCGCCTACGACGGCTCCGACGAGGCACGCGCCGCGCTCGAGGCCGCCGCCGGCCTGGCCCTCTCCTTCGGCGCGCAGCTCGAGCTGGTCGGCGTCGCCGGCCTGGACTGGTACGCGGGCCCGGCGATCGCGGGCGGCGTGGGGTACGAGCTCGACACCCTGCGCGAAGAGACCCAGCAGCGCCTGCGCGAGCAGCTCGACGAAGCCTCGAGCACGCTCACCGTCGAGGCCGAGACCGTCCTGCGCACCGGCGACCCCGTCGAGGAATTGATCAAGCGCACGGAGCAGCTCGACCTGCTGGTCACCGGCTCACGCGGCTACGGGCCGCTGCGCGCCGTGCTCGTCGGCGGCGTCAGCGGGCGGGTGACCCGGGGCGCGCACTGCCCGGTGATCGTCGTCCCACGCGGCGCGGCCCGCGCCGCGGCCGAGCAGGCCGCCGCCTAGCCATGCGGGATCACGGCGCGCAGGGTCGTGCCTCCGCCCGGCGCGGTCTGGATGTCGAGCGTGCCGCGCACCAGCGCGAGCCGCTCGCGCATCCCGACCAGCCCGAAGCCCGTCGACCGCCGGTGGGGATCGAAGCCCGCACCGTCGTCGCGTACGACGACCTCGATCGATGCCCCCGCGTCGCGCACGACCACCGCGACGCGCGACGCGGCCGCGTGCTTGAGCACGTTCGTGAGCGCTTCCTGGACGACGCGGTAGACGGTCGACTCGATCTCGGCCGGCGGCCGCCCGTCAAGCGACACGTCGAGGTCGACCTCGACATCCGACGACGACGAGCGCCCGACCAGCGTCTCCAGCGCTGGGGCGAGCCCGAGCTCGTCCAGCGCCGCGGGACGCAGGTCGGCGATCAGCGAGCGCAGGTCGCCGATCCCCGTGGTGAGCTGCTCCAGCGCCGTCTCCAGCGCGCGGTCGATGCGCGAGCGATCCCCGCTGCGGCGCGCACCCGCGAGCAGCATCCGCAGACCCGCGAGCTGCTGCAGGGTCTCGTCGTGCAGCTCACGCCCCCACCGCGAGCGCTCGGCCTCGGACGCCTCCAGCGACTGCCGCAGCGCCTGCTCGCCCGCGTGCTGGGCGGTCGCCATCGCGGTGGCCGCGCTGGCCGCGAACGCCCGCAGCAACCGGTCGTCCTCCTCGCCGAACGGGCCGCCGTAGACCCGCAGCGAACCCAAAGGCCGGTTGCGGAACGTCACGGGAACCGTCAGCGCAGGCTCCCCGCTCACGGCCTCCCCCGCGACGGCGCCCACCTCGCCGTCGGCGAGCACGATCTCCGCCGCGCGCGCGTCCAGCAGCGCCCGGGAGCGCTTGACGACCAGCTCGAGCACCCGCGCCAGGTCGGTCTCCCCGCCCAGCGCCCGGCTGATCTCCGTCGTCGCCTCCAGGCCGCGGATCGTCCGTTCGAGCTCGTCGCGTTGCTCGCGGACGTCGCGGTAGAGCCGCGCGTTGTTGATCGCGATCGCGGCCCAGTCGGCCAAGACCACCGCGGCCTCCTCGTCCGAAGCCGAGAACTCCGCCCCACCCGCCTTCTCGGTCAGATAGAGGTTCCCCCACGCGCGGCCCTCGATCACGATCGGGACGCCGAGGAACGAGCGCATCGGCGGGTGCGAGGACGGGAAGCCGTAGGACTCCGCGTGCGCGGCGACGTCCGCCAGCCGCAGCGGGCGGGGGTCCTTGATCAGCACGCCGAGCACGCCTCGCCCCCGCGGCGGGTCGCCGATCGCTCTCCCCACCGCGTCGGAGATGCCCGCGGTGAGGAACCGCTCCAACCCTTCGCGCGATGCATCGAGCACGCCGATCGCCGCGTACCGCGCGCCCGTCAGCTCGCGAGCGACCTCGAGCAGCCGCTGGAGCACAATCTCGGGATCGAGCACGCCGACCAGGGAGCGCCCGACGTCGAGCAATCGCTGGAGCCGGACCTCGTCCACCGCCGGGAGGCTACCGTTGCACGCGATGTCCACCGCTGAGCGCGCCGACCGTTCCCAGACCACCGTCGTCATCGCCGACGATCACACGGTGGTCCGCCAGGGCCTGCGCATGCTGATCGACAACGAGGACGGCCTCCAGGTGATCGCCGAGGCCGGAACGGTCCCGGACGCCGAGCGGCTCACCCGCGCGCACCGCCCCACGGTCCTCGTCCTGGACCTCAACATGCCGGGCGGCTCGAGTCTGGACGCGATCCCGCGGCTGAAGACCGTGGCCGCCGTGGTCGTGCTGACGATGCAGGACGACCCGGCCTTCGCGCGCCAGGCGCTGCAGGCGGGCGCGCTCGGCTTCGTCCTCAAGGAGGCGGCCGACGAGGAGCTGCTGGGCGCGATCAAGCTCGCCGCCGCCGGCGAGACCTACCTCAACCCGCGCCTGGGCGCGAAGCTCGCGCTCGCCCCACCGGCCGGCCCGCCCGACGACCTGACTGCGCGTGAGGTCGAGGTCCTGCGGCTGATCGCGCTCGGCCACACCAACGTCGAGATCGGCGACCAGCTCTTCCTCTCGACGCGCACGGTCGAGACCCACCGCGCCCACATCCAGCAGAAGCTGCGCCGCACCACCCGCGCCGAGCTCGTGCGCTACGCGCTCGAGCACGGCCTCGTCGACGTCTAACGCGACTGCTTCAACGCGGCCCGCGCGGCGGCGTCGCCCGGCACGCCGTGCACCGCCCCGCCCGGGAAGGTCGCGGCGCTGCCGATGAATAGGCCCTTCAGCGGCGTCGAGTACGGCGAGAGCTTCGGGAGCGGGCGGAAGACGACCTGGCGCAGCCGATAGGAGCCGCCGCCGACGTCGCCGCCCACGAGGTTCGGATTGCGCGCCTGCAGGTCCGCCGGCCCGAGCACGTGGCGGGCGAGGATGCGGTCGCGGAAGCCGGGAGCGAAGCGCTCGACCTGCTCCTCCATCCGCTCGGCCACCAGCGGCGTCGACGCGGCCCAGTCGACGCCGGCCTGCGGCCCGTGGGTGTAGGCCCAGGCGGTGTGCTTGCCCTCGGGCGCGCGCGACGGATCCGCGACCGATTGCTGCCCCAGCAAGAGGAACGGGAGGTCCGCGAGGCCGTCGTGGGCCTGCGCCACCGAGCGCATGAACTCCTCTCGCCCACCCGCCACGTGCACCGTCCCCGCCCCACCGACCAAATCATTGGTCCACGGGATCGGCCCGTCCAGCGCCCAGTCGACCTTGACCGTCGCCGCCCCCGGCACAAACGTCTTCAAGGCCGTCCGGTACCAGCCGGGGAAGTCGGTCATCGCCATCAGCGCGCGTGGCATCAGATCGGCGACGACCGTCCGGGCGGGGAAGCGCTCGTCGTCGCTCGCCACGCCCGTGACGCGCCCGCCTGCGCTGAGCACCCGCGTGACCCGCACGCCGCAGCGCACCTCGCCGCCGAGGCTCCGAAAATACGCCACCAGCGCGTCGGTCAGCCGCTCCGCGCCGCCGCGCGGCGACGGCCACCCGACCGCGTGACCGAGCAGGTTGAGGTAGAAGGCGGCGATGCCAGAGCCCGCGCCGTCGGGCGGCGTGTCACCGTGCATCGCCGCGCCGTACAGCCACGCCTGGGACCCGCCGTCCGCGAACAGCCGCTTGCCGAGCCCGACGGCGGAGCCCGGCAGCATGCGCGTGAAGTCCAGCAGCCGCAGCGGCCCCGCGCCGGCCAGCAGCTTGACCGGCCCACCGACCGGCGGGAAGCCGGAGAGCATCGTCGCCCGCACGGCCTCGAAGTTGTCCAGGAACGGGCGAACGAACGCGACCCAGTTCTCCCCGTCGCGCCCGCCCAGGGACGCCGCCGTCTCGTCCAGCCCGCGGTAGAGCAGCTTCGCCTCGCCATCGGGGAGCGGGTGCGCGTACGGCGCCGCCGGGTGCACCCACTCCAGGCCGTGCGCCGCGAGCGGCATCCGCGCGAAGACCGGCGACGCCGCCGACGCCGGATACACCGACGAGAACGTGTCGTGGCGAAAGCCCGGCAGCGTCAGCTCCTGCGTACGCACGGCGCCGCCGGGCGCGTCCGCGGCCTCGAGCACCAGGACCGAGCGGCCGGCCTCGGCGAGCCGGATCGCGGCGGCCAGGCCGTTCGGGCCGGCGCCGATGACGACCGCGTCTCTCATCTGGCGAGGGTCAGCGCGAACTGCCGCAGCATGCTGAGCTCGGCGTCGTCGCCCCAAAACGCGTGCTGCGCCGCCTCGCCCGCCGTGCGGTACGCCTTGTCGAGATGCCATGGCATCGGATCCCACGTCCCGGCCGCTTTGACCCACGTCCGGCCTTCGTGGGTGTACAGCGTCAGGCGGTTGTGGCCGGAGCCCATGAAGTGCCCGCGGTGGGTGGTGAGGTCGAAGCCGACGAGCGGCTCGGCGCCTTCGGGCAGCACGCGGGGCTCGTCCCTGCCGTAGCGCGCCATGCCGTCCTCGAGTGCCTCGAACCACGCCCCCAGAGCAGCCGGATCGTCAGGCGTGACCAGCGTGGTGATCGTCACGTACCCGCGCGTGAACACCGGCAGCGCGGTGCGCGTGTTGGCGGCGACCTCGATCTCGAACGTCTGCCCCGCCAGCCCGCCGGGCCGCAGCGGCGTGAAGCGCCCGATCTCGCTCGCGTAGTCCGGCCAGGTCTCGGGGCGCGTCAAGGCGGCGATCACGGCACCCGCGTCCGGCATCTCGACCGGCGGGTACGTGTGCCACACCTGCTCATCCAGCGGCGCGCTCTCGGCGGTCAGCTCACCCAGCTTGGCCAGCTCCAGGCGGAACGACGGGTCGTACGCCTCGCGCTCCTCGACCGTCGGGAACGCCATCCCCCACGCG
This sequence comes from Solirubrobacter ginsenosidimutans, assembly GCF_027587205.1. The sequence continues at coordinate 81,789 of NZ_JAPDOD010000017.1, forward strand.
CGGCGCGCGTCGTCGGCGTAGGCGGCCGGGAACCAGTCGCCGATCAGCGCCGCAGCGCCGCGCTCGAGCGCCTCGCGGCTCAGCACGCCGCGCGCGGACTCGTCCGTGCTGAAGCGCTCAGAGCCGAACGCGCGGTGGAACGCGGCGAGATCGGTGAGGCGCAGCCGGCGCGACGGGTGCGACCGGTACCAGTGCGTGGTGAGGACGCCGAAGGCGAAGCGGAGGTCGTCGACGTCGCGCTCCTCGACGGGACGCCGGTAGTACGCGGCGTTGAGGAAGTCGGTGACCCAGGGTGCGGCGTCGTGGCCGGCGATCGAGGAACCGGCCATCCTGGCGAAGCCGAACGGGCCCGGTTGGCTCGTGGTCTCAGTCGTAGCGCTCATGCCCCGATGATCGTCTCACCATCGGGGCATACAAGCCGTGCGCCCCCGCAGATCGGGTGCGGAGAACTACCTACTTGTCAGTGAGGAAGTAGATCCCGGTGACGATCGCGATCCCGACCAGGATCACGGAGACCACCATCACACCATTCAGGGCGAGTGCGGTAGCGCCGTCAGAGTCCTGCGCGCGCAGCGAGGCCACGATGCCCGTGCCCAGGACGGCGGCGATGGCGATCCCGGCGATGGCCGAGATGTAGATCACCTGGAGCAGCGCGCCCCAGTCGATGATGCTGTCGGCGATAACGGTCATGCGCCCACCGGTTCGAGTTCGTGCGCCGGCTGCTCGAAGCGCGGCGTCTGGACGATGTCGTCGGGTTCGACCTTGGAGGCATTGTTCGCACGCCACAGGTAGAAGCAGGCGATGGCGAGAGCGATCGTGACCACGATCGGGCCGATCGCGCTGTCCTCACCGAAGATGTCGGTGACCCAGAAGGCGACCGCGGCGGTCAGGCCCGCCGCGGGAAGCGTCAGCACCCAGCCCGTGACGATCCGCCTCGCGACGCTCCAGTCGACCGACGCGCCCGGGCGGCCGACGCCGGAGCCGGTGACGGCGCCCGAGACCACGTGCGTGGTGGACAGCGGATAGCCGAAGTGCGAAGAAGCGAGGATCACCGTCGCGGCGACCTCCTCCGAGGAGAAGCCCTGCGGGGGGCGCACCTCGGTGACCTTGGTGCCGAGCGTCTTGATGATCCGCCAGCCGCCCGTGTAGGTGCCCAGTGCGATGGCCGTTCCACACGAGACGACGACCCACGTCGGGACGGTGAAATCGTCGCCGCCCGAGAGGTTGCCGTTGGCGATCAGCGCGAGCGAGATGACGCCCATCGTCTTCTGCGCGTCGTTGGTGCCGTGCGCGAGTGCGACCATCGACGAGGATGCGACCTGCGCCCAGCGGAAGCCGCGCTCCGCGCGCTCGGCGGTGTAGCGCTTGATCATGCGATAGACGATCACCGTCGCGCCGAGCGCGACGACGCCGGCCAGCACCGGAGCGATCAGCGCCGGCACGATGACCTTGGAGAGCACACCGTCGCCCTCGACTGCCGAGAAGCCCACTGAAGCGACGGCGGCGCCGATCATGCCGCCGATCAGCGCGTGCGAACTCGATGAGGGGACGCCGAACCACCAGGTCACGAGGTTCCAGACGATCGCGCCGATGAGCCCGGCGAAGATCGCCGTGTCCGTGATGACGCCCGCGTCGACGATTCCCTTGGCCACGGTCGCGGCGACCGTGATCGAGATGAACGCACCGGCGAAATTCAGTACAGCCGCGACGCCGACAGCCACCTTCGGCTTCAGCGCGCCCGTCGCGATGGTCGTCGCCATCGCGTTGGCGGTGTCATGGAAGCCGTTCGTGAAATCGAACACGAGAGCGACGGCGACCACGAGAACGACGATGATGTCCCCAGTCACAGCTGACGACCCTATGGCCCAAAAGCGCTACCCGGGCGACGACGTTCACATCTTGGCAACAACCTTTCTCATTGGTCGCGAGTACGGTTGCGACCCATGGCAGACGACGCCATCACCCAAAGCCGTGCCCGCCTACAGGAACGCCTCGCGGAGCTCGCGCCGGCGGTCGAAGAGGCCGCCAAGATCAAGGCCGCGCTCGAGGCACTCAACGGTGGGCCCCGCCCCCCGGTGACGAGCCTCGACACGCTCATCAAGCCTTCCGCGCCGCCCACCGGCGGCGGCGACTAGCGCCGCACCAGCAACGACGTCCCCTGGTAGCCCTCGAGCACCGCGGGGAAACTGTGCAGGTCGTCCACCGTGGCGACCTCCTCGCCCGTGAACATGTCGATCACGGTCGCACCCGCCGGCAGCTGCTCGGAACGCACGCTGCCGGAGACCTGCTCGCCTGAGAAGTTCAGGACCGTGATCTGCAACGCGTCGTCGGCGAGCCGGTGCACCATCACCAGCTCGCTGCGATGCGACACGTCCGGGATGTCGACCTGCACCGCGGTCGCGATCTCGTACTCGCGGCGGACGTCGATGATCCGGCGCAGGCGCGACGCGAAGGAGTCCGGGTCGGCCAGCTGGTCGGGCAGCGTGCCGTAGAGGCTGCGCGCCGGCGGCATCCGGCCCTCGCGCGCGGGCTCGTCGACGCCGCGCAGGTCGTGCGCGCCACGGTTGATCCAGCGCGTGTCGCCCTCGGCGATCAGGTCGGCGACGTCGGCGGCATCGACGGTCAGCATTCCGGACAGGTCCCAGCCCGACAGCGCGAAGACCCCCGGCTGCAGCGCGTTGAACATCGCCAGCAGCAGGTGGACGTCGCGGATCCGGTCGCGCTCGGCCTCAGCGATCTCCGAGAGGTCCTCGATGCCGAGGGTCGCGCAGATGACCGTCGAGGTCGTGCACGCGATGCCGTTCTGGGTGAACCGCCGGTTGTAGGCCTTGCCCGGACCGGTGAGGTTGTTATTGAGATCGGCGCGCACGCGTTCGCCGAGTTCACAGCCCGTCAACGTCTCGCCGCGGTAGGTGAAGGGGTCGTCGCGGTGGCGGGTCGAGAAGTGCACGAGCTCGTGGGTCAGCTCGTCGTGGTTCTGCATCGCGTGCACGAGCGAGGCGGGGTCGATGCCCATCTCGCGCGCGAGGTTCATCGTCAGCCGCAGGAACTCGGTGTCGCCGGTGACGAGCGCGTGGTGGTAGCCGGGGCGGGTGACGAAGTCATACGACAGGTCGGCGCCGGTCTCGCCCATCGCCTTGATGTCGTCCATCGCGAGGTTGAGCTCCTGGAAGGAGAACCCGCCCATCTTGCGGATCATGCTCGCGATCAGGTGGTTGGCGGCCTCGCTCAGCGGGTGGCCCTCCGACCAGGCGGGCGCGTCCTCGGCGGTCTTCTCGACACCGAGGAAGCCGTTGGCGTCCAGGCGCAGGCCGCCGCTGCCGAGGTCGGCCAGCGCGTGGAGCGCGTCGCCGATCACCAGCCGCATCCCGGCGAAGGACGGGTCCAGCCAGTTGATCGACGGCTGGCCCTCCTTGAAGTAGTGCAGGTAGACCCAACGCCGTTCGACGCCGTCGACGCCCATCACCGGGCGGGTCACGCTCCAGTTGGTCTCCTTGACCCCCGGCTCGTAGAAGATCACCCGCTGGAGCTGGCCGATGATGTAGCCGGCGCGCTCGAGCCGGGCCTCGGTGGAACCGTCGAGGTTCGCCGAGTCGCGGCCGTCCTTGACGTCCGGCAGCAGGTGCCAGTCGTCGGGGCGGATCGAGACCATGTGGTAGATGCCCGGGTAGTCGCCGTAGGCCATCTCCGCCAACCGGAAGTCGGCGCCCTTCCCGGTGTGGCCGGGCACGATGTCGTCGATCACGGTGCCGTCGAACTCGGAGGCGGTCGCGCACAGGCGGCGGAAGTCGTCCTCGGTGCCGAAGGCGGGATCGACCTCCATGCTGATGCGGTCGAAGTGCCCGTCGATCGACGGCGTCAGGCGGCGGCCGTTGAGCCCACCCGCCTGCTTGACCGGCCCCGTGTGCACCCCGTCGATCCCGATCGCGCGGAACGCCTGCCACAGCGCGGGGTCAGACAGCGCGGAGAGGAACGTCTCGCCCACGCGGGTAACGAACGACAGCGGGTACGCGGTGAACCAGACGCTCGCGCGTTCCAGCGCGGCGCGGGGATCCGGGTGCGCGTACGGGTTCTGCCACATGCTGCCCTGGCCGGAGAGCTGCGAGGCGAGCCGGTTGGCGTCGGCGAGCATCGATGCCTCGACCAGCCACTCGACGTACTCGCGGTTGTCGGCGACCGCGTCCCCGTCGCTGCGCCGGTCGGCGAGCCGGCGCCGCAGCGACCGCCGGGCGGACGGGCGGAAGCGCTTCGGCCGCGCGGGATAGAACTGCTCGTCGTAGGTGATCTCGGGAGCGTGTCGCCCGTCCGGGTCGTTTTCGCGCGTGAGGGATCGATCGAGGCTCTTGGTCACGATCCAATTGAGGTTCCCGGTGGGGCGTCCCGGCACACCCCGAAGATGGTTGCGTAAGCAACTTCATCGAGCTATAGTTGACGTTGCAATCTTTGAGAGGACACATGCGATGAAGTTCGAAGGCATCCACCACATCAGCGCGATCACCGGCGACGCCCGCCGCAACGTCGACTTCTACACGCGCGTCCTCGGTCTGCGGCTGACCGCCAAGTCCGTCAACCAGGACGATCCTGGCGTCTACCACCTCTTCTACGGCGACGAGGCGGCCACCCCCGGCGCCGACCTCACCTTCTTCGAGTACCCGGGCGCGATTCCCGGTCGTCCCGGCGCCGGCATGGTCCACCGGATCGTCCACCGCGTCGGCTCGCGCGAGGCGCTCGTCTTCTGGGCGCAGCGCTTCGAGGACGAAGGCGTCCCGTTCGATCTCGTCGACGGCTCCTTGCGGTTCTCCGATCCCGAGAAGCTCGACCACGAGCTGGTCGTGGACACCTCCGGTGACGCGCCGCTGGTCGCGACGCACCCCGAGATCCCCGCCGAGCTGGCGATCCGCGGCTTCGAAGGCGTGCGCGCGTACTCGCACGACCCGGCCGGGTCCGAGGCGCTGCTGCTGGGCCTGATGGGCGCGACCAAGGACGAGGACGAGCGCTTCGAGCTGCGCGGCGACAAGCGCGGCGGCTGGATCGCGTTCGATCAGGCGCCCGCCGAGCGCGGCCGCCAGAGCGCCGGCACCGTGCACCACATCGCGTGGGGCACCTACGACGCGGACCTGATGGAGTGGATCGAGCGCATCGACGCGGCGAAGATCCCGAACTCCGGCTACGTCGACCGCCACTACTTCCACTCGCTCTACTTCCGCGAGCCGGGCGGGGTCCTGTACGAGCTGGCGACCGAGGAGCCCGGCTTCCTGGTCGACGGGCTCGAGCTGGAGGAGCTCGGCACCAAGATCATCCTGCCGCCGTTCCTCGAGGACCGGCGCGAGCAGATCGAGGCACGGCTGACGCCGCTCCCCGACCCGCGCGCGGATTGGCTCCCCGTCAGCTCGTAACCGGCTCCCGGGCGTGCTCGAGCGCCCAGTCCAGCGCGTAGTCCGCGACCTCTTCCCAGCCCGGCCAGGCCGGGAGGAGGTGCGGGCCGTCGAACTCCTTGACCTCGGTGACGAGGTTCTCGGGCTTGTAGTGCTTGGCGTTGGAGTGCTGCAGCGACGGCGGCATCAGGTGGTCCTCGCGACCGGAGATGAACAGCAGCGGCGCGCGATCCGGGTTGTCGTAGTTGACGTGGTTGTCGTCAGGGCCCGGATGGATGTTGGCCAGCGCGCTGCCCCAGAAGATCGCCCCGGACGCGGGGATGTGGTAGCGCTCGTAGAGCGCGCGCGACTCTTCCTCGCTGAAGCCGTTGGTGAACGCGTAGTGCCACTGGTCGTGCGTGAAGCCGACCGCGCGATGGCGGTTCGCCGGGTTCTTCAGGACCGGGAACGTCGCGCGGATCTGCGAGAGCGGGACGCGCTTGACGCCCTCGGTGGGCGCGCTGTTGATGGCGACGCCGGCGGCGCCGAAGCCGTGGTCGAGCAGCACCTGCGTGAACACGCCGCCCGCCGAGTGGCCCATGATGATCGGCGGCGCGTCCAGCTCGGAGAGGATCCCCTCGAGCTTCTCGATGATCTGCGGCACGGTCACGGCCTCGATCGGCGCCGGGTCCGCGTTGAGCGCGTCGACCTCGACCTCGAAGCCCGGGTAGGCGGGCGCGATGACCTTGAAGCCCTTGGCCTCGTAGTGGCTGATCCAGTCCTCCCAGCTGCGGGGCGTCACCCAGAAGCCGTGGACGAGGACGATCGTGTCTGGCTTGGTCATGTGGTTCCTTTCACGGGGTTCACGGACACCAGCTCGATGCCGACCTCCTGGAAGCGCTCGATCAGGCCGTGCAGGTGCGACTGATCCCGCACCGGCCCGGTGAGCACGGTGGTGCCCTGGACCCGCTCCAACCGCATGCCCTCGAACAGCACCCCGAAGTGATCGCCGATCTCACCGCGGAGCACGAACTCGTAGGTGGTCGTCATCGCGGCGCGAACTCTCATACGCGCCTAGGTGAATTGTCATCACCTACCTAGGTGAAATCGCGGGCGCGCTCGACCGCTGCGGCCCGCGAGGAGACGCCCAGCTTGCGATAGATCGACTTGACGTGGCTGTGCACGGTGTTGAAGGACAGGTAGAGCTCGGCCGCGATCTCGCGTTCACTGAGGCCGCCGCGCAGATGGCGCAGGACGGTCAGCTCGCGCTCGCTGAGCTCGTCGTGGTTCGGCGTCGCGCGGTCCAGGCGCGCGGCCTTGCGGGCCGCCGCCAGGCGGACGGGGAGCACGCCCGCGTCGGCGCACTGCGCGGCGATCTCCTGCGCTTCGTCAAACAGCGCGGTGGCCCGTTCGCGGTCACCGAGCTCGGCGACCGTCGACGCCAGCGCCATCAAGCCGTCGACGAGGTCGAGCTTCTGCGCCCACAGGCGCCGGAGGAAGACGCCCTTCTCGAGTGAGGGCAGCGCCTCGCCCGCTCGCCCGTGCGCGGCCAGGGCGACGCCGTAGGCCGTGTGCACCTCGCCGTCCTCGACCGCGTCGAGCAGCCCGACCGTGCGCGCGACCTCGACCGCCTCCAGCGCGAGGCGCAACTGCTCGGCGCGCCGCCCGCGCATCCCCGCGATCAGCGACAGGTCGGCGATCGCCGCGACGCCCACGATCCACTGCTCGACCGGCGGGGCGATCCGCGTCGTCTCTCCCAGCCAGCGTTCGGCCTCGTCGAGATCGCCGTTGCAGTAGTGCGCCCAGCCGAGCGCCCACGTGATCACGGGGCGCCACGGCGAGTCCGGCGGCTCGAGCTGCTCCGAGCGGGCGCCGTGGGCGAGGATGGCCGACACGTCTCCCCAGCCGAAGGTCGCCTCCAGCACGCTCAAGCTGGACTCGACCGAGATGAACCCGTCAGGCAGCGGGCCGTCCGCGAGGTTCCCGAGCGCGCGAGCCTTGGTGGCGGCGGCGCGCATGTCCGGCTCGCGGCCTCGCAGCGCCGACACCCACGCCTTGGCCAGCAGCAGGCGTTGATCGCCTTCGTCGGGCACGTGCGCCAGCCAGTCGTTGACCGACTCGATGCGACCGGCGTTGGCGTAGTGCACCCATGTCCCGGCGATCAGCCGTGCGGCTTCTCCGAACGCCTTGCCCTCGACCGCGTGATGGATCGCCTCGTCGGTGGTGCCGAACTCGCGATGCCATTCGTGCGCGCGGCGATGCAGGTCGGGGCCTAGGTGTGGCTCGCGCTTGGCGAGCTCGACCCGCAGGATCTGGGCGAACAGGTGGTGGAAGCGAAACCAGCGGTGGCGATCGTCGAGCGGCAGCAGGAAGAGGTTGGTGCGCGCGAGCGAGTCCAGCGCCTGGGCGGAGCCCGGCGACCCGGTCACGGCGTCGCACAGCGGCGCGCACAGCCGCTCCAGCACGGACGTGTGGAGCATGAAGCGCTGCAGCTCGGGCGGGTGGGCGGCGAGCACCTCGCCCGCGAGGAAGTCGACGACGTGCGCGCTGGTGCCGTCGAAGGCGGTCACCAGCCCGTGCTTGTCGTCGGTGCCGGCGAGCGACAGCGCAGCCAGGTAGATGCCGGCGGGCCAGCCCTCGGTGCGGGTGACGAGCAGCTCGACGTCGTCGGGCTGCAGTTGCAGGCCGAGGCGCTGGTTGAGGAACTCGTCGGCCTCCTCGGTCGTGAAGCGCAGCTCGTCCGCCCGCAGCTCGAGCAACTCGCCGCGGACCCGCAGCGTCGCCAGTGGCAGCGCGGGATCGGTGCGGGTCGAGAGGACGAGTTGGACGTTCGCGGGCAGGCGGGTGACGAACCACGCGACGGTTTCGCGCGTGCTCGCGCTCGAGAGGCGGTGGAAGTCGTCGAGCACCAGCGCTACCTCGTCCCGCTCGGCCAGGGCGTTGATCAGCCGCGGCAGGACGACTTCTCTCAGCGGCGCGCTGGTCGCCGGCGGGTCGAACCCGAGCGCGGCGCTCACGTGCGCCCACAGCACGGCCGGGTCGTTGTCACCCTCGTCCAGCGTCACCCACGCGACGGGCCGCCGCTGCAACTCGGTCTCGCGCCAGGCGGCCAGCAGGGTCGACTTGCCGAAGCCGGCGGGGCAGGCGACCAGCGTCAGGCGCCGGCCCTGGCCGTCGCGCAGGCGCTCGAAGAGCCGTTCACGCGCGACGGTCCGCGCCGAGACGAACGGCGGGTGGAGCTTGGTGACGAGGAGGATGGTGGCTCCTAAATCACGGCGGGCGCCGGAGCTGGCGCGTGGCCATTGGTGGTGATCATGTTGAAATTCACTCCGGCATCACTCAGTGATCGACAATAGTTGGAGGAAGCGACAGATGCACCTCGAATCCTCCCATCATGAGTCTCTACGCTGCGGTCGGCGAGACGACGACGTTCCGTTGGCTTCCGAAAGAGATTGACCTCGGGTTCGCCGGGACATCGGCGCTGCTGACGACGACACTGGCACTCGCCTGCGTTTGGCTGCCACGACTCCTGTGGTTCCTATGGCGAGCGCAGCGCGGGGCCACATCATTGCCCAACGTTCGCTTCGATACGCTCGCCGTGCTCTCCTCCGGTGCAGCTGCTCTCGGCGCGGCAGTCGGGCTCGCGTTCACGATCAGCGGCGCGCTGATGCCCTGATGAGGGAGTACTTGAAGCACATCTTGCAGGCCGTCGCGGTGATCGGATGCATCGTGATCGCCGCATACGCGCCGCACAACCAGGACCACACGACCGAACTGTTCTTCGTGAGCATTGGAGGCAGCGCGATCTGCGCGGCCTGGATATTCCTCACGTCGTCGATCGGGAAGAGTTGACACCGCCGTTGTCGCAGACCTATCCGAGGTATTGCTCTCGGTAGGACGTCGGGGCTTCGCCGTAGTGGCGCTTGAACGCCCGGCTGAAGTAGAGCTGGTCCTCGAAGCCTGCGCGGAAGGCGATCTCCCCCACGTTGAGGTCGGTGAAGCGCAGGAGCCGAGCGGCTTCGAGCATCACGCGATCGGTGATCAGCTGCTTGGTCGTGCGCCCCGTCACCTGTGACAGCGAGCGCGACAGCTGCGCGGCCGGGACGGCGAGCGCCTCGGCGTACCAGGCGGCATCGTGGTGGCGGGCGAAGTCGCGTTCGAGCACGCCGTCGAAGCGGCGGTAGAGCTGGACGTCGGTGTCGTCCGGGTCACGGCGCTCGGTCCGGGTCGCGTCGTACCAGCGCTCCACCCACAACAGCAGCACGGAGAGCAGGTGGCGCTGCACGTCGAGCCCGTGCGCGTCGCGGGGACGCGCCGTCTCCGCCGCCAGCATCGCGATCGTCGACTCCAGCGCCGGGACCTCCGACGGCGGGACCGGCACGGTGCGCGAGCCGCGCCCGCCCACGAGCCAGCCCGGCCCCTCGTGCTGCATCTCGGGCCCGAAGCGCACGACCGCGCCCGAGAGCCGCCGCGCGCGCTCGAAGACGTGGATCTGCCCGCGGCCGATCAGTGTCACGGTGCCGGGCACGACCGCGAAGCGCTCGCCGTCGATCGAGTGCTCGCCGTCGCCGCGGCGCGCCCAGATCAGCTCGTGGTAGTCGTGCCGGTGCGGCTCGCGAGCGCCCTGCGGGGCTTCGCTTCCGAACGACGCGTCGTCGAGGAGCACGACCTGCAGCTCCTGCGGGAGCCGGTCGACGGCGATGTCCATATGTTCGCGAGGCTTTGCCATGGGAAAGCGGGGTGCCGCGGGCGATCCTAAGGGTCATGACCTCGACCGCGACTCCAGTGCTCCCGGCGACGCTCACGCTGGGCGCCGTCTCCCTCACCGTCTCGAACCTCGACCGCTCCGTCGCCTGGTACCAGACCGCCCTCGGCCTGCGCGTGCACACCCACGATGCGACCACCGCCACTCTCGGCGACGGTGAGTTCACCGTCCTCGAGCTGGTCGAGGACCCGCTCGCCCGCCCCGCCGGGCGCCACGCCGGCCTGTACCACTACGCGCTGCTGTACCCCACGCGCGAGGAGCTGGCCCGCGCCGCGATCCGCCTCTCGGTGACCAAGACCCCGATCGAGGGCGCCTCCGACCACCGCACCCACGAGGCGATCTACCTCGCCGACCCGGACGGCAACGGCATCGAGCTGGCCGCCGATCGCGCCAAGACCGCCTGGCCCGCCGATCTCGGCTACGCGGGCGGTCCCGCGGCGCTGGACTTCAACGCGCTGCTCGCCACCGTCGCCGGCGAGGACTTCTCCCCGCAGGTCCGCCCCGGTCTGCGCATGGGCCACCTGCACCTGCACGTCGGTGACATCGAGCAGGGCCTCGCCTTCTACCGCGACGTGCTCGGCTTCGAGGTGCAGGCCAACCTCGGCAGCGCCGCGTTCGTCAGCGCCGGCGGCTACCACCATCACCTCGGCTTCAACATCTGGCGCGGCCAGGGCGTCGGCCCCGCGCCGGAGCACACCGTCGGCCTGCGCCACTGGACCGTCGTCGTCCCGGACACGGATGAGGTCCGCGCCCGCGTGACCGGCGCCGAGGACTTCCCCGGCGGCTTCATCGCCCGCGACCCCTGGGGCACGGCGGTGGCGTTCGTGGCGTAGCCTCCGAGCATGGAGGTGCCCTGGGGACGCGAGCGGCTACGGGTGGATGTGCTGCGCGAGGACGTCATCCGCCTCAAGATCAGTCGCGGCGGAGTCTTCGACGAGCAACCGACGTTCGCGGTCTGCACCGAGGGAACCGCGGACTTCGAAGTCGACGGCACGACCCTGCGCACCGCCGCGCTCGAGATCGACGTGACAACGCTCGGCGTCCGCCGTCGCGACGGCTCGCCGGTGATCGAGCCGATCGAGCCCTACGCGACGCTCAACGACGCGTTCTGGGTCAAGCGCAAGTGCCGGCCCGAGGACGCGATCTACGGCCTCGGCGAGAAGTCCGGGCGCCACAATCGCCGCGGGCGCGACTTCACGCTCTGGAACACCGACATCCTCAACCCGCACGCCAACGCGGAGTTCGACGGCGACGGGACCGAGACCGACTTCGACCCCTACTACGTCTCGATCCCGTTCTTCTACCACCACACCGCGGACGGGCAGGTGAGCGCGTCATTCGTCGACAACGGCTACCGCGCGGCGTTTGACTTCACCCGCCCGGACTCGCTCAGCTTCCGCTTCGAGGGCGGCCAGTACACCGAGTACGTCTTCGCCGGCCCACAGCTGCCGCAGATCCTCGAGGCCTACACCTGGCTGACGGGCCGCACCGCCCCACCGCCGCTGTGGGCGCTCGGCTACCACCAGTGCCGCTGGAAGGCGTACACGCAGGACGAGGTCGAGGCGGTGGGGCGCCGTCATCGCGAGCTCGATGTCCCCTGCGACGCCCTCTGGCTCGACATCGAGTACATGGACGGCTTCCGCGTGTTCACCTGGAACCCCGAGCTGTTCCCGGACGCGCCCGGGATGCTCGCGCGGCTGCGGGAGGACGGCTTCCGCGTGATCACGATCATCGACCCCGGCGTCAAGTACGAGCCGGGCTACGCCATCTTCGACCAGGGGGTCGAGCGCGACGTCCTGTGCAAGACCGAGGGCGGTGACATCTATATCGGCGAGGTCTGGCCCGGTGACACCGCGTTCCCGGACTTCGTGAGCGAGGAGGGCCGCAGGTGGTGGGGCGAGCTCAACGCCGCCCACGTGCAATCCGGCCTCGCGGGCATCTGGAACGACATGAACGAGCCGGCGACCGGCGCCCACCCACCCCAGCGGATGCGCTTCGACCACGGCCGCGAGTCACACGAGCGCTACCACAACCAGTACGCGCTGCTGATGGCGATGGGAACGGTCGAAGGGCTGCGCGCCGCCATGCCCGAGCTGCGCACGTTCGTGCTCTCGCGCGCCGGCTCGGCCGGCATCCAGCGCTACGCGGCGAACTGGATGGGCGACAACGGCTCGCGCTGGGATCACCTGTGGATGAGCATCCCGATGGCGAACGGCTTCGGCCTCTCCGGCCAGGCGTTCGTGGGCGCTGACATCGGCGGCTTCCAAGGGCACACCAACGCCGAGCTGTTCGTGCGCTGGATGCAGTACGGGACGCTGACGCCGTTCTGCCGCAACCACTCCGAGATCGGCAACGTCGACCAGTACGCGTGGGGGTGGGGCGAAGCGGTGCTCGACCTGGTCCGGGACGCGATCGCGCTGCGCTACCGCCTGCTGCCCTACATCTACTCCGCGTTCATCATCGCGTCCGAGACCGGCGCGCCGGTCCAGCGCCCGCTGGTCTTCGATCACCAGTACGACGCCGCCGTCCGCGATCTCGACGACCAGTACCTCTTCGGGGGCGACCTGCTGGTCGCGCCCGTGTACGAGTCACGGGTGACCGCGCGGCAGGTCTATCTCCCCGCGGGCGATTGGTACGACGCGCACACGGGCGAGTGCTTCACCGGGCCGTCGTTCGTGATCGCCGAGACGCCGATGGACCGGATCCCGCTCTACGCGCGCGGCGGCGCGGTCATCCCGATGTGGCCTGAGGCGCCGCCCTCGACGAACGTCCGCCCGGACGTGATCGAGCTGCACGTGTTCGTCCCGTCGGCGGACGGCACGTGGACGTCCTTTCTGCAGGAGGACGACGGGCTCACGGTCGACGGCCCCGTCCGCCGGACGCGCTTCGTGCTGACCCGCGAAGGCCCGGACGTGCGGCTCCGCGCCGAGAGCGAGGGCGACTACGCCCCGCACGCCCGCTTCGAGGTCGTCGCGTACGGCGGCGCGGTTCAGTTCGACGACGACGACGCCGCCTGAGCGCGCAGCTCGTCCGCACAGCACCGGCCATCATTCCCGCAGGATCAGCGCGAGCTGCGCGAGGCTCTCCAGGCTGGCGTCGAGCCCTTCGACCGGCAACTCGCGCACCAGCGCGGCACGGTCGTGGGTGCCGTCGAGCAGCGTGATCAGCCGGCGCCCGCGCTCGTCCTCGACACGGACCAGCGCGTGGCGGAGGTTGGTGACGTACTCGCCCCGCTCGGCTTGATGGCGCGCGAGCGGGGTCACCCGCGGGCGCTCGCCGGCGTGGGTCGCGCACGCGGGCGGGTGGACGTGGAGTTGCACGAGGTTGGCGGCGTAGGCGCGCAGCAGCGCGGCGTGCAGCACCTCGGCGTCGCCGTCGCAGTCGCGGACCCAAACCGCCGCGGGCCACGCTCCCGCCGCGCGCTCGAAGGCTGCGATCACGTCCGGATGATCGGTGCTCAGCGTTGAGCCCGTCGGCCCGGTGAACGCCTCGCCGTCGCGCACCGCGGGCGTGGAGAAAGCGAGCGGCGCGATCACTTCAGGCCGCGGCGAGCGGTCGACGGGCGCGTCGGCGTGGCAGAGCAGCGTCTGGCGGAACATCCGGCCCTTGACGAAGTCCATGTACTGCTCGCGGCGCACCGCATCATCGATCGCGCGCAGCTCGTCGGCAGTGGTCTGGGACTCGAAGAAGTCGGCCTCGGCGAGGTACTGGAGGCCGTGCGCGGCGGCGTGCGCGGCGAACTCATGGAAGTAGACGGGGGCGTTGTAGGGCGCGAGCTCGTCGTGCAGCAGGCTCGCACCGGTGCGGTGCAGCAGCAGCTCGGCCTGCGGGCGCAGCTCCTGGTGCTCCGGCCATTCGGCCAGCAGGAAGCGCAGGAGCGCTCGGGCCTGGTCGACGCGCTCGCGCGGGTCTTCCAGGGCCTCGGTGTGAAAGCGCAGGATGTCCCGCAACGCCTCGCGCAGGCGACCGCCGGGCAGCGCGTTGTAGCTGACGTAGGCGACGCCGTGCGGGGCGAGCGCGCGGGCGATGACGGCCAGCAGCGCGTCGCGGGTCTCGGCGTCCAGCCACGAATAGACGCCGTGCGCGATCACGTAGTCGAACTCGCCGACGGACCGGAAGGCCTCGATCGAGGCGGTCGTCAACGTGAGATTGGGCAGCTCGAACGCGCGCCCGCGGGCGATTGCGGCGGGCGCGGAGTCGATGCCGAGGAACGTCGAGTCCGGGAGGACCATCGCCAGCGGCACGAGGTTGCCCCCATCGCCGCAGCCGAGCTCGAGCACGCGACAGTGGGCGGGATCCGCGGGAGCGCGACCGAACAGCGCCGCCAGCGTGGCGAGCCGGTCAGGGTGCGTCTGGGCGAACGGGCGCCCGACGTAGGGAACCGCGTCGTAGAGCGAGATCGTCAGATCTTCTTGTTGGCCTTGACGTCCCAGCCGGCCTTCGACACCGCGCCCGCCGAGCCGTCCGCCTTCTGCTCGCGGTATTCGACCTGGATCTTCGCGAAGGCCAGCGACACGGTATCGATCGGAGTGTCCTCGGAACCGCTCACCTGATAGTCGCTCACCAGCACATCCGACAGCGAGAACGTCAGGAACTCGAGCTGCCCCTTGCCCGCCTTGCGGCCGGTCAGGGTCGCGCTCTTGAGGTGCTTTCCACTGGCGCACGCGAGCAGCAGCGGCGGGCTCGCCTTGGACGTGACCGCGGTCACGTTCAGCGGGCCGATGCTCACCTTGCCGGCGCCGCCGCCCCCACCGCTCGCGGGCGACGCGCTCTGCGCCTCGCCCCACGAGAAGGCCAGGACGGGGATCTCGCCCTTGTGCTTCTCGTCGGTGCTCTCGCCCGGGATCCCGTCGATGCGCAGGAAGTAGTTGGCGGCCATGGCCGCTGGTCTACCTGAACGCTCAGTGCAAGTCAATCGGCCCGGCGCAAGCCGAGCGGCCACGTGCCGATAACGGTGGGAAGACACGTCGTGAAATGGCCGTTTCCCAATCTGCTGAGCCGGCGTCGCCGGCGCGGGAACCACTTCGAGGGAATCCTCGAGCTCTTCGACGACCACGTGCACATCGGGGAGCTGCTACCCGACGGCCGCTTCCTCACGCGCTTCTCAGGGCCGGCCTTCGCACGCTTCGTCGGCGCCGAGCCGGGCGACGTCGCCGAGTCCAGCGAGGTGTGGAACTCCTGCGTCGAGCCGCTGGACCGCGCGTCGTACGACCGCTTCTGGGGCGAGGTGGTCCTCGGCCGCGGGGCCGAGGTGACCTACCGGCTGCGCGGCCTGGACGGTGTGACGCGGACCGTCTGGCACCGCGCTCGGGCGCGCGCGCTCCCGGACGGCCGCCTGCTGATCCAGGGCCTGGTGTCCGACGTGACCAAGCACGAGGAGACGATCGCGCGCCTCGCGGACGCCGACCATCGCTTCATGCACCTCCTCGACGTGGTCGGCGAGCACGTCTACCGCGCGATCGCCCACCCCGACGGGCGGATCGAGGAGCTCTTCCAGGGCCCCGGCGCGGACCGGCTGCTCGGCGGCGCCGACCCGGACGGCGCGATGGAGAACTGGACCGCGGCCATCCACCCGGACGACCTCCCCGCGATCGCCACCTTCGACGCGGCGCTCTGCGAGGGTCGCGACGCCGACGTCCAGTACCGCCTGCGCGGCTACGACGGGGTCACCCGCTGGGTGCACGACCGCGCGATCGCCCGCCGCGGCGAGGATGGCACCGTCCAGGTGAGCGGGATCGTCTCCGACGTCACCGAGCGCCGTCGCCTGCACAGCGAGCTGGCGAGCGCGCACTCGGCGCTGGCACGCGTGGTCGAGGCGATGGAGGACCACCTCTACACGCTCGGCCCCGATCTCGACGGCCGCTATCGGTCGGTGTATCGCGGGCCCAATCTCGAGCGGCTGACCGGATCGCCGATCCTCGATCACGACGAGACGGACGCGATCTGGGCGTCGATGGTGCATCCCCACGACCGCGGCGGCCGGGACGCCGCGATGACCGACCTCGCCCGCGGTGAGCCGATCGAGCTCGAGTACCGCGTGACCGGGCGCGACGGCGTCGAGCGGATCGTCCTCGACCGCCTCCGGCCCCGCCTGGAAGCCGACGGGACGCTGCTCTACGACGGCATGACCCGCGACATCACCGACCGCCGCAACCTCGAGAACGAACTGCGCCGGGCGCATCGGGCGGCGGAGCAGCTCGCGATCACCGACGAGTTGACGGGCGCGTACAACCGCCGCCACTTCACGGCGATCGCCGGCCGGGCGCTGGCCGCCAGCCCCTCCACGTTCGGGCTGCTGCTGCTCGACGCGGACCACTTCAAGCGCATCAACGACGTCCACGGTCACCTCGCCGGGGACGCGGTGCTGGTCGAGCTCGTGCGGCGGCTGCGCACGGTCCTCGGCCCCGAGGACGTGCTCGCGCGCTGGGGCGGCGAGGAGTTCGCCGTGCTCCTCCGGATCGACTCCGACGACGACCTCGCCCGCCGCGCCGCGGAGCTGCTGGACGTCGTCGCCGCGACGCCGGTCGAGGTCCGCGACCTCCGCCTGGAGCTGACGGTCTCGATCGGCGGCATCCACGCCGGTGACTCCCTCGCCACGCTCGACGCGCTGATCGAGCACGCCGATCATCAGCTGTACGCCGCCAAGCGCGACGGCCGCAACCGCGCGTCGCTCCCGCACGACGCGCAGCCGCCGTTCACCACCCGGATCGCCTAGTAGTCGTAGCGGTACGTCGTCTGTTGCGAGCCTGTGCCGTAGGGCGGCTCGTTGGCCGGGCGATGGGCGTTGGCGCCCACGGCGACGGTGAACTCGTCGCGGGAACCGAGGACGCGTGAGGTCTGTGGATCGATCAGCAGCTCGTGGCGCGTGCCCGTCGGGCCGTGGTGGGACTCGCTGATCAGCGCCGCTGCCGGGCGACCCGCCGGATCGGTCGCGTGCGCGTCGATCTCGACGCCCGGAACGGTGCGCAAGGCGTCGTAGACGGCGGCGCGGACCTCCGGCGCCACGCGCGGCGCAGTCAGCACGAGCTCCGCGTAGCCGAGCGCGAGCTGCGTGCCGTCGGTGCGCGAATAGGCGTCCTGCAACAGCTCCGCGACGCCCGTGTCGCCGCCGGCCGGCGGCTGGGCGGCCGCCCACGAGGCGATCGCGGCGCGGACCTCCACGGCGCTGGTCGGGGCGGGTGCGGGGTGCCCACCGGTGGGCAAGGGACCCGTGTAGAGCGTGCCGTACGGCCGCCGCTCGGTGGTCGCCGGATGCCCTTCGTGGCCGTCCATCCTCGCCTCGTACTCGGTGGGCGAGACCGGGCGGATCGTCTCGCGCAGGAGCGAGGTCTGGGCCGCGACGTCCTCGACCGCGTCGATCTGGATGCGGGTGTCCTTGACGTAGCCGGAGAAGAGGCCGTCGGCGGAGCTTGACCCGGCGGTCGCGGCCGCGGCCTGCAGTACGCCGAACGGCGCCGTGCGGTGGTTGTCGGAGGAGCCGGTGACGATCGCCAGCGACGCGGCGAGCGCCGCCGTGGCGGTCACTGCGAGGGGGACGACGCGCCGGATGCGGCGCTTGGGCTTGGCACGCAGCTCGACGATCCGGAGCGCGGTGTCGGAGAACGGCGGCGCCTCGCCCGCGTCGGCCACGATGTCTGCCGCCCGCAGGCGGTCGAGGATGTCAGCGGGCATCGGAGAGCTCCTGGGTCGCGCGGATATGGGGTGCGGGGACCGACGTGCGCTCGAGGGCACGTTCGAGCCGGCGGCGGGCGCGGTGGACGCGCATCGCGACGGTGGTGTCGCGGACGCCGAGCACTTCGCCCGCCTCCTGGTGACTCAAGCCGTCCCAGGAGACGAGCAGCAGCACTTCGCGATCGTTGGCGGAGAGCGAGGCGAGCGCGCGGAGCACGCTGCCGTCGCCGGGCTCCTGCGTGGCCGCCGCGCCGGCGTCGGCTTCGGCTTCGTTCGCGAGTCGTTCGTAGAGGGCGCGCTGACGCTTCGCGGTGCGGCGCCGGTTCGCCAGCACCCGGCGGGCGGTGCCGAGCAGCCACGTCCGCGGCTGCGGCGGCAGCTCGCCCAGCCGGCGCCAGGCGATCACGAAGACGTCGGCGACGACCTCGTCGGCCTCGTCTGCTCCGATCCGCCGCCGGACGTAGGCGCGGACCGCGCCGGCGTGCTCCAGATGCAGGCGCTGGAGCTGTGAGTCGTCGTCCATGCCCCGTTCAGTGTCCCCCACCTCCGCGGTTCTAACGGGCACGGGAAACGTGCTCGGTAGGGTCCTTTCAATGGCTTCAGTCTCGGAATGGTTCGCAGATCTCGACGCGCTGGACGGCACCCCGCTGGACGCTCAGTTGCTCGACGGACGGGCGGTGCTGGTGGTCAACGTCGCCTCCAAGTGCGGGCTCACCCCGCAGTACGAGGGCCTCGAGCGGCTCCAACAGCGCTTCGGCGGCGAGCGCTTCACCGTGCTCGGCGTGCCGTGCAACCAGTTCGGCGGCCAGGAGCCCGGCACGTCGGAGGAGATCGCGACCTTCTGCTCGATGACCTACGGCGCGACCTTCCCACTGACGGCCAAGCTCGAGGTCAACGGCGAGGATCGGCACCCGCTCTACTCGCGTTTGACCGCCACGCCCGACGCCGAGGGCGAGGCCGGCGACATCCAGTGGAACTTCGAGAAGTTCCTGGTCTCGCCGGCGGGTGAGGTGCTCGCACGCTTCCGCCCGATGGTCGAACCGGAGGACGAGCGGGTGGTCGCGGCGATCGAGGGCGCGCTGAACTAGACCGCGACGAGGCGGAGCAGCAGCTCGACGGCGTCCTGATCCGGCTGCACCAGCGGTGCCGACTGGCCCGCCCAGTGGGCGCTGACGAGCGGCCGGGTGAGCATCGCCTGGTAGGGGAACGGCGCGCTGTCTGCGAGCCGGAAGTCGCTCGCGAGCGCGCGGGCGAGGCGGCCGGTGAAGGCCTTCGTCAGGCGGGTGTCGCGGGGGCCGTGGGACAGCGCCTCGCGGTGCGCGGGGCTCGCCGCCGACTGGCGGGTGGCGAGGAACGCCGTGCCCACCTGCACCGCCTCCGCCCCCAGCGCGAACGCCGCCGCGACCTGGCGCGCGTCGGCGATCCCGCCCGCCGCGATCACGGGCGCCTGGACGGCGTCGACCGTGGCCGGGACCAGCGCGAGCGTGCCGATCAGCGACTCACCGGGCGGGCGCAGGAAGGCGATCCGGTGCCCGCCCGCCTCGAAGCCTGAGGCGACGATCGCGTCCACCCCGGCCTCGTCGAGCGCGACCGCCTCGTCGACCGTGACCGCCGTCCCGATCGTCACGATCCCCGCCTCGCGGCAGGCGTCGAGGATCCGCGCGTCGGGGACGCCGTAGACGAAGCTGAACACCGGCGGCCTCGACATGATCAAGGCCTCCGCGAGCACGTCGAACGCGTAGGCCGATGGGCGGGGCCGCTCCGGCGGCGCCACGCCGGCGGCGTCGTAGAGCGGCCGCAGCCGTGCAACGGCGGCGTCCCAGTCGAACGTCTCCTCCGGCACGTCGTGGGTCGACACCCACAGGTTCACGTTGAACGCGCGGTCGGTCCGCTCGCGGAGGGCCCGGATCGTCTCGGTCAGCTGCTCGGGGCTCAGGTGCTGCGCGCCGAACGAGCCGAGCCCGCCGGCGTTGGACACCGCGGCGGCGAGCTCGAGCGACGACAGCCCGCCGCCGAACGGCCCTTGGATCACCGGATGGTCGAGCTGCAAGAGCTCCGAGACGCGCGTTCGCGGAAGGGTCACGCACGGGACGCTACGGGCTAGCGAGACAGAAGGGGCGTTCTCACGCGCCCCGATCACCCATCGGCGAGGCGGTGTGTGACCTGGCTATCGCTAGGCGCGAGCGAGGTAACACACCCCCATCAACGCGCCCGATCGAACAGCGCGACCCTCAGTTGACGTTCGTCCCGAGTCGCGCGCTGGGTCCTGCTAGGAAC
Source organism: Solirubrobacter ginsenosidimutans (assembly GCF_027587205.1). The sequence continues at coordinate 101,856 of NZ_JAPDOD010000017.1, forward strand.
TGCCAGGTGGACCTCCAACTCAATGGCCGCCGGGCGATCGTCACCGGCGGCAGCAAGGGCATCGGGCTGGCGACGGCGCGCGCCTTGGCCGCCGAGGGCGCGCGGGTGGCGGTCGTCGCCCGCGGGGTCGAAGCGCTCGGCGCCGCCGCCCGCGAACTCGGCGGGATCGCCGTGCCCGCCGACACCGGCTCCGACGAGTCGGTCACCGCGATGGTCGCGGCGGTCGTCGAGACGTTCGGCGGCGTCGACATCCTCGTCAACGCCGCCGCCAATGTGAACCAGGGCGGATTCGGCGAGGAGACGCTCGAGGAGCAGCTCAACGTCAAGGTGCGCGGCTACCTGCGGTGCGCTCGGGCGGTCGCGCCGTACATGGTCGGACAGGGCTGGGGACGGATCATCAACGTCTCCGGGCTCGCCGCCCGTCAGACCGGCTCGGTCGTCGGGTCGGTGCGCAACGTCGCCGTCGCCGCGTTGACGAAGAACCTCGCGGACGAGCTCGGTCCGGCCGGGATCAATGTCACCGTCGTCCATCCCGGGCCGACGATCACCGAGCGCCAGCCGCCCGCCTCCGCGGTCGCACACGTCTCGATCGGTCGCGCGATCACCGCCGCCGAGGTCGCCGACGTGATCACGTTCCTCGCCAGCCCGCGGAGCGTGTCGATCAACGGCGACGCGATCGCGGTGGGCGGCGGAACCAAGGGCGCGATTCACTACTAGCCATGGGCTTCCACCGCACCGACGACGGGCCGCTGGCCGTGCTCACGCTCGACCACGGCGACCTGAACCTGTTCGACCACGGCGTCTTCGAGTCATTCATCGACGCCGTGGACGCGCTCGACGCGGACCCGCCGCGCGCGCTGTTGCTGCACGCGAGCGGGCGGGTGGTGTCGGCCGGCGTGGACGTGCACGAGTTCGACGGGCTCGCCCCACGCGACGCCGCGATCCTGTGGCGGCGATTGATCCGCGCCGCGCAGGCGCTGGAGGATCTCCCCTGCCCGACGGTCTTCGCCGCGCACGGGCTGTGCCTCACGGCGGCGTTCGAGATCGCGCTCGCGTGCGACCTGCTGATCGCCGCGACGAGCGCGCGGTTCGGCCTGGTCGAGACGGTCGTCGGCCTGACGCCGAGCATGGGCGGCCCGCAGCGGCTGACCGAGCGGGCCGGCCCGGCGCGGGCGCGACAGCTCGTCTACACCGGCGAGCTGTTCGACGCGCAGACGCTCGCCGAGTGGGGCGTCGTGACCCAGATCCTTCCCGACGACACGTTCGCCGACGACGCGCGCGCCGTGGCGCTGAAGCTCGCGAACGGCCCGACGCGCGCCCACGCCGCCACCAAGCGCCTGGTCCGCACCGCCGCCGACCACGGCGTGCGGGCGGCCGACGCGCTGGTCCCCGATGTCTCGGCTCCCCTGTTCGACACCGAGGACCTGCGCGGCGCGGTCGCCTCCTTCCTCAAGGACGGCCCGGGCAAGGCGAGCTACTCGGGACTGTGAGTCTCCTTCGGCGCGTGCGCGACGAACACGGCGATGTCAGCGTGGTGCAGGACGTAGCTGGAGACGCTGCCCATCAGCGCGCCGACCCGCCCGACGCCGCGGGCGCCGAGGATGATCGCGTCGTAGTCGCCTTCCTTGGCCGCCTTGACGATCTCGCAGCCGGCCTTCCCGCGCCGGTAGAGCGTGTGCACTGAGATGTCGGCCGGGATCCGGGCGAGCGTGTCCTTCAGGCGCTGGCCCGCGTCCTCGTCGACGGTGTTCTGGTCGAAGGTGCCGGCGACCGGCACCGACCAGCTCGCCGGGCTCGAGGCGAGGTCCGGGCCGACGGTGAGCAGCGTGACCGTGGCGTTGTCGCGCCGCGCGACGGTGATCGCCCCGGTCAGGGCGAGCTCGGCGTTGGCCGAGCCGTCGATCGCGACGAGGATGCGGTGCAGCTTGAGCTCGCCGAGCATCTTCGCGGGCTCTGGGACGGTGGCGACGCTCATGGTGTCGCTCCTTCTTGGTGGTGGGTTGGCTCCGACGCCCGCTCGCGGGCGATGTCGATCCCGCTCTTGCCGCCGAGCGGCACTTCGCGCAACAGCGCGACCGCGGCGAGGGCGACGAGCCCGAGCGGCGCCGCGAAGAGGAAGATCTCGCCCACGCCGGTGCCGTAGGCGTGCTCGATCACGTGGGCGACCGGCGCCGGGAGCGAGCGCACGTCGGGCACCTGATCGGCGCCGGCGGTCGTGTGCAGGCCCTGGGCCGCGAGGCCGGAGGTGATCGTGCTGCTGGCGTGGGTGGCGAGCAGGGCGCCGAGGACGCTCACGCCGATCGCGCCGCCGAGCGACCGGAAGAAGGCGACGAGCGAGGAACCGGCGCCGATGTCCTCGTAGCGGACCGTGTTCTGCACGACCAGCACGAGGTTCTGCATCAGCATGCCGACGCCCGCGCCGACCAGCAGCATGAACACGCCCAGCTCGACCAAGCTGGTGGTCTCGTCGAGCGTCCCCATCAGGCCGAGCCCGGCCGTCAGCAGCACCGCGCCGAGTACGAGAAAGCGCTTGTAGCGGCCGGTGCGGGACACGAGCCGCCCGATGAAGGTCGAGGCCAGGAAGAGGCCGATGACCATCGGGATCGTCAGCAGGCCGGATTCGGTCGGCGACTTGCCGCGCGCGATCTGCATGTACTGGCTGAGGAACACGGTCGTGCCGAAGATCGCGATGCCGACGGCGATGCTCGCGATCACGGCCAGCACGACGCTGCGGTTGGCGAAGAGGCGCAACGGGATCAGCGGCTCGGGCGAGCGTCGCATCGACAGCACTGCGCCGACGCAGAGAACGACGCCGAGCACCACGAGCACCGCGCTCTGCCACGAGACCCAGTCGAACTGCTGGCCCGCCAGCGAGACCCAGATGAGCAGCGATGACACCCCGCCGGCGATGAGCGTCGCGCCCGCGTAGTCGATCTTCGCCTCGCGGCGACGACGGGGCAGGTGCAGCGTCTTCTGCAGCAGCGCGAAGGCGGCCACCGCGAAGGGGACGCCGATGTAGAAGCACCAGCGCCAGCCGAGACCGTCGGTGACGACACCGCCGATCAGCGGGCCGGCGACGGTGCCCACCCCGAACACCGCGCCGAGATAGCCCGCGTAGCGGCCACGTTCGCGCGGGGACACGAGGTCGGACAGGATCACCTGCACCAGCGCGGTGAGCCCGCCCACCCCGATCCCCTGCACGACGCGGCACGCGATCAGGAAGCTCGTGGACTGCGAGAGGCCGGCCAGGATCGACCCGCCCACGTACAGCACGAGCCCGGTCTGAACCAAGAGCTTGCGATCGAAGAGGTCTGAGAGCTTGCCCCAGATCGGCGTCGTGACGGTCAGTGCCAGCAGCGTCGATGTCACCACCCACGTGTACGCCGACTGCGAGCCGCCGAGGTCGCCGATGATCCGCGGCAGCGCGGTCGAGACCACCGTGCTCGAAAGGATCGCGACGAACATCGCGAGCAGCAGGCCGGACAGCGCCTCGAGCACCGCACGGTGAGACATCGCCGGCGGACCGCCGTCCCCAGGCGGCGGTCCGACGACGATCGTGGGTGCCTCGGTGGTAGCGCTCATGCGGCATGCTCCTGGCGGGTCGGCAGCGATGCCACCGTCGCGAAGTCCTCACGGAGCCGCTCGAGCTGGGAGGCGAGCCCGGCGATCTCCTCGTCCGACCACCCGCTCAGGGCGCTGGTCGCGGTGGCGACCATGCGGCGGTGCGAGTCGGTGAGCACGCGCGTGCCGCTCTCCGTCGGCCGCAGGCGCGTGGCGCGGCGGTCGTCCGGGTCCGGCTCGCGCTCCACGTAGCCGGCGAGCACGAGCGCGGCCACCTGCCGGCTGGCCACCGACAGGTCCACGCTCAACTGGTCGGCCACCTCGCTCACCCGCACGTGCCCTTCGCGCTGGATCACGGCGAGGGCGGTGAAGCCCTGCGAGCCGAGTTCCGCAAGCGCATGGCGCGCGATCGACCGCTGCACCAGGCCGAGCCGGTAGAGGGCGATGACGAGATCTTCGGAGGGCGCTGACATCTTGGAAGTTACTTGCTTTCTGCAAGCAATTATAGCGCGATGTGTCTACCTTGCCAGCGCGTGTTCCTGCTGTTGAAGCTGATCCGGCCGTTCCTGGTCCTCGTCGTCCTCGTCGGCGTGTACCTGTTCGCGCCCGCGATCGGCAGCGTCAACGGCAAGACGCTGCACCGCGGCGTGGTGAAGGGCGTCGGCGGCACGGCCGACGTCGGCTCCAAGAAATGCTCCAAGCGCGGATCGGTGACGTGGCGCTGCCGCGTCTACGAGAAGGGCGGCAGCGATCCGGTCACCTACACGGTGCGGATGCGCGACCGCCGGTGCTGGTCGGCCCGGCGCGCGAGCGCGTACACCGCCGAGGGCGACCCGCTCGCCTTGCGGGCGAGCGGCTGCCTGCGCCTGCGCGACCAGGTCTACGCGTTGGCGGGGATCGGGTAGGCGACGGGGCTCTTGTTCCCGTCGCGGTCGATCGCCCGCACACCCACCTGGTAGTCGTCCTTGTTGAGGTTCGGGATCGTCGCCTCGGTCACGTTGCCGAAGCGGCGCGAGTTGGTCCACAGCGCCTCGGTCGAGTCGCGCCAGACGACCTCGTAGCCGACCACGTCGGGCTCCGGGTTCGCGTTCCAGCGCAGCGTCGTGTCATAGCCCAGGTCCGCGGTGAGCATGCGGGCGTTGACCGGGGCGCGCGGTGAGCGGGCGAGCGCCGCCAGCGACGAGCCGATCACCCGCGTGACCCGCGCGAGGTAGCGGAAGTCGACGAACTGCTCCAGGTCGCCGAACTGCTTGCCGTTCTCGACCCGGACGTCCTGATGCTGATGGTCGAAGTTCTCGAACGGCTCCGTGAAGCGCACGCCGGCCCAGCCCCGCTGCAGGAACGACACCTGGTCGCCGCTGCGCAGGAACCGGTCGCGCCGCCACACCAGCTTGACCCGCATGTCGGTCGCGTCGTTCTCGCCGGTCTCCTTGACGTAGCGCGCCAACTGGCGCGAGCTGCCGTCGTTCTCGCCGCCGATCGTCTGCCGGCGTGCGGTCTGCGCCGCCGTCTCGCTCGTCGGCACCCCCTCGGAGAAGAGCCGGATCGTGCGGTCGTCGCGCAGCCCGCTGCCGCCGACCGGGCTGCCGATGATGTCCATGTTCAGCACGCCCTGGATGTTCCAGCCCTGCTGCCGGGCGACCTCGGCGAGGTGGTTGGAGCCGTAGAGGCCCTGCTCCTCGCCGGCGTAGGCGACGAAGACGATCGTCGCCTCGGTCGGCCGCGGCGCCATCACCCGCGCGAGCTCGAGCACCGCCGACGTGCCGGAGCCGTCATCGTTGGCGCCAGGCGCGTCGTCGGTGCCGTTGAGCACGTCCGTGATGCGCGAGTCGTAGTGCGCGCCGACGATGTAAACCCGGTCGGCGGACTGCGGGTCCGTGCCCTTCAACGTCGCGACCACGTCGGTGATCCTCGTCGTGACCGGGATCCGCGACGCAGGCGGCTGGTCGTAGCCCTCGAGCGCGACGGTCATGCGCCCGCCGGAGGTCTGCGCGATCTGGTCGAACTGCTGCTTGATGTAGTCGCGCGCGGCGCCGATCCCCCGCGTGGGATCGGTCTGCGTGGACAGCGTGTGGCGGGTGCCGAAGCCCACCAGCGCGTGATCGAAGCGCTGCAGGCTGCGGGAGTCGACCTGGTCGAGCATCCGCCGCACGTCCGGCGGCGGTCGCCACCAGCCGTCGTCGTGGTGGTCCCCCACCGCCGACCCGACCGAGACCCACCCCGCGAGCCCTACGGCGACCGCCCCCGTCGCCACGAGCGCCTTCCGACGTATAGACATGGTTCCTCCCAGACGACTCCGTCGCGGGAGGTAGTACCCCGAACCGTCACGGGCTTGTCGTCGAAAGCGTGAAGGTGAGCGTCGTCGCGTAGGTGCCGGTGCGGAGTGGGTCGGTGGCGCCGATGTGCTGGTTGAACGTGATCGTCACCGGGTCGTTGGCGACCGGGGCCGTCCAGGTCGACTTGCTGAACGCAACCGTCAGGGGCGATGGGAGGGTGAACGTGCCGTTGGTCAGGTGGCCCGGGTCCGAGACGGTCAGCGCCGCGTCACCGGCGGTGGAGATCACGTTGGCGGTGGTGGAGGCGGTGTAGTCCTTCGCCAGGCCCGGCGTGAACGGGCCGAAGGTCGCCGGCGCGCCCAGGGTCAGCGCGAGCGTCGCGGGGACGGTGCCGCCGGCGCCGCCGTCCGCACCCACGGCCCACGTGACGAGCACGTCGAACGTGCCGCTCGCGGTGTTGCCCGAGGCGTCCGTCGCCGTGCAGTGCACGGTCGTGGCGCCGACCGGGAACGTCGCGCCCGAGGCGGGATCGCAGACCGCGGCAACCGCGTCGTCGACCGCGTCGGCCGCCGTAGCCGTGAAGGTCACCGCGGTGCCGGCCGCGGTCGCCGAGGTCGCGCGGACCTCGGACGGCAGCGTCAGGACCGGCGCGGCGGTGTCACACCCGTGGGCGACGGCGAAGGCCAGCACGCTGTCCGGGGTGCCGGACGCGCCCCGGGTGGAGACGAGGTGGCAGCCGGCCGGGACGTCGACGCTCACGCCGTCGGCCCCGACGACGCCGGTGCGCGCGCGGTGATCGACGTAGACGGTCGGGTCGCTGCCCGGCAGCGTCACGCGCGCGCTGGTGTTCGCGGGTGCGGTGACGGCGAGGTCCAACTTGGCGCCGCCGGGGGTGGCGAACGCCGCGCTGACCGGTCCGCGGACCGTCGGTGTCACCCCCTCGGCGTGGGTCAGCCCGCCGGGCTGCGGCCGGACCGCGAAGCGCTTGTAGCCGGGCTCGAGCGGCTCGATCCCCAGCGCACCGCGGTAGACGAGGTACGCCGGGCTGCCCGCCCAGGGGTGCGAGAACGTCGTGTTGGACTTCAGCGCCGGATCCCACGCCTCCATCGGCGAGCCGGCACCCAAAGCGATCATGTGCAGCCAGCTGCGCTGGCCGGTCCCGGTCAGCATCCGCATCGCGTCGTCCGCCCGCCCGGCCTTGTAGAGCGCGTCGACGAGGAAGTTCGCGCAGAAGACGCTGCAGACCATCCCGCGCTGGGCGATGTACGCCGTCGCGGGCCCGATCTGGTCCGGCCCGGCCACGCCCATCGCCACCGGGAAGACCGACGCGTGCACGGCGCGATGCGTCGTGGTCAGACCGTCGAAGTAGCTCCCGGTCGCCGGGTCGAACAGCTTCGCGTTGATCGCGGCGCGCAGCTTCTCGGCGATGCCGTTCCAGGTGGCCGCGTTCTCGGCATCGCCCATCGCCGCGGCCAGCTGCGCCATGTCCACGTACGCGCGGTAGGACCACGAGTTGATCACCGTGTTCACCGTGGTGAAGACGTAGCCGTCGCGCTCGGCGTCCGGCCAGTCGACGAGGTCCGCGTTGGCCTGCGAGCTCGAACCCGGCGCCTTCTCGACGAGCCCGTCCGAGCGCAGGTACTGCGTCGGCAGGAACGCCTTCAGATCGGCGTACCGGCGGCGCGCCGGGCCGAGGTCGCCGGTCGCCTCCCAGTACTGGTAGATGCTCAGGATCGAGGAGAACCGCCACTCCGCCGGCCACGTCTCGTTGACCGCCAGCCACTCCATCGTGTACGCGGAATCGGTCCAGTCGCCGTCGTCGTAGCCCTGGATCAGCGAGTGGATCAGGTTGTCGCCCTCGTACGGGGCGCGCTCGCGCGTCGGCGAGTCCATGTGCAGGTCGAGATTGAGCGCGCGGACGCCGGTGCGACTGAAGTCGAAGACCTGGTCGAGCGGCGCGCTCGAGGACGACCACGAGGACGCGTTCGCGTCGTAGGGATAGACGAGCGCGGCGGCCTGGACGTTGTCGGCCGTCAGATCCTGCGGCGCGCCGATGACCTCGGCGTAGCGGAACACGCGGTAGCCCCAGAGCGACAGCGTCTGGGCGCCGGGGCGCAGCGTCCACGTGTCGCGGTACGTGTTGCCGGCGCGAAGGGTGTAGTCGACCGCGGTGGGCGAGCTCAGCTCCTCCCCCAGGCGGATCTCGACCGGCTCGCCGCCCACACCGTCCGCCTTCAGCTCCAGGCCGCCGACGACGGTGTGGCCGAAGTCGAGGAGGTAGTGCCGGTCGCCGAGCTTGGTGATCCTGACCGGGGCGATCAGCTGCTGCTGCACCGGCGCGGCGGGCGTGCCGGAGAGGGCCGGGACGGCGGCCTTGGTGACGGCCGCCGACCAGGCGCCGTCGTCGAAGCCGGGCGTGTCGAAGCCGGAGGGATACTTGCGGGCGTCGATGTTCTCGACCGGCGCCGCGTAGTAGGAGGTGCCGATGCTGCCGCCGTCGGGTATCGCGGTCGCGCCGGGGAGCGTCTTCCAGGTGCCGTCGCTGGCGATCACGTCGCGCGTGCCATCGACGTAGGCGATCACGAGTTGCGCGAGGAAGCGCTTGTCGGACGTCGTGTACGCGAGCGCGCCGAGGGCGTTGGCGCCGGGCTCGAGCAGGGCGCCGACGTCGTAGGCGTTGTACATCGTCGTCGTCGAGTCGGTGATCGCGCGGGTGGGGCCGACGCCGACGAACCGCCCGTTGAGCGAGAGCTTGTAGACGTACTGGTGGGCGGGCTCGGTGGAGCGGGCGGTGACGTACGCCGTGGCCCACGCGATCGGCTTGTCGGCGACCGTGAAGCCCTTGCGCAGGAAGGCCCAGTTGTCGGTGAGGCCATAGGCGCAGTCCTTGCTCGTGCCGACGCTCAGCACCCCGCCGGCGACCGTCCCGCACGAGAAGTCGGTGCTCGCCGCGTTGAAGTCGTTGGCGTAGAGGACGGTGCCGCCGGTGCTCGTGACCTTCACGTTGTCGACCTTGCCCGACTCGGTGCTGCCCGTGCGGAAGCCGACCGACCCGCTCGGGTTGCGCGTGTCGGTGGTGGTGTCGACGACGACGCCGTCGATCGAGGTCGTGATCGTCGACCCGATCGCGTCGAGCTTGAGGTGGTGGATCGTGTTGAGGCCGATCGTCATCGGCAGCTTGACGGCCTTCATCTGCGTGTAGGTGCCGTTGACCTGCACGTGGGGGCGCAGCTCGTTGGAGCTATCGCCACGGATCTGCCACATGAAGCTGTTGCCGCCGGAGGCGCGGAACTTGATGCCGAGGGCGACGGTGGTGACGGAGAAGTCGGCCTCGAGCGAGTAGTCGCTGCCGAGAGCCGGCACGGAGGTCCAGATCGGCTGGCCCTGCCAGTCGCCCTTGACCGCGGTGCCGAAGCTCGCGGCGTCGGACCAGTCGCCGGCCTTGCCGTCGGCATCCCACGTGCGGACCGACCACCAGTAGCGCTGCTGCGGCTTCAGCGCCGGGCCGGCGTAGGCGACGTTGGCGGACGCGTCGGAGACGACCTTGCCGGAGTCCCACGCGTCGGCGGCGCCGGGCGAGGTGCCGACGCGCAGCTCGTACGCGGTCTGCATCGCGCCGATCCGCGCGTCGCTGACCGACCAGCCGAACGCCGGCGAGTCGAGGTTCTCGACCGCGAGCGGGTGCGGCTGCTGCTCGACCGTGAGCTTGGTCGGCCCGGCGGCCTGCGCCTGCGCGGCCGCCGACAACGCGACGGTCAATGCCAGTACGGCGACCCTCTTGAACACGTGGACGCTCTCCTCCTCCAGAAAACCTGCAGGCAAGATACGCCAGAAACGATCAGGCCGTCAATGCATAACGCTCATAAACGATCTCAGGTGCGCATGTGGACCTTCTCGCCCTGCGGTCCGAAGATCGCCAGCGCCTGCGCGGGACCGTCGACCGCGCCCATCCAGTGCGGCGTCCAGGTCGAGAACTCGGCCGCCTCTCCCGCTTCGAGGATCAGGTCCTCGTCGCCGAGGACGAGCCGCAGGCGCCCGGCGAGCACGTAGAGCCACTCGTGCCCCTCGTGGCTGCGCGGGTTCGGGATCGTGCGCTCGGCCGGGAAGTCCATGTGCGCGACGATCAGCCCGCCCGGCGTGTGGCGCGAGAGCGGGCGCATGACGATGCCCTCGACGATGCGCGAGCGTTCCTTGACGCGGGGGTCGCGGGTCGCGGGCGCGAGCAGCTCGCCGACCTCGACGCCGAGCGCGCCGGCGAGCGGCGTGAGGTGATCCAGCGCCAGACGGCGGGCGCCCGACTCGAGGCGGCTGAGCGTCGACGCGGCCATGCCCGCGCGCTCGGCAACGTCCTCCTGGCTGAGCCCGCGCTCCAGGCGCAGGGCGCGCAATCGTGCGCGGACGAGTTCGTCGGTCTTTGCCATTTCGGCATGAAGTCTTGCCACATTGCTGGAATCACGCAAGGCTGAGCGGCATGGATTTTGAATGCTTGGTCGTCGGCGCCGGTCCCGCGGGGCTGAGCGCGGCTTTGACCCTGGGGCGCGCGCGCCGGAGCGTGCTCGTCCTCGACTCGGGCAAGCCGCGCAACTACGCCGCGCGCGAGATGCACGGCGTGCTGGGCCACGACGGGCTGCCGCCCGCCGAACTGCGCGCTCGCGGCGTCGAGGAGGTCGGGCGCTACGGGATCGAGGTGCGCCCCGCCGAGGTGGGTGAGGCGCGGGCGATCGAGGGCGGCGTCGAGGTCGACGGCATCACCGCGCGCACGCTGATCCTCGCCACGGGCATGCTCGACGCGACCCCTGACGTCGAGGGCTTCGACGCCATCTATGGCATCAGCGCCCACACCTGCCCGTACTGCGACGGCTGGGAGCACGCCGACCAGCGCCTCGCGGTGCTCGCCGGTCCGGAGGCCGCGGAGCATATGGGTCCGCTGCTGCGCCAGTGGTCGAGCGACGTGATCGTCTTCTCCCCCGGCCTCGAGGCTGACATCGGCGTGCCGGTCGTGCGTGAGCCCATCACCCGCTTCGTCTCCACCGACTGCAGGCTGACGTCGATCGAGCTGGACGGGCGCGACCCGATCGAGCGCGACGCCCTCTTCTTCAACATCGCCATGCACCCGCGCAGCGCGCTCGCCATCCAGCTCGGCTGCACGCTCACCGAGGCCGGGTTCGTCGAGTCGGCCGCGGCGGATCGCCAGACGACCGTCGACCGGGTCTACGCCGTCGGCAACTGCGCCGACCCGATGCTCAACGTGCCGATGTCGATCGCCGACGGCGCGCGGGCCGCCGTGTTCGTCAACGTGCGCCTCGTGGGCGAGGGCATCGTCCAGCCGGTCTAGACGAACTGGCGGCCACCGTCGACGACCAGCGTCTGGCCGGTGATGAAGGCGCTCGCGGGCGAGGCGAGGAAGAGCGCGGCACCGACGATGTCCTCGGGTTGGGCGCCGCGCTTGAGCGCGCCGCGGTCGATGCCATAGGTGTCGGCGCCGTCGATCAGGTCGCGGCTCGCCTCGGTGAGCGTGAAGCCCGGGGCGATCGCGTTCACGCGGATCGCCCGGTCACCCAGCTCGCGGGCCATCGTGCGGGTGAGGCCGATCAGCCCGGCCTTGGACGCGACGTAGTGCGCCCAGTGCGGCGAGCCGCTGAGGACCGTCGCCGAGGAGACGTTGATGATCGCGCCGCCGTCGGGCATCGCCGCGACGACGTGCTTCGCGCACAGCCACGGACCCTTGAGGTTGACCGCCAGCACGCGGTCCCACTCGGCCTCCTCGAGCTCCTGGAACGGCGCGCGGGTGAGGCCGGCGTAGATCGCGGCGTTGTTGACGAGCACGTCGACCGGGCCCACCGCGGCGGCCATCGCGGCGACCGAGGCGGAGGAGGAGACGTCGACCACGAAGGGCTCGGCGCCGGCGCCGCGGTCAGCCTCGACCGCGGCCGCCGTCCCGCGCGCCGCGTCGCCGTCGAGGTCGGCCGCGATCACCTCGTCTCCGCGCGCGGCGAAGGCGAGCGCGAACGCGCGCCCCAACCCACCGCCCGCGCCCGTGATCAGTACACGCATCCGCGCGACCAGGCCAGCGCCTCGCGGGCGAGCGAGCGCGCGGCTTCGGTGAACAGCCACGCGTCGATCTTGGACTCGACGTAGTCCATGAACGCCTCCGGCGTGCGGTCGACCCACGTGTGGGTGATCCGGACGCCGCTCTCGGTGTAGCGCCAGAGCTTGTCGGCGTCCTTGACCAGCGCGTCCTCGAGGCTGAGCGCCTCCAGCCGCGAGTCGTGCCCGTCGACGATCTCGACGACGCGGGCGACGCGCGCCTCATCCATCCCCACCTGCCGCAGGATCTCCGACGCCAGCGCCGCGCCTTCCCGCTCGTGGCGGCGGGTGACGTTGGCGTCCCACCCGCCCGGCGCGTCCGCGAGCCCAGCATGGTGCGTTTCCACAGGCACCCGCGCGTACCCGACGTCATGCAGGAGCACCCCAGCGAGCACGATCAGCGGATCGGCGGCCGGCTCCGCCTCCAGCAGCCGCTGCGCCATCGCGAACGACTCCGGCATGTGGATCTCGCCCGAGCGGGTGTGCCAGTACGGCTCGGCCAGCGTGTAGACCGCGTCGATCACAGGTCGGCGACCCGGAGCGCCAGCCGCGTGTGTTCGAGCTCCGTACCCGCCATCGAGGCCGCCGCCGGGGTGAAGAACTGCTCGAGTTGCGGGACGAGGTGCTCGACGTACTCGCGCGGGGTCTTCGCGAACCAGTCGCACGCCACGCTGACGCCGGTGACGCTGAAGCGCCACAGCCGGTCGGCGTCCTTGACCAGTTCGTCGTTGCGCGACAGCGCGCGCCGGCGCGTGTCGTGCCCGTCGATGATCGCGACGACCTCCTCGACCAGCCCGGTCGAGTAGCCGAGCAACGTGAGGATCGCCTGGGCCAGCCGCGCGCCCTCCTTCTCGTGGGCGATCCGCACGTCGGACTCGAACATCCCCGGCCCGAAGCCGTCCCGGTAGATCGCCTCCTGGTCGACCATCGCCCAGCCGACGTCGTGCAGGAGGATGGCGAGCAGCACCACGTCGGCGTCGGCCTCCGGATGCTGCTCGACCAGCCGCTGCGCGTAGCCGAAGGACAGCGGGATGTGCACGTCGTTCTTGCGCGCCCGCATGTACGGCCGCGCGGCGGCCCAGACCTCCGCGTAGTCGCTCACGCCACCAGGGTCACCGTGCCGCTGTCACCGTCGACGCGGATCCGCTGGCCGGTGACGATCGCGGTGGTCGCCGAGCCGGTGCCGGTCACGGCGGGCAGCCCGTACTCGCGGCAGACGATGGCGGCGTGGCTCATCATCCCGCCGATGTCGGTCACGACGGCCGCGATCTGCCCGAAGACCGGCCCCCACGACGGCGCCGTGATGCGGCTGACGAGGATCTCCCCCGCCTGGATCGAGCCGAGCTCGTCCGCGTCGAGCACCACCCGCGCGACGCCTTCGGCCTTGCCCGGGGAAGCCGCCATGCCACTCAGGCCGCCTTCGGAATCCCCGCCGGACAACCACTGCCCCACCCGCTCGGACGTGATGCCATAGAGCATGATCGTGAACGGCTCGGTGATCACCGCGGGTGGCTCGTTCATCGCCGGTAGCGGCGGCTTGGCGCTCAAAGCCGCCAGGATGTCCTTGCGACGCGCGATCTCCCCCGGCCAGTGGAACGGCCCCGCGCACTCCGCGCCGACCGCCCAGCCGTTGCCGTAGTCGAAGATCGCCTGCGGGATCTCGTCACGGCGCAGCATGAAGATGTCCTCGGCCTCGCCCCAGAAGCCGGCGTCGGCCAGCACCTGGCCCAGCTCGCGCACGCGGCGCCAGAACAGCGACAGCGACCAGTGCTCGATGTAGAAGTTGTGGTTCTCGACGTAGGGGAACACGAGCCGCGACAGCCCCAGCTTCTCGTCGAACACCGCCTGCGCGTCCTCCGGCAGCAGCGCCCGGTACTCGCTCGTGACGCGGTCGCGCTCGGCGCCGATCGCCTCGGTCGGGCGGGCGATGTCCTTCCCCGCCCGCAGCTCGGCCACGTAGTCGCGCAGGAAGCCGAACGGGATCTCGAGATGGTCGAGCCAGACCTTGTCACTCGAGTACATGCCACTGCCCGAGGAGAAGTTGAACCACGGGTCCATCGCGGCCTCCCAGGCCGCGAGCCACACCTCGTCGCGCACCGCGACGAGCCCGCCGTCCAGGTCGACGTCGCGCGAGACCGCCATCCGGGCGAGCGCCTTGAGCTCGTCGTCGGGCCGGAAGAGGTCGACCTCGATCCCCTGGACCATCTTCGCGATGCCCAGATCGCTGATCCCGGGGAACGCCTCCTGGCAGAACCCGAAGAAGTCCAGATAGGCGACGTAGCCGAGGTTGAGGAACTCGAAGTGGTACTGGAACGCCGTGTACGCGAGCTCGATCAGCCGGTTGTAGTCGTGGGTGAACGCGAGGTGCGGGTCCAGGCCCTTGCCGCTCGTGATGTCAGCCAGCGGCACGCGGTCCGGCAGCGGTTCGAAGCGGATCGACTCCAGCTCGTCGATCACCCCACGGATCTTCGTGTGCCAGTTCTCCAGCAGTGCGGGCCAGTTCTGGAAGTAGAAGCCCGCCCGCTCGAGGAACTCCGGAACGCGCGCGGGGATGTCAGCTTCCGGCACCCCCACGGGTGACATGTACACGTAGCCGTTGTGCACGCGATAGTCGATCCCGTTGGCCGGCGGGATCACGTAGTGGCGCGTGTTGTACTGCCCGAGGCAGCGGATCGCGAACTCGACCGTGATCGTGTCGAACGGCTTGAAGACCGTCGGCCAGTGCTGGGTGTCGGCGAACCAGAAGCGCGCCTCCTCGGCCTCGCGCCGGTCCTCGCGGAAGTGCAGGTAGTACGGGTACAGCTCCTCCCAGCCGGCGGCCTCGGGCGGCGGAGCGTCGTCGTACGGGCTGGCGAAGCGCTTAATGGTCTGCGTCGACACCGGAGGTCCTCCTCTGGGCCAGCGGGTTGATGAGCGTGCTGACCAGGCTTCCGAGCCCGGTCTCATGGGTCGTGCCAACGACGTGCGGCTTGTTCGCCCAGACCGTCTCGGGACGGGCCTGGAGCAGGACGACGGCGCCGGTGACATCAATCGCCCACTCGATGTCCTGCGGGCGGCCGTAGTGCCGCTCGACGAGCTTGGCCAGCCGCGCGACGGCCTTGACCTCGACGGGCGTCAGGCAGGTTCCGACCTCGCCGTCGGCGACGCGGGTCGAGACGACGTCGAGCATCACCTTGTCGACGAGGAAGTGGTCCGGCGTGACCTCGCCGGAGACCACCGCCTCCCCCACGCCGGGCGCGGCCTCGACCGCGATCTTGGAGCGATCCCCGTTGGAAGGGTTCAGCGTCATCGCCACCCCCGCGGCGCGGGCACCGAACATGCGCTGGACGACGACCGCCATCTGCGGCTCGTCGATCCCCTTGTCGCGCCGGTAGGCCAGCGCGCGGCCGGTGTTCATCGAGCCCCAGCAGCGTTCGACGTGACGGATGACCTCGTCGGCGCCGGTGATCCACAGGTAGGTGTCGTACTGCCCGGCGCAGGAGGCATCGGCGGCGTCCTCGGACGTGGCGCTCGAGCGCACCGCCACCGCCACGTCGTCGCCGAGCGCCGCATAGGCCGCACGGATCTCCGCCTCCGGCACGCGGCCGGACGCGAACGCCGACGTCGTGACCGCGAAGCCACCCGGGACCGGGAAGCCGGCGCGCAGCATCGTCCCCAATGACAGGGCCTTGCCACCCACCTGCGCGACGTCGGCGCAGTCCGAGAGCGCGACGACCTGCACCGGCCAGCGCACGTGCACCGCGGCCGGCGCACGGAAGGTCGTGTTCGCGGAGTAGTCGAAGACCTGCTCCGGAACGAGCGACAGCTCCGGCAGCCGCGTGGTGAGCTCCTCCAGCACGACCCGCTCCTCCAGGCGCGCCAGCGACGCGCCGAGGCAGAAGTGGATGCCGTGCCCGAACGCCAGGTGGCTGCGGGCGTTCTCGCGCCGCAGGTCGATCGCGGCGGGGTCCGCGAAGACCGCGTCGTCGTGGTTGGCGGAGCCGAGCAGCAGGAGGACGTTGGCGCCGGCCGGCACGTCGACCTCGCCGATGCGCGCCTCCTGCAGCGTCCTGCGCTTCCAGGCGAAGACGGGCGTGACGAGCCGCAGCAGTTCCTCGACCGCGGCCGGGATCAGCGACGGATCGCGCGTCAACTCCACCCAGCGAGATCGCTGCGAGAGGAGTTCCTTGATGCCACTCGCCAGCAGCGCCGAGGTCGTCTCGTGCCCGGCCGTGAGCTGGCCGTAGACCAGCCCCGCCATCTCGTCCTTGGTGATCGAGGCGTCGCCGAGCCGCACCAGGTCAGACGGCAGGTCGTCGCGCGGCTCGCGCTCGCGGGCCTCGATCAGCTCGACGCAGTAGCGCCAGTAGCGCACGAGGTTCTCGGCGTGCTCGACCTGCTCGTCCCCCGGCAGGTCCCCGAAGTTCAGGTACACGCGGCTCGCCGCCCACTCCTTCACGCGCGGGACGTCCTCGTCCGGGATGCCGAGCAGGCGGAAGATGACCAGCGCCGGCAGCTCGTAGGTCAACGCGGCGACCAGGTCGACCTGAGCCCGGTCCGCGAAGGCGCCGATCATCGAACCCGCGAGCTCCCGGATCTGCGGTTCCAGCGTCGCCACCCGCCGCGGCGTGAACGCCTGGGCGATGAAGCCCCGCAGGCGGGTGTGCTCCGGCGGCTGGCGGCCGGAGAGCCCACTGTACGCGCGGAACTCCCCCGCGTGCAGGACCCGCTCCACCGCCGCCGGGCGCGGCTTGTACGGCGCCTGCGTGTTCTCCGAGCTGAAGACCTTCGGCGCCTTGAAGATCGCGTGGATGTCGGCGTAGCGCGTGACGACCCAATAGCCGAGCTCCTCGCTGAAGAACACCGGCTCCTCGGCGCGGGCGCGCGCGTAGAAGTCGAACGGATCCTCCAGCTCGAACGGCCGGAACGCGCAGCTGAGTGGTCTCTCCTCCACTGCCCGGCGACGGTACGCACCGACCTTGTGCGGATCAAGACGAATTCACACGCCTGTGAAAGGCAGGGCCTATCATCGGCACACCGTGGAGCTCCGGCAACTCCGATCCTTCGTCGCCGTCGCCGAGGAGCTGCACTTCCGCCGCGCCGCCGAGCAGCTGCACCTCTCGCAGCCGAGCGTCTCGCAGCAGGTGCGGACCCTGGAGGACGAGCTCGGCGTGCGGCTGTTCGAGCGCAACCGCCGCGGCGTCTCGCTCACCCCCGCAGGCGTTGGCCTGCTCGACGACGCGCGCGACGTCCTGGCCCGCGCGACGCGCGCGGCGGAGCGGGCCAAGGAGGCCGGCGCCGGCTCGCGCGGCCGTCTGCGCCTCAGCCTCACCCGCTCGCTCACCGGCGGGCTGGCGGGCGAGATCGTCGAAGCCTTCCGCGCCCGCTACCCGGAGGTCTCGCTCGAGTTGTCGGTCGGCTACACGAGCCTGCACGCCGAGCAGTTGCGCCACGACCTGATCGACGTCGCCTTCGTGCGCCCGCCGCTGCTGGACGCAGCGATCGAGGAGCACGAGCTCGCCCGCGAGCCGCTGGTCTGCGTCCTGCCCTCCCGGCACCGCCTCGCCCGCCGCCGCGCGATCGCGCCCGACGACCTGCGCGCGGAGCCGCTGGTCTGGTGGCCGCGCGACCACGGCCCGGGCCCGTGGGAGGAGATGCTGTCCGCGGTCTACGGCGAGGGCCGCGCGCCCGCCGTCATCCGCACCGAGCCGGAGGAGGAACGGCTCGTCCGAGCGGTCGCCGAGGGCGCGGGCGTGAGCTTCATCATGCTCGAGCGCTCGCGCACACTGCGCATCCCCGGCGCCGTCTTCCGCCGCTTCACCGCTCCGGAGCCGACGGTCGGCATCGCGCTCGCCTGGCGGCGCGGAACCGGCCTCCCGGTCGTGGCCCGCCTACGCGAGGTCGCCGAGGGCGTCGCCCGCGGGCGCGAAGCCGTGCACGAGTGAGCCGAGCTGGTAGCACAGCACGCGCGCGCGGCCGATCTGGAAGCGACTCCACGGGCGCTGCTCGACCGCGTAGGCCTCGAGGTGGCCGACGGTCTCGCCCGCGTGGGTGATCGGGAGCGTCAGGCAGGAGCCGAAGCCGCGGGCGCGCAGTGCGGCCGCCGCCTCCGGATCGGCGGCCGGATCGTCGGCGAGCAGCTGGATCGCCCGGGCGGTCGCCGGTCCCGTGAGGCGCACCTCGTCGGCCTGCAGCTCGAGCGCCAGCGGGCGCAGACACGCCTCGAGCTCGGCGGGCGTCGTGACCGCCGACAGCCGCCGCGCGAGCAGCTCCAGGCGGCGGTCGTGGTCCTCTGCGCCCGCCGCGTCCGCCAGCGTGGCCTCGAAGGAGTGCAGGCACGCCGCGGTCGCCTCCGGTGCCACCGGCACCCACGGCGCGGACGGGCGCGCGATGCCATAGCCCTGCCCGTAGGCGACGTCGAGGTCGGCGAGCCGTTCGAGCTCGGGCAGCGTTTCGACGCCCTCGGCGCAGACCGCGGCGTCGATGTCACGCGCGTAGCGCACGAACGAGCTGATCAGCGGCGCCTTGGCCGGATCGGTGTCCACGCCCGTGGTCAGTGCGCGGTCGAGCTTGATGATGTCCGGCTGCAGGCGCATCACGTGGGTGAGGCCCGCGTAGCCGGCGCCGGTGTCGTCGACCGCGAGCCGGGCGCCGCGCGCCCGCAGGCTCGCCAGCGCGCGCAGGATCGCCGGGTCGCCGGAGACCAGCTCGTTCTCGGTGATCTCGACCACGAGGCCTTCGAGGCGCTCCGGGAGCACCCGCATGACCTGGTCGGAGAGCAGCGACGACGGGCTCAGGTTGAACGTGAGGTAGGTGCCCGCCGGGCGGGTGGGAGCGAGCGCGAGCGCGGCCAGGATCGCCTTGGCCTCGAGCGCGTAGCCGAGCCCGCAGCGGTGCGCCTGGGCGAACCAGAGGTCGGGACCGCGGCGCGGCTCGCGGTTGAAGCGCGACAGGGACTCGTAGCCCGCGACGCGCCCGGTACGCAGGTCCATGATCGGCTGGAAGACCATCGTGATGCCGTTCGGGTCCTCGAGCACGGCCTCGATCTCGGCGCGCTGCTCGTCGTCGCGGGCGAACCACTGCGAACGCGAGCCGTGCGGGCCTTGCTCGAGCCGCGGCGCATACAGCGTCGCGTGGCGCTTGCCGCTGCGCTTGGCCTCGTACATCGCGAGGTCGGCCTTGCGCAGGAACTCCTCGACGCCGCGGTCCTGGAGCGTGCTCAGCGCCATGCCGACGCTCGCCGAGACGACGGCGTCGCCCGACGCGAGCGCGACGGGCTGGCGCAACGCCTCCAGGACCCGCGCGGCGGTCGCTTCCAGCGCGCCCGGGTCGGCGAGGTTCTCGACGAGCACGCCGAACTCGTCGCCGCCGAGCCGCGCGGCGGTGTCGCCGGCGCGCAGGCAGGCGGTGAGGCGGTTCGCGACCTCCTGCAGCAGCCGGTCGCCGTCGGCGTGTCCGCGCGTGTCGTTGGTCGCCTTGAAGTCGTCGAGGTCGAGGAACAACACGCCGACCTGCGCGTTGCTGCGCGCGCCGCGGTTGAGCGCGTGCTCGGTGCGGTCATAGAAGAGCGCGCGGTTGGCGAGCCCGGTCAGCGCGTCGTGGAACGCGCGATGGCGCAACTGCTCCTCGAAGGCCTTGCGGTCCTCGACGTCGCGCACGGTGAGCACGATGCCCTGCACCCGCGGGTCCTCGAGCAGGCTCGAAGCGACGGCGGCGACGTGGCGATAGGCGCCGTCGGCGTAGCGCATCCGCCACTCCAGCTCCCCCGGCGTGTCGGCCTTGTCGGCGACGCTGCGCACGAACGCGCGCACCCGCGCGCCATCCTCGGCGTGCACGTAGTCCAGCAGCGGTGAGCCCTCCGCCTCCGTCTCCCATGCCGGGCCGAAGATCGGCTCGACGGAGCCCGTGAGCATCCGCAGCGTCCCGTCGGCGGCGACGATCATGATGCAGTCCGACGAGTTGCCGACGATCGTCTGCAGCCGCTCGCGCCCGTCCTGGGCGGTGCGCTGCAACTCCAGCGCGTTCTCGATCCGCCCGCGGCGCTCCTGGGCGAACAAGGCCAGCAGCCCGCCCAGCGGGAGGACCGCCACCAGCAGCGCCGGGTGCACGGCGCCGGCCAGCGCGGCCAGGAAGCCGATCGGCGCGAGGCCCGCGTCGACGAGGGCGACCCAGGCGAAGCCATGCAGCTCGGTGCGCGGGTCCAGGCCGAGCCCGACCCGCAACCGGAACCACGAGATCGCGACATCGGCGACCACGAACGCGACCAGCGCGGCGAGGCACGCCACGGCGGTCGCCCAGACGCCCGTGGTCGGACCGGCGAGGGCCATGACGAGCGCCGGCGGCACGGAGAAGGCGGAGTCCGCGATCGGCAGCACCAGCCGCTGCGGCGCGGCCTGCCGCCGCACGATCTTCGTCAGCGTCCCCGGCAGCTGCGCGACGAGCACGACGACCGGCACGAGCGCGGGCGGCAGCAGGACCAGCATCGGGATGAACGCGAGCTGGACCGGCGTCGTGACGCCTTCGCCGACCTCGAAGCTGACCTGCCGGAGCAGGGCGTAGATCACCACGAGCAGCAGCGCGGTGCCCCAGGCCAGGTGCCCTTCCGGCCAGAGCACCGCCATGACGACGGCCGCCAGCACGAACAGGCACCCGACGACGAGTTCGGTCAGCAGCTCGCGCCGCTCGGCCCGGCGGGTGGCTCGGGCCCGAGCCAGCTCGATGTGATCGAGGGCGTCCGAGGAGAGCTCTTTGAGCGAAGAGCCCATTACCGTGCGGATCGGCGGGCTCAGGCGCGCATTGAGCGGCCACCGGGCCCAATGTCAGCGGACTGACATCGCCAACACTCGTCCAGCAGACCCCGGTCAGGCGTCAAAGAACCCCGCAGGCGACCGATCAAGTACGGGTATGCAGCTGTCTTCTGGTCGACGCGGGTTGCGCGTCTGTCTCGCCGCCCTCGGCTTCGCCGCCATCGCCGCGGCCCCCGCTCACGCGAAGTCCTCGATCGCCAACCCGTACGACTGCAAGCCCGACCCGACCTTGACGCAGCCCTTCGCGCCCTTCGGTGATCTCGGGCTCTACACGCCGGTCGCCAACGCGGGCGTCGAAGCGGGAGCCACGAGCTGGAGCCTCGCCGACGGGGCCGCGGTCGTCGCGGGCAACGAGCCGTGGCGGATCGGCGGCGCAGCCGACAGTCACTCGCTCGATCTCCCCGCGGGCTCGAGCGCCGTCACGGCCCCGATCTGCATCGACGAGACCTACCCCTACTTCCGGACCTTCGCGCTCAACGCCGGCTCGGCCAAGCGCAGCCTCGAGATCGACGTCCTCTACTACGACACCAAGGGCAAGCTGCTCAACACGAAGCCGTACGGCTACGAGAGCGACGCCACGACCTGGCAGCCGACGCCGACGATCGCGATCGAGGTCTTCAACAAGAAGCCGGGCGTCGCCGCGGCGCCCGTCGCGTTCCGCTTCATGCCCAAGGGCAAGGACGCGCACTTCCGGATCGACGACGTCTACGTCGACCCGTACTCGCGCGCCCGCTGAGGCCGCCGCGTAGCATTCGGCGCCGTGCCCGCGGCGCCGCCACGAGATCCACGTGAGATCCGGGCCTGGCTCGAGCAGGAGCCGACGCTGACGGAGTTGCAGGCCGCGTACCCGCGCGAGTGGGCGGTGGTGCAGCGCGAGCTCGCCGAGATCGTCCCGCGCGGGGATCGCGAGGAGCTGACGCGCTACGTCTCCTCGCTCGCCTCCGGCAGCGGTTCGCAGGCGGCGGGCCGGCGCCGTGGCCTGGCCGACGTGTCGGGCGAGATCCGGCGCCGCATGGCGGTGGAGGCGATCAAGCAGCTCAGCCTGCAGGCGGCGACCGGCGTCACCGAGGGGCGCGTGCGCTTCAACCTCTTCAACGGCAAGGTCGCGCAGCGGCTGCTGTTCGAGGGCGGCGGGTTCGAGCGCAAGCCGGTGTCGATGTTCTGGTTCAAGGCGCTCTGGCCGCTGTTGTGGCAGCGGCGCTACCTGATGCCGCTCGTCGCCAAGAAGGGCATCTACTGCTTCTACTCCAAGCCGCTGATCACGGCGCTGGCCGCGGAGATCGGCGACCGCAGCGCGCTGGAGATCGCGGCCGGCGACGGCACGCTCACCCGCTTCCTGCGCGAGCGCGGCGTGGACGTGATGGCCACCGACGACCACAGCTGGCGCGACGTCAGCTTCCCCCAGTGGGTGGTCAAGGAGGACGCCAAGCAGTCGCTGAAGGCGCGCTCGCCGCAGGTCGTCCTGTGCTCCTGGCCGCCCGCGAACAACGACTTCGAGCGGGCGGTGTTCAACACCCGCAGCGTCGAGCTCTACATCGTGATCGGCAGCCGCCACCAGTTCGCGGCGGGCAACTGGGCGACCTACGAGCAGCAGACGACGTTCGAGCTGGAGGAGAGCCTGGAGCTGAGCCGGCTCGTGCTCCCGCCCGAGCTCGACGCGGCCGTCTCCTCTTCCGCCGCAAGTAGTCCTCCCACGCGGTGCGGGTGAGGGCGAGGTGGGTGGTCGCGGCTCGTGTCGTCGCTGTGGCGTCGCCGGCGACGATCGCGTCGAGGATCCGGGCGTGGCCTTCGGCGACGGGGATCAGGGCGTCGTGATGTTCGGCGAAGCGAGCGAGGCGGAGGTGGTCGAGGACCTGGTCGACGACGTCGACGACGCGAGGGTTGCCGGCGCGCTCGAGCAGCCCGAGGTGGAACGAGCGGTCGAGGTCGAGGAACGTGCTCGTGTCCCTGAGGCGCGCCGCCGCGATGCCCTGGTCGACGACGGCTTGCAGATGCGTGGCGTCGTGCGGCTCGAGGCGCCCGGCGAGGCGGGTGAGCATCGGGACCTCGAGGAGGGCGCGCAGCTCGAGCGCCGCGTCGAGGTCGGCCGGCGTGTGCTCGACGACCCTGAACCCGCGGTTGCGAACCTGCTCGACCATGCCGCGGCTGGTGAGCTCGAGCAGTGCCTCGCGGACCGGCGTGACCGACACGCCCATCCGGGCCGCGAGCGCGGGGGCCGAGTGGATCGCGTGCGGCTCGATCTCGCCGTAGATGATCGCCGCGCGGATCCGTCTCACGGCCTCCCCTCTCAGAGAGGAGCGCTCGATCGCCGTGTCGAGGCTCATCACGCCGGGCGCTTGGCGAGGCCCTGCTCGCGCATCGCCTTGCGGTAATTGATCGCGACCGCGTCGAACTTCATGTGCATCTCCGCCGCCAGGTCGAACGGCACCCGCTCGGGCCGCTGTGACTCGACCACCACCTGATCCTGATTGAAGATCGTGTCCTCGAAGTCCTGCAGGACCGACGCCGGCTGCTCGCGGTCGTAGTTGCGCGCGATCGTGACGTACCCGGCGCAGTGGTCCTCGTCGACCGGCTGCGAGGCGAAGAAGTAGACCATCCCCTTCTCCCCGCCCCACCCGAGCCGCAGCAGGATCGTGTACGGGAGGTGGAGCTGGTAGCGCGAGCGCCTGGTGGGCGCCTCGGTCGTCTCGTTCCCGAAGACCGGGAAGTCGTCGCTGTTGGGCGCCTCCGGGCGGACGATGTCGTACCGCAGGATGTGATCGTCGATCGTGACGCTGTAGTCCGGGACCACCGGCCGCTCGGGATCGCCGAGCAGGCCGGGATGCACCCACGGGAAGTGCCCGAAGTCGGTGAAGTTCTCGAGCTGCCGGCTGGCGTCCGCGTTCCACGCGTACGGCCCGGCCTGGACGACGACCCAGTCGGGATCGTCGAGCTCGGGGATGTCCGGCAGGTCGTACCGCGCGGGAGTCTCGAGCGCGACCCAGATGTGCCCGTAGCGCTCCTGCGTAGCGAATGCGTCGACCCGCGCCTTGCCGGGCACCTTCGTCGGGTCCTCGAGCTGCGGGATGTGGGTGCACACGCCGTCGCTCCCGTACTGCCACCCGTGGTACGGGCACATGATCCGATCCCCGACCACCCGCCCGAGCGAGAGCGCGGTGCCGCGGTGGATGCACAGGTCGCGCAACGCGTGGGGCGTGCCGCCGGAGTCTCGCCAGATGACGAGGTCTTCGCCGAGCAGGCGGGTGTGGTGGGGCGTGTCCTTGACTGCGTGGGTGTAGGCGACGGGGTGCCAGCAGTGGCGCAGGGCGGCGAAGTCGGGCACAGAGGCGGGTGGGTGCTCGGCGATCATTGTGCGTGATGGTATGTAAGGCCTTACCCATGGACAAGCGTTTTGCTCGGGACGAAAGTCAACTGCGCCGGTGAGGGGGGAGGGAGTGGCAGTGCCACCCGTCCCGGGCTGGCGTGGAACCGCTCGGCGCGCGGCTCCGTTGGTTTGAAGCGTCGTGCTGGGATACCGACAGTTACGGGCGTGGTGCTGACACCCCCGTCCGCGCCGGGCCTTCCGGTGATCGGTTTCGGCGAGCAACGAAGTCATGCGCGAGGGGGTGACGAACAAATGCGTCCTGTGAGGACTCAATTGTTCATCACCCCCACCCGCGCGCCAACTCGACCAGTCCGAACCTGATCGAAACCCGCGCACGGACCCGCAAACGCCCACGGTCGACCACGCGACCGGGCACTCCCGCTCCCCCACCCGGCGCAGTTGACGTTCGTCCCTACAGGACGACCGCTTGACCGTTCGCGATTAGCGAAACCTCGATGTTCCCCCGCGTCGCGTTCGAGTACGGGCAGACGCCATGCGCCGCGCGCACGACCTCCACCGCCGCGTCCGCGTCAACGCCCGGCACGGTCACGTCGAGCTCGGCGCTGATCGTGTAACCACGGTCGTCGGTCGTGATCAGCGACACGCTGGACGCGATCGAGACCTCCCCCAGCTCGAGCTTCTGGCGCCGGCCGACCGCACCCAGCGCGCCCTCGAAGCACGCCGCGTAGCCCACCGCGAAGAGCTGCTCCGGGTTGGTGCCACCGCCGTCGGTGGGCGGGCGCAGCTGGATGTCCAGCGCGCCGTCGTCCGTCACGCCGTGGCCGTTCTCGCGCCCGCCGGTCACGGTCGCCTTCGCCGTGTAGATCACTTTCGCCATCGTTGCCTCCCGTTTCGAGATCCGCGTCACATGCTGACAACCCGCTAGGGAGCGGCGGGCGCGACGGCGCCCTCCGCGACCTCGGACAGCTCGAAGCGAGCGCCCGGGCGGGTGACCTGCTCGAAGCGCTCCAGGAACGCGTCGGCGGTCTCGAGGAAGTTCGTGCGGTGCGTGCGGTAGTGCATCGGCACGACCCAGCGCGCGCCCAGCGTCGTGGAGATCTCGTGGGCGAGCGAGGCGCCGATCGTCGGCCCGTCGCCGACCGGGACGAACAGCAGGTCGACCTGGCCGAGCGCCGCGGCCTGCTCGCCGCGCAGGATCGACTGGCCGAGATCGCCGAGGTGCGCCACGCGCACGCCGTCGAGCTCGAACGCGTACATCACGTTGGCGCCGCGCTGCGTGCCGGCCACCGGGTCGTGCTCGGAGGCGACGCCGATGACCTCGCCGACCGGGGACTCGAACGTCCCCGCGCTGGAGCGGATGAGCACCGGGTCCCCGCCGACGACCTCGACGGCGTTGTGGTCGGTGTGCTCGTGCGTGACGAGCAGCAGGTCGGCGCTGACGCCTTCAAGCGGCGGGTAGTCGAACTGCAGGCCGCGCGCCGCCGCCGCCGACATATCGCCGAACGGGTCGATGACCACGGTCACGCCACCCGCCTGCAGGCGGAAGGTCGACTGGCCGTACCACTCAACGTGCATGTTGCTCCTCGGGTCGTGAGACGAGGGCGACCTCGCCATAGTGGAAGCGCCCACCGCGCAGCGCCGAAGCGGCGGCCGCGATCAGGCACGCGATCACCGCGAACGCGAACGCGGTGTGCAGCCCGTCGCGGAACGGCGACGAGATCAGGTGGGGGAAGAAGTTCGGGCCGGTGAGCACGATCCGGTCATGCGCCGACAGCGCGTTGAGCGTGTGCTCGCCGACCAGGCTCTGGATCGGGTTGTAGCCCAGGAACGCGGCGAACAGCACCGAGACGGCGGGCAGGGCGCCGATGTGCTCGGCGGTCGCGGCGGGCACGCCGTGCGCCTCGAGGCCGCTGGTCAGCGTCTCCGGCAGCGTCGACGCGAGCCCGATGATCATCAGCGTGAAGAAGATGCCGATCGAGAGGACCTGGGCGGAGTTCTGGAACGTCTGGTTCATCGCCCCGCCGGCGCCGCGGTGCTCCTTCGGCAGGCTGTTCATGATCGCCGCGCGGTTGGGCGAGGCGAACATCCCCATCGACACGCCGACCAGGAACAGGGCGAGCGCGAACAGCGGATACGCGAAGTCCGTCGGCAGCAAGCCGAGCAGGATGAAGCTCAGGGCCGCCCCGACCATGCCGCCGGACGCGAACCAGCGGGCGCCGAAACGGTCGCTCAGATAGCCCGACGTCGGGCCGGCGATCAGCATCCCGATCGTCAGCGGCAGCATGTAGATGCCCGCCCACAGCGGCGTCTCGGTGAAGCTGTAGCCGTGCTGGGGCAGCCAGATGCCCTGCAGCCAGATGATCAGCATGAACATCAGGCCGCCGCGGGCGACCGCCGACAGGAAGGTCGACAGGGTCCCGAACGTGAAGGCGCGGATGCGGAACAGCGGCAACTCGAACATCGGGTTCTCGACGCGGCGCTCGACGAAGACGAACGCCGCCAGACAGACGACCGCGCCGGCCAGCAGGGCGAGGACCGTCGGGCTCGTCCACCCCGTGGCGTGCGAGCCGTACGGGCGGATGCCGTGGGTCACCGAGACCATGATCAGGATCAGCCCGAGCGCGAAGGTGAGGTTGCCCCACCAGTCGACCTTGGTCTTGCGCGGCTCGGAGCGCTCCTCGAGCTTCATGTAGGCCCAGATCGTCCCGAACAGGCCGACGGGCACGCTGATCAGGAACACGAGCCGCCAGTCGATCGGGGCCAGGATCCCGCCCAGCACGAGCCCGACGAACATCCCGCTGACGCCGACGATGTTGTTGATCCCCAGCGCCATCCCGCGCTGGTTGGCGGGGAAGGCGTCGGTGATGATCGCCGCGGCATTGGCCAGCAGGCACGCGCCGCCGATGCCCTGCACGATCCGCCAGATGATCAGGTACGTCGCACCCGCCTCGCCGGTGAACCAGTCGATCGCCAGGAACAGCGACGCGACGGTGTAGATCACGAACCCGAGGTTGTAGATCTTCACCCGCCCGTACATGTCGCCGAGCCGGCCGAGGCTGACGATCAGCACGCTGGTCACGACCAGGTAGCCGAGGATCATCCACAGCAGGTAGAAGGAGTTCTCGGGCCGCAGCGGGTCCAGGTGGATGCCGCGGAAGATGTCCGGCATCGCGATCAGCGTGATCGACGCGTCGAGCGTCGCGAGCAGTACGGCGAGCGTCGCGTTGGAGAGCGCGACCCACTTGTATCGATCTGAGGCCACGTGCCGAAAGTATACAGGCAGCCTGTACAGTTTGCCTGTGTATAATGGCGCCGACCTTGGACGAGGACATCACCGAGCTGGCGGCCGAACTGCGCGTCTCGCTCGGCCAGATCTTCCGTCGCGTGCGAGCCGAGCATGGCTTCCCGCTCGGCCAGGGCTCGGTCCTCGGCGCGTTGAACCGCGAAGGCGCGAAGAGCATCAGCGAGCTGGCCGCGGGTGCGCGGATGCGTCCGCAGTCGATGGCGCAGACCGTCCGCGAGCTCGAGGACGCGGGCCTGGTCGCGCGCAGCCCCGATCCGACCGACGGGCGGCGGGCGATCATCGACCTCACACCTGCCGGGCTCGAGGCACTGGAGGCCGACCGCCGGCACCGCGTCGGCTGGCTCGCACGCGTGCTCAACGAAGATCTGAGCGAGGCGGAGCGCGCCACGATCCGCGCTGCGGCGCCGATCCTGCGCCGGATCGCAGATTCCTAACCCAACGTCTGGCTGCGATCAACAATCGGAGCCACATCATGTGAACGAGTGGCACGCATCCTCGTCATCGACGACGCACCCGACCTGGCGATGGTCATGCGCATGCTGCTCGAACGCGCCGGCCACGAGGTCATCACCGCCGAGAACGGGCGCCTCGGGCTCCGTCGCTTCTTCGAGAATCGTCCCGATCTCGTCGTGCTCGACCTACAGATGCCCGGCCTCGACGGCTGGGAGACGCTGGAACGGCTGCGCGACCTCAGCGAGGTCCCGGTCCTGATCCACAGCGGCCGGTCCCCCAGCGAGGACGAACTGTCCCGCCTGCGCCCGGGCCTGGACGCCTTCAAGCCCAAGCCCACCTGGGGCAACGAGCTCACCGAGCTGGTCGACGACCTGCTCGCCGCCTAGTCGGGCACGTTGCGGCGCAGCTCGTCGAGCCACACCTGCGCCGACGCGTCGCTCGGCGCTCGCCAGTCCCCGCGCGGCGAGAGTGACCCGCCCGAGCCGACCTTCGGCGCGTTCGGGATCGCCGTGCGCTTGAACTGACTCAACTGGAAGAAGCGGAAGAGGAAGACGCCGAG
This sequence comes from Solirubrobacter ginsenosidimutans, assembly GCF_027587205.1. The sequence continues at coordinate 130,207 of NZ_JAPDOD010000017.1, forward strand.
CCAGTGCTTGATCTCGGCGCGGCTGTAGGCGTTGCGGCGGTCGGGCGGGATCAGGTCCGACCACGGGCCGCGATCCACGTCGCCCCAGGCGTGCTCGGCGAGGAACGCGACCTTGCTCGGCCGGTAGCCGAAGCGCAGGATGTAGAAGAGGAAGAAGTCCTGGAGCTCGTAGGGGCCGACCTTGCTCTCGCTGTCGGCGGTCGGCTTGTCGCCGTCGCCCGGGATCAGCTCGGGCGAGATCTCCGTGTCGAGGACCGACTGCAGCACCGCGGAGACGTCGGCTGAGAACTGCGCCGTGTCGATCGCCCAGCGCAGCATGAAGCCGATCAGCGACTTCGGCACCGAGGCGTTGACCGCGTAGTGCGACATCTGGTCGCCGACGCCGTACGTCGCCCACCCGAGCGCCAGCTCGCTGAGGTCGCCGGTGCCGATCACGAGCCCTCCGAGGTGGTTGGCGAGCCGGAAGAGGTGCGACGTCCGCTCACCCGCCTGCACGTTCTCGAAGGTGATGTCGTACTGCTTCTCGCCGTCGGAGTACGGGTGGTCGAGGTCCTCCAGCATCTGCAGCGCCGACGGGCGGATGTCGATCTCGCGCGCGGTCACGCCCAGCGCCTCCATCAGCTTCCACGCGTTGCCCTTGGTGTGGTCGGAGGTCGCGAACCCGGGCATCGTGTAGGCCAGGACGTTGGCGCGCGGAAGTCCGAGGCGATCCATCGCGCGGGCGACGACGATCAGGGCATGCGTGGAGTCCAACCCGCCTGAGACGCCGATGACGACCTTCTCGATCCCGGTCGCCCGCAGCCGCGTCTCGAGGCCGTGGACCTGGATGTTGTAGACCTCTTCGCAGCGCTCCGAACGCGTCACCGGGTCGGCGGGAACGTAGGGGAAGCGCTCGATCCGCCGCCGCAGCGGCTGCGGCGTATCCCCCGTGCTGACGTCGAACTTGACGGTACGGAAAGTCTTTAGGCGCTCGCGCTGGTCAAGGATCGAGTCGCCGTAGCTGTTCGTCATGCCCCGGTCGGAGACGATCCGCTCGAGGTCGATGTCGGCGTACAGCACCTGCTCCTCAGCGCTGAAGCGCGCCGCCTCGGTGACGAGGTCGCCGTTCTCGCAGATCAGCGCCTGCCCGTCCCACGCGAGGTCGGTGGTCGACTCGCCCTGGCCGGCGGCGGTGTAGATGTAGGCCGAGATCGTGCGCGCGGACTGCGCCATGCAGAGCGTGCGTCGGAAGTCCGCCTTGCCGATCGTGATGTTGCTCGCGCTCAGGTTCGCGAGCACCGTCGCGCCCGCCATCGCGCCGTAGGAGGAGGGCGGGATCGGGGTCCACACGTCCTCGCACACCTCGGCGTGGATGACGAAGTTCGGGACGTCGGCGGCGGCGAAGAGGACGTTGGCGCCGAACGGCACCGTCTGCCCGAGCAGCGTGAGCTCGTCGCGGATCGCCTCCCGGGCGGCGCGGAACTGGCGCTCCTCGTAGTACTCCTTGTAGTCGGGCAGGTAGCTCTTGGGCGTCACGCCCAGTACGCGCCCGCGGTGGATCACGACCGCGCAGTTGAAGAGCCCGCCCTCTGCCCACAGCGGCGCGCCGACGATCACCACGGGCAGCAGTTCGCGGCTCGCCTCGACGATCTGCCCCAGGCCCTCGAGCACCGCGTCGGTCACGGCGTGCTGGTGCAGCAGGTCGTCGATCGCGTACGCCGAGAGCCCCAGCTCCGGGAACACCACGAGCGCCGCGTCGTTCTCCGACGCCCGCCCCGCCAGCTCGAGCGTGCGTTCGACGTTGAAGGCCGGCTCCGCCGGGCGCAGGTGGGGCACGGCGGCGGCGACGCGCACGAACCCGTGGCTGTAGAGGGAGTCGAAGGACTGCACGCCCTGCATCTTGGCGGGGCGGCCGCCGCGGCGTCACCGACGGCCGGGCAGCCCGCCCCTGGCGACGGTGCCGGGCGACTCGCCGAACTGGCCGTCGCTGCTCTGCAGGCCGGTGCCGAGCGCGGCCGCGATCTGCCGCATCCGGGCGAGCGTGGCCTCCCGGCGATCACCACGCGCCCGCCACCGCCAGGGCGTTCGGCAGCGCCGACCAGCTCGGCCGTTCGACGGGGCCAGCTAGGTTTGGACCCGTGGAACCGACCGAATTCGAGGCGTGGGGCAAGGTCGTGGTCGACGTCGCGGCCGAGCGGATCCTTGCCGCGATCCCCGCGGCGCAGAAGCCTGAGCCCGGCAAGACGGCGCGGCGCAGCCTCGCCAGCATGGGCTACATCTCGCGCCACATGCTGTTCCTCCAGCCCGATCTGCTCGCGCCGCGGGCGCTGTGGCTGTTCGTGGTGCCGAAGGGTCACACCTACGACTTCCGCCCGCCGCACGACCGCGTCGGGGCGGGGCTGATGCACAACGCGACGGACGAGCTGAGCCCGAGCCGGTTCGCGGCCGGGATGCAGCGCAGCGGCAACTTCACCTGGAAGGTGCACCTCGACGCCCGCTATGAGGGCTATCGGCTCGGCATCCGAGTCACACCCGAGGAGGAAGCGGCCGAGGCCGTCGCCGAGGACCTTTCAGGCCAGGTCTTGAGCAGCCTGGAGCGGATCGGGCTGCTCGCGCCGGCGGGGTAGGAGCAGCGCCGGGAACAGCGTCAGGGCGGTGAGGATCAGCGCCCACGTGAAGGTGTGACCGGCGGCGGCGGTGAGCGGGTCCGCCAGCGCGGAGCGCACGGCCGGTGAGGCGTCCTCGACCGTGCTCAACGTCCCGTGGAACCCGGGCACGCGCACCGTGAGCCCGTGCTGGAGGATCGCGGCGAGCAGCGCGATGCCGAGCGTCGCACCCGCCCGCTGGACGATCTCCAGCGCGCTCGCCGCCCGCGCGACCGCGACCTCGGGCACGGCGGCGTACGCCGCGGCCATCGCCGGCATCAGCGTCGCGCCCATGCCCGCGCCGCGCAGGAACAGGCCGCAGACGAGCATCCAGCCCGGCACGTCCTCGGCGACGAACGCGAACGGCAGCGTCCCCACGAGCACCAGCGCCACGCCCACCCGCACGACCGAGCCCGCCCCCACGCGGTCGGTGAGCTTGCCCGCGATGGGCATCGTCAGCATCGCGCCCACGCCCTGCGCGGCCAGCACCGCGCCCGTCTGCAGCGCGCTGAGATCGCGGGCGAGCTGGAAGTAGAGCGCGAGCAGCAGCAGCGACCCGAAGAACGCGGCGCCGAAGAGCAGCGTGGTCGCGGTCGCGGCGGCGACCACGCGGTCGCGGAAGATGCGCACGTCGATCAGCGGGTGCGGCGTTCGCAGCGCGTGCACGACGAACGCCGCGATCAGGACGACCCCCAAGACCAGCCAGACGCCATGGGCGAGCGCCCCACCCGCGGGCGAGGCGAGCCCGGCGACCAGCGCCGCCAGCCCGGGCGAGAGCAGCGCCAGGCCGAGCACGTCCAGCGGCGCCCCACGCTCCTCCCCGCCCCCGCGCGGCAGGACCCGCGCCGCGAGCACGAGCGCCAGCGCCGCCACCGGCAGGTTGATAAAGAAGATCAGCCGCCACGAAGCGCTGTCCAACAGCGCCCCGCCCAGCACCGGACCGATGGCCGGCGCGAGCAGCATCGGCACGCCGACCAGCGCCATCACCCGCCCCATCCGGTCCTGCCCGGCGGCGCGCGCGAGGATCGTCATGCCGACCGGCATCACGAGCCCGCCGCCGAGGCCCTGCAGGACCCGGAACGCGATCAGCGCACCCGCCGACCACGCCAGCCCGCACAGCAGCGAGCCGAGCGCGAAGGCGGCGACCGCGGTCATGAACACCCGCCGCGTCCCGAACCGGTCCACCGCCCAGCCGGCCAGCCCGATCACCGCGGCCAGCGCCAGCAGGTAGCCGGTCGAGACCCACTGGATCGTCGACAGCCGCGCGTCGTAGACCACCGCGAGCCGCTCGATCGCGACGTTGACGATCGTCGAATCGAGGATCGTCATGACGGCGCCGCAGATCACGACGGCAGCCGAAAGCAGCACGGGGCGACCGAGTTCACGCATGACCGTCCGCGATCCTGACGCAAACGGACCGCTCCGTTCAAGTCCGAAGGTCTAAATCACGGCGACCGCGGTGGGCGCGAGCGCGGCCTCGAACGCCGCGACCACCGCGGGGTCGAACTGCGAGCCCGCGCACCGCACGAGCTCACGCAGCGCTTCCGACGCAGGCCGCGCGCCGCGGTAAGCGCGGGTGGTGACCATCGCGTCGTAGGCGTCGCAGACCGCGACGATCCGCGCGCCCAGCGGGATGGCCTCACCCGCGAGCCCGTCCGGATAGCCGCCGCCGTCGTAGCGCTCGTGGCTGGAGCGGACGATCCGCGCGACGCCGGTGAGCTCGGGCGCGACGCTGATGATGCGCTCGCCGATGATCGTGTGCTGGCGCATGTACTCCCACTCGTTCGCGTCCAGCGCGCGCGGGGCGTGCAGGATCGCGTCCGGGATCGCCACCTTGCCGATGTCGTGCAGGGCGGCCGCGCGGCACACCTCGACGCGCTCGTCCTCACTGAGGCCGAGCTCGACGGCGACGGCTTCGACCAGGTCGGCGACGTCGTCGACGTGGTCGCGCAGCGCGCCGTCGTGCTCCGCCGCGACGCGCAGCAGCACCTGGTGCACCGTCTCGTCGTTCGTGCGCCGCCCACCGCGCTTGGCGGCGTACATGCGCTGGTCCGCGATCCGCAGCGCGTCGAGCGGGTCCCGCCCGTCACCGGTCAGGTGGACCGCGCCGTATGAGGAGCGGATCGTGAAGCGCTCGCCGGAGGCCACCAGGGCGTCGGAGGCGCGCCGCAGGGTCTCGGCGGCGTCGGCACCGGACGCGAGCAGGCAGAACTCGTCCCCGCCCATCCGGAACGCGCTGCCCGAGCCCGCCACGGCCGCGGCGAGCTCGCGCCCGAGCCGCGTGAGCAGCGCGTCGCCCGCGAGGTGGCCGAACGTGTCGTTGTAGGCCTTGAAGCCGTCGAGGTCGAAGAGCGCGAGCAGCAGCGGGTCCTCCGCGGTCGCCGTGGCGGCGCGGCGGTGCAGCTCGGCGAGCAGCGCGCGCCGGTTGCCGAGGCCCGTCAGCTCGTCGGTCGCGGCCTCGGTCTCGCTGACTCCGAGCGTCCTGAGGTTCTCGCGGAACGTCAGGACGAAGCGGACCACCGCCGCAGCGATCGAGCCCGTCGCCAGCCACAGCGCGACCGCGTTGAGCCGCAGATAGTGATCGACCGCCAGCAGGCCGAGCGCGATCAGCGTGAACGCGGCCGGCAGCGCGAGCATCCCGCCGCGCAGGCGCCGCGTGTCCAGCGCGCGGGTCGGGCTCGTGGCGGCGAACGCCACCAGGACGTACACCGCCGGCCAGGCCGTGTCGAGCACCGTGTACTCCTGATAGGTGCCGACCGCCACGCGATACAGGTAGGTCCCGTCGGCGATCGCCCAAAGCGCGAACGCGACCGCGAGCAGCCGCCATGTCCGTCCCGCGGCGCCGCCGGTGACGACCATCACCGCGATCACGAACGCGAGCATCGTCAGGTCGCCCAGCGGATAGGCGAGGTTGGTCGCGACGGTCGCGAAGGACCCGTGGGTCTCGGCGATCACGCCGAAGACGAGCGCCGCGCCGACCGCCGCGCCGGCGAGCGCGCACACGACGCCGTCGAGCCACAGCGCCGTTCCCAGGCGGGGCGCACGTGCGCGCAACAGGCAGATGAGGCCGATGTACGCCGCGGGGTAGATGCTCAGGTACCCGAGGTCGGCGAAGGACGGATACGGCGGCGTGGCGACGTCCATCAGCGCCGCGGTGTAGTAGACGTCGCCGGCGGCGAAGCCCAGCAGACCCACGGTGAACATCCCCCACGCCAGCCGCTCGCCGCCGGACGAGCGCGCCGCCCGCAGGCCGCAGACGGCGACCGCGAGGAATTCCACCCCGTTGTACGCCTTGTCCCACACCTGCGGCAGGACCGGCGGGATGACGCCGAGGTTGCGCAGCAGCACCGCTCCGAGGCAGACCAGCGCCGCCGTCAGCAGCCATCGCTCGGGTCTCCAGTTGCGCGGTGCCATCTCCCCAGGGAGATCGACTGCGCGGCTGTGGTCTTGACCCGCGCTAACTACCGGGCAGCCTGCGCGCCCGCTGCTCGACGCCCAGGTCGCCGTAGGGATACGACGCGGCCGCGGGGTCGCTGGCCTCATCGAGCCGCGCGGTCTCCTCGGCGGTGAGATGCAGTCCGGCCGCGCCGAGGTTGTCCTCGAGCTGCTCGAGCGTGCGGGCGCCGAGGATCACGGAGGTCATGCAGGGCCGGTCGGTCAACCACGCGAGGGCGATCTGCGCCATCGAGACGCCGCGGTCACTTGCGATCGTCTGTACCGCGTCGATCACGTCCCAGGTCCGCTGGACCGTCGAGCGGCGGTCGTAGGCCTCGACGCCGCGATTGGGGTCGTCGCCGAGGCGCGTGTCCCCGGTCGGCCGCTCGTCCTTGGTGTACTTGCCGGTCAGCCACCCGCCGCCGAGCGGGGACCAGGGCAACAGCCCGAGGCCGGTGGACTCGCACGCGGGGACGATCTCCCACTCGATCTCGCGCGCCAGCAGGTTGTACTGCGGCTGCAAGGTGACCGGCCTGGCCAGGCCGCGGTGCTCAGCCAGATCGGCGACCTTCTGGATCTGCCAGCCGGTGTAGTTGGAGAGCCCGACGTAGGAGATCTTCCCCGCCCGGACGGCGTCGTCGAGGAAGCCCCAGGTCTCCTCCAGCGGCGTCAGCGGGTCGAAGGAGTGCACCTGGTAGAGGTCGATGTGATCGACCTGCAGGCGCCGCAGCGACTGGTCGAGCGCGTCGCGCAGGTGGCGGCGCGAGAGGCCGAGGTCGTTCCTGGCGTCCCCCATCGCGAAGCGGCCCTTCGTGGCGATCACGACGTCGCTCAGCAGCGCCGGCGATTGCTTGGCCAGCCAGCGGCCGATGATCGACTCCGACGCGCCGCGGGTGTAGACGTCGGCGGTGTCGATCAGCGTCCCGCCCGCCGCGACGAAGGTATTGAGCTGCGCGTGCGAGCCGGCTTCGTCGGTCTCGTTGCCGAACGTCATCGTGCCGAGCGCGAAGCTGGACACGACGCAGCCGCTGCGGCCTAGGTTCCGGTACTCCATGCCGCGACGTTACCCGTTCGGGTAGTGCTCGAGCGCCCAGCGTGCGGACTTCTGGATCCGCTCGTCCGGGTCGTCGAGCGCGCGTTGGAGCGTCGCGCGGCCGGGCTCGTGGCGCGTGGTGCCGAGGGCGGTGAGGAGCACGGTGCGGGTCGTGATCTCGGGCTCGACCCCGGCGCGGGCGAGCAGCGCCGCGCCGGCCGCTTCCCGCTCCGGCAGGTCCGGGTGCGACATGAAGACCTTGCCGAGCGCGTCAGCCGCCGCGGAGCGTACGCGGCCCTCGACGTCTGAGAGCGCGGCGATCAGCGCTTCGACGCCCGCGGGCGCGGCCTGGAAGCCGAGCAGGTCGGCGAGCAGTTGGCGGGTGTGGGCGTCCTCGGCGATCGCGAGGGCCTGCGCGACGTCCTCCGGCCGCTCGTCCTCCTCGATCGCCCACAGCGTCGGGCGGCGGTCCTTGGCCGGCAGTTCGAGGGCGGCGATGATCTGGTCGGCGTTCATCTCGGGCTACAGGACTACCGCACAGACGGGCGCGAAGGGCCCGCAGGCGGGTGAGAGGATCTTCGCGCCCCACCAGATGATGCCGCCGATGCCGATCCCGGCCGCCGTGCCGCCGACGATCTCGGCCGTGTGGTGGTCGCCGGAGTTGCCGCCGCCGTCGCTGGACCCGCCGCGAGACTTGTTCGGGAAGTTGTCGTCGCCGTGGGTGATGTTGCCGTCGGGGTCGACGTTGGTGTGCGAGCCGTCGGGATGCTGGACGTCCCAGTGCGGGCCACCATGGGCGGTGCGGCCGCCGGGCGGGTTCCAGACCCAGATGTTGCCGTCGGCGTCCTCGTAGCCCTTCGCTCCCCCGCGTCCGCCCGCCGGCACCTTCTTGGGCTTGCCGTGGCTGTTCTTGGGCGGCACGTACGGGCGGTCGCCGCCGGTCGGGAGGTTCGCGGCCTGGCCGGTCCAGCCGGGCGGCACGGCGGCCGCGGGCCGCGGCGGCGCGGGGCCGGGCTGCGGGTTGGGGGTCGGGAACGCGGCGGCGGCCGCCGTGGTCGTCGTCGTCGGGGGAGCGGGGGGCGCCCCTGGGGGCGCCGGCCTGTCGCCGCCTTGGTCAGTGGCGGCCGCCGGGCAACCCATGCCGACGATGCAATCGACGGCGTGCCCGACATTGACACTCAGCAGCTTCGGCGTGCCGCCGTGCAGCAGCGCGACCAGGATCGCCGAGACGACGAGCAGGACGCCCATGTACTCGGCGGCGGTCTGACCGGTCTCGGAGCGGGCACGCGACATGCCTCTGGAGTCTTGGCGGTCGGCGGCGCGCTGTCATGAGGCCCACGGCCCCACTTGGGCGTGGGACCGGGCCTAGGGAGTCCGTTGACGAATGGTCGGTCCAACCGATGTGGTGCAGCCGCCAGTGCCTCGGGCCGCACGCGCTCGCGATGCGTGGCTCTGCCACGTGAGCAGCGTGGGTGGCGCGAGGCGCCGCGGATGTGCCGCAGCGGGCGCACCGGTATTCGTCAACGGGCTCCTAAGCGGTGGCCAAGTCGGCGAAGGTCTTCAGGTCCGGCGTCGTGAGGTCCGGCTGCGCGTCGGCGGGCGGGGTCGCGCCGCCGCCCGCGCGGCCTTGGCGGCGGTCGATCCAGACCGTGGTCATGCCGAGCGCCGTGGCGGGGACGTGGTCGTGGAAGAGCGACTGGGCGACGTGCAGGATGCGCTCGCGCGGGACGTCGATGCGCTCGAACGCGAACACGAAGTTCTCCGGCCGTGGCTTGTAGCCGCCCGCCTGCTCGGCGGTCACGACCCAGTCGAAGTCGATTTGGAGGCGCTGGTTGGAGGCGGCGAAGAGGTCGTCGTCGCAGTTGGTGATCACGCCGAGCTTGAAGCGCTGCTTGAGTCGGGCGAGCGCCGCGGGGCTGTCCGCGAACGCGGGCCACTCCGTGACCGAGCGCCCGAACGTGGTCCGCTCGGTCGGGGTCGGCTCGAAGCCGAGTTCGTCGCCCAGACCGCGCAGGCAGCCGGCCAGGACGTCGGCGTAGCGGAGGTACGGCCCCGCCTCGAGCGCGGCCTCGTGGCGGGCGAAGGCCTCGAGGAGCGGCTCCGCTTCGACGGTCGTCTCGTGGGCCCGCAGGACAGGCTTCAGGGCGTTCAGGATGCCCGTCTCCCAGTCGATCAGGGTCCCGTAACAATCGAAGGTCAGGGCGTCAAAGGACCGGAAGTCGATTGGGCTCATGTACGACAGTGTGTCGTTGTTCAGACTGCCGGGCCATGACCGCCGTCCTTTGGCTCCTACTCCTCCTTCCCCTGGCCGGCGGGCTGTTCGCGCAGCGACGCGTCCAACAGACCTTCACGATGTACCGCCGGATTCCCAACCGGGCGCGGATCAGCGGGTCGGAGGTGGCGACGCAACTGCTGCGTGCGCACGGTCTCGAGCGCGTGCGGGTCGAGGAGTCCCCGGGCGCGCTGACCGATCACTACGACGGCGCCGCGGGCGCGTTGCGGCTGTCGGAGCCGGTCGCGACCGAGCGCAGCGTCGCCGCCCTCGGCATCGCCGCCCACGAGGTCTCCCACGCCTACCAGGACGCCGACGGCAACCGCGCCTACCGCATCCGCAAGGCCGTCGCCGAGCCGCTGTCTCGGTTCGCGCCCTTCTCGGCGGTGTTCTTCATCGGCGGCTTCTGGCTCGGCATCCCGGTCCTGATGGTGCTCTCGCTCGTGTACGTGTTCGGGCTCGTCGTGTTCGCGCTGGCGACGTTGCCGGTCGAGCTGGGCGCGAGCAAGCGGGCACTGGAGCTGATCTCCGCCGCGCGGCTCGCCGACGACGAGGAGGTCGACGAGGTCCGCTCGGTGCTGAACGCGGCGGCGTTCACCTACATCGCGGGCCTCGCGCGCCAGCTCGGGTTCTTCGGCGCGTTGGTCCTCGTCGCCGCGGCGATGGATCACGCCACCTAGCCCACCCTCGCTCGGTGGCGGACGGTGCCGGCGCGGGTCACGACCTCGACGGTGACCGCGCCGCGGCGGCGGACCTTGACGGTCAGCGTGCGTGTGACGCCGGCCTTGAGCGTGGCGGTGGCGCGACCGAGGGTCGCGCCGCCGCGCTTGACGCGGACCGTCACGGGGGTGGCGACGGTCGAACGGACGCGCACCTTCACCCGGTCGTGGGTGGCGACGACGTGCGTCGTGGGTAGAGGCGAGGGGGCGGAGATGCGCCGCTTCGGGAGCGCGGGCGCGATCGGCGTGGGGCCAGGGTCGGCGGCGGGCGTCGGGCTCGGGCCGGCGGTCGCCGCGGGCGTCGCGTTGGGCTCCGCCGTCGCGGTCGGGTTCGCCGTCGGTGTGGCGGTCGCCGTTGCGGTCGGGCTCGCGGTCGCGGTCGGCGTCGCCGTCGGGTCCGCCGTCGGCGTCGGGCTCGCTGTCGCGGTCGGGCTCGCCGTCGGCGTCGGGGTCGGGAACGGGGTCGGCGTCGGCGTCGGGTTCGGGTCCGGCCCGATCACCGGGCCCGGGTCGGAGATGCGTTCGTAGGACTCGCCGTCGTGGTCGTAGGTCACGACCGCGACGCGCATGCGGGAGCCGACGTCCGCGGCGCCGTAGCGGCGGATGTACGCGTGGCCGGGCAAGCGCACGCACGTGTCACCGGTCGCATCGGCGCAGCGCAGCCACGTGTAGCGGTAGGTGTGAACGTCTGCGTCGAGGTCCTGCTCGGTCGACGCGAAGGCGGTCGATCCGGCCGTGCTCGGGTACGGCGCGAGCGGCTTCACGCCCGTCGGCGCCACGCCGCTCGCCGCGCCCGCCAGCACCACGAACTCCTGGTTCTGCGACGTCTGGTGTGCCGAGCCCGCGGCGTTGGACGCGGTGACATCGACGACGATCTGCTTGCCGACGTCGGCCGCCGTCAGCACGTAGGTGGGCGCGTCGTGCTCGATCCGCTCGCAGAACACGTCGTCGCAGCGCAGCCACAGGTACTTGTACGACGTCGCCGCCGGTTCCAGGAAGCCCGGATCGGCACTGACCGTCTGGCCCGCGCGCGGGATGCCCCACAGCGTCGGCGCCCCGTTGTCGTGGTACGTGGGCCGCTCACCCGCCACGAACGGCCCCGGCGCGGAGCGGCTCACCGCAGACCCGCCGGCGTCGCCGAACGCCCGCGCCTCGACTCGCAGCCGGTGCCCGACGTCGGCCGCGCGCAGCTTGTAGCTCGTCGTGTCCTGCACGCCCGTGTCGACACACGCGTCGCCGTTGGCATCACATCGCAGCCAATGCACTTCGCGCCGCAGGGCCGGATCGAACTCGCCCCCGTCGGTCCGCTGCGCCCCGTCGACGTAGGCATCGCCGCGCACCGTCGGTGCGGCCCGCACCGCGGGCACCGGGACTGCCCCACTCGACCCGAAGCGGGCGAGCCCGGCCGTCACGGACAAGGCGGTCCAGCCGAACCCGCCGGCGGCGAGCGCGCCGCCGTCGGCCAGCCCGGCGACGCCGGTGACGAAGCCGCCCGGCTCGGGATCGAACGACGTGACGGCGCCGTCCGCCAGCCGCACCTGCCCGAGGTTCCTGCGCGGCACACCGGCCAGGTGCGTGAACGCGCCGCCCAGCGTCAACACCCCGCCGTCGAGCGAGAACGCGTTGACCGGCCCATCGACGGCCGGAGCATCGGCGAGCACCGCCCCGCCGGGGCCGAAATGCCGGAGGTTCCCCGTGAACGCCCCACCGACCCAGACGCCGCCCGACCCATCGGGGGCGAGCCCCGAGACGGAGCCATTGACCACCCCTCCCTCCACCGGTGCCAGGTCCGCGATCCGGAAGCTCGCCAACCCCACCCGCCCGGCGCCGCCCACCTGCCTGAAACACCCACCCGCGTGCAGCGTCGGCCCACTCACGGTCAGCGCGTCGACCGAGCAGTCGGTGTCCGGCGCCCACGCCCGCGTCGTCGCGCTCGCGAGGTCGATCGCCGTGAGCCCGCCCTCGATCACGACGCCGCCGACGGCGCCGTAGAGCGCCTTGCCGACGAACAGCGATCCCCCGCCCGCCGCGAGGTCGTGGACCTCGACGTCCGAGGCCGGGAACGGCAACAGCGCGCCCCTCACCGGATCGAGCGCCGCCAGGTTCTTGTGACCCGCGCCCCCGACGGTGTCGAAGCGCCCACCCACGTACAGCGTCCCGCCGACCTTCGTCAGCGCGAGCGGCCGCACCGTGTCCTGCGGGCCGGGGAACTTGTAGGTCACGTCGAGGCCGGGGTCGAACGGGAGCACCGCGCCCGTGCGCAGGTCGAATGCCGCGAGGTTCTTGCGCGCGACGGCCCCGATCGACCCGAGCGCGCCGCCGACCGCGACCTGCCCGTCCGCCGCGGCCAGCATCGAGACCACGACGGTGCCGGCGAACCCCGGGTTCCACGCGACCGGCGAGCCGTCGCGCACGTCGAAGGCGCCTAGCCCGTTCGCCGGCCCCGTGAGGTTCGATGCGAACAGGCGCTGCCCGTCCGTGGCGATCCGCCCGTAGCCGGATCCGTTGACGCTCGCGAACCAGCCGAGATCGGCACCGGTCGCGGGGTCGGTCGCGAGCAGCGTGCGACCCGACTCGCTGATCCCCCAGACCACCGCCTGCTCGGTGGCGACCACCGACCGCGGCGAGGGAACGTCGGTCGCCATCGTCACCGGGCCGCCGTCGGACGTTCGCACCGCCGCGGCGCCGTAGACCTCCCGGGTCCCCTCGTAGCGGTGATAGGAACCAGCGATGTAGACGACGCCGTTACGCACCGCGAGGTCATAGACGTGCCCGTTCCACCTGGGCACCCAACGCACCCGCTTGCCGGTCGCGACGTCGAGCGCCACGAGGCTCCCGCCGCCCGCGTAGAGCCGGTCGCCGTCGAGCTCGAGATCGTCGATCTCGTTCAGCGATACGTCGGGCTCCCAATCCAGGCGCGCGCCGGTCCGCGCATCGATCGCGACGAGGTTCCCGCTCGCCTCGCCGCCGGCGGCGAACAGGCTGCCGGCGACGAACAGCGTGTCGCCGCGCAGGGCCAGCGCATCGACCTGCCCGACCACGTCCGCCCGGAACGCCGGGTCGGGCGAGCCGTCGGGGCGCAGGTGCACGAGCGCTTGGCGGAACAGGCCGTCCACCTGGTTGAAACCGCCGCCCGCGTACCACCCGCCGGCACCGTCGGAGACGGCGGCGGCGACGTTGAGCACCGAGTCCGAGACATTCGCCGGCGTGCTGTTGGCGGTGATGCCGCGAAACGCGCGTACCAGCGAGCCGTCGGACGAGCGCACCAGCGCCAGCGGGCCGGTGGCGGTCCCGCCGGCCGCCGTGAAGGTCCCGCCCACGTAGGCGGTGTCGCCGTCGACCAGCATGCTCCACACGGGCCCGTTGACGTACGGGAGGGCCAGCGGAGTCGACGTCGGAACGGCCATCGCGACGGGCGCGAGCGCGAGCGTGATAGCCGCGGTCAGGAAAGTGGTGCGCAACATGGCGCAGAGCCAGTACCCGTGAGAGCTCTCCGTCAGTCCTCACACTTAATCTAGCCCTTCTCACACAAATGCCATAGCCACCCCATAGCGTCAGGGCCAAGATGTGACTCGCTAGGAGGAAGTGTGAGAAGCAAGTTGGCTTACGGCGCGGCGACCGTCGCGCTTACGGCTGCCGTGGCGGCGTGCGGTTCAAGTTCTGAGAGTTCGAGCAGTGCCACCCCGGCGAAGACCGCCAGTGGCTCTACAGCGACGAAAGACGGCGGCACGGCCACCGTCCTGATGGGCACCGCGCCTGACTTCCTGGACCCGCAGGAGGGCTACACGACGCAGTCGGCGGAGGCGACATGGATCTCCTATCTCGGGCTATATACGTATGCGCACAAGAGCGGAGAAGACGGCGGCAAGGTGATTCCCGGCTTGGCGCAGGATTTCCCGACAGTGTCGAGTGACGGCAAGACCTACACGCTCACTTTGCGCCCGGGTCTCTCCTATTCCGACGGCTCACCGGTCAAGGCCTCGGACTTCACCTACACGATCGAGCGTGCGCTCAAGCTCAACTGGGGCGGTAAGTCCTTCTTCACGGGCTACATCAAGGGCGCCGACGCCTACGACACCGGCAAGTCGCACACGATCTCGGGCATCACGACCGACGACAGCTCGGGCAAGATCACGATCGAGCTGACCAAGCCTTATGGCGCGTTCCTGAACGTGCTCGCCTTCCCCGCCGCGGGCCTGGTCCCCACCGGGACCAAGATGACCAACCTCTCCAACACCCCGCCGCCCGGCGTCGGCCCGTACGAGATCAAGAACGTGGTCCCGAACCGCTCGTTCGATGTCACCCGCAACCCCAAGTGGACGGCCACGATGGTTCCGGGGGTCGATCCCGGTCACGTCGACCTCACGGTCAAGATCGCGTCCAACACGCAGACCGAGGCCGAGCAGGTGCTCAACAACTCGGCCGACATCTTCGACTGGGCCGACCAGATCCCGCCGAGCCTCGTCCCGCAGGTCACCAGCCAGGCGGCCGACCGCTACAAGCAGCAGAACACGATCTCGACGTTCTACTTCTTCCTGAACACGCAGGCGAAGCCGTTCAACAACCAGCTCGCCCGCGAGGCCGTCAACCTCGCGCTCGACCGGCGCGCGATCAACCGCCTCAACGGCGGCAACTTCACGCAGACCTGCTGGTTCCTGCCCGAGGGGCTGATCGGTCACCCGACGAGCGCGTGCCCGTACGGCGATCCCAACGGCGCGCCGGATCTCGCCAAGGCCAAGCAGCTCGTCCAGCAGTCCGGCATGGCCGGGCAGCCGGTGACGGTGTGGAGCGAGACGCGCAGCCCGCGCAAGGAGTTCGTCTCCTACTACACCGACGTCCTGAACCAGATCGGCTTCAAGGCGAAGTCCAAGATCATCGCCGACGCCCAGTACTTCGCCACGATCGGCAACAAGAAGACGGAGCCGCAGACGGGCTTCGCCGACTGGAATCAGGACTTCCCGAACCCGAGCGACTTCTACCTGCTGATGGACGCCAACTCCATCCAGGACACCAACAACGAGAACTTCAGCCAGGTCAATGACCCGCACATCCAGAGCGAGCTGAAGGTCCTCAACGCGGTGCCGGCCGACAAGCTCGACACGGTCGCCGACCGCTGGCAGAAGCTCGACGAGTATCTCGCCCAGAAGGCGTACATCGCCGCCTACGGGCAGGAGAAGCAGCCGATGTTCTTCTCGAACCGGATCGACTTCGGCAGCGCCGTCTTCAGTCCGCTGTACGGGAACGACTGGTCCTCGATCTCCCTCAAGTAGGTGGCCACCACTGAGGCCACAGGGACGGAGTTCTCCTCGGGCGCGGTGCCCGAGGAGAACGCCCCCGCCGGGATCGGGCCGTACGCGCTGGCATGGCGGCGGCTGCGGCGCAACCGCACCGCGCTGGCGTTCGGCGGGCTGTTCCTGCTGGTCGTGATCCTCTGCCTGCTCGCCCCCGTGTACGCCGAGCACATCGCGCACACCACGCCGACCGCCAACCACCTGACCGATCAGGTGATGGTCAACGGCAAGCCGACCGACGTCGTGTCGGTCGCCGGCATCCCGATCGGGCCGACCTGGCATGGGCGCTTCTTCCTGGGCGCCGACACCAACGGCCGCGACGTCGCCGTGCGGCTGCTCTACGGCGGGCGCAACTCGCTCGAGATCGGCGGGGTCGCGACGCTGATCACGATGATCCTGGCGACGCTCATCGGCGTCTCGGCGGGCTACTTCCGCGGCGTGGTGGACGGGGTCCTCTCGCGGGTGCTGGACGTGTTGTGGGCGTACCCCGTCGTGATCCTCGGCGTCGCGCTCGGTGTGACCCTTGCGGTCGGCGGGCTCAACCTCGGCCTGTTCGAGCTCAAGGGGAACTCGCTGATGGTGCCGGCGGTGATCATCGGCGTGATCTACGTCCCTTACGTCGCCAAGCCGGTGCGCGGGCAGGTGCTGACCCTGCGCGAGCGCGAGTTCGTCGACGCGGCGCGAGCACTGGGGCTCTCCAACTCCCGCATCATGACGACCGAGATCCTGCCGAACGTGATCTCGACGCTGATCGTCTTCATCCCGCTGATCGTGGCCAACGCGATCCTCACCGAGGCCGGGCTCTCCTACCTCGGAGCGGGCGTCCAAGACCCGAACCCGTCCTGGGGGACGATGATCTCCGACGGCATCCGGCTGATCCCGAGCGCGATCCATCTCACGATCGTGCCGGGACTGATGCTCGTCGCCGCCGTGCTGGGGATCAACATCTTCGGCGACGGTGTCCGGGACGCCCTCGACCCGCGCGCGAAGGTGCGCATCGAGCACTGACATGGTTCGTTTCATCCTCCGCCGGAGCGTCGGTGTCATCGGGGTCCTGTTCGCGATCTCGGTCCTGACGTTCCTGATCTTCCAAGCCATCCCCAACGGGGACCCCGCGCTCCGCCTGGCCGGACGGTTGGCGACGCCGCAGCAGGTCGCCGACGTGCGCGCGCAGTGGGGCTTCGACCGGCCGCTCTACGACCAGTACTTCACGACCATGGGCAAGATCTTCTCCGGCTCGGTGGTCTCCTACACGCAGCAGGTCAACGTGCTGCAGGAGATCAAGCGCGACCTGCCGGCGACGCTGTCACTGGCCATCGGCGCGGGCATCATCTGGCTCGGGCTCGGCATTCTCTTCGGCGTGCTGAGCGCGCTCTCGGCGGGGCATCTCCTCGACCGCGGACTGACCGTGCTGTCACTCGTCGGCGTGTCGACCCCGGTGTTCTTCCTCGGCGCGATGATGCTCTACTACCTCGGCTACAAGTGGAGCATCTTCCCGCTCGGCGGCTACGTCCCGCTGACTCAGAACCCGTGGCAGTGGTTCACGCACCTGCTGATGCCATGGTTCGCGCTCTCGGTGCTGTTCATCGGCGTCTACTCGCGCGTCCTGCGCTCGACGATGCTCGAGACCATGAACGAGGACTACGTGCGCGCGGCGCGGGCGAAGGGCATCAGCCGTTCGCGCGTGACGCTCCGCCACGTCCTGCGCAACTCGCTGATCCCGGTCATCGCGCTGTTCGGCCTGGACTTCGCCGCGGTGATCGGCGGCGGCGCGATCCTCACGGAGAGCGTCTTCGGGCTCCACGGCGTCGGCCAGTACGCGGCCGACTCCATCTTCCGGCTCGACGTCCCGCCGATCCTCGTCATCACGATGCTGACCGCGTTCGCGGTGGTCGTGATCGGCGCGTTCGTCGACATTGTCTACGCCCTCCTCGACCCACGGATCCGCCTGTGACCCCGCTGCTGTCTGTGTCCGACCTGCACGTCTCCTTCGCCACCGAGGAAGGCGTCGTGCGAGCCGTCGACGGCGTCTCGTTCGCCGTCGATCCCGGCGAGATCGTCGCGATCGTCGGCGAATCCGGCTCGGGCAAGTCGGTGACCGCGATGACCATGCTCGGGCTCACAAGGTCACCCAACGCCCGCTTCGAGGGCTCGGCGGAGTTCGACGGCACCGACCTGCTCACGGCCTCCGAGCACGAGCTCGAGGGCATTCGCGGCAACGGCATCGCGATGGTCTTCCAGGACCCGATGTCATCGCTGAACCCGGTCTACCGGGTCGGTGACCAGATCGTCGAGCAGATCCGGGCGCACGAGCCGGATCTGAAACGGGGCGCGGCGTACGAGCGCGCCGTGGAGCTGCTCGGCCGCGTCGGCATCCCCCGCGCAGCCGAGCGGGCGCGCTCGTTTCCACACGAGTTCAGCGGCGGGATGCGGCAGCGCGTGATGATCGCGATGGCGCTGTCCTGCAACCCCGAACTGCTGATCGCCGACGAGCCGACCACGGCGCTCGATGTCACGATCCAGGCGCAGATCCTGCGCGAGCTGCGGGCGCTGCGGGACGAGACGGGCGCGGCGATCATCATGGTCACCCACGACCTGGGCGTCGTCGCCGACATCGCCGACCGCGTGCTGGTGATGTACGCGGGGCGGGTGGTCGAGCAGGGCACGCTGGACGAGCTGTTCTACGACCCGCGGCATCCCTACACGTGGGGATTGCTGGGGTCGATCGCGCGGCTGGACCGCGACCGCTCGCGCCGGCTGCCGGCGATCCCCGGCTCGCCGCCCTCGCTGCTGGACCCGCCGGAGGGGTGCCACTTCCGCCCGCGCTGCCCGCACGCGTTCGCCAAGTGCACCGAGGACCCGCCGCTGAACGGGCGCGACCGCTGCTGGCTGTCGCTGGAGGAGAAGCAGGCGCGGCGGATGGTCGACGGCGCGATCGGCCTCGCGTACGAGACCACGGTGATCTCTTGAGCGCCCTCTTGGAGGTCGACCACCTGCAGGTGCACTTCCCGGTCCGCCGTGGCGTGCTGATCGCGCGCACCGTCGGGCGCGTCCACGCCGTCGATGACGTCTCGTTCGTCTTGGAGGAGGGCGAGACGCTCGGGATCGTCGGCGAGTCGGGCTGCGGCAAGTCGACGCTGATCCGCGCGCTGATGCGGCTCGTCGATGCCACAGGCGGCTCGATCCGCTTCCGCGGCGCCGATATCACCTCGGCGGGGCGGCGAGAGCTAGGCCCGGTGCGCCGCGAACTGCAGATGGTCTTCCAGGACCCACAGGCGTCGCTGAATCCCCGCAAGCGGGTGGGGCAGATCGTCGGGCTGCCGTTGCGGCTGCGCGGGGTGCGCGACGTCGAGCAGCGTTCGCGCGAACTGCTCAAGCGCGTCGGGTTGAACCCCGAGCACCTCAACCGCTTTCCGCACGAGTTCAGCGGCGGGCAGCGCCAGCGGATCGGGATCGCCCGCGCCCTGGCCGCCGAGCCCAAGGCGATCCTGCTCGACGAGCCGGTGTCCGCGCTGGACGTCTCGATCCAGGCGCAGGTGGTCAATTTGCTCGAGGAGCTCCAGGACGAGTTCGGGCTCTCCTACGTCTTCGTCGCCCACGACCTGTCCGTCGTGCGCCATGTCAGCGACCGGATCGTCGTGATGTACCTGGGCAAGATCGTCGAGGTCTCCCCCGCGGTGGAGCTCTACGACAAGCCGATCCACCCGTACACGCTCGGCCTGCTCGGAGCGATCCCGATCCCCGACCCGCGCGAGAACCGCGCCCGCTCGCGACCGGTCGTCGAGGGCGAGCCGCCGTCGCCGATCAACCCGCCCCCGGGCTGCCGCTTCCACACCCGCTGCCCGCACGCGACCGAGATCTGCCGCTCCGTCGAGCCGCCGCTCACCGCGTACGCGAACGGGCATCTGGCCGCCTGTCATCACCCGCGCAACGTCGCGTTCGAGGAGATCGTCTCCGCGTCCCGCTCGCCCGCCTCGCCGCGGGCCGCCGGCCCGGAATTGCCGGCGGCCGATCAACTGGTGAGTTAGGCGCCTGCGAGAAGCGATGCCTGAGGCTGCGGCGCCGGCTTGGCGGCCGGCGTCCCGTCGAGGTCGAACTGGTCGATGGTCACCTCGAGATCGTGGCTGTTGACGCCCGTGAACGTGCCGCCGCTGGTGCCGGCGACGCTGTAGCCGCTGCGGTAGACGTACTCGCCCGAGAGGATGTACGGAACGGTCAGCGTGGTCTTCGTGACCGCGATGCTGGCAACGATCTTGGAGTGTGCGGGGACGAGGATCGGCTGCGACCAGGCGAACTTGGTCGTGTTCGTCGTCGAGCCGTTCTTCGTCCAGCTCTTCGAGCCTTCCACCGAGACCTTGAAGTCGCTGATCAGCGGGATCTTGACGCCGCCCGAGAGGGTCATCTTCAGGGTGGAGGTGTTCGTCCAGCTCTGCGTGTCGGTGAACGTCTTCTCGCCGCTCATGGTCGTGCTCTGCTGGAGGTTCGACGAGTTCGTCTGCGACAGGTGGTCGAGCGACTCGAGGCTGGCATCGGTGATCTGCAGGTGATCGAGGTCGTAGCCGATGCTGTGGCCGACGAACTCGGCGACCTGGTCCACGGCCCGGCAGACGGTGGTGTTCGAGCCGCTGCCGACGTTGACGGCGGTGACACAGACGGTCTGCGCGGTCGCCGGAGCCGGGACCGTGACGTCATAGGTGTGGCCGGGCAGCGTGGGTGGCGGGATCGCGGCGGCACGGGCGTTCGGCGTGGCCACAGGCGGGTCGGGCTGGTTCGCGGTGAGCGTCCGCACGAGCACGCCGTCGACGCGCACCTGGACCGTCAGCGCGGCGCTCGGCTGGTCGCCGTCCGTCGCCCGGCCGGTGACCCGGACCGCGGCGGTGTCGACGGTCTGGCGCGGCGTCCCGAGCGTCACGACGGGGCTGATCGAAGGCGGCGGTGGCGGAAGCTTGACGCAGACGTCGTCGACGAGGACGTAGCCCTTCGGGCAATGGATGATCGGGTCGTCACCGACCGGCGGCAGGGCCAGCGCGGCGGGCGTGATCGATGCGAAGGCGGCGGTGCACAGCACCGCGCCGGCGATTCGGTGGATCGGACTCACGACGTTCCTCCATCGAGGGAGAGGTGGGAGGTGAGTGGGCGTGGCCGCATTCTCTGAGAGAGCGGCTTGGCAAGACCTTGCGTTCTGGTTGGTGGGGTAGGTTGTGGGGGTGGTGACGGCGCGGGATCTGACCCTCGGCGACGGGCGCACGCTGCGGGTTCACGACAGCGGCGGCGACGGGTTCGCGGTGCTGTGGCATCACGGCTCGCCGCAGACCGGGTGCTCGAGCGCTTCGCGGTGATGGGCGCGTCCGGCGGTGGCCCGCACGCGCTCGCCTGCGCGGCGGGCCTGCCGGAGCGGGTGACCGCCGTCGCCTGCTTGGCAAGCCCCGCGCCCTACACCGAGGCGTTCGACTGGTTCGGCGGGATGGTCGATCCGAGCGGTCTGCGCGCGGCCCGCGAGGGCCGGGAGACACGGGCCGAGCATGCCGAGACGGCGGAGTTCGTCCCGTCCAGCTTCACCGACGCCGACTGGGCCGCGCTGGAGGGCGACTGGTCCTCGCTCGGGCAGGACGCGGTGCGCGCCGGGGAGGCCGGGCCGGACGGAGAGATCGACGACGACGTGGCGTTCGCCTCAGCGTGGGGGTTCGAGCTCGAGAGCATCGAAACGCCGGTGCTGCTCGCACAGGGTGGCGAGGATCGCGTGATCCCGCCGTCGCACGCCTATGCGCTGCTGCGCGCCCTGCCCCGGCCGGAGCTGTGGCTGCGCCCGCTCGACGGCCACATCTCGATCCTGCACGCCTGCCCGCTGACTCTGGACTGGCTTCGTCTCAACGCGCGCTGAAGCGCAGCGCGCCGTCCTCGAGCCGCGCGTGGCGGAGGGTGACGACGTCCTGCGCATAGCTCATCCCGAGGCGCCACGGCGCGCGCGAGCCGCCCTTCGGGAAGCGGTGGATCGAGCGCTGCACGTAGCCCGCGTCGAAGTCCAGCAAGGGGCGCCGCTCCACCGTCGGGTCGTCATCGACCGGCATGCACTGCCGGTACCCGCGGCGCTCCATGTGGGTGAGCAGGCGGCAGACGTACTCCGCCACCAGATCGGCCTTCAGCGTCCATGACGCGTTCGTGTACCCGATCGTGAACGCGAAGTTCGGGACGCGGCTGAGCATCATGCCCTTGTACGCCATCCGCTCCGGCAGTGACACCGGCTCACCGTCGACGACGAGCTCGATGCCACCGATGGCGAGCAGGTTCAGGCCGGTGGCGGTGACGACGACGTCCGCGTCCAGCTCCGCTCCCGATGCGAGCCGGATACCGCCCGCGACGAACCGGTCGATCTCGTCGGTGACCACCGACGCCCGCCCGCGCGAGATCGCTTTGAAGAGATCGCCGTCGGGCACGAGGCAGAGCCGCTGATCCCACGGGCCGTAGCGCGGGTTGAAGTGCACGTCGACGTCGTAGCCGTCCGGCAGTTGCGCGGCGACGCCATGCCGCAGCAGCTTGCGCATCAGCTTCGGACGGCGCTGGCTGAGTTGGTAGACGAGCGTCGAGATCCCGACGTTCTTCCAGCGGGCGATCGGATACGCCGCCCGCGGGCCGAGCAGACGGCGCAGCGCGTTGGCGATCGGGTCCTCGGACGGGATCGAGAGAATGTACGACGGTGAGCGCTGGAGCATCGTCACGTGACCGGCGCGCTCCGCGAGCGCGGGCACGAGCGTCACCGCCGTGGCGCCGCTGCCGATGACCACGATCCGCTTGCCCGTGTAGTCCAGGTCCTCGGGCCAGAACTGCGGGTGGACGAGCCGGCCGCTGTAGTCCTCCAAGCCGTTGAACTCGGGCCGGTAGCCCTCGTCATAGCGGTAGTAGCCGCCGCACACGTAGAGGAAGTCGCACGTGACGTCCGGCTCGCCCTCGGTTTCCACCGTCCAGCGCGCGTCGGGCGTCGACCAGGTGGCGCGGACGACGCGATGCCCGTACCGGATCCGGTGATCGATCCCCGCCTCACGCGCGGTGTCACGGACGTATTCGAGGATCGCGGGACCGTCCGCGATCGCCTTCGCCGCCGTCCACGGGCGGAACCGGTACCCGAGCGTCTGCATGTCCGAGTCCGACCGCATGCCCGGGTAGCGGAACAGGTCCCACGTCCCGCCGCTGGCCGCGCGCGCCTCGAAGATCGCGTAGGTCTTGTGCGGGAGACGGGTCTGGAGATGGTGCGCGGCACCGATCCCCGACAGCCCGGCCCCCACGATCAGTACGTCAACGTGCTCCGCGCTCAAGTCAAGAGCAGGATACGGCCGGTGTGCTTGCGATACGCATCCTCGCGCGTGGCGCCTGCCACCGACCAGTCGCTGACGTAGACCTTGCCGTCCTTGCCGACCGCCACGCCGCCGGGGTAGTGCAGCCCGGTCGCGACGATCGTCTTGGTGCCGTCGGGCGCGATCCTGACCACCCGCCCGGGGCGGAACTCGGTCGCATAGACCGCGCCGTCCGGCCCGCTCGCGAGCGCGCTGATCGTCGTCAGCCCCGACGCGAAGACGACCGGCGCCGCGCCCGGCGCGACCCGCCAGATCCGCGCGCTGTGACTCTTGGACTCGTTGCCCGTGTACTCGCCGACGTAGAGCGCGCCGTCCGTGCCCGCCGTCAGCGCGGCGGGAACCGACTGCGCGCCGGCCTCGGTGTGCGGGAAGACCGCGATCGTGCGAACGTCGCTTCCCCGGATCTCCAGCAGCGTGTTGGCCGCCGAGTCCGAGACGTAGAGCGCGTCGCCCAGCGCCGCGACGCCGTACGGGTTGGAGACCTTCCCCTCGCCGTCCGGATCATCGCGGTACTCGACGGCCGAGACGTTCGGCCCGATCTCCCGGCGCCCGCCGGGGGTGACGAAGACGAGCCGCCCGGACTGCTTGCGGACGGCCTTCGGCACCTGTCGCGGCGGCGTGTTCGGGGCCTCGTTGAACTCGGCGGAGATCGCGGTCATCAGCCGTCCGTCCGGCAGGACGGTGAGCTGGTCGGCGCCGAGCGAGAAGAACCCGTCCGGCCGGCCGCGCATCGACAACAGACCATCCGCGACGGTCTTGACAGCACCTTCTCGCGTGACCTTGACGATGCTCCCGGACGCGCCGAAGCAGCCCTCGAAGTTGCACCGCTTCCCACCGGTGCCGACCAGCGTCGCGTACAGCGTCCCGTCGGGAGCGATCGCGAGCCCGCGCGGCCGGGCGAGATGGTCCGCGATCACTGTGGTCGTCGCGCCCGCCGGCGCGGCGACGAGCGCGATCAGCGCGATCGCGAGGCACAACGCGCGCCTCACGGCTCGCTCCACAGCGTCGCGAGCCGCGTCAGCTCGTCGCGGCTCACCGGGGCGAACGTGCGGGTCGGGCGCTCGGCCTCGCCGAACCACAGCCGCAGCTCGTCGCCCTCGAGCGCCGCCCCGCCGTCGGCGCAGGCGCACTCGACGTCGGGATGGGCGCACGGCAGCCACGTGTAATCGGTGTGCTCGTCGAGCTTCCAGCCGACACTCGAAAGGAGGCTCTGCGCCGTGGCCGCGATGCCACCGAAGCCGGACGCGCTCTCCGCCGGGAGGCCGGCGCGGCGGACGTCGATGCCGCCGAGCCACGTCGGCTCCAGCGCGATGCCCGCGGGCAGCTCCGGCTCCAGGCGCTCGATCAGCGCCCGCGCGATCGCCTGGCTCATCCGCGCCGACACCCGTTCCTCGAGCTCGAGCGAGTCGACGACCGGTTCAGCGACCTCGCCCTCCTTGCCCGTCCAGATCTCCAACTCACCGAGGTAGCCGCTCGTCACGTGCAACGTCACCTCCACCCAGCGACCCGCCGCGTCCGTCCCGGTCGCGATCAACGGCAGCCAATCCGACCGGCCCGACGGCACGTCGCCGGGGTCGAAACAGGCGGCGGGTACCGCCTGATCCACCTCGAAGTTCACCGACGCGCAGCCGCACCCGCACCGCGCCACGGCCCGCGCCGCACGCGCCTGGGAGCGCAGCTCCGCGGCGCGAACGGGTCCTGCAGCAACCGCTCGACGAGCTGCGTCTCGAGCGCGCTCAACGGACGCGGATCGATCTGGATCGGCGGCGAGAACGCGGTCACGCCGCGAGTCTACGGCGCGTCCAGTGGCACTCGGTGCGCATTGACAAGATCGACACTTCCGGGGCGAGCTCGCGGAGCCGTTCGATCGCCGTGTCGCGGGTGGGCAACGCGGCGATGAAGGCCAGCGAGGCGAGGTAGGCGACGAAGGTCTCGCGGTCCTGCTCGCGGGTGTGGAGCAGCTCGTGGTAGCGCAGCGGCGCGAACGCGTCGGTGGCGGCGAACGCGCGACGCCATGCCGGGTCCTGGCTCCCGGTCATCGGGCCGAGGCCCGCCTCGGTGCGCAACCCGGCGACGTACGTCTCGAGCTCCGGTGTCGGCGGCTCGGTGTCGCGGCCGATGTTCCACACGATCGCCAGCCCGCCTCCCGGCCGCAGCACCCGCGCGAGCTCACGCAGCGCGACGTCGGCGTCGAACCAGTGGAACGCGTTGCCGACGACCGCCGCGTCGATCGAACCGTCGGCCAGCGGGAGCTGCTCCGCCACGCCCTCGACAACCTCGGCGCCGGGAACCCGCGACGCCAGCACCTCGCGCATCGCCGCCGCAGGCTCGACCGCGACCACCGATCCAACCAGTGGCATCAACAGTCGCGAGAGCTGCCCAGTCCCCGCGGCCAGGTCGAGCACGCGCGAGCTCCGCGAGAGCCCAAGCTCCTCGGCGAGCCACGGCGCGAGCTCGGGCGCATACCCCGGCCGCCCGCGGTCGTACACGCGCGCCGCGTCAAGGCTCGCCCCGAATCCCCGTTGCGCCAGCGGATCCATGTCCGCGAAGGCTAGGGGGTGTGTAACCAGAGCTGCCTGTCAGGACGCTCTGGTGCCGCACCCCCACCTGCGCGCCAAATCGAACAGTGCGAACCTGATCGAAACCGGCGCACAGAGCATCAAACGCCCACGGTCGACCACGGCGACCGGAAGAAGGCGTGTGCGGGACACTTTCAATGCCACGCCCGTAACGTTCGCCCAGAGAGCGGCCGGATCAGGACGTTCGAGCGACTCAGCCCGCGGTGACGTCCAGCTCGATCGCGAGCTCGGACAGCGGCGCGCCCCAGTCCTCGAGCGATTGCGGCGACGCGAGGCTGTACCCGGCACCCACGGCGGAGACCGCTCCGCGCAGCGCCCACTTGGCGAACGTGTCGGCGAAGCGCTCCGGCGCGGCGGCGCAGTCGCCCTGGATCTTGTCCGGGCACACCCCGCTCGTCGGCACCTGCGCGGCGAGCCGGTCGCGCAGCATGTCGGGCACGAGCGCGTAGTCGACGACGTGGCCCAGCTCGTGCAACGTGACCGTGTCGCGGTCGATCTTGCGCCGGCCGTCGAGGCGCGCGAGGTTCAGCCGGACCTCGTACTGGTTCGGCGCGACGGCCCTCGCCCAGCCCAGCCAGTACCCGTACGGCTCGTAGAACGCCGTGATCCGCGTTCGCCCGTCGACGTCGTCGATCAGCCGCCGCGCTTCCGGCCGCGCCTTGGCGATCGCGCCCAGCACCCACGCGCGGTCCGCGACCGGGAAGTCGGGCGCGAACGTCAACTCGCCGGACGTGGTCGACGCCTGCGCGACGGGCTTGTTCTCCGGTCGTAGCGCGTACGCCGCGAGCGCCCCCAATGCTGAAAGCACCGCGATCCACTGCAACAACGTCTTCCCGCTCATCGCCATGGACTGTGTCCGGGCGCAAGCCGCCCCACCATTGGATGATCGTCCAGGAACCTGGCCGGGAGTACAGCTCGTCTAGCCGCGCCAGCGTTCCGCGATCGCGCGCAGGTCGACCGGTACCGCGGCGTGCGTGAAGTGCGGGCGGAGAAGGAACGCACCGCGGGCGGGGCAGTCATAGGGACGGCTGGTGACGGTTCCGTCGGTCGATAGCTGCACGGCCTGGAGGGAGAGGCAGTACGGCCGCGGCTCGCCCTGGTCGTGCTCCATCGACCGGCAGTCCACGCGCGTGCGCGACCAGCGGCGGCAGCGATCGATCGCGATGACGGGGTTCTCGTCTCGCGTGCGGCCGGCGGCGCGCGCGAGCGGCAGCCGCGGGAGGCCGAGCACGCGCGCTGCCGCACGATCGGTCAGCGTGCCGCCGAGCACGAGCGCGGTCCTCGCCGTCGTCCGTGCGCCTGACGGCGTGCGCAGATCGCCGACGATCCGATACAGCCCGGGGCGCAGCCGACCCGGCAGGCGCGGGTGCCCGACGCCACCGCCGAGGGTCGCGGTCAGGTGGGCGGTCTGCGGGCCGTCCAACCGCAGACGCACGTGACCCGGCAGCGTCGAGCGCAGCGCGAGCGAGCGGCGCGAGCCCGGCTCGAAGCGCAGCGCCGCCAGCCCTGGGCGTTCGGGCGCGAGGTAGACGAGCTCCTTACCGTCACTCGCGAGCAGACCGCCGTCCGCGGCGACCCCCAGCTCATACGCGCTGAAGCTCAAGGGGAGATTGACGCCATCCGCCTGCAGCGGGACGCGGACCGCGTGCGGTGGCGAGCCGGTCACGCGCAGGATCGTGCCGGGCGTGGTCGACGAGCCCGTGCGCAGGAGCGCCACGTCGCCTCCGGGCAGCGCGACCGGGCGCTCGGCAATCCGGCCGAGTACGAGCTCGGCGGGCCGGAAGTCGCCGGCGAACACGGTGCGCACCCCGGCGGCGTCGACGCGGCAGACCGCGTACGCGAACCCGACGAGGAGCCCGCCGGCCGATGGCGCCAACGACCCCGCGCGCCCGACGCAGCGGTCGTCGCTCGGCCCCACCGGCGCTACCGCCCGCAGCAGCCCGTCCGCGCTCAGCGTGAGCAGGCCGCTGTCCTCCTCGTCGTCGGCGATCCACAAGCTTCCGTCGGGCCCGAGCGCGAGCGCCGTAGGTGCCAGCTTGGAGTACAGCGCCGGAAGCGGTTCCCCGAGCGGCGGCGGGTACAGCGGCCCGCCGCCCGCAACGGTCATGATCGTCCCGTCCGGCGCGATCCGCCGGACGGTGCGGTCGGTCGCAACGAAGAGCGTCCCGTCCGCCGCTTCGGTGACGGCTCCGGCGGACCGCAGGTGCGCCGTGAGTGCCGGCCCGCCCTCCCCGCGGTCGCCGTGCGGAAGCCCACCCGCGACCCGGCTCGCCCGGCCCAGCACGCTCATCCGCAGCACCACGTCACCGCCCGCGATCAGCAGGCCACCGTCGTGAGCGGCGATCACGCTCTCGACCGCCAGCCGCAACTCGGTGGCCGGCGCGCTCGCGATGTCCGCCGGACGCACCCGCCCACCGCCGGCGATCACGTACGCCTCGCCTTCCGCGCCGGCGGAGGCCGGCCAGATCATGGCGACGGCGACGGCGAGCAGCAGGAGACCGAGCGGGTGCCGCACCGGTCACGGCCCCGGGAAGGCGAAGATGTGCGACCCGCGATCGAACCCGCCGCCTTCGAAGGTCGTCGCGGTGTACACCACGCCGCCGCTCGCGGCGAGCGCGGACACGTAGCCGAGGCCGGTCTCCGGCTGCCACGCGGTCAGGCGCCCGGACGGGAGCGCGAACGCGGCGACCTGCACGGGTTCGCGGCGTGGGAAGCGCGCGTCGGCGTAGAGGAACCCGTCGGCGACGACCGGGCGCAGGACGTTGGCATCGACGCGCGGGTGCCAGGCCGTCGGCCGGCCGGTGCGGGCATCGATCGCGCCGAGCCAGCGCCGGCGGCGGTCCCCGATCCGGGTGATGTCACCACCGAGGTAGACCGTCGAGCCGCTGACGGCGAGCGAATACGGATCGCCGGTGATCCGGGGCGCCCAGCGCGTCGCCCGTCCCCGGCTCACCGTCAGTGCGGCGAGGCGGTGCCGCTTCTTCCCACCGATCCGCGAGAACCCGCCCGCGACGTACACCCGGCCGCCCTGCACCGCGATCGCCCCGACGCCGCCGTTCGCGTGCGGATTCCACGGCAGCAGCGCCCCCGAGCCGGCGTCGAACGCGGCCAGACCGGAGCGCACGTGACCCTCCACGCGCTCGAAGCCCCCGCTCGCGTAGAGCGTCCTGCCGTGGACGACCAGCTCGCCCGGCTCGCCGTCGATTCCCGGGTCCCACGCCCGTGAGGCGCCGGTCGTCGCGTCGAGCCCCCCGAGATAGCGGTGGCGGTGCCCGTCGAGGGTCGTGAAGTAGCCGCCGGCGTAGACCGTCGAGCCGGACACGGCGAGCAGGTACGGCGCGCGGTCGGAGGTCGGGGCCCACGCGGCGAGCGTGCCGTTCGCCGTGTCGACCGCGGCGAAGTGCCGCCGAGGTTGCAGCTCGAACGCCTCGAAGCTGCCGCCCACATAGAGCTTCCCGCCACCCGCGGCGAGCGCCTTGACCTGTGCCCCCGCCCCCCAGCGCCGCACCACAGCACCGAAGCCGTCGAGCTGCGCGACGCCGTCGGTGCCACCGGCGAACACGGTGCCGTCCGCGACCGACACCGCGCTGACGCTCCCGTCGTGGCGCCAAGGCGTCGGCGCTCCCGTGAGGGTGTCGATCGCAGCGGCGTGCAGACGCGCTTGGAGCCCGATGTGGGTGAAGTCACCCACGGCGTACACGGTGCCGCCGCCGAGCGTCAGCGCGGTCACCGTGTCGTCGGCGCTCGGGTTCCAGTCCGTCACCGCACCCGTGACCGCGTCGAGCGCTGCCAGGCGGCTGCGCGAGTGCCCGCCGATCGTGTCGAACGTGCCCCCGGCATAGAGCACGCCGCCCGAGAAGGCGAGGGCGTTCACCGCATCGTTGGGCTCCGGGTCGAACGGCGTCAGCGCACCCGTCGCCACGTCGAACGCCGCGAGGCAGCGGCGCAGCGCGCCGGCCACGCTGGAGAAGGCGCCGGCGACGTAGACCGAGCCGCCGGCGACGACCAGCGCGGTGGGCGAGCTGACCGGCCCCGGGTCCCAGCCCGTCGCCGCACCACTCCTCGCGTCCACCGCGGCAAGACCCTCGCGCGGCAGGCCTCCGATGCGCGTGAACGAGCCGCCGACGTAGAGCGTCGGCCCGTCGAGCGCCATGGCCGCCGGTGTACCGTCCGGTCGCGGATCCCACGCCGCGTCCAGCGTGCGATCGGCGAGCAGGTGCGCCAGGTGAGCGCGCGGGACGCCGCCGACGTGCTCGAACGCACCGGCGACGAAGAACCCGCCTGAGCCGTCCGGCACGGCGGTGGAGATCTCGCCGTCGACCTCGGGCCAGCCGGGTTCGACGGCACCCAGCGCGGGATCGAGCACGATCCCCGAGCCGGTGCGCGGGCCGATCCGCTCGAACCACCCGCCGAGGTACAGCAGCCCGCCGGACCCGGGAGCCAGCGCGAGCACCTCGTCGTCGGCGACCCAGGCGGCCGTGGGATCGACTGCGAAGGCCGGATCGACGCCCGCTCCGGCGAAGGCGAACATGGTCGCCACGATCCGGCACACGACGCCGAGGCGGAACACGATCAGACAACCCCTTCGCTCAGGTTGTGCCGACCCTACGCCTCCCCGGCGCGGCGCGCCAGCACTGCGCCGCGGCGGCCCCGAGAGGGGCCGCCGCGGTCGAGCGTCTTACGGCGTTGTCGTGGACAACGTGAACGTCAGGGTCTTCGAGTAGCTGCCGGTGCGCAGCGCGTCGTTGGCCCCGATGGCCTGTGCGAACGACACCGTGACGGCGTCGTTGGACACGGGCGCGGCGTACGTCAACAGCGTGGTCGGCGCGGCGGAGCCGCCGACCGGGGCGAACGCCCCGCCGGTGCCGGCCGCGCTGGCCGCCTTGGCGGTCAGAGCCGACGGGAGCGAGAACGTCCCGTTGACCAGATGCCCGGTCGCGACCGAGCTCGGATCAGAGACGCTCAGCGTCGCGTCGCCCGCGGACGAGATGACGGTGGCGGTGGTCGTCGCGTTGTACGTCTTCGCGACGCCTGCCGTGAACGGCCCGAAGGACGCCGGCGTGCCGAGCGCCAGCGACAGCGTCGCGGGCACCGTGCCGGTCGCCGTGCCGGTCGCCGTGGTCTGCTGGACCGTGACGCCGTTGCCGTTGAACTCGGCCCAGTTGAGGTTGAACAGGTTGCCGCCCGTCGTCCCACCGGTCACTGAGCGGAACACAAAGAACAGCTCGTGCTTGCCCGTGGAGGGCGGGAGCGCGAACGTCTGCGTGTTCCAGATCGCGGCCGCCACCGTGCTGCCCGTGGAGGTCAGGTTGGCGGTGGTCAGGATCGGACCCGTGATCGAGTCCTGACGGATCTCGATCGCCGCCAGCGGCGAGCCCACCGTACGCGGCAAGCCGGTACCGGTCGGCTGCACGTCGGAGACGCGGAACGAGATCGAGTCGGCCTGGAACAGGTTGAACGGACCGTTCAGCTGAATCCAGTCGGCGGCCGCGAGGCTCGAGCGATGCACGCCCGCGCCCGTGGGACCGTCGGTGTTGGTCGCGGTCGCCGTGCCGGACTGGTTGACGACGAACTCGACCTCCTGATGCTTCTGACGCGTCTGCACCTGGTTGGTGGTCGACAGCGGCGGAGCCGCGGCGTTGGCGCCCTGGCCGCCCTTGTCCGTGTAGGTCGCGCTGATGACGCCGAACACGTTGCCGCCGTGCGACACGTCACCGGCATCGGTCTGCAGGAACCCGGTGCAGCCGGTCGTGCTCTGCTCGGCGTGGCCGTGCGTGTCGTGGCCGAGCACGAACGTGACCTGGACGTCGTTGCAGTTGATCGACGGATCCTCCGGATCGGTGACCGTCACCTTGAACTGCAGCTTGTCGCCGAAGGAGAACAGTCCGCCGTCCAGCGGGGCCGTGACCGTGACGGTCGGGCTGGAGTTGCCCGCCGTGATGATCGTGCTGGTCGCGGTCTTGGCGCCCGTCGAGTCGAACACCGAGAGAATGGCCGTGTAGCGGCCGGCCTTGGTGTAGACGTGCGTCGGGTCCGGCTCGGTGGAGAGCGGCGAACCATCGCCGAAGTCCCACTCGAAGCGGATCGAGTCACCCGGGTCGTCGTCGCTGGACGCCGAGCCCTTGAACTTGACCGTCAGCGGCAGCGGACCATCGGTCCGGTCGGTGGTGAGCACGGCCTTCGGCGCGCGCTGACCCTTGACGTAATCCCAGCGATACAGGCCGGCGTCCAGGTTGGCGGCGAAGAAGCCGTCACCGTAGGTCAGCAGGTAGAACGAGCCGTCCTTGCCGAACTGCATGTCCATCGGGTTGTCGCACTCGAACGTGAACGGCGACGAGGGGACGTTGGCAGCTCCACACGGCATGAAGCTGTTGATCTTGAACACGCGGTTCTGCGAGTCGAGCTTGACCTCGCGCATCGTGTCCTGCGTGAACTCGCCCAGGATCACCGAGTTGTCGTAGTAGGGCGGGAACTTCTTCGTGCCCGCGTTGGCGGGGTCGTAGTGGTACTTCACGGCACCGTGCGGGCCGACGCCGCCCGTGAACAGCTCCGGGAAGAGCCGCGGGCACTCGGTGGTCGAGCCCGGCGCGGCCGGCCCGGGGGTCGTCGCGTAGTAGCCGAAGCACGGCGTGCCCAGGGGCGTGCCGGCGACGTTGTCGCGGTACGAGTACCAGATCTCGGGATCACTCAGCGGCGGGGTGCTGGCGAGGCCGGGCTCGAAGCCCGGGCCACCGTCACGCACCCACCGCGACGGGTTCTGGAACGCGCTGGTGTTACCGCAGTCGATCGGCTGCGGCGGGTTGTCGAGCGGGGTACCGACGGTCGTGGTGCCGGGAGCGAACTCGCGGAAGTTCCAGCGGTAGTACCCGAGCTTGGTCGAGTAGCACTGCGGATACCCGTAGTTGGACGGGTGGCGGACGATCTCCATGCGCCCGACACCTGACGGCCCGCGGCTGCGCGCCGGCGTGTTGGCATCCGGCGAGTAGTCGGTCACGTAGGCGACGTCGTTCTCGTCCACCTGCAGGCGGAACGGGTTGCGGAAGCCCATCGCGTAGATCTCAGGACGGAACTTCGTGTCGAAGCCGGGCTGGCCGGCGACGGCGGCGTAGTGTGACGCCGAGTAGTCCTTCAGGTTGCCCGCCGGAACGGTATAGGCGCCGGCACCCGAGCCGAGGTCGGCCTTGTTCTGGTCGCCCGCGGCGATCGTGTCCTTCACCTTGATGCGCAGCAGCTTGCCGCGGAGATCGTTGGTGTTCAGCGTCGAGCGGCGGTCATCGCCGGTCGGCCGCTGGAACCACGCGCCCTCCTGAGCCGTCGTGGTCGCCACCGTGGGCGTGCTGCCCGTGAGGGCCGCGCCGTTGGCGGTGATCTGGTTCTGGTTGGTCTGCTGCAGCGCGCGCCGGAAGAACACGTTGACGTTCGCGGTGCTCACGGGCCCGCCGCTGGTCTGGATGTTGTTGGCGCCGACGTTCGAGAGCGCCTCCAGGGCCGTGTCGATGTCCGCGGCGGTCGCGTTGTAGGCGATCGGAGCGGTCGTCTGGCCGTTGAAGGTCAGCGTGAACGTGCCGCCGGTCGCGTTGGTCGTGCGGACGGTCTGC
>NZ_JAPDOD010000018.1 GCF_027587205.1 Solirubrobacter ginsenosidimutans
GGCCGCACCTGAGGGCCGCGGGGGCGCGGCGCGGCTCGTCCCGGCGGCGCGGCTCGTCCCGGCGCGGCTCATCCCGGCGCGGCGCGGCTTTGTCCCGGCGCGGCTCGTCCCGGCGCGGCGCGGTGTGGCACCCTGGGCCAGGCCGGGCGCAGAGCGGCCCGCCCCGACCCGGCGAGGCGCGGTGCGCCATGACGCGGCTCGTTCCGGGCGCGGCGGTGCGCGGTTCACGGCGCCAGTCCCGCGTGGGCGAGCGTCGCGAGGACGGAGTCCGGCTCCAGCACGATCTCGTCGGCGTCGATGTGCACGACGCGCCAGCCCGCGGCGGTGAGGAGGCGGTCGCGGCGGGCGTCTTTGCGTTTGACGTTCGGTCTTCGGTGCCCGGCGCCGTCGACCTCGACGATCAGCCGGCGGTCCGGCCAGTGCGCGTCGGCCTCCTCGCCCTCGATGACCACGTTGACCCGCGGTCTCGCGATCCCGGCGGCCTTGAGCAGCTTCAGAAACGCGGATTCCTTGCGGCTCTTCGACCCCTTGCTGCCGTCGAGGTACTCGGCGATCGCCTCCTCGAGCACGTGCAGGCGATGGCGGCCGTTGGCTCGGTCCATCGCTCGGCGGGTGGCGTCGAGGCTGAAGCGATTGTGGAACGCCGCCTCCCCGATCGCGTACGTGAGCTCGTCCGCGGTCCAGGTCTCGGAAAGGTCGACGAGCGTGCGCGCGACGTTCGTCATCGGGATGCCGCGGTAGACGATGAGGTCGAGTGGGTGGAGGGTGGCGCGGTGCACCCGGACGCCCGGCACGGTGCGCCGCTTCGGCACGACGACGTGAATCTCGGGCGAGGGTCCTCGCTGCAACTCGAACAATTCGGCGACGGAGTCGTGGCCGAGCGCGGCTCCGTCCCTCGCGGCGAGGACCGCCGCGAACATCTCACCCTCGCGAGAGAGCGCGGCATGCCCGACCGAGTACACGCCGCGATGGTGGCGGTGCAGGACGCCGGGCTTCACCCGATCGCTCAGCGCGCTCGTGCTCAGACCCGCGGCGACGATCTGCGCCTTGGTCACAAGCCCGTGCTGCCCGCCGGCGAGGGCCGCGAGGGCGATATCGACAGGGGGTCCGTACTCCTGTTCCGGTCTGACCGGACTTTCCGTACTCACCCCCCGAACCCTGAACGGGAGCGCGTTACGGATCTACACGCAAACGTGAATTCTCTGTGCCGAAAGCGTCACGATTCTTCGGCGAGGGCGCGAATCGTCTCCAACCGCTCGTCCCACGACGCCGCGAGGCGCGCCATCCACGCCGCGGTTTCCTGCAGCGGCGCGGAGCACACGACGTAGCGCACCTCGCGGCCATGACGCCGCGCGGCGACGAGGCCCGCGCGGTCCAGCACCGCGAGGTGCTTGATCACTGCCGGGCGGCTCACGGGCAGTTCGGCGGCGAGCGATGTCGCCGTGCCGTGCCCGTGCTCCGCCAGCAGGTCCAGGACCCGCCGGCGGGTCGGGTCCGCAAGTGCGGTGAAGACGTCCTCGGTCACACCGCCACGTTGTGCGCGTAGCGCTCCAAGTCGGCCATCTCGTGCTCCCACCCGCCGACGTTGCCCTCGCGCAGGCGGGTCTGCTCCTCCGCGCTGGTGCGCAGCTTGGTCCAGCCGGATTCGACGACGGTCACGCGGGTGCGATCGCCCTCGGTGGAGAGCGTGAATTCGACGAGCGTGTCACCGATGCCGGCGACGTTCGCGTCCCAGCGGTAGGCGAAGTCGGTCGGCGCGTCGCTGCGCACGACGCGCAGCTCAGCCTCGCCGTGCTCCTCCCAGCGCATCTTGATGACGTCTCCCTCGCGCTCGGCGCCGGCGTCGCCGAACCAGCGACCGATGTGCTCCGGCGTCGTGACGATGTCCCACACGCGCTCGATCGGCGCGGCGATGAGGATGGTGCGTTCGATGGAATCGTTCATGTCACCCGCAGGTTACACGTAACTCACGGGTTACGCAAGGTCAACAGGTAGACCTCGGGCGGTGCGAGGAAGCGGATCGGCAGCCCGGAGGTCCCGATTCCGCTGGTCACGAGCAGGTGGCGCCCGTGCTCGACGATGTGCCCACGCGCGTACCGTTCGCCGTAGTAGGACGGGAGCATCGGGCGGCGCAGGAGCGGGATCGCGATCTGCCCGCCGTGCATGTGGCCCGCGAGCGTCAGCGAGACCCGGTTCGGCACACCCGGGAACAGATCGGGGTCGTGCGAGAGCATCAGCGTCGGCGCGTCGGCCGGGACGTCGCGCAGCGCGCCGCCGATGTCCGGCCGGCGATGCCGGAGATCCGCCAGCCCGGCGACCCAGAACGGCCCACCCGGTGCGTGCAGCTCGACCGCGCGGTCCTCGAGCACCGTGATCCCGACCGCGCTCAGCGCGCGCCACATCCGATCACCCGAGTTGCGCCAGTCATGGTTGCCGATCACCGCGATCGTGCCCAGCGGTGAGCGCAGCCGCGCGAGCGCCTCCGCGACCTGCTCAGGCGCCAGATCCCGACGCCACTTCTGGCTCGCGTCGAGATAGTCGCCGAGCAGGAGGTGCACGTCGGGCTCGCGGGCGTTGAGCGCGTCGACGGCACGTCCGATCGCGTCGAGCCCCGCATGCGGAACCCCCGCGTGCAGGTCCGACATCACGCCCGCCCGAAGCCCGTCGAGCCGCGCCGGCCAGTGGGGAAGCGCGAGCTCGAGCTCACGGACGACGAGCCGCCGCGGCTCGACCCACCCGGCGTACGCCGCGAGCCCGGCGACGACCCCGGCCGCGGCGAATGAGGCGGAGAGGCGCGGCACGTCAGGCAGTGCCGCGCGAGTGGGGCGGCGACGCGGTGGCGGGTGGCGAAGTGGCGGCGGCGGGCGGCGACGCGGTGGTGGGTGGCGAAGTGGCGGCGGCGGGACGCGGCGTGGTGGCGGGTGGCGAAGCGGCGGCGGCGGGACGCGCCGTGGTCGTGGGCGGCGAAGTGGCGGCGGGCGGCAACGAGACGACGCGGGTCATCGTGGGCGTGGCGAGGGTGGTCACGTGGTGGCCTCGACCGCGGCCCGGGTCGGCATGCCGCCGCGGGCGCCCTCGGCGGTGGTGGAGAGCGCGGCCGCGCGCAGGGCGAACGTCGCCGCGTCGGGCAGTGGGCGGCCCGCGGCGAGCTCGGCGGCGAGGGCGCCGTTGACGGTGTCGCCGGCGCCGGTCGTGTCCACGACGTCGACCTTCGATGCCGGAAGGCGCAGCGGTTCGCCGCCGGGTTCGAACAACAACGCGCCCTCGCCGCCGAGGGTGATGAGCACCGCCGCGCCGGACTTCGAGGCGAGTGCGCGGGCGGCGTCCGACGGGTCGTCGCGGCCCGTCAGCTCGGCCGCCTCGGATGCGTTCGGCGTGAGCACCGCGATCGCGACGTCGGGGAGCTCGCGCGCGGGTGCCGGATTGAGCACGACCGGCCAGCCGGCGTCCGCGGCGGCGCCGGCGGCGGCGGAGACGACCGCCTCCGACACCTCGTGGCCGAGGAGGACGACGCCGGCCGGAGGCGACGCAGACGGCGAGGCCGCGGGGGCGGGCGGCGACACCGCGGCGGCGGACGGGGACACCGCGGCGGCGGACGGGGACACCGCGGCGGCGGACGGCGAGGCCGTCGA
This sequence comes from Solirubrobacter ginsenosidimutans, assembly GCF_027587205.1. The sequence continues at coordinate 3,633 of NZ_JAPDOD010000018.1, forward strand.
GAGCCCCGGCGCGGGCGAAGCGGCCGCCGAAGTGGAGAGCGTGGCCGCCGGCGCGAGAAGCGTCTTGAGGGCGGTGGTCACGTGGGCGGGGTCGAGGGCTGCGTTGGCGCCGGAGGCGACCGCGATCTGGTTCTCGCCCGACGCGTCGACCACGATCAGGGCGACGCCCGTCGGCGCACCCACCCGCGCGACGCAGGACACGTCGATGCCCTCGCTCGCGAGCTCGGCGACGGCCTCGGCGCCCATCTCGTCCGACCCCACCGCGCCCACGAAGGACACCAGGGCCCCAAGGCGCGCGGCCGCGACGGCCTGGTTGGCCGACTTCCCGCCGCCGTAGCGCCCGAAGACTCCCCCCGCCACCGTCTCGCCGGCGACTGGCAGCCGCGAAACCGCGACGACGAGGTCGACGTTGATCGACCCCACGACGACCACACGAGGCGAAGGCACGGATGATCAGCCTACGCGGCTGATCAGCGCCTCGACGCCGTCGAGCACCCGCTCGAGCCCGAACACGAAGTCGTCCTCCGGGGTCGTGCCGTCCTCGAAGATCCCGCCGGACACAGCACGGGCGAGCGACGGGTACGCCGCCATGTCGAAGTCGGGCGGGATGACGTCGGGCCCTTCCTCCGGGACTTGGAAGCGCAGCCGCGCGGCCCAGAACACGTAGCCGTTGAGCAGCAGGACGATCTCCGCCTTCGAGCCGTCGTCCAGCGTCGTCCCGGCCATCGCCTCCAACCCGCGGTCCAGCCAGGACAGCTGCGCGTGGGTGCCGAGCATGCCGGTGATCGGAACGTCGATCCCCCAGGGGTGCTCGTCGAGGATCGCGAGCATCGCGCGCGACCACTGGTCGAGCCCCGCGCGCCAGTCCGAAGAGACGAGCGCCGGTGCGGTCCCCAGCGCGACGTCGAGCATCCGCCGCACCAGCTCGTCCTTGCTCGCCACGTGGCGATAGAGCGACATCGTCGTGAACCCGCAGCGCTTCGCGACCGCGGCCATCGTCACCGCGCTCAGGCCGGACTCGTCCGCGAGCTCGATCGCCGACTGCACCACCAACTCCACCGACAAACCTCTTGGCATGCGGCAAGTGTATGTGGTACACATTGTGTATGCCATACACAATCGAGGCGCAGGGCCTCACCAAGGCGTTCGGGAGCACGCGCGTGCTCGAAGGGCTCGACCTCCAGATCGAGGCCGGCGAGGTGTTCGCCCTGCTCGGCCCCAATGGCGCCGGCAAGACCACGACGGTCCGCATCCTCAGCACCCTGCTCGCCCCCGACACGGGCGCGGCGCGCGTCGCCGGCCACGACGTCGTCAAGGACCGCATCGCCGTGCGCAGGGCCATCAGCCTCACCGCGCAGGAGGCGGCCGTGGACGGCGTCCTCACGGGCGCGGAGAACCTGCGGATGATGGCCCGCCTGCGCAAGGTCCCCAACGGCACGATGCGCACCCGCGAGTTGCTCGAGCGCTTCGATCTCAGCGACGCCGCCGACCGCCGCGTCGCAACCTACAGCGGCGGGATGCGGAGACGGCTGGACCTCGCGATGAGCCTCGTGAGCCGCCCCGAGGTGATCTTCCTCGACGAGCCGAGCACCGGGCTGGACCCGCGCAGCCGCCTCGCGGTGTGGGAGGCGGTGCAGGCGCTCGCGAGTGACGGCGCCACGATCCTCTTGACCACCCAGTACCTCGACGAGGCCGACCGCCTGGCCGACCGGATCGCGGTCGTCGACCACGGCCGGATCGCCGCGCTCGGCACCGCACACGAGCTCAAGGCGCGCGTGGGGGAGGAGACGCTCGAGCTCTTCTTCGCCGACGGCGAGACCCTCGAGGCCGCGCGACAAATCCTCGACGGCCACGTCACCGACGAGAGCCTGCGCGTCCCCGCGGCCGGTGCCGAGGACGTGCACCGCGCCCTCGACACGCTCGCGACCAACGGCCTGCACGCACAGCGCCTCGAAGTCCACCGCCCGACGCTCGACGAAGTCTTCCTGGCCCTGACCGACTCGACCTCGACCGGAGCACGCGCATGACCGATCAAGTCACCTTCATCCAGCGCAGCCTGCGCCACAGCGTCCGGAGCATCGACGCGCTGGTGACCGCGATCATGCTCCCGGTCGCGATCATGCTGATGTTCGTCTACGTCTTCGGCGGGGCGATCGATACAGGCGGGCGCTACGTGGACTACGTCGTGCCCGGGATCATCGTGCTGTGCGCGGGCTTCGGCTCGGCCGGCACGGCCGTCGCCGTCGCGCTGGACATGACCACCGGCGTCGTCGATCGCTTCCGGACGCTGCCGATCTCCGCCGCGGCCGTGCTGACCGGGCATGTCACCGCGAGCGTGATCCGCAACGTCGCCTCGACATTGCTCGTGCTCGGCGTCGCGCTGATCGCCGGCTTCCGCCCGGTCGCGGACCCGCTCAACTGGCTCGCGGCCGCCGGCCTGCTGCTCGCGCTGATGACCGCGATCTCGTGGCTGGCCGCGTGCTTCGGCCTGATCGCCCGCAGCGTCGAAGCCGCCAACGCGATCACGTTCGTCGCCGCGTTCGCGCCCTACCTCTCCAGCGCGTTCGTCCCGGCCGACACGATGCCCGCCGGCCTGCAGTGGATCGCCGAGCACCAGCCGGTCACGCCGGTCGCCGACACGCTGCGCGAGCTGATGTTCGACCTGCCCGTCGGCAACGAGGCGATCGTGGCCATCGCGTGGTGCGTCGCCGGGATCGCCGTCGGCCGGCTCGGTGCGGCGTACCTCTTCGCCCGCCGGTAATACCCTCACGCGGTGCACAAGGTCGACCCAGCCGCTATCCGCCGGCTCGCGATCCGCAACCAGCGGCTCGACGGGCCGGCCCCTCGCAAGCAGGCCACCGCGGACGACCTGCTCGAGACGGTCAAAGCGCTCCGCTGCCTGCAGCTGGACCCGACCGCGATCGTCGCCCGCAACCACCTGCTGGTGCTCTTCTCCCGCCACGGCGCGTTCGACGAGGCCACGTTCGAACAGATCGCCTACCAGCGGCGCGACCTCTTCGAGTACTGGGCGCACGAGGCCAGCTACGTGCTCAGCGACGACCTCCCGATCCACCGCTACGCGATGAAGGCGCCCGAGGGCGGCGCCTGGCGGGCCAAGCAGAACCGGTGGTGGGACACCGAGGCCGACTTCCGCACGCACATCGTGGAGCGCCTCGAACAGGAAGGGCCGCTGCGCGCCCGCGACATCGAGGACCGGGCGCAGGTCGGGTGGGAGTCCACCGGCTGGACGCACGCGCGCAACGTCGCCCGCATGCTCGACCTGATGTGGGTGCGCGGGCACGTCGGGATCAGCCGCCGCGAGGGCGCGCAGCGCGTCTGGGACCTGATGGCGCGCTGTCTCGCCCCGGCCGCCCCGCGCGAGGAGCTGAGCGACGAGGAAGTGACGTACCGCGCGGCCCCGTACGCGATCAAGGCGCTCGGCGCCGGCCGGATCCCGCACATCCGCGCCCACTTCACCCGCAATCGCTACCCGCACCTCGCAAGGGTGCTCGCGCGGCTGGAGAGCGAGGGCACGCTCACACGCATCGAGGTCGACGGCCTCGGCGACGACTGGTGGATTCACAGCGAGGATCTGGAGACGCTCGAGTCGGCGGACTTCAAGCCGCGGACCGCGCTGCTGAGCCCGTTCGACAACCTGCTCTGCGACCGCGCGCGCACCGAAGCCCTCTTCGGCTTCACCCACCGGCTCGAGATCTACGTCCCCAAACCCAAGCGCCGCTGGGGCTACTTCGTCCTCCCCGTGCTCGACGGCGACCGCCTGGTCGCCCGGATCGACCTCGCGATGGATCGCAAGCGCGGCGTGCTGCAGGCGATCGAGGTCCATAAGGAGCCGCGAACGCCGCGCGGGAAGCGCCTCCCGCAGGCGATTCGACGAGAGTTGGAGCGCCTGGCCGCCTGGCGCGGAGCGACAGGGATCGAGGTCGTCAAGGCCCCGCCCGAATGGCTAGCAACGCTCGCCGCGTAGGCGCGAATTCATCGTTATCTCATCCGACCGATGATCTCTTTCCGGGCCACTGGGTCTCGGGCCACGTGCCCACATGAAGAGGGGTTAGACATGGATGTTGGAAGAGTGCGCGCCGTCGGCGTGTCACTGGTCACGCTGGCTTTGGCGGGGCTTGGTGCCTCGCCGGCGCTTGCGGCAGGCGGTGTCTCCGTATCGGCGGTGAGCTCGCTCCAAGCGGGCGCGAAGGCCGGCACGCTGACCGGCACGGTCGTCAACGACTCCTCGCGCTCCACCACCGCGAAGGTCTCGATCCGGGCCATGCGCCGCGGCACGAAGGCGCCGGTCATCGGCGCCACGACGGTAAACGTCGGGGCGCACGGCTCCGCGGCCTACACCGTCGCCGTCAAGCTGCCGTCAGGCCTGACCAAGGGCAACTACTACCTGTCCGCGTGCACCCCCAAGGGCACGGGCGTCGGTGCGCTCGGCTGCGCGACGGCGGAGCAGGACGTGCTGATCAAGGGCGGCATCCCGGTTCCCGGCGCCCAGCCCGCGGCTCCGACGCGTGCCAAGGCCGCGCAGGCTCCGGTCTGCACCTCGGGCGGGCACTCGCTGCAGCCGGCCGGCTCCAAGCTGTACCCGGAGACGGGCAACACGGGCTACACGAGCGTCCACACCGACGTCAACCTCGTCTATGACGCGCCGTCGAACCTCTTCCTGCCGGGCACGCACGTCGACCTGACGCAGCGCGCGACGCAGTGCCTGTCGGACTTCAGCCTCGACTTCGAACGTTCCAACACGGTCACCAGCACGACGGTGCCGGGCCCGGACCTGACCGTGCAGTCGGTCACGATCAACGGTCAGCCGGCGACCTTCACGTTCAAGCAGCCGACCTACCCCGGCGACCCGAACGGCCAGGACGATCCCAATCCGCTGGCGCACGCGGCGTCGAACTCCAACCCGGTCTCGGCGACCAACCCGAACCCGCCGGCCTGCGCGCCGACGGGCACGAGCGCGGCGCTCCAGGGCCTGCAGTGCCCCGCGACCAAGCTCGTCATCACGCCGTCGGCGCCGATCCCGGCAGGCAGCGACTTCAAGGTCACCGTCAACTACACGGGCCGTCCCGGCGTGCTCGCCGACGGTGACGGTGCCACCGAGGGCTGGTTCCGCAACAACAGCCCGGCCGGCGACGGCGGCTTCGTGACCACCGAGCCCGTCGGGACGATGGCCTGGATGCCGATCAACAACCACCCGACGGTCAAGCCGACGTACGACTTCTCGACGACGACCAACTGGGACGCGGCGACCGGCACCGGCCGCACCGCGATCTCCAACGGCCGCCCGGTCGGCTTCACCAACAACGCCCCGGACGCGAACTTCCCCGGCGGCTCGCGCACCTGGCAGTGGAAGTCGTCGGAGCCGATCGCCAACTACCTCGTCGAGAACAGCGTCGGCAACTACGACCGGGACGAGTACCTGGCGCCCAGCGGCGTCCTCTTCTCCCACTTCCAGGCCTCCGGCATCGCCGCCGCCACCAAGGTCACCAACCTGGCGACGATGAACATGCAGGAAGACATCATGAACTTCCAGACGCAGTTCAACGGGCCGTTCCCGTTCAACGCGGACGGCGTCATCATCGGCCTGCCCACGGTCAGCTTCGCCGAGGAGATGCAGACCAAGATCACGTTCCAGGGCGGCCGGATCAGCCTCGGGACGCTCAACCACGAGAACATGCACCAGTGGTGGGGCGACAACGTCTCCGAGGACAAGTACGAGCGGACCTTCTTCAAGGAGGGCATGGCCGACCTGTCCGAGGGCTACGCTGCCGCGCGCACCGCGGCCAACGCCGCAGGCGGACAAGGCACGCCGGCCGGTGACGCGGCGTTCGACAACAGCCTGATCACCCGCTTCAACTCGACCTACAACAGCACCAGCGCGAGCAACTGGAACGTCGCGCCGTCGGACCCGACGAACGCGAACCTGTTCGGCAGCCAGACCTACACGCGGTCGGGCCGTGCCTACATCGCGCTGCGTCAGATCCTCGGCAAGGACAACTTCAACAAGGCCGGCCAGGAGATCCAGACGATGTACGGCGGCAAGTCGATCACGCAGCCGCAGCAGATCGCGATCTACCACAAGTGGATGCCGAACAAGTCGGCCGAGTGCTCCGCCAAGCTCGACGACTTCTTCAAGCAGTGGTGGGACACGGCCTACGTCGGCTCGCCGGCGGCGGGCAACAAGCCGCAGATCACGGGCCCGGGCCTGGCCGGCCGCGGCTTCTACGACGCCAGCGGCGGGTGCGGCGAGTACGGCGTGCAGCCGGTCGGCGGCACGGTGCCGGCGACCCTGTCGCTGACGCTCGGCACTCCGGCGACGTTCGGCTTCTTCACGCCGGGCGTCGGCAAGACGTACACGGCCGGCACCACCGCCAACGTCATCTCCTCCGCGGGCGATGCGGCGCTGTCGATCTCCGATCCGAGCACGACCGCTCCGGGTCACCTCGTCAACGGCGCGTTCTCGCTGCCGGCGGCGCTGAAGGCCTCGGCCTCCAGCCCGCTCGGCGCTTCGGCTGGGGCGGGCGCCGTCTCCGGCTCGCCGCTGACGCTGCTCACGTACTCCGGCCCGGTCGCCAATGACGCGGTCGCGCTCAACCTCGCGCAGGACATCGCCGCCGGCGACGCCCTGCGCACCGGGTCGTACAGCAAGACGCTGACCTTCACGCTCAGCACCACGACCCCGTAAGGGACCCTTCGCCCGGGTGTGGATTTCGCTCCACACCCGGGCGTTTGTCATTGCGCTTCGTTCCCCGGCTTGGGAGGGTGGGAGCCTGCACAGGGTCTAGGACGTGCCAGTCGCGTCCGCACAAGAGGGGTGTAAGACATGGATCGACGTTCAAGGCGCGCCGGAGGCGCGTCTTTGGTTGCGCTGGCGGTGCTCGCTCTAGCACCGGCCGCGCAGGCAGCAGGCGTGGGGGTCACCTCGCTGAGCTCACTTCCCGCCGGAGCCAAGGCCGGCAACCTGACCGGTCTGGTCACGAATGAGTCCGACAGCGCCACCAACGCCGCCGTCAGCGTGCGCGTGATGCGCCGCGGCACCGGCGGCGCGCTGATCGGCAAGACGTCGGTCGCGGTCGCCGCGCACAGCGCCAAGAGCTTCCTCGTCAACGTGAAGGTGCCGGCGAGCCTGAAGAAGGGCACGTACTACGTCGCCGCCTGCACGCCGCAGGGCGGAGCCGACAAGGGCGCGCTCGGCTGCGCCACCAGCGCCGCCGACCTCAAGATCAAGGGCGGCGACCCGTTGCAGGGCAAGCTCGCCACGCGCGCGTTCGACGTGCAGAACGGGACGGTCGCCGCGTCCGGCAAGGCCCACGCGTCGCAGGCGCCCGCCTGCACCCCCGGTGCTCGCACGCTCTCCGAGCCGGGCAACCGCGTCTGGCCGGAGCTCGGCAACGGCGGCTACAAGTCGTTGCACACCGACGTCTTCACGGTCTACGACGCGGTCACGGACAAGTTCCTGCCCGGCAACCACGTCGAGCTCACGCAGCAGTCGACGCAGTGCCTGTCGGAGTTCAGCCTCGACTTCGACCGCAAGAACAACATCTCCAGCACGGCGACCACGCCCGGCCCGGACATGACGATCTCCTCGATCACGATCGACGGCGTTCCTGCGACGTTCGCCCACAAGCAGCCGACCTACGCCGGCGATCCCAACGGGCTCGACGATCCGGACCCGCTCGCGCACCAGGCCTCCAACACCAATCCGGTCTCGGCCACCAACCCGAACCCGCCGGCCTGCGCCCCGATCAACAACAACGCGTCCTCGCAGGGCGCGGCGTGCGGTGACACCAAGCTCGTGATCACGCCCGCCCAGCCGATCCCGGCCGGCACGACGTTCAAGGTCGTCATCAACTACACGGGCCAGCCCGGCATCCGCTCGAACCCGTCGCTCGGCAACGAGGGCTGGTTCAAGAACAACAGCCCCGCGGGTGAAGGCGCCATGGTCACCAGCGAGCCGTCCGGCACGATGGCCTGGATGCCGCTCAACAACCAGGCGTCCGTCAAGCCGACCTACGACATCCACACCACGATCAACTACGACCCGGCGCTGGTCGTCGGTGGCGTCGACCCCAACCGCGTGGCGATCGCCAACGGCCGCCTCGTCTCGAAGGTCATCAACCCGCCGGACGCGAACTTCCCGTCGGGCGGCTCGCGCACGTTCAACTGGCACTCGGCCGAGCCGGTCGCGTCCTACCTGGTCGAGAACAGCGTCGGCCACTTCGACGAGAGCGAGCGCACGGCGACCGCCGGCGACGTCCTCTACTACGAGTTCCAGAGCTCGAACATCGCCGCGGCCAAGAAGCTGAGCAACAAGGCCATCATGGACCAGCAGGAAGACATCACGCACTTCCAGGAGCAGCAGGTCAACGGCCCGTTCCAGTTCAACGCGAACGGCATCATCGTCGCGACGCCCTCAGCCTCCTTCGAGGAGGAGATGCAGACGAAGATCGTCTTCGTCGGCGGCTCGATCACCGCGCAGACCTTCGCGCACGAGAACATGCACCAGTGGTGGGGCGACGCGGTCTCCTACGCGCAGCCGAAGTACACGTTCTTCAAGGAGGGCTACGCCGACATGTCGGAGTACCTCCACATCGCCAACCTCGCCGGCCTGGCCGCCGGCCCGGCGGGCTCGGACGCGTACAAGGCCGCGTTCGAGGCCTCGATCGTGAGCCGCTTCAACGGCACCGGCAAGTACCTCACCACCAGCACGTCGTTCTGGGGCGTCGCCCCGGCGAACCCCACCTCGGGCAACCTGTTCTCCAACGCGAACACCTACAGCCGCCCGGGCATGTCCTACATCGCGCTGCGCGCCATCCTCGGCCCGGACAACTTCCGCAAGGCCAGCACGGAGCTGCAGACGACGTACCGCTACGGCTCGGTCGTGCCGCAGGACGAGATCGCGGTCTTCCACAAGTACATGCCGAACCAGTCGGCCGCCTGCTCCGCCAAGCTGGACCAGTTCTTCCAGCAGTGGTGGTTCACGTCGTACACGGGCTCGCCGGCGGCGGGCAACCGCCCGCAGCTCACGGGCCCGGGCCTGGCCGGTGGCGGCTTCTATGACGCCAGCTGCCCGGAGATCACGACGGCCAACCTCCCGGCGGGTGGCACGGTCCCGGCGACGCTGTCGCTGACGCTCGGCGTTCCGGCGACGTTCGCCCCGTTCTCCCCGGGCATCGCGAAGACGTACACGGCGTCGACGACGGCCAACGTCATCTCCTCCGCGGGCGACGCGGCGGTGTCGGTCACGGACCCGAGCTCGACCGCCCCGGGTCACCTCGTCAACGGAACGTTCTCGCTGCCGGCGGCCCTGAAGGCCACCGCCACGAGCGCGGCGGGCACGGCCGGCGCCGGTGGCGCCGTCTCGGGCTCGCCGCTGACGCTGCTGACCTACAGCGGCCCGACCGCCAATGACACCGTGACGGTCAACCTGGCGCAGGACATCGCCGCCAACGATGCCCTCCGCACCGGTACCTACAGCAAGACGCTCACCTTCACGCTGAGCACCACCACGCCGTAAGCGCAGCACCTCGCCCCGGTCGCGGACTCCGCGGCCGGGGCGTTTTCGTCTCGAGGGGATGAGAGAGGGGCTAGGACCATGCGAGATCGCCGGGTGCGCGCCATGAGCGCGTCGTTGATCACGGTCGGAATGCTCGGTGTCACCGCCGCCTCGGCGGTGGCCGCACCCACGGTGTCGGTCTCGGCGGTGAGCTCGCTCAAGGCGGGCGCGAGAGCGGGCACGCTCTCGGCCATGGTCGTCAACGAGACCGCCCGGGCCCGCGTCGCGAAGGTCACCGTGCGCCTGATGCGCGGCGGGATGAAGGCGCTCGTGGTCGGCACCGCCACGGCCCGCGTCGACGCCGACAGCTCCGCCACGCGCCGTGTGCGGGTCAAGCTGCCGGCGGGTCTGCACAAGGGCAACTACTACCTCTCCGCCTGCACCCCGCTGGGCGTGGCGGACGCGGGCAAGCTCGGCTGCGCCACCGCGCGCAAGGACGTGCTGATCGGCGGCGGCATCCCGGTCCGCGGGCCGGAGGCGATGAAGCCGTTCCTGAAGGCCAAGGCCACCGCGCACGCGGCGCAGGCGCCGGTCTGCAGCTCCGGCGCGCACACCCTGTCCAAGCCGGGCACGCGTGTGTACCCGGAGGTGGGCAACGGCGGCTACCTGAGCCTGCACACCGACATCTTCACCGTCTACGACGCCAACACGAACCTCTTCCTGCCGGGCAACCACGTCGACCTGCTGCAACGCTCGACGCAGTGCCTGAGCGACTTCAGCCTAGACTTCGACCGCAAGAACTCGGTCACGAGCACGACGACCCCGGGCCCGGACATGACCGTCGACTCGATCACGGTCAACGGGCAGCCGGCGACGTTCAAGTTCGTCCAGCCCACCTACCCGGGCGATCCCAACGGGCAGGACGATCCCGACCCGCTCGCTCACGTCGCCGCCCTGACCAACCCGGTCAGCGCCACCAACCCGAACCCGCCGGCGTGCGCGCCGACCGGCACGGGCGCCGCCGCGCAGGGCGTCCAGTGCCCGGCGACCAAGCTCGTGATCACACCGAGCGCGCCGATCCCGAGCGGCACCGACTTCAAGGTCACGGTCAACTACACCGGCCGCCCCGGAATCCGCCCGCAGGGCTCCGGCTCCGCCGAGGGCTGGTTCCGCAACAACAGCCCGGCCGGCGACGGCGCGATGGTCACGTCGGAGCCGCTGGGCTCGATGACCTGGATGCCGCTCAACGACTACACCGCGAGCAAGCCGACCTACGACATCCACTCGACGGTCAACTACGACCCGACGCTGACCGCCGACCAGAACCGCGTGTTCATCGGCAACGGCCGCCTGGTCTCGACGACCGTCAACCCGCCCGACGCCAACTACCCGACCGGCGGCTCACGGACCTTCTACTGGAAGTCGGCCGAGCCGATCGCGGCCTACCTGGTCGAGAACAGCGTCGGCCACTTCAGCCTCGCCGAGCGCGTGGCGACCTCCGGCGACGTCCTCTACTACGAGGCCCAAGCGGCCAACATCACCGACACCCGCAAGGCGTCCAACAAGGTGATCATGGACCAGCAGGAGGACATCACCCACTTCCAGGAGCAGTTCAACGGGCCGTTCCCGTTCAACGCCAACGGCATCCTGATCGCGCTGCCGAGCGCGAGCTTCGAGGAGGAGATGCAGACGAAGATCGTCTTCGTCGGCGGCTCCATCGGCAACAACGCGAGCACGTTCAGCCACGAGAACATGCACCAGTGGTGGGGCGACAACGTCTCCTACTCCGAGCACCGGTTCACGTTCTTCAAGGAGGGCTACGCGACGACGGCGGAGCACTACTTCGCGGGCAACACGGCCGGTCTGGCCGCGGGCCCGGTGGGCAGCGCCGCGTACAACACGGCGTTCGAGGCGACGCTCGTCACCCGCTTCAACGCGCAGTACAACACGACCAGCACCAGTTACTGGACCGTGGCGCCCTCGAATCCGACCTCGGGCAACCTGTTCGGCCAGTCGAACACCTACGCCCGCCCGGGCGCGTCCTACCTGGCGCTGCGGGCGATCATGGGCAAGGACAACTTCAACGCCGCGAGCAAGCAGATCCAGCACGACTTCGGCGGCGGCTCGGTCTCCGAGGCGCAGCTGATCGCCGTGTTCCACAAGTACATGCCGAACCAGTCGATCGGCTGCGCGAACAAGCTCGACGCGTTCTTCAAGCAGTGGTGGGACACGGCGTACAGCGGCACCCCGGCGGCCGGCAACCGGCCGTCGATCACGGGTCCGGGCCTGGCCGGCGGCGGGTTCTATGACGTAAGCGGCGGCTGCTCGGACTACGGCACGGACGTGACGGCTCCGGCCGGTGGGAGCGTTCCGGCGACGCTGTCGCTGACGATCGGCGCTCCGGCGACGTTCGGCCCGTTCACGCCGGGCGTCGCCAAGGACTACACGGCGTCCACGACGGCGAACGTGATCTCCTCGGCGGGCGACGCGGCGCTGACGTCCTCCGATCCGGGACACCTGATGAACGGCACGTTCGCGCTGCCCTCGCCGCTGGAGGTGTCCTTCTCGAAGTCGGCCTGGACCGGGCCGACGGCCAACGAGTCGGTGAGCATCAACTTCAAGCAGCACATCGGCGCGACCGACGCCCTACGCACCGGTGCGTACAGCAAGACGCTGACGTTCACGCTGTCGACAACCACTCCGTAGCTGCGCTTTAGGCCCCGTCCTCTACTCTCGCGGGATATGAGTGAGGACGGGGCCGCCGCGCCGCGAAATTCGGCGCAGCTGCCCTGGGGAGAGGGAAAGCCCGAACGGCCCGACCTCTTCATCATGGGCGCGATCACGCTCAGCGGGCTCTACCTGCTGATCCTGATCCCGCTGACACCCGCGCTGGTCGCCGACCATCCCGTCTGGCTCGAGCTGCTCAAGGGCTCGATGTCGGGGATGATCACGATGGGCGCCAAGGCCCGGATCGGCGACGCGTCGCTGGTCGTCGCGGTCCTCGCCGCGATCCCCGGCCTGATGCTCTTCGACTGGATCTACTGGTGGGCCGGGCGGCGCTGGGGCCGCAACGCGATCGAGCTCTTCGTGGGCAACCACCCCAAGGCCGCGGTCCGCATCGCGCGCCTGGAGAAGATCATCCACCGCTTCGGCTGGCTGGCGATCGTGATCGCCTACTTCCAGCCGGTCCCCAACATCCTCATCTACGCCGCCGCCGGATGGACGCGGATGCGGCTGCGCACCTTCCTGCTCCTGGACCTGATCGGGTCGCTGCTGTGGGTCGCGCTGTGCGTGGGCCTCGGCTACGCGATCGGCCAGCGGGCGGTGGACGTCGCCAAGGGCGTCTCGCGCTACGCGCTGTACGTGACGATCGCGCTGATCGCGGTCGTGGTCTTCCGGCAGTGGCTCGTCGCCCGCCGGCGCCCGGCCGTTTAGCCGACGATCGTCCCGCGCACCTCGCCGAAGGAGACGCTACCCGCCGACCCGGTGATCGCCACGGTGTCCCCGTCGGCGAGGAACGGGCGGGCAAGTTCGATCAATGACCCCTCGCTGCCCGGCGTGGCGCCGGAGATGGTGCCGCTCGCGAACAGGTCGCCGGCACGCACCGCCGCGCCGTTGACGGTCGCATGAGCGAGCTGCTGGGGGAACGTCCAGTACAGCCCCCGGGCGTTCATTTGACTGACGACCTCGTCGTTGACAGCCAGCTGCAATTCCAGGTCGAGGGCCCAGTTCCCCGTCGTACGCAGGTAGGGCAACGGCTCCGGGTCCTGCTCGCGGGCTTGGACCAGGTACGGCTCCAGCGCGCCGAGCGGGACGATCCACGGCGAGATCGAGGTCGCGAACGACTTCGCGAGGAACGGGCCGAGCGGCTGGTACTCCCAGCGCTGGAGGTCGCGGGCGCTCCAGTCGTTGACCAGCACGAACCCGAAGACGTGGTCGCGGACCTCGTGGGTGGCGATCGGTGCGCCCAGCGGCTTGCCCGCGCCGGTCACGAAGCCGAGCTCGACCTCGACGTCGAGCTTCTGCGTCGGGCCGAAGTCCGGCCGCTGGCCGTGGGGGCGGACGATCGGCGTGCCCGAGACCACGATCGAGCCCGCGCGGCCGTGGTAGCCGATCGGCAGGTGCCGGTAGTTGGGCAGCAGCGGTTCCTCGGGGCGGAACATGCGGCCGATGTTCGTCGCGTGCTCGATCGACGAGTAGAAGTCGACGTAGTCGCCGATCGCGATCGGCATCTGCGGCGCGGTGGTGAGCGGTTCGAGGTCCGCGACGCCCGCCTCCAGCAGCCCGACGATCCGCTCGCGTACCGCCTCCCACTTGGGGCGCCCCGCCGCGAGGAACGGGTTCAGCGTCGGTGCGTCGAAGACCGGGTCGAGGCGCGCGAGCGGCAGGACCTGGTCACCGAAACGCACGACGCAGCGCCCGTCCACGACCCCGTACGGGAGGTTGTCGAGGCCGAAGCCGCTCATGCGTGGCGCCCCCTGACGCGTCCGGCCGCGGCCTCGCGCAGCGTGTGCTCGAGCGTCGGCAGCTCGACCGGCAGCTCGACGTCGATCTCCAGCGTCGGGCCGTCCCGGCGGGTGACGCTGACGGCCCCGAGGCGGTCGAAGAGCGTCAGCATCGCGTCATTGGACGCCAGCAGCGAGGCCGTGAAGACCTTGATGCGGTTCTCGGTGGCGCGGGCGGTGAGGCGCCGCAGCAACTTGCTTCCGAGCCCGCGGTGCTGCCAGGCGTCGACGACCGTGACCGCGGCCTCGGCGACGTGCGGGCGCTCGAGCTCACGCACGTAGCGCGCCACGCCGACGCCTTCGCCCGACGCCGTGTCCATCGCGCCGATCGCCTCATGGTCGACGTGGTCGATCTCGGTGAAGAACGCGAGCTCGTCCACCGTCAGCCCCGGCCGCGAGGCCAGGAAGCGCCGGTAGACCGACGCGTCGGAGAGGTGCGACCAGCCGGCGACGAAGAGCGGCTTGTCCTCCGGCCGGACGGCTCGCACGATCACCTCGGCGCCGTCCCTGAGCACCACGTACTCGCCGACGTCGCGGCGCTCGAGACCGCGCTGGTAGGCCGCGGCGGCGGCCTCCGCCTCCTCCTCGGTGTCATGGCGCGACAGCGGCGCGGCCTCGCCGCGCAGGCGCACGAAGTATCCGCCCGCGGGGCTCGGCTCGACGTAGCAACGCACGCGAACATGATGCCCACCCGCACGCGAAGCGCCGTTCGGCGACCCCGTCCACGCGTCCAGGGCGACTTGACAGGGACACACCGACTGCAAGACCATCGCGGTGGTTTGCGCACACGAGGCGGCATCCAGGTTCGATTGGCGGCCGCTCTTGCGGGTCTCGCCCTGCTCGCGACGCCCACGGGCGCCCAGGCTCAGGGCGGCCTGATGATGGACGGCACGCCGCTACATGTCTTCGCGGACGGCCTCGGCGCGATCCAGGTCCGCGTCGACGGCGTCGCCGCCGGGCTGTTTTATGACCCCGCGGCGAACCCGGGACACGCCGGGTTGGAGATCAAGGAGGGCGACTCCGTCTATCCGCTCCAGGACGGCTTCTCGACCGCGCCGGGCCGCGTCCCCGCCGAACCCCTGACCATCGTCGACAACGGCGCGGGAACCCGCACGCTGCACACCGCCTACCTGATCGGGCCGAACCTGCGCGTCAGCGAGGACCACGTCTACACCGACGGCACGACCCAGATCAACGTCCACTACGGGATCACGAACGTCTCTGCCGCGCCGACGTCGCTGCGGGTGGGCGCGCTCGCCGACCTCTACGTGGGCAACAACGACAGCGGCACCGGGGTCATCGCGCCGGGCACGCCGCTCTTCGTGGGCGGGCGCGACGAGGCGAGCGGGCTCGTCTACGGCCTCCAGGAGGTCACGCCCTGGAGCGGCTACCAGGAGAGCGACTTCGAGCAGGTGTTCGACAACTTCGCGGGCGACGGGCTCAACGGCACGGTCGACTCCACGGCGCCCGACAACGGTGTCGGCGCCACCTGGCAGCTCGACAACCTCGCCCCGGGCGAGACCCGCGGCATCGACGTGCGCTGGCTGCTGGCCGCCGCCGCCCCGCCCGGGACGATCGTCCCGCCTCCGCCGACCCCCGTCGCGGACGAGCTCGGCGTCATCCACGCCGGCCCCGACGGCGTCCTACCGCCGCCCGTGACCGGCAAGTCCGTCAACATCAAGCTCCTGCGCGGCACGGTCTGTTACACGCCTCCGAAGAGCAAGAAGTGCATCCCGCTCACCGGCCCGGTCCAGATCCCGGTCGGCAGCCTGATCGACACCACCAAGGGCCGGATCGCACTCGAGTCGACCTCCGACGCCGCCGGCGGCACGCAGAGCGCGTGGTTCTACAGCGGGATCTTCAAGATCGGCCAGACCAAGGGTTCCAAGCCGGTCACCGAACTCGCGCTGGCGGGGCCGAAACTCAGCTGCCCGAAGGGCAAGAAGGCGAAGGTCTCGGCGGCCAAGCCGAAGACGAAGCGGCTGTGGGGCGACGGCAAGGGCACGTTCCGCACCAAGGGCCAATACAGCTCCGCCACGGTGCGCGGGACGAAGTGGGTCGTCATCGATCGCTGCGATGGGACGCTCACCCAGGTCAAACAGGGCTCCGTCCTCGTGCGCGACGTCAAGCGCAAGAAGAACGTGATCGTCCGAGCCGGTAAGCAGTACCTCGCGCGCAAGAAGTGAGCTGGGTCTCCGTCTTCGCAGGCTTCCTCGTCGCCCATATGGTGGGGGATTACCTGTTCCAGACCGACTGGCAGGCGCTCAACAAGCGCGGCGGGCTGACGGCCGGCGGGGTCTCGCGCCGGGCGCTCGTCTCCCACGTGACGACCTACACGCTCGCGTTCCTGCCCGCCTTCATCTGGATCGGGTCCGAGCTTGATGCCGTGTGGGCGATCGTGGCCGCCGTCCTCGTCTTCGTCCCGCACCTGATCATCGACGACGGGCGCCTCGTCGCGCTCTACCTTGCCCGTGTGAAGGGGGTTGAAGGACTCAATCTCGGGCTCGCCGCGTCGGTCGACCAGACGTTCCACGTGCTCTCGCTGTTCCTCGTCGCCCTCCTGCTGGGCACGGCATGAAGCACCGGCGCCGGATGCTCATGGTGTTGGCGGCGGCGATCGTCGCCATCGGCGCCGGAGCGCTGGCGAAGGCCGGCCACGTCTGGAGCGGCCTCGAGCGCTCGACGGTCGACGCCCGCTTCAGCATCCGCGGCGACCGGGTCCCGGACGACGTCGTCCTGGTCGGGATCGACAAGCGGACCGTCGGCAACGAGACGTGGCCGATCAGTCGCTCGCACTACGCGCGGGGCATCGAGCAGCTCAGCCGGGCGGGAGCGAAGGTCGTCGTGCTGGACGTCCAGATCACCGAGCCCGGCGACGACAAGAAGGCCGACAGCGCCCTGATCGACGCCGTCCGCCAGTCCAAGTCACCGGTCGTCATGACGACCACCGAGGTCGCCAGTGACGGCACCACGAGCATCTTCGGCGGCGGGCCGGAGCTCAAGGACTCCCGCGCGATCCCGGCGAGCTCGAACTTCCGCGCCGACAAGGACGGCGCGCTACGTCATGTCGCGTACGAGGTCGAAGGCCTGCAGACCGCGGCGATGGCCGCGGCGCGCGCGAAGCTCGGGCGACCGGCCGGCACTCCCGGCGGCACCCAGGCGCTGGTGGACTATCCCGGGCCCTCCGGGAGCGTTCCGGAGGTCAGCCTCGCCGACGTCGAGTCGGGCAAGTTCAAGGCCGACGCCGTTCGTGGCAAGGTCGCCGTCATCGGCCTCACCGGCTCGGTCGCGCGCGAGAACGGCGACACCCACGTCACGCCGGTGGACAAGGCGATGCCGGGACCGGAGGTCCAGGCCGCGGCGATCACCAGCGCGCTGCACGACTTCCCGCTCCGCACCGCCCCGGCCTGGGTCACCTGGCTCGCCATCGTGCTGCTCGCGTGCGCGCCGCTGGCGCTCGCACTGCGGTTCGGGCCGTTCATCGGCGTTCCGCTGGGCCTGGCGGTGGGCGGCCTGTACCTCGTCGTGGCCCAGTTGGCGTTCGGCACCGGGACGGTCCTGGCGATCGTCCCGCCGATGGTCGCCCTCGTCGTCGGGATGGTCGGCGCCGCCGTCGTCGTGCACGCGAGCCGTCCGGCGTGGCTCGACGGCTTCCTCGACCGCCTCAGCCCCGCTCGCGGCTCCAACGCCCGCACACACCGCCTGCGCACGCTGCTGCTGGTCAGCGCGGCGATCTCCGTCGTGACCGTCTCGGTCGTGCTGGAGGCGACGCACGCCCTCCAGCGCGTCGAGCTGTCCACCGTCGACACCCGCTTCAGCGTCCGCGGCAGCACCGGCCCGCCGCCCGACG
Source organism: Solirubrobacter ginsenosidimutans (assembly GCF_027587205.1). The sequence goes on from NZ_JAPDOD010000018.1 coordinate 21,502, forward strand.
TCGTCCTGGTCGGCTTCGACGACAAGACGTTCGGCGACCTCGAGCAGCAGTGGCCGTTCGATCGCAAGTACCACGCCAAGGCGATCCGGGAGCTCAAGAAGGCGGGCGCGAAGGTGATCGCGTACGACGTGCAGTTCACGGAGCCGAGCGAGAACGAGGAGTCCGACAACAAGCTGATCGAGGCCGTGCGCGGCGCGGGCAACGTCGTGCTCTCGACGACCGAGGTCGGCGCGGGCGGCACGACAGGGATCTTCGGCGGGTCCGAGGGCCTGAAGTACAGCCGCGGCACGCCCGCAACCACCAACTACGCCGCCGACGCCGACGGGCGCCTGCGGCGGATGCGCTTCGACATCGAGGGGCTGCAGACGTTCCCGCTGGCCGCGGTCCAGGTCGCGCGCGGCAAGCGGGTCACGCCGCCCTCCGGCAGCAGCGCCTGGATCGACTTCGCCGGCGGCGGGCGCACGGTGCGGACCTACAGCTTCAGCGACGTCATCAACGAGAAGTTGCCGCCCGACACGTTCAAAGGGAAGATCGTGGTCGTCGGCTCGATTGCCACCTCGCTGCAGGACTATCACCGCACCGCCACCTCGGGTGACGCGCTTATGCCCGGCGCCGAGATCCAGGCCAACGCGATCCAGACCGTCCTCGACGGCTTCCCGCTGCGGTCCTCGAGCACCTGGCTGAACCTCCTGCTGCTGTTCGTCCTTGGCGCGACGGCGCCGATCGCGGCCCTGCGGCTGCGCATGCTGCTGGCGATCGGCGGCGGGGTGGTGGTGCTCGCCGCGTTCATCGTCGGTGCCCAGATCGCGTTCCAGAACGGCACGATCGTGACCGTCGTCTATCCGATCCTCGCGTCGCTGGCGGGAATCCTCTTCACCGGGGCGATTCACGGCGTGACCGTCGCGTTCGAGCGCGAGCAAGCGCGCGACGCGTTCGCGCGGTTCGTCCCCGAGGCCGTCGTCGACCAGGTGCTCGCCGACGCCGACGGCGTGCGGCTCGGCGGCGTGCGCGGCGAGGCGACGGTCATGTTCAGCGACCTGCGCGGGTTCACGAGCTTCTCGGAGACGCTCGAGCCGGAGCGGGTGATCGAGTCGCTCAATCGCTATCTGACCGAGATGAGCGAGGCGATCCTCGACCACGGCGGCACGCTGGTGGCCTACATGGGCGACGGCATCATGGCCGTCTTCGGTGCACCGCTGAAGCAGGAGGACCACGCCGATCGCGCGCTGGAGGCCGCCCGCGACATGCTCAGCCGGATGGACGGGTTCAACGGCTGGCTGCGCGAGCAGTCGTTGCACGACGGCTTCAAGATGGGCATCGGCCTCAACAGCGGGCCCGTGATGTCCGGCAACGTCGGCTCCGAGCGTCGCCTCGAGTACACGGCGCTGGGCGATACGACGAACACCGCGGCGCGCCTGGAGGGGATGACCAAGGGCACGCCGCACCAGCTCTACATCTCAGACACCACCAAGCAGACGCTCACGCGGCCCGCCGACGACCTCGTCGCCGTGGGGGAGGCCGAGGTGCGTGGCCGGAAGGCCAAGGTCCTGCTGTGGTCACTGAAGGACGCGCCGCCCGCGCCCGGCGAGCAGCCCGCTCCGGAGGCCACGATCGAGGCCTGAAGGTCGAGGTGTGCAGGCATCTCGACGAACGTCTCGTTGACCTCCACAGCGGCTTCTGGAAGTCTCGCCTTCTTGGAGCTCCGGGTCAGAGGGAGCTCCTGACGTCCATTGGGTCTGCGTCAGGAGAGGGGAACTACTACATGCGAGCAATGACTCGCGCGGCGGTGTTCGTTGCCACCGCTGTGTTGTTGGGGTCGGCTACGGCCTCTGCGGCTGAGTTGCCGCGAGGGCCGGTGACGGCCGCTACGGTCGCGTCCGCCCAGGCGGAAGCCACGACCGCGAAGGCCGCGTCCACCGAAGCCGCGCGCCAGGCCGCTGAAGCCGGCGTCGCGCTCGACGCCGCCAAGGCCGCCGCAACTGCCGCGGCCGCCGCGTCCGCCGCGAACCCGACGCCTGAGAACCTGGCTGCGGCTGCCGCTGCCTCCGCCGCGCAGGCGACGGCCCAGCAGGCGTTCGACGCAAAGACCACCGCCGCCGCCACGGCGCTGAAGGCGTCGACCGACGCCCAGGACAACGCCACTCGCGAGGCGGCGTCGTTCGCCGGCCTCAACGGCGGCACGTCGACCGAGGGCACGACGGAGATCCCCGAGCCCGACGTGCAGCCGGACAACTTCCTGCACAGCGACAACGTGTCGCTGGTCGGCCACGTCCGCGGCCTCTACAGCACGTCCACGGCCGGCAAGTCCTGCCCCGCGTTCAACCCGACCAAGTGCCCCGGGTACTCGTCGCTGAACTTCCTGCACTTCGACAACCTCGGCTACGACGTCATGGTCGCCAACGGCACGGCCGGCCTCTCGATCTGGTCGCTGAAGAACCCGGCCAGCCCGAAGTGGATCGGCCAGGTCACGCTCGACGACCTCAAGAACGGCACCAAGGCGGACCCCAACGATCCGACCAAGACCGTGCCGATCATCCCGGACGGCGCCACCGCTCTGGCCCAGTTCTGGGAGGGCGAGAACATGACGGTCGACAGCCGCCGCAAGCTCGTCTTCATGTCGCGTGACAGCGGCCAGAAGGGCCAGATCATCATCGACGTCAAGGACCCGTGGCACCCGAAGCTCATCAACTTCTCGAAGAACTACCAGGGCCACACGTCCACCTGCCTCAACGACTGCCGCTTCATGTGGTCGGTGGGCGGCACGCAGAGCCCGCCGCCGTCGACGCCGGCCAAGGCCTCGGCGGTCTCCGTGACCGACATGCGTGATCCGATGCACCCGTACGTGTACCCGTCGCTCTTCGGCGCCGACGTCCAGCGCACCGGCACCAACTCCGGCTCGACGCACTCCGTCGACGTCGACTTCGACGGCGTCGCCTGGGTCTCCGCCCAGAACGGCGTGCGCGGCTACTGGACCGAGGGCCTGCACAAGGACCCGAAGACCGGCCTGGACCGCTACGCGACCCCGTATGACCCGATCGGCTACGCCGGCGGCCGCATCGGCGGCGGCAGCGACAGCTCGTTCATGCACAACGCGTACCACGTGCCGACCTCGATCGGGGGCCGCCCGGCGGGCGACGTCCTGCTCGTCACCAACGAGAGCAACAACACGAACTGCGCCAGCGCCGGCCAGTTCCTGATCGCGTCGCTGGCCGGGAGCTACGACGCCACCGACAACCCGACCTCGGCCACGCGCATGACGCGCCTCGCCGCGTACCGCACGGCGGGCAAGCCGGGCGAGTTCCACGGGACCGTCACGACCACCAACCCGACGACCGGCGCTCCCGTCACCACCACGGTCGGCGACTGCTCGGCCCACTGGTTCACGGTCAAGGGCAGCATCGTCGCGCTCGGCAACTACGAGCAGGGCACGCGCTTCGTCGACATCTCCGACCCGACGAACCCGCAGCAGGTCGGCTGGTTCCGCGTCCCGGCCCGTGCCGCGGCCGGCGACTCGCCCGAGATCCTCTCGAGCGACACGGCGGGCTCCTACTGGCACGGCAAGTACGTCTACATCGCCGACTACCAGCGCGGCATCGACATCATCAAGCTCGACGACTCCGCCAACCGCGGCAAGATCCTGCCGACGGCGTGCTGGAACTCGTGCGAGCGGGCCGGCCAGACGGTCGATCCGATGACGACGAGCACCGACGGCGGCGCCGGCGGCACCGTGGCGGCGACGCTGGCCCTGACGCTGGGCACGCCGGCCACGTTCGGCGCGTTCACGCCGGGCGTCGCGAAGGACTACACGTCCTCGATGACCGCCAACGTGATCTCGAGCGCGGGTGACGGCACGCTGAGCGTCGCCGATGCGTCCGCGACGGCGACCGGCCACCTCGTCAACGGCACGTTCACGCTGCCGTCGGCGCTGCAGGCTAAGGCCACGAGCGCCGCGGGAGTGGGTGCGGCCGCGCTCGCGAACGTCGGCTCGTCCGCCGCTCCGACGTCGCTTGTCACCTACTCGGGCCCGACGTCCAACGACGCCGTGACCGTCGGGTTCTCGCAGCACATCGGTGCCGGCGACGCGCTCCGCACGGGTGCGTACAGCAAAACGCTCACGTTCACGCTGTCGACGACGGCGCCATAAAGGGGCCAAGCGCGCTACACCGTGTGTGAGTGATGGTGAAGTTGAAGTCATGCATCGAGGGCGCCGGCGTTGCCGGCGCCCTCGTGGTTCTCACGTTGACCGGCTGTGGTGGCGGGTCGGACTCGCCGAAGCCGTCGGCGACGCCGAGCAAGGCCGTCGGCGCCATCTACCAGCCCGGCGACGTCTCGTTCGGCGTGCTCGCCCCGACCTCGGGGGAGCAGGAGCAGCGGGGGCAGGATCTCATCGACGGCGCGCAGTTGGCGATCGCCGATCTCAACGTCCGCGGCGGCGTGAACGGGCATAAGGCCGCGCTCGTCACCTACGACGATGGGTGTGACGCCAAGACCGCGCGCGAGCGCGCCGTCGCGCTCAAAGCGTCCGAGGTCGCGGGAGCGCTCGGCGGCATCTGCACGAGCGCGGCGGGCGCAGCGGCGCGCACGCTCGGCTCCGAGCTGCCGTTCCTGGTCACGTCCGCGAACGCGCCGAGCATCGTGTCGGCGAGGCGCACGCCGACGGCGTTCCTGACCAACGGCACGCCGTATCAAGCGGCGCTGGCCACGGCGCATTGGCTCGCCTTCCAGCGGGCACAGCGGATCTCGGTGGTGACCGAGGACGACCGGGCGTCGAAGTTCCTCGGCGCGCAACTGGTCAAGCTCGCGTCACCGGTGCCGAAGCCGCTGTCGCAGCAGACCGTACCGGCGGGCGTGACGGATTGGGATGCGTACGTGAAGACCGCTCTGGCTGGGGGTCCCGACGTCGTCTACTGGGCCGGCTCGGCGGCCGGCGGTGGAGCGCTGGCAGCCGCGCTGAAGGCCGCCGGCTATGACGGCAAGTTCGTGGCCTCGGCGGAGTCCGCGAGCCCGGAGTTCCTGTCCGCGGCCGGCGCCGGCGCCGACGGCGCGTTCGTGATCGCTCCGGCGAGCCCGCAGTACCTCCCGGCGGCGACCGCGTGGGCGAAGCGGTTCGAGGCCCGCTTCAAGCGCGCACCAGGCTTCGACGCGCTGCAGGCCTACGAAGGCGTGCGCGCGCTCGCGCAGGCGGTGACGCAGAGCGGCAAGGTCGATCGTGCGCGCAACAGCCGGCAACTCGCCATCCTCGACGGGTCCTACAAGACGCTGCTGGGCGACGACGGCCTTTCGTTCGCACCCGACCACACGATCAAGTTCGACAACAACATCGCGCTGAAGATCAACGGCGGGAAGTTCGTCGTCGACAACATGCTGCGCTCGGGCGCGGAAGGCTGAGATGCGCGTCGTCGCCCTCGTGTGTGCGCTCGCCGCGGTCCTGGCCGGGTGCGGCTCGGAGGGCAAGTCGACCTACACGAGTGCCGACATCACGGCCGCGTACTTCAAGGCGTCCGACGAGAGCGCGACGGCGCGCCCGCGCGTCGAGGGCTACTGGGCCGACCCCGACGACCACCAGCACACCAACTACGTGCCGCGTGAGGGGATAGAAACGTGCCCGCAGGCGCAGCGCGCGAACGCGAGCACCCCGGTCGACGGCAACAGCGTCACGCCTGACGCCGGGGAGCCGGTCAACCAGTTCGTCGTCGGCCCGAAGGACGTGGACGACATCCGCACGCCGCAGATCACGCAGGGCGCGCTGGTCTTCGGGACGAGCGCGATCGCCGGCGCGGGCATGAAGGCGGTCGCCGGCGCGCTGGCCAAGTGCCCGGGGAATTACGAGGTCCGCGGCGGGCCATCCCCGATCCTCGGCACCTACAGCGTCTCCAGCCGGGAGATCGAGTCCGGCGGCTGGAAGGGCTACGTCCAGCAGATCGCGCACACCAACCCCGCCGACGACGTCTACTACGAGGACGCGGCTCACGTCGTCGTTCAGCGGGCGAACGTCATCCTGTATCTCGACGTGACCCACAGCAAGATCATCGGGGAACGGTCGGACTCGTCGGTCAAGGCCGAGTCCGTCCTGCGCACGGTGCTGACGCGCCTCGGATGAAGACGCTCGCGCGCGGCCTGATCGCCGCGCTGCTCTGCTCCCTGGTGTGGGCGCCGATCGCGTGGGGGCACGCGACGATCGTCCGCACCTCACCCGCGGACGGGGCCGTGGTCAAGACCCAGCCCGCGTCGGTGAAGCTGCGCTGGAGCGAGGCGGTCGATCTCGGGCCCGGCTCGGTCCGGCTGCTCGACGCCTCGGGCAAGCTCCTCAAGACGGAGAAGGCCCGCCACGACGGGGGCGACCAGACGACCGCGGTGATGGCGCTCCCGAGTGGGCTGGCCAACGGCACCTACGTGGTCGCGTGGCGGGTGACGTCGGCCGACTCGCATCCGGTCTCGGGTGCGTTCTCCTTCTCCGTCGGCGCGCCGAGCGCGCTGGTCACCGCGGGCGAGTCGGGCTCCTCGGGCACGGCGGTCAAGCTCGCCGACGGCATCTTCCGCGCGGTGGCCTTCATCGGCTTCGCGCTGGCGGTCGGTGGCGCGTTCGTGCTGCTGTTCCTGTGGCCCCAAGGGCGCTCGAGCGCGCGCGGGCGAACGTTCCTGGGCGCCGGGCTCGGGGCGCTCCTGCTGGGGACCGTCGCGGTCCTGCTCCTGCAGGGCCCGTATGCGACCGGCGGGTCGCTGGTGGACACCTTCAAGCCGTCGCTGCTGTCCTTCAGCGTCTCGACGCACTTCGGGCAGGCGCTGATCGCGCGCATCCTGCTGGCGCTCGCGTTCACCTGGCTGATCGAGCGCGCGCTGCGTCCGGGCGGCGCGGTCAACCGGCTCGGGCTGGCGGCGTGCGTCGTCGGGCTCGTCCTGACGTGGACTTTGACGGACCACTCGCGCACGGGCGTGCAGGTCTGGCTGGGCATCCCCGCGGCGAGCGCGCACCTGCTCGCCATGTCGCTCTGGCTCGGCGGGCTCGCGCTCCTGTTGTTCTGCGTGCTGGTGCGCGAGGTGTCGCTGCTCCCGGTGGTCCCGCGGTTCTCGCGGATGGCGCTGCTCTGCTTCGGCGTGCTCGGCGTCACCGGCGTCTATCTCAGCTGGCGGCAGTCGGGCGAGCTGGCGGCGCTCCCGGCGACGGAGTTCGGGCGGCTCTTGTTGATCAAGAGCGGCATCGTGCTCGTGATCATCGGGCTCGCCGCGCTGTCGCGTCGTGCCGTGCAGCGCGGTGGCGAGGACCTCGGGAGGCGGCTGCGCCGGACGGTCGCGGTCGAGGCGGTGCTGGGAGTGGTCGTGCTGGGCGTGACCGCGACGCTCGTCAACGCCGCGCCCGCCCGCGTCAAGTACGCCCCGCCGTACGACATCACCGTGCGGGGTCCGGAGGGCGGGAAGGTGCAGGTGCACGTCGTGCCGGCCAAGCAGGGTCAGAACGTCACCGACGTCTACCTCGTCCAGCGCGACGGCCGCCTCCTCGTCCCGCCGGAGATCACGGGACGCCTGAAGCCACCGAGCGGCACGAAGGATCTCGGGCCGCTGCCTGTCGATCTCACCGCGGCGGAGCCCGGGCACTACGTCGCCACGGCCATGAGCGTGCCGAATCCCGGCCACTGGACACTGGAGTTGAGCGTGCGGACCTCAGACATCGACGAGAGCGTGATCGACGTGCCGGTGCGCATCCGATGAGGCTCGCGCTGGCGCTCGTCTTCCTCGCGCTGTTCCCGGCGAGCGCGCTCGCGCACGTCACGATCCTGCCCGAGACCTCGCGGCCGGGGCAGACCGGCGACTTCACGTTCCGGACGCCGAACGAGCGCGAGGACTCCGCGACCGTTCGCCTGGAGGTCTACCTCCCCGCGGGTGTGAGCGCGGAGATCCTGTCGCACGACGGCTGGACTGCGGGGCGGATCGCGGGCGGAGTGCGCTGGACGGCGGACGGTGAGAACTCGATCAAGCCCGGGCGCACGGAGGACTTCAAGCTTGCGCTCGGCCCGTTGCCGGACCAGCCGCGCCTCATCTTCAAGGCGCTGCAGTACTACGCCGACGGGCAGGTCGTGCGCTGGATCCAGGAGCCGACCGCGGACGCTGAGCGGCCCGCCGCGGTGCTCGACCTCGGCGGTGGCGCCGTCGTCGGCACGGATGCCACGGTCGACGACCAGACCGGTGGCCCACCGTGGGCGCTGATCGTCGCCGGCGCGATTCTGCTGCTGATCGTCGGGCTGCTCGTGGCGCTGCGGCGCGTGCGCCTGTAACGCGACGGCGCTCTCGCATCATCTGATGGGCGTGAGAAGCGACGCCGCACTGCTCGCCGCCGCCCGGAGCGATCCGGGCGCGTTCCGCGAGCTCTACGACCGCTACGCCGAGCGCGTACTGGCCTACCACCATCGCCGCTGCCGCGACGAGGACGCCGCCCACGACCTGACCGCCGAGACGTTCGCGCAGGTCTGGCTCGTCCGGGCGCGCTTCCGTGACGAATGCGACGGCTCGGCCGCGCCGTGGGTGTTCGGGATCGCCCGCAACGTGCTGCTCGTCTCGGTGCGCCGGCGAGCGTTGGAAGCCCGCGCCCGCGAACGGCTGGGCGTGCTGGTTTCGCCCGTCTCCGTCTCGCCTCAGGACGCGTGGCTCGAAGGCCTCGACGACGAGCTGGTGCCGGAGGCCGTGCGGATGCGCGTGGTCGACGAGAAGGACTACGACGAGATCGCGCGCGAGCTCGGCACCACCCCGGGCGCCGCGCGCGTCCGTGTTCACCGCGGCCTGGCCGCCCTGCGCAAGGAGAGGACCCGATGACCGCCCGCCTGTCTTCAATCGGCGACGAGCTCGAGCGCGCCGCGCGTGGCGACCTGCGGTCCCGCCGGGTCCGCCGCCGCCGGATCATCGGCGGCGCGGCCGCGCTCGCGGTCCTGCTGCCGGGCGGGGCGCTCGCGGCGAACCTGCTCAGCACCGAGGACGTCGCGCGCTCGATGCCCGCCGGCACGAGGTTCCTCGTCGGCACGACGCCGACCTGCGAGGTCGTGCGTGACGGGGTGGAGTACACGTGCACGATCAAGGGTGACTTCAAGTCCGAGATCGACGGCTCCTTGAAGGGCACGGTCGAGCCGACGGTGGACGCGTCCAAGCACGTCAACGGCGGGTGCCGCTCGGAGAGCGCGGACGGCCGGACGTGGACGTGTTACGTGGGTGAGGAGGCGGTGCGGCAGAAGATCGTCGGGCCCGACTTCCTCGGCGAGTACGCACCCTCGCCGGGCGTGGGCTGATCTCAACGCCCACCGGTCGAGACGGCTTCGACCGGTGGGCGGTTTCGGGGTCGTGGCAAAGCCGGTTGGATGACGCTCGTCATGTCACGACTTCTCGTCCGGGCGGTCGCGGTTGCGGCCGTGACGACCTCGGTTGGCCTGGTTGCGGCCGGCACGGGGTCCGCGTTCAACTACGTCTCCGACAGCAACGGCACGTTCTGGGGTTTCCAGGACGTCGCGCCGCCGCGCGTCGACACCGGGAGCATCCGCGCCACGCAGGTCGGCGCGGGGCAGAATCCCGCCTACAGCACCACGATCAACGGCTACGGCGGGATCAAGGTGTGGGTGTCGAGCACCCCCGCGCCGCGGTTCAACGGCGAGTTGATGCGGGGGTTCGGGCTGACGTTCGACGGGACGGATCGCTTCACGACCACGCAGGCGGTGCCGCTCGGCGGCGTCGCGATCACGCGCAGCGTGTACGTGAAGAAGGACGTGCCGGCCGGGCAGGCGAGCTGGTCGCGCTGGCTGGACACGTTCCGCAACACGACGGGCGCGCCGATCACGGTTAAGGTCGCGTTCGGCGGACAGACGGGCTACTCGGCCTCGGGGGCCAACTCGAGCGCGATGGTCAAGAGCTCCTCCGGCGACGCGACGGTGAGCGCCACCGACGCGTGGGCGGAGGTCGCGACGCCGCTCTCGGGCACCACGTTGGTCGGCGGCCCGCAGGCGACGGTCACCGGCACGCCGGCACCGTTCGGCGGGGCGATGACCTTCACCGGCAACTGGCTCTACAACACGTTCGACAACCCGCTCGCCTACGGCGGCCACGAGGGCAACTTCCAGGCCTACATCAACACGCTCACGCTGGCGCCGGGCGAGGTGAAGTCGCTGCTGCACTACGTGGTCCTCGGCCAGCGGGTGATGGCGACGACGTCGGACGCCGAGCGCCTGAAGGTCGAGGCCACGGCGTCGACGCTGGCGACGACGCCGGACCTCGCCGGGCTCAGCCCCGCCGAGGTCTGCAGCGTCCAGAACTTCAGCGGGCTGACGTGCACCGGATCGGCGACGATCCCGCCGGTCGCCACGCCCGAGCCCGTGAAGCCGGTGACGACCTCGGGCTACGACGTGGTCGAGAAGACGATCGGGCAGATGCGGGCCGACATGGAGTCCGGCCTGACCACCTCGCAGGCGATCACCCAGGCGTACCTGGACCGGATCAAGGTCTACGACCAGGGCCAGTTCGGCTTCAACGCCTACGAGATCGTCGCCTCGGACGCCATGGCGCAGGCCAAGGCCGCCGACGTGGCGCGGGCGGCGGGCAAGAAGTCGCCCGTCCTCGGCATCCCGATCGCGATCAAGAACCTCTACGACACCAAGGACATGGCGACGACGAACGGCAGCCTGACGTTCGCCGGCTTCCGCCCGAAGGCCGACGCCTTCCAGGTCGCCAAGCTGCGCGAGGCGGGCGCGGTGATCATCGGCAAGGCCGCGCTCGAGGAGTACGCGACCTCGGGCAACTACTCCAACGATCCGTGGGGTCAGGTGTGGAACGCGTTCGCGCCGTCGAAGTCGGCGATCGCGTCGAGCGGTGGGTCGGCGACGGCGGTGGCCGCGTCGTTGGCAGGTGGAGCCTTGGGCTCGCAGACGGGTGACTCGCTCTACGGCCCCGCGTCCGGCGCTTCGCTGGTCACGCTGCGCGGAACGGACGGCCTGGAGAGCGGGAGCGGGATCATGCCGCTGTCGTGGTTGACGGACTTCGGCGGCGTCATGACCCGCTCCGTCAGCGATCTCGCTGACATGCTCAACGTCGTCACGGGCACCGATCCGGCCGATCCGACGACGGCGCCCGCGGACGCCGAGCGGCCCGCCGACTGGCGCTCGACGCTCGACCCGAACGCGCTGCGCGGCAAGCGGATCGGCTACATCCCGTCGGTGTGGGAGGACCCGTTCGGCACCACCGGAACGACTGATGCGTCGAAGGCGGCGCTGAAGTACCTGACCGACGCGGGCGCCACGATCGTCGAGATGGGCTCGACGGTGGGCGGGGCGAACACGCCGACCGCGCCGTCGGTCAACCCGAGCGGCAACACGTCGCAGGAAGGTTGGATGCAGTACATCGACGCGCACCCGGAGCTGGCAGAGCAGGGCTTTGCCATCCGCAACGCGGTCGACGTCAGCTGCTCGCAGAAGAAGGTCTGGTACACGCGGCAGGACGCTTCGGCGTGCGCCGTCGCGCCCGCTCCGCGGATGACGGCCGACGAGCTCACCGCCCGCCGCAACTACCGCCTCCAGTACAAGGCGAACTCGAAGACCTGGCTGGACACCGCCGGCGCCGATCACCTCGGGGTCGACGCGGTCGTGTACCCGGGCCTGCTTTCGGACATCACGCTCAACGACGGCGGTGGCGGCAAGGCGAGCTTCGGCCGCCGCGACACGCCGGGGGCCGGCCCGGGCATCCCGACGGTCGTCTTCCCGGCGGGGGTCAACGATCACGGGCAGCCGATCAACCTGCAGCTGCTCGGGCGGGCGTGGGACGACGACAAGCTCGTGGGGATGGCGTACGCGTTCGAGCAGCTGGCGACCAAGGACGGCAAGGGCCATCAGGCGCCGACGACGGCGCCGCCGTTGAAGGTCGTCACGGAGGCCGGTGGCACGGTCGGCGGGTCGGTGCCGGCGACGCTCTCTCTGACGTTGGGCGCTCCGGCCTCGTTCGGCGCGTTCACGCCGGGAGTGGCGAAGGACTACACGGGGCAGACCTCCGCGAACGTCATCTCGACCGCCGGTGATGCCGCGCTGACGGTGAGCGATCCCGGCCACCTGACGAACGGCACGTTCGCGTTGCCGTCGCCGCTGGAGGTGTCGTTCTCGAAGGCGGCATGGACGGCGCCGGTGTCGAATGACCCGGTGACGATCGCGTTCAAGCAGCACGTGGGGGCGACGGACGCGCTGCGCACGGGGGCGTACGCGAAGACGTTGACGTTCACGCTGTCAACCACGACGCCGTAGAGCATCGGGGGCCGCTAGTGTAAAGGCGCCTTTACATCAACCGCCCCTGTCATTTGACAGGGGCGGGGTGACCTTTGAAAGGCAAGGCCCCCTCTTGCGCGTCCAGGCATTCCTCGCCGCGGTGGCGAGCTCGCTGCTCCTCGCGGCTCCCGCGTTCGCGGACCCGACCGCCACCGGCCCATCCGGCGCCTACCCCGCCGGGGACGCGCAGATCAACCTGCCGAGCGCCCCGACGAGCAAGACGTGGACGCTGAGGAACACGGGCACCGATCCGGTCTGGGTGGTGTCGAGCGTGCTGAGCGGCGCGGACGCGTCGCAGTTCGCGGTCAGCGGGACGTGCGCGACCCGCGGGCAGGCCAACCCGCTTGCCCTCAACGAGACGTGCACCGTGGTGACCGGGTTCCGGCCGACCTCCACGGGCGCGAAGTCAGCCGTGTTGACGACCGTCACGAACGGGCCGGCGTTCACGACCGGCGCGATCACCGGCTTCGGGCGCAACCTGACGGGCGCGCTGACGGACTTCGGCGACATCCACGTCGGCGCGACCCCGGTCAAGCGCACGCTGCATCTGACCAACGCGGGTGCGGAGGAATTCCCGCTGGGCGCGATCTCGGCCCCGGCGGGCTTCGTCAAGGGCACCGACGGGTGCGGCACCAAGACGCTCGCCGCCGGCGCGTCGTGCGACGTCGACTTCACGTTCACGCCGACCGTTGCGGGGCCGAAGACGGGTGTCATGACGATCGCGGGCTTCACGCCGACCGGTCTCTTCGGGCTGGCCGGCATGGGCACCGAGGCCGCCGCCGCGCTCTCGCCCGTGGTCGCCGACACGAGCGACGGGCAGGCGACGTTCACGCTGCGCAACCCGGGCAACGAGGCGCTGCGCCTGGGCGCGGCGCGCCTGGTCGGCGCCGGGTTCGCGATCGTGGCCGACGGCTGCTCGCGCGCGACGGTCGCTCCGTCGGCGACGTGCACGGTGGGTGTGCGGTTCGCGGCCGATGAGCTCGGTTGGCGCAACGCGCGCCTGGAGCTGCCGGTGACCAACGTCCCCGGCCCGCCCGTCGTGGCCCGTGTCACCGGTCGCGGCCCGGGCCTGGGCGGCACGGACACCGACCCGTTCGCCTCGCCGTTCGCGCTCGAGGAGCAGCCGCTCGCCCGCCTCGTCGGCGATGGCGGCGACGCCCTCGGCGGCGCCCTCACCAACGGTGCCGCGTGCGACCTCAACGGCGACGGGTACGACGACGTCATCGCGGGCGCCTCGCAGTGGTCGGTGACGCCGGCCACGCTCTCGTGGGAGGGCGCGGCGTACGTGACCTTCGGCGGCCCGCGCTTCGGTTCGTCCGACCTGGCGGCGCCCGTGTCCGGCAAGACGATCCGGATCGAGGGCGAGAAGGAAGGGGCCCAGACGGGCACCGGCGTGGCGTGCGGGGGCGACGTCAACGGCGACGGCATCGACGACCTGGTGGTCGGCGCCTGGGCGTATGAGTACGACGGCCGGCCGTCCGGCACCGCGGCGGTGCGCGGCGACGCCTACGTGGTCTTCGGCGCGAAGGACCTGCCGGCCGCCGGCCCGCTCGACCTCGGCCTGCTCGGCACGCGCGGGTACCGGATCGTCGCGCCGAACGGGGTGGAGTACGACCACTTCGGCTACCAGGTGGCGGGGCTCGGCGACGTCAACGGCGACGGCTACGACGACGTCGCGGTGATGTCCAACGTCGCGGACAGCCCGGAGACCGTCCCGCCGCGGACGAACAACGGGCGGATCTACGTGCTCCCCGGCAAGGCGACGACCAGCGCGCAGGACGCGAGCACCGCCACGCTGACGACGATCCTGGGCCCGGCGCCCGGGCAGTTGTCGATCGTGACCCCGGCGGGTGACGTCAACGGCGACGGCACGCCGGACGTCGCCGTCGGCGTGTACACGGCGGTCTACGCGGGGCGCTCGACGGCCTCGGGCGAGGTCTTCGCGGTGAGCGGCAGCACGCGCGGCGTCGTCGACCTCGCGACGCCGTCCTCGTCGCTGTTCGCGGTCGGTGGCGCGTTCGCCGGGCATCGCCTCGGCATCGGCGTCGCGAGCGCGGGCGACGTCAACGGCGACGGCGCGGACGACCTGGTGATCGGCGCGGACTCGACGGCGGCGGCCAACAGCGACGCGGCGTACGTCGTGTACGGCGCGAAAGCCGATCCCGCGGGAACCGCGCGCGACACGGCCGGCGCCGGGGCGCCGCGCGAGACGGCGCCCGACGCGGCGGACACGGTGCTCGACACGGCCGCGCTGGGCACGCGCGGCTACCGCATCCTCGGCGCGCCGGGCTCCTCGACGGGCTACGGCGTGGCGCCCGCGGGCGACGTGAACCGCGACGGCGTCGGCGACGTCCTCGTCGGCGGCTACGCGCTCGGGAACGGTCGCTCGTGGGTCGTGTTCGGCGTCAAGGACCCGACGACGCTCCCGGCCAACAACGACGGCGGCGTGTCGGCACTCGTGCCGGCGAACCTCTCCGACACGACGCGCTACGTGTCGCTCGCGACGCTCACCGCCGCCCAGGGCACGTCGCTGTCGGGCGTGAGCGCGGGCGAGCGCTTCGGCCGCCAGATCGCCAATGTCGGCGACGTCGACGGCAACGGCACCGACGATCTCGCGATCGGCGCCGACTTCGCGTTCCGCTACGGGCGCACGAAGACCGGTGAGGTGACGGTGGCGCTGGTGCCAGGCCCGGTCCCGGCGGCGCCGACGCCGACGCCCACTCCGACCGCCACGGCCACGCCGACCCCGACCGCCACGGCGATCCCCGAGCCGACCGCCACCCCGGCGCCGTTCGCCTCGCCCGCTCCGACCCCGGCTCCCCCGGCGGCCAAGCCGGTCCCGGCGCTCGCATCCCGCAGGCTCGCGGCCGACGCCCACGGCCGCGTGGCGCTGACGGTCCGCTGCGCCGGCATCGCTGTCGCGTGCCCGGGCCGGGTGACCTTCACGCTGGCCGGCGTCCGCCGCACCGCGTCGTTCACCGCCGCGCCGGGCAAGACCGCCGCGCTGCGCGTGACGCTCACAGCGGCCCAGCGCCGCTCCCTCACCCGCCACACCCGCCTGCAGGCAAGGCTCACCCTCGCCGTGACGATCGACGGCACCACGACCACCCGCGCCCTGCTCGTCACCGTCCGAGAACCGAAGCGATGACCCCTTGCATCCAAGTCGTACACACCGCGTATACCGGGGTCAGACCCCGGTATACGCGTGGTATGCATGCGGGCGGCGGCGACACCTCGTCGTCATCGAGCCCGGCGAGAGCAAGGTTGATCGTGTACAGCACGATCAACTTGACGTTCGCGCCGCAGGTCGGCGCGATTCGTCGCGCGCGCCGCACGGGCCTCGCGCTCGTGGCGCTCGTTCTGGCGGGCTTCTTCGCGCCCGGCGCCGCGCTCGCCGCGCGCGAAACCGCGTGCCGGACGACCACGGTCAGCGTCGTGGCCGGGGCGAGCGCGACGCTGAAGCTGGACTGCCGCGTCGGTTCGCGCGACCGGGTCGCCGGCAGCCGCGGGCGCAAGGCGACGACGATCGCGGTGAAGCCGGCGCGCGGGTCGCTGGGCAAGCTCACGGCGAAGACCGGGCGGGTGGTCTACACGGCGAAGACGGTGGGGCGGGACGTGGTCCGCTACGGGCTGACCGCTCGCGACGGGGGGCGCTACCGCGGGGCGATCGTGATCCGCGTGACGGGCAGGCCGGTCGTGCCCGCGCCGTTCCCGGCTCCCGCACCGTTCGCCACGCCTGAGCCCACCGCGACACCGACACCGACCCCGACGCCGACGGTCACGCCCGGCGACGGCCTGCCGGAGGTGCTGCCGCCCGTACCCGCCTCGGTCGCCTCGACCACCCGAGCCTGGGTTCCCACCGCCTATGACACGTGCCCCGCCGCGCTGCACGATCGCTTCAGCGTCATCGGCCCGGACGGCAAGCGCTACCCCACCTGGCACCCGCCCACGATCACCAACCCGGCGACGGGCAAGCCCTGCACGTTCGGCCACGAGCACGGCGACGATCCGCGCACCTCCGACATCGCGCAATGGACGAGCGAGCACCTGGCCGCCGCCGGCTACGAGCCGTTCGCAGGGATCCCGTTCGGGCTCGCCGCGGAGGCCCTGAACGCGTGGGCCGACCAGCACCCCGGGACGGCGAAGCGCAGCGAGGACCACGTCGGCTACAAGGTCGACGTCGCCAACGACGTCCAGTTGCTCGGGGAGGACGGCGGCGCGCTCGGCGTCACGTGCGACTACCTCACGGTCGTCCATCAGGGCAGCCACTCACCCGACGCGCTGTCCAACAACGCGCACGAGCTGCTGTACGCGACGCGCTGCACAGACGGCACAGAGCTGATCTCGACCACGCTCAGCCGCTTCGGCGACCCGGGCCAATACGAGCGCTCGTGCGACCCCGCCACCCGCATCCAGACAACGGACAACGGCTATCCGGACGGCGACGGCGAGCGGCTGATCCCGGACCGGACCTGCGTCGAGCGCAACGTGCTCGTCCCCGCCGGACGCACGACCTCGGTCTGGGCGCTGTACGAGAAGTGGACGTCGGCCAACACGCTCACGACCGCGCAGGGCGACACGCTGGCCCGCTTCGACTCCGGGTTCGGCGTCTTCAACCCAAGCCGCTACGCCAACGCCGACAACTCGATCTCGCGCACGCTGCCGCTGTGCCGCGAGACGGCCGCCGACGGCGACCGGGCGGACGGCGTCGACTGCACGAACGCGAACCTGCTCGGCGTCACCGCCTTCGACGACCCGCGCTCGCCGTTCGACGGCACCCGCCGGGACCTCTATCTCGCGGGCACGACGGTGACCAACACGGGCGGGAACCGGCGCTACTGGACCGATCCGTACGGCGGCAACGCTTCCACGACGCCGTTTGCCGGAGGGGTCTGCCAGCTCGTCTCCAGCACCGGGAACCCGGGCCAGAAGACGAGCGGGCAGGTGTTCGGACGCAACAAGAGCTTCGACGCGGACGGGGTCCACGCGCCGAACTGACGCTCAGCGACGGAGGCTGCGGCGGCGGCGCTCGGCGTCGATGGCTTGGGCGAGGTGGACGGTCAGGAGGGAAGTCATGGCGCCGAGCTTGCGCGGCACCGCTGACAGCGCGCTTTCACCGTCCTGACACCCGCCTGCCGGATAGGCTGACAGGGGAGCGGTGGCGGTCGAATTCCTCATCCTGGGGCGTCTTGAGATCCGCCATGACGGACGCTCGCTGGCCGTGTCCGGCGCGCGCCGGCGGGCCCTGCTCGCCGCGCTGCTGCTGCGTGCCGGCGCGCCGCTGAGCTCGGACTGGCTGATCGAGGCGCTCCGTGGCGACGGTCCGCCCCTCAGCCCCAACGCCCTGCAGGTGACCGTCTCGCGGGCGCGCCGCGACCTCGGCCCGCTCGCGGATCGCCTCAAGACGGAGGCGCGGGGCTACCGGCTCGTGGTGGAGCCCGGGGAGCTCGACGCGGAGTGCTTCGCCCACGGCGCGGAGGAGGCGCGGGAGCTGCTCGGCGCCGGACAGGCGGCCGAGGCTTCCAAGCTGCTGGAACACGTGCTCGCCCTCTGGCGCGGGCCGGCGCTCGCCGACATCGGCGACGAGTCGTTCGCGCAGCCTGAGGTCCGCCGTCTGGAGGAGATGCGGGTCCAGGCGCTCGAGGACCGCGTCGAGGCCGAGCTCGAGCTCGGGCATCACGCGGACGTCGCGAGCGAGCTCGAAGCGCTCGTCGCCGAGCACCCGCTCCGCGAGCGCCTGCGCGGCCAGCAGATGCTCGCGCTCTACCGGCTCGGCCGCCACACCGAGGCGCTCGCGACCTACCGCGACCTGCGCGAGCGCCTCGCGGACGAGCTGGGCCTGGAGCCCGGCGGCGAGCTGCGCGAGCTCGAGCAGGCGATCCTCACCCACCAGGTCCCGAGCCGCAGCCAGGCGCTTCCCGCCTCGCCGACGCCGACCTTCGGACGCGAGCTCGACCTGCGCCGGATCGCGGAGCTGTTGCACACCGACGGCATCCGCCTGCTCACGCTCACCGGCCCGGGCGGGGTGGGCAAGACGCGGCTCGCGGTCGAGCTCGCGCGGGCGCTGGACGCCCGCTTCGTCTCGCTCGCGTCCGTCGGCGGCGCACAGCAGGTCGCGCCCGCCATCGCCGACGCGCTCGACATCGCCCGCGTCCCCGGCGAGCCGGCCGAGGAGGCGCTGCACCGCGCGCTCGCCGCGTCCGAGACACGCGTCGTCCTCGACAATCTCGAGCACCTCCCGGACGCTGCGCCGGTCATCGCCGGCCTGCTGGAGCGCGCGCCGCGGCTGACCATCCTCGCCACGAGCCGCCAGCCGCTCGGCCTCAGCGCGGAGCATCGCTTCCCGGTCGGCGCGCTCGAGCTGCCCGCCGCGATCCGGCTGTTCGAGAGCCGTGCCCGCGCGCGCGGCATCGCCCTCACCGAGGCCGACGACGCGGCGGTCGCCGATCTCTGCGCGCGCCTCGGCGGCCTCCCCCTGGCGATCGAGCTCGCCGCCGGGCGCCTCGGCGTCCTCGACCCGGCCGGCCTGGTGGCGCGGTTGGGCGACGCGCTCTCCCTGCTCGGCCCCGGCCCGTCGGACGCGCCCGCCCGCCAGCGCACCGTCCGCGCCACGCTGGATTGGAGCTATGACCTGCTCTCGGCGCAGGAGCGCGACGCCTTCACGGCGCTGGGCGCGGTCGCGGGGAGCTGCGACCTGGCCGCCGCCGAGGCGATCACCCTCGCCGACCTCCCGGTCCTCGACGCGCTCGTCGACAAGAGCCTCCTCACCGCGTCTCGCGGGCGGCTGGCGATGCTCGAACCGGTGCGGCAATACGCGGCGGCGCGGCTCGACAGCCGCGACGACGCGGGAGCCGTCCGCAAACGGCATTTCGAGCACTACGTCGCCCTGCTCGAACGCACGCGCCGCGAGCTGTGGGGGCGCGGACGAGCCTCGGACTCCTTCGACGAGGTCCACCGTGAGCGCGACAACTTCCGGCTCGCTCTCGCGGCGGCCGGCGCGAGCGCGGACGGCGTCAGACTGGCCGGCGCGCTGGACACCTACTGGTGGGTGGTGAGCGCCGAAGCCGAGGCGCGCGCAGCGTACGAGTGGGTGCTGGCGGCGCCGCCACACGGCACCCCCGAGGACATCGCGCGGGCGCGGCTCGGGTGGGCGCGGCGGATGCATCCCGACGCGCCGGAGGCGCTCGCCGAGGCGACACTGGCGCTGCAGACCTACCGCGCGCTCGGCGACGAGGAGGGCATCGCCCAGGCGCTGCTGCGCCTCAGCAACTCGCACGGCATGGCGGACGATCGCGACGCCGCCTTCGCGGATGCCCGCGAGGCGCTCGAGCACGCGCGGGCAGCCGGCGACGAGACGCTCGCGGGCTTCGCGCTGACCCACATGGCGATCGCCACCGTGCGGATCGAGGACGCCCTGCCGCTGCTCGACGAGGGCGTCGCGGCGCTCCGTCGCGGCGGCGCCATCAGCCGGATTCCCGGCGCCCTCTCGACGGTCGGGTTCTACGCGACCCTGTCGGGGGAGCACCAGCACGCGCGCCGCCTGTTCGCCGAGGCGCTGACGGCCGCGCACGAGGTCCGCAGCCCGTACCTGGAAGCGCTCGTCCAGGGCAACGCCGCGCTCAACGCGCTGGTCAGCGACCGCTACGACGAGGCTCGTGAGGCGTTCAGCGCGCAGCTGCACGTCGCCTCGGCGAACGCCTTCGTGACGTTCTACTTCGAGAGCTTCCTCGGCTTCTCCGCGCTCGCCGCGCTGGAAGGCCGGCCCGAGCTCGCCGCCGCGCTCGACGCGGCGGCGTGGGAGCACACCGACCGCCCGGTCGCCCCGAGCGAGCAGCCGATCTACGACGCCATCGACGCGAAGTACCTCGCACCGCTGCGGGAACGGGTCGGCGCGCCGGAGTGGGAGCGCCTCGCCTCCCGCGGGCGCGGGCTGACCGTCGCCGAGGCGATCGAGCTGGCCGCGCCTGAAGCGTTCACACCTGTGGCGATCCCGTAAAGCGGGGTTGTGGGCGGCGGCGGCCGCGTCCAGAGTGCCGATCCGGCCGGTCCATGTGCGGCGGGCCAGCCTCTGCCTCGGTCGGAAGGACCCGTCGTCATGCGTCTCGTCGCACTCTGGATCGCCTGCTTCTTCGCCCTCGCGGTGCCCGCGGCCGCGGCGCCCGACCCCGGGCGCTGGGAGCGCGTCGGGTTCCTAGAGCGCCCCGCCGAGATCGAGGGCGGCTCGAGCTTCGTGCCCGAGATCGTGGACACGAGCCCCGACGGCAACACGCTCGTGACCACGTTCGGCGAGGCCGGGTTCGCGTGGATCGACATCACCGACCCGACGAAGCCGAAGCTGACCGAACGCGAGACGCCCGGCGGCTACATCACCTCCGTCAACGTCACGCCGGACGCCAAGTACCTGCTGGTGACCGCCAAGCGCGCGGGCTCGACGGGCTCCTTCCTCGCGGTCTACGACATGGCGACGCACGCGCGCATCCGCGCCTTCACGCTGCCGGAAGGACCCGACGGCGTCGCCATCTCCCCGGACGGCCACTACGCCGTCGTGGCGATCGAGAACGAGAGCGACCGCGCGACGCCCGGCTCGCTGGTGATCTTCACGCTCTCCGGCGCGCCGGCCACGTGGACGCAGGAGAACGTGCCGGTCGTGCTCGACGCGACGTTCGCCACCAACACCGACCCGCAGCCGGAGTTCGTCGACATCGCGGCGGACAACACCGCGATCGTGAGCCTGCAGGAGAACAACGGCTACGCGGTGCTCGACATCCCGCACGCGCGCATCACCCGCACGTTCGGCGCCGGCGACACCGACCAGCTGACGCTCGGCAGCGGGACCGACACCGCGTTCGACGTGCCCTTCAGCGCGCCGCGCGAGCCCGACGAGGTCGCGTGGACGCGCGACGGCCGGCACTTCCTCGCCGCCAACGAGGGCGAGGGCGGCGACGGCGGTCGTTCGGTCACCGTGTACGACCGCGACGGCAACGTCACGTGGGACTCGGGCAACGGCTTCGACAAGGGCCTCGCCGAGCGCGGGCAGTACCCGAGCTTCCGCAGCAAGGGCTCCGAGCCCGAGGGCGTCGACATCGCCACGATCGACGGGGTCGACTGGGCGATCGTCGGCTCCGAGCGCGGGTTCGCCGTCCAGTTCTACGACATCACCGACCCGGCGGCCCCGGTGCTGCGCCAGTCCGTGACCTCCGGCGGCCCGGAGCCCGAAGGCGTCATCCTGGTGCCGCAGCGGCGCCTGGCGATCTCGCCTGACGCCAACGCCGGCCCCGGCGGCTGGTCGATCTACCAGCTGCGCCCGCGCGACTCGGCTCCGGGCCCGCATCGCCAGGTGCGCGTCCCCGGCGCGTACTTCCACGGCACGCAGGCGCTCGGCACCGGCCCCGACGGCAGCTTCACGATCGCGACCGCCGACGAGACGGTTCGCCTCGCGTCGGTCGATCCGACAGCGGGCGCGGACCTCGGCGAGGCACGCGGCACCACGATGCGCTCCGTCACGCTCAACGGCGACCCGGTCTTCGCCGACGGCTTCTCGCTCGACGCGACGTACGACGCGCTGACCGGCGGATCGTGGGTCGTGAAGGGCGGCCAGCCGAGCCAGCTCTGGCGCGTCAGCCGCAGCGGTGCGGCGAAGCCGGTCGCGCTTCCCGATCCCGCCGGCCCCTGGGCGATCTATGCCGGCGTCGTGGCGAGCCCGGACGGCAGGACGGTCTATGTCTCCGCCTGGGACCAGGACCGCGACACGACCCGGCCGACCGGCACCGGCCGCATCTACGCGCTCGACGTCACCAGCGGCGCGGTCCGCACGCTCACGCGCGACGTGGGCGAGGACATGCCGGCCGACGTGGCGCTGACGCCGGACGGCGATCTGCTGTTCCTCGACATCGCGGCCGGCAATGTGGGCCGGTTGCGGCTCGCCAAGGTCGCGGGCGTGCCGGACGGCACGAAGGTCGCGACGATCGACGCCGGCCAGCTGGCGCGCCTCGCGGGGGACGGCGTCGACCCGCGGCTGTCCGTCGACGGCGTCGGCCGCGTGTGGACGCTGAACCGCTGGGGCGAGCTGTCTGACTCCGGGCGGCGCTTCCCGCGCACGCAGGTCGAGCCGGGAGCGGCGACCGGGCTGCCCGCGCCGGCGCCGATCCACGAGCTCGACGGCCTCGTGCCCGTCTTCCGCCCAGACGTCGGCGTGCGTGACGGCGACCGGCTCTACGTGACCGGGCTCGACGCGTTCGGCGGCCGCGCGGTCTGGGCGCGGGCATCCCGCGGCGCCGCGCTGTTCACTACAGGGACCGGGGTGCCGGTGGGTCAGGCGCCCGCGGTCGAGGGAACGGTCAGCGAGGCCGTGCCGGACGGCTCCGGCGGCTTCTTTCTCGGCGGTGAGAACCTCGCGCATCTGCGCGCCGACGGGACGGTCGATCCGGCCTTCGCCCCGGCGCTCGACGGGCCGGTCACCGCGCTCGCGGTGGACGGTGGGCGGGTGTTTGTCGCCGGCGCGTTCGGCTTGACCGCCCTGGACGCGTCGACCGGGGCGCCCGTGGCGGCCTGGGCCGGCGCGGCCCAGCCCGATGGGCCGGTGACCGCCCTGGTCGCCGGCGGCGGCTTCGTCTATGCCGCGGGCAGCTTTGCGACGCTCGGAGCGGGCGCGCACGCCGGCGTCGGGCGGGTGAGCGCCGCGAGCGGCGAGGTCGATGCCGGCTGGACGCCGCAACTCACCGGCTCGGCCGCGGCGGGCGACGTGCTCGCGCTCGGTTCCGACGGCCTCTACCTCGGCGGGCGCTTCACCGCGGTCTCCGGCACCGCGCGCCAGGGCCTCGCTCTGCTGCACACCGATGGCAGCGTCGACACGGCGTTCGTCCCGGCGTTCCGCGGCAACAACCCGACGCGCATCGGCGGCATCGCGTTGGGCGGCGGGCGGCTCTACGTCGCCAGCCAGAACGTGCTGCTCGGCCAGCCGGACAACAGCATGCGCCTCGGCGCCGTCGATGCGGCCACCGGCGCGTTGGACACGGGCTTCGCCGCGCCGACCGGCTTCGTGAGCGCGCCCTCGCCCGGTGGAACACCGATGGCGTATTCCGACGGTCAGATCTATGCCCGCACGACCGGCGGCGATCTCGAGGTCTCGCGCTTCGACGGTGCGACGGGCGCGTTCGACTCGCGCTGGCGGCCGGCGGTGCAGGGCTTCTACGGCGAGGGCGCGGACGTGACCGCGCTCGCCGTGGGCGACGGCGCCGCGTTCGTCGGCGGCGTCTTCGAGATCGCCGGGGTCGAGCGGGCGATCGGCGCGATCGACCTCACCACCGGCAAGCTCGATCCGGACTTCAACGCGGGCGCGGCCCGCGGCACGAAGCTGGCGGCGGCCGCCGGGTGGCTCTACTACCTCGACGAGACCGCCGGCCGGCTGCGCCGCGTCGACGGCCGCACCGGCGCTCCGGACGGCAGCTACTCGCTGCAGGTCGTGGGCGGCGTGTCCGGCCTGACCGCGGTCGGGGACCGGATCTACGTCGCGGGGACCCTGAGCTTCATCGGCGGCGAGCCCGCCGACGGCGTCGCGGCGCTGGATGCCGCGACCGGTGCGGTCGACCCCGCGTTCAAGCCCACCATCTCCGGCGGTGTGAGCGCCGTCGTCGCGCGCGGCGACTCGGTCTGGCTCGCGGGTGCGTTCACCAGGGTCGGCGGGGTTGATCGGCCCGGGCTCGCGCAGGTGTCCGCAGCGACCGGCGCCGTGCGCGCGGCCTTCAACGCGCCGAGCGCAGGAGCCGGCGTCAGCTCCCTGGTCCTGGCCGGCAACCGGCTCTACGCCGGCGGGGACTTCACGACCGTCGCCGGCACCCCGCACGCGGTTGTCGCCGCCTTCGACGCGACGACCGGTTCGCTCGACCCGCGGTTCGCGCCGAAGCTGCGCACCGGCTACGGGCTGCTCGTCCACGGCGGGCGGCTGATCGTCGCCGGCGCCACGGTCGAGGGCGACGCGACGGTCGACGGGCTCGCGGCGCTGGACCTCGTCACCGGCGCCGTCGATCCCGCGTTCCTCCCCGACCTGCCGCAGTTCGCCGAGCCGACCGCCCTCGCGAGCTACGGGACCAAGCTCCTGACGGTCGGCGCGTCGGGCGCGTTCGAGATCGGTTCGCTGGCCGTGCTCACGTTCGACGTCGCCGCACCGGCGAACATCAGTGCGCCGAAGATCACCGGCACGGCGGTCGCGGGGCAGACGGTCACGTGCGAGCCGGGCGTCTGGCGCAACTCGCCGACCGCCTTCGCGGTGCGCTGGCTGCGCGACGGCGTCGCGGCCGGCGCGGGCGAGCAGCGCACGCTGACGGCCGGCGACGCGACCCACACGCTCGTGTGCGAGGTCGTGGCGAGCAATGCCGCGGGCGCGAGCACGGCGGTGGTGAGCGCGGGCGTGGGGGTCGCGGCCGCGCCGGCGGACGTCGCCGACGACGATCCGCTCCCGCAGCACGAGCCGGTCCCGGCCGCGACACCGACGCCGATGCCCGCGCCACTCGTCGTGCTCGACGGAGGTCGCGGGAAGCCCGCGCCGCGCGGGGTCACGTCGATCCGCTCGGCGCGGCGCAAGGGTGCTCAGCTGACCGTCGCGCTGCGCTGCGCGGCGGGTGGGTGCGCCGGCCGGCTCACCGTCAGCTGGCGGGTGCACGGACGCACGACCCGGATCGCCGCGAACGTCAAGTCGGCGCAGGTCACGCTGCGGCTCTCACGCGCGCAGTCGCGCGCTTTGACGGGGGTGAAGAAGGTGACGGTGACGGTGGGCCGGGTCCACCGCACCGTCGCCGTGGGGCGGTAGCTCGGGTCGCACGTCGCTCGATCAGGTTCGCGCTCGCGACGCGAGCGTCGAGTTTCTCGCGCTCTGCCCACGAAAGTCAGCTCCCGGTCACCGACCGCGCCGCCTGAGCTCCGCCAGGTGGCGCAGGCCGGTCATCGACGGCTGGAAGAGGTAGTCGCCGCCGCGCAGCGTGACGAAGCGTGGCTGGGGTTTGAGGAAGAAGGGCGGGCGGCCTTGGATCGTCATCTTGCCCTGCGTGCCGTGCGGCTCGCCGACCAGGAAGTCCTTGTCGCGCCCGAGGCCGAACGGGTCGCCGTCGTCGATCCAGAGCGCCTGGATCGTCTCGAACTGGCGCCAGAGGTCGGCCTGGAAGCAGACGAAGATCAGGCCGCGCTCGACCCCGTCGTCCTCCAGCACGCCGGGCGGGAGCGGTGGGCCGTAGGGGCGGCCGCGCCGGACGATCCGGTGGCGGTTGGTGAGCCGGCCACCGAAGAAGCCTTCCGCGTCGCGTGGGTTCGCGCGGCGAATGTGGGCGCCGAGCGGGCAGCGCTCACCGAGCGGGTCGTCCGCGTAGCCGAAGTCGTTGATCCGCCGCTGGTCGGAGGCGACGGCGGCGTCTGGATGGTCGGGGGAGACCGCGAGCGGGGTGCCGTCCGGCCAGCGGCCGACGATCTTCGCCGCGAGCTGGAGCGGGCCGCCCGGATACCCGGCGCCGGCGACATAGCGGCGAAACGCGGCGGTGTCCATCGCCAGCTTGCGGTAGACGACGAACGTGCCGTTGCGGTCGAACGGGGGAGCCGGGGCGGCGGGCACGCGGCCGTCCTCGTCGACGTAGCCGAGCACGATCTCGCCGGTGGCCAGCTCGCGCCACCCGCCGGCGCCGTCGGGCTGACCGTCGCCCGGCCGCGGCTCGACGCCCGCGCCGGCGACCGCCGGCTGCGCGATGCCGTCGAAGAAGCCGAAGTGGTCGGTGCCGCCGAGCAGCGACTCGGCGCGCTGCAGGTGCACCAGTTCGACGCCGTTCTCGACGTCCGCCGCCAGGATCGAGGCCAGCGCCGCCCGCAGCCGGTCGGCGTCGACGGCGTGCACGGTCACGAGCACGTGCGCGTCGGAGAACTCCCACTGCGAGGGCGCGCTCGGCCCGCGGTCGCCCAACCGTTCGGCGCGCGCCGCCATCCCTTCGCGGAACGCCTCCGGAAAGGACGCCAGCACCGGGTCGGAGAGCCCCAGCGCGGACAATCCGGCGAACGTGAACGCGACGTTCATCGCCGCTTCCGGCCGCGACGTCCAGGGCTGCGCGGTCATCACCTGCGGCAGCATCCGCGTCATCAGCGCGCACGCGCGCTCGACGTCCACGATGCGCAGCCACAGGTAGGCGGCGGCCGGCATCGTGTACCCGCGCAGGACGTTGCCCTGGATGTCCGCAAGATCGATGCGCGCCGCCTGACCCGCTCGGCGGGGGACGTTCGTTGGCCGCCGCGGCATCAGAAGGTCGAGCGGAACCGGGCCTGCAGCGCGGCGGCGTCGAGACCCTGCGCCTCGACGGCGAAGTCGATCACGCGCTCGCGCAGCTCGACCGCGGAGCGCACGTCGGCGACCGTGGCCTCCGGGATCGCCGACTGAAAGAGCCCGGGTCGCGCTTGGAGCGAACGCACGTAGGCGCGGAACGCCGCGGTGTCCGCCCGCCCGGGGTAGCCGGCGCAGCGCCCCCACCACTCGTCGCACTCCGGCACCACCGACGCCAGCGCGTCGAGGTACGGATCCAGCGGGCCGTCGATCGTGCTCGTGAACACCAGATGAGCATTTTGCAGCACGTCGGTGTGCCGCTGCTCCGGTCCCTGGTGGACGAGCTGCCGGAAGAGCTGCACGCGGGCGGTGTGCAATGTCGGCAGGCGGGCGAACGGGCTCTCGGCGCCGCGCGGCAGCGCCGCCAGATACGCCTCCAGCTCATCGGCGCAGCCGGGCAGCACGCGCGCGAACGTCGTCAGCGCGTAGGCGCCGCCGACGCGATGCCCGCGCTCAGAGATGCGCCTGCGCATCCGACAGGAACGCCTCCCACGCGGCCTTGAAGGCCTCCGGGCTCAGGTGCTCGGCGTCGCGCCGCAGCGCCTCGATGCGCTCGCGGACCGCCAGCGCGTTCAACACGTCGCGTGTGGACACGTCGGAATGCGCGCAGTAGTAGGTCCCGCCCTCCATCGAATTGCAGGCGATCCACGCCTTCAACGGCTCCGACGGCGGCGGCGCCGGAAAGCCCGGCCCGCGCCCCCACGTGAGGCGGATGTCGTGCGGGATCACGTACGCGAAGGCGTCGATGTAGTCCTGCCACGGCCCGTCGAAGTTGCTCTCGAAGAACAGGTACGGGTAGTGCAGCGACTCGCCGTCGAGGCGTCCGACGACCGTCCAGCGCACGAACTTGATGAAGTCGAACTGCAGGATGTGGCGCCGCATGAACGGCAGATGGCGCGTGACGGGGAGCCCGATCCTCAGCAGCCACAGCCACTGACGGCGGATCGGGGTGAACAGGGTGAGCCCGGTCATGCGACCGAGCTCATTGCCTGCGGGCGGAGCTATTTGCGGTCCCAGATCTCCCGGCCTTCGGCCTGGCGCTTGATGTGGCGCTCGGACGCGTACTGCTCGTAGTACTCGATCTCCGGGTGCGAGAACTGCACCCAGATGCCGGGCAGGTGGAAGGCGTCGGTGTGCGCGGGGAAGCGCCCGTAGGTCTCCACCAGGTAGCGGCAGATCTCCTTCGTGTACTCGATCGCCTCGGCCGGCGGGTGGCCGGCGTGCTTCATGTACGTCTGCGCGGTCGCCTCGTCCTTGTAGGCCTGCGCGAACACCTTCGCGTCCGCGTAGGTCCCGCCCGGGCCGAACTTCTCCTCGAGCACCTGGTCGACGGCCGCGTCCATGTCGGTCACGTAGGGCGGGCACAGACCCTCGAGCACGCCGTCGATGCCGACGTAGTTCGGCTGCGACGCCGGCACCGGCGGCCAGCGCTTCCAGCGCGAGTCGAAGGTCTTGGCGCTGTACTGCCGGAACCCGAGGCCGAGGATGCCCTTGGCGGGATCGCGCTCCCACACGTGCGGGATCATCGGCGCGCCGTGCACCCACCCGCCGAGCCGCAGCGCCTCGCCGGTGAGCATCAGGTTCTGGAAGAGGAAGTGCGCCTCGTAGTCGGTGCGCACGGTCGTGATCGAGCCCATCGGGGCGGGCGTGTCGACGCTCGCGAAGCCGCCCCGCGCGCGCTTGAGGCCGCCGATCGGCTGATACGGGATCGGATCGACGAGG
Source organism: Solirubrobacter ginsenosidimutans (assembly GCF_027587205.1). The sequence goes on from NZ_JAPDOD010000018.1 coordinate 49,852, forward strand.
CCGATCTTCGCCGCCGCCCACGCGGCCCACTCCATCGCGTTCGACGGCCGGAACGGCTGCCAGTCGTCGATGAACAGCGGGACCTTGCCGTGCGGCTCCGACAGCAGGATCAGCATCACGTTGATGTACTGGCGCGTGTTGTCGACCACCGGCAGGAAGCACGTGGTGCCCGGCGCGTTGGTCATCTGGCCGTTCCAGCCCAGGAAGTACGGCCACTGCTTCTCCGGGAACGCGAAGCGCCCGTCGTAGACCTTGCGCTTGACGGCGTTCGCGAAGGAGAGCCAGTCGTCCTCCGTCCGGTCCTCCCAGCGCGGCGGGATCTGCGTGAAGAGATCCACCGCCGCCTGGCCGCGCGGGCGCTCGATCAGCCACACGCCCTCGTCGTTGATCATGAAGAACGACGTCGCCTGCGCGTTGTCGGCGCTGGAGGCGGCGCGGCCGGCGACCTCGAGGAACATCGTGCCGAGCTCGGCGGAGCCGTCGGGCTTCTGGGTCGGACCGTCGTGCATGACCGCGCCGGTGACGCTGGTCGAGGCGATCAGGATCGCCTCCTCCAGCGGCGTCAGCGGCGACGGCTGGTTCGAGCTCTTGTAGGGCTGTGCACCGTGCTCGAGGGACACGCCCTGGGCCACGCGGCGGGTGCGCCGGTCCTGCAGGGCCGAGGTCAGCGGGTAGCTGAAGAGGTCCTGCAGGCCCTTGTGGCCCGTGCCCGCGGCGGGGGAGTCGTCGGCGGTCGTGCTCATCTAGTTGTGCTTCTCCAGCTCGGCGAGGGCGGTCGGCCACACGTCGCGTTCGGCATTGGTGCCCAGCCACAGGTCCAGGTGGGCGTAGTCGGAGATGACGTGCTGCGTGTAGTTCCCCGGGCCATGGGCACGCCGCAACGTGTCATAGGTGCGCTGCAAGCCCTTCGGGACGAACATCTTGTTGTGCTCGCCGGTGATGAAGTTGATCGGGAACTTGAAGTTGTCGAGGTTCGCGAGGTAGGCGTCGCGGCCGCGGGCGTCGCGGGCGGCGCCGGCGCGGATCATCAGTGAGATGTGCTCGAAGAACGTGATGTTGCCGTTGCCGAAGAAGCTCGGCACGGCCTGCTCCATCGTCGGCTGGTTGATGTTCTCGTAGTCGAACACGTCGCCGTAGATGAAGTAGATCCGCCGCGCGACCGGGTTGTCGTAGACGTGGCGGAACGGGACCACCTTCATGACCCGCTCGATCAGCTTGCCGTCCCACGCCGTCGGGTCGTAGTCGGTGTTGAGGCCCTTGATCCCCAGCGTCTTGAAGATCGTGGCCATGCGGGCCCAGGCGCGCGCCTGGTTGCCCGGCGTGGGGATCGGGTGGCCAGCGAGCGAGCTGAACGTCGCCGAGCGCAGGCCCTGCATCCCGCCGCCGACCGCCATGAAGAGCGAGAGCCCGCCCACGCAGTGCCCCATCGCCTGGACCTCGTCCTGCCCCGTCTCGCGGCGGACGGTGTCGACCGCGGCCGGCCAGTCGCGCATGGCGATGTCGTCGACCGTGAACTGCGTGAAGCTCGACGGCAGGTCCGGGCTGGCGCGGTAATCCAGGAGCCAGACGTCATAGCCGTGCTCGCCGAGGTACTGGACCCAGTTCTTCGGGACAGTGTCGATGGCGAACGCCCGGGCGGCGTTCCCATACCCGGGCGCGAGGATCAATGGACCCTTGGTCCCGAACTTGTAACGGGTGAGCCGAACCGCCGTGCCGTCGGAGGTGGGCACGGAGTGCACCTCGGCCGGGGGCAGCGGGGCCGCAACGGTCGCGGACTGCATCTCAGGTTCCTTCGCTCGCGTGCAGAGATGCGTGTTCTACCGGCCGTTCGTTCAGAAATGCAAGCCCGAAGGGTCAGGAGGGGTGTACAACACGCACATGCAAGCCGCCATGGACCGGCTCGAGCGCCTCGTGGCTCGCCGCCGGCGTCTCGTCCTCGGCATCTGGATCGGCCTCCTCGTCGTCGCCGTGCCGTTCGCCTCCCAGCAGACGAAGAACCTCACGGGTGGTGGTTTCGAGAACAAGGGCTCGGGTTCGCAGCTGGCCGCGGAGGAGCTCAAGGACATCCCGGGTGCGCAGTCCGAGACGCTGGCGGTGGTGTTCGACAACCGCAAGCTGCAGGCCGGCGAGCTCGCCGTCGCGCTGGCTGAGGTGCGGCGCGAGGCGTTCAAGGACGTCGAGGGCGTCAAGCTCGACTACCCGGCCTATCTGAAGGCGCGGGGCGAGCAGGATCAGCCGATCGTCGTGATGCCCCTCAAGGTCACCGCCTCGCGTGACCAGGCCGTCGACGACGCGGCCCAGATACGGCTCAACCTGGGCATCGACGACCAGAAGGACGCGACGGTGCCGCTGCACCTCGTCGGCCAGGGCGCGCTCTGGGCGGGCATGCAGGAGCTCTCCAAGCAGGACCTCGAGCAGGCCGAGTTCATCGGCCTGCCGATCGTCCTGATCGTGTTGCTGGTCGTGTTCGGCTCGCTGGCGGCCGCCGCGCTCCCGCTGGCGCTCGGCGTCGTCTCGGTGACGCTCACCGGCGCGGTCGTCTACTTCCTCTCGCAGACGATGGAGATGTCGATCTTCGTCACCAACATGGCTTCGATGCTCGGCATCGGGGTGGCGGTCGACTACTCCCTGTTCATCCTGGCGCGCTACCGCGAGGAGCTGAAGGCCGGGCTGACCCACGAGGCCGCGCGCGAGACGGCGATGCGCACCTCCGGCATGGCCGTCGTCTTCTCCGGCGTGACCGTGATCGTCGCGCTCTCGGGCCTGTTCCTGATCGACGCCAAGGTCGTGCGCTCGATGGCGATCGGCGCGATCGTCGTGGTCGCGATCGCCGTGCTGGCCGCGGTGTCGTTGCTCCCGGCGCTGATCACGATCCTCGGCCGGCGGGTGAGCGAGCCGGGCAAGATCGTCGGCAAGCTGCGGCGCAACCGGGTCGCCAAGACCGGCCCGGGCTTCTGGGAGCGCTGGACGGCGACGCTGATGAAGCGCCCGCTGCCATTCGCGATCGGCGCGACCGTGCTGATGTTGCTGATCGCCTCTCCGGCGCTCTCGCTCAAGCTCGACAACGCCGCGATCGCGCAGTTCCCGAAGGACTTCGAGACCCGGGTCGGCTTCGACCTCGCCGCGCAGGCGACCAGCGCGGGTGCGATGGGCCCGATCCAGTACGTGGTCACCGGCGCGAGCCCGGCCGAGCTGGCGCAGATCGGCGCGACGCTCAAGCAGCAGCGGGACGTCGCCCAGGTCTTGGCGCCGCTGTCCTCCAAGGACGGCCGCAGGACGCTCTTCACGATCGTGCCGGCCAAGGCGCCGGAGAGCGCCGAGACCTACGCCCTCGTCGATCGGCTGCGCGACGCGCCGCTGCCGGCGGGCGCCACCGCCGTGGTCGGCGGTGCGGCGGCGCAGAACCAGGACTTCTCCGCGCTCGTGAACGGCTCGCTGTGGAAGGTCGCCGTGTTCGTCATGGTCCTCTCGTTCGTCGTGCTCTTGCTCGTCCTGCGGTCGGTGATCCTCCCGATCAAGGCCGTGCTGATGAACGTGCTCTCGGTCGCCGCGGCGTACGGCGTGCTGGTGATGGTCTTCCAGTGGGGCTGGTTCGACTGGACCGGCTTCGAACACCTCGGCTACGTGCAGGCGATCACGCCCGCGCTGCTGCTGGCGATCGTCTTCGGGCTCTCGATGGACTACGAGGTCTTCATGCTCAGCCGCATCAAGGAGCGCTACCAGGCCACCGGCGACAATCGCCAAGCGGTGGCGCAGGGCCTGTCCGCGAGCGCGAAGACGATCTCCAGCGCCGCGCTGATCATGGTCGCCGTGTTCGCGATCTTCGCGGGCACGGGCGTTCCGCAGATCAAGGAGATCGGCGTCGGCCTCGCCGTTGCGATCGCCCTCGACGCGACGGTCGTGCGCCTGATCCTCGTGCCCACGACGATGGAGCTGATGGGCAACTGGAACTGGTGGCTGCCGAAGTGGCTGGACCGGATCCTCCCGGACATGGACTTCGAGTCCTCCGGCTCCGGCGCCGCGCCCGAGGAGGCGCAGGAGGAGCCCGCCCTGGCCGCGCGGTAGCCTCGCGGGGTGGACCCCGTCGTCATCGCCGGTGGTGCCCGCTCGCCGATCGGGCGCTTCAACGGCGCGCTCTCGAAGGTCGATGCGGTGACGCTCGGCGCGCACGCCGTGCGTGCCGCGCTGGAGCGGACGGGGATGGAGCCCGACTACGTCGCGGTCGGGAACGTGCTGCAGGCCGCCAACGGGCAGAACCCCGGGCGGCGGGCGGCGCTGGAGGGCGGGGTGGAGCGCACCGTGCCCGGGATCACGCTCAACGATGTGTGCCTGGCGAGCATGAGCGCCGTCGGCCTCGCCGCCGCGATGCTTCGCGCCGAGGAGGCGACGACCGTGCTGGTGGGCGGCTTTGACTCGATGACCCGCGCGCCGCACGCGCTGCGGACCCGCCCGCCGCTGCGCATGGGCGACGCGCCGATGATCGACGTGATGGTCCACGACGGCCTCTACTGCTCGATCGCCGACGCCGGGATGGGCGCGATGTCGGACGCCGAGAACGCGCGGCTCGGGATCAGCCGTGAGGCCCAGGACGACCTCGCGGCGCGGTCGCATGCCAACGCCGCGGCCGGCGCGGAGCGGCTGGCGGAGGAGATCGCGCCGCTCGGCGACTTCGCGCTGGACGAGGGCGTGCGCCCGGAGACCACCGTCGACGTGCTCGCGCGCCTCGCGCCCGCCTTCACGCGCGAGGGGACGATCACCGCGGGCAACGCCTCGCAGGTCTCCGACGGCGCCGCCGCGGCGATCGTCACCACGAAGGACCGCGCGACCGACCCGCTCGCCGAGGTTCTCGGCCGCGCCGTCGTCGCCGGCCCGGACTCGACGCTGCACCTGCGGCCGGCCGAGGCATCCAACAAGTTGCTGGCCAAGCACGGCCTCAAGCCGAAGGACATCGCCGTGTGGGAGATCAACGAGGCCTTCGCGGGCGTCGTGCTGGCGTCCGCGCAGGCGCTCGAGATCGACCTCGACCGCATCAACGTCAACGGCGGCGCGGTCGCCCTCGGCCATCCGCTCGCCGGCTCCGGCCTGCGGCTGATCCTCACGCTGGCCTACGAGCTGCGCCGCCGCGGGGGCGGACTCGGCGTCGCGACGCTGTGCGGCGGTGGGGGCCAGGGCGAGGCCGTCCTGATCCGCGTTGCTTGACGTGCTCGTCATCGGCGCCGGGCCCTACGGCCTCGCCGCCGCCAAGGCCGCCCGCGACAAAGGGCTCGAGACCCGCGTCCTCGGCCGTCACATGTCCTTCTGGCGCGAGCACATGCCCGCGGACATGTTCCTGCGCTCCGGCCCCGACTGGCACCTCGACCCCGCGTACGAGCTGACATTGGAGCGCTTCCTGCAGCTTCACGGCGAGACGCCTGACCCGCTGCCGGTGGGCCTCTTCCTTCAGTACGCCGACTGGTTCACGCAGCAGGCCCAGATCACCGTCGAGGACGAGCGAGTGACCACGCTCAAGACCGGCTTCGAGGCCGAGCTCGAAAGCGGCGAGACGATCCGCGCCCGCCACGTGATCGCCGCTCCCGGCATCGCGCACTTCAGGCACACGCCCGCGTGGGCCGGTCCCGACGACGTGCACACCTGCGACCTGGTCGACCTCGGCGAGCTCGCCGGCGCCGACGTCCTGATCGTCGGCGGCCGCCAGAGCGCCTACGAGTGGGCCGCGCTGCTCGGCGAGCACGGCGCGCGGCGCATCGACGTCGTCCACCGCCACGCCGCGCCGCGCTTCGAGCGCGTGAGCTGGCGCTTCGTCGACCCGCTGATCGACCAGACGCTCGCCACCGACGGCTGGTGGCGCACGCTCGAGCAGGCCGAGCGCGACGCGATCGCCCGGCGCTTCTGGGAGGTCGGCAGGCTGACCCTCGAGCACTGGCTCACCCCGCGGCTCGAGCGCGCGCCGCTGCACGTGCACGAGCACACCGACGTCGTCGACCGCACCCGGCTGTCCGACGGCACAGTGATCAGCCCCGACCGAGTGGTGCTCGCGACGGGCTACAAGGCGGAGCTGGCGAAGGTCCCGTACCTCGCCGGCCTCGCGATCGAGACCCGCGACGGTTTCCCGGTCCTCGACGCGCACATGCAGACGAGCGTCCCCGGTCTCTACATCCCCGGCTTCGCCGCGACGCAGGACTTCGGACCGTTCTTCGGCTTCGTCAAGGGCGCCCCGGCCGCCGCCGAACTGATCGCTGGGAATATCGGCTGACGTTTCGACGTCACCCGCTTCATGCCCAGCGAATCTCATTCCGTCCTCATCACCGGCTGCTCTTCCGGAATCGGTCGCGAGACCGCGAAGCTCCTGGCGAGCACTGGGCGGCCCGTCTACGCCACCGCCCGAAACCGGGACTCGATCGCGGACCTCGAAGCACTCGGCTGCCGTCTGCTGGAGCTCGATGTCACCGACGAGACCTCGGCACGACGCGCTGTAGACCACGTGATCGCGAAGGAGGGCGCCGTCGGGGTCCTCGTCAACAACGCCGGCATCAACGACCTGGGCGCGATCGAGACGCTGCCGCTGGACCGCGTGCGCGCGATGTTCGAGACCAACCTGTTCGGGATGATGCGGATGTGCCAGCTCGTGCTGCCGGCCATGCGCGAGCAGGGGTGGGGACGGATCGTCAACGTCGGCTCGATGAACGGGCGCCTGACGTTCCCGGGCATGGGCAGCTACTGCGCGACCAAGCACGCGATCGAGGCCACGAGCGACGCGCTGCGCCACGAGCTCCGGCCGTTCGGCGTGCACGTGGCGCTGATCCAGCCCGGGATGGTCAAGACGGGCCTCGGCCGAACGGCGGTCGAGCGGCGCGCCGATGACCACGATGGTCCGTACACCGACTACATGGACGCCGTCGTGGAGACGACGATGACCTACCAGGACGGTCCGATGGCGCGGCTTGCGTGCGAGGCGTCCGACGTCGCCGAGACGATCGCGAGAGTGCTCGACGCCGGCGACCGCCCGCGCGCCCGCTACCGCGTCGCCGCTTCGGCCCCGCTCATGCTCGCCACACGCAAGTTGCTGCCCGATGCGGCCTTCGACGCCTTTCTGCGCACCCAGTTCCCGTCGCCCAGCCCCTCGACAATGGGCTAGCGCACGCCTTGGGGACGAGGTTATGCTCGCGCTCTGAGTTCCCCTAGACAGACAGTCGTGCGCCCAGGAGGCCTAGCGTGCAATCCGCGATGAATCGACTTTCCGGCTTCGTCCGGACGCGTCGAAAGCTCGTCTTCGGGATCTGGATCGCCTTGCTGGTGGTTTCCGTGCCGTTCGCGTCCCAGCAGACCAAGCACCTCAGCGGCGGCGGGTTCGAGGTCCCGGGCTCCGGCTCGGACAAGGTCGACAAGGAGATCGCCCGCTTCAAGGGCCTGAGCACGGAGCCGCTCGGCATCGTGTTGCAAGCGAAGGGCGACGGCGACCTCGACGCGGCCATCGGTCGCGTCCAGCAGGCCGCGGCGGGCATCGATCACGTCGAGCTGACCCCGCAGGACGTCGAACAGGCCAAGCAGATCGCTGCCCAGGCCAAGCCGACGGCGAGCGACGGAACGGTCATCGTCTTCCCACTGACCGTCACCGGCACCCGCGACGAGGTCCTCAAGGCTGCCGTCGACCTGCGCGACAACATCAAGGTCGGCGAGGTCACCGACGGCGTGCAGCCCTTTGTGGTCGGCCAGCAGGCGCTGTGGGCGGGCATGCAGAAGCTCCAGCAGGAGGACCTCGCCAAGGCCGAGAGCACCGGCTTCCCGGCGATCCTGATCGTCCTGCTCGCGGTCTTCGGCTCCGTGCTCGCGGCGCTGCTGCCGGTCGGCCTCGGGGTCGCCGCGGTGATCATCACGGGCGCCGCGGTGTTCTTCCTCTCGCTGGTGCTCACGATGTCGGTGTTCGTGACCAACGTCGCCTCGCTCCTCGGCATCGGCGTCGCGGTCGACTATTCGCTCTTCGTCCTCTCGCGCTACCGGGAGGAGTTGCACGCCGGAAAGTCAGAAGCCCAGGCGCTCGATGTCGCCATGCGGACTTCCGGTGCGACGGTCGTCTTCTCGGGGATCACCGTCATCGTCTCGCTCGCGGGCCTGTTCCTGATCAACTCGACGGTCATGCGCTCGCTGGCGATCGGCGCGATCACCGTCGTCGCGATCGCGATCGTCGGTGCCGTCACGCTGCTGCCCGCGCTGATCGCCATGCTCGGCCGGCGCGCTGACGAGCGCGGCAAGATCGTCACCTCCATCGCGAGGCAGTACCGGCGCGTCCGGCCCGAGAAGCCCAAGCCGGCGGGCGCCCCGACGTTCTGGGAGCGCTGGTCGAACGCGGTGATGAAGCGCTCGGCGCTCTCGGCGGCGCTCGCCGCCGCCGTCCTGCTCGCGCTGGCGATCCCGGCGCTCTCGCTGGCGTTCGGCAACGGCGCGCTGAAGCAGTTCCCGCAGGACAACGAGACCCGTGTGGGTGTGACGTTGGCCTCCCAGCAGGTCAAGCCGGGCGAATCGGCACCGACACTGATCGTCGCCAACTTCAAGGGGCCGGTCTCCGACCCGGCGAACCAGGCGGCGCTGGAGAGCTACATCACCGGCCTCAAGGCCACCGCGGGCGTCGCCGACGTCCGTGAGCCGGTCACGTCCGACGACGGCAAGGCCGCGCTGATCACGGTGGTCTCGGCGACCGACCCGGAGGCGGACTCGACCTTGAACCTGATCGAGCGCCTGCGCGCCGAGGGCGGACGGGCGTCGGGCATCGACAAGCTCGCCGTCGTCGAGGTCGGCGGCCCGTCGGCGCAGACGCGTGACTTCACGCACCAGATCTCCGGCGGGATGTGGAAGATCTTCGTCTTCGTGCTGATCTGCAGCTACCTCGTGCTGCTGGTGGTGCTGCGCTCGGTCCTGCTGCCGCTGAAGGCCGTCCTGATGAACCTGCTCACGGTCGGCGCCGCGTACGGCGTGCTCGTGATGGTCTTCCAGTACGGCTGGTTCGACGGCATCACCGGCTACAACTCGCTCGGCTACGTCAACGCGATCACCCCACCGCTGCTGCTGGCGATCGTGTTCGGCCTCTCGATGGACTACGAGGTCTTCCTGCTGAGCCGGATCAAGGAGCGCTACCACGCCACCGGCGACAACCGCCAGGCCGTGGCCGAGGGGTTGCAGGGCTCCGCCAAGGTGATCTCGAGCGCGGCGATCATCATGGTCGTCGTCTTCGCCGTGTTCGCACTCACCGGCGTCCCGCAGATCAAAGAGATCGGTCTCGGCCTCTCGGTCGCGATCGCGCTCGACGCCACGCTCGTCCGGCTCGTCCTCGTGCCGGCGACGATGGAGCTGATGGGCGACGCCAACTGGTGGCTGCCCAAGGCTCTGGACCGCGTCCTGCCCAACATGGACTTCGAGTCCGACACCGCACACGACGAAGACCGCGCCGCGGCCGCGGTCGTCTGAGAAAGGAACCCTGGTGACCAGCCCGACGTCCCCCGAGACGACCCCGGACAGCCGGAAGCAAGAGCAACTTGCCTTCCTGAAGACCTATTGGGACTGCCTGATGGTGGGCGACATGGAGAACTTCGCGCCGATCGTCGGCGAGAACTGCATCGTGCACTACCCGGGCAACCACTTCCTCTCCGGCGACCACGTCGGTCGCGAGGCGATCGTGCGGCTCTACTCGAACCTCTACAAGCTGGGGATCGAGCAGGGCACGTTCATCGGCGAGTTCCATGATGCGACCACCTCCGACGATCACGCCTGCGCGCTGATCAAGTACCGGATCGTGGTCGGCAAGGGCATGGAGATCCCCGGCGAGGCGATCGGCGTGTTCCACATCGAGAACGGCCAGATGGTCGAGTACTGGCTGCTCGAGCGCGACCAGAAGATGATCAACGACATCATGAAGATCTCGGGCAAGGCCTCGCTGGCCGGCGGCTCGAAGGCGCAGATGGCGCTCGGCGCGCTCAAGCAGCCCGCCCCGCTCGCGCGGACCATCCGTCGTGTCCTGCGCGTCAAGCGCGGCAATACGAACAAGATGCTCTAGCGGGTGGCCACTCAGAAACTGGCGGACCTGGCGCGCAGCGCGCCCGGGGCCGCGCGCGGCCTGCGCCCGATCACGACCTGGCGCGAGGACATGACGACGATGGCGATCGGCGTCTGGCCGATCACCGCGATGTTCTTCGACGGCCGCGGCCACAACAACAAGACCGGGCAGGAGTCGTTCTTCTCGATCGCCCACCTGTTCCTGTACGCGGGGCTGACCGTGCTCGGTATCTGGGTGGGCGTGCTCGTCACCCGCTACCAGGGCCTGGAGCACCGCAAGACCCTGATGCCGGACCTGTCGCTGATCCCGGTCGGCTACGGCGTCGCGATCCTCGGCCTGATCACGCTGGCGATCGGCGGCCCGACCGACTTCATCTGGCACAGCGCGTACGGCTTCGAGGTCGGCGTCGACGCGATCTACTCGCCACCGCATCTCGCGCTGTTCTTCGGCGGCCTGCTGTTGTGCTCGACGGGCATCCGCTCGATGTGGGCCAAGCAGGACATCGCGCTGGACTTCAAGCGCTTCCTGCCCGTGTCGGTCTCGACGACGCTGTTCATCGGCGTCGCGGGCTTCATCACGATGTACCTGTCGGCGTTCATGACCAACGTCACGCCGACGAGTGACTTCGTCCACGACTACCAGACGCACTTCAAGGACGACTTCAGCGACCAGACGATCAGCCTCAACGGCGGGCTGACCGGCTACGGCGACGACCAGTGGCCGTACTACTACTACTCAGCCAGCCACGGCATGGCGTCGATGATCATCACGACGCTCGTCCTGTTCGGGCCGATCCTGCTGAACATGCGGCGCTGGCGCGTGCCGTTCGGCGCCACGACGATGATCTTCACCGGCTACGGCCTGCTGGTGAACATCATGACCGAGTACCGCGACATCGTCCTGATCATCCCGCTGATCGTCACCGGGCTCGCGATCGACGTGATGGCGCGCCGTCTCGGTGGCGCGCGTGAGGACGGACGGGTCTCACTCGGCGGCATCCGCACGATCGGCCCGGTCGCGGCGCTGATCCTCTGGGTCACCTATTACGCGGTGCTGGCGCTGGACAAGGGCATCGGCTGGGAGCCCACGCTGTGGGTCGGCGCGCTGATCATCGGCACGATGACCGGCTTCGCCGTCGCCTTCCTGGTCGCGCCGCCGTCCTACGGCCCGCGTCTGGTCGAAGCCGACAACTAGAGGTTGTGGTCGAAGAACGCGACGACGTCTTCGGCGCGTTCTGAGATGTACTGGTAGCCCGAGTAGCGCTCGGTCGAGGGGTAGCTGATCACGGGGCCCGCGGTATGGGGCGTCGCCGCCGCGAACTCCTCGACCACCGCCAGCTCGCCCCACTGGTCGCCCGTGCCCTGCACGTACTGGACGACGGTGCCGTTGAGCCCGCGGGCGGGGATCGCGGGGTCCTGCCGGCTCGGCAGCGGCGCGCGCATCAGCCGGTAGAGCAGGTCGACCGGCTTGATCAGCGCCGGGCCGAGCGGCCCGAGCTCGGTGCGGGCGAAGTTGGTGTTGAAGCTGATGAGGCGCGTCGGCTGGACAGCCAGCACGGCCTTGATCGGCTGCGCCGCGTCGACGCCGTAGAGGACGATGTTGCCGCCGGCGGACATCCCGATCGCGCCGATCCGCTCGCCGTCGACGTCCGCTCGCGTCCGCAGGTATTGCACCGCGCCGACGAAGTCCCGCGACTCCATCGGGCCATAGGTCTGCGGGCCCTTGCCCGCTTCGCTCTCACCGTGCCCGCGCACGTCGAACAGCAGCACGTGGTAGCCGGCGTCGTGCAGGGCCTTCACCGCGGGCAGGAAGTCGACGTCCTTGTCGGGCACCGGCGTCTGACCGGCGACGTTGCCCAGGCGGTTCCACATCCAGCCGTGGACGAAGACGATCGCCGGCCCGGGCGAAGCGCCACCCGGGACGAACCAGCCCTTGAGCCCGACCCCGTCGGTCGCCGCGAAGGCGACGTCCTCGAAGCCCAGGCCCACCGCCCCCGGCGTGCGCGTCAGCGGCGCTCGGTGCGAGCGCAGCATCAGCTTGGTCATCAGGAACGGATGAAAGGCCATTGCGTCGACCATATGCGCCGACGCGTGTGAAACGAATGAGGGATTTCCCTAAAGGTGCGCGCGGAAGAACGCAACCACGTCGTCGGCGTGCTCCGAGATGTAGCCGTAACCCTCGTAGCGGCCGGTCGACGGGTACTTGGTCACCGGGCCGGCGTTGCCCGGCGTGACCGACGCGAATTCCTCGACGATGGCCATCTCGCCCCACGGATCGCCGGTGCCCTGGACGTACTGGACGACCGTGTCGCCGAGCTTGCGGGCCGGCACCGCGGGGTCGTGCTTGCCCGGTCGCGGCGTCCGCAGGGCGGCGTAGACGAGCTCCATCGGCTTTGCCATCGGCGGGCCGAGCGGCCCCATCTCGGTCCGCATGAAGTTCGCGTTGAAGACCGCCAGCCGCGTCGGCTGGATCGCCATGAGCGCCTTGATCGGCTGCACCTCCGGCGTGCCGTACATGACGATGTTGCCGCCCATCGACGTGCCGATGGCGCCGATCCGCTCGCCGTCGACCTCCGGCCGCGTGCGCAGGTAGCGCACCGCGCCGATGTAGTCCTGCGCCTCCAGCGGGCCATAGGACAGCGGCTTGGAGCCGCGCTCGCTCTCTCCGTGCCAGCGGACGTCGAAGAGCAGCACGTTGAAGCCGGCGTCGTGCAGGCCCTTGGCGGCGGGCAGGAAATCGACGTCGGCGTCCTTGAGGCCTTTGACCTGGTGGGCGATGTTGCCGTGCCGGTTCCACATCCAGCCGTGGACGAACACGATCGCCGGGCTCGGCTCCGCCGCACCGCTGGAGATGAACCAGCCCTTCAGCCCGACGCCGTCGGCGGCCGCGAACGACACGCTCTCGAACTCGAGCCCCACGTCCGACGGCGTGCGCGTCAGCGGCGAGCGCCGGGCGTTGACCATCAGCTTGGTCATCACGAACGGGTTCAGCACTAGGCCACCTCCGCCTCCGCGTCTTCGACCGCCGGCAGCGCCGGCGGGAACATGATCAGCGAGATCCCGTAGCCGACGCCCATCGACGTCGTGAGCACGCCGGTCCACATCGTGGGATGCCAGCCGAGGCCGCCGTCGCCGAACAGCGCCACCGCGAGCTCCCATGGGCCCCAGACCAGCAGCGGGACGAGCAGGGCGAACCCGCGGATGCGCACCCGCGAGGCCGGGTCCTCGACGATCAGCACGCGCGCCGCGATGTCGACCAGCAGGCCGACGATGATCAGCGTGGGGATGAACTCGAGGTTCGTGAAGCGGGTGAAGAACGGGAACAGCACCGACAGCAGCGTGCACATCAACGTGACCGCGCCGAACGGCAGCACCCAGCGCCGCCGCACGTAGAGCACGGTGGCCACGAACGCGGCGGTCCAGATCAGCACGCCGCCGATCGAGGCCATGTTCCCGAACAGGTAGTAGGGGAACACGTCGCCGCTGTAGTTGATCGAGGCGTTGTAGAGGCCCTCGACGTGCTTGACCGAGTCGCCGGAGCCCGGGGCGTAGGCGTCCTTGAACGTCAGCAGGTTGTCCTGGAAGGCCCCGGTCGGGACCATCGTCCAGAACCACGGCAGCAGGTTCATGAAGGTGAACGAGACCATCGCCAGCACGGCGGTGGCCGAGAGCACGGCGGGCCAGAGCTGGCTCAGCGGCAGGACGCGGCCGGGCCGGTGCCAGGTCGAGGCGAGGCCGATCCCCCCGAGCAGCCCGCCGGCGAGGAAGAGCATCTGGTGCGTCGGGCTGAACGGCGCGTCGATCTGGTTCTCGAAGCCGTAGGCCGCGTGCCAGGCGAAGTCGCCGGGGCCGCCGAGCGCGGCGAGTGGCAGCGCCACCAGGGCGAGCCCGTAGCCGTACGGCACGGCCTCCATGCTGAGGTTCAGCTTGGTGCCCTTGCCCCTGGGCTGGCGCTTGACGAAGACGACGCCGATCCACGCGCCGAGCGTCGTCAGCCCCGCGTACATCGCGATGTGGGCGTCCGACCAGAAGCTGTCGAGCGTGGTCGAGTTGTTGTGCAGCCAGCCGTCCCAGAAGACGGCGAACAGCGTCGCGACGGCGAGGCCGACCGTGACTCTGTCCTCCCACGGCTCCGTCTGCGGGCGGTTCTTCGCCTGGAGGATCTGCCGGGCGGTGAGCCTGAAGTCCGCCGAGCGGAGCGTCTTTGCCATTTCAGAATCCCTTCTGTCTTACAAGCCGATGCCCGGAACTCCGCCGGAGCTCATCTGGAGGTCGTCCCATGCCTTGGCCGCGAGTTCCCAGTCGGTCTCGGAGTCCTGCGCCCCGCCTTGGCGCAGCATGCGGATCAGGTACGCCATGGCGGAGAGCATCGCGATCGCCGCGAACGCGATCTGGACGCTGAGCACGCCTTCCTCGGTCCAATAGACGTCGTCGAGCTCGAGCAGCAGCGCCGTCTCGTCCAACACGAGCGCGACGCCGACGCCGAACGGGAACGCGAGGTACTTGTCCAGCTTCTCGCCCTTGGTGCCGATCGCCACCCCGCCGGCCGCCAGGGCGAGGATGCCGCCGGGGAGGAAGTGGTGGATGTGGCGGTCGCCGACCTTGACGTCCTTGATCGGGCCGATGCCGCCGTGCTCGCGGATCGTCCACGTGATCGCGCGGGTGATCCCGAACGCGACCGTGAACGAGGCGAGCATGTTGAACAGCGAGTTCTCACGCGTACGGCTGACGCCGTAGCCCTCTTTGAGGGTCATGACCGCTTCGATCGGCTTGGCGCGCCGATCGTCCTCGGACGTGATCTGGCGGCTGCGCGGGAGCGTCCCGAGCTTCCAGACCCGCGCGACCTCCGCGCCGAACACGGTGATCACGGCACCGCCGGCGAGGACGCCGAGCAGGTGCGTGCGATTGGAGGTCGAACTGCTGCGCGCCGCCTCGGCGGCGGCGAGGCGCCTCGCCTTACGCGCGGACGCCATCTCGACCTCCCCGGCGACCCTTGCGCAGGTAGGCCTCGGCGAGCTGCTGCACGAAGATCACGCCGAACTTCGTCAGCGCGCCGAGCTGGTTGGGAACGCTCGGCCCGCCCGCCCGGAAGGTCGTCAGCTGCTTGGCGAAGTCGCGCGCCCGGATGATGATGATCCCGGACGCGATGACGGTCGCCGTGGCGTCGTCGCCCTCCTCGACGTGTCCTTGTAGGACGCGCGTGAACAGCGTCGTGGTGTCCTTCCAGACGTCGAAGCCCGCGTCGTCCTTGACCAGCTTGAAGCCGGTCATGGTCAGCGGGTGGCCGACGCCGTCGCGGAACCAGAGCCGGTAGAGCATGTGCTTGACGCCCGGCTCGACGTCCACGAAGAGGTTGAACCAGCCGCGCTCGACCGGCAGCTTGCCGCCGAACGCGTCGCTCTCGATCCACCCGACGGCGGTCGCGGGCCGCAGCGGGTCGTTGCCGAAGGCCTCGATGTCTTCGACCTCGATGGTCAGGTGGAACTTGAACGCTCCTGACCCGTCGCGGTTCGGCTGGGCGCCACGGGCGAAGTCGAGCTCGCCGAACGTGACGTGCCCGAGCATCTCCTCGGTGAAGCGAACGCTTGAGGTCATGAGGCCGCCGCCTCCGCGGCGCGTCGGTCGGGATCGATGATCTGGTCGGCGAAGCGGTCCGCCAGCGCCGCGATCGTGAAGCTTGGGTTCGGCCCGGTCGGACCGGGCATGACCGAGCCGTCGGCGATGTGCAGGCCGGGGTGACCGAAGACGTTGCCATACGCGTCCACGACGCCCTCGCCGGCGTGGCGGCCCATCGGCGCGCCGCCGAGCGGGTGGACGGTGATCACGCGCTTGAGGAACCACAGCGGGTTGTCCGCAAAGCGACCACCGAGCGCCGTGGCGAAGTCGCGCGACGTGTTGCGCAGGCGGTTGAAGTACTCGTCCGAGCCCGACGCCTTGCGCCAGTCGATGTCGAGGTGGCCGTTGCGGAGGTACATCCGCCCGTCGGGGACGTCGCGGCCCATGCCGAGCAACGGCAGCCCGCCGGAGGAGAGCTCCGACGGCAGCATCAGGTCAGCGATGTGACCGGTGACCTCGGAGTCCGGCGTCCCCTGGATCCAGTTCTTGAGCAGGTACGTCGCGCCCTCACGCCAGCGCCACAGCTGCTTGGGCGCGCTGATCACGTGCAGGATCCAGGCCAGGTGCTGCGGGAAGCCCGCGTCCTGGAGGTAGAAGCCGCGCCCGGAGCCGCCGGGATCGGACGCGTCGGGCATGCGGGCCGTGGAGGTGATGACCGGCCCGTAGCCCGGGTCGACGATCCGCGGCTCACGCACGCCGTCGGTCACCTTGGTCGTGTTCAGCGCGAGCGTCAGCAGGTCGCCGTTGCCGCAGAACCGGCTCCCCAGCTTGCGCGAGAGCCCCGGGAACGCGCTGCGGTTCTTCAGCAGCAGGTTCGTCGTGCCGAGCGTGCCGGCGCTCAGGATCAGGTGGTCGCAGGTCAGCTCGAACGTCGTCGGCTGCTCAGGGTGCTCGCCCAGGTCGGCGTACACCACCTCGTAGCCGTTGCCGGTCGCACGCGGGCCGATCCGGCGCACGTCGGCGAGCGTCCGGATCTCCGCTCCGTGGTGCTTGGCGTGGGTCAGGTAGTTGTAATCGAGCGTGTTCTTGGCGCCGTAGTTGCAGCCGACGTCGCACTCCCCGCACAGCTGGCAGGTCGTCCGCGTACGTCCGTGGAGGTTGACCAGGTCCTCCTGGATCACCTCGCCCGGCACCGGCGGCCGGTCCTTGTTGGCGAAGGTCACGGCCAGTTGGGGAAGGAACCACTCGAGGCCGTTGGCCTCCGCGGCCTCCTTGAAGGCGATCGTCTTCGGCGTCGAGGCGTACGGCTCGTGGTCGAACGGATAGCGCTGCAGATTGAGCATCTGCTCGACGCGGTCGTAGTGCGGGTCCAGGTCCTCGCGGTTGACCGGCCAGTACTCGTAGCCGCCGTCGGACATGTCCTCGTGGACGAACCAGTTCTCGTCTTTGCGGATGAACACGTTCGCGTAGATCAGCGAGCCGCCGCCCAGGCCCGCGGAGACCAGGGCGTCGATGCCCTTGAACGACCAGTAGTGGTACATCCCCACGAGCCCTCGGGGCGGGTCCCAGAAGCTCTCGCGCGCCCGGTACGGGCTGCGGGTGAAAGAACCCGGGGGATAGGGGCGCCCGCGCTCGAGCACGAGCACGCGCTTGCCGGCCTCGGCCAGCCGGTAGGCCGTCACCGAGCCGCCGAACCCCGACCCGACGATGATGGCGTCGTAGTGGCTGTCCAAGCTCATCAGGCGCAACCTAACGCGGTGCTCACGCTGTGAGCAAGTACGGATGGTCCAGGACTCGGTGAATCCGAGCGGCGCCCGCTACGCCAGGAGCGTGCGGCCGCCGGTGCTGGACAGCGGGAACGTGTCCAGATCGAGCGCCACGACGGCCAGATCCGCGAACAGCGCGACCTTGCCGAGATCCTCACGCAGGTACGGCCCGCCGTCGCGGCGATCCAGCACCGAGAGCACGCCGATCGTCTTGCCGTCACGGATCAGCGGCGCGACGACCATCGTGTACGGCACGTAGCCGGTCCCCGCGGCGACCTGGCGGGCGAAGCGCGGGTCCTTGCGGCACTCGGGGACGAAGACGCCGTCGCCGGAGGCCACGACCGCGCCCGCGAGGCCGACGCCCGGCGGCAGCCGCATCCCCACGACCTCGGACGCGCCCGCGCCCCACGCCGCCTCGTAGACCAGTTCGCCGTTCTTGGGATCGGTGAGCGCGATCGAGCAGGCCGCGGCCTCGAACATGCCGGCGGCGGTGCGGACGATCGCCTCCATGACCCGCCGGCGCGTGGTCGGGCGGCCCAGCGACTGCGCGAGCGAGTGGCCGCGATCGCCGGTGAGCGGGACGCCGACGGCCTCGGCGAACGCCGACGCGCTGGAGATCCGCTGCTCGGGCAGCATCTCCAGGCCGCCGGCGAGCGCGGTCTGCAGCTCCGGCGGCAGGCCGGGCGCCAGCTTGTCGAGCTTGAGCACGTCGCCGTAGCGCGGCGGCGAGCCGACGAGCAGCGTCCAGAGCGTCGCGGCGAGGCTGAAGATGTCGCTCGCGGCGCTGACCGTGCCGCCGGCGAACACCTCGGGCGCCATGTAGCGCGGGGTGCCGACCGCGATCGTGCCCTGGTCCTCCTCCGCGCCGAGCGCGCGGGCGACGCCGAAGTCCACGAGGATCACGCCGTCCTCGCCCAGGATCATGTTCTGCGGCTTGACGTCGCGGTGCACGATCTGCTGGCTGTGCACGTAGGACAGCGCCTCGCAGCCGTGGCGCACGTACTCGATCGCGTCGCCGAGCGTGAGCCCCGGATCGCCGGCGCGCTTGAGGATCGCGCCCAGGTCCACGCCGTGGACGAGGTCCATGACGATGTAGAGGCCCTGATCGTCGCTCGAGTGGTCGAGCACCTTCACCACGCGCGGGTGACTGAGGCTGGCGAGCAGGCGCGCCTCGATCTCGAAGCGGGCGGCGTGCCGGACGTCGAGCAGGCGCTTGACCGCGACCTCGACCCCGCTCTGGCGGTCGAAGGCACGGTAAACCGCACCCATCGCCCCGCTGGAGATGGGCGCGACTATTTCGTAGCGCCCGTTGAGCGCCTCCCCCCCGACGGCAGTCGCCTGCTGATCCGGTCGCGTCAAGTGCTCGGTTCTTCCTCCACGTGGACGCCTCCACCAGTACGCCGCATTCCGGCGGGCCCCGCCCGCCGCTGCCGGGCGGCGGCCGCCGCCCACGTACCACCAGTATGCAGCCGGCGACCGCCGCGGGCAGCGACGACCGGTGATCTGGCCGGGCGATGCGCCGTACTCGCGGACACGTCCACTACGCCGCTTCTGCCAGGCAGGAAGGAGCCGGCATGCCCATCGCTTCGAGCATCTCGACGACGAGGCCTCCCGCAGAGGCCTGCCGGTCGTCCGGGTCCTTGGCCATGCCGGTGGCCAGCACGTCGTCGAGCGCCTTGGGCAGCTCGGGCCGGCGCTCGGAGACGCTCGGCGGGGGTTCGACGATGTGGGCGTACATGGTGGCGGCGTCAGTGTCTCGCAGATAGGGGACGGTACCGGTCAGCGTCTCCACTGCCAGGCAGGCCAGGCCGTAGATGTCGGTCGCCGCTCCCACGCGCTCGCCGTCTAGCAGCTCCGGCGCCATGTAGTCGATCGTCCCCAGCACCTGCCCCGGCATCGTCAACGCCTCGCCCTCGGGGTCACGCGCGAGGCCGAAGTCGCCGAGGAAGACGTCGCCCGGACCGGGGTCCACGAGCACGTTGGCGGGCTTGACGTCGCGGTGCACGACCCCGATCGCGTGCGCGGCGTCCAGCGCGCTGGCGACGCACGCCAGCACGTTCATGGCCTTGTCCACCGGGATCTCGCCGCTGACGATCGAGTTGCGCAGCGTCGAGGAGACGAGCCGGCTGGCGATGTAGAGCTCGCCGTCGACCTCGCCCATCCCGTGGATCGGGATGATGTGCGGGTGGCTGAGCGCGGTCAGCAGTCCGCCCTCGCGCCGGAAGCGCTCCCGGTAGACGGGATCCATGCTGATGTCCTCACGCAGGACCTTCAACGCGACAGCGCGTCCCGTGATGCGGTCGATCGCGAGATATACGACGCCCATGCGCCCCACACCTACGATCCCCTCGATCCTGTAGTCACCGAGCATTGGCTTGTCCATGCGAGATCGGCACCTAGTGTCTCGGCTTGAAGGTGATGGCGCAAGTATCGGCTGACCAGAAGTCGGGTACCTGCGCTGGACTCCAGGGCGGAGCCGTTATGCTTCCGACGCTCGTATGCCTGAGATCGCACTGGAGCCCCGGCCCGGCGATTCGGTGGGCCCCTACCGAATCACCAGGACCATTGGGCGTGGCCGGATGGGAGTCGTCTTTGAGGGCGTCGCTGATGGCGGCGACCCCGTGGCGATCAAGGTCGTCACCACCGAGCTGTCCCAGGACGAGGTCTTCGTCCGGCGCTTCCAGCGTGAGGTCGCCGCTGCGCAGAAGATCTCGCACCCGAACGTCGTGCCGGTGCTCGGCGCGGGTGAGGAGGGCGGCCTGCCCTACCTCGTACAGGCGCTGATCGCCGGCGGGTCGCTGCACGACCGGCTCGTCAAGGACGGCTCGCTCGACCTGGCGACGACGATCCGCCTCCTGCGGGGCCCGGCCGAGGGCATCGACGCGCTGCACGCGTCGGGTCTTGTCCACCGCGACATCAAGCCCGGCAACATCCTGCTCGACGGCGAGACGGCCTACGTCACGGACTTCGGGCTGGCCAAGGACAGCCAGGCCTCGAACCTGACCCGCCCGGGTCAGGCGCTGGGTTCGCTTGATTACATGGCGCCCGAGCAGATCCGCGGCGAAGAGGTCAGCGCGGCGACCGACATCTACGCCCTCGGGTGCATGATCCACGAGTGCATCACCGGCACGCCGCCGTTCGGCGGGCGCCCCAGCATGCGCGTGCTCTTCGCCCACCTCCAGGAGGATCCGCCGGACCTCTCGGAGGCCAACAAGAACATCACGCCCGCCGTGGCGAAGGCGATCAACAAGGCGATGGAGAAGGAGGCGGAGGACCGTCCCGCCTCCGCCGCCGGTTACATCGCGTCGATCGCCCGCGCCGCTGGTCTCTAACCGAGGATCTGCTTGATCCACTTGGTGGCGTCGGTTGACGGCTTCTTGGCCGTCACCGCGCCCGCGTGGTTGACGCCGGCGTAGGTCTTGTAGGTCACCTTCGCCTTGAGCTCGGTGCTGAGCGCGGTCGTGAAGTTCGGGAGCACCGTGGTGTCGGCCTTGCCCTGCTCGATCAGGACCGGGCCGGCGATCTTGAGCTTGTCCGGGTCGTCGAGCTTGGCCAGCGCGGCGGTGACCGGGGCCACGTCGGCGCCTTCGCGCACGAGGCCCGCGGGCGAGATGCTGCCGAACGAGTCGGGCTGCGACAGGCCGTCGAGGCACTTCTCGTCGATCTGCGGGTACAGGGCCTTGGCGGCGTCGGACAGGTAGCCCTGGACATTGAGGCTCGGGTCGCCGATGTCGACCCCGCGCAGGATCATCGCCGCGAGCGGGGCCAGGCCGCCCGGCTGCGTCAGCGCGCCGAGCAGCGTGGACTGCTGGCTGAGGTGGCTGACCGGGGCGAACGCGACCGTGCCGTTGAGCTTGAGCTCCGGCGTCCACTTTTTCGCCAGCGACGCGGCGAAGAGCGCGGCCTGGCCGCCCTGGGAGTGGCCGGCGATCACGAGCCGGGAGCCGATGTCGGGATTGAGCTTGCGGGCGGCGCGGACCATGTCCAGCGTGCTCCGGCCCTCGGAGGAGCCGATCAGGTACGGATGCGGCCCGGGCGTGCCGAGGCCCTCGTAGTCGGTGCGCACGACCGCGTAACCGGCCTTCAGCCAGCTGTTGAGCATCGGGCTGTCGTAGTTGGCCTGGGTCCCGATCTTGCTCGGCGCGCAGGCGTCGGCGATGCCGACCGTGCCGTGCGCCCAGCTGATCACCGGCCAGCCGCCCTTGGGCGCCTTGCCCTTCGGGATCGCGACGTCGCCGGAGACCGCGACCGGCTTGTTGTCGAGCCCGCTCGACGTGTACAGGAGGAGCGTGTTGGACTTCGCGCTCTTCAGGACCGGCGCGCCGGTCAGCTTGCGCTGCCAGATCGGCGTGCCGTGCGCGCCGCTCGGTAGGGCGGACGGCGGCGTGTAGAACGCGTCGCCGGCCGGGCCCTGCTTTACGGCGGCGTTGGCGGGCGAGACGGCGAGGACGGGTGCGGCGAGGATCGTCAGGATCCCGGCGACAAGGGTGCGCTGCATTTGTCAGACGCTAACGATTTGTAAATGAGAGCACTGCACTTTCGACGGGTTCTGCACCGGAAAGCAGTTCGAAGGTGCCGTGCACGGTGTTCTCGGCGAAGAGGCACTGGTAGAGGACCAGCGCGACGTCGTCGCGGGGGATGTTGCCCCAGCGGCCGAGGACCGGCGCCAGCTCGACCATCCCCGACCCCGGCTCGTTCGTCAGTGGGCCGGGGCGCACGATCGTCCAGCGCAGCCCGGAGTCCGTCAGCGCGAGGTCGGCATCGCGCTTGGCCTCGAGGTAGGGCTTCATCGGCCCGTCGTCGGGGATGTCGCGCGTCCCCATCGAGGAGACCATCAGGAAGCGGTCGACGCCGAGCTCCTGCGCGGCCTCGATGCACTTGACGGCGCCGCCGAGGTCCAGCGTCCGCTTGCGCGCGTCGCCGCTGCCCGGGCCCGCGCCGGCGGCGAACACCAGCGCGTCCGCTCCGCGCACGTGCGGGCGCACGTCGTCGCGCTCGAGATCGCACAGCACCGGCAGCGCGCCGTCGGCCTCGAGGTCCTTGGCGTGGTCGGGGTTGCGGATCAGGCCACGCGCGGTGTGTCCGTGCTGGACCAGCAATCTCTCAAGGCGACGGGCGATCTGTCCGTGGCCTCCGGCGACGAGGACATCCATTCCCCGAGGCTAAGGGATCAGCGTGCCGATGGGCGAAACGTACCCGAGTCCGGGCCTCATCCTCGGCCCATTGTGGCGAGGTGCTGCTAGAACCGGACAGGTGAGTGACCCGGTCAGTGTGCTCGAAGTCGATCCCGCACTGGCTGAGCTCATCCCGCTCGACCAGCGCGCGCAGGCGCGCCAGGCGACCGGCGCGGCCACGCTGGAGCTCGACGTCGGCTCCTGGCAGACGCCGATCGACTCCGACTCTTTCCGCGGTGGCTTCGGCCTGCTCGTCTACGAGGGCCTGCTGTTGCGGCGGGCGGGAATCGAAGGCCGTCACGCGGCCGAGCTGCTCGGCCCGGGCGACCTGCTGCGGCCGTGGCAGCACGACGGCGGTGACGCGACGCTCGAGGTCGAGTGGGCGTTCCGCGTCGTCGCGAACACGCGCGTCGCCGTGCTCGACCCGCGCTGGACCGCCCGCGCCGCGGCCTGGCCGCAGCTCGGCGCCGAGCTCGCCGGCCGCGCGCTCGGCCGCTCCGTCCGGCTCGTGGTGGCGATGGCGATCGCGCAGCAGCCGCGCTTGGACGAGCGGCTGTGGATGCTCTTCTGGGACCTCGCGGATCGCTTCGGCAAGGTCCACCCCGACGGCGTGCACCTCGACCTGCCGCTCACCCACGAGGTGCTCAGCCACCTGGCGGGCGCGCGCCGCCCGTCCGTCTCCGGCGCCCTCACCCGCCTGTCGGAGGAAGGCCGGCTGCGCCGCTCCGGCCGCCACTGGATCCTCTCCGGCGACCCGCCGGTCCTGGATCACCACCGCAACGGCTCACCCGTTTAGCACCGGCTCGCCCTTCTGGAGGCGGTCGAGGGTCTCCTCGAGCGCGGCCATCAGGTCGGGGACGGGCGCGGCCGCCTGCGTGTCCTCCTTGGGCGCGGTGATCTCGCCGCCCTTTCGCTTCTTGCGGACGATCGCCTGGAGGCGCTTGCGGTATTCGTCCTCGTAGCCGGCCGGGTCCCACTCGACGGTCATCGCGTCGATCATCTTCAGCGCGCGCTCCACCTCGGCCTTCTTGGTGCGCCCGCCGGCGCCGGGAATGCCGTCGGTGGGGCGGACCTCGTCGTGGAAGCGCATGGTCGAGAGCGTCAGCGCCTGCTCGCGGGCGCGGATCGCGACCAGGTACTCCTTGGTGCGCAGGACGAAGCGGCCCAGCGCGACCCGGTCGGTGCGGCCCATCACCTCGGCCAGGAGCCGGTAGGCGCGGACGGTGCCGTCGGTTTCGCCCGCCGGCACGAGGAAGTACGGGTGATCGAAGTAGATCGGGTCGATCTCCTCGAGCTTGACAAAGGCCTCGATCTCGATCGTCTTGGTCTTCTTGGGGTCGGCGGCGGACAGTTCCGCGTCGGTGAGGATGACGCCGTCGTACTCGTTGCCGATGTCCTCGTAGGCGACCTCGACGTCCTCCTCGCTGCACATCCGCCGCGTCTCGACCGGCGTGTCGTCCTTGGCATGGAGCTGGCGAAAGTGCAGATCGAGGTCGCGGGTCGCGCTCAGCAACCGCACAGGGACGTTGACGAGGCCGAAGTTCAGCGAGCCGGACCAGATCGGGCGGGGCATCGCCTACAGGCTCGCTTCCAGCGCCGCCATCAGGTCGTCGGTGTCCTGCTGCTTGGTCTCCTCGGGCTCCTCCACGATCTCCTCGCCCTTGGCCTTGCGCTTGATCACGGCGAGGACGGCCTCGCGGTAGGTGTCCTCGTAGGTCTCCGGCTCGAACTTGGCGGCCAGCGACTTGACCAGCTTGCCCGCCATCTCGATCTCGCGGTCGGCGGGGTTGCGCTGCGGGCTCGGCAGGTCGAGGTCGTCGACCTCCACGACCTCGTCGTGGAAGTTCATGGTCTGCAGCGAGAGGATCTTGCCGAGCGGGCGGACGGCGACGAGCCGCTCGCGGTCGTGGAACGTCCAGCGGGCGATCGCGACCTTGCCGGACGTCTCTAGCGCCTTGCGCAGCAGGCGGTAGGCGTCCTCGCCGTCGTCGCCGGCGCCGAGGTAGTAGGTCTTGTCGTAGAACGCCGGATCGATCGCCTCGCCCTCGACGAAGTGCTCGACGTCGATCAGCTTCGAGCGCTCGCCGGCGGCGGCGGCGATCTCGTCCTTTGCAAGTTCTACGAACGAGCCGTTGGACAGTTCGTAGCCCTTGACAATCTCATCGCGGGGGACCTCCTTGTCCTCCTTGGGGCAGACGAGGCGATGCTCGATCCGCGCGCCGTCGGACAGGTGGACCTGATGGAAGTGGATGCTCTTGGACTCGGTCGCCGAGTAGACCTTGACCGGGACGTTGACCAGCCCGAAGACGATCGTGCCGTTCCAGATCGAGCGCGGGGCCATGCGCCAAGGGCTACCCAATCATTCGAGGAAGAACGCGATCTCGCTCACCGGTGCGCGGTCGGGGATGCGCTGCTCCTGGCGCGGGTCGCCGAGGTGCAGCAGCCCGATCGGCAGCTCGTCGCCGGGCAGGCTGAGCGCGGCGCGGCCCTCCGCGCTCTCCATCACCGGCACGGTGCGCCAGTAGCCGGCGAGGCCCCGGGCGTGGGCGCCCATCAGCACGATGTAGGCGGCGACGGCGGTGGCGAGCACGTCCTCCTGGTCCTGGGCGGCGTCGCCGGTCTGCTTGGCGCTGACGGCGATCAGCGTGGGGGCGCGATCGAGCTTTGACCCGCTCCCCGGTTTCGCCGCCTCGGCGACCCGTTTGAGGCTCTCGCGAGCGTTCGGGCCGAGCACCCGGAAGCGCCACGGATCCGTCAGATGGTGGTTCGGCGCCCAGCGCGCCAGCTCGAAGAGCTCGAGCAGCACGTCGCTTGGAACCGGGTCGGGGCCGAACGCCTTGTGCGTGCGGCGGGTGCGGATCAGGTCGTCGAAGGCGGTCGTGTTCACCCGGGCGATGCTACGAGCCGCCGGACCGCGGCCAGCGCCTTGCGGTCGCCCTGGTCCTGGACGTCGTGCCCGGCGCCCTTGACGATCATCAATGTGCCCCCCGGTGCGTGCTTGACCGCCTGCTGCGCCCACTCGTACGGCGTCGAGAGGTCGCGGTCGCCGTTGAGCAGCAGCGTCGGCACGTCCGGGAGGTCTCGCGGGCCGTCGGGCTTGGGCACGGCGACCGGTGGCCAGTACAGGCATTGCAGCGCGAAGCCGTTCTTGGTCGCGGTCTCGCGGTCGTACGGGTAGAGGTCGGCGTCGGTGAGCTTGGCGGCGGCGTCGTCGAGCGCCTTCTGGCGGCCTTCCAGCGGCGTGGCGGCGTCTCCCCACGGCCCGGGCGAGTCCGCGCACAGCGTGCTCGCGTGCAGCCCCTGGCTGAGCTGCTTCGCCGTCCACCCGTGGACGTACTTGCCGACGCC
Source organism: Solirubrobacter ginsenosidimutans (assembly GCF_027587205.1). The sequence continues at coordinate 75,740 of NZ_JAPDOD010000018.1, forward strand.
GGCGATCCAGCGCTTCAGCGAGGCGTCGTCGCCTTTGCTCGCCGCGTCGATCGCCTTCAGGTAGCCGTCGTCGCGGGGCTTGCCGACCGAGAGCGACGTCAGCAGGTCGAGCAGCTCCGGGCCGTTGCCCTGGTCCTTGACGACCTTGGCCAGCGCCTTGGTGCGCTCCGGGCCGAGCACCCGCCGCGTCGCCTGCATCTGGGTCAGCGTCAGCAGGCTCACGCCCTCCGCCGGGACGACGCTGTCGAGCACGAGCGCCTTGACCCGCTGCGGGTACGCGAGTGCGTAGCGCTGCGCGACGTAGGTGCCGTAGGAGATGCCGTCGAGCATGAGCTTGTCGGCGCCCAGCGCGACCCGCAGCGCCTCGAGGTCGTCGACGGTGTCGGCGGTCGTGAAGAACTGCCGCTTCTCGCCGACCTTGGACGCGCAGGACGTGACCGCGTCCTGCGTCGGCGGCGACAGATCGGACGCGCCCATCTCCCGCTGCAGCGCCGGGCAGTCGAGCGCGTCCGCGCCCGTGCCGCGCTGGTCGACGGCGACGATCCGGACCCGCTTCGCCACCGGACCGAGCCACTTGCGGGCGCGCGCCAGAAACGGCACGCCCGGCTCGCCCGGGCCACCGCTGAGGAACACGAACACCGGCGCATCCGTCGGGCCTTCGACCGCGACCTTCAGCGCGAGCATCTCGCCATCAGGACGCGCCCGGTCGAGCGGGACCCGCAACGTTGAGCACGTCGCCTCCCCGCACTTCGCCGCCCCGGTCAGCACAGGTGTGGCGGTGGGGGCCGCCGTGGCGCGCGGATTCACCGGCGCCGCGACTTTTGACCCGCCGCACCCGGCGACCAGCACGACCAGCACGAGAAGGCGGCGCACACCCCTTCATGTCCGCTGCGCCCGTCTTCCGTCGCCCTCCCGAAACCTAAAGAGGGTCTGACCCCATTTATGTAAAGGGGGTCAGACCCCCTTTATGTTCAAGCGGCGGCGGGGACTGCGGTGGGACCGCAGGCAAGGAGGTCGGCGGCCAGTTTGTCGACGCGTTCCTCGAGCCAGCGGCCGCTCGCGAGCAGGTGCTCGGCGAGGTCGCCCATGTCGCGCAGCGCTTCTCGAACCTCGTCGAGGTCGCTGGCGAAGATGAGGATGTCGGCGGCGTCGCGAATGCGAGCCTGCTCGGCGGGCAGGAGCTTGGTAGCCCCGATCTCGTCGAGTGTCTGTACAACGCGCCCGTAGGCCTGTGTGCGTTCGTTGGTCATGACACGTGGTCCCTGGCCGGAGTCTTCGTCACATGAGGAACGAAACTGAAGGGCTGAACTGGCCCGTATAAAGCCGGACTCCACAAGTGTTCGAGGGCGGTTCGACGGGTACGCAAAAGTTCAGGTTGCTCGAATCGCGCATTGGGAGCCGAATTCCTGAACTGGCGGTGATCGATCCGGCAAGCGGCGAGCCGATCGGCCACATCCCCGCCGGCGGAGTGCCCGAGGCCAACCACGCGGTCCTCTCGGCTCGTGCCGCGCAGGGCGCGTGGGGGCGGACCACGCCGGAGGCGCGCGGCTCGCTGCTGAAGGCCGCGGCGCGGCGCCTGCGCGAGCACGCCCGCGAGCTCGCGGCGATGCAGACGCTCGAGGCCGGGACGCCGCTGGCGGACTCGCTGGGCGGCGTCGAGGCGGGGATCGGCGCGCTCGAGACCTACGCCGAGCTCGGGCCGCTGGAGCGCGGGCGCCCGCCTCGCGGAGACCTCGTGCTCCGCGACCCGCGCGGCGTCGTGGCGATCCTGATGCCCTGGTGCGACCCGCTCGCGGCCGCCTGCGGCGTGATCGGCGCCGCGCTGGTGATGGGCAACGCGGTCGTCCTGAAGCCCTCGGCGAAGGCGCCGCTGGCAGCCGAGCGGATGATCGAGCTGCTCGACCTCGGCCCGATCCTGCAGCTCCTGCACGGCGACGAGCGCGCCGCGCGGCCCCTCAGCACCCACATCGGCGTCGATCTCGTGATGCGCCCGGGCGAGGAGGCCGCGGGCAGCCATCTCGCGATCGTCGACGCGGGCGTCAACGCCGGCTGGGCGGCCGAGCAGGTCGCCACGAGCGCCTTCGCCGGCGCGGGCCAGTCCTGCGGCTCGGTCGAGCGGGTGTACGTCCACCGCTCGCTCGCCGAGCCCTTCCTCGCCTCGCTGACCCTGCGGGCGAGTCACCTCCGGCTCGGCCCGGGCATCGACCCCGAGACCGAGCTCGGGCCGCTGATCGACGGCGACCACCGCCAGTGGGTGCACCGCCAGGTCCAGGACGCGGTCTACGCCGGGGCGGAGCTGCACGCGGGCGGCGAGCCGCTGAACCGCGTGGGCTTCTTCTATCCGCCGACCGTTCTCTCCGGCGCCCCCGACGACGCGCTGGTGCACTGCGGGGAGACCCGCGGACCGGTGGTCACGATCCGGGTCGCCGACGAGTTCGACGCGATGCTCGGCGCGCAGCGGCTCGGCCTCGTGAGCGTGCTGACGCCGCTCCAGACCCACGCCCGCCGCGCCTGGCGCGAGCTGACCGCCCGCACAGTGTCGATCAACACGGTCTTCCGCGCGGGTCGAGCGGCGGCCGAGCCGGAGCTGCTCGACGCCGTCACGCGCACCAAGGTCGTCCACCTCGCGTAGAGCGCGGGCGTGGGCTGGCCAGTGTTTCCCGCGCTCGCGCTGTCCCGGGTCGCCGTGGTTGACCGTGCGCGTTTGACAGACAGATCGCGGGTTTCGATCAGGTTCGCACTGGTCGAGTTGGCGCGCTGGTGGGGTGCGTCCGGAATGTTTCCCCACAGGCAACATTCCGGACGCACCCCCTTCGCGCATGACTTCGTTGCTCGCCGAAACCGATCACCGCAAGGCCCGGCGCGGATCGGGGTGTCAGCACCACGCCCGTAACTGTCGGTATCCCAGCACGGCGATTCGAGCCAACAGAGCCGCGCACCGAGCGGGTCCACGGCGAGTCAGACCCGGAGGGCGCGCCACTCCCCCTCCCCCACCCGGCGCAGTTGACGTTCGTCCCTAGGGCGATTCCTTAGGGTCACCTAGGGTGATCCCCAATGGTGGGATCGACCCGCGACCGGCAGCCTGTGGACCATGCCCGCCACAGGTGACCCCGAGCCCCAGATGGTCCCGCAGGACCCGCTTCCCGGCCCCGAAGACTTCGTCGAGCGCAAGCTGACCCGGTCGACGACCGACAAGCACGTGTGGGGCGTCGCCGGCGGTCTCGGCCGCTACTTCGGGATCGATCCGGTGATCTTCCGCGTCGCGTTCGCCGCCGCGACCCTGGTGAGCGGCATCGGCATCCTCGCCTACATCGCCCTGCGGCTGTTGCTGCCGACCGACACGGGCGAGCCGGCCTGGATGGCAGGCCGTTCGCGCGTGACGACGATCGTCGTCACCGCCGTCCTGGCCATCGCCGCGGTCTCGACGCTGAAGCCGTCGGCCTTCCTCTTCGGCCCCGGCCTGTTCGGGGTCGCCGCGTGCACCGTCCTCATCCTGCTCGTCTACCGCGGGTGGGGCAGCAGCATCAAGGACGACCCCGCGAAGGCGATCGCGCGCGCCACGCTGGCCCTGATCGCCACCGCCGCCGCCTTGGGCGCGGCGACCGGCGTGGGGCTGATCGCGGCCATCGGCGGCGGCACGGCGATGGCGATCATCGCGATCGTCGCCGGCTTCGGCCTGATCGCCGCCGGCCTGTTGGGCGGGCCGCGATGGCTCATCCTTCCGGTCGTGGTGCTGATCATGCCGCTCGCCGTCGTCTCCGCCGCCGACATCGACCTGCGCGGCGGCGTGGGTGAGCGCAAGTACGCCCCGCGCACCGTCGCCGACCTGCGCCCGGAGTACAAGCTCGGCGTCGGGCAGATGGACCTCGACCTGCGCCGGATGGACCTGTCCGATCAGACGGCGCAGGTCAACGTCCGGCTGGGCATCGGCGAGGCGCGGCTGCGCGTTCCGAGCGGCACCTGCGTCACCACGGACGCGCAGATCGGCGTCGGCGCCGCGGATATCCCGCACCGCGCCGGACAGGGCTTTGACGTCGTCGTCGATTCCGCCGCTCCCGCCTCGCGTGCCCGCCTGCACGTCAACGCGGACATCGGCGTCGGCCACCTCCAGATCGACAACGCGGCGGTCTGCGCGTGAAACGGCGGCGTGCCGACCGCACCCTGATCGTCGCCGGCCTGGTGACGATCGCCCTCGGCACGCTCCTGTTGCTCGACCGCACAGGAACGATCGATGTCCGCTTCGACTACATGGCGCCGGCGGTGCTCGCCGCGATCGGCGCCGTCCTCGTGGCGGCGGGATTCAGCGGATGAGCGCCGCGCCCGTCCCTCTGCGGCGCGACCCGACCCACGGCTACATCGCCGGCGTGTGTTCCGGCTTCGCCGCCCGCCTCGGCATCGATCCGATGCTGATCCGGATCGGGTTCGTGCTCACGCTCGCCGCCGGCGGCGTGGGCATCCCGCTGTACATCATCGGCTGGGCGCTGATCCCCGCCGAAGGGCCCGAGCGGCCCGTCGTGTCGCGCCTGCTCAACCGGCGCGACACCTGGTTGGTGGCCGCGGGCATGGGCTGCCTGACGCTCGCGGCGGTCCTCGTGCTGCGCAACTGGGGTCTGTGGTTCGGCGACAAGATCATCTGGCCCGCGGTGATCGCGGCGGCCGGCGGCGCGCTGATCTGGCGCCAGTCGCAGCTCGCGCCCGAGGCCAAGGCGCAACGGTCCGCCCTCCCGCGCGAGGCGGTCAACCGGGCCGGTGCCGGCGCCGCGCTGGTGATCGGCGGCGCGCTGCTGTTCCTCTCGCTCAACGACTCGCTCGCCACCGCCCGCGACGTGGTCCTGCCGGTCGCGGTCGTCCTGGTCGCGGTGACGATCATCCTCGCGCCGTGGTGGATCCGCCTCGTGCGCGGCCTGGCGGCCGAGCGCGCCGCCCGGATCCGCTCGCAGGAGCGCGCCGAGGTCGCCGCCCACCTGCACGATTCCGTGCTGCAGACGCTCGCGCTGGTGCAGAAGCGCGCCGACGACCCGCGCGAGGTCGCCGCGCTCGCCCGCCGCCAGGAGCGCGAGCTGCGAGCGTGGCTGAACAACACCCGCCCCGCCGGCACCGCGACGCTGGCCGGCGCGCTGGAGGCCGCCGCGGCCGAGGTCGAGGGCGATCACCACGTGCCGATCGAGGTCGTGACCGTCGGCGACGGCCCGCTCGACGAGCGTTCCGCCGCGCTCGTGGCCGCCGCCCGCGAGGCGCTCGTGAACGCGTCGAAGTTCGCGGGCCCGGAGCCGATCTCGCTCTACGCCGAGGTCGAGGACGGCCGTGTCGAGGTCTTCATCCGCGATCGCGGCCCGGGATTCGACCCCGAGACGTCGCCCGGCGACCGCCGCGGCGTGCGGGACTCGATAATCGGTCGCATGGAACGCCACGGCGGTCGCGCGACGGTGCATTCGAACCCCGGCAACGGGACCGAGGTCGAGCTGGTGCTGGAGCCATGACCAGCGTCGTGATCGTCGACGACCACTCGCTCTTCCGCGCCGGCGTGCGCGCCGAGCTCGACGGCCTCGTCGACGTGCTCGGCGACGCCCCGACCGTCGAGGACGCGGTCACCCGGATCCTCGAGCTCGAGCCCGACGTCGTCCTGCTCGACGTCCACATGCCGGGCGGCGGCGGCCTGGAGGTGATCCGGCAGGTGGGCGAGAAGCGGCCCGCCCAGCGGTTCCTCGCCCTGAGCGTCTCCGATGCGCCCGAGGACGTGATCGCGATCATCCGGGCGGGTGCGCGCGGGTACGTGACCAAGACGATCTCCGGCACCGAGCTCGCCGACGCCGTCAAGCGCATCGCCGACGGCGACGCGGTCTTCTCGCCGCGCCTGGCGGGCTTCGTGCTCGACGCCTTTGCCACGCTCTCCCCGGCCGAGGTCGACCCGGAGCTGGACCAGCTCACCGCCCGCGAGCGCGAGGTGCTCAGGCACATCGCCCGCGGCTACCTCTACAAAGAGATCGCGGCCCGCCTGGGCATCTCGACCAAGACCGTCGAGGCCCACGTTTCGGCCGTGCTGCGCAAGTTGCAGCTCTCCTCGCGGCACGAGCTCTCGCGCTGGGCGGTCCAGCGCCGCCTCGTCGACTGAGTACTCCGGCTCTCATCTTCTTGACATCTTTGGGACTTCTGGGGGATAGTGCTCCGGAAGAAGTTCTCATCTGGTTCTAACGGTGCGCGCTTAGGACCAGGTACAGACCAAAGGGGGAGAAGTCCTAGATGGGTCGTAAAACCTGGCGGCGTGCCGGGCTGGCAGCGGCATGCGCCGTCCTGCCACTCGTCGCCTCAGTCGACGCTGCGTCCGCGAAGGCCGCGGACCCCTACAGCGTCCTCGTCTTCACCAAGAACGCGACTGTAGGGGCCACTGAGGGTGTGGCCGCCCTGCAGGCTTCGGCTCCGCCCGAGGCGACGTTCGACGTGTCGGCCGACGCGAGCAAGTTCACCGATGCGGGCCTGGCCCCGTACAAGGCCGTCGTGTTCCTGAACACGACCGGCGACGTGCTCGACGCCTCCCAGGAGGCGGCGTTCGAGAAGTACTTCCGCGCCGGGGGCGGCTTCCTCGGCATCGGCTCGGCGATCACCACCGAGCCCGGCTCCGCGTTCTTCACGAACATCCTCGGCACCCGCGCCAGCGGCGAGCCGACGAACGCGCAGCTCGCGACCGTCAAGGTCGCCGACCGCGGACACGCCGCCGGCGGCAAGGCGCTGCCGGAGCGCTACCAGCGCACCGACCGCTGGTACAACTTCGCCGACAACGTGCGCGGCATCTCGCACGTGATCGCGACCGTGGACGAGAACACGTACACGGGCGGCAACACGATGGCGCTCACCACGCCGCTGACCAACGACCACCCGGTCGTCTGGTGCAAGGACTACCAGGGCGGCCGCTCGTTCTACACGGCGCTGGGCAACACCGCCGAGGGCTTCGCCGACGCCGACTTCCGCAAGCACCTCAGCGGTGCCGTGCAGTGGGCCGCCGGCAAGGCCGACGCGGTCTACAGCGACTGCGGCGCGACCGTGCTCGCCAATTATCAGCAGACCAAGATCTCGGCCCCGCCGAACCTGCAGGAGCCGATCGGCTTCGATCAGCTGCCCGACGGCCGGATCATCCAGACCGCTCGCGCGGGCACGGTGCGCCTGCACGACCCGGCGACCCAGACGACCAAGGTGATCGCGACGATCCCGGTCTACACCAACTCCGAGGACGGCCTCTACGGCCCGGCGGTCGACAACGACTTCGCCACCAACAAGTGGGTGTACCTGTACTACGCGCCGCCGACCGTCCGCATCAAGAAGTGCGACGGCACGATGGCCGACGTGACGACGCCCACGGGCTCGGCCCCGACGACCGCGGCCGACCCCTGCGTCTGGACCGACACCTGGGCGGGCTACTTCCAGCTCTCGCGCTTCAAGTTCGTCGACGGTGAGAACCCGTCGTTGGACCTCGCGTCCGAGCAGAAGATCCTCCAGGTCGCCAACAACCGCGGCGCGTGCTGCCACGTCGCCGGCGACATCGACTTCGACAAGAACAACAACCTCTGGTTCGTCACGGGCGACGACACGCCCGCCGGCGGCGGCAACTCGGGCGGCTTCTCGCCGCACAACGACATGAAGACGTCCGAGACCCAGACGGTCCGCGTCAACAACGCCACGGGCGGCACCTTCACGCTGACCTTCAACGGCCAGACCACGGCGCCGATCCCCTACAACGCGACCGCCGCGCAGACCCGCGCCGCGCTCGAGGCGCTGAGCAACATCGGCGATCAGGACATCAACGTCACCGGCAACGCCATCAACACGGCGAACCAGACCGTCATCTTCGACGGCGTCTTCGCCCAGCAGGACGTGGCGCTACTGACGGCCGACATCAGCGGCCTGACCGGCACCGGCGCGGCCGTGGCGGTCGCCACCGCGCAGCTGCCGAACCTCTACCAGGCGCCGTTCGTCGACGCCCGCCGCACCTCGCAGAACACCAACGACCTGCGCGGCAAGATCAACCGCATCAAGGTCAACGCGGATGGCTCGTACTCGATCCCCGCGGGCAACATGTTCCCGGTCGGCACGCCCAAGACCCGTCCCGAGATCTACGCGATGGGCTTCCGCAACCCGTACCGGATCCAGGTCGACGAGAACGACGTCGCCTACATCACGGACTACTCGCCGGACTCCAACGTCCCCGAGAACTTCCGCGGCCCGGCCGGCACCGGCCGTGTGGAGATCGTGACCAAGCCGTCCAACTACGGCTGGCCGCTCTGCTACAGCCCGAACCTGCCGTACTACCGCTGGAACTTCAACACCTCGCGTCCGCTCGACGCGACCCCGCAGGCCTACGAGTGCGGCAACCCGGCACAGGGCCCGCAGAACACGTCGCGCTGGGTGCGCGACGGCGGCCCGACGGTCGAGCCCGGCCTCGAGTACGCCCCGCCGATCGTGCAGCCGGACCTCTGGTACTCCTACCGCGACAACACGGTCGGCTCGCTGCTCGGCACGCCGTGCCTGGCGTACTACAACGGCTCCGGGACCACCCAGTGCCCGCGGCTGTTCCCCGAGCTGTTCACCGGCGGCGTCGCGCCGCACGGCGCGGCGAAGTACCACTTCAACGCCGCCAACACCAACCCGAAGAAGTTCCCGCCCTACTACGACAACTCGATGTTCCTGGGCGAGTTCGGCCAGGACACGCTGCGCGAGGTCAAGCTCGACTCGCAGGGCAAGGTCTTCAAGATCAACCAGCTGCTCAACTGCGGCGCGGTGCAGGCCAATCGCACCCAGCCGTTCGAGTGCGACAACCCCAACGACATGCAGTTCGGTGCCGACGGGGCGTTCTACCTGCTGACCTACGGTGACGGCTTCTTCGCCGCCAACCCGGACGCGGGCATGTACAAGTGGGAGTACGTCAAGGGCCAGCGCGCGCCGAGCGCCGTGCTGACCGCGGACAAGACCGACGGCCCCGCTCCGCTGACGGTGCAGTTCTCCTCGGCCGGGACGACGGACGCCGACCCCGGCGACGCGCTCACCTACGCGTGGGACTTCGACGGCAACGGCACCACCGACGCCACGACGCCGAACGCCACCCACACCTACACCGCCACGGGCGTCTACACCGCCAAGCTGACCGTGAAGGACTCAAGCGGCGCACAGGACGTCAAGACGACGGTGATCACGGTCGGCAACACGTCGCCGGTGATCACGATCCAGATCCCGACCGACGGTGACTTCTTCGAGTGGGGTCAGCGGATCCCGTACCGCGTCACGGTCACCGACGCCGAGGATGCCTCGATCGACTGCTCCAAGGTCAAGACCACGTTCGTCCTGATCCACGACCAGCACGGTCACGGCGAGGACGAGAAGCTCGGCTGCTCGGGCTGGCTGGACACGCTCGCCGAGGACGCCTCGCACGGCGGCTACATCGCCGGCGGCGTGAGCGTCGAGTACACCGACAAGGGCGGCGCGGGCTCGACTCCGCCGCTGACGACGGTCAAGCAGCACGTCGTGCAGATCAAGCGCCAGCAGGCCGAGTACGTCCAGCAGGAGTCCGGCACCACGGTGGCCGCGGTTCCGGCGGGCGAGGCGGACCCGGGTGGCGGACAGGTGCGCTCGAGCCTCGATCCGGGTGACTGGATCGCGCTCAACCGCTCCTACAACCTGCAGAACGTCGACAAGAAGATCACCTTCCGCTTCGGCGGCGGGTCGGCCACCAACCCGGCCGGCGCGGACCGCGCGGCGGTCGAGATCCGCACGGGCAGCCAGACCGGCCCGATCGTGCAGACGGTGACGCTGAAGTCCACGGGCAACGTCAACAACAACACCTACACGAGCCAGACCTTCGACCTCAACTACTCGGGGACGCAGCGGCTGTTCTTCGTGTTCCGCGCCGTGGCCGGGGCGGGCGCTCCGGCGAACGGCTTCGGCAACCTGAGCTGGATCGAGTTCAGCGGCGCGGGTGTCGGCATCGACCCGGGCTTCTTCCCGACGGTGCCGGGGACGGTCGGCGGCAATGTGCCGGCGACGCTGGCGCTGACGCTGGGTGTGCCGGCGACGTTCGGGGCCTTCACGCCGGGCCTGGCGAAGGAGTACACGGCGTCGACGACCGCCAACGTCATCTCGACGGCGGGTGACGCGGCGCTGACGGTCGCGCCGGCCCCGGCGTACCTGACCAACGGGACGTTCTCGCTGCCCGAGCCGCTCCAGGTGGCGTTCTCGAAGTCGAGCTGGTCGGCACCGGTGTCCAACGAGGCCGTGGCGATCACGTTCAAGCAGCAGATCAAGGCGACCGACGCGCTGAGAACGGGGGCGTACTCGAAGACGCTCACGTTCACGCTGAGCACGACGACGCCGTAGCGATGGCTAAGGTCGGCCTCCTTCGTGGAGGCCGACCTGCTCATCCTGCGTGACGAGATCCTCGCCCATCGTGGGTGCGGCTTCGAGCCGTGCGAGACGGCGGCGCGGATGGTCCCCGGAGAAGGGAACCCCGCGGCGCCGCTGATGTTCGTGGGCGAGGCTCCCGGCGCCACCGAGGACTCGCTGGGGCGCCCGTTCGTGGGGCGCGCGGGTCGTCTGCTGGACGAGTTGATCGGCGAGGCGGGGCTGGTGCGGGAGGACGTCTGGATCACCAATGTGGTCAAGGCGCGCCCGCCCAAGAACCGTGACCCGAAGGCGCCCGAGGTCGCGCACTGCATGCCCTGGCTCGAGCGCGAGCTCGCGATCATCCGGCCGCGGCTGGTCGTCCCGCTGGGGCGCCACGCGTTGAAGCACTTCGCGCCGGAGGCGAAGATCGGCGAGGTGCACGGGCGCGTCCTTGAGGCCGGCGGCCGCCGGCTCTTCCCGCTCTACCACCCGGCCGCCGCCATGTACAACCAGACGCTGAAGGCGACCCTGTTCGAGGACGCCCGCGCGCTCGGCGCGAGGCTGCTAGACCCCGAGTTCGTCGAGTGAGCTCTTGAGCTCGGCGGCGTCGCGGTAGACGCGGTAGGCGCCGGCGCCCATGAGCTCGTCGGCGCCGTAGCCGCCGGAGAGCAGGCCGATGCTGAGCATCTTCGCGCGGCGGGCGGCGAGCAGGTCCCAGACCGCGTCGCCGATCACGTAGCACTCCTCCGGCTCGACCCCGAGCTGGCGGGCGCATTCGATGAACAGGTCGGGCTCCGGCTTGGCGCGGGCGACGTCACCGCGCTGGACGACGACCATGTCGTCGGGCACGCCCAGGGCCGCGAGGCTCGGCTCGATCCCGGGGCGGCGGCCGGAGGTGGCGATGCCGTGCGTCACTCCGCGCTTGCGCAGGGTCTGGAGGATCTCCACGGCGCCTGGGAGCGGGCGGCGCTCCTCGGGCGGCAGCAGCTCGCGGAAGAGCCGGTCGTGGACGTCCTGCAGCTCGCTCGCCTGCTCGTCTGAGAGGTCGTGGCCGATCTCGCGGCTCGCGGCGCGCGTGAACAGCCCGCCGCTCATCCCGATCTTGCGGTGGATGCGCCACCCGTCGATCGCCAGACCGCCCTCCTGGAACGCCTTCTGCCAAGCGAAGACGTGGGCGTACACGGTGTCCACGAGGGTGCCGTCGAGGTCGAAGATCAGTGCCGGCATCAGGCCTGCCACGCTAGCGGGTGATGAATGCGGCGATGCGGGCCTACTACGAGAAGCGGGCGGCGGAGTACGACGACTGGTGGTTGGGAGCGGGGCGCTTCGAAGAGCGCGAGCGGCCCGGGTGGTACGAGGACATGTCGGCGCTGATCGACATGGTTCTGGCGCTGACGCCGGCGCGGACGCTCGACCTGGCGTGCGGCACGGGGTTCCTCACGCGTCATCTGCCGGGAGAGGTGTCCGGTGTCGATCAGAGCCCGTCGATGATCGAGATCGCCGCGGCGCGTCGCAAGGACGGCGCCTTCGAGGTGGGTGACGCGCTGGCGCCGCGACCGGGCTTCGAGCGCATCTTCTCGTCGCACTTCTACGGGCATCTCGATGCTGACCAGCGTGAGGCCTTCCTGGCGCTGCCCCGTGACGAGTTGGTGATCGTGGACTCGGCGCTCCGGCCCGAGAGCGTGGCCGAGGACTGGCAGGAGCGGGTGCTCGACGACGGCTCCACGCACTCCGTCTACAAGCGCTGGTTCACCGCCGCCGGGCTGCTGGACGAGATCGGGGGCGGCGAGGTGCTGCACGACGGGCCGTGGTTCGTGGCCGTCAGAAGTTCGATCCCGCGCTTCTGAACGAGGTGCCCTTGGCGCGCTCGCCGAGGGCGAAGTGGGCGGGGAGCTCGGCCTTGCCGCTCCAGGCGCCGGCGATGCGCTCGGCCAGCGCCGGGCCGTGCTTGAAGCCGTGCCCGGACCCGCCGCCCACCAGCCAGACCGACGGGTGCTCGGGGTGGGGCGCGACGATGAAGTGGCTGTCGACGGTCAGCTCGTAGCGGCAGGTCCGGCTCCCGACGAGCGGCGCCTGCGCGAGGCCAGGGAAGCGCGCGGCCATGTAGCCGCGTGCGAGCGTTTCGGTCTCCTCGGTGGCGGGCGGGAGGTCGGCGTCGGGCTCGATCGGCGGGCCCTCGTGGTCCCAGGCGATCTTCACCCCGCCCTCGTCGATGTCGGGCGTGCCGTAGGTCGCGCGGTCGTAGTCGACCCACGCGGGCGCGTTACGCCAGCCCGCCCCGCCGTCGTAGAAGAACAGCTCCTGCAGCGTCACCTTCAGCTGCACGAGCGCGGGGAAGAGCTGGCGCAGCCAGGGACCGCAGCTCCAGACGACGCGGTCGCCCTCGAGCGCCGCGCCGTTGACCACGGCGTACTCGCCCTCGGGGATCGCCCGGCCCTGGACGAGCTGCGCGCCGCGCGCCTGCGCCTGCGCGACCAGCGTCCGGATCGACTTCTGCGCGCGCAGCACACCCGCCTCGGGCTCGTGCAGCACCCACGCCAGGTCGCTGCCGTCGAAGCTCGTGAAGCGCCTTGACGCCTCCTCGACCGACCAGCGCTCGGTGGGGATGTCGAGCGCCTTGAGCGTGCGCTCGGACTCGGCCTCCCAGCCGTCCTCGCCGTGCGCGAACCAGCTCACGCCGGTCTCCTGGAGCAGCTCGACGCCGGACTCGCCCTCGAGCTGCTTCCACAGCGTCCGCGCGCGCCGGGCCATCCCGGCGTAGTCGGGATCCGCCCCGTGCGCGGACCGGATCAGCCGCGTCTCCCCGCCCGACGTCGCCCGCCGATCCCCCGGCTCGAACTGATCCACCAACACGACCTCGTCGCCGCGGCCGGCGAGCCACCACGCCAGCGAAGCCCCGAACGTCCCCGCTCCCACGATCACGACGCGTTCCATCGGCGGGACGCTACAACCCGCTCGTGCTCGCCGTCGCCGCCCTCGCCTCGCTCGTGATCGGGCACTCCGTCCAGGGGCGTGAGATCCGGGCGACGCGGGTCGGGGATGAGGGCGCGGCGGTGAACGTGCTCGTGGTCGGTGATGTCCATGGGAACGAGCCGGCGGGTGAGGCGATCGTCGCCGCGCTGCGCAAGCAAGACGTCGACGGCGTCACGTTCTGGCTCGTGCGGACGGCGAACCCGGACGGGCGGGCGGCGGGGACGCGGCAGAACGCGCGCGGGGTCGATCTCAACCGCAACTTCCCGTGGCGGTGGCGCCCCGGGGCCGAAGGCACCTACTTCCCGGGACGCAAGGCCGGGTCGGAGCCGGAGACGCGGGCGATCATGCGGCTGGTGCGGCGGGTGCGGCCGCAGCTGGCGATCTACTACCACCAGCACCTGGGGATCACCGTCCGGGCGCGTGGGGCCGACCCGGCGGTGCAGCGCGAGTACGCGCGCCGGACCGGGTTGCCGCTGCGCTCGCTGCCCGACTACCGGGGGACGGCGATCGGCTGGGAGAACCACCTGGTGCGCGACGGCAGCGCGTTCGTGGTGGAGCTGAAAGCGGGCGCCGCGCCGGTGCGCAAGCATGTCGCCGCGGTGTTGGCTCTCGCGCGGAGGTATCGATGATCGTCCTGGCTCGTCACGGCGAGACCGAGTGGAGCGCCTCCGGGCAGCACACGTCGCGCACCGACCTGCCGCTCACGGAGCGTGGGCGGGAGGCGGCGACCCGTCTGGGCGGGGGGATGAAGGGGCGCGAGTTCGCGCTCGTGCTCGCCTCGCCCCGCCGGCGGGCGATCGAGACCGCCGAGCTGGCCGGCTTCACGCCCGAGATCGATCCCGACCTCGCCGAGATCGACTACGGCTCCTACGAGGGCCGCACGACCAAGGACATCCGCGCCGAGCGGCCGGGCTGGTCGCTGTGGGTCGACGGCTCGCCGGGCGGCGAGACGCTCGCGCAGGCGGGCGCGCGCGCCGACCGCGCGATCAAGCGGGCGCTGGCCGCCGACGGCGACGTCGCGCTGTTCGCCCACGGCCACATCCTGCGCATCCTCGCGGCCCGCTGGGTCGGCCTGCCCCCCGAGTACGGCGCCAGCTTCGCGCTCGACACCGCCTCGCTCTCAGAGCTCGGCTTCGAGCGCGAGAACCGCGTCCTGCTTCATTGGAACTCGGCGATCAGCGGGGCGTGATCGGAGGGCTTGGGGCCCTTGCGGAAGTTGCGGTCGATCCCGCACTCCGTCAGCCGCCCCGCGAGCGCCTGAGACGCGAGGATCGCGTCGATCCGCAGCCCCAGCTTCTTGTGGAAGTGCCCGGCGCGGTAGTCCCACCACGTGAAGCCCGGCTCGTCGGTGTGCAGCTCGCGGAAGCTGTCGACGGTGCCTGCGTCGAGCAGCGCCTGGAAGCGCTCGCGCTCGGCGGGGGTGACGTGGGTCTCGCCCACGAAGGCCGCCGGGTCGTACACATCGAGGTCGCTCGGACAGACGTTGAAGTCGCCGGCGACCACCAGCTCGCCGGCTGAGAGGGCGCGGACGCGCTCGGCCGCGGCGTCGAGGAAACGCAGCTTGCCCTCGTAGAACGGTGTGTCGACGGCGCGGCCGTTGGGGACGTAGGTGGTGATGACCCGAACCGTTCCCGCCGTCGCCTCCAGCCAGCGCGCCTCGTCGGCGTCCGGCTCGCCGTCGAGCCCGGTGCGGACGTCGGTGAGCTCGGTCGCCGCCGGCGCGGCGATGGCGACGCCCGCCCAGCGGCCGGCGGAGTGGTGGACGGCGTGATAGCCCGCCTCGGCGAACGCGAGGTCGGGGAACTTGTCGGGGTCGACCTTGGTCTCCTGCATCAACAGCAGGTCCGGGGCGTGCAGGTCGAGGAACTCGAGCACGCGCGGCATCCGCACGTTGAGCGAGTTGACGTTCCAGGTGGCGATCTTCATGGAGATCCACAGAGTTTCCACAATCGGCGCGACGAGGCTCCTCCACCTGCGCCACGTCGTGTTCGAGACCACGGCTAACGCGCGGACAACATCACCCTCACCGGATCCCAAAGCATCGTGGCGACGATGGAATCGAACGATCCCTGTCTGGAGGGGGTTTCATGATTTCACGTTCCATGGCGGCCTCAGGCTGCCTCGTAGTCATGCTCGGAACCGGTGTCGCAGCCTGTGGCAGCGATTCGAGCGACAAGAGCGGCGCCCCTGCGGGAACCGCCGCGGCTCCCAAGTCGGTGACCATCTATTCGTCGTATCCGCTGCAGGGCGCAGGACGCGCGCCGTCGGTGGCCGCGGTCAACGGCGCCAAACTCGCGCTCGAGCAGGCCGGTGGCAAGGCCGGGAACATCTCGGTCACCTACAAGCCATTGGACGACTCGACCGCCCAGGCCGGCACCTGGACGCCGGAGCAGACCTCGGCGAACGCTCGCACCGCCGCGCAGGACAAGTCGACCGCCGTCTACCTCGGTGAGTTCAACTCGGGCGGCAGCGCCGTCTCGATCCCGATCCTCAACGAGGCCGGGATCGCACAGATCAGCCCGTCGAACACCGCCGTCGGTCTGACGACCAACGAGCCGGGCGCGACCCCCGGCGAGCCGGACAAGTACTACCCGACGGGCCAGCGGACGTTCGCCCGCATCGTGCCCAAGGACACGATCCAGGGCGCGGCGCTGGCGACGCTGATGAAGCAGGACGGCTGCACCAAGGTCCAACTGCTCAACGACAAGGAGGTCTACGGCGCGGGCCTGGCCAGCAACATCGAGTCCTCGGCGAAGGCGCAGGGCCTGACGATCTCCTCCAACGAGGCGATCGACAAGAACGCGCCCAACTACCGCTCGCTCGCGCAGAACGCCAAGTCCGCGGGCGACGACTGCATGGTCTTCGCCGGGATCACGGCCAACAACGCGGCGCAGGTGTTCAAGGACTTCGCGGCGGCGCTGCCCACCGCGAAGCTCTATGGGCCCGACGGCGTCGCCGACACGACGTTCGCCAGCACGAAGGACGGCCTGCCGACGGCCGTGGCCAATCGCACCAAGGTCACGATCGCCACGCTCTCGCCCGACGAGTATCCGGCGCAGGGGCAGGAGTTCTTCAAGGCCTACACCGAGAAGTACAACGAGGCCAACCCGGATCCGTACGCGATCTACGGCTACGAGGCGATGGAGCTCGCGCTGGACTCGATCAAGCGCTCCAAGACCGGGGATCGCGCCGACGTGATCAAGGCGCTGTTCGCCACCAAGGACCGCAACTCAGTGCTCGGGACCTACTCGATCGACAAGAACGGCGACACCTCGCTGTCCGACTACGGCGTCTACTCGATCAAGAACGGCAACCTGCAGTTCGACAAGACGATCAAGGCCCAGGCCGGCTGAGCCTGCGGCACAATGCGCGGGTGAAGGTCTCCGCCAAGGCTGACTATGCGGTGCGTGCCGCTGCCGAACTCGCCGCCGCCCAGGACACGGGCGCGCCGGTCCGCGCCGAATCGATCGCGACTGCCCAGGGGATCCCGCAGCGGTTCCTCGAGAACATCCTCTCCGACCTGCGCCACGCCGGACTCGTCCAGAGCGTGCGCGGGGCGGAGGGCGGGCACAAGCTGAACCGCCCCGCGAGCGAGATCACCGTCGCCGACGTGATCCGTGCCGTGGACGGCCCGCTCGCCGCCGTGCGCGGCGAGCGACCAGAGGGCGTGAGCTACGCCGGGCCCGCCGAGCCGCTGCAGCGGGTGTGGATCGCGGTGCGCAAGAACCTGCGCGACGTCGTCGAGCACGTCACGCTCGCGGATCTCGCGCATGGGGCGCTCCCAGAGAGCGTCGACGCGCTCGCGGACGATCCCGACGCCTGGCACACGCGCTGAACATGATCTAATAGATAGAAATCCCATCGGGTTAGTGGTCTTCGTCTAATATGGCGAACCCTTGTCGGGTTTTGCCATATTCGAAGGAGCTCTTTCGTGAAGACCCCTACCACCCTGGCGGTCCTCCTCCTCGCCCTGGTAGTGGCGGCGTGCGGCGGTGCCAGCGATGAGGCCGGGACCAGCAGCGACGCTCCCAAGGCCGCCGGCGGCGGCGCGTCGGCGAAGCTCTCGCTCGTCGCCTACTCGGTGCCCAAGCCGGGCTTCGACAAGGTGATCCCGCTGTTCGAGAAGACTCCCGCGGGCAAGGGCGTCACGTTCAGCGCGTCCTACGGCGCCTCCGGGGACCAGTCGCGCAAGGTCGAGAGCGGCCTGCCCACGGACGTCGTCAGCTTCTCGCTGGAGCCCGACGTCACCCGCCTCGTGAAGTCCGGCCAGGTCGACGACAACTGGAACCAGAACGAGCACAAGGGCATCCCGTTCTGGTCGGTCGTGACGATCGTGACCCGCAAGGGCAACCCGAAGCACATCACGACGTGGGACGACCTGCTCAAGCCCGGCGTCGAGGTCGTCACCCCGAACCCGTTCTCCTCGGGCAGCGCCAAGTGGAACCTGCTGGCGCCCTACGCGGACAAGTCCGACGGCGGCAAGAACCCGCAGGCCGGCCTCGACTACCTCTCCAAGCTGATCGGCGACCACATCAAGGTCCAGCCCAAGTCCGGCCGCGAGGCGACCGAGACGTTCCTGCAAGGCACCGGCGACGTGCTGCTCTCCTACGAGAACGAGGCGCTGTTCAACGAGCGCGCCGGCGAGGACATCGAGCACCACACGCCCGCCCACACGTTCAAGATCGAGAACCCGGTCGCCGTGGTCAACACGAGCAAGCACAAGGCGCAGGCGCAGGCCTTCCTGGACTTCATGTACTCGCCCGAGGGTCAGACCGCGTGGGCCGAGGCGGGCTTCCGCCCGGTCGACACGACGGTGTTCGACAAGTTCACCGCGGACTTCCCGGCGCCGGAGAAGCTCTGGACGATCGACGACCTGGGCGGCTGGAGCAAGGTCAACGACGAGCTCTTCGACCCGGACAACGGCTCCGTGGCCAAGATCTACAACAAGGCGACGAGCTAGCCCGATGGCGGCGCTCGCGCTCCCACGGCGCAGGGCGAAGTCGACGACCGGCGGCGGCGTCGGGCCCATCGGGCTCGGCGTCGCGTCGTTGTGGTTGAGCCTGATCGTCCTGCTGCCGCTCGCGGCGGTGCTGACGAAGGCCTTCAGCGACGGGCCGGGCGCGTTCATCGACGCCATCACCGCTCCCGCCGCGCTCGCGGCGCTGATCATCACCGTCGTGATCTCGGCGATCGTCGCCCTGATCAACGTCGTCACCGGCACGCTGATCGCGTGGGTGCTGGTGCGCGACGACTTCCGCGGCAAGAGCTTCGTCAACGCGATCATCGACCTGCCGTTCGCGCTGCCGACGATCGTGGCGAGCATCGTGCTGCTCAGCCTCTACGGGCCGCGCAGCCCGATCGGCCTGGATCTCTACGCCACCCGCCCGGCGCTGATCATCGCGCTGGCGTTCGTGACGCTGCCGTTCGTCGTGCGCTCGGTGCAGCCGGTGCTGATCGAGGTCGACCGCGAGGCCGAGGAGGCCGCCGCCTCGCTCGGCGCCGGCGGCTGGACGATCTTCCGCCAGATCATCCTGCCCGCGCTCTACCCGGCGCTGCTCGGCGGCGCCGGCCTGGCGTTCGCCCGCGCGGTCGGCGAGTTCGGGTCGGTCGTGCTGATCGGCGGCGGCATCCCGAAGCAGACCGAGGTCGCGTCGCAGTACATCGCCCAGCAGATCGAGATCGACCGCCCCGCGAGCGCCGCGGCGGTGTCGGTCGTGCTGCTGCTGATCTCGTTCGCCGTGCTCTTCTCGCTGCGGCTCCTGACGACGCGGAGGAACGTGACATGAAGTACGTCCTGCGCTACAGCGCGCTCGCATACCTCGGCGCGCTGGTCCTCGTCCCGCTGGCGATGATCTTCTACCGCACGTTCGAGCACGGCTTCGCCGCGTTCTGGGAGTCGGTCTCGACCCCGGCGAGCATCTCGGCGATCAGCCTGTCGTTGACGATCGTGGCGATCGTCGTGCCGCTCAACGTGGTCTTCGGCCTGGTGACGGCGCTGGCACTGGCGCGCGGGAACTTCCCCGGCAAGGGCCTGCTGCAGGCGGTCGTCGACCTGCCGTTCGCGGTCTCGCCGGTGATCGTCGGCGTCGCGCTGATCCTCTTCTGGGGCAACGACGGCTGGCTCGGGGGCGCGATCCCGGTGATCTTCTCGCTCCCCGGCATGGTGCTCGCGACGACCTTCGTGACGCTGCCCTTCGTCGTACGCGAGGTCGAGCCGGTGCTGCACGAGATCGGCACCGAGCAGGAGGAGGCCGCGGCCACGCTCGGCGCCTCGAAGTGGCAGACGTTCTGGCGGATCACGCTGCCCGCGATCCGCGTCGGCGTCGCCTACGGCGTCGTCCTGACGGTGGCGCGCTCGCTCGGCGAGTTCGGCGCGCTGACGGTGGTCGCCGGCGGCGTGGCCGGCGAGTCGCAGACGCTGACCCTGCTCGTGCACGCGCGCTACATCGACGATCACAACGCCTTCGGCGCCTACTCGGCCTCGACGGTCCTGATGTTCCTGGCGGTCCTGACCTTAATCTTGATGACCACGCTTCAGAGGAGGCGAGCATGATCACCGTGTCCAATGTGACGAAGCGCTTCGGTGACTTCGTCGCCCTCGACGACGTGTCGCTGGAGATCCCCGACGGGTCGCTGACGGCGCTGCTCGGCCCGTCGGGCTCGGGCAAGTCGACGCTGCTGCGGATCATCGGCGGGCTCGAGCACGCCGACACCGGGACGGTCACGATCCACGGCGACGACGTCACCAACCTCGCCCCGCAGAAGCGCGGCATCGGCTTCGTCTTCCAGCACTATGCCGCGTTCAAGCACATGACCGTGCAGGACAACGTCGCGTTCGGGCTGAAGATCCGCAAGACGCCGAAGGAGCGCGTGGATTCGCGCGTGGACGAGCTGCTGAAGATCGTCGGTCTCGCCGGCTTCGCCACGCGCTACCCGCAGCAGCTCTCCGGCGGCCAGCGGCAGCGCATGGCGCTGGCGCGGGCGCTCGCGGTGGAGCCGAAGGTGCTCTTGCTCGACGAGCCGTTCGGCGCATTGGACGCGAAGGTCCGCGCCGAGCTGCGCGAGTGGCTGCGCCGTCTGCACGACGAGGTCCACGTGACGACGCTCCTGGTCACCCACGACCAGGAGGAGGCGATGTCGATCGCCGACAACATCGCGGTCATGGACAACGCCCACATCGAGCAGGTCGGCGGGCCGCGCGAGCTCTACGACCGCCCCGCGAACCAGTTCGTCATGGGCTTCCTCGGGCCGGTCGCGCGCTTCGACCGCACGCTCGTGCGCCCGCACGACATCGCGATCGACGCCGACCCGGACAGCGGCGGCCGCGAGGCCCAGGTGCGCCGCGTGAGCTATCTCGGATTCGAGGTCCGCGTGGAGCTGGTCCTGCCCGAAGGCGAGCCGGTGTTCGCGCAGCTCACCCGCACCGAGGCCGAGGAGCTGGACCTCACCGCGGGCGACATCGTCTGGCTGCGGACCGCCGGAGGCACGGCGCTGGCGGCCTAGCGGATAGGTCAGGGTTTCTCCATAAAAGTCAGATAACCTTGCCGGCCATGGGGTTGTTTGACGGATCGAGCGTACGTATGTGCCTGCAGTGCCGCGGGCTGGGAAAGGTCATCGTCCACCACAGCAAGACGTACCGGGAGACGTCGCACTGCTACGTGTGCGACGGTGCCGGCCGCGTCAAGCTGATGAAGGACGGGCGGCCAGAGCCCGGCTTCGGCTGGGGCGTCGGGACGTCCGTCGCGCCCCCCGGGCGAGGCGAGTCGGCCAAGGTGGCTTAGCTCTTGCCGGGGACCGCGATCCCGGACTCGTAAGCCAGCACCACGGCCTGGACGCGGTCGCGGATCCCGAGCTTCATCAGCAGCCGTGCCACGTGGGTCTTGACGGTGGTCTCGGAGACGATGAGCTCCGCTGCGATCTCGGCGTTGGAGAGCCCGCGCGCGACGCAGCGAAAGACCTCCAGCTCGCGCGCGGTCAGCTCGCTCAGCCCAGGCGGCGGCGTGGGCGGCGTGGGGGAGGCGGCGGCGAACTCCTGGATCAGCCGGCGGGTGATCGACGGCGCGAGCAGCGCCTCGCCCTGCGCGACGACGCGGATTCCCGCGGCGAGCTGCTCCGGCGGCACGTCCTTGAGCAGGAAGCCGCTGGCGCCGGCGCGCAGTGCCTCGTAGACGTATTCGTTGAGGTCGAAGGTCGTGAGCATCAGGACCCGCACCTGGTGCTCGCCGGCCTCGGCGAGCAGGCGGCGCGTGGCCTCGATCCCGTCCAGCTCGGGCATGCGGATGTCCATCAGGACGACGTCGGGCTTCAGGCGGCGGACCTGCTCGACGGCGTCGAGCCCGTCGGTCGCCTCGCCCACCACCTCCAGGTCGTCCTCGGCGTCGAGGATCATCCGGAAGCCGGCGCGCACGAGCGCCTGGTCGTCGGCGATCAGGAGGCGGATGCTCAAGCTGGGCTCAGTTCTCTCATCGTCATGGGAAAGGTCGCGCGGACGCGCCAGCCGCCGCCGTCGGCGGGGCCGGTGTCGAGTTCGCCACCGTAGAGCTTCACGCGCTCACGCATGCCGACGAGGCCGTGGCCGGCGCCGTTCTTGGGTTGCGGCGTGCCGCCGTGGTCGCGGATCTCGAGCGTCAGCGCCTGCTCGTCCGACCAGTCGACGATCACGGTCGTGGGCGCTCGGCCGGCGTGCTTGAGCGCGTTGGTCAGGGCCTCCTGGACGATCCGGAACGCGGCGAGGTCGAGGCCGGCGGGCAGCTCGCGGCGCTCCCCGCGGAACTCCAGGACCGTGGGCAGCCCGGCCGCGCGGGCGTGACCGACGAGCTCACCGATCTCGGCCAGCTTCGGCTGCGGCGCGAGCGCCGGCGGCTGGTCGGTGCCGTTGAGCACGCCGAGCAGGTGGCGCATCTCACCGAGTGCCTCGCGGCCGGCGCGCTCGATGCGGGTGGCGGCCTCCAGCGCGCGGGCCGGATCGCGGTCCAGGATGCGCCGCGCGCCGCCGGCCTGCACGACCATCACGCTCATCGAGTGAGCGACGAGGTCGTGCATCTCGCGCGCGATCCGCCGCCGCTCCTCGGCCGCCGCCTCGCGCTGCGCGTCCTCGTTGGCCTCCGCGAGCCGCGCGGCGGTCTCGTGCAACTGCGCGCTGAGCCGCGTCCGCGAGCGCACGACGCGACCGGCGAGCCAGGCGAGAACGCCGATCAGCGGCGGAAAGAGGTAATCGCCGGCGGTGTGTTCGTCGAACGTGGCGACGATCGCCGGCATCGCCGCGACGATCAGCACCAGCGCCGCGTAGGCCTCGAGGCCGTCGCGGTAGGCCGCGGCGGCGTAGACGAGCGAGAGCGCGACGAGGAACGGTGCGAAGAGGTGATTGACGGGCGTCAGCGCGACCGACATCGTCAGCACCGCGGCGATCGTGACCGCGACGGCGGGGATCGGCGCGCGCCGCCGCCACGCGAGCGGCAGCGTGTAGCCGAGCGCGAGCACGACGTTCGCGAGCAGCGACCCCTCGCGATGCGGCGCGATCACGACCTCGACGACGCCGACCAGGGCGACCATGGCCGCCGCGGTCGCGTCGAAGAGATCCGCGCGGGAGAGGCGGCGCAAGAAGCGTGAGGAGAAGACGACGCGCGGTGTTGCCGTGCGCAGGCCGCGGAGTGCGCGGTCGCGGCGCTGGGACAGCTCGCAGGACGGTTCGGACGGCTCGTCGGCCTGCGGCACCGTGCCGCCGTCAAGCGGGAGCGTCGCGCGGACGACGTGGCCCCACGTCGTGCGGCGGGCGCCGGAGGAGAAGCGGCCGCCGTGGAGGGTGACCCGCTCGCGGATGCCGATCAGCTCGCGGCCCGCGGCGGCCGGCCCGTCGTCGCGGACGGTGATCTCCAGCGTGCCCGGCATGAAGCGCAGGCGGACCTCCGCCCGGCCCGCGCCGCCGACCTCCAGCGCCGCGGCCAGCGCGTCCTGCACGACGCGGTAGGCGGTGACGTCGATGCCCGCGGGCAGCTCGCGCTCCTCGCCCTCGACGTTGAGGGACACGGGGAGGCCCGCGGCGGCCGTCCGGCGCACGAGCGAGTGGACGTGCCGGAGCGACGGCTGCGGCGCGAGTGACCGCTCGCCATCCTCCTGACGTAGGACGCCAAGCAGGCGGCGGAGCTCGTCCAGCGCCTCGCGGCCGGCGCTCTCGATCGCGCTGAACGCCGCGCGGGCGAGCTCCGGCCGCGTCAACGCCAGGCGGCGCGCGCCGGTGGCCTGCACGGTCATCGCGCTCAGCGCGTGGGCGACGACGTCGTGCAGCTCACCCGCGATCCGCGTGCGCTCGTCCAGGACCGCGCGGCCGGCGGCGTCCTCGCTGTGGCGCTCGAGCAGCGCGGCCTTCTCGCGCAGCGCGCGGTTGAGCGCCGCGCGCGAGCGCAGCAGCCGGCCGACCACGATCGGCGCGACGAGCGAGATCGCGACGGTGAAGAGTCCGCCGGTGAGGGTCGCGTCATCGTCGTAGGGCAGCGTCCCGGCCAGGCACAGGGCGGTGCACGGGGCCAGCGCGAGCGTGACGGCGCGGCGCGAGCCGTGCGCGCCCAACCAGTAGGCCGCGACGAACGGGCTCGCGAACGGCAGGAACATCTCCTCGTAGTAGGTGGGCGAGAGCACCGGGAGCAGCGCGAGCGCGCCGAACGTCACCAGCGCGCCCGCGAGCGGCGCGCGGCGGCCGCCGACCAACGCCAGCGCGAGCGCACCCAGCAGCAGCGCGGCGAGCCCGCGGTACGGCGTGCCGGCGGGCACTGCGAAGGCGAGCTCGGCCCAGAACTCGAGCGCCAGCGCCACCCCGATCACGACCGGGAGGCGCGATCGAAGGCGGGCGAGCATCCGGGGAAGTCTGACGTGCGGCTACCCGTATGTCCTCGTCAAACGGGACGATCTCCGCGTCATCCCTGAGGATGACCCGCCGTCGTCCTCGTGCGGATCGACAATCCTCACTGGGGCCGACGACGCGAGACCTTCGGCCTGGGAGCTTTCTCGTCAATGACCGCTCTCGCCTTCCTCCCCGAAACTGAGCTCGCCGCCGTCTCCGCCACCGCCCTCACCCGGACGTACGGTGAAGGCGGCAGCGCGGTTCGCGCGCTGCGGGGCGTTTCGATCGAGGTGCCGCAGGGCCAGTTCGCCGCCGTCATGGGTCCGTCGGGTTCGGGCAAGTCCACGCTGATGCACCTGCTCGCGGGGCTCGACACGCCGGACGCCGGCGCCGTCCACATCGCCGGCGAGGACATCACCCGCATGTCCGACCGCGAGCTCACCCGCCTGCGCCGCAAGCACATCGGCTTCGTCTTTCAGTCCTTCAACCTGCTCCCGACGCTCTCCGCGGAGGAGAACGTGCTGCTGCCGCTGGCGATCGCCGGCCGCAAGCCCGAGCGTGACGTCGTCGACGAGCTGATGGAGAAGATGGGGCTCGCCGAGCGCCGCGACCACAAGCCCGCGCAGCTGTCCGGCGGCCAGCAGCAGCGCGTCGCCGTCGCCCGCGCGCTGATCTGCACCCCGACCGTGCTCTTCGCCGACGAGCCGACCGGCAACCTGGACTCCGCGGCGGGCGCGGGTGTGCTCGAGCTGCTGCGCAGCGCGTCCGACGTCGACGGCCAGACCACCGTCATGGTCACGCACGACGCCCGCGCCGCCGCGACCGCCGACCGCGTCCTGTTCCTCGCCGACGGCCGCGTCGTGGCCGATCTCTCCGGCCCGACCGAGGAGCAGATCCTCGACGCGATGAAAGATGCCGCGCGCGCATGATCCGCGTCGCACTGAAGGGACTGGCCGCTCGCCCGGTGCGAACGGCGCTGACCACGCTCGCCATCGTCGTGGGCGTCGCGTTCGTCTGCGCGGCCTACACGCTGACCGACACGATGAGCGGCGCGGCGGATTCGCTCACCCACGCCGCCTACGACGGCACCGACGCTGTCGTGGTCACCAAGACCGCCTTCCGGGGGTCCCAGACCGCCGACGTGCGCGCGCAGGCGCCGACGATCTCCGCCGGCGCACTGGAGCAGGTTCGCCACGCGCAGGGCGTCGCCCTCGCGGTCGGTGACATCACCGACACCGCCCAGATCATCGGGACCGACGGCAAGCCCGTGGGCACCGGGCCGTACTTCGGCGTCGGGTTCGACGCCAAGACCCCGGGGGCGGAGCGGTTGACGCCGTTCCGCCTGTACGACGGCGCGTGGGCGACCGGGCCCGGCCAGGTCGTGATCGATCGCGCGACCGCGTCGTCGGAGCACTATGCGGTCGGCGACCGCATCAAGGTCGCGGCCCGCGGCGACGCGGAGACGGTGACCGTCACCGGCATCGCGAACTTCGCCGACGTCAAGTCGCTCGGCAAGGCGAGCGCGGCGATCTTCGACCTCGAGACCGCGCGGACGCTGTTCGTCAAGGACGGCTACGACCGCATCCTCGTCGGTGCGCACAAGCGCTCGGACATCCGCGCGTCGATCCACGCCGCCGTTCCGACCGCGGAGCTCCGCAGCGCGGCCGACGACGACCGCTTCACCTTCGACTCGCTCGAGCTGTTCGTGGACATCATCCGGACGGTGCTGCTGGCGTTCGCGGGTGTGGCCGTGCTGGTCGGAGCGTTCACGATCTTCAACTCGCTCTCGATCACCGTCGCGCAGCGCACGAAGGAGTTCGGGCTGCTGCGGATGGTCGGCGCGACCCGTCGCCAGGTGCGCTTCGGCGTGTTGCTGGAAGCGCTGCTCGTGGGCCTGCTCGCTTCAGCTTTGGGGATCGGCGTGGGCCTCGGGCTCGCCGCCGGCCTGAACCAGATCTTCGTCGCGCTCGGCATGGACCTGCCCGCGGAAGGCCTCGAGCTCGCGACGCGCACGATCGTCGTGTCGTTGCTCGTGGGCACGCTCACGACGATCCTCGCCGCCGCCATTCCCGCACGGCGCGCCACGCGGATCGCCCCGGTCGCCGCGCTGCGCGACAGCACGGCGCCCGTCCGGGTCCGCCTCTTCGCCCGCGCCGTGCGCGGCGTGGCGGGCGTCGTGGGTCGTCCCGCCGCCGGTCTCGGCGGGGCGGCCGGCCGGCTCGCCCGCGACAACGCCATGCGCAACCCCGGCCGCACCGCCGTCACCGCCAGTGCGCTGATGATCGGCGTCGCGCTCGTGACCGCGGTCACCATCGTCGCCCAGGGCCTGCAGGACCAGGGCCGCGGCCAGCTCGCGGACACGGTCCAGGCCCGCTCGATCGTCACCGCGTCCGACGGCTGGTCGCCGATCGATCCCAAGGTCGAGCAGGCCGTCAAAGCGGCGCCCGGTGTGGAAAGTGTCAGCTCGCTGCGCCAGGACGGCGCACTCGTGTTCGGCAAACAGGAAGGCATCAACGCCGTCGATCCGGCATCGATCGCACGGCTGTTCAACTACGACTGGAAGGAGGGAGGCCCAGAGGCACTCTCAACTCTCGGAGGTGACGGGGCGATCGTGAACGACGGCTTCGCCAAGGAGCATGGCCTCGGCGTCGGCTCGTCGTTCGCGATCACCTCTATGCGCGGGAAGCAGCTGCAGCTGACCGTGCGCGCGATCGAGCAGTCCCCGGCGTTCGACGTGCTCAGCCTCGGGCCGATCACGATCTCGCACGCCGCGTACGACACGGCGTTCGACCAGCAGCGCAACCGCCTCACGTTCGTCGACGGGCCGCCGGATGCGGTCGCCAAGGCGCTCGCGGCCTTCCCGAACGCCAAGGTCGAGGGCAAGGACGCCTTCATCGACTCCCAGACCGCGTGGATCGGGCAGATCCTGGCGGTGCTGTGGGTGCTGCTGGCGCTCGCCGTGATCGTCTCGCTGTTCGGCATCGTCAACACCCTCGTGCTGTCGACGTTCGAGCGCACGCGGGAACTCGGCACCCTGCGCGCGCTGGGCTTCAGCCGCCGCCAGGTGCGCCGGATGGTGCGCCACGAGAGCGTCATCACGGCCCTGATCGGCGCGGTGCTCGGGATCGCCGCGGGCCTCGTGCTCGCCGCCGGCGTCGTGGCCTGGCTCGGCCAGTACGGCCTCAGCTACGCGGTCCCCGCCCCGAGCCTCGTCGCCGTGGCGATCATCGCCGCCCTCGCGGGTGTGATCGCTGCCGCCCTACCCGCCCGCCGGGCCGCACGGATCGACATCCTCAAGGCCCTGGCCTACGAATGACAACTTAAACCCCACCTAAGGGGTCTGGCCCCATATCTCGCGCTTAGGTTTCAAACGGCCCGTGTAGAGCCGTTTCGACCTAAAGGCAACCTAAGGGGTCTGACCCCTTAGGGGCCCTTTAGGCGCTGCGGGTGCGGGCGCCGTCGAGCGTGGAGCGGACGGCGCGGAGGAGGTCGTCGCCGTCGAAGGGCTTCGCCAGGAACGCGGTGGCCGGGTCGTCGGAGCCGGCGATCGTCGTGTCTCCCGTGTAGCCGGAGACGAAGACCACGGGTAGGTCGGGGCGGCGCTCGCGGGCGGCCACGGCCAGCTCGACGCCGCTCATCCCCGGCATCACGACGTCGGTGACGAGCACGTCGGCGGCGTCCAGGCGTTCCAGCGCCACCGCGCCGGACTCGACCGACACCACCTGATAGCCGGCGGCGTAGAGCAGCCGGCCCGTCAGCACCCGCACGGCGTCGGCGTCCTCGACCACCAGCACGGTTTCGCCGCTCCCGCGCGGGGCGGAGGACGAAGGCTCGTCGTCGCTCGCCCGCCGCACCGCGGGCAGCAGCACGGTGACGGTCGTCCCCTCGCCCGGCTCGGACGCGAGCTCGATCCGCCCGCGGGCGTTGGTGACGATGCCGTAGACCGTCGCGAGCCCGAGCCCGACGCCGTGGCCGGAGACCGCCTTGGTCGTGAAGAACGGCTCGAAGGCGTGGGCGGTCACCTCGCGCGCCATCCCGCGGCCCGTGTCCTGCACGGTCAGCCGAACCGCGCGCGAGGACGGGCTGGTCTGGTCGCGCATGACGGCGTTCTCGGCCTTGATGATCAACTGCCCGCCGTCGGGCATGGCCTCGCGGGAGTTCAGCGACAGGCTCATCAGCACCTGTTCGAGCTGGCTGCGGTCGGCCTCGACGTCCCACAGCCGGTCGTCGCACTCGACGGTGAGGTCGATCTCGTCGCCCAGCGTGCGCTGCAGCAGCAACTCGACGCCCTCGATCACCCGCCGCAGGGAGAGCACCTCGGGCGTCCCGGACTGGCGACGGCTGAAGAGCAGCAGCCGCCGCGTCAGCTCGCTCGCGCGCCGCGACGCGGTGATGATCTGGTCCATGTCACCCGCGGGGCGCGAGCCGTCGGTGAGCTCCTTGCGGACGAACTGCGCGTAGTTGGCGATCACCGCGAGCAGGTTGTTGAAGTCGTGCGCGACGCCACCCGCGAGCTGCCCGACCGCCTCTAGGCGCTGCGCTTCCCGCAGGCGCGCCTCCAGGCGGCTGTGGTGGGTGATGTCGGTGGCGACGCCGCCGATGCCGTAGAGGTCGCCCGTGTCGTCGTCGATCAGCGGGAACTTGACCGAGAGGAACGTCCGGGTCGTGTCGCCGTGGCGGACCTCCTCCTGCAGCTCGATCGGCCGCCGGTCGGACATCACGCGCAGGTCGTCGACGCGCATGCGCTCGGAGATGTCCGGCGGCAGCACGTCGCGGTCCAGCCGGCCGACGAGCTCCACCGCCGGGCGGCCGTGGAGCATCTCGAACGCGCGGTTGACGAGCAGGTAGCGCCCGTCGGGGTCCTTGAGGAAGATCGCTGCCGGCGTGTTGTCGAGCACCGCGCGCAGCGCCCGCGGGTCGGCGTGGCGCAGGACGACCAGCTCGTAGTCGCCCATCGGGTGCGTCGTCACGTCGAGGCCGGCGGGGAGCTCGCCGAGCGGCTCACCCACCGGGTCGCGACCGAGGATCGCCCGTGCCCGTTCGTTCGCGAACACGGCAACGCCAGAGGCATCCGTCCCCACCATGGCGTCGGGAGCAGCCTCGAGCAAGTCCTCGAACTTCGGGGGGCCGATGGGCATCTGTGCCAGTTGCGGCCCTAGTGTAGGCGGGGAATCACGCCCTGAGACGACGGGCTTCCCGGACACGCTCGACCTGTTCCAGCACGACCTTGCGCATTCGTACGGAATGCGGCGTGACTTCGACGCACTCGTCCTCGCGGACGAACTCCAGCGCCTGGTCGAGCGAGAGCTTGCGGGCGGGGACCAACCGGATCAGGACGTCGGACGTCGAGGAGCGCACGTTGGTGAGGTGCTTCTCCTTGATGGCGTTGACGTCGAGGTCCTCCTGGCGCGCGTTCTCGCCGACGATCATGCCCTCGTAGACGTCCTCGCCGGGTTCGACGAACAGCGACCCGCGCTCCTGCAGGTTGAACAGCGCGAAGCTCGCGGTCTTGCCGGTGCGGTCGGCGACCAGCGAGCCCGTCGGGCGCAGGCGCATGTCGCCCGCCCACGGCTCCCACGCCTCGAAGACGTGGTGCAGCAGGCCCGTGCCGCGCGTGTCGGTGAGGAACTCGGTGCGGAAGCCGATCAGCCCGCGCGCGGGGACGAGGTAGTCCATCCGGACCCAGCCGGTGCCGTGGTTGATCATCTGCTCCATGCGGCCCTTGCGCAGGGCGAGCATCTGCGTGATCACGCCCACGTACTCCTCGGGCACGTCGATCGTCATGCGCTCGACGGGCTCGTGGCGCTTGCCGTCGATGTCGCGGATGACGACCTGCGGCTTGCCGACGGTGAGCTCGAAGCCCTCGCGGCGCATGATCTCGACCAGGATCGCCAGCTGCAGCTCGCCGCGGCCCTGGACCTCCCAGACATCCGGGCGTTCGGTGTCGAGCACGCGGATGGAGACGTTGCCGATCGTCTCGGCGGTGAGCCGGTCCTGGATCTGGCGGGCGGTGAGCTTGGTGCCGTCCTTGCCGGCCAGCGGGGAGAGGTTGATGCCGATGGTGACGCTGATCGACGGCTCGTCGACCGTGATGACCGGCAGCGGCCTCGGGTCGGTGAGGTCGGCCAGCGTCTCGCCGATGGTGATGTCGGCCATGCCGGCGACGGCGATGATCTCGCCCGGACCGGCTTCGGCGGCGTCGACGCGATCCAGCGCCTCGGTGATGTAGAGCTCGGAGATGCGCGACGAGGTGATCGTCCCGTCGGCCTTGCACCAGGCGACCTGGGAGCCCTTCTTGATCGTGCCGTTGCGGACGCGGCAGATCGCGAGGCGGCCGACGTACGCCGAGGCGTCGAGGTTCGTGACGTGGGCCTGCAGCGGGTGGCCCTCTTCGTACTCCGGCGCCGGGATCGTGTCCAGCAGCGTGTCCATCAGCGGCTTCAGGCTCGTCCCGGGATCGGTCGTGACGAGCGAGGCGCAACCGGCCTTGGCGTTCGTGTAGACGATCGGGAACTCGATCTGGCTCTCGGACGCGCCGAGGTCGATGAACAGCTCGTAGACCTCGTCGACGACCTCGGAGATGCGGGCGTCGGGGCGGTCGACCTTGTTGACCACGAGGATCACCGGCAGCTTGTCCTCGAGCGCCTTGCGCAGGACGAAGCGGGTCTGCGGCAGCGGGCCCTCGGAGGCGTCGACGAGCAACAGCACGCCGTCGACCATCTTCAGCCCGCGCTCGACCTCGCCGCCGAAGTCGGCGTGGCCAGGCGTGTCGATGATGTTGAGCTTCACGCCCTCGTAACGGACCGCCGTGTTCTTGGCGAGGATCGTGATGCCCTTCTCGCGCTCGAGATCCATCGAGTCCATCACGCGGTCGTTGACGTCCTGGTTGTCGCGGAAGGCGCCGGACTGCCAGAGCATGGCGTCCACCAGGGTGGTCTTGCCGTGATCGACGTGGGCGATGATCGCGACGTTTCTGAGGTCTGAGCGGAGAGCCATGAGCGGCGAAGGAAGATAGAAGAGTCACGAGTATGCGCTGTGCGTATACGTCGTGTGTATAGTTGGTCTTCATGGGCATCGGATCGACCTTCCTGGGGCTGCTCGAGGGCGGCCCGCGCCACGGCTACGACCTCAAGCGGGCCTACGACGAGCGGTTCGGGGCGGACCGTCCTTTGAGCTACGGGCAGGTGTACGCGACGCTCGCCCGGCTGTTGAAGAACGGGCTGGTGGAGGTCGACGGGGTCGAGCCGGGGGCCGGGCCGGAGCGCAAGCGCTACGCGATCACGGACGCCGGCGTGACCGACGTCGAGCAGTGGCTGAGCGAGCCTGAGAAGCCCGAGCCGTACCTGCAGAGCGTGCTCTATTCGAAGGTCGTATTGGCGCTGCTGACGGGGCGCAGCGCCACGGAGTTGCTCGACGCGCAGAGTTCTGAGCACCTGCGATTGATGCGCGAGTTGACGGCGCGCAAGCGCGGTGGGGACATCGCGGATCAGCTGATCTGCGACCACGCGCTCTTTCACCTGGAGGCCGATCTGCGCTGGCTGGAGCTGACCGCGGCGCGGCTGGACGCGCTGGCGGGGGAGGTGGCGGCATGAGCCTGTTGAGCGCGCGGGGATTGTCGAAGACCTATGGCGCGACGCCGGCGCTCGTGGGCGCGGAGTTCTCGATCGACGCCGGCGAGGTCGTCGCCGTGATGGGCCCGAGCGGGTCGGGCAAGTCGACGCTGCTGCACGTGGTGGCGGGGATCGTGCCGCCCGACGCCGGCACCGTGATGTACGACGGACGCGAGCTGTCGGCGATGTCCGACGTCGAGCGGTCGGCGCTGCGGCGCTCCGAGTTCGGGTTCGTGTTCCAGTTCGGGCAGCTGGTGCCTGAGCTGTCCTGTCGCGAGAACGTCGCGCTGCCGCTGCGGCTCGACGGGGTGTCGCGGCGCTCGGCGGAGGCGCGGGCGGACGAGTTGCTGGCGTCTTTGGAGGTGTCGGGCGTGGCCGGGCAGCGGCCCGGGACGGTGTCCGGCGGCGAGGGCCAGCGGGTGGCGGTGGCGCGGGCGCTGGCGACCGACCCGCGGGTGCTGTTCGCCGACGAGCCGACGGGCGCGCTGGACTCGTTGAACGGCGAGCGGGTGATGGATCTGCTGACGGGCGCCGCGCGAGAGCGCGGAACCGCCGTCGTCCTCGTCACCCATGAGGCGCGCGTGGCCGCGTACTCGGATCGCGAGATCGTCGTCCGCGACGGGCGCACGCTCGGCGTCGAGCGCGTCTCGTCATGAGGGACCTCGCCCTCGGCGCCCGCCTGACCCTCGCGGGCGGGCGAACGGGCCTGCTGCGCACCGCGATCACCGCACTTGGCGTCGCGCTGGGCGTCGCCGTCCTGCTCGTCGCCGCCTCGATCCCCTCGATCCACGACGGCCGCCAGGCCCGCGGGGCGGCGCGAAGTGATGTGGGGTACGACGCGGCCACGGACGCGGGGCTGGGCGGTGGCGCTGCGGCGGGCGGTGGCGCTGCGGCGGGCGGTGGCGCTGCGGCGGGCGGTGGCGCTGCGGTGGGCGGCGGCGTGGCGGGCGGCGCGACCGGCTCCGCCGGCTCCGGGGTGCTTGTCGCCGAGGCCAATACGCGGTTCCGCTCGCGCGACATTCGCGGGCGGCTGCTTCAGGGCGACGGAGACCGTCCGCCCGTCCCGCCCGGGCTCTCGCGGCTGCCGCGCGTGGGCGAGGTGTTCGTCTCGCCCGCACTGCGCGACCTGCTCGCCACCCCCGACGGGCGGCGGCTGCTCGCGCCGCGCATCCCCGGGCGGGTCGTCGGCGAGATCGCGGACGTCGGGTTGATCGGGCCGACGGACCTCGCGTACTACGCGGGCGCGAGTGACCTGGTCGCGGGCGGCAGCGTGCGCCGGCTCACCCACTTCGGCGCGGCCGCCCCGAGCCAAGGGCTCGATCCGATCCTCACGCTGCTCGTGGTGATCGTGCTGGTCGCGCTGCTGCTGCCCGTCGCGGTGCTCGTCGGCGCCGCGGTGCGGACCGGCGGGGAGGACCGCGATCGGCGGCTCGCCGCGCTGCGGCTGATCGGCGCCGATCAGCACATGGCGCGCCGGATCGCCGCGGGCGAGGCGCTCATCAGTGCGGTCGCGGGGCTGCTTCTCGGCGCGCTGGCGTTCCTCGTCCTGCGCGCGTTCGCGGATCGGATCTCGATCTGGGACACGAGCGTCTACACGACCGATGTCCACCCGAGCCTGCTGCTCGGCGCGACGGTCGTCGTCGGCGTCCCGGCCGCGGCGGTGCTCGTCTCGCTGCTCGCGCTGCGGCGGGTGGTGGCGGAGCCGCTCGGTGTGGTCCGGCGCGCGGAATCGACCCGCCGCCGGCGGCTGTGGTGGCGGTTGCTGCTGCCCGCGCTCGGCCTGGTCGCGCTCGTGCCCGCGGCCCGCAACGGCGACGCCGGGATCAGCGAGCTGCGCGTCGGGATCGGCGTGATCGCGCTGCTCGTGGGCGTCGCCGCGCTGCTGCCGTGGGTGGTCGAGCGCGCCGTCGGCCGGCTCGGCGCGGGCAAGGTCGCGTGGCAGCTCGCCGTCCGCCGCCTGCAGCTCGACCCCGGCGGCCCGGCCCGCGCGGTGAGCGGGATCACGGTCGCGGTCGCGGGCGCGATCGCGCTGCAGATGGTGTTCACCGGCATCCAGGAGGACTACAAGAAGGACACGGGCGCCGACCTCTCGCGGGCGACGCTGTACGCCGAGTTCGGTGCCGCGAAGCCGGGCGCGGCGACGGGCGGCGGCGCCGCCCAGGGCGCCGCGGTCACGCCCCGCGCCCCGGTCACCGCGGCGACGCTCATCGACACGTTGCGCGGCGCGGAAGGCGTCCGCTCGGTCCAAGCGCTCTCGCAGTACGACCTCGGCCGCGACCCACAGATGCCCGACTCGCGCCTCACCGTCGCCCCGTGCGCGACGCTGCGCGAGGTGGCCGGCATCACGACCTGCCACGACGGCGACGTGTTCTTCGCCAACGAGCCGCCGCGCACGCAGCTCGAGTTCGGCGCGCAGACGTGGACGCTCCCCAGGCCCGGGAAGCAGGTCCCGACCCGCGCCGACCCGACCGGCCTCGAGCGCGGCGGCGTCTTCGCCACCCCGGGCGCGGTCAGCGGCGCCAAGCTCCCCAGCGCCTACGTCGTCGCCTTCGTCCGCACCGCACCCGCTGACGCGGACGCCGACGAGAACGTCCGCAACGCCGCCGCCACCCTCAACCCGCAGATCGCCGTGAGAGAGCTGCACCGCACCCGCACCGACGGTCAGTTCGACCAGTTGCGGCGGGCGATGCTGATCGGCGCGTCGATCGTCGTCGGCCTGATCGGCCTCAGCCTCCTGCTGACCGCGCTCGAGGAGCTGCGCGAGCGGCGGCGCCTACTCGCCGTACTGGTCGCTTTCGGGACACGCCGCAGCACCCTCAGTTGGTCCGTCTTGTGGCAGTCGGCGGTGCCGATCGGGCTGGGGATCACGATGGCGGTGGCGACCGGGATCGCGCTCGGCTCCGTGCTCCTGCGGATCTTCGGGTCGGTGATCAAGGTCTCCTGGAGCGACGTCGCGGCGATGGCCGGCGCCGGCGTGATCGTGGTCCTGCTCGTGACCGCGGCCAGTCTTCCTGTTTTGTGGCGCACTATGCGACCGGAGGGTCTGCGGACGGAGTAGGGTCCCGCGCCAGTCAGTCGCACGTCATGGGAGAGGGTCTATGAAGCGTGTCCTCCTGCTCGTCGCAGTCGTCCTGTCGTTCTCCGCCGCACCCGCGCTCGCGGCGCCGTCCCCAGGAGCCGCCGGTCTCGGCGACCGGCTCTTCCCACAACTCGGAAACGGGGGCTACGACGTCCAGCACTACGACCTCGACCTCCGGTACGCGACGAGCGCGCCGACCCAATCGATTGACGGCACGGTCACGATCCTGGCCAAGGCCACGCAGGACCTGAGCCGCTTCGACCTCGACTGGGCCGGGCAGAGCATCGGCCGCGTGTCCGTCAACGGCCTGCCCGCCAAGTTCGTCCAGGACGGCCAGGACATCGTCATCACGCCGAAGGTGCCGCTGCGCAACGGCGCGCTGTTCCTCGTGACGGTGTCGCACTTCGTCGCCGCGCCGACGCTCGCGAACTCCGACGACTTCTCGACGACCGCGTTCTTCTTCCACCCGCAGGGCTCCGCGACCGCGCCGCAGCCCAACTGGGCACACCTGTTCCTGCCGTCCAACGACCACCCGCGCGACAAGGCGAGCTGGGACATCCGCTTCGACGTGCCCGCCGGCCAGACCGCCGTGTCCAACGGCGTCAAGCTCCTGCAGTGGACGGACCGCGGGCGCACCCACGTCGTCTACGTCCAGCGTCAGCCGATGGCGACCGAGCTCCTGCAGCTCGCCGTCGGCCAGTACGACGTCACCAATGTCGGCTTCCACTCCGGCGTGTACCTGCGCGACGTGACGTCGAAGAACATCACGGGCGAGATCCAGCCGCTGCTCGGCGTCACCCCGTCGCAGATCGACTACATGCAGGCGGCGGTCGGCAAGTACCCGTTCGACCTCTACGGCTCGCTCGTGGTCGAGGCCGACCTCGGCTTCGCGCTGGAGACGCAGACGCTGGAGCTGATGGACACCAGCTGGTTCCACGACTTCACCCAGGACACCTGGGACCCGACGCTGCTGCACGAGATGTCGCACATGTGGTTCGGCGACAGCGTGTCCCCGTACTCGTGGAGCGACCTGTGGCTCAACGAGGGCCACGCCAGCTGGTACGAGTTCCTCTACGCCGAGAGCAAGGGCTTCCTCGAAGGCGACACCGAGTTCTATCCCGACCCCACCGGCTACGCCGACTTCGACGACCTGATGAAGGCCGTCTACGCCCACGGTGACGAGTGGCGCGCCGAGTCCGGCCCGGTTGCGCTGCCCACCAGCGAGGACACGCTGTTCGACCTGCAGCGCTACCACGGCGGCGCGCTCGTGCTCTACGCCCTGCGCCAGAAGATCGGCGACGCGGCGTTCCAGCGCATCGAGCGCGCGTACGTGGACCGCTTCAAGGATCAGTCGGTCTCCACCGACCAGTACATCGCGCTCGCCGCGCAGGTCTCCGGCCGCGCGGATGTCGTCCCCTTCCTGCGCGACTGGCTCTACGGCACCAAGACGCCGAAGATGCCGGGCCACCCGGACTGGACCGTCAATCCGGTCGGGCAGGCGAAGACGCCGCAGTCGCTGTCCGCGCCGGACGCGCGCGCCAAGCAGAAGCGCCGCTGACACCCGCTTCATGCCCACGGCAGGTACTCTTCCTGCCGTGGGCATGAGCGTCACGCACCGCTTCCTCTAGTCACCGGCCAACCGCCGCCACCCCGCCGCGCACCCGCGCGGCACGACTCGAGGATGCGCCATGCCCCGCCGTACCCAGCGCCGCCGCGCGCTGTCGCAGAACTTCCTGCACGACCAATCCGTGATCGCCGAAGTGATCGGCACGCTGCACCCGCCGCCTGGGACGCTCGTCGTCGACCTGGGCGCGGGTGCCGGCGCGCTGACGAGACGGCTCGCGCGCACCAACCGCGTGCTCGCGGTCGAGCTCGACCCGCGCTGGGCCGACCACCTGCGCACCCACGCCAGGGCGTGGGGCGACGTCACCGTGCAGCGCGCTGACGCGCTCACCGTCGGCTTCCCGCGCGAGCGCTTCCACCTCGTCTCCAACGCGCCGTACCACGTCGGCACCCAGCTCGTGCGCCGTGTGCTCACTGACGCGCACGGCCTCGAACGCGGCGTGTTCGTCCTTCAGCTCGAGACCGCCCGCCGGCTCGCCGGTGACGGCCGCTTCGCCGCCACCTGGGCGCCGTGGTTCGAGCTGCGCGTGCACGGCCGCATCCCACCGCGCGCGTTCCGGCCCGCGCCCAGCGTCGACTCGGCGGTGCTGACCGTCGTCCCGCGCCCCGTCCCGCTGCTCTCGCCGGCGGCGTTCGCGGACTATGACGCGTTCCTGGCCCGCGTCTTCAACGGCCGGGGGAACACGCTGGCCCAGCGGGTGGGAGACGCGCGCGCACTCAAGCGGGCGGCGATCCCCCGCGACGCCACGCCCGGCAGCGTCCCGCCGGAGGCCTTCGCGCGCCTCTATGGCGCATGATCAGGCCGCCGGCGGCTAGAGCGAGTTCACCCACTGTGGGCCGGCGAGGCGTAGTGTGCCCACGTGGGTACCAGGACGCTCACCGGCCTCGCGTGTGTCGTACTGTTGGCGCCCGGCTGCGGCGGTTCCGAGAAGAAGCAGCCGCCCGCACCCGCGCCGCGGACGTCGGCGACCGTCTCACAAACGCTCGACAAGATCCTCGCCAAAGAGCTGGAGACCAGCGCCGTGCCCGGGATCTCGGCCGCGATCGTGTTCCCGGACGGCCACGAGTGGACGGGTGCCGTCGGCGTCGCGGTCGTCGAGCCGCGGCAGCCGATGACGCCCCAGACCGCGATGGTCTTCGACAGCGTGACCAAGGTGGCGACCGCGTCGCTCGCGCTCAAGCTCGCCGAGGAGGGCAAGCTGCGCCTCGATGACCCGATCGTGGATTCCTACCGCGCCTGGAAGGGCGACCCGAAGGCCACGCTACGCGACCTGCTCGGGCACACGTCAGGCGCGCGGGAGCCTCCCGGTTCGTTCGTGGACGCGATCCTCGAGCACCCGAAACGAGCCGTCACCCCCCGCCAGGCGGCGGCCGCCTCGGCCGAGCCCGGGCCGCGCACCGACGACGCCCAGTACTCCAACGCGGGCTTCCTGATCGCCGGCCTGATCCTCGAGAAAGCCGCGGGAGAACCGCTGGGCAAGGCCATGCGCGAGCTGATCTTCGATCACCCCGGAGGTGACGGGCTCGTGCTGCAGCCGACGGAGGCGACGCACCCGCCACGCGCGCACCAGTACTGGCACCCGCGTGGCGGCGCCGACGCCGACGATGCCAGCGACGGCGGCGCGATCATGCCGTTCCGCGCCTGGTCGAACTTCGCATGGTCGGCCGGGTCGCTCGCCGGCGACGTCCCGAACCTCGCCCGCTGGGGCCACGAGTTGCTCGGCGGTCGCGTGCTGGCGCCTGCGTCCCTAAAGCAGATGACCCGCTTCCACGCCTTCCACCCGTGGACCGGCTACGGGCTCGGGCTCGGTCGCGACGACTCATCCGGTCTCGAGATGTGGGGCCATTCGGGTGACGGCCTCGGCAGCCACACGGAGCTCTGGCATGCCCCGCAAAAGAACCTGACGGTGGCGTTCAGCTGGAACGACGACGACTTCGACAGCGACCCGGTGTTCATGCGCGCCCTGGTTCGCGCGGCCCTCTCCTAGGTGCCCCACCGCTCCCGCAGGCGGGGCAGGACGTCGCGGGTGAAGCCGTCGAGGAAGTTCGGCCTGCCCGTCGCGGCGCTGCTGGTGATCCCGTTCGGGGCCGACGGTCAGTTGCTCGCGGCCGGCGGGTCCGACGCGGGCGCGCTGATCGGCCTCGCGCTCGTCCCGGGCCTGATCGCGCTGCTGCTGTACTACCACGGGTTGCGTGCTGCACCCGCCACCGCGGCGACGATCGCCGAGTTGAGCTTCCCGCTGACGGCGCTGATCGTCAACGCGATCGCGTTCGGCGACCGGCTCTCCGGCACCCAGCTCGCGGGCGCGGCGCTGCTGGCCGCGACCGTCGCCTCGTTCGGCATCGCCAGCCGCCGCGGCCCGCAGGCGATCGGCGTGCGCGCGCGTCCACTGCCGGCCACCGGGCTCGCCGGGAGCTGAAACGGGTGCTGGAGCCGTTCGCGGCGCTGCTCGGACGCGGCCGGGTCGGGGCGTTCGGGTGCTACGACACGGCGATGGCGGTGGGCGTGCTGCGGGCGCTCGATGCGCGCGGCGGCGTGATCCTCGTCCCAGCGGCGACGCTGCGGTCGGAGCCGGTCGTGGCGGGGTTGCGGGCGGTCGCCGAGACGGCGCGGGTCCCGGTCTGCCTGCAGGCCGACCACGTGCACGACCTCGAGACGATCGAGCGGGCGTGCCGGTGGGGCGTGCAGGCCGTGATGGCGGACGGCTCGCCGCTGGATTTCGAGGACAACGTCGCCTTCGTCCGCGAGGCCGCCGCGATCGCCCGCCGCCACGGCGTCGCGGTCGAGGGCGAGCTCGGGCGCCTGCCGGGCGGGGCGGACGCCGACGCGCCGATCGGCGCTGGGCTCGCCACCGACCCCGAGCAGGCCGCGGAGTTCGTCGCCCGCACCGGCGTCGACTGTCTCGCGATCGCGCTCGGCAACGTGCACGGCGCGCTCCTGCCGGCGCCTCGGGACCTGGACTGGGGCCGTCTGGAGGCGATCCGGCGGGCGGTCGGCGTGCCGCTCGCGCTGCACGGCGGCACGGGTCTGGCGCCGGAGGTCGTCGCCCGAGCGGTGCGCGGCGGGATCGCGAAGGTCAACTTCAACACGGGCCTGCGGCGCGCGTATCTGGCGGCCACGGCGGCCGCGCTGCCGGTCGCGGAGCCCGCGGCCGACCTCGTCGCGCTGCACGCCCGGCAAGCGGATGCGGTCGAGGCCGCGGCACGGGAGGCACTGGTCGGGATCGCCCTCGCGGGCAACTCCGACCTCGTTGGTAGGCTTTAGCGGCGATGATCTTCACCACCAAGGCCGAGTACGGGGTGCGACTGCTGATCCAGCTCGGACGCCACGGCAACGGACATCCGGTCTCCCTCAAGGCGATCGCCGAGGCAGAGAACCTGCCGCTGGCGTACTGCGAGCGGATCGCGGCGCTGCTCAAGAAGGCCGACCTGGTGACCTCCACGCGCGGCGCGCACGGCGGCTACGTGCTCGCGCGCCCGGCGGAGGAGATCACGATGGACCAGGCGGTGCTCGCGCTCGAGGGCGCGATCGCGCCGATGGACTGCTTCCTCGACGACCATGACGGGCGCGTGCAGTGCTCGCACCTGGGCGAGGCCGCGGGGACCTGCTCGACCAAGCTGCTGTGGACGCGCGTCCAGATGGGCGTCATCCGTTCGCTGCAGCGCACGACGCTCGCTGAGCTCGTCGAGTTCGAGGCGGGCGTCGTCGAGCCTGCGGCCGCTACGAC
Source organism: Solirubrobacter ginsenosidimutans (assembly GCF_027587205.1). The sequence continues at coordinate 115,955 of NZ_JAPDOD010000018.1, forward strand.
TTCTTCCTAGAACAGAGACCAAGGACACATGGGCGAGCTCCAGATCAAGAACCTCCACGTCAGCGCCGGCGAGAAGCAGATCCTCAAGGGGGTCGACCTGCATGTGCGCGCGGGCGAATTCCACGCGCTGATGGGGCCCAACGGCTCCGGCAAGTCCACGCTGGCCAACGCGATCATGGGTCACCCGAACCTCGAGGTGACCGAAGGCCAGATCATCTTCGACGGCACCGACATCACCGAGGCCGCCCCGGACGACCGCGCCCGCGCCGGCCTGTTCATGGCCTTCCAGTACCCGGTCGCGATCCCGGGCGTGACCGTCGCCAAGTACCTGCGCATGGTCATCAACGCCCACCGCGAGGGTCGCGGCGAGGATGCCATCTCGCTCAAGGACTTCCGCAAGACCGTCGAGGCCGCGATGGCGCTGACGAAGGTCCCGAAGGAGTTCTCGAGCCGCTACCTCAACGACGGGTTCTCCGGCGGCGAGAAGAAGCGCATGGAGATCCTGCAGCTCGCGCTGACCAAGCCGAAGCTCGCCGTCCTCGACGAGACCGACTCGGGCCTGGACATCGACGCGCTCAACACGGTCGCCGCGGGCGTGAACACGGTCTCCGAGGGGACCGACATGGGCGTGCTGATCATCACCCACTACCAGCGCATCCTGCACATCATCCAGCCGCAGTTCGTGCACATCATGTTCGAGGGCCGGATCGTCAAGGAAGGCGGCCCCGAGCTCGTCACCGTGCTCGAGGAGAAGGGCTACGGCTGGATCCGCGACGAGGTCGCAGCGGCGGCCTAGCGCATGTCCCTCGCGATCCCCACCTCCTCCGAGTTCCCGACCCTCTCCCGCGAGGGTCTGGTCTACCTCGACACCGCTGCGACCTCGCAGACCGTGCGCCCCGCGCTGGAGGCGATGGATCGCTACTACGAGACCTACCGCGCCTCGATCCACCGCGGCATCTACGACATCGCGTCGGAAGCCACGGACGCCTATGAGGCGGCGCGCGACAAGGTCGCGGGCTTCACGAACTCCACGCCGGGCGAGACGATCTTCACCAAGAACGTGACCGAGGCGATCAACCTCGTCGCGTACACGTGGGGCCGCGCCAACGTGGGGGCCGACGATCTCGTCGTCACCACGCAGATGGAGCACCACTCGAACATCGTGCCGTGGCAGATCCTCGGGTCGCGGCTGGCCTACGTGCCGGTCACCGACGAGGGCCTGCTGGACCTCGACGCGCTCGACGCGCTGCTGGCGCAGGGTCCGAAGCTCGTCGCCGTGGGCCACATCTCCAACGTGCTCGGGACGATCAACCCGATCGCCGAGATCGTCGCGCGCGCCCACGCCGCCGGCGCGCTGGTGCTGGTCGACGGCGCCCAGGCGGTCCCGTCGATGCCGGTCGACGTGCGCGAGCTCGGCGCCGACTTCTACGCCTGGACCGGCCACAAGGCCTACGGGCCGACGGGCATCGGCGTCCTGCACGGGCGCCGCGAGCTGCTGGAGACGATGCCGCCGTTCCTCGGCGGCGGGCACATGATCGCCCGCGTGGGCGAGTTCGAGTCCACCTGGGCCGAGCCGCCCGCCAAGTTCGAGGCGGGGACGATGCCGATCGCCGAGGCGATCGGGCTCGGCGCCGCCGTCGACTGGCTGACCGAGGTCGGGATGGACGCGGTGCGCGAGCACGGCCGTGACGTCACGGCGTACGCGCTCGAACGGCTCAGTGAGGTCGAGGGTCTCTCGATCCACGGCACGACCGACACGGACCGGCGCGGCTCGCTGGTCAGCTTCGCGATCGAGGGCATCCACCCGCACGACGTGGCCGAGATCCTCGGCCGCGGCGGCGTGTGCGTGCGCGCGGGGCACCACTGCGCGCAGCCGCTGATGCGCCGCCTCGGCTCACCCGCCTCGACGCGCGCATCGGTCGCGATCCACAACACGACCGAGGACATCGACGCGCTGATCGCGGGTCTCGGCAAGGTGCAGGAGGTGTTCGCCTAAGTCATGGACGATCTGTATCGCGAGAACATCCTGGAGCACTACAAGCGCCCGCGGAACTGGGGCGAAATGGATGATCCGGACCTCGAGTTCTTCGACACCAACCCCTTGTGCGGGGACGAGCTGAAGGTCCAACTCAAGGTCTCAGACGACGGCAAGGTCGCCGAGGTCCGCTTCTCCGGCCACGGCTGCGCGATCTCGCAGGCGTCGGCGTCGATGGCGTCCGAGGAGCTGGTCGGGATGCCGGTCGAGGACCTGCTGAAGCTCGAGCGCGACTTCGTGCTCGACCTGCTCGGGATCGAGATCTCCGCCACCCGGCTGAAGTGCGCGATGCTCAGCCTGAAGGTCATCAAGTCCGCCAGCCTCGGCCACCAGGCCAGCTGGGCGGCCGCGGAGACTGCCGCCTAGTACGCGCGAACGAGCGCGTCGAGGGTCTCGACCGCGCGCTCGTCCGCCTTGCTGCGCAGGGCGTCCTTCGCCCCTTCGACGGCCTCACCGAAGCTGTCGAACGGGCCGGACTCGTTGACCTTCCCGACTTCGGTGTCGAAGAGGTCGATGGCCCATTTCCCGAGGCCCAGGTCGGTGAGCTCGAGCCACAGCCGCCCGCTCAGCACCGCTTTCACGGGGCCGCGCTCGCCGCGCATGATCGAGGCGTCGCCGACCATCCAGCGACCCTCCGGAGGAGGATCGAGCACGGGCGCCGGCGCCCGCTCGCCGAGCAGCTTGGTGCGCTCGAGCATCGTCGCGTGATCGGGGACCGGCGTGCCGTCGCGCTCGGCCTCGACGCGGAACGTCTCCTCCAGCAGCTCCCAGAGCGACATGGTCCGACCGCTGGAGGTCGGCAGGATCCGCTCCGCGCGGATCGCGCGGACGATCTTGTCGCGCGTCGCGTCGAGCCGCTCGCCCGCCGCCAGCGCGTTGAGCGCGCGCTCCCACAGCGGGCCGTCCGGCGCGGCGCCCGGCTCGCGCCCGAGCAGGTAGCGCAGCTCCGCCGCGCGCACGGACGGCTCGTCGCCGAGCTCCTCGAGGGCGCGCTCGTACTCCGCGCGCGCCGCGTCCTCCTCGCCGGCGTTGCGCAGCAGGTTGCCGTACTCCGTCCAGCCCATCGCGTTGTTGGACCGGCCGCGGTCGAGCACGCGCTCCTTCATCGCGACCGCGCCACCGCGGTAGGCCTCACGGGCGCCGGCCTCGTCGTCGAGCCAGCGCAGCGCGTGCCCCAGTTCCTGGTTGGCGATCTTGTTCGGCCGTTCGGCCACCGCCTCGGCGGCCCGGTCGCGCTCGGCTTCGAGTGCGGCCCGGGTGAACGTCCACGCCATCGGCTAGGGCCGCTGGACGTCGATGATGTCCAGGTTCTCCACCTGGCCGCCCGCCTTGATCGCCTTCACGGAGTCGTCCACGCCCTCACGGTAACCGCCCTTGCCCTTCGGGCGGCTCATGATCACCATCGCGTCATAGGGCGCGTCCTCGGTGATCACCTCGTCGATCAGCCGCGCCGCCTCCTGCTGCTTGGGGTCGCCGGAACGCTTCAGGGCGTCCAGGTAGCGCTTGCCGGCGTCCCGCGTGACCCACTCCGACGAGGTCTCGGGCAGCTTCTTGCCGCTGACCTCGCTCCCGAGCCAGAAGCTGCCGAGCTTGGACCGGCCGTTGGAGGTGCCCTTGGCCTCGACGATGATCAGCTTGCCCGTGTTGCGGTCCACGGCGATGATGTCGGGGCCGTGCCCGGCGCGGTTGGCGATCGGGCGGCCGTCGAGCAGGATGTCGACGCCCGGCGTGTTCTCGAGGTGCTTGATCGCGGTCTCCACGCCGAGCGCCTCGCCGAGCGAGCGGTTCCCCCACACGCTCTTGTCCTTGGCCTTGTTCCAGATGGCGGTCGCGTCGGCGTCGGAGAGGACCTTCTCCGAGATGCGCGCGTTGTCGGCCACGACGCGCAGGTCGTTGGCCTTGCCGAGGTCTTTGACGGCGTCGTCGGAGAGCCCGGTCTTCTTCAACGCCGTGTAGGCGCCGTCGGTGGCGGCGTCGAGCGCCTCGTCGGTGAGGCTCTCGGGCACCAGCTTCGGGATCAGCGCCAGCAGCTCCGCCCGGCGGCCGGGGAAGCGCTTGATCAGGTCGCGGACCTTCTTGCCGATCTTCGCCGCGTCGCCGGCGACGGGGACGATCCCGGCGGCCGACCAGGCGGCGTCGCCCCACTTGCCGTGGGAGATCGCGGCCAGCAGGTCGCGGACGTCGCCGACGGCGAACAGCCCGACCAGGACCTGGCCGCTGAAGTACTCGATGCTGGCGCGGACCGGATCGTCCTCGTCCGGGCACTTCCAGAAGTCGCTGTCGCCGCAGATGGCGCCCGCCGCGACGTCGTCGACCCCCGCGTTGTAGGCGGTCGGATCGTCGTCCTTCCCGTCGGTGAGCCCGTCGCCGTCGGAGTCCTTGTCGAACGGGTCGGTGCCCTTGTCGAGCTCGGCGCCGTCGGTGAGGCCGTCGCCGTCGGTGTCGGCCAGGCGCGGGTTGGTTCCGCGCTCGATCTCCTCCTGGTCGTCGATCCCGTCGCCGTCGCTGTCGGCCTCGCGGGGGTTGGTCCCCGCGGCGATCTCCTCGCTGTCGAGGACGCCGTCGCCGTCGGTGTCCGGGTTGGCGGGGTCGCTCCCGTGCTTGGCCTCTTCGCCGTCGGAGACCCCGTCGCCGTCGCTGTCGGCGTTCTTGGGGTCGGTGCCGTTGCGCTGCTCGACGTCGTCGGGGACGCCGTCGCCGTCGGTGTCGCGCGAGGCGGGTGCGGCCTGCGCGTCGCCGCATGCGTCGTCGCCGCCGGTGACCTGGGCGACCGCGCCCTGGAGCGAGCAGCTGAGCTTCCCCGCGAGCCCGACCTGCGTGACCGCGAGGATGATCGCTGCGACGAGCAGCAGGATGCCCATGTACTCGGCGGCGGTCTGGCCACGCTGTTGGCGCACGAAGGGCATCGCGCGGTGAAGCGTCGATGAGCGGTGGCTCGCACGCATGAGCCGCGGGTCCTGTCTTTGCGTCTGGGACCGGTCCTGGGACCTGTTCAGCGCGGGGGACGCGTCGTACGGTGGCGGTCATGCGCGTCGTCTTCGCGGCCATCCTGCTGGTGCTCGGACTCTCGGCCTGCGGCGCCGAGGCGGAGCAACAGGCTGCTGCGCCGCCGAAGCCGGCGATGAGCGCCGACGAGCGCGCGATCCGCGACACGCTCGAGCGCTACGTGGCCGTGACGCGCGCGAACGATCCTCACGGCGTGTGCGCGGTGACGGCCCGCGAGGTGATCGACCAGATCGAGGCCCTGGGCTCCACCTGCGAGAGCTTCGTCGCGGAGCCAACCCGCAAGGGCGGCCCGCACTACTCGATCACGACGACCTCGGTGGTGATCACCGGCGACCGGGCGATGACCCGCGGGAAGGCGGTCGAGAGCGACGGGCCGCGCTCCGGCGACCAGCCGCTGGTGCGCGAGAACGGCCGCTGGCTGCTCACCACCAAGGCGGGCTGAACCGCGACGCCCGTTTTGGGCGCCGCGGCTCGACGTGCGTCTAGCGCCCGCCGCGGTGCTGCTTGTGCATCACCCGCGGTTGCGGCTTCAGCGCAGGGCGGCTCAGCTTGGGCGGCAGCGTCGGACGTTTCTTCGCGGCCGGCCGGCTCTGGCGATTTCGATGCATCGGTCGCTCCTTCAAGACGAAGAGGGAGGCGGTGATACGGCCGAACGCGCTCACCGCGGCAACCAACGCGGGCGGCGACGAGCATGATCGATTGCGGACGACCGGGAGCACGCGGGGCGTGCGGGAGGGGGCGTCTCAGCGGATCGTCATGACGCGCTTGAAGGTACATCGGGGCGGGAGGGATGAGAGTGCGGCTGGCCGTACTTCTGCCGATGTCACATCTCGTCGGGCCGCCCCGTCCACGGGGTATGACTATCGGCGGCGTGAGTGAAACCGATCTGGTCGAGCGTTTCGAGGCGCAGCGACCGCGGCTGGTGCGGCTCGCCTACGGGCAGCTTGGGTCACTGGCCGAGGCCGAGGACGTGGTGCAGGACGCCTGGCTGCGGCTGGAGCGCGTGGATGCGGACGAGATCCGCGACCTGCACGGGTGGCTGACGACCGTCGTCTCGCGGCTGGCGCTGGACGCGCTGCGCTCGGCCCGGGTGCGGCGCGAGGCGTACGTCGGGCCGTGGCTGCCCGAGCCGGTCGTGCAGGAGCCCGGGCCGGAAGGGCGCGCCGAGCGGGCCGAGGACGTGTCGCTCGCGCTGCTCGTCGTGATGGAGAGCTTGAGCGCTTCGGAGCGGATCGCGTTCGTCCTGCACGACGTGTTCGGGTACTCGTTCGACGAGGTCTCGGCGGCCCTGGGGACCTCCTCGGCTTCGGCGCGTCAGCACGCGTCGCGGGCGCGCAAGGCGGTCGAGGCGCGGCGCCCGCGCTTCCCGGCGACGCCCGAGCAGCAGCGCGAGGTGGTGCTCGCGTTCGGCAAGGCCGCAGACGACGGCGACCTCGACACGCTGCTCGAGCTCCTGCACCCGGACGTCGTCTTCACCGCCGACGGCGGCGGGCGTGTGACCGCGGCGCGCAGGCCGATCACGGGCGCCGACCACGTCGCGCGGGTGAGCGCGCTGCTGGCGGCCAGGCGCAACTGGGTGCTCAACCTCGTTGACGTCAACGGCATGCCGGGGTTGTTCGGCGTCGCCCCCGACGGCACCAAGACCGTGATGAGCTTCACGGTCGACGGTGGGCGGATCGTGGCGATCGACGTGCAGCGCAACCCCGAGAAGATGCACGGGGTCACGCGCGACGATGTGACAGATTTGGAGGCGTGAACCCGGGGCCGGAGGAGCGCATCGCGGAGCTCGAGCGCGACCTCTCCGAGGCGCTCGAGCGCCAGTCCGCGGCGGCGCACGTCCTCGAGGTGCTCGGCGGGTCGACGTTCGAGCTCGACCCCGTCTTCGAGACGGTGCTCCAGCAGGCGGTGCGGCTCTGCCGCGCGGACGCCGGCCTGATCTACGTGCTCGACGGCGACGTCTATCGCGTCGAGACGACGCTGGGCGCTTCGCAGGCGTACCGCGAGTACATCACCGGCGTGCCGCTCGCCGCCGGGTCGGGGGGCGTCGTCGACCTCGTCCAGGCCGAGCGCCGCACCGTCCAGTTCAAGGACGCCGCCTCCGACCCGCGCTACACGATGTCGCGCGCGCTCGAGCTCGGCGGCTTCCACACGATGCTCGGCGTGCCGATGCTGGCCGAGGACCGCGTGCTGGGCGTGATCGTGCTCTGGCGCAAGGAGATCGCGCCGTTCGACGATCGCACGATCGCGCTGGTCGAGGGCTTCGCGACGCAGGGCGTGATCGCGATCCAGAACGTGATGACCGCGCGGGCGCTGGAGATCGCCTCTGGGCACAAGTCCGAGTTCCTCGCGTCGATGTCGCACGAGCTGCGGACGCCGTTGAACGCGGTCATCGGGTTCTCCGACGTGCTGCTGGAGCGGATGTTCGGGGAGCTCAACGAGCGCCAGGAGGAGTACGTCCGCGACATCCGCGACTCCGGCCAGCACCTGCTCGAGCTGATCAACGAGATCCTCGACCTGTCCAAGGTCGAGGCGGGGAGGATGGAGCTCGAGCCCGCGCTGCTGTCGCTGCCGGCGCTGCTGGATCAGGGCCTGGCGCTGGTGCGCGAGCGGGCGGCGCGGCAGCGGTTGACGGTGGCGTTGACCGTCGCTTCCGAAGTGGGCGAGGTGTGGGCGGACGAGATCAAGCTCAAGCAGGTCGTCGTGAATCTGGTGACGAACGCGGTCAAGTTCACGCCGGTGGGTGGGTCGGTGGCGGTCGACGCGCGGGTGGTGGGCGAGGAGGCGATCGTGACCGTGCGCGACACGGGGATCGGGATCGCTTCGGAGGACCAGGAGCGGATCTTCGAGGCCTTCCAGCGTGGCGACCGGCGGGCGTCGACGGAGGGCACGGGGCTGGGGCTCACCTTGTCGCGGCGGTTCGTCGAGCTGCACGGCGGGCGGATGTGGGTGGAGAGCGCGGTGGGTCTGGGCAGCACGTTCGGCTTCGCGATCCCGGTGGGTGCGCGGTGAGCGACCCTGGCAACCCGCACGCGAGGGCCCACACGCACGGCCCAGGGACCCACGAAGCGTGGGCTGCCCTATGAGCGTCGTGCTGATCGTCGAGGACAACGAGCGCAACCTGAAGCTCGTGCGTGACGTGCTCGGGCATGCCGGCTTCATGTGCCTGGAGGCGCGTGACGCGGAGTCGGGGATCGAGCTCGCGCGCGCTCAGCGGCCCGACGTCGTGCTGATGGACATCAACCTGCCGGGGATGACGGGGTTCGAGGCGCTGGCGGCGCTGCGCGCGGACGCTTTGACGGCCTCGATCCCGGTGCTCGCCGTGACCGCGTACGCGATGAAGGACGACCGTGCGCGGATCCTGGCCGCGGGCTTCGACGGCTACCTCGAGAAGCCGGTGGACGTGCGGGCGCTGCCCGGGCAGGTCGAGGCGCTGATCGCCCGGTGATCCTCGTCGTCGACGACCTGCAGCAGAACGTGCGGCTGCTGCGTGCCGTGCTGGAGCCGCGTGGGTATGCGATCGCCGAGGCGTCGTCGGGCCCTGCGGCGTTGTCGCGGCTCGCGGAGGGCGACATCGACCTCGTCCTGCTCGACGTGATGATGCCGCTGATGGACGGCTACGAGGTCTGCCGGCGGATCCGGGCGGACCCCGCGACCGCCTTCCTGCCCGTCGTGATGATCACGGCGTCGGGGGAGGCGGAGAAGCGGCGCGGGCTCGACGCGGGCGCCGACGACTTCGTCGCCAAGCCGTTCGACCAGGCGGAACTGCTCGCCCGCGTGCGCTCGCTGCTGCGGGTCAAGGCCTACCACGACGAGATCGAGGCGTTCAACCGCGGGCTGCGGCGCTTCCTGCCCGCGCAGGTGGTCGAGCTGGTCAAGGGCGACCCGGCGGTGCTCGACGTCCACCGGCGCGAGATCGCTGTGGTGGCGTGCGCGTTGGCGGGGTTCGCGGCGTTCGCCGAGGGCGCCGAACCCGAGGACGTCATGGCGGTCCTGAACTCCTATCACGCCGCTTTGGGCGAGCTCGTGGATGAGGCCGAGGCGACGCTGGTGCGTTTGAGCGGCGACGAGCTCACGATCGTCTTCAACGACCCGCTCCCGTGCCCGGACCCGGCGGGTGCCTCCGTCCGCCTCGCGGTCGCGCTGCGCGACCGCGTCTGGGAGCTCGCCGAAGGCTGGAACCGCCTCGGCTTCGACCTCCAACTCGCCGCGGGCATCGCCCTCGGCCACGCGACGATCGGCCGCATCGGCTTCGAGCACCGCTGGGAGTACGCCCCCGTCGGCACCGTCCCGACCCTCGCCTCCCGCCTCTGCGAGTCCGCCGCCCCGGGCCAGATCCTCATCAGCCGCCGCGTCTTCGCCGCCACCGAGCCCCTCGCGATCACCCAACCGGCCGGCGACCTCGCCCTCCGCGGCCTCGCCAAGCCCACACCCACCTGGGACCTCCTCGGCCTCGAAACCTAAAGGGACTGTCCCTTTATCTTCGACCCGCCCCGCGAGCACGGTCGTGGGGCTCGGACCGAACCTAAAGGGACTGTCCCTTTAGGTTCAGCCGCCTCCGCCGCAGCCTCCGCCGCCGCACCCACCGCCGCCTCCGCAGCCGCTGTGGCCGCCGCCGCAACCGCTGTGCCCGCCGCCGTGGTGGCCGCTGCCGCCGTCGCCGCCGGCCGCGTAGCCGCCCGCAGACGCGGAGCCGCCGGCGGCGCGGCGGCGCCGGCGGCGCTCCGCGGCTTGGGCGGTGATCGTGTCGCGCATGCGGTGCAGGTCGGTGGAGGACCAGGCGTAGCCGTGGGCGAGGCCCGCGTCCTGGTCGGCGGTGAAGAGGGTCATCGGGAGGTCGTGGGCGTCGACGACCGCGAGCGTCTCGGTGAGGATCGAGTCCATCGAGACCGAGAGGGTCGAGTCCGGGTTGTGGTGCAGGTAGCCGCCGAAGGCGCGCTCGCAGAAGTACGTGTACTGGCGGGTCATCAGGATCATCTCGTGCCACGCCTCGTCGACGGCGCGGGAGGGCATCCCGATCAGCTCGCCGTCGGCGTAGAGGCAGGCGAGGTACCAGCCGCGCAGGCCGTCGAGGGCGACGTCGGCGGCGCGCTCGTCCCCGAGCTCTTCGACGAGCTTCACACGCAGGGCGGGCGGGAACTCGTAGGTCTCGATGAACCGGCGCCGTCCCTTGCGGCGCATCCTGTCCGTGATGGTCGTCATGGGGCGGATGGTCGGGCCACGCCGCGCCCACGGGTAGCCGCCCTAGGTGGCGGATTCCCCACCTGCGCGATCGAGCCGCTCGGCGATCGTCTCGATCTCGTCCTGGAGCGAAGCGAGCCGTTCACCTGCTGTCGTGTCGTCCGCGAGCACCCGCCCGCGCACCGTCTCCAACTCGAGCAGGATGCGCTCCGTGTCGGCGTCGAACCCCGCCAGCGCGGTCTGCATCTTGCGCTGCACGGCGAGATGCTGCGCGAGCGCGGCGACGAGCTTCGCCTTGCCCGGGTCGTGCCCCGCCCGGACGTCGGCGAGCCGCCGCTCCACCCGCTCCGGCGGCGTGTCGGCGAGCGCCTCGCGCAGGAGCGCGGCCCGCACGGCCGCGTGCTCGAACGCCGCCACCAGCTCCACCGCCTGCCCCGCCAGCTCCGGCGCCGCCGCGCGAATGCCCCGCTCGCAGCGCCGGGCGGCGTCGAGCAGGAGCGGGGACGGCCGCGACCCACCCGCCGCGGCGATCGCCGCCACCCCCAGCGCGGCGCCGCTCTCGTAGCGCGCCAAAGGGTCCTTGGCCATCGCGCGGGCGATCACAGAATCGAACGCGGAGCCGACGGTCGGCGGCGGCTCGGACAGGTGCGCCCACAGCTTGCGCTCGGTGCCCTCGAGCGGGAACGGGACCGCGCCCGTGAGCGTGTAGTAGAGGACGCAGCCGAGCGAGTAGAGGTCCGAGGCCGGCCCATCGCCCTCGCCGCGGATGCGCTCGGGCGCGACGTAGTCGAGCGTGCCGACGAGGTTGCCCGTGCGCGTCTGGCCCGTGGTCTCGTCCAGCGCCTTCACGAGGCCGAAGTCGGTCAGGTAGGCATGGTCGCCCGCGGCGATCAGGACGTTGGCGGGCTTGACGTCGCGATGCACGAGCCGGCGGGCATGGGCGGCATCCAGCGCGGCGCCGATCTGCGCGACGATGTGCGCCGCCCGCATCGGATCGAGCGGCGCGGCCGAGCGCAGGTCGGCGCCGTCGACGAACCGCATCGCGAGATACAGCAGCCCGTCCTCCTCACCCGCCTTGAACACCGGCAGGACGTTCGGGTGATCGATCGACGCCGCCAGCCGCGACTCGGCGATGAACCGCTCGCGAAACCCCGGCTCACCGGCCCGTTCGGGCGCCACGAGCTTCAACGCGACGGTGCGCCCGAGCGACTCCTCGACCGCCTCATAGACCACGCCCATCCCGCCCCGGCCGACGAGCCGCAGGATGCGGTGCCCCGCGACAACGGACCCGACCTCGATCAACGGCCACCTACCGCGCGAGCAGCCGCCGCCGCGCCGACGCGCTCGGCCTCGGCGGAGAACGCCTCCTCCATCCGCGGGATGGTCCCGGACGTCGCGCGGTCCAGCAGCGAGTTGTCGAGCAGGCCGCGGACCGCCATCAGCCCGCGCAGGAACGGCGGGTGGACGACCGAGCGCGAGCGCTTCTCGATCGACGTCACCGTGCGCGCGATCGCCGGCTCCAAGGGCCAGGTCTTCGCGATCGGGTTCGGCAGCTTGGCCTTCGTCGCCCCGAAGATCGGCGAGTCCTCACCCGCCGCGACCATCGGCGTCGCCAGGAAGAGGTAGTAGCCGACGCTGACCGTGACCCCGTGCGGCCGCAGCTCCACCCGCATCGACCGGCCGAGCGCCTCGACCCCCGCCTTCGAGGCCGAGTACGCGCCCAACCCCGCCGCGGGGAGGACCGCGGCGGCGGAAGCGACGAGCAGCATGTGACCGCGCCGGGCGAGCACGTGGGGCATCGCCGCGCGGGCGGTGCGCCAGACGCCGAGGAGGTTGACGTCGATCGTCTCCTCGACGGTCTCAGGCGCGACCAGCCGCAGGGGCCCGCCGCTGGCGATCCCCGCGTTGGCGACCGCCACGTCGATCCCGCCGAGGCGGCGGGCGAGGTTGTCGATCGCCGCGGTCAGCGCCTCGGCGTCGCGCACGTCGGCGACCGCCGTCTCCGCCCCCGGGACGATGCCGTCGAGGCCGTCGGCGTCGATGTCGATCAGCCCGAGGCGCATGCCCCGGGCAGAGAGCTGGCGGGCGAGTTCGGCGCCGATGCCGGACGCGCCGCCGGTGATGAGCGCAACGCGCCCGTCGAGATTCCAGGCCATCGTCGCGGAACGCTAAACGGTCGGGTACGGTTCTCGCGGAACATGAGCCTGCCAGGAGACGAGAATCCGAACCCGCAGTGGCAGCGCCCGAAAGGCGGGTGGGAGCAGCCGCAGTGGCAGTCCGGCTCGCCCCTGGGCGACGATGCGGAGGCGCCGGCCGAGCAGCCGGAGCAGCAGTGGCAACACGCGCCCCAATGGCAACAGGCGCCGCAGTCGCAGCAGCCGCCGGGCGCGGGACCCGTCCCCGGCTGGGTCGCGCCGCCGCGCACGCCCGGCCAGGCCTATGCGGCGCTGATCCTCGGCATCGTCGGGCTGGTCGTCTGCCCGCTGCTTCCCTCGATCGCGGCGCTCATCCTCGGCTATCAGGCCAAGGGCGAGATCGACGGCGCCGGCGGGCAACTCGGCGGCCGCGGCATCGCGATCGCCGGCATCGTGCTCGGCTGGGCCGCGGTGGTCGTCTACGGACTGCTCACGGTCCTGATCATCATCGGCGCGTCGGCGTCCTGATCAGGTGACGATCGCGCCGCGGTGCGCGAGCGCGTAGATCCACGCGAGCGCCCCGACGACCACCACCAGCGCCACCGGCGGCACCCGGGGCCGCCACCGCGTGAGCAACACGACCAACCCCGCGACGATCAGCAGCGCCGCGACGACCACCCACACGGCGTTGTAACGCGTGAACCCGAAGTCACCCCGCGCGGCCAGCGCGAAGGCCCGCGTGGCGCCGCACAGCGGGCACGGCAGCCCGGTCAGCTCACGGAACGGGCAGAACAGCCCCGTGTCCCCGTCGGCGGGCACGATCGCCCCCGCGACGAACGGCGCGCAACCCAGTCCCAGCAGCGTCCAGCCGTCGCGCATCGCACCTGAGTCTGCCATGGACGAATGACGGGTGGCACGGCGCCCGCCGCTCACTGTAGGTTTGCCCACCGATGAGCTGGGAGAACGCGTATCAGCCGCGGCAGGAATCGAGCGGCAAAGCCGTGGCGTCGCTCGTCCTCGGGATCTGCGGCCTCCTCGTCTGCCCGTTCATCCTGTCGGTCATCGCGGTCGTGGTGGCCACGCAGGCGCGCGCCGAGATCCGTGAGTCGCGAGGTCGGATCGGCGGATCGGGTCTGGCGCAGGCCGGGCTGATCCTCGGGTGGGTCGGCGCCACGCTCTACGGCACGTTCTTCCTGATGGTCGTGGTCGTCTTCTACGGGAGCTGATCCACGTGGCGCTGGAGCCACAGCTCCAGCAGGCCGAGTTGCCATAACGACGAGCCGTCGAGGTTCGTGCGGTCCGCGTTCGGGTCGGCGAGCATCGCGTCGACGGCCTCACGCCGGAAGAGGCCGCGGTCTGACGAGCGCAGCGCATCCGTCACCATCGCCAGGACCGGGCCTTCGAGGTGCGTCAAGGCGGGCACGGGGAAGTAGCCCTTGGGGCGGTCGATGACCGCGTCAGGAACCACGCCGCGCGCCGCGTCCTTCAGCACGCCCTTGCCGCCGTCGGCGAGCTTGAGCTCGGGCGGGCAGGCGGCGGCGAGCTCGACGAGTTCGTGATCGAGGAACGGTGTGCGCGCCTCCAGCCCGTGCGCCATGGTCATGTTGTCCACCCGCTTGACCGGGTCGTCGACGAGCATCACCTCGGTGTCGAGCCGCAGCGCCCGGTCGACCGGGGTGGTCGCGCCGCCGCGCGAGAACCACGAGCGTGCGAACGCGAGCGAGACGTCCTCGTCCGGCGCGTCGGCCAGTAGCGCGCGCACACCCGCATCGTCGCGATCGAAGAAGGACGCCGCGTAGGTCGAAAGCCCGTCGCCGGGCGCGTCCAGGAGCGGCGGGTACCAGTCGTAGCCGCCGAGCACCTCGTCGGCGCCTTGGCCGGACTGCACCACCTTGCGCTCGCGCCGCACCGCTTCGCTCAGCAGCCAGAACGCGACGCAGTCGTGCGAGACCATCGGTTCGCTCATCGCCTCGATCGCCTGCGGCAGCGCTTCCACCAGCCGCCGCCGATCGATCCGCAACTGGTGATGGTCGGTGCCGAACTCGCGCGCGACGAGGTCTGAGAACGCGAACTCGTCGCCGGACAGCTCACCCACGTCCTCGAACCCGATCGAGAAGGTGGCGAGCCCCGTCTGGCCCGCCCGCGCGAGCAGCGCCACGATCAGGGAGGAGTCCAGACCGCCGCTCAAGAGGATCCCGACCGGCACGTCGGCCACCATGCGCCGCCGCACCGCGAGCTGGAGCGCCTCGCGCATCGCGCCCGGCCAGTCGTCGACGTCGAGCCGCCGTTCGAACGGCGGGTCCCAGTAGACGGTCGACGAGCGGCGCCCGTCCGCTTCGATGACCAGCACCGTCGCCGGTGGCACCTTCGTGACCCCGCGCAGGATCGTGCGCGGCGCCGGGACGACCGAATGCCAGGAGAGGTAGTGGTGCAGCGCGACCGGGTCGACGCGGGTATCGACGCCGCCGCCCGCGAGCAGCGCCGGCAGCGTCGACGCCGCCCGCAGCGCGCCCGGCACGTCGGCCAGGTAGAGCGGCTTCACGCCGAGCCGGTCGCGGACCAAGAACGTGCGCGCCCCGTCGTGCAGCGCGAACGCGAACATCCCGTGCAACCGGCGCGGAAGCTCGGAGCCCCACTCGCGCCACCCCTTCAGCAGCACCTCGGTGTCGCTCAACGACGCGAACGAGTGCCCGAGCGCGCGCAATTCGGCGCGCAGCTCGTGGTGGTTGTAGATGCAGCCGTTGAAGACGATCGTCAGCTCGCCGTCGCGCATCGGCTGCGCGCCCAGTTCGCTGAGCTCGATGATCGCCAGGCGCCGGTGGACCATCCCGACGCCGCGATCCACCCACACGCCGGAGCCATCCGGCCCGCGCGCAGCCATCGACGCGCCCATGCGCTCCAGCGCATCGCGATCCGCCCGGCCGTCCCGGCGAACCTCGATGCCGAACCCGCACACGAGCCGCTAGGCGGCCAGGTCGAGCCGCCCACCTGAGGCGGCGGCGACCAGCGCCTCGAACAACCGCGGGTGGACAGGCCCCCGGTCGAGGGTCTCCGCGTGCCACTGCACGCCCACCACGAACCGGTCGCCCGGGTCCTCGATCCCTTCGACCGTCCCGTCCGGCGCCCACGCCACGGCGCGCAGCGAGCGGCCGAGCTGATCCACGGCCTGGTGATGGAAGGAATTCGCCCACAACTCGTCGAGCCCGAGGACGATCGCGAGCCGCGACCCGTCCGCGACGTGCACCGGGTGCGTCTCCACCCACCCGGGCTCGGTCTGGCGGTGGCCGATGCTGTGATCGGTGATCGCGGGCAGGTGCTGGTGCAGCGTCCCGCCACGCGCCACGTTCAAGGCCTGAGCGCCGCGGCAGATCCCGAGGATCGGCAGCCCGGCGGCGTCGGCGACCCGTGCCACGGCGAGCTCGAACTCGTCCAGCGCCGGCTCGGTCGGCCCGAGATCGGGCGAGGGCGGGGCGCCGTACTTGGCCGGGTCCAGATCCGGGCCGCCGGACAGGCAGACGCCGCTCAAGCTGGACAGCAGCGCGGGAACATCCTCCACGCGCAGGGGTGGGAGCACGATCGGGATCGCTCCCGCGCGCGCCAGGGCACGCGCGTACGGCATCCCGAGCGCCATCTCGTGCTGGGGCGGCTCGCCCTCCGGAGTCGGGTCCGTGCGCTCTGCGCGCCGCACCTCGGAGGTCGTCACCCCGATCAGAGGCCTACTCGACATCGGCCACCACGCTAGCGTCCCGGCCCGACAGGGCCCGTCGATAGAATCCATACCTCCGGAATCGGATTTTGTCTGCCGTGAGTCCTCTGATCGACATCTGCCCCCTCGAAGAGCTGCCGCCTGGCGAGAAGCGCCTCGTCACGTGGGAGGACTTGGAGATCGGTGTTGTCAACTGCCGAGGCGAGATCTTCGCCATCGAGGACCGCTGTTCGCATGACGACGGCGAGCTCGTCGAAGGCGAGCTGGATGAGGACGATTGCGCGATTGAATGTCCGCGTCACGGGTCGCGCTTCGACCTGCGGACCGGAAAGCCCCTGAACCTGCCTGCGTACGTGCCCGTCGACACCTTCTCGGTGCTCGTCGAGGACGGCGTGATTCGAGTGGAGGTCGACTAAGACCATGGCTACTCCCGAGGTGATCGCCGAGCAGCAGGCGCTGGTCGGCATCAACAGTGATTACGAGACGAAGTTCGGGTTCCACGACCCGGAGACGGGCTACGCGTTCAAGGCTCCCAAGGGGCTCTCGAAGGCGCTCGTCGAGCAGATCTCGGAGTTCAAGAACGAGCCGCAGTGGATGCGGGAGTTCCGTCTGAAGGCGCTCGAGCACTTCCTCTCGCGCCCGCAGCCGACGTGGGGCTCACCGATGCTGGCTGATGTCGACTACGACAACATCCACTACTTCGTCCGCGCGTCCGAGAAGTCGTCGAAGACCTGGGACGACGTCCCGGACGACATCAAGAACACGTTCGACAAGCTGGGCATCCCGGAGGCCGAGCGCAAGTTCCTCTCCGGCGTCGGCGCCCAGTACGAGTCCGAGGTCGTGTACCACCAGGTTCGCGAGGACCTGGAGAAGCAGGGCGTCATCTTCATGGACATGGACTCGGGGCTCCGTGAGCACGAGGACCTCGTCCGCGAGTACTTCGCGCAGATCATCCCCGCCAACGACAACAAGCTCGCGGCGCTGAACTCCGCGGTCTGGTCGGGCGGCTCGTTCGTCTACGTCCCGCCGGGCGTGCACGTCGAGATGCCGCTGCAGGCCTACTTCCGGATCAACACCGAGAACATGGGCCAGTTCGAGCGGACGCTGATCATCGCCGACGAGGGCTCCTACGTGCACTACGTCGAGGGCTGCACCGCCCCGGTGTGGAGCACGGACTCGCTGCACTCCGCCGTCGTCGAGCTGATCGCCAAGCCGGGCGCGCGCATTCGCTACACGACCGTGCAGAACTGGTCGCAGAACGTCTACAACCTCGTCACCAAGCGCGCGATCGCCGAGACCGACGCGACGGTCGAGTGGGTCGACTGCAACCTCGGCTCCAAGCTGACCATGAAGTACCCGAGCGTCTACCTGACGGGCGAGCGGGCGCACGGCGAGGTCTTGAGCATCGCCTTCGCCGGCAAGGGCCAGCACCAGGACGCGGGCGCCAAGATCGTCCACGCGGCGCCGAACACGACGTCGAACATCTTCGCCAAGTCGATCTCCAAGGACGGCGGCCGGTCGAGTTACCGCGGTCTGCTCGAGGTCGCCAAGGGCGCGCACGGCTCGAAGTCCAAGGTCGTCTGCGACGCGCTGCTGCTCGACGAGCACTCGCGCTCGGACACCTACCCGACGATCCGCATCGGCGAGGACGATGTCGACGTCGGACACGAGGCCTCCGTCTCCAAGATCGGCGAGGAGCAGCTCTTCTACCTGATGAGCCGCGGCATCCCCGAGGACGAGGCGGGCAAGTTGATCGTCAACGGCTTCATCGAGCCGATCGTCAAGGAGCTCCCGATGGAGTACGCGGTGGAGATGAACCGCCTCATCGAGCTCCAGATGGAGGGTTCCATTGGCTGAGTTGGCCGCTGTCCGTGAGCCCGAGTGGCTGAAGGAGCGCCGCGGCGACGCGGCGCGCCGCGCCGCCGAGCTCGACGTTCCCCGCTTCAAGGGCAAGGCCGGGTGGGAGTTCACGGACATCACGAAGCTCGACCTGGCGACGTTCGCCGCCGCCGCGCCCGGCGAGGGTGATGCGAGCGCTGCCGATCGCGTCGAGACACTGCTCGAGGCGCCCGAGGGCGCGCACCATCTCGGGCAGGTCGACGGCCGCGTGATCGACGGCGGGGACACCCCCGACGATCTGCTGGTGCTGCCGCTCACGCTGGCGTGCGAGACGCACGCCGACCTGGTGCATGAGCACCTCGGCACGATCGTCGACCCCGAGCTGAACGTCTTCACGGCGCTCAACGACGCCGGCTGGACCGGCGGCGCGTTCGTGTACGTCCCGCGCGGTGTGCGCGTGGAGCAGCCGATCGTGCTGTCGGCGATCTCCGACGCCGCGGGCACCGCGCTGCACCGGCGCGTGCTGATCGTGCTCGAAGAGGGCGCCGAGGCCGAGGTCTGGGAGCAGCACCTCTCCGGCACCACGGACAACGAGACGCTGCTGAACTCCGTCGTCGAGCTGCGCGTGGGCCAGAACGCCCGCCTGCGCTTCGTCGGCGCTCAGGACATGAACGAGAAGTCGTGGGTGTTCGGCGCTCAGCGCGCCGAGGTCGCCCGCGACGGTCATCTCGACTGGGTCACCGCCGGCTTCGGAAGCGGCAACGGCAAGGTGTTCACCGAGACCCTGCTGGCGGGCGAGGGCTCGCACGCCAAGGTCACCGGCGCCTACGCTCCGCACGCCCGCCAGCACGTGGACTTCCACACGCTGCAGGAGCACGGCGCGGCCAACACGACGTCCGACCTCGCCTTCCGCGGCATCCTCGCCGACCGCTCCAGCGCCGTCTGGCGCGGGATGATCAAGGTCGACGAGGGCGCCCAGCAGACCGACGCGTTCCAGGAGTGCCGCAACCTGCTGCTCTCCAAGAAGGCCCACGTCGACGCGATCCCGGGCCTCGAGATCCTGGCCAACGACGTCCGCTGCACCCACGCGGCGGCGATCGCCCAGATCGACCCGGAGCAGGTCTTCTACCTCAACTCCCGTGGGCTCGACGACGCGGCGTCCAAGCGCCTCGTGATCGAGGGCTTCATGGCCGAGCTGATCGAGCGCTTCGAACCGGGCCCGATCCGCGAGGCGATGGCCGGCGCCATCGAGCGCCGCCTCTCCGTCCTGCTGGACTAAGCCGGGCATCCCTCACACGCAACGTCGCTGACATCCGATGTCAGCGACGTCGAATGTCGGTAAGGTTCCGCGCGTGGTCGAGTTCGTCAATCGCGTCGACGAGCTGGCTGCGCTCGAGCGCTGGGTCTCGACGCCGGGTGGCCTGGCCTTGGTGTGGGGGCGCAGGCGCGTCGGCAAGACCGCGCTCTTGCAGCGCTTCGCGGCCGGTCGACGCACGGTCTTTCACACCGGCGCGGCACGGCCGGTCGCCGACGAGCTCCGGATGCTGGCTCGGGAGGCGGAGCCGCTGACCGCGGCCGGGTTTCGCGATCTCGCCGCCCGCCCGTATTCGGACTGGGACGACGCGCTCGAGTCGCTCGCGGCGGATGCGGCGACCGCGCCGCTCCTGCTGGTTCTCGACGAGTTTCCGGAGCTCGTGCGCGCCGTGCCGGAGCTGCCGAGCGTCCTGCGCGCATTCTGGGACCGCGCCCGAGGACAGACGCAGCTGCAGATCGTCATCTGCGGATCCGCGGTCCGCACGATGGAGGCGCTGCAGGAGGAGCGCGCCCCGCTCTACGGGCGCTTCGATCTCGCCCTCCAGCTGCACCCGTTCCGCCCGCATGAAGCTGCCGCGTTGCTCAGCGATCTCGCTCCGGCGGAACGTGCGCTCGTATGGGGGCTGCTCGGCGGTGTCCCGCTCTACCTCGGCTGGTGGGACCAGGGCGCGAGCGTCGAGGACAACCTGCGGCGGCTCGCCGGTGCGCCCGGCGCGCCGCTGCTGACGGAGGGCCAGCTCGTGCTGGCGACCGAGGCCGAGGGCGGTGACCTGGCTGCGCTCGTCCTCCACGCCATCGCCGCCGGGCGGACCAAGCACAACGAGATCCGAGACGCCGTCAAGGCCGAGCCCGCGCGCGTGCTCGATCGCCTCGTCCAGTTGCGTCTCGTCGAGCGCGTCGTCCCGGTCACCGAGCGCGACGTCGCCACCCGCCGCCGGCGCTATCGGATCGCCGACAACTTCCTGGCGTTCTGGCTCCAGGTGCTCGATCGTCATCGAACGGCGATCGACCGTGGCCTGGGCGAGACCGTTCTGCCGGTCCTCCGCGCCGAGCTCGACGATTTCATGGGCGAGCGCTGGGAGGTTGCCTTTCGCGACCACCTGGCCCGGCTGGCCGCGGCCGGGGATCTGGGTCACGAGATCGTGGATATCGGGCGCTGGTGGCGGGACACGCCATCCGTCGAGATCGACGCCGTGGCACTCGCCGGTCGCGAGCGCCGCCCGGTGCTGGTCGGTGAAGCGAAGTGGGCGCGCCGTGTCGACGGGCCGCGCTTGCTGCGTGCGTTGGAGGCCAAGGCCGGAGCACTGAGTGACGAACCCGGTGCGCTTCGCTACGTCTTGGCCGCGCGCGACGCGGTCGACGGTGACGCGAACGTTCTCGCCGTCACCGCCGCTGACATCTTCGGGACTTGATCCTGGGCGATTCGGAACAAGCGATCACCGCGAGGCGTTAGACCCCGTGTCAAGCGTCCGACACGGAGGTCCCAGATGGCCAAGCGGGCAGCAGTGGGTGCGGCGATGGTCGCGAGCGCGGTGCTCGCGGCCGCGCCGGGTGCCTCGGCCGCCGAGCCCGATTTGGACCCCCTGGCCGGGCAGGTAGAAGCCGTACGCCGCCTGCTGCCTCGGGCCCGACGCTCCGACGCCGCAGACGCGGGTCTTCCAATCCGTCTGGGGCGCAACCGGGCGGAAGGTCGGGATCTTCGTCGTTCGCCGCACGGGCGGCAGCAGGACCGTGCTCGGCGTCCGGCAGCCGACGATCAAGGTCGTCGGCCGCGTGCCGCTCGGCGCCACGAAGCACGGCCGCAACCGCTTCGCCTGGGACGGCAAGGTCGCGGGGAAGCGGTTGCCGCCCGGCAAGTACCTCCTGACCTACCGCCTGCTGCGGGGCGCGGCGGTCACGAGCGTCTCGAACTCGATCCCGTTCAGCGTCACGCGCTGACGTGCGCCGGCGCAAGGACCTCGCGGATCGCTTCCGCGAGGTCCGCGTGCAGCCTGCGCGCTCCGTCGGCGATCCCCTGCATCCAATAGAAGCCGTGGATCATCCCGTCGTACTCGACGTACGTCACCGGTACGCCCGCGTCGTGGAGCTTGGCGTGGTAGGCGCGGCCGTCGTCGCGCAGCGGGTCGAACTCCGCGGTGGCGATGAAGGCGGGTGGCAGGCCGGAGTGGTCGCCGGCCTTCAGCGGTGACACGCGCGGGTCGTCGGCGAGCGCCTCGTCCTGCACGTAGTGGTTCCAGAACCAGCGCATCGACTCGCGCTGGAGCAGGTAGCCCTCGGCGTTCTCGTGCGCCGAGGCCGAGTCCCAGTTGTGCTCCACCGCGGGGTAGATCAGCGCCTGGAAGGCGATCGTGGGCGCGCCCACGTCGCGCGCCTTCAACGCGACGGCGGCGGCGAGGTTGCCGCCGGCGGAGTCGCCGATGACGCCGATCCGGGCGGCGTCGAGGTTCAGCTTCTCGGCGTTCTCGAAGATCCAGTTCGTCGCCGCCCAGCAATCGTCGAACGGGATCGGGAACGGATGCTCGGGCGCCTTCTGGTAGTTGACCGCGACCACCTTGCAGCCCGTGCTGTTGGCGAGCGCGCGCATCGTCGTGTCGCAGACGGCGATGTTGAGCACCACCCACCCGCTGCCGTGGTAGTACACGAGTCCTGGGTATGGACCGTCACCCGTCGCGGGCGTGTAGATGCGGACGGGCAGCTCGGCGGTCGGGCCGGGGATGAACGTGTGCTCGATCGACGCCACCTCCTCCGGCTTGCCCTGCAGCGGGCCGAACGACCACGCGGCCGCGCGCGCCTCCGGCACGCTGAGCTCCTCGAAGGGCTTGGCCCCGGCCTCTCGCATCTCGTCGAGCAGCTTCTGGATCTGCGGGTCCACAGGCATCGGCGTTCTCCTCCTTACGACACGAACGGGAACTGCGCGGTCACGGTCGTTCCTACCCCGGCGGGGCTGGTCACCGACAAGCGGCCGTCGAGCGCCTCGACGCGGTCGCGGAGACCGCGCAGCCCGGAGCCGTTCGCGGGGTCGGCGCCGCCGATGCCGTCGTCGGCGATCTCGATGTGGACGGCGCCCTCGCTCACCCACACCCGCAGCGCGACCGCGCTCGCCTGGGCGTACTTGGCGACGTTGGCGAGCGCCTCGGACGCGACGAAGTACGCCGCGAGCGCGATGTCGGGCGGGATCGGCTCGAGCGTCTCGTAGTCGACCGTCGCGGGGAGATGGCAGCGCAGCGCGAGCGAGTCCAGGGCCGCGTCGAGCCCATGCTCGAGGATCGCGGGGTGGATGCCGCGGGCGAGCTCGCGCAGCTCCTCGAGCGAGTTGGCGAGCTCGGCGCTCGCGGTCGTCACGAGCTGCTCGGCGGACGCGTCCCCGCGCACCCGCGACTGCAGCAGCCGCAGCTGGAGCGCGATCGCCACCAGGCGCTGCTGCGCGCCGTCGTGCAGGTTGCGCTCGAGCCGCCGGCGCTCCGCGTCACCCGCCGCGACGAGGCGCTCGCGGGAGGCGCGCAGCTCGGCCACGCGCGCCTCGGACTCCGCGTGCAGGTGCTGGTTCTCCAGCGCGATGCCGGTCGCGGCGCGCACGGCCTCCACGAGCTCGGGGTCGTCGTCGAGCGAGGCGTCGTAGACGATCGCGGCGACCTCGGTGCCACGCCGCTCGATCCGCGCCACGGCGCGCTCGCCGCCCGGCTCGGGAAGCGCGACCGGCTCGCCCGTCACGCCGACGTAGGCGTCGCTCTCGGGCAGCCGCTGCGCCACCACCAGCCGCGGGTCGCCCAAGGTGCGCGCGAGCGCGGCCTGCAGCTCGCCGCTGCGCTTGGACTGCAACCCGAGCAACAGCTCCGCGAGGCCGCCGCGCGCGAGCCGCGAGCGCAGCAGCCCGAACAGGAACGCGGCCGGCACCGCGACGAGCGAGGCGATCGCGATCCACAGCAGCGCCTCCGAGCGCGAGCCCGTGATCAGGTCGTTGACCAGCACGAGCGCGAACAGGAGCAGGGCGGTCCCGCCGGCGAGGCTCGGCAGCAGCGCGCGGCGGCGCGGCGGCGAGGCGGCGCGGAAGCGCAGGGCGATCACCGCGAACGCGGTCACGCACGCGCAGAACGTGATCGAGCGCTGGAGCTTGTCGAGTACCTCGGCGACGTCGGCGTTCGCGAACACGCCGAGCACGTTCGCGTCGTCCTCGTAGAAGAGCAGCCACACGAACTGCCCGACCAGGAGCGGGAGCACGAAGGCCGCCATCAGCAGCCGCTCGCCGTTGGAGGTGAACCGCCCGCCGGTCAGGAGCGTCAGGATCAGCGCCACGAGGCCGAACGCGTAGACCTCCGAGAGCAGCATGCCCGCGGTCTGCGCGGCCGGCGCGTCGAGCTGGCTCAACAGCGGTGTGATGAAGAACGCGAAGCCGGTCGCGGTCATCAGCAGGCCGCTGCGGCTGTCGGGCCGGCGGTGCCACGCGATCAGGCCGCAGGCGGCGAACGACCCGCCGATCAGGCGGTAGAGGACGTCCCAGCCCTGCACGGGGTCGCCGCCGCTGGAGAGCACGGGCCACAGCGCGAGGAACTCGCAGACGATCGCCGCCGCCCACAGGGCGGCCCAGAACAGCAGGCCGTGCGTTCGGCTCGAGCCTTGCATGATGGCTGCCGAGCGAGTGTCTCAGGTGGCGTCCACGATGCGCTGGGCGATGGCGCGTAGGCGCTCGACGAGCTCCGGCGGCTCGTGCACGGTGTACGGCGAGGAGAGCATCGCGATCCGCATCGCCAGCCAGTCCAGGTTGTCGTCGCTCGTGCGCACCTCGCAGCGCTGCGCGCCGAGCGGGGTGATGTCGCCGCCGAGCCAGCGCCGGCCCTGCAGCTCCTCGGCCGGGCATTCGACGGTGACGCGGGCTTCGTAGCGCGACGGGTAGGACTGCAGCGACTGCGAGACGTACGCCGCGGCGTCCTTGGCGGGCAGCTCACGCGGGTGGAAGCGCACGCCGCTGGACGCGGGCTTCTCGATCCGGTCGACGCGGAACGTGCGCCAGTCCTCGCGCCCGCAGTCGAACGCGACGAGGTACCAGCGGCGGCCGGCGTTGACGAGCGAGTGCGGCTCGGTCTCGCGGCTGGTGCCCGCGCGGTCTCGCGCGGTGTAGGCGAAGCGCACCCGCTCGTGGTCGCGGACCGCCGCGGCGAGCACGGTCAGCGTCTGCGGGTCGACGGTCGGGCCGCCGTAGACGTTGAGCGTCTGCGTCGCCGCGCCCAGCGCCTGCACGCGCCGGCGCAGGTGCGAAGGGAGGACCTGCTCGAGCTTGACCAGCGCGCGCACCGCGGTCTCCTCGATCCCGCTCACCGACCCGCCCGCGGCGGTCCGCAGGCCGACCGCGATCGCGATCGCCTCGTCGTCGTCGAGCAGCAGCGGCGGCATCGCGGCGCCGGCGCGCAGTTGGTAGCCGCCCGCGGGGCCGGTCATCGACTCGACGGGATAGCCGAGCGAGCGCAGCCGCTCGACGTCGCGCCGGACGGTGCGCCCGGAGACCTCGAGCCGGTCCGCGAGCTCGGAGCCCGGCCAGTCGCGCCGGCCCTGCAGCAGCGAGAGCAGGGTCAGCAGGCGGCTGGAGGTCGTCTCGCTCACGTCCGCCATGATCGCGGGTATTGAGGACAGAACTCGACCTAATCGCGCGAGACACTGGACGGATGAAGATCGAGGTGACGCTCACGCATCCCGCCGCCGCCTTTGCCGCGATGATCGCGCTCGAAGATATGAGCGACCAGCCGCCGCACGCTGATGGGGCACGGGTGTGGCTGCCCGTGGCCGACCGCAGCGGCGCGGTCATGGAGGCGGCGCGAAGGCTGTTCCGCGCGGGGGTCGGCGCGGAGGACATCGTGATCTCTTAGGGGGAAGTCTCGGGGGGCTCCCCGACGTGGGCGAGCGTTGTGTCCGGGATCGTCATCGCTTCCAACCGATGACCCAAGGAGACCCTGACATGTACGCCCAACTCGTCGAAGGCGGCACCACTCCCGAACTGCGTGAAGCGATGGACCGGATCGTGCGCGAGGAGATGCTCCCCGCGCTCGAGCAGGAGGCCGGGTTCGCCGGCACGCTGAACCTGGTCGACCGGGCGACCGGCAAGGCGCTGATGCTGATGCTGTGGGAGACGCGCGAGCACGCGGAGCTGCCGCTGCGCGAGCGCGGGCCCGAGTTCCTGAAGGCGCTCGGCTCGGTGATGGCGATCTCGACGGGCGCGCGCGCCCCGATCTCGCTCTGGGAGGTCAACGCGGTGGCTTGGCCAGATACCGCTTTCCAGCCCGCAGCGTGATCTTCTTCTTCCCGGCCTGCACGGTCACCACGCCCACCGTGACCCGCGTGAGTGTGCCCGCGCAGGAGTCCTGAACGAGCCATTTGGTGCCGCGGACCGTGGCCGCGCTGTA
This sequence comes from Solirubrobacter ginsenosidimutans, assembly GCF_027587205.1. The sequence continues at coordinate 141,560 of NZ_JAPDOD010000018.1, forward strand.
CTGCCCCTTGGTCCGGAACTTGCCCTTCCCGTCGCCCCAGAGCTTGCGGGACTTGGGCTTCTTCGCGGAGCTGCTCGCCTTGCCCTTCGGGCACGGGGCGAGCGGCTCGTTGAGGGTCAGGTCCGTGGTCTGCGCGGTCTGGGAGACCTTGAACATCCCGTCGTAGAACTTCGCGGTCTCCAGCTTGCCGTCGGCGCCGACCGAGGTGAGGACGACGACGCCCTTGCGCGCGTCGATCGTCTGGCCCAGCGGAACCGCCTCGCCGGCCGCGAGGGTGTGGCACTTGACGCCGGGCTTCTCGCAGACCTGGATGGTCCCGCTCGCCGGCGCGGCCACGACGTCCTGCTTGAACTCCGGCTGCGGCGTCGCCGTCGGGACCGGCGTCGCGGTCGGAACGGCGGTCGGAACGGTCGTCGGGACGGTCGTCGCCCCGACGTTGAACGTCCGCGTGGCGGGCGCCGGGTCCGGGTTGCCGGTGGCGTCGATCGCGCGGACCGAGAACGTGTGCTGGCCGGGCGGCAGATCGGGGAGCGTGTACGGCGAGCTGCAGCCCTGATAGGAGCCGCCGTCGAGGCTGCACTCGAACCGGGCGAGCGGATCGCCCGACGAGAACATGAACGTCGCGATCGCGCCCTCGATCGCTTCGGCCTCGATCGTGGTGTCGGGCGGCACCGCTTCGCCTTGCGAGTAGTTCGGCGACGTCACGGGTGCCGGATCCGACGTGGTGGCTGCCGTCAGCCGATACGGACCGGCGCTCGCGGGGTTGGTGATGTTGTCGAACGTGACCCGGAGCGTGTCCCCTGCTTTGATCGTGGCGTTGGTGGTCAGCCAGCAGGTGACGGTGATCCCGCTCGGGCCGTAGCACCCGCCGATGTTCGCGCCCGTGGTGTCGTTGTGGACGACCCCTCCGGTCCAGCCGGGGAAGGTCGTCCCGGCGGGGAAGCCGAAGATCAGCTGGCTGTTGGCGGCTTCGGCGAGCGCCCCGGTGCTGGAGGTGGTGAAGCGCACCACGTAGCGCGCGCGGGCCGCGGGTGCGAGCGAGGAGACCGCGGCGGTCAGGCCGGTGATGGTGTGGTTGGCGACGATGGTCGCGGGTGTGGTCTGTGCGGTGGGGTCTGAGGTGGTGGAGGCGCTGAAGGTGCCGGAGGCGCTCGGGTTGGTGACGCCGTCGAAGGTGACGGTGATGGCGGTGTTGGCGTTGATGGTGCCGTTGGTGGTCAGCCAGCAGGTGACCGAGGTGCCGTTGGGGCCGTAGCAGCCGCCGGCGGTGGCGCCGCCGACGGTGATCGTTCCGCCGCCCCAGCCGGGGAAGGTCGTGCCGGCGGGGAAGGTGAAGATGAGCTGGCTGTTGGCGGCTTCGGCGAGCGCGCCGGTGCTGGAGGTGGTGAAGGTGGCGACGTAGCGGGTGCGTGCGCCGGCGGCGTTGCTGGGGGAGGCGTTGGTGACCGTCAGGCCGGTGATCGTGTGGTTGGCGACGATGGTCGCGGGTGTGGTCTGGACGGTGGGGTCTGAGGTGGTGGAGGCGCTGAAGGTGCCGGAGGCGCCCGGGTTGGTGACGCCGTCGAAGGTGACGGTGACGGGCGTGTTGGCGTTGATGGTGCCGTTGGTCGTCAGCCAGCAGGTGACCGAGGTGCCACTGGGGCCGTAGCAGCCGCCCGCGGTCGTGCCGCCGACGGTGATCGTCCCGCCGCCCCAGCCGGGGAAGGTCGTACCGGTCGGGAAATCGAAGCGCAGCTCGCTGTTGGCGGCTTCGGCGAGCGCGCCGGTGCTGGAGGTCGTGAAGCTGGCGACGTAGCGGGTGCGTGCGCCGGCGGCGTTGCTGGGGGAGGCGTTGGTGACCGTCAGGCCCGTGATCGTGTGGTTGGCGACGACGGTCGCGGGTGTGGTCTGGACGGCGGGGTCTGAGGTGGTGGAGGCGCTGAAGGTGCCGGAAGCGCCCGGGTTGGTCACGCCGTCGAAGGTCACCGTGATCCTGGTGCCCGCGGCGATCGTGCTGTTGGTGTTCAGCCAGCAGGTGACCGAGGTGCCGTTGGGGCCGTAGCAGCCGCCGGCGGTGGCGCCTCCGACGGTGATCGTGCCGCCGCCCCAGCCGGGGAAGGTCGTGCCGGTCGGGAAGTTGAAGATGAGCTGGCTGTTCGCGGATTCCGAGAGGGCGCCCGTGCCCGAGGTGGTGAAGCTGGCGACGTAGCGCGTGCGCGCGCCGGCGGCGTTGCTCGGGACGGTGTTGTCGACCGTCAGCCCGGTGATCGTGCCCGCGGTCACGACGCTAAAGAGCGGCGACGTGACGAGGTCCACGTCAGCCGTCGTGGACAGCGTGAGCGAGCGATCACCCGCCGTCGGCGGGTTCGTCACGCCCTCGAGGGTCAGCGACACCGCGGTGGACGCACCGATCGAGGCCCCGGTATTGAGCCAGCAGTCCACGTTCACGCCGCTCGGCCCGAAGCACCCACCCACGGTCGTGCCACCGACCGACAGGATGCCGCCGCCCCACCCCGGGAACGTCGTCCCGGTGGGAAACGCGACGTGGATGCGCGCGTTCGCCCCGGTCAGCGTCCCCGTGGCCGAGGTCGTCAGCTGGACGACGTAGTTGGTCTGCCCGCCGGCGGCGTTGGTCGGCGCGGCGTTGGTGACCGAGACATTGGAGACGCCGCTGGCGAAGGCGGGTGAGGCGAAGGCGAGAACGGCGAACAGCGTCACGACGAACAGGCGCATCGCCACGACCCTATTCCTGATGAGAAGCCCGTGGGTGCGGCTGCCTCCCCTTTCAGGTAGTCAGCATCCCGCCGTCAACCGGAAGGACGATCCCGGTTACATAGGAAGCAGCATCGCTCGCGAGAAAGACCAGCGCCGCGACCAGTTCCTCCGGATCGCCCGCCCGCCCCGCCGGCACGCGGATCATCATCGCGTCCAGGTAGCCGTCGGGGTACTGCTCCGTCATCTCGCTCGGGAAGAAGCCGGGCGCGAGCGCGTTGACGCGGATGCCCTTGCGGCCGGTCCATTGCGCGGCGAGATCGCGCGTGAGCCCGATGATCGCGGCCTTGCTCGACGCGTACGCCGCCTGCGGGAGCGCGCCGGTGGTCTGGCCGAGGACGGAGCCGATGTTGACGATGCTCGAACCCGGCTTCATCACCCGCCCGCACGCCTGCGCCATCCAGTAGGAGCCGTTGAGGTTGACGTCGATCACGCGGCGGAACTCGTCCGGCGTCTCGCGCGTGGCCGGGACGGCGGTGCCGACGCCCGCGTTGTTGACCAGGATGTCCACCTTGCCGAGCCCGTCGACGGCCTCCGCGACGACGCGCGTGCAGTCGTCCGGGAGCGAGACGTCCGCGGTGACCGCGACGCAGCGGCGGCCGAGCGCTTCGACCTGGGATGCGGTGCCTTTGAGGCGGTCGGCGCGGCGGGCGGCGATGACGACGTCGGCGCCGGCCTCGGCCAGGCCGACGGCGAACGCCGCCCCGAGGCCGGAGGAGGCGCCGGTGACGACGGCGACCTTGCCGTCGAGACGGAAGCGGTCGAGCACGGGCATCTCCGGCACGCTACCGGCCGTCGCGGCAACGAACGCCGGCGGGTCGCCTTGGACTTTCCACGAAGGCGCGCCGGGTGCGGCGGGAATAGGTTCCCGGCCGTGGACGACCTTCTCACGCTCTTCCCACCGGGCGCAGGCCGCGACGCCGACGGGATGCTGCGCGTCGGGGGCTGCCGGGCGGACGCGCTCGCCGAGCAGTTCGGGACGCCGGCGCTGATCGTCGCCGAGCCCGCGCTGCGTGAGCGGGCGCGCGAGTACCTCGCGGAGCTGGCGGCGCGCTGGCCGCGCTCGCGGGTCGTGTTCGCCTCCAAGGCGTTCCCCGCCACCGCGGTCCAGCGGGTGATGGTCGAGGAGGGGTTGGGGCTCGACGTCGCGGGCGGGGGCGAGATCGTCACGGCTTTGAAGGCCGGCGTCGATCCGGCGCTGATCGTGCACCACGGCAACGCCAAGGGCGACGAGGAGATCGCCATGGCCGTCGAGCACGGCATCGGGCTCGTCGTGGTCGACAACGCCGACGACGTCGACCGGCTCGAGGCGACGGTGCCCGCCGGCCGCACGCAGGACGTCCTGGTGCGGGTGATCCCGGGCGTCACCGCCGACACCCACGCCCACGTCCTCACCGGTCACGAAGGCTCGAAGTTCGGGCTGATGCCCGCGGACGCCGCGCGGCTGATCACCCGTATCGAGCGCAGCACCAAGCTGCGGATGCGCGGCGTGCACGTCCACGTCGGTTCGCAGATCCTCGACGTCGGGCCGTTCGCGGATTCCGTCGCGCCGGTCGCCGCGCTCGGTGAGTTCGACATCTACGACCTCGGCGGCGGGTTGGGCGCGCGCTACTCGTACGCCGATCACCCGCCGACGGTCGCGGCATACCTCGACGCGTTGATCGGAGCCGCGCGCGAGCATCTGCCGCCCGCCGCCGAGATCATCATCGAGCCGGGCCGCAGCATGGTCGCCGCGGCCGCGTTCACGCTCTATCGCGTCGTCACGGTCAAGCGCGGCGCGATCACGTTCGTGGCGGTCGACGGCGGCATGGGCGACAACCTCGAGGTCGCGCTGTTCGACCAGCGCTTCGAGGCCGCGATCGCCGACCGCTTCGGAGGCGAGGAGCTTGTGACGGTCGTCGGCCGGCACTGCGAGAGCGGTGACGTGCTCGTCGACGGCGTCCGCCTGGACGCCCCAAAGGTCGGCGACCTGCTCGCCGTCCCGGCCACCGGTGCCTACTGCCACACGATGGCCAACAACTACAACGGCAACCGCCGGATCCCGGTGGTCTTCGCCGGCGCGGGCACGGCCCGCGCTGTGGTGCGGCGCGAGAGCTGGCAGGACCTGCTCGCGCGCGACGTCGAGTAGCTCGACCCAGAGGAGAGAGATGGCAACGGTCAAGCAGCCCCTGCTTCAGCAGGTCCTGCGTCGTAAGCCCGTACCCGCGATGACCGCGGAGGCGGGGACGGACACCGAGCACGGCGAGCTGGCACGCTCGATCGGGCTCTTCCAGCTGTCGATGTTCGGGATCGGCGCCACGATCGGCACCGGCATTTTCATCGTGCTCACGCAGGCGGTGCCGGTCGCGGGGCCCGCCGTGATCTGGTCGTTCGTGCTCGCGGGCACGGTCGCCGGGCTGACCGCGATCTGTTACGCGGAGCTCGCGAGCGCGGTGCCGGTCTCGGGCTCTTCGTACTCGTACGCGTACGCGACTCTGGGCGAGGGCGTGGCGATGGTCGTCGCCGCCTGCCTGCTGCTCGAGTACGGCGTCAGCGCCGCCGCGGTCGCGGTCGGGTGGTCGCAATATCTGAACGAGCTGCTGGACAACCTGTTCGGCTTCACGATCCCCGAGAACCTGTCGCAGGCGCCGGAGGCGGGCGGGATCTTCAACCTGCCCGCCGTGATCCTGGTCGGGCTGTGCGCGCTGCTGCTGATCCGCGGCGCGAGCGAGTCCGCGAAGGTCAACGCGGCGATGGTGATGATCAAGCTCGGCGTGCTCGTCCTGTTCGTCGTGCTCGGCCTGCAGGGCTGGAGCTCGGACAACCTGTCGGACTTCACGCCGTTCGGTCTCAACGGGATCACGTCGGCGGCCGGGATCATCTTCTTCTCCTACATCGGGCTCGACGCGGTGTCGACCGCCGGCGAGGAGGTCAAGAACCCGCGGCGCACGATGCCGCTGGCGATCATCATCTCGCTCGTCGTGGTGACCGCGGTGTACGTCGCCGTGGCGATCGTCGCCGTGGCCGCGCAGCCGGTCAGCGCGTTCGACGGTCAGGAGGCGGGGCTCGCCGCGATCCTGGAGGACGTCACCGGGTCGACCTGGCCGGCCACGGTTCTGGCCGCGGGCGCGGTCGTGTCGATCTTCAGCGTCACGCTCGTCGTGATCTACGGCCAGACGCGGATCCTGTTCGCGATGGGGCGCGACGGCATGATCCCGCCGCTGTTTCACCGCGTGAACCCGAAGACGATGACGCCCGTGCCCGCGACGATCATCGTCGCCGTCGTGGTGTCGCTGCTGGCGGGTGTGCTGCCGATCAACTTCCTCGCGGAGATGACGAGCATCGGCACGCTGGTGGCGTTCCTGGTCGTCTCGGTCGGTGTGATGGTGCTGCGGCGCACCGCGCCGGACCTGCCGCGCGGGTTCAAGGTGCCGGGCTATCCGGTGACGCCGATCCTCTCGATCGCGGGCTGCTTCTGGATCATCAAGGACCTGCGGGCGGTGACGATCTACGTCTTCCTGATCTGGGCGTCGGTGGCGCTTGCCTGGTACTTCGTCTACGGCATCAGGCATTCCGAGCTGGGGAAGGCGAAGTGACCTTCGTCGTCGGCTTCGCGCCGGACGGCCGCGGGCGGGCGGTGCTGGAGCTCGCCGGGATGCTCGCCCGCTCGGCCGGGGAGGACCTGCTCGTCGCCGCCGTCGTTCCGAGTCCCTGGTCGCCCGGGCCGGCGCGCGTCGACGCCGAGTACCAGGCGGAGCTGGGGGAGACCGCGGAGGCGGCGCTCTCCGAGGCACGGTTGCGGCTCCCGTCCGACGCGCGCTTCGTGGTCCACCACGCGCGCTCGACCCCGGCCGGGTTGATCGAGGTCGCCGAGGAGGCCGACGCGCGGCTGATCGTGCTCGGCTCGGCGTCGCACGGCGCGCTGGGCCATGTGTCCTTGGGCAGCGTCTCGGACCGGCTCGTGCACAGCTCGCCGGTTCCCTTGGCGCTGGCGCCGCGTGGGTTCCGCTGCCGGGGCGGGTGCCCGGTGCGGCGCGTGACGGCGGCCTTCGGCGGTGGTGACGACTCGCTGGTCGTCGCCGCCGGGAAGGTGGCGGCGGACGTTGGCGCCGCGCTGCGGGTGACGTCGCTCGCGGTGCGGCCGCGGGCGCCGATCGAGGCGGGTGTGGGGCGTGAGGGCGAGGACGCGATCGTGACGCAGTGGGAGCGCGACGTCGCGGCGGCGCTCGGCGACGGCTACGACCTCGTCATCGGGCGCGGGGAATCGTGGGAGGAGGCGCTCGAGGACGTCGACTGGGCCGACGGCGACGTGCTCGTCGTGGGCTCGAGCTCGCTCGGCCCGGTCGCGCGGGTGTTCCTCGGGTCGCGCTCGGCGAAGATCGTGCGCCACTCGCCGGTGCCGGTCGTCGTCGTCCCGCGCTGAACGGGGGGGTCAGACCCCTCAACATTGCGAACCCAGCTGCAGAGCCAAAACAAATGTTAAGGGGTCTGACCCCCTAGTCGTTGGGGGTGCTGCCCGACCCGGCCGTCGCGGCCAAGCGGCGATCGCTACGTCGGGTCGGTCTGCAGTGCCTGGGCGAGCTGGGTGCGGGAGGCGATGCCGAGCTTGCGATAGGCGGCGCCGAGGTGGCCTTCGATCGTCTTCTCGGTGACGAACAGCCGCTCGGCGATCTCGCGGTTGGACTGCCCGCCCGCCGCGAGGCGGGCGACGCGCTCCTGCGTGGCGGTGAGCGCGGCGGCGCCCGTGAGCGCCGCTCGGCGGGGCTTGGCGCCCGTCGCGACCAGCGCGTCTCTCGCCCGCGATCCGAGCGCGGTCGCGCCGCAGCGCTCGGCGAGTTCGAGCGCTTGACGGAGCGACTCGCGGTCTCCGAGTTCGACGAGGGCGTGGGCGTACTCGAGGCGGGCGGGTGAGGCGGCGAGCGTCTCGACCGCGGCGCGGAGCGTCTCCGCATCGCCCGTGATCCGCGCCTTGGCGAGCAGCCCCATCCCGTGCTCGCGCGGCACGCCGAACGCCGCGGCGAGGTCGATCTGCTCGTCGGCGGCGTCGAGCGCCTCCTCGACGCGGCCGGTGGCGAACGCGGCGGCGGCGAGGGTCGAGTCCCATGCCAAGAAGCCCGGGTTGCGGATGCCCCACGCGCGCTGGCGGCGGCCGCACTCCCGTGCGAGGTTCAGCGCCTCGGGCGCACGACCCTGCGCCAGCCGTAGGCGGGCGAGGGAGTCGAGCAGGAACGTGAAGCCGAAGACCTCCGGCCAGTCGCCGTCGAGGCCGGTGACGTTGACCCACTGTTGTGCCTCGTCGACGTGGCCGCGTTCGAGCAGCGCGTCGACGAGTGGGGAGATCACCCACGGCAGCGCCATCCGGTAGTCGCCGAACGGCAGTGCGAGCTCACCCACCCACCCGAGCAGCACGCGGAGATCGGCCTCGGCCTCCACGACCCGCCCCTGCCGCACCCGCACGATCGCCCGCAGCGCGATCGCGAGTCGCAGCACCTCGAGCTCCCCGCCGGCCCGTGCGCGGTCGGCCACCGCGGTCCACGCCGCATCCGCCCGCTCGAGCCGCCCGGCGGCCATCAACGCGACGAGCGCGCCCGCGACCGACGACGGCTTGGCGTCCGGGAGGGCCAGCTCGGCGTGATCGGCGCCCGTCTCCGCGGGGGGACGGCGGGCGACCTCGATCCACGCGCCGACCGCCGACGCGCCCGCGGGGAGCTGCGCCGCCAGCGCGTCGAGCCCGCCGGCGCGCCGGACCAGGGCGAGGTCGAGCACGCTCACCGTTGCGAGCTCGGTGCGCGCCTCTTCGCCCGCGCCGCGCGCGAACGCCTCGGCGGCATCGGTGAAATAGCCCTGGACCATCAGCGCGCGGCCGAGCTCGAGGACGATCGCCTCGCGCTCGCCGGCGGGTGCCAGCGCGAGCGCCTCGCGCAGCGCCGGCAGGCCACCGGGCCCGTCGGTCGCGACGAGCGCGCGGGCGAGCTCGCGCAGGAGCGGGACGAGCTCCGCGCGCGGCAGTTGCTCCTCGCTCGCGCGGCGCAGGTAGCTGACCGCGGTGTCGGGCGCGCCGCGCGCCCACGCCGCGGCGGCCGCGGCCCGCAGCGCCCGCGCGGCCTTCACGCCGCCGCCCGGCCCTGAGGCCAGGACGTGGGCGGCAACGCGCTCGGGCCCGTTGACGAGTTGCGCGGCGAACGCGTGCATCTCTCCCCGCTGCGCCGCCGGGATGGCCGCGTAGACGGCCTGCTGGACGAGCGGGTGGGCGAAGCCGTCGCCGTTGAGGATGTCCGCGCGGCCCAGGGCCTCGGCCGCCTCGACGGCGGTGCGCACGTCCAATCCGGCCAGGCGCGCGGCGATCGTCCCGCCGCTCCCGGCGACCGCCACACCGCGGGCGAGCGCGAGGCAGGCGGGTGGGAGCGCGTCCAGGCGCAAGGCGATCGACTCGATCACCGGGCGCGGCACCTCGTCCGCGGAGGCGACCAGTGCGTGGACGTAGAACGGGATCCCGCCGCTGGCCTCGTGGATCGCGTCCGCGCGGTCTGGACCCGCGAGGGTGGCAACCGCGGCGGGCGAGAGCGGCTTGGGCTCGATGACCCGCGTCGACGCGTGCAGCGCGATCCGCGACAGCAACTCGTCACGTTCGTCGTTGCGGGCGGCGAGGATCAGCGCGAGCGGCAGGTCCGCGATGCGGTTGACCATGTACGCGAGCCAGCGCAGGGTCGGGCGGTCCAGCCAGTGGGCGTCGTCGACGACGATCGCCAGCGGGCCGAGCCCGGCGGTGAGCCAGTAGAGGCCGTGCAGCACGGCGTGGTCGGGCTCGCCGCCGACCGAGAACGCCGCGGCGGCGTGGGCGGCGGCGCCCTCGTCCGGCACCCGCACACCCGCGAACAACTGCTGCACGCCGCCGAAGGCGAACGAGCGCTCGAGCTCCGACCCGCGGGCGGTCAGGACCCGCGGGGCGAGCCCGCGGGTCTCCTCGAGCAGCGCGGTCTTGCCGATCCCCGCCGGGCCGCTGACGAGCACGCACCCACCGGGACCGCTCAGCGTCGCCGCGAGCGCGGCGCGCTCGTCCTCGCGTTCGAGCAGCGCAAAAGTCAGGGGAGTTCTCCAGGGGAGCTCGGGTGCATGCTGTGACGGGTGAGCACCTACACCGTCGTCGTCGCAGCGCACATCATCGCGGTCGTCGCGGCGTACGGGCTCCCGCTCAGCGCGCCGCTGCTCGTCCCGTACGTCCGCCGCCACCATCCTGAGGCGCTCAACGGGCTCCACTCCGCCCAGTACCGGCTCAACAACGTCCTCACCGGGCCGTTCACCGTGCTCGTGCTGGCGTTCGGGATCTACCTCGCGAGCGACGGGCACCGGTGGGGCGATCCGTTCGTCTCGATCGGAGTCGGCGCGATCGCGATCATCGCCGTGGTGGGCGGCGCGGTCGTCGTCCCCGCGGTCAAGCGGCTGGCGGCGCTGGACCCGTCGACCGCCGAGTACGCCGCGGTCTACCGGCGCTACCTGGCGAGCGAGAGCTTTCTCGGCGCGCTCGTGCTGGTGACGATCTTCGCGATGGCGGCCAAACCGTTCTCATGACGGTAGGGTCGCGCTCATGTCCACCAGCCTCGCCCAGCTGCTGACGGCGACCGCGGCGGAGCACGGCGACCGGCCGGCGCTCAAGCTCGACGACTCCGTCCTCAACTACGCCTTCCTCAACGAGGCGGCCTCGCGGGTCGCGGGCCTGCTGAAGGAGAAGGGCATCGCCCCCGGCGACCGCGTCGGGATCATGCTGCCCAACGTCCCGTACTTCGGTGCCGCCTACTACGGCATCCTGCGGGCGGGTGGCGTGGTCGTGCCGATGAACGTACTGCTCAAGGGCCGCGAGGTCGCGTTCTACCTCAAGGACTCGGGCGCGAAGGCGGTGTTCGCGTGGCACGGCTTCGCCGAGGCCGCGGAGACGGGCGCCGCGGAGGCCGGCGCGGAGGTCATCCCGGTCATGCCCGGGGAGTTCGAGCAGCTCCTGATGGCCGCGCCGCGCGCGCCGGAGGACGAGCCGCGCACGGGCGACGACACGGCCGTGATCCTCTACACGAGCGGGACGACGGGCACCCCGAAGGGCGCCGAGCTCACCCACGACAACCTGCGCCAGAACTGCACGGTCACGGCGCGAACGCTGATCGGCGTCAGCGAGGAGGACGTGATCCTCGGCGCGCTGCCGCTGTTTCACTCCTTCGGCCAGACGTGCGGCCTCAACGCCGCAATTGCCCACGGGGCGTGCCTGACGCTGATCCCGCGCTTCGATCCGGCCAAGGCGCTGGAGATCATCGCCCGCGACCGGGTGACGGTGCTCGAGGGCGTCCCGACGATGTACCACGCGATGCTCAACGCGCCCGGCCACGAGGACGCCGACACGTCGTCGCTGCGGGTGTGCGTGACCGGCGGCTCCGCGATGCCGGGCGAGATCATGAAGCAGTTCGAGCAGGCGTTCGACTGCATGATCCTCGAGGGCTACGGGCTGTCGGAGACGTCCCCGGTGGCGTCCTTCAACCACCCCGACGCCGAGCGCAAGGCGGGCTCGATCGGCACCCCGATCGCGGGCGTCGAGATGAAGGTCGTCGACGACGATGGCGCTGACGTCGAGCAGGGCGGCGTGGGCGAGATCGTCATCCGCGGCCACAACGTGATGAAGGGCTACTGGGGCCGCCCGGACGCGACCGCCGACGTCATGCGCGACGGCTGGTTCGCCACCGGCGATATGGCGACGGTCGACGAGGACGGCTACTTCTTCATCGTCGACCGCAAGAAGGACATGATCATCCGCGGCGGCTACAACGTCTACCCGCGCGAGATCGAGGAGGTGCTCTACGAGCATCCGGCGGTCTCGGAGGTCGCCGTCGTCGGTGTGCCGGACGACTCGCTGGGCGAGGAGGTCGCGGCCGCTGTCGTATTGAAGACAGGTGCCGAGGCATCCGCCGACGACCTTCGTGCGTATGCCCGAGAGCGTGTCGCCGCATACAAGTATCCGCGCCAGATCTGGTTTTCCGAAGCGCTCCCCAAGGGCCCGACCGGCAAGATCCTCAAGCGCGAGATCAAGGCTCCCGAAGCGCTGGAGTAGTAACGCGCCAGTTCCCCGTGCAGGCCTGCTGCGATCCCGTTACGCTGAACACCTGACTGTTAGAGCACGGACGTTTCTGGCGATCGTAGGGCTGCTCGTAGCGCTGCCCATGGCGTCCCCCGCTTGGGCGCAGGACGCGACGTCCACGCCGTCCCCGAAGGAGCTCTGGAACGCGTACCCGCTCGCGCCTGAGGACGCGCCGGCGACGGCGACCCCCTCCGAGGCGGCGACCGAGGGCGCGGCCACCCCGACTCCACGCCAGGCGGGTGCCGCGCCGCCGGTCAAGGACGACGGCGGCACCGGCTGGGTGATTCCCGTCATCGTCGCCGCGCTGCTGGCGTTCGGGCTCGGCCTGAGCATCGGGCGGCGCCGCCGGCGCGAGCGTCTCGAAGCCGCCGAGGCCGCGGGTGACTCACCCGCCGTCGAGCCGCCCGCGCCGAAGCGCTTCCAGTGGCGCGACTACCCGGAACCGGCGCGCCCGGCTCCGCCTCCGCCCCCGCCGCCGAACGGCGCTCCGACCTTCAAGGCCGCGCTCAGGGAACAGCGCGCGGCCGCCTCGAAGCGGGCCAAGCAGGAGGAACCACATTGATCTCGCGACGCACGATGCTGGAAGCGGGAGCGGTTGCGCTGGGCGCGGTCGCCGTCGGCGGAGTCGTACTGGGCGAACACGCCGAGCCGGCGGTCTCCGCACCGTCGGCGAAGCAGGACGCGGAAATCCTGAACTTCGCACTGCTGCTCGAGTACGTCCAGCAGGGCTTTCACACCGAAGCGCTTTCGCGGGCCAACCTCACCGGCGATCTGAAGACGTTCGCCGCGACGGTCGCCGCGCAGGAGCAGGAGCACATCGCGTTCTTGAAGTCGGCGCTCGGCTCGGCCGCGCGCAAGCCGCCGAAGCTCGATTTCGGCGAGGACACCAGCGATGAGGAGAAGTACTCGCTGGCCGCCTTCAAGCTCGAGGACCTCGGCGTCGCCGCCTACACCGCGCAGGCGCCGAACCTGACCAAGCCGTCGCTGGCCGCGGCGGCGAAGCTCGTGTCCGTCGAGTCCCGCCACGCCGCGTGGATCAGGGACCTACGTGGCATGAACCCGGCGCCGGACGCGGCCGAGCCGTCCATCCCCGCAGAGCGCGTCGTCGAGACCTTGAAGGGCAGCGGGTACGTCCAATGATCCTCTCCGAGATCGACCGTGACGACGCCATCGCCGAGGCGCTGGATGCGCTGCACGGCACGACGCGCGCGGGGTTCTTCCGGCGAGCGGCGCTGGGCAGCGCGGCGCTGCTGGCCGCCTCGACGACACCCGCCTCCGCCGCGATCGGCAAGCGCGACGAGGCGATCCTCAACTACGCGCTGACCCTGGAGTACGTCCAGGACTCGTTCTACAGCGAGGTCGAGCGGCTGGGGACGCTGAGCGGCGCGCTGGAGACGCAGGCCAAGACCGTGGCCGCCCACGAGCGCGCGCACGTCAAGGCGTTCCGCGAGGTGCTCGGCTCCCGCGCGGTCAAGCGACCGAAGTTCGACTTCCGCGGCGCGACCGAGGACGCCGACAGCTTCCGCAAGACCGCGGTCGCGTTCGAAGATCTGGCGGTCGCGGCCTACAAGGGCCAGGCGCCGCTGATCCAGAGCCGCGCGTATCTGGTTCCCGCGCTGGCGATCCACTCCGTCGAGGCGCGCCATGCCGCGTGGATCCGGCGCCTCGCGGGTGAGGTGCCGGCGGCGGACGCGTTCGACGAGCCGCGCTCGATGAGGAGCACACTGGCGATCGTGGCCGACACCCACTTCGTGGTCAACACCCGCAGCCGCCGCAAGCCGAAGTTCACGGGGTGAGCGGGGAGAGCCGGCGTCCACCCCCCACGACGCTCGCCGCCGGTCCGCGTCGGCCGCGGGCCTCCGGGGCCGCACGGTGACGCTCGTCGCCGGTCGGCGCCGGCCGCGCTCGCGCCTCCTGCTCGTCGCTGCCGGCCTCTTCGCCGTCGCGGCGATCCTCGCGGTCGCCGCGCTCGTCCCGCGGGGGTCATCGTCGCCGGCGCGCGTGTCGCCGGGCGACCCGGATGCGCAGGCCGCGCAGTTGCCGCCCGCGCCGAAGGCGGCGTTCAAGATCGGCGCGCCCGTCCCGCTCGCCCGCCATCGCGACGAGACGACGTGGGCCGCGGTGCGCGACGACGTCGTCGCTCGCGCCGCGCCGTCACGGAGCGCCCGCGCGGTCGGGACGCTTCGCGCACTGACGCCCGAGGCGACGACGAACATCGTCCTGCCGCTCGCCCGCCGCCACCTGTGGGTCAAGGTCCGGCTGCCCGCACTGCCGAACGGCACGACCGGGTGGGTGCCGCGGGCCGCGCTCGGCGCCTACGGGACCGTGCGCACGCGGGTGATCGTCGACGTCGCCAAGCGGCGGCTGACGCTGCTCAAGGACGGGCGGGCCGTGCTGCGCGTGCCGGTGGGCGTGGGGGCGCCGGACGCGCCGACGCCGCGCGGGCAGTTCGTCGTGCGCAACATCCTCACCCGCTTCTCGAGCAAGTTCTACGGGCCGATCGCGCTCGGCACCAGCGCCCGATCGGAGACGCTGACGGACTGGCCGGGCGGCGGGTACGTCGGCATCCACGGGACCGACGAGCCGGGCCTGATCCCGGGCGCGGTCTCCCACGGGTGCATCCGCCTGCGCAACGCGGACATCGTCCGGCTGGCGCGCGAGCTGCCGATCGGGACGCCGCTGACGATCCGCTGATTCAGCGTTTGCGAACGATCGTCATGCCGTCGGCCAGTCCGATCAGCACCGAATCGACGGCGGGGTCGTTCGCGATGCGGGTGTTGAGCTCGGCCATCGTGCGGGTGCGGTCGTCGCCGGCCTCGATCACGCGGCCGCCCAACAGCGTGTTGTCGAGCACCATCATCCCGCCGCTGCGCAGCTTCGGCAGCAGCGCGTCGTAGTAGCCCGGGTAGCCCGGCTTGTCGGCGTCGACGTAGGCGAAGTCGATCTCCTCGGTGAAGGTCGCGAGGCCCTCGATCGCCGGGCCGACCACGATCGTCGTGCGGTCGCCGACGCCCGCCGAGTCGAGGTTGCCGCGCGCGATCTCGGCGTACTCGGGGTCGTACTCGAAGCACGTCAGGCGACCGCCGTCCGCGAGCCCACGGGCGATGCAGATCGCCCCGTAGCCGGTGAACGTGCCGACCTCGACCGCCGTCCGCGTGCCGACCGTCTTGGCGAGGATCGTCAGCAGCGCGCCCTGATCGGGCCGCGACTGCATGCCCCCGTGCGGCAGCTCGCCCGTCTCGCGGTTGACGCGGGCGAGCGTGTCGTCCTGCCCCGCGAGCCGGGTCAGGTAGTCCGTCAGGCCGGGGATATCCGAGGTGCGCGACATGCCTCCACGCTAGCCGTCGCCCTCGAAGCTGAACTCGCCGCCGGTGGAGGAACTCGCCTTCGCCGCGCCGCCACCGCCGCCACTCGAGCTGGAGTGCGAGCTCGAACCGCCGCCCGCACTCGCCGCGGATGCCACAGGCGGCGACGGCGTCGCCGCTGCCGACCCGCCCTTGCCCTCGAAGCCGAACTCGCCGCCCGCCCCGCGCTTGGCGATCGGCGTGATGTGCTTCGTGACCTTCGTCCGCACCGTCTTCGTCTTCACCCGCTGCGGCTTCACCGTGACCGTCGGCGCGGGCGTCGCGTACGCGTACGGGGTCGGCGTCGTCTGCGCGACCCGCGCGGCCGGCGGCTTGCGCTTCGCCACAACCCGCTTGACCACCGGCGCGCGAGTCTCCGGCTTGCTCTGCAGGTGCGCGATCAGCGGCGGCGCCGGGAGCGCGCCCGACATCACGCACGCCGCGCCCGCACCCACACTGCTCAGGCAGATCCCGAGCACCGCCGCCGCGGGCCCGAACCGCCCGCCGCCGTTGGTCGCGTACAGCGCCACGTCCGAGCGGGAGACCAGGCGCGTGAGCCACCCGAGCGGGAGCAGCAGCGCCAGGCGCCGCGTGCGCGAGAAGCGCATGTCGCGGACGGCCGCGCGGCACGTCGCGCAATGGCGCAGGTGCGGGCGGATCGAGACGACCTGCGCGCTCGTCGCGCTCCCCGCCGCCAGAGCGGACAGCGCTTCCGCGTGCGTCTCGCACTCCTCGCCCTCTTCGAGCCGGGTGAAGACCTTCAGGAACCGTGCGCGGCCCTCGGTGATCGACCGGTTGACCTTGGTGTAGGTCCAGCCGAAGTGCTTGCCGATCTCCTGGTAGGACAGACCTTCGGCCTTGAGCAGCAGCGCCCGGGCCTCGTCCGGCTTCAAAGCGCGCAGCGCCTCGACGGAACGGTCGATGCGCTCGCCGCCCGCGACCTCGTCGTCGACCTCGCGCAGCCCGCCGTGCACGCTGGAGTCCAGGTCGACGTCCTCGCGGTCGACGGAGTCCAGCCGCCCGCGGCGGATCGCCATCGCCTCGTGCTTGACGACCACGCGGAGCCACGCGCCCTCGGTCGCGGGATCGACGGTGTCGAGCTTGCGCAGGTAGATCTCGAACGCGCGCTGGTAGGCGTCGAGCGCGTCGTCGTGGCAGAGGGAGAACTGGTTCGCGACGCGCAGGACGGCGGCGCCATGGCGCGTCACCATCGCCTCGACCCTCCGTGCGCTGTGTCCGTGCCCAGCGGACTCGCGCTCGCCCAATGCCGCCACTTCGTGAATCCTTTCCGTCGCCCTCTTGCTGGTATTGAGGCGGATCGAGCGGTTTCTCGCTCCCATCCACTCCGTGAAACGTGTGCAAATAGCGACATTTTTCGCGCCTCGATACCCTCACGCGCCGTTGGCGGCGGAAGGGAACTTGAGTTGAGCGATTTCATTGGTGATCTGCGACGGGACCTTGAGCAGCGGCTCAAGGAGGTCGAACGCGAGTTGGCGAACGTGGATCCGCTGCTGCGCGAACGCGATCGGCTGCGCTCCGCGCTGGCCACGCCGCCGTTCGCGACGACTGCGACGACGGCCGCGTCGGCACGCGTGACGACCAAGAGCGCGAGCCCGCGCAAGGTCAAGCCCCGCGCACCGCGGGGAGCGAACCGGGAGGCGATCGTGCGCGTCGTCGGCGAGCGTCCCGGCGTGAGCGCGGCGGAGATCTCCGACGTCACGAAGATCTCGCGCGCCGTGACTTACAACACGCTCGCGAAGCTGATCGAGCAGGGCCAGATCGCCAAGACCGAATTGCCCGGCGGCCAGACTGGTTACAAGCCTGGGGACGGCGCACCGTCCGAGGGATGAGACGCGGCCTATAGTCGCTTCCATGACCCCGACGGCCACGTCAGCAGAGATCAAGGACTCCATCCTCGACACAGTCGGCGAGACCCCTCTCGTCCGCCTGAGCCGGATCGGCCACGGGTGCGCACCCCAGATCGTGGCCAAGGTCGAGTACTTCAACCCGGGCGGCTCCATCAAGGACCGCGTCGCGATGCGCATGGTCGAGGCGGCCGAGCGCGACGGCCGGCTGCGGCCGGGCGGCACGATCATCGAGCCGACCTCGGGCAACACCGGCACCGGCCTGGCGATCGCCGCTCGACTCAAGGGCTACCGCGTGATCGCGGTGATGCCGGACAAGATGTCGCGCGAGAAGATCGACCTTCTCCGCGCGTATGGGGCGGAGGTCGTCGTCACGCCGACCGATGTATCGCCGGACTCGCCACAGGCCTACTACCGCGTAGCGGACCGCTTGACGAGCGAGATCCCGGGCGCCTTCCAGCCCAACCAGTACGCCAACCCGGCCAACCCGGAGACGCACTACGTCACGACCGGGCCGGAGCTGTGGCGCCAGTCGGGCGGGCAGATCACGCACCTCGTCGCCGGCGTCGGGACGGGCGGGACGATCACCGGCCTGGCGAAGTACTTGAAGGAGCAGAACCCGAAGATCGAAGTGATCGGCGCTGACCCGGTCGGGTCGATCTACTCCAACGAGGAAGTCCACCCGTACCTCGTCGAGGGCGTGGGGGAGGACTTCTGGCCGGCCACGTATGACCCGTCGCTGGTCGATCGCTACGTGACGGTCTCCGACAAGGACGCCTTCCTGACGACGCGCCGCCTGGCCGAGACCGAGGGCCTGCTGGTCGGCGGCTCGTGCGGGCTGGCGATGCACGCCGCGCTCGAGGTCGCGCGCGGGATCACAGACCCGAGCGCGATGGTCGCGGTGATCCTCCCGGACGGCGGTCGCGGCTACCTGTCGAAGATCTTCAACGACGAGTGGATGACGCAGTACGGCTTCCTGGAGCGCGGCGCGGATCGCACCGTCGGCGACGTCCTGCGCGACAAGACGCGCGCGGGAGAGATCCCGCCGTTCGTCGTCGTCCAGACCCACCAGCACGTGCGCGACGCGATCACGCTCCTGCACGAGCACCGTGTCTCGCAGCTGCCCGTGGTCAGCGCCGACGATCCTTACACGGTCGTGGGCTCGGTCGGCGAGCGCGGGTTGCTGAAGGCCGCGATGGGCGACCCGGCGGTGATGTCCTCGGAGATCAGCGCCGTGATGGAGGCGCCGTTCTCCGGTGTCTCGACCGTCGATCCGGTGCGCGAGGCGGTCGAGCTGCTGACGGGCGAGTCGCAGGCGCTGATCGTCTCCGAGCACGGCCGGCCGGTGGGCATCGTGACCCGCACCGACCTCCTCGAGTCCCTGGTGACCACATGACGCGCTTCGCGACCCGCGCGGTCCACGCCGGCCTGGAGCCCGACCCGGGCTTCGGCGACGTGATCCCCGCGATCCATCAGTCCACGACCTACGTGCAGACCGCACCGGGCGAGTTCCGCGACCAGTTCGACTACTCGCGCTCGGCGAACCCGACGCGGGACGCACTCGAGCGGGGACTCGGCGACCTCGAGGGCGGGCTCGCGAGCGCCTTCTCCTCCGGGATGGCCGCCGAGCACGCCCTGATCACGGCGGTCTGCGACGCCGGTTCGCACATCGTCATCCCCGACGACCTCTATGGCGGCACGTACCGCCTGGTGGACAAGGTGCTCTCGCGCTGGGGCCTCGAGTACACGATGGTCGATCAGACCGACCTCGACGCGGTCGAGCGCGCCGTCCGCGACGACACCCGGCTGGTCTGGGTCGAGACCCCGACGAACCCGACGCTCAAAGTGGTCGACATCCCCGCGATCGTCGCCCGTGCGCAGGGCGCGTTCGTCGCCGTCGACAACACGTTCGCGACGCCGGTCTACCAGCGTCCGCTGGAGCTCGGCGCGGACGCCGCCGTGCACTCGATGACGAAGTACCTCGGCGGCCACTCGGACGCGATCGGCGGCGCGGTCATCGTTCGCGACGAGGCCCGGCACGCGTCGGTGCGGTTCGTGCAGAACTCGATCGGAGCGGTCCCCGGGCCGCTCGACTGCTTCCTCGTTCACCGCGGGCTGCGCACGCTGCACCTGCGGATGGCGGCGCACACGGAGAACGCTCGCGTCGTGAGCGAGTGGTTGCAGGACGTCGACGGCGTGTATGACATCCGCTGGCCCGGGCTGTCCGGGATGGTCTCGTTCCGGCATCCCGAGGCGAAGAAGATCGTCGCCGCGACGCGGATCTTCGCGCTCGCCGAGTCGCTGGGCGGCGTGGAGTCGCTGATCGAGCTGCCGCAGGCGATGACGCACCAGTCCGTCGAGGGCTCCGGCGCGGCCGTGCCGGCCGACCTCGTGCGGCTCTCGTGCGGGATCGAAGCGGCGGAGGATCTCGTCGAGGATCTCGCCCAGGCGATCGGTTAAGTCGTGCGCCGTTCGCGCCGATGTGTTGCGTGGTGGGAATCTTTACGTCCAATCGACGCAAACGCGGGCATTCTTCCTGGATGCGTCGGATCGCTCTGATGGCCACCGCGGCCGGCCTCGCCACGCTCGGCGGTGGCTGGTACGCGCTGGGCGCCTCCGGCCAGGACCAGCCGGCGCCCGCCGCCGTGGCGGCCGCCAAGACGCCGCTGGTGGCGCCTCAGTCCGACGACGCCGTCTCGCTCCCGCCGCTTCCTGGCTCGCGGGCGAAGGCGGTGCAGCCGGTCGCCGGCGGCACACCGTCCGCCGCCGAGGAGGCCGCGGCCGACCCCGGCCTGGGCGGCAACGACAAGGCGCCCTCGCGCGCGGCGTCGTCCGCCGTGCGCGGGAAGAACCCCGCGAGCGGAGGCAGCAACGCGGTCGACCATGCGATCGCGCTGGGCAACGGCGTCGCACTTCCCCCGCTGGAAGCGCCCGAGGCCGTCAAGCAGATCATCGAGGCCGGTAACGGCATCGCGCGCACGCCCTACATCTGGGGCGGCGGCCATGGCAAGTGGCAGGACACGGGCTATGACTGCTCGGGGTCGGTGTCGTTCGCGCTGGCGGCCGCGGGCCTCTTGAGCGAGCCGATGGCGTCGGGGCCCCTGATGTCGTGGGGCGAGGCCGGCAAGGGCAAGTGGGTCACGATCTACGCCAACGCGGGCCACGTCTTCCTCGAGGTGGCGGGCATCCGCTTCGACACCTCCGCCCAGCGGGTCACCGGTTCTCGGTGGATCAACGAGGGGCGCTCGACGGCCGGTTTCGTGGCGCGGCACCCCGCGGGCCTTTAGGACATTTTCAGGCGCCTTGGGGTTTGCACCCCATGCGTGTGGCCCTGGGTGGGTCGATCAATCGGAGTGCAAGCGATTGGACCACTTGGAGGACCCCCTGATGCACCGCTTCACGCACGCCCACGACCCCCTTCTCAGCCCGCCTGACCATGTGCTGGCCGAGGTGGACGCTGCGTGGGAGCGGTCTCAGGACCTCGTGGCGGGGGAGCTCGAACTCCACTTCACGCGGGCGCTCATGGGCGGCCGCGTCACCGGGGAGCTGCGCCTGCCGGACGGCGGCGAGCTCGTCGAGCGGTTGTCGGCGAGCGAGGCCCTGGCGCTGGCCTGCGGCGACGCGTCGCTCGCCCTCGCCGCTTAGCCGTTCGGAGGCCGGGGCAGACTAGCTCCGATGTCTCTCCAGAAGAAGCTGCTCGATACCGCCGTGGAAGCCGCACGCAAGGCCGTCGAGGTCGGCGCGGGGCTCCTGAACCGCGAAGACGACACGACCGTCCCGCCGCCCGTTTCCACCTCGCCCTCACCGTCGCCGTCGGGTGTGGGCGCTCCGAAGCCGGGCGCCCCGGCCGCCCCGAAGTCGGGCACCGCGAAGCGCAGGCCGGCCGCCCGCGCCGCCACGGTCAAGCCCTCCGGCCGTGCGTCGACCGCCAAGGCCGGTCCTGCCGACAAGCCGCCCAAGCCCGTCGCGAAGGGGAGGGCCAAGCCGAAGCCCACGCCGCCCGCGGCCACGGTCCCGCCGGTCGCGGCGAAGCCGAGGCCGGTCGCGAAGACCGCGGCGACGAAGCCCAAGCCGGCCGCCGCCGCGAAGCCGAAGCCGGCCGTCAAGGCGGCGCCGGCGGCCAAGCCGACGGCGGTCGCCGCCGCGAAGCCGAAGCCGGCAGCCAAGCCGGCCGCCGCCGCCAAGCCGGAGGCCGCCGCCAAGCCGAAGCCGGCCGTCGCCGCCAAGCCGAAGCCGGCCG
>NZ_JAPDOD010000019.1 GCF_027587205.1 Solirubrobacter ginsenosidimutans
GCGCCCGGTATCGCGGCGTGGGGCGGCGGGCGTGGCGGCGCGCACGCTGTTGCGGCGTGGCGCGGCGGGCGTGGCGGCGCGGGGGCGCTTGGCGGGGCCGCCGTGCCGCTCGGTGTCCTCGCCGATGCGGCGTTCGGCGACCCTCGCCGCGGACACCCCGTGGCCGGGTTCGGCCGTCTCGCCGGCGCGTTTGAGCGCGTCGCGTACCGGCCGACGCGGCTCGCCGGCGCGGTCTACGCCGCGGTGCTCGTCGGCGTCACCGCCGGCGCCGCCGCGCTGCTCGAGCGCGCGCTTCCGAAGACTCTCGTTCGCGCCGTGTGCCTGTGGGCGGCGCTCGGTGGGCGCTCGCTGGCTCGTGAGGCCGAGGCCGTCGGCGGGCTCGTCGAGCGTGGCGACCTCGACGGTGCGCGCGTGCGCATCCGCTCGCTCGTCGGGCGCGACCCCGAGGCACTCGACGCCACGGAACTGTCTCGCGCGGTGATCGAGTCGGTGGCCGAGAACACGGTCGACGCGGTGATCGCGCCGCTGGTCTGGACGGCGGTCGCGGGCGCGCCCGGGGTCGTCGCGTACCGGGCGGTCAACACGCTCGACGCCATGGTCGGCAACCGCAGCGACCGCTACGCGCGGTTCGGGACCGCGTCCGCGCGCGCCGACGATGTCATGAACTGGCCCGCCGCGCGGCTCGCGGCGGCGCTGACCGTGCTGCTGTCCGGGCGGCCGGCGGCGACGTGGCGGGCGTGGCGCGACGACGCGCCCAAGCATCCGAGCCCCAACGCCGGGCAGATCGAGGCCGCGTTCGCCGGCGCGCTCGGGCTCACGCTCGGAGGCACGCTCGCCTACCGCGGCCGCGTCGAGCACCGCCCGCAACTGGGCACCGGTCGCGATCCGCGTCCGGCCGACATCGCCCGCGCCGTCCGGCTCGCCCGCCGCATCAGCCTCGCGACCGCGGCCTTGACCTGGCGGTTCGCGTGAGCCTGCTGGTCGCCGGAACGGCGTCGGACGCCGGCAAGAGCGTGATCACCGCCGCGCTGTGTCGCTGGCTCACCCGCCAGGGCATGAGCGTCGCTCCGTTCAAGGCGCAGAACATGGCCCTGAACTCCACGGTCACGGCGAGCGGAGCTGAGATCGGCCGCGCGCAGGCGATGCAGGCCGCGGCGTGTGGCATCGAGCCCGAGGCGGCGATGAACCCGGTGCTGATCAAGCCGTCCGGACGCCGGCGAAGCCAGGTGCTGCTCATGGGCAAGCCGTACGCGAACGCGACCGCGCGCTCCTACCAGGACCTCAAGGCCGAGCTGCGCGAGCCCGTCCTCAACGCGCTGAAAGACCTGCAAAATCGCTACGACGTCGTGATCTGCGAGGGCGCGGGGAGCCCCGCGGAGATCAACCTGCGCGCCAACGACCTCGCCAACATGGGGCTCGCCCGCGCGGCCGACCTGCCGGTTCTGCTCGTAGGTGACATCGACCGCGGCGGCGTCTTCCCGTCGCTCTTCGGCACGCTCGCGCTGCTCGAACCGGCCGACCAGGCGCTGATCGCCGGCTATGTCATCAACAAGTTCCGCGGCGACGCGAGCATCCTCGCGCCCGGCCTCGAGACGTTGTTCAAGCTGACCGGACGCCCGACGTACGCGGTGCTCCCGTGGCTGGACGGCCCGTTCATCGACGCCGAGGACTCGCTCGCCCTCCGCGCCCCGGCGCAAGACGGCGCGACGCTCGACGTCGCCGTCATCCGCCTGCGCTGGATGAGCAACTTCACCGACCTCGACGCGCTCGCGTCCGAGCCCGGCGTCTCCGTGCGCTTCACCCGCTCCGCGGCGGACGTCGAGCGCGCCGACCTCGTCGTCCTCCCCGGCACCAAGGCCACGGTGGAGGATCTCCAGGGCCTGCGCGAGGCGGGGCTGGACCGGGCGCTGCAGGAACGCGACGGACCGACGCTCGGCATCTGCGGCGGCTACCAGATGCTCGGCAAGACGATCGAGGACGACGTGGAGAGCGGCGAAGGGCGCGTCGACGGCCTGCGCATGCTCCCGATCACCACCCGCTTCGACACCGAGAAGCTGCTCCAGCGCGTCAGTGGCACCGTCTGGGGCGTCGCGGCGAGCGGCTACGAGATCCGTCACGGCCGCATCGACCGCGACGAATCGCTGCTGCACTACAACAACGTCCTCGGCACGAGCTGGCACGGCCTGCTCGAAGGCGACGCGTTCCGCCGCAAGCTGCTCACGTGGGTCGCGGAGCGGCGCGGTCGCGACTGGACGCCCGGGACCACCGAATTCGCACAGGTGCGCGAGGCGCATCTCGACCGCCTCGCCGACTGGTTCGGCGAGCACATCGACGCACCCGCCCTGCTCGAGCTCATCCAACGTGGTGCCCCCGAAAGGCTGCCGGTGATCGCTTGCTCCGTCTCCTGACGACCGCCGATACCGAGGTTCTCGCCACGGCGCACGCCGTCCGCGAACTCGGCTCGGACTTCCCGGAGGTGCGGGCGGCGAACCTGGTCGACGACGTCGAGGCGTTCGCCGACGGCGCGCAGGTGGTCGTCGTCCGCCTGCTGGGCGGTCGCCGTGCGTGGCCGGAGGGCGTCGCGACGCTGCGCGCGTTGAGCGAGCGCGACGGGTTTGCGCTGATCCTGCTCGGCGGGGAATCCGAGCCCGACGCCGAGCTCACCGAGCTTTCCCGCGCGCCGGCGGGCGCGATCGCGCAGGTCTTCGAGTACCTGCGCCACGGCGGCGTCGACAACACCCGCGAGCTGCTGCGCTTCCTCGCCGACACGTTCGGGTTGGAGGGCCACGGCTTCGAGCGGCCCCGCGAGCTCGCCGAGCTCGGCGTCTACGTGCCGGGAGTCGGCGATGTCGACGGGCTGCCGTCGTCCGACGGTCGCCCGCGGGTCGGCCTCGTCTTCTATCGCTCGCACCGGGTGACCGGCAACACGGCGTTCGTCGACGCGCTCGCGGGGGCGATCGAGCGGGCCGGCGGCCAGCCGCTGTGCGTGTGGGCGTACTCGTTGCGCGGCGACGCGCCGGCACTGAAGCTGCTCGACGGCGAGATCGGCGCGCTGATCACGACCGTCCTGGCCAGCGGCGGCTCGCACGCGGGTGACGAGTGGCATGCGGAGGCGCTGGAGGCGCTCGGCGTCCCGGTCATCCAGGCGCTTTGCGCGACGACCTCGCGGCAGCGCTGGGAGGAGTCCGACGCGGGGCTGAAGCCGCTCGACGCCGCGATGCAGGTCGCGATTCCCGAGTTCGACGGACGCATCATCGGCGTGCCGATCTCCTTCAAGGAGCCGTTCGAGGACTTCGACGCGGTGCACTACGCGCCGGACAGCGAACGCTGCGACCGGCTCGCGGGCCTCGCCCTTGGGCACGCGCGGTTGCGGACTTTGGATCGCGCCGAGCAACGCACCGCGATCGTCCTGTCCTCCTTCCCGACCAAGCACGCGCGGGTGGGGAACGCGGTCGGCCTCGACACACCCGCCAGCGCGATGGCGCTGCTGGAGGCGTTGCGTGAGGCCGGGCACCGGGTCGAGCACGACTTCGAGGACGGCGACGCGCTCATCCACGCGCTGATCGCGTCCGGCGGGCACGATCCGGAGTTCCTGTCCGACGCACATCTGCAGGCCGCGGGCGCACGCCTGCCGGTCGCGGACTACACGCGCTGGTTCGCGACATTGCCGCAGGCGCTGCAGACCTCGATAAACGAGACGTGGGGCCCGGCGCCGGGCGAGCACTACGTCGACGGCGGCGACTTCATCATCGCGGGGTTGTCGCTGGGCAACGTGTTCGTGGCCATCCAGCCGCCGCGCGGCTACGGCGAGAACCCGGTCGCGATCTACCACGACCCCGGCCTCGCGCCCGCCCATCATTACCTCGCGACGTATCGGTGGCTCGATGTCACCTTCGGCGCCGACGCGATCGTGCACCTCGGCAAGCACGGCACGCTCGAATGGCTGCCGGGCAAGGCGCTGGGGCTGAGCGCCGCGTGCGCGCCGGACGCGTGTCTGGGCTCGACGCCGCTCTTCTACCCGTTCGTCGTCAACGACCCCGGCGAGGGCATGCAGGCCAAGCGCCGCGCGCACGCCGTGCTGATCGATCACCTCGTGCCGCCGATGATGCGCGCCGAGACCTACGACGAGCTCGCCCAGCTGGAGCAACTGCTCGACGAGTACGCGCGCTGCGAGGCGCTGGACCCCGCGAAGCTGCCCGCGCTCGCGAACCGCATCTGGACGCTGCTGCACGAGGCCGATCTCCATCGCGATCTCGAGGTGGAGGGCGAGCAGCCCGCGCTGGAGGACTTCGGCGCGCTGATCGAGCACGTCGACGGCTACCTGTGCGAGATCAAGGACCTGCAGGTCCGCGACGGGCTGCACATCCTCGGGCGCACGCCGGAGGGCGAGCAGTTCCGCGGCCTGCTCGGAGCGATCCTGCGGCTCCCCGGGCTGCGGGACGCGCTTGCGTCCTGGCTCGGCACCCATGACGGGGACGTGCTGGCGGCCGCACAGGACGAGGTGCTCGACGCGTACCTGCTGCGCGGCGAGCTGCCGGTCGATCCGGGCGTGCGGGCGCTGGTCGAGCTGGCGCGCGACGAGGTCGTGCCGAAGCTGCGGGCGACCCCTGGAGAGCTGACCGCGCTGGTCGGCGGTCTGCACGGGCGCCACGTCCCCGCCGGCCCGTCCGGCTCGCCCACCCGCGGGCGGCTCGACGTGCTCCCGACCGGGCGCAACATGTACTCGGTCGACCCGCGGGCGCTGCCGTCCGAGCTCGCGTACGAGACGGGCGCCAAGCTCGCCGACGCGCTGCTGGCATCGGGCGAGCTCCCTGAGACCGTCGGGATCGTGGTGTGGGGCACGGCGGCGATGCGCACCGCGGGTGACGATGCGGGTGAGATCCTCGCGCTGCTCGGCGTGCGGCCGCGGTGGAACGTCGAGACGCGGCGGATCGCCGGGCTCGAGGTGATCGGCCTGGAGGAGCTCGGGCGCCCGCGGATCGATGTCACCGTCCGCATCTCGGGCTTCTTCCGCGACGCGTTCCCGCACCTGGTCGAGCTGCTCGACGAGGCGGTGATGCTCGTCGCGGGCCTTGACGAGCCGCTGGATCGGAACTTCGTCCGCAAGCACGTGCTCGCGGACATCGAGTCGATGGCGGGCGACTGGCGCGGCGCGACGGCGCGGATCTTCGGCGGGCGCCCCGGCACCTACGGCACAGGCATCCTCCAGCTCGTCGACGTGCGCAACTGGCGCGACGACGCCGACCTGGCCGAGGTCTACGAGGCGTGGGGCGGGCACGCGTACGGCCGCGGCCTCGACGGGGTGGAGGCGCGGTCGTCGATGCGCCGCCAGTTCGCCCGGATCGACGTCGCGGTCAAGAACGTCGACACCCGCGAGCACGATCTCCTGGACTCGAGCGACTACTTCGCCGAGCACGGCGGGATGATCGCCTACGTCCGGCACCTGGCGGGAGCGGATCCGCGGGCGGTCATCGGGGACTCCTCCGACCCGTCGTCGCCCGCGGCGCGTTCGTTGGCCGAGGAGGCGCGGCGCGTGTTCCGCTCGCGGGTGGCGAACCCGCGCTGGATCGGCTCGATGATGCGCCACGGCTACAAGGGCGCGTTCGAGCTCTCGGCGACTGTTGACTACCTCTTCGGCTACGACGCCACCACCGGCGTCGTCGACGACTGGATGTACGAGTCGGTGACGGAGCGCTATGTCGGCTCCGAGGAAGTGCGCTCGTTCCTGGCTCGGTCGAACCCGTGGGCGCTGCGCGCGATCGCCGAGCGCCTGCTCGAGGCCGCTGACCGCGGGCTCTGGGAGGCGCCGGAGCCGGCGTCGCTGGACGTGCTGCGCGACGCCTACCTCGAGGTCGAGGGCGAGCTGGAGGAGGCGGGCACGTGACCGCGTCCGCGCCCCATCGCCACGAGCGTCGACTTTCACGAGTCCTGCTCGAGAAACTCGATGCTCGCGTCTCGCGGACGGTCGCGGCATGACCGCGTTCCCGTTCAGCGCCGTCGTCGGCCAGGACGACCTGCGCGAGGCGCTGCTGGCGTGCGCGGTCGATCCCGCGATCGGCGGCGTGCTCGTGCGCGGCGAGCGCGGCACGGCCAAGACGACCACGGTGCGCGGGCTGGCGCCGCTGGTGGGTGCGCTGGTCGAGCTGCCGATCGGCGCCACCGCCGACCGCGTGCTCGGCTCGCTGGATCTCGAGCGCGCGCTGTCCGAGGGCGCGGCCGCGTTCAAGCCAGGGTTGCTGGCGGCCGCGGACGGCGGGGTTTTGTACGTCGACGAGGTCAACCTGCTGCCGGATCATTTGGTCGACGTCATGTTGGATGCCGCGGCCCTGGGCCGTGTGCACGTCGAGCGCGACGGCCTCTCCGCCGCCTACGACGCCCGCTTCCTGCTGGTCGGCACGATGAACCCCGAGGAGGGCGACCTGCGCCCGCAGTTGCTCGACCGGTTCGGGCTGAGCGTCGACGTCGTCGGCAGCCTCGACCCGCTCGTGCGGGTGGAGATCGTGCGCCGCCGGCTCGCGTTCGACCGCGATCCGGCGGGGTTTGCCGCGGGTTGGTCCTCGGAGGAGTCCGCCCTGCGCGATCGCGTGGCCGCGGCGCGAGAACGGCTCGCGTCCGTGCGTCTGCCGGACCGCATCGTGCTCCTGATCGCGGGCACCTGCGCGCGCTTGGGCGTCGACGGCCACCGCGCCGACATCGTCTGCGCCCGCGCCGCGACCGCGCTCGCGGCTTTGGACGGCGTTGACGAGGTCACGGCCGACCACGTCCGCCGCGCCGCCCGCCTGGCGCTGTCGCACCGCCGCCGCCGCGGTCCCCTGCAGGCGCCGGGGCTGGACGAGTCCGACCTCGACGCCGCGCTGGCGGAGGCGGATCGCGACGACGACGATCCGGACCCCTCCCCGAACGGCAGCGGCCCGCGCGGCGGGGACGAGGCGCCGCACGAGCCGGCCGGCGACTACGGCGCGCGGGCGAGCGCCGATGCCACCACGGCGCGCGGCGACGACCCCAACGGCCGAGACGCGAGCGATGACGCCTGGACCGGGCGAGGCGACGACGCGGGCCGGCGAGACGACCGCGACGACGACGCGGGCCGGCGAGACGACGACGCGAACCGTCGAGGCGCGGCCGGCGTACTGCGCCGCGACTCGCTGGCCGAGCGCCCATACCGCGCCGACGCGCCGTCGCGCGAGCGGACCGAGACGCCCGCGGACGCCGGCCGCGCGCCGCTGCTCTCACTCGCCGGCCGCGGCCGCGGCGCGACGGGCCGCCGTTCGCGCGCCGAGGGCGGGCCGCCGATCGACGCCCGCGAACCGACGGGCACCCTCACCGACCTCGCGCTCGCCGCGACGCTCCGCACCGCCATCGCCCGCCGCGCCCTCTCCGCGTCGCCTCGCGCCGCCGCGCCGCGCGACCCCGGTGCGCCGTCTCGCCCCGCTGCGCCGCGGGCGGTGCTTCCCTCCGATCTGCGCGAGCACGTGCGGGCCGGGAAGGAGGGCAATCTCGTCGTGTTCTGCGTCGATGCGTCCGGGTCGATGGGCGCGAGGCGGCGGATGGCGCGGGTCAAGGGCGCGGTGCTGGCGCTGCTCACCGACGCCTACCAGCGGCGTGACCGGGTCGCGCTCGTGACGTTCCGCGGCGAGCACGCGCAGCTCGTGCTGCCGCCGACGGGCAGCGTCGAGCGAGCCGCGGCGGCGCTCACGGACCTTCCCACCGGCGGTCGCACGCCGCTCGCGCAGGGGCTCGCCGAGACCGAGCGGGTGATCCGCAACGAGGCGCGGCGCGATCCCACACGTCGGTCGCTCGCGGTCGTCGTCACCGACGGTCGCACGACCGACCACGCGCAGGTCGCAAACGCCGCAGCTCAGCTGGCGCGAGCCGCCCACGGCGTCGTCGTGTTCGACGGTGAGCAGGGTCCGGTGCGTCTCAATCTCGCCGCCGCTCTCGCCGAGGCGGCGGGTGCACGTCTACTCCCACTGGAGGCGCTGGCCGCATGACCATGCACACCCCCGCAGACCTCGGCAGCGCCGAGCCCAAGCGGCGCAAGCCGCGCGACAAGCCGCTGCTGATCGTCATCACCGGCCACGGCAAGGGGAAGTCGACGAGCGCGTTCGGGATGCTGTTGCGCTCGTGGGCGCGCGGGTATCGCTGCGGCGTCTTCCAGTTCGTGAAGTCCGGCAAGTGGAAGGTCGGCGAGGCGAAGGCCGCGCAGGCGCTGGGTGGCATCGACTGGGAGAAGATGGGCGACGGCTGGACGTGGATCTCTCGCGACCTCGAGGAGTCGGCGGAGAAGGCGCGCGAAGGCTGGGCGGAGGTCAAGCGGCGGATCGAGGCCGAGCGCTACGAGTTCCTGCTCCTCGACGAGCTCACCTACGCGATCAAGTACGGCTGGATCCCGGAGGAGGAGATCGTCTCCACGCTGCGAGACCGGCCGGGCTTTCAGCACGTCGTCGTGACCGGCCGTGACGCGCCGCAAAGCCTGATCGACGCTGCCGACCTGGTCAGCGAGGTCGTCAAGATCAAGCACCCGATGGACGCGGGCATCCGCGCGCAGCAGGGGATCGAGTGGTAGCGCGGATCGTCATCGCGGGGACGAGCTCGGGCGCGGGCAAGACGACCGTCGCGAGCGGGCTGATCGCGGCGCTCGCCAAGCGCGGCGACAAACCCGCGCCGTTCAAGGTCGGGCCGGACTTCATCGACCCCAGCTACCACGCGCTCGCGGCCGGCCGACCGGGTCGCAACCTCGACGCGTTCCTGTCCGGCCCGGAGCTCATCGCGCCGCTGTTCAAGCACGGCTCGCAGGGCGCGGACGTCGCCGTGATCGAGGGCGTGATGGGGCTCTATGACGGCGCGTCCGGGCGCGGGGAGCTGGCCTCGACCGCCCACGTGGCGAAGCTGCTCCAGGCACCGGTCGTGCTGGTCGTCGACGCCGCGGCGATGGCCCGCTCGGTCGCGGCGATCGTGCACGGCTATCGGACCTTCGACCCCGGCGTGAACGTCGCGGGCGTGATCCTCAACCGCGTCGGGAGTGAGGCGCACGCGGCGCTGCTGCGCGAGGCGCTGCCGGACATCGCGGTCCTCGGCGCGCTGCCGCGAGATGCCGAGCTGGAAGTGCCCGAGCGCCATCTCGGCCTCGTCCCGGTCGCGGAGCGCGCGTCGCGTGCGCGGCATGTCATCGACCGGCTGGCGGCGAGCGTCGGGACCCACTGTGACATCGACGCGCTCCTCTCCCTCGCGCGCAGCGCGCCTCCGGTCCCCGGGCCGGCGTGGTCGCCTGAGAACGT
This sequence comes from Solirubrobacter ginsenosidimutans, assembly GCF_027587205.1. The sequence continues at coordinate 9,279 of NZ_JAPDOD010000019.1, forward strand.
GTCGCGAACCCCCGTGCGGATCGCCATCGCGCGCGGCCCCGCGTTCTCGTTTCACTACGAAGAGAACCTCGAGCTGCTCCGCGCCGCGGGCGCGGAGCTGCACGCCTTCGACCCGCTCCACGACACGCTGCCGGACGCCGACGCGCTCGTCCTCGCGGGCGGCTTCCCCGAGGTCTTCGGCACCGAGCTGAGCGCCAACACCCGCCTGAGAGAGCAGATCGCGGCCTTCACCGGCCCGGTGCTCGCCGAGTGCGGTGGACTGCTCTACCTCGCGAAGGATCTCGACGGCATCCCGATGTGCGGGGTGATCGACGCGAGCGCGACGATGACGAAGCGGCTCAAGCTCGGCTACCGCGAGGTCACCGCGATCGAAGATCACCCGGTGTGGCCGGCGGGCACGACCGTGCGCGGCCACGAGTTCCACTACTCGACGGTGACGCCCGGCGGCGAGGCGTGGACGCGCACCGGCGGGCACGTGCGCGGCAACGTCCACGCGTCCTACCTACACACCCACTGGGCGGCGACCCCCGAGGTCGCGCAGCGGCTGGTGAGCGCATGCGGCTGATCGGTGTCGGCGTCGGGCCGGGGGACCCCGAACATCTGACGTTGAAGGCGCTGCGGGCGTTGCAGGAGGCCGACCGCGTCTTCGTCCCCGAGGGCGGTCGCGCGGCGGAGATCATCGCGGCGCACGTCACCAGCGTGCCGCTCGCGTTCGGCATGTCCGACGCCGCCGCCCGCGACGCGCGCTGGAACGCAGCGGGCGCCGCGATCGCCGAGGTCGCCCGCACCGGCACCGCGGCCTTCGCGACGGTCGGCGATCCCAACCTCTATTCGACCTTCGCCTACATCGCCCACACCGTGCGCGAGTTGGTGCCGGACGTGGTCGTGGAGACCGTGCCCGGGATCACCGCGATGCAGGACCTCGCGGCGCGGTCGGGGACCGTCCTGGCCGAGGGCACCGAGCGGCTCGCGCTGATCCCGTACACGGCAGGCGACGACGCCCTGCGCAGCGCCTTGACCGACTACGACACCGTCGTGGTCTACAAGGGCGGCCGCCACCTCCCCGCGGTGCTGCGGGCGGTGGGCGACGATGCCGTCTACGGCGAGGAGCTCGGCCGGCCGGGGGAGACGCTGACGCCGCCGCCCGGCGCCGCGCCGTACTTCTCGACCGTCATCCGCCCCGCCACGCGCGACGGACGAGGTTCACGGCTGTGAGCGGATCGGCGCATGGCGAGGAGGTCGTCGCGACGGTCGAGACGCCGTTGCACCGCGCACCCGCGGAGTGCAAGGTGCTCGCGACGATCCTGTTCGTCGTCGCGGTCGCGCTGGTGCCGCGAGGGGAGCTGGTGTGGCCGTACGCTGCGGACCTCGCGCTCCTGCTCGTCGTTGCTGCGGCGGCACGCACGCCGCCCTCGCTCCTCGCCCGCAGGCTCGTGATCGAAGTGCCGTTCGTGCTGTTCGTGCTGGTCCTGCCGTTCGCGGCGGACTCGTTCGCGGACGGTCTCTGGCTGTCCTTCGGCATCCTCGCGAAGGCCACCTTGGCCGTGCTGGCGACGGGCGTACTGGCCTGGACGACACCGGCGCCGGAGATCCTCCGCGGCGCCGAGCGCCTGCACGTGCCGCGGACCCTGATCGCGATCGCCGGCTTCGCGCTGCGCTATCTGCAGGTGCTGCTCGACGAGCTGCGGCGGATGCGGCTCGCGCGCACGCAGCGCGGCGACGACCCCCGCTGGCTCTGGCAGGCCCGCGGGACCGGCAACACCGTCGGCGCGCTGGTCGTACGGACGTTCGAGCGCGGCGAGCGGGTGCACGTCGCGATGCTCGCGCGGGGCTACGACGGCACGATGCCGGCGCTGTCGCTGAGCCCCGCGGCTTTGTGGGTCGCGTGGGCGGCCGCGGTGTCCTTCGCGGCTCTGCCCTGGGCCGTGACCGTGGGGTGGCGGTTGTGAGCGCCGCGCTGATGGTCGTCGGGCACGGCAGCCGCGACGCGGACGGGCTCGAGGAGTTCTGGGCACTCGCGCAGCACGTGCGCGAGGCCGCCGCCGACCTCCCCGTCGGGTTCGGGTTCATCGAGCTGGCCGAGCCGTTGGTGGATGCGGGAATCGACGAGCTGGTCGCGCGCGGCACGACCGACGTCGTCTCGATCCCGCTCGTCCTGCTCGCCGCGGGCCATCTGAAGAACGACGGTCCCGCGGCGCTCACCCGCGCTCGCATGCGCCACCCGGGGGTGGCGTTCAGGATGGGTCGGGACCTGGGCATCGACCCCGCGGTCCTCGCGGTTGCCGAGGACCGGGCGCGCGAGGCGCTCGGGGACTTCGATCCCGCGGAGTCGGCGGTCGTGCTGGTGGCGCGCGGCTCGAGCGATCCCGACGCCGGCTCGGACCTCTACAAGGTCGCCCGCCTGCTCGCCGACGGACGCGGCCTCGGCCTCGTCGAGCCCGCGTTCGCCGGCGTCGCTTCGCCGAGCGTGCCCGAGGCCTTGGAGCGCTGCCGGCGGTTGGGCGCCAAGCACATCGCGGTCGTGCCGTTCTTCCTCTTCACCGGCGTGCTCGTCCCGCGGATCTACGCGCAGGCGGCGGAGTACGCGGCGCTGCACCCGGAGCTGACCGTCGTCGGCGGGCCGCATCTCGGACCGGACCGGCGGCTCGCCCGGTTGGTCCTGGAGCGCTATCGCGAGGCGCTGACCGGGCCGGTGCGGATGAACTGCGATCTCTGCACGTATCGGGTGCGGCTGCCCGGCTACGAGGACAAGGTCGGCACGCCGATCTCCCTGACGCCGCATGGCGATGGGCCCGCGCGGGGGTCGCGGCGGTCCCGGCGCGCGACGCGGGCACCGTTGGTCGCGCCCGAGATCCGGCGGCCGTCCTTGCGGCCGGCGCCCGCGGTGAACGTCGCGCCGGGGACGCCGCCGGCGCTGGAGCTGGAGGGTCTCGCGTTCGCGTATCCGGACGGGACTCCCGCCTTGGCAGGCATCGATCTGTCGCTGCTCCCCGGGGAGCGGTTGGCCGTCCTGGGCCCGAACGGGGCAGGCAAGACGACGCTCGCGCTGGGTGCGTGCGGCGCGCTGGACGAGGTTCGCGGGGTGGTGCGGGTCGGGGGCGAAGTGCCTGGGCGTCGCGAGCTTCGCCGGCGGGTCGGGATCGTCTTCCAGGACCCCGACGACCAGCTGTTCATGCCGACCGTCGAGGCGGACGTCGCGTTCGGCCCGGCCAAGCAGGGCCTGCGCGGCGAGGAGCTGCGGGCGCGGGTGGACGAGGCCTTGGACGCGGTCCGGGCCACCGATCTCGCCGCACGGCCGCCGCATTCGCTGAGCGCGGGTGAGCGCCGCCGGGTCGCGATCGCGGGCGTCCTGGCATGCCGGCCCGACGTGCTGGTGCTCGACGAGCCGACCGCGGCGCTGGACCCCGCCGGGCGCCGCGAACTGCTCGACGTACTCGTCTCCCTGCGGCTCGCGCTGCTGCTGATCACGCACGATCTGCCTTACGCGCTCGAGCTCTGCCCGCGCGCCGTCGTGCTCGATCGCGGGCAGCTCGTCGCCGACGGCGCGACGCGCGAGGTGCTCGCCGACGACGGCTTCATGCGCGCGCATCGCTTGGAACTCCCTGCCGGCTTCAACCCCTTGGTCGCGTGAGCGGATCGCTTTCCATCGTCGGCCTCGGCCCCGGCGGCAGCTCGCACCGAACCGCTGCGGCCGAGCGGGCGGTGCGCGAGGCCGACGTCGTCATCGGCTACGGCCCGTACGTCGACCAGTGCGCCGATCTGCTCGACGGCCAGGAGGTCGTGCGCGGGCGGATGGGGGAGGAGCTGGCGCGCGCCGAGGAGGCGGTGACGCGCGCCCGGGCGGGTGCGCGGGTGGCGCTCGTGTCGTCGGGCGACGCGGGCGTGCACGGGATGGCGGCGCGCACGCTCGCGCTGGTGGCGGGCGAGGCCGCGCTGTGCGAAGCGAGCGTCGAGTTTCTCGCGCTGTCCTCGCGAAAGTCGACGCTCGGTGACGGCGAAGGCGCCTCGGCCGACAAGGACGCGGCGGGTGGCGGCAGGGGCGCGCCCGGTGGCGACGTGCCCGCGCTGCGCGTCGAGGTCATCCCCGGCGTCACCGCGGCCCTCGCGGTCGCCGCGCGGATCGGCGCGCCGCTCGCCGACGACTGGGCGACGCTCTCCCTCTCGGATCTTCATGTCCCGTGGGCGACGGTCGAGCGACGCCTCACGGCGCTGGCGGTCTCCGGCATCGCGCTGGCCCTCTACAACCCGCGCTCCGCGACCCGCACCGAGCCGTTCGAGCGCGCCCTCGCCATCCTGCGCGCGCACCGCCCGCCGGACACGCCGGCGATCGTCGCGACCGACGTCGCCCGCCCGACCGAGGCGATCGTCACGACCACCCTCGCGGACCTCGACCCGGAGACGGTCACGATGCGCACGCTCGTCCTGGTCGCCGGCGACACCGCCACGTGGGCGGGCCAGCACCTCATCGCGCGCCGAGGGGGGTCAGACCCCTTAACAATCCGGAATCGCCCTGAGCAGGGCTTTTCGTACGAACATAGTGTTGAGGGGTCTGACCCCTCAAAAAGCGAGGGGTCCGCGTGACGGTGCATCTCGTCGGTGCCGGGCCTGGCGATCCCGCGCTGCTCACGGTCGCGGCGGCCGAGCTGCTGCGCGGCGCGCGGGTCGTCGTCTATGACCGGCCGTCGATGGACGCGATCCTCGCGCTCGTGCCCGAGGGCGCTGAGCTGCACTGCGTGGGGCGGGCGCCCGGCCGGCGGGCGCTCAAACAGCCGGAGGTCAACGCGCTGCTGATCGCGCTGGCGCGCGAGGGGGACGTGGTCAGGCTCAAGAGCGGTGATCCGTTCGTCGCCTCGCGCGGCGCGGAGGAAGCCGTCGCGCTGACCGCGGCGGGCATCGAGGTGCGGGTCGTTCCGGGCGTCTCCGCCGCGCTCGCCGCGCCCGCCGCGGCCGGCATTCCCCTGATGCTCCGGCAACTCTCGGTGACCGCGACGTTCGTCGACGGAAATGACGACGACGAGCACGCGGAGCCGCCCGACTGGGCCGCGCTCGCCCGCCTCGGCGGCACGCTGGTGATCCTCACCGGCCGCGGGAGGATCAGGCGGACCGCCGCGGCGCTGATCGAAGGCGGCCGCGATCCGGAGACGCCGATCGCCGCCGTCAGCGCCGCCGCCCGCGCCGGCCAGCAGGTCCTGCGCGGGACGCTCAAAGACCTCCCCGCCCCGCTTCCCCCGCCCGTGACCTTCGTCGTCGGCCCCGCTGCCGCGCTTGACCTATGCACATCCCCGACGGCTTCCTGACCGGCCAGGCCGCGCTGATCGGCACCGTTACGGGCGCGGCGGGGATCGCCGTGTGCCTGCACCGGGCGCGGCGGAGCATGCGCGAGAAGGATCTGCCGCTGGCCGGCCTCGCCGCGGCGTTCTTTCTCGTCGCCGAGGCGCCGATGGTGCCGATCACGGTCGGCACGCAGGGCCACCTGCTTGGGGGCGCGCTCGCCGTCGCGCTGCTCGGCCCGTGGGCGGGCGCGCTGACGATCGCGGTCGTGTGCGCGATCCAGGCGCTCGTGCTCGGCGACGGCGGGATCACGACGCTCGGGCTGACGATCACGAACCTCGCCCTGGTGCCGGCCTTCGTCGGCTACCCGCTGATGCTGGCGCTGCGCCGCGCGATCCCCGTCGCCTACGCCTGTGCCGCGGCGGCCGTCGTGAGCGTGCTGCTCGCCGCGACGATCTTCGTGCTCGAGGTGGAGTTGGGCGCCGCGGTGCAGATCGACCGCACCGCGATCGCCGTCTCGATCCTCGGCTCCTACGCGATCATCGCGGCGATCGAGGCCGCGCTCACGTTCCTGATCGTGCGGGCGTTGGTGGCCGTGCGGCCGGACCTCGTGCAAGTCGCCCGCCGGCGTGCGGTGAGCGGATGAGCGGGCGGGTGTGGTTCGTGGGCGCGGGCCCGGGCGCGGCCGACCTGCTGACGCTGCGCGCCGTGCGCGTGCTCGGCGAGGCGGACGTCGTCGTGTGGGCGCGCTCGCTCGTCGACCCCGAGGTGCTCGCCCACGCGCGGCCCGGCGCGGAGCTGATCGCCTCCGACGACAAGACCTTCGACGACGTGCTCGCGATCTATCGCCGCGCCGCGGAAGAGGGACTCGGCGTCGCCCGCGTGCACTCGGGCGACCCGACGCTCTACGGCACGCTCAACGAGCAGCTTCGCGCGTGCCGCGAGCTCGGCCTGGAGTGCGAGATCGTCCCCGGCGTCTCCTCGCTCGGCGCCGCGGCGGCCGCGCTCGGCCAGGAGCTGACGATCCCGGACGTCTCGCAATCGCTGATCCTGACCCGCCGCGCGCAGCGGACGTCGATGCCACCCAACGAGGAGCTGGCCGCGTTCGCCGCTCACGGGACGACGATGGCGCTGTTCCTGTCGGTGCGGCGGCCGCGCGAGTTGCAGGCCGACCTGATCGCCGGCGGCTACGCGGAGGACACGCCGTGCGCCGTCGTCTACAAGGCCAGCTGGCCCGACGAGATCGTCATCCGCTGCCCGCTGGGGGAGCTCGGCGAGCGCGTCCGCGCGGCGAGGATCACGACCCAGGCGCTCGTCCTCGTCGGCCCGGCGCTGGGGGCGGGAGCGGGTCGCTCGCACGTCTACGACGCGGGCTACGGCCACCGCCACCGCCCCCTGGGACGCCCGGACCGGTACCGCAAGCGGGCGGGGGAGACGCCCGCAGGGGCGGGCGACGAGGGGCGCGCTGCGGCGGGTGGAGAGGGCCGCGCTGCGGCGGACGGAGACGGCGGTGCGGCGGGCGGAGAGGGCGGCGCGTGAGCGGGCGGATCGTGGTGCTCGGCGTGTCGTCCGGGCGGGTCCCGCCAGGGACGGAAGCGCTCCTCGAAGCGGCCGATGTCGTCGCCGGCGGGCGTGCCGTGCTCGAGGCGCTCGCGCCCGCGACGGCGCGCCAGGTCACCCTCGGCAAGGGCCTCGCGAAGACCCTCGAAACGCTCGCCCACGAACCGGGCCGGGTCGTCGTGCTCGCGTCCGGCGATCCCGGCTTCTTCGGCATCGTCCGGACGCTCGGCGACCACCCGCTCGAGGTGCACCCGGCGCCGTCGTCGGTCGCGCTCGCGTTCGCGCGGCTCGGGTTGCCGTGGGAGGACGCGGTCGTCGTCTCCGCCCACGCGCGCGACCCGCGGCGCGCGATCAACACCGCGCTCCGGCATCCGAAGGTCGCGATCCTCACCGACGAGAACGCCGGCGAGATCGTCGAAGCGCTGCGTGGTCGTCGCGTGACCGTGGCCGAGGCGCTCGGCACGCCCGCCGAGCGCATCGGCGGTGAGCCGCCCTTCGCCCAGCCGAACGTCGTCATCGTCGAGGGCGATGAACGCGCGCCTCGCGCCACCCGCTGGGCGCTTCCCGAGTCAGCCTTCGAGCACCGCAAGGGGATGATCACGAAGGCCGAGACGCGCGCCGTCGCGCTCGCCGCGCTCGGGCCAGGAATCGGCGACCTGGTCTGGGACGTCGGCTGCGGCAGCGGGTCGGTCGCGATCGAGTGCGCCCGCCTCGGCGCCGCTGTCATCGGCATCGACGCCGACCCCGAGGCGATCGCGACCACCGCCCGCAACGCCGCCACCCACGACGTCCCCGTTCGCACCGTCACCGGCAAGGCGCCGGAAGCGCTCCAACCGCTCCCAGAACCCGACGCGACGTTCGTCGGCGGCGGGGGAGCCGCGCTCGACGCGATCCTCGACCACGTCGCCCCGGTCACCCGCCGCGCGGTGGTCGTCACCGTCGCCCTGATCGACCGGATCGCACCCGCGATGGAACGCCTCGCCGCCCACGGCCTCGACGTCACCGCGACCACCCTGCAGGCGAACCGCCTCAAGCCGCTCGCCGGCGGCCACCGGCTCGCCGCCGAGAACCCCGTCACCGTGATCGTGGGGAGGCGGCCATGACGCGCGCGGTGCGCGGCGCCGACACGGTGGCGGCCGCGGTGCGCGGCGCCGAGGCGAGCGCGGGTGCGGCGACCCGCGGTGCTCGGCTCGTGGTCGGTGTCGGGTGCAGCCTCGGGTGTGCGGACGAGGAGTTGCGCGCTCTCGTCGCCGCGGCGCTCGCCGCCGCGCGCGGCACCGTGGTCGGCGTCGCGACCGTCGATCGTCGCGCCCACGAGCCGTGTGTCATCGCTCTCGCTGCGCAGCTCGGCGTCCCGATCGACACGTTCCCCGCGGCCGCGCTCGCCGAGGTCGAGGTGCCGACGCCGTCCGACACGGTCGCCCACCACGTCGGCACCCCGAGCGTCGCCGAGGCGGCTGCCCTGCTCGCCACGCGCGGCGAGCTCGTGATCACCAAGCAGCGGTCCGCGCACGCGACGTGCGCGATCGCGAAGGAGACCTGAACACCGTGGCCCGAGCGATCCACCCGATCGAGCGCGAGAGCTACCGCATCCTGCGCTCGCGCATCGACCTCAGCCACCTGCCGCCGCTCTCGCGCGCGGTCGCCGAGCGGGTCATCCACGCCGCGGCCGACCTCTCCTTCGGCGACTCGCTCGTCCTCGACGAACAAGCGCTGAGAAGCGGGCGAGAGGCGCTGCGAGACGGCGCGCCGATCTACACCGACGCCCGCATGGTCGCGGCCGGGATCACCTCGAGAACGCCGATCGTTCCGCTGGACGACCCGCGGGCCAAGGCCGACGCCACGACCACCCGCTCCGCGGCGGCCATGCGCCTCGCCACCCACGAAGCACCCGCCAACGCCATCTGGGTGATCGGCAACGCCCCCACCGCGCTCCAAGCGCTGCTCGCACATCCCCCGAAGCACCCCGCACTCATCGTCGGCCTGCCCGTCGGGTTCGTGGGCGCGGCCGAGGCGAAGGCCGCGCTCGCGCAATCGCCCCTCCCGCACGTCACCAACGTCGGCGAGCGGGGCGGGTCGGCGGTCGCGGTCGCCGCCGTCAACGCCCTCCTGTACTTCGAAGACGAGGAGCACGCGTGATCCTGATCCTCGGCGGCCGTCGCAGCGGCAAGAGCGCCTTCGCGGAACGGCTCGCGGGGGAGACCGGGACGTACATCGCGACCGGCGCCGCCACCGACCCCGAGATGGCCGAGCGGATCGCCGCCCATCAAGCGCGGCGGGGCGAGCAATGGACGACGATCGAGGCCGGCGACGAGCTGACGATTCCGCCCGGAACGGTCCTGCTCGACGGCCTCGGCGCCTGGATCGCCGGCGTCATGCACCGCCACGGCGCCTTCGACGGCGCACCCGCCCCCGAGGTCGACGCGATCGTCCAAAACGGCATCGAAACGCTCAAAGCCGAGCGCGAGGGAACGTTGATCGTCGTGGCCGAGGAGGCCGGTCTCGGCCCGGTGCCGATCGAGGCCGCGACCCGCCGCTGGCTCGACCTGACCGGCGATGCCACACAGGCGCTCTCCAAACACGCAAACCGCGTCCACCTGATCGTCGCCGGCCGCGCGCTGGACCTGCACGACCGGCGCGAGGAAGTCCACCCGCGCGTCCTCCACGGCGACAAGCTCGTCCACCCGGGCGACGACGACTTCGCCGTCAACGTCGTCGACGGCCCGCCGCCCGGCTGGCTGACAGACGCCGTCGCGGACGCGTGGGCGAACATCGGCGCCTACCCGGACGAGACCCTCGCGACCGCCGCAGTCGCCCACCGCCACGGTGTCGACCCGCGGAGCGTCCTGCTGCTCAATGGCGCCGCCGAGGGCTTCTGGCTGCTCGCCGCCGACCTCGAAGCACACACCCACGCGGCCATCGTCGCGCCCGTCTTCGGCGAAGGCCCCGCGGCGCTCAGAGCCCACGGCCACACACCGACCTTCATCCACCGCACGGCCGAACACGGTTTCGCGCTGAAGCCCGTCCCAGCAAGCGCGGACTTCGTCATCGTCACCAACCCCTGCAACCCGACCGGCGTCCTCCACGACGACCTCACAACCCTCGAAACGCCCGGCCGCACGCTGGTCGTCGACGAGTCCTTCATGGACTTCGTCGCCCGCCCGCAGCCGAGCGTGATGGGTCACGAGAACACCGTCGTCCTGCGCAGCCTGACCAAGCTGCACTCGGTCGCCGGCCTGCGTGCGGGCTACCTGATCGGCCCGCCGCCACTGGTCGAGCGCCTCCAGAGCCGCCGCCAGGCCTGGCCGGTGAACGGCCCTGCGCTCGCGGCCATCGCCGCCTGGGCGCAGCGCCCGCACGACGCGGACGAGCCGCTGATCGCGCAGCTCGCCGCCCACCGCGAACGGCTCACGCAACGCCTCAACGCTCTCGGCCTGCACACCTACGACGGCGCGGCCAACTTCGTCCTGACGCGCATCCCCAACGGCGCCGAGGTCGCGCAACGCCTCAAACAGCGCCGGATCGCCGTCCGCCCCACCACTGACCTCGGCCTTGACAGCGAGCACATCCGCATCGCGGTCCGTGACGACGCGGCCACCGATCGACTCATCCAAGCGCTGGAAGCCGTGCTCTGGACGTGCTGACGGCCGTCGCCTTCCTCACCCGCCTCCCCGTGCCCGCCAGGGGCATCCCGAACCTCAACCGCGCCGCGGTCTACTTCCCGCTGGTCGGGCTGCTGGTCGGCGCGATCGCCGCCGCCACCCGCGCGCTCGCCGACCAGATCCTCCAGCCGCTCCCCGCGACGGTGCTCGCCGTCGCCGCCGCCGTCATCGTCACCGGTGCGCTGCACGAGGACGGGCTCGCCGACGTCGCCGACGCGCTCGGCGCCCACACCACCCGGCAACGCCGCCTCGAGATCCTCAAGGACCCCCGCGTCGGCACGATGGGCGCGCTCGCGCTGATCCTCGCGGTCGGCCTCACCACCACCGCGCTCGCCACGCTCGACACCGAGCACGCCGCCAAAGCGCTCCTGATCTCGCACGTGTTGGCCCGCTGGGCGATCCTCCCCGTCTCGCGCGCCCTCCAGCCCGCCACACAAGGCTCCGGGAGCCTCCTGCGCGTCGGCACACCCGCGCTGATCACCGCGACCGTCATCACCGTCGCGATCACGCTGGCGACATCGCGAGACGGCCTCGCCGCCCTGCTCGCCGCGGCGCTCGCGGCCACCGCGAGCGCCGCGATCCTGCAGCACGCGCTGGGCGGGATCACCGGCGACGGCTACGGCGCCACGGCCAAGCTGGCCGAGCTTGCCGCCGTCACGACACTCGTCGCCCTATGGACCTAGACTCCACGGCGAGGAAGCCGGTGCGAATCCGGCGCGGTCGCGCCACTGTGACTGGGACGAGCACCGATCCCGGAAGCCAGGAACTCGCCTTTCCACGCAATGGGACGCACGATCCCGAGGAGGTTCCGCATGTCTGAGCTGTCCGTTCCCGCCGGAGAAGTCCGCGCCCCGGCGATCCCGCTGTACGACATCGTCCCGTACGCGATCTTCTTCGCGCTGATCGCGGCGCTGCTGTTCTACTTCGTCGGCGCCGAGGAGGGCGCGACGTCGATCGTGAAGGGCATGACCCTGCACGAGTGGGTCCACGACGGGCGCCACCTCCTCGGTTTCCCCTGCCACTGATGGACGGCTCGAGAACCGTCCGCGGACTGCTGATCCGCGGCATGCTCGCCGGCCTCGCGGCCGGCCTGCTGGCGTTCGTCTTCGCGAAGGTCTTCGGCGAGCCGCAGGTGGACAAGGCGATCGCCTTCGAGGAGGCGCACAGCCCGCCCTCGACCGAGGCCCCGCTGGTCAGCCGCGGCATGCAGTCGACGCTCGGGCTGCTGACCGGCACGGTCGTCTACGCGAGCGCGCTCGGCGGCGTCTTCGCGCTCGTGTTCGCGGCCGCGTACGGCCGCATCGGCAAGGCGAACCCGCGGACCACGGCGGCCGTGCTGGCGCTCGCCGGCTTCGTCGTGATCTTCCTCGTGCCGTTCACGAAGTACCCGTCGAACCCGCCCGCCGTCGGCAACGACGACACGATCGGCTACCGCACGAAGATCTTCTTCGTGATGATCGCGATCAGCGTCGCCGCAGCGATCGCCGCCTTCCGGCTGGGCCGGGACTTCGTGCGCCGGTTCGGTGCCTGGAACGGGGTGCTCGCCGCGGTCGGCGCGTTCATCGTGCTCGTGGCGGTCGGCGAGGTGCTGATGCCGGCGCTCGACGAGATCCCGCAGGGCTTCCCGACGAGCGTGATCTGGCATTTCCGCGTCGCCACGCTCGGCATCCAGGCCGTGATCTGGACGACGCTCGGCCTGGTCTTCGGCGCGGCCGCGCAGCGGTTCCTCGCCCCGGCGCCCCAGCGCGTCCCGGCCACCCGGGCGGCCGTCACCGCCTGAGCAGGTAGGTGTCGAACATCCAGCCCTTGCGCGTGCGGGCCTCGGCTCGCACGCGCACGATCTCGTCGGCGACCTCGGACAACCTGCCGGAGATCAGGATCTCGTCCGGCGTGCCGAGGTACGCGCCCCAGTAGATCTCCCACTCGCCGTCGAGTGCCGTGAACGCCAGCTTGGAGTCCAGCATCACGACGACGTCGCGGGCGTCGTCCGGCAGCCCCGCCGCGACCCGCCGGCCGGTCGTCACCAGCACGTCCCCGGCGACGCGATTCAAGACCAGCCGATGCCGGGCGGCGAGCGCTGAAACGGCGCTGATCCCCGGGATGACCTCGTACGCGACGCCGAGCCGCTCGAGGATGTCGATCATGCCGTCGTACAGCGACGGATCGCCCCACACGAGGAACGCGCCGACGCCCGTCTCCTCCGCGAGCAACCCCGAGACCAGCCGCGCCCGCTCTGCCCGCCACGCCTCGACGTCACGCCCGCGCGGCGGGTCGGCGGCGGCGACCATGCGCACCGGCTCGTGCACGTACCGCTCCACGATCTCCCGCCGCAGCGCGACGAGATCCTCCTGCTCGGCGGCCTTCTCGAGCACAAAGAAGACGTCGACGGTGTTCAAAGCGTTGACCGCCTGGACGGTGACGTATTCGGGATCGCCGGCGCCGATGCCGATCAGTAGGACCTTCTCCATATGAAGGTGCTGATCCTAGGCGGGACCACGGAGGCACGGGCACTCGCCGAGGCGCTCCACGCCCGCGGCGACGACGTCACGACCTCGCTCGCGGGAAGAACGACCCCGCGCGCGCTTCCCGGCACGACGCGCATCGGCAGCTCCGACCTCAGCGGCTTCGACGCCGTCGTCGACGCCACGCATCCCTTCGCCACCCGCATCTCCGAGAAGGCCGCCGGCGCGCTCCGCCTCGAACGCCCGGGCTGGGAGCCGCACGCCGGCGACATCTGGGTCGAGAGCACCGAGGCCGCCGCGCGCGAATGTCGGGGCCACCGCGTCCTCCTCACCACGGGCCACACGGACCTGCAGGTCTTCGAGCCCGTCGACGCCTGGTTCCTCGTCAGGGCGATCACGCCACCGAACACCCACCACCAGGTCGTCCTCGATCGCGGCCCGTTCACGCTGCAAGGCGAGCGCGAGCTCCTCGATACCCACGCGATCGACCTGCTGGTCACGAAGGACAGCGGCGGCCCCGCCCCCAAGCTCCAAGCCGCGCGCGAACGCGGCATCCCGATCGTGATCGTCAAGCGCCCGCGACCACGCCCACCGGACGCCGTCGCGACCGTCGACGAGGCGCTCAGTCGACTACATCGATGACCTGGTGCATCGCGAGCGGGTGCAGGTAACAGAACAGCTCGTACCGACCCGTGCGCGTGAACTGGGTCGTGAACGTCTGCCCACCCGAAAGCGTCGGGCTGCCCGTCAGCACCGGGCCGCTCGCGAACGTGACGTTGTGCGCGATCTCGTCGTCGAAGCTCCACGTGAGCTTGGAGTCGCGCTTGATCTGCACGTACGGCGGGTCGAACGCGTTGTCCTTCAGCGCGACCGTCGCCGGGTTGCCGAGCGTCGACAGCGGCCACGGCAGATCGGTGATCTCGCGCGTGTGACCATCCGCGCCCAGCTCGTTCAGCGGCACCGAGACGTCCGGCGGGTCGAGGCGCACCGGCTCGTCCTTGACGAGTTCCTGGGCGTCGGCGGGCAGCGGCGCGCAGTCCTGCGTCGCCGGCGCGGCGTGCTTGGCGAGGTAGACGTGCATGATCGACATCACCCGCGTGTGCGGCTTGGACGAGTCGTAGAGCCCGGTCAGCTTCAGCGTCTCCCCACGGCGGACCTGGATGCCCGTCTTCGAGAGGAAGTAGCGCGTGTCGACCGGGCCCGGCTCGTGCAGGACGGGGCGCGCCGTGTAGTAGAGGTTGTCCGGCATGCCATAGCGCGGCGCGGTGTCCAGCAGCCGCCGGCCGCCGCACGCCTGCTGCGTGAGGAACATGTCCTTGGCCCCGCCGTGCAGGTGGCCGCCGACGGCGACGATCCGCGCGTCGAACGGCACCTTCCAGTCGAAGGACCGCGTGTCCGTCGCGCCCGGCCCGTCGTCGCCCCACACCGGGTAGCTGACGGCGTCACCACAGCCGTTGGCGCGGACCCACAGCGGGATCACCGGCTCGAGCTTCACCCCGGTCTCCACGGTGACCGTGTACTCCACCCGCACGCGCACCGATCGCTGGCTGTGGCTCATCAGCATCGCGTTCATCTTCCAGCGGTCGCCCTTGGCCACCGGGTAGCCGTAGCCGGGCGGAAGACGCAGCTGCTCGTCCTCCTCGCCGGTGCCGTAGAACGCCTCCTGCGTCTTGCCCGCGCACACGGACTGCGACTCGGGCGCGCCGCGGCGATAGAAGACGGTGTGGTGGAGCATCACGTCGCGGATCGTCACCACCTTCCCGCGCGTGTCGACGAGCCGGGCCTCCATCCCGACGACGTAGCCGTCGAGCTTGGGCGCGGGCACGAAGAGCTTCGGGAACGCGACGTTGTAGCCGCCCATCGCGACCGGCGCCGAGCGCAGCACGAGCGTCTTGCGGGCGGCCTGCGCGGCTGCCGGCAGCGCTGCCGCCAGTACGCCTGCAAGGATCAGCAGCGATGCGGCTCGGCGGAACATCGCGCGTACCCTACGGATCCGGCCGGAGGGCAATCGTAATCGCGATGACCATCCTCGCGATGCTCGCGATGGCGTCTGAAGCGGGAGGTACACCACGCTGCTTCGGCGCTTCGGCGCGCGCCGAAGGCAAGCCGTGCAACAACCCGGCGCTGCGGCTCTCCGTCACGCCCACGCCCGACGAGGCGCTGCTCGAGCCCAGCGCGCCCTGCTCGCCCGTGCGCTCGGAAGTCCCACCGTCGCGCTGCCTGTTCGGCGTCGCCAAGGCGAGAGCGACCGCCACCGTCGCGCTCGTCGGCGACAGCCACGCCGTGCACTGGCGCGCGGCGCTCGAGCACGTCTACCGCGTCCACCGCTGGCGCGGGGTCACGCTGTATCGCTCGCAATGCCCGTTCACCGCCGCCCGCACGAGCCTCCCGGGGGAGGACGGCACGGGCTGCGAGCAGTTCAAGACGGACACGCTCGCGTATCTGCGCGCGCACCCCGAGATCAGCACGATCTTCGTCTCGGGCAACACCGGCGCGGGTGTCGTCGTGCCCGCCGGGCAGAACCGCTTCGAGGTCAAGACGGCCGGATACATGACGGCGTGGGACGGGCTGCCGGCGTCGATCCAGCACGTGATCGTCCTGCGCGACCCGCCGCACAACCGCCAGACCACCGCGGCCTGCGTGCAGCGAGCGATCGACCGGCGTAAACCCGCCGGGACGACGTGTCAGGTACCGATCACGACCGCGCTCGCGCCCGACCCGGCGCTGGAAGCGGCCAAGCGGATGAGCTCCCCGCGCGTGGAGGCGATCGACCTGACGCCTTACATGTGCGACAGCGCCGACTGCTTCCCGGTCATCGGCGGCGCGCTCGTGCACAAGGACGTCGGGCACATCAGCGCGACGTTCTCCACCACGCTCGGTCCCTATCTGCTCAGCGAGTTGGACGCGCGCATGGCACAGTGGTGACCGATGCACCTCGAAACACTGCTCGCCGAACTGTGCGCCGTTCCCGCGCCCTCGGGCGCTGAATCCGAGCTCGCCGACCTCCTGCAGGACCGCTGGGGGCCGCGCTGTGCCGAGGTACGCCGCGACAGCATCGGCAACGTCATCGCCCGCGTCGGCGGGAGCGGTCCGCGCGTCCTGCTGCAGGCGCACATGGACCAGGTCGGCTACGTCGTGCGCCACATCACCGAGGACGGCTTCCTGCTGCTGGACACCGCGCAGGGCGATCGTCGCACCGGGCCGGAGCGCCGGCATCCGGTCGGGCAGCCCGTCCGCGTGCTCGCCCGCGACGGCTCCTGGCTCGACGGCCTGCTCGCGGCCTCCAGCGGCCACGTGCTGACCGCCAAGCAGCGCGACCAGCACGAATTGAGCTTCAACGACTTCTGGGTCGAGCTGGGGGTGAGCAGCCGCGACGCGCTGCTCGACGCCGGCGTCCACGTCGGCTCGCCCGCGATCTTCTCCGCGCCGACGCGCCGCGTCGGCGAGCTGCTGATCGGCCCCGCGATGGACAACCGCGTCGGACTGGCGCTGATGGACGCGCTGATCGACACCCCCGAGCTCGCGTGCGAGCTGTGGCTGATCGCCACCACGCAGGAGGAGAACGGCCTGCACGGCGCGCGGGCGCTCGCGCGCGAACAGCGCTTCGAAGCCGCGATCGCGCTGGACGTCGGCCTCGCCGGTGACATCCCCGCGGTCGAGGAGCGCGAGTACGGCACCAAGCTCGGCGCCGGCCCGATCGTCGTCCACCGCGACACCGGGTACATCTACGACCGCACGCTCTCCCAGTACCTGATCACGCTGGCGCGCGCCAACGGGCTCCCGGTGCAGGACGGGCTGTTCGCGGGCTACGGCTCGGACGGGCTGGCACTGGCCGAGTCCGGCTCGCCGACGTCGCTGGTGACCGTCGCGACCCGCTACACCCACACGGCCTTCGAGACGATCCATCCCGCCGATCTCGAGAGCACGGCCGCGCTGCTGCGGCTGCTGGTCACCAACCCGCTCCCGGCTCGCCGCACATGAGCGTCGAGGCGGACAAGCGCGCCGCCGCCGAGTTCGCCGCGCAGTTGGTCGAGGACGGGATGCGGGTCGGCCTGGGGACGGGCTCGACCGTCGCGCCGCTGCTCCCTGCGCTCGCCGCGCGCGGGCTGACGTTGCGCTGCGTCTCGACCTCACCCGCCACGGAAGCGCTCGCGCGGCAGGTGGGCCTCGCCGTCGAGCCCTTCGACGAGTTCACCGATCTCGACATCGCGATCGACGGCGCCGACCAGATCGGCCCCGGGCCGTGGCTGGTCAAGGGCGGCGGGCGGGCGCACACGCGCGAGAAGATCGTCGCCGCCGCGGCCGCTCGCTTCGTGGTGATCGCGTCGGGCGAGAAGGTCGTCGAGCGCATCCACGAGCCCGTGCCGGTGGAGCTTTTGGCCTACGGGGCGAGCGCGACGCTGCGGCGCCTGCGCAACGTCGTCCTACGCCCGGGTCCGCTGAGCCCCGACAACGGCGTGATCGCCGATTGGACCGGCGCGGTCGAGGACCCCGCCACGCTGGCGGCGCTGCTCGACGCCGAGCCGGGAGTGGTCGCTCACGGGCTCTTCGGCCCGGAGCTGATCACCGACATCGTCGTGTCGACCGCCGGGGCGGTCGATCACCGCGTCATCGCCGGCCGGTGAAGAAGAGCACGAGCGCGACGATCGCCAGCGCGAAGATGATCGGGTGGATGATCACGCCGCCGGCGATGGCGATGATCAGCAGGATGATGGCGAGGATCAGAAGCATGACCTCGCCCTACCCACGACGCCGTTCGCTCAGGCAGACGTCCTCATCTTCACGCCCGAATGTGTCTTAGGGACTGAAAGTCAACTGCGCCGAGTGGGGGAGGGGGGAGTGGCGCGCCCTTCGGGTCTGCCACGCCGCCGTCCGCTGCGCGGCTCGGCTCTGTTGGCTCGAATTGCCGCGCCGGGATACCGACAGTTACGGGCCACGGAGACGGAAAGCGTGCCCCGCACACGCCTTGTCCCGGTCGCCGTGGTCGACCGTGCGCGTTTGCCGGTCCGATCTCGATTTTCGATCAGGTTCGCACTGTTCGATGTGGCGCATTAATGGGGGTGCGGAACTAGAGCTGCCCGACGGGCAGCTCTCGTTACACACCCCCTCGCCGCCGGTGGAGCGGCGAGCGTGAGAACGCCCTTTCTGTCCCCCCTCCCCACCCGGCGCCGTTGACGTTCGGCCCTCGAGAGGACCGCTGAGCATTTCCCTACGCGGCGAGCGCGAACGTGTCGCTGTCGTCGAGGCTGCGCCAGAGCGCGGCGATCGCGTAGGAGCTGTAGGGCCGCCACGTTTCCGGCTCAGCGGTGCCGCCGGCACGGGATAGCGCCCGTGCGAGGCGATCGCAGTCCTCGAGGTACGCGTCGGGATCGCCGAGGGCGCGCATCGCGATGTAGTTGGCGATCCAGGGGCCGATGCCGGGAATCGCGAGCAGCGCTCGCACCTCGTCGTCCACCGCCGAGCCGGCGTCGAGATACAGGCCCTGGCGCGCGAGGTCGCGGATGGCGTGCGCGCGGCGGGCGTCGACGCCGAACGTCGCCGGGTCCGCCTCGGCCAGCGCGCTCGGCGTGGGGAAGCGGTGGGTGACGGTGGGCGTGGGATCCTGCAGTGGGGCGCCGTAGCGACGGACCAGCCGCGCGGTGCTGGTGCGGGCGAACTCGTACTCGTTCTCGCGCCGGATGATCGTCCGCACGGCGAGCTCGAAGCCGTCGACCGCACCCGCGATCCGGATGCCGGGCGCGCGCCGGACGAGGTCGCCGACGACGGGCAGGCGGGCGAGGTGGGTGTGGATCGCCTGCGGGTCGGCGTCGAGGTCGAAGAGCCGGCGGCAGCGGGCGACGGCGGCGCTGAGGTCCCGGAGGTCGTCGAGCTTGAGCTCGCAGATCAGCGCGTCGCGCTTGGGGGTGAGCGTGACGAGGCCGCCGCCGTTCTCGAGCGCGACCGCCCGCGTGTACGCGCCGCGCTGGACGTGCTCGAGGCCGGGCACCTCGTGGCGGGCGAGGAAGCGCACGACGGCCGCGCCGTCGAACGGGGCCTTCGCCGGCAGGCGCAGGCGGATGCCGGTCGCGGGGCGCGGCCCGGTGCGCAGGGCTGCGGGCGTGGTGCCGTAGATCCGGCGCATCGTGTCGTTGAACTGGCGGACCGAGCCGAAGCCCGCCGCCAGGGCGATCTCGCCCAGCGTGAGGTCGGCGGAGTCGATCAGTAACCGGGCGGATTGGGCGCGCTGCGCGCGGGCGAGCGCGATCGCACCGGCGCCCAGCTCGGCGACGAGGATCCGGTGCAGCTGGCGCTCGCTGTAGCCGAGGCGGCGTGCGAGGCCCGGCACGCCGGCACGGTCGACGAGGCCGTCGGCGATCAGGGCCAGTGCGCGGCGCGCGACGTCGGCGTGCATCCTCAGAACAGTGGCAGCTGGGGCGGCGCGGCAGAAGGGGCCGCTTCGGCCTCGAAACGCTCGCGGATCCGCGTCTCCCACGTCCGGCCGCGCGGCTTGACGAGCTCCAGCAGCCGCCGCTGCTCGTCGCGCCGCATCTCCGACCCGGTGCCGTACAGCGCGTCGTAGCGCTCGACCAGCTCGGGTCGTGTGGCGCGCAGCCACCGCAGGAAGACGTCCTTGGTGCTCCCGCGCAGGTGCAGCGGGAGCGCGTCGATGCTCTCCGCGCCCGCGGCGAGCGCCGCGCCGACGATCTCGTCGATCTGCTCCGGCGAGTCATTGATGCCGGGCATGAGCGGCGCGATCACGACACCCACGTCGAGCCCCGCCTCGGCGAGTTGCGTGAGCGCGTTCAGCCGCGCCCGCGGGCTCGGCGTGCGCGGCTCGGACTCCCGCCACGCGCGCTCGTCGATCGTCGGCACCGAGAGGTACGCGGTGAACTGCGTGCGCTCGGCGATCTGGAGCATCAGATCGATGTCGCGGGTCAGCAGCGGGGACTTGGTGAGGACGCTGCAAGGGTTGGCGTGGTCGCGCAGCGCTTGCCAGATCCCGCGCATCAGCTCGTAGCGGCCCTCGACCCACTGGTACGGATCGGTGTTGGTGCCGAGCGCGACGTGCTCACGCTTCCACGACGGCCGCGACAGCTCCGCCCGGAGCACCTCCGGCACGTTGACCTTGACGACGATCTCGCGCTCGAAGTCCGCCCCCGCGTCGAACCCGAGGAACTCGTGGGTGGGGCGGGCGAAGCAGTACGCGCAGGCGTGGGTGCAGCCGCGATACGGGTTGATCGTCCAGCCCCACGGCATCCTCGCCGGCACCTTGTTCAGCGCCGACTTGGCATGCACCTCGTAGAAGCGGGTGTGCAGCGCCTCGGGCGCGTCGAGCGTGCGCACCACCGCCGCATCGCGGTAGCCGGGCAGCCGCCGCTCGGCTTCCTCACTCGTCGTCTGGGCACTCCACCGCATCTACTGAGCGAACAACGCGTCGTAGCGCCCAACCGTGAGGAGCTCGGTGGTGATCCGCTCGACCAGCCGCAGACACGCGTCGTACGGCGCGTTGCCGACGCTCACCCGCCGCACGCCGAGCGCCTCCAGCTCGGCGACGGGCGGCGTGCCCGCACCCGCGTAGGCGTTCAGCGGCCCGTCGAGCCCGGCGACGACGGCCGCGAAGTCGCTGATTCCGGGCGCGAACACGCAGTCCGCGCCGGCCGCGAGGTAGGCGTTCCCGCGCGCGACCGCGAGCGCATTCGGATCGCCGTCGGCCAGCCACGTGTCAACCCGCGCGTTGATGACCAGCGACGTGCCCGCGACCGCGCGGATCGCGGCGATGTTCGCGCACGCCTCCTCGACGCTGAGCAGTCCGCTCCCGCCATACCGCGCGTCTTCGAGGTTGAGCCCGATCACGCCGAGCCCCAGCAACCGCTCGGCGGTGCCCGCGGCGTCGCCGTACCCGGCCTCGATGTCGGCCGTCACCCCGACGTCGACCGCATCCACGATCCGCTTGATCGCGGCCAGCATCTCGTCGCGCCCGATCCGCTCACCGTCGGCGTACCCGAGCCCGTTCGCGATCCCCGCGCTGCTCGTCCCGATGGCGACCGGCCGACGGCGCGCGATCACCTTCGCGCTCCCGGCGTCGAACGCGTTCGGGATCACGACGATCGGCCCGGACCGGTGCCGGGCGGCGAACTCCTCTGCCTTCATGCCTCAAGCGTTGCGCGCCGCGCGCCCGCTGTCTGGCGGTTTTCGGTCATCGTGCAGTAGGTTTCCGCGTCCCTTGAGGACCGCACTGATCACCGGCGCCGGAACCGGCATCGGCGCGAGCACCGCGCTCGCGCTCGCCGCCGACGGCATGAAGGTCGCGCTCGTCGGTCGCCGCGCTGAACCGCTGCAAGAGGTCGCGGCACAGATCGGCGAGCACGCCGTCGTCGTCACCGGCGACATCGCCACCGACGCGTCCCGCATCGTCGAGGAGGCGGTGGCGGCGCTCGGAGACACGCTGCACGTCGTGGTCAACAACGCCGGCTCGATCCGCCGCAACGTGCGCCTGCACGAGATCGAGATCGAGACGTGGCACCAGCAGATCGCGGTGAATCTCACCGGTCATTTTCTGATCCTGCACGCCGCGCTCCCGCACCTGCTCGCCAGCGAGGGCGACCGCTCGATCGTCAACGTCGGCTCGACGCTCGCGCACAAGGTCGTGCCCGGGATCGCGGCCTACGCGGCGGCGAAGGGCGGGCTCGTCTCGCTCACCCGCGCGCTCGCCGTCGAGTACGGGCCCGACGGCATCCGCGCCAACGCGGTGATGCCCGCCGTCGTCAAGACGGCCCTGGCCCACCACGAGCGCCCGGACTTCCACGAACGCCAGGACGACATGGCCCGCGCCTACCCGCTCAAGCGCCTCGGCGAGGCCGAAGACGTGGCCGCCGCCATCGCCTGGCTCGCGTCCGAGCGCGCAGGCTGGATCACCGGCACGATCACCGAGATCGACGGCGGGTTCAGCGTCACCTGAGCGCTTCAAGCGTCCCGCGGTAGGCCGGTTCGAGCTCACCCGCGGCGTCCTCGCCCAGCTCGATCCGCCGCGCGATCTCCGAGAGCCGCACGGCCCCGACCGTCTCGGCGCTGCCCCGCAGCTTGTGGGCGAGCTTGCGCGCCGCTTCCCCGTCACCACGCGAGACGGCGTCGCGCAGTTCCTCGAGCAGCCCCGGCGTCGTCCGCGCGAACGCCTCGACCACCCGCTCCAGCAGCGCGGCGCTCACGTTGCGCAAGCCGCGCACGCGCGCGTCGTCGAGCATCCCGCCGTTCGGCGCGACGGCCGCCGGACGCGGGAGCCAGCGCTCGATCACCGGGTCCAGATCCTCGCTGCGCAGCGGCTTGCTGAGGTAGTCGTCCATGCCCGCCGCCAGGCAGCGCTCGCGGTCGCCGGCGAACGCGTGGGCGGTCATCGCGACGATCGGGATGTGCTGCCCGTAGGCCTCGCCGGCGCGGATCCGTGCGGTCGCCGCATAGCCGTCGAGGTTGGGCATCTGGCAGTCCATGAAGATCGCGTCATGGCGCTCCGGATCGACCCGCGCGACCGCCTCGAGCCCGTCCGAGACGAGCTCGACCTGGATACCGCGCCGCGCGAGCAGCGTCTCGATCACGATCTGGTTGACCGGGTTGTCCTCCGCAACGAGCACACACCCGCGACCGCCGGCCGGTGGCTCGACGGCTTCTGCGGCCTCGGGCTCGGCGCCCGTCAAGACCTCCGCGAGCGTCTCGAGCAGTGCCGCGCGGCGCACGGGCTTGGTCAGCGAGCGGTCGACGTCCGGCGACGCCGTCTCTCCCGCCGAGGTGAGCATCACGAGCCGGCTCGATCGCAACGCGGGCGCCTCGCGGATCGCCCGCGCCACCTCGGCGCCGCTGAGCTCGGGCATCTCGGAGTCCAGCAGGACGAGCGCGTACGGCCGGTCCGCGCTCGCCGCCGCCTCCATCAGCGCCAGCGCCTGTGCCCCGTCGGCGGCGGCGTCGCACACCGCCACCCGCCCACGCAGGTAGACCTGCACGATCTCGCGGTTGGCGGCGTTGTCGTCGACGACCAGGACCCGCGTCGCGGCGGGAATGACGACCCGCGAGCGCCGGCTGGAGCGCTTCGCGTCGACCACCTCGAACGGGATCTGCACGTGGAACGCGCTGCCGAGGCCCGGCTCGGATTCCGCGGTCAGCTCACCGCCCATGATCGACACCAGGCGGCGCGAGATCGCCAGCCCGAGGCCGGTGCCGCCGAAGCGCCGGGTCGTCGACGTGTCGGCCTGGGTGAAGGGCTCGAAGAGCTGCGCGAGCTGCGCCGGGGCGATGCCGATGCCGGTGTCGCCGACGTGCACGCGCAGCGCGGCGTGGCCGTCGTCCGGCCGCTCGGCCTCGACGCGCACCGACACCTCGCCGAGCGCGGTGAACTTGATCGCGTTCGCCAGCAGGTTCGTGAGCACCTGGCGCAGGCGGTGCTCGTCGCCCCCCAACGTTCCTGGCACCGAGTCGTCGATCAGCAGCGTCAGCTCGACGCCCTTGGCCTGCGCCTGCGGCGCGAGCATCGCGCAGGTGGATTCGATCAGGTCGCGCGGGTCGAACGGGCGCCGCTCGAGCTCCAGCTTGCCCGCTTCGATCTTCGAGAAGTCGAGCACGTCGTTGATCACGCCCAGCAGCGCGTCGCCGGACGCGACGGCGGTCTCGATCAGCGCCCGCTGCTCGTCGCTGAGCGGCGTGTCCTCGAGCAGTTCGAGCATGCCGATCACGCCGTTCAAAGGGGTGCGGATCTCGTGGCTCATGTTGGCCACGAAGTCCGACTTCGCCTGCGACGCCGCGCGCGCCTCGGCCAGGGCCCGGTTGCGCTCGGAGATGTCGGTGGCGATCGAGCCGATCGCGTAGATCTCGCCCGCGGCGTCGCGCAGCGGGAACTTGACCACGAGTGCGGTGGCGCCCCTGAACTCGCGCTCGTACTCGAGCGCTTCGCCGGTCTCCCAGACCTGCGTGTCGGTGACGCGGGCGCGCCCGGCGACCTCGGGCCCGAACAGCTCCGCGTCGGTCAGCCCGGTCCCGTCCGTCCCGGCCGACGCCACCCACGCGCGGTTGACGAGCAGATAGCGTCCGTCGCGATCCTTGACCGCGATCCGGGTGGTCGTGTGGAAGAGGATGCTCTCGAGCCGATCGGTCGAGATCCGCAGCGCCTCGGCGGCGCGCCGCTGCTCGGTGACGTCGGTGCCGATCGCGACGAGGTGGGCGATGGCGCCGCCCTCGTCGACCAGGCAGGTCACCGACCACGAGACCAGGCGCTCCTCCCCGGAGGCGGTGATGAGGCCGTGCTCGTAGTGGCGCGGGAACTCGTCGGCGACCGCGGCGGCCAGCTCGGCGCGCACCGCCTCCACGGTCTCGGGCGGCATCAGCGCGTCGATCAGCGAGCGGCCGAGCATGTCGCCCGCGGCGAACCCGGTGACGACCTCGGCGGCGCGATTGAAGCGCTCGATCCGGGCGTTTCGGTCGGTGACGACGACCAGGCTGCCGGCGGTGTCGAGGACCGCCGCGCTGAAGTCGCGCTCGGCGCGCACCTGGCCCAGCAGACGCTGGATCGTCAGCCCGGCGAGCGCCGACACGATGAAGACCATCAGGGCGTTGCGAGGTGTCAAGGCGTAGCGGTCGCCACCGATCACCGCCCACGGCAAGAGCAGCACGACGACGATTGCGCCGAGCGTGATCAGGAGTTGGCGCCGGGTCCCGTACAGCGCCAACCAGACGATCGGCAGGATCACCAGCGGCAGGAAGCCTGCCGGGCCGTCACCGGCCTGGCGCATCAGGCCGACGATGCAGAGGTACGCGAGCGAGAGCCAGAGCGGGGCAGAGCTGCTGTCGCGGACCGCGCCGATCGTCGCCGCGCCGAGCAGCGCGACCGTGAGCAAGCACGCGATCCCGAACAGCACCGGGTCGAGGCTCGGGCCCGGCAGCAGCGCCGCGATCGGCCCGCCCACGACCGCGAGCCCGAAGGCGAGGCGCGTCCTGCCGCTGGCCTCGCGCGCGCCCATCGCCTACCCCAGCATGGCCTCGACGACGATCACGGCCGCGACCACCAGGACGATCGCGAGCTGCCACCAGAACAACCGGCGCTCGAAGCGCTCGTCGGCCTCGAGATCACGCTCGAAGCCATCGCTCATGCGAGGTTCCCGACGCTGCCGCTCTTCTCGGTCTTCTCCCACACGAGATCCGCCCGCCGCAGCTCGGCGAAGTACGCGGCCGCGGTGATCGCGCACAGGAGCGGGCCGTAGCCGACGACGTACAGCAGCGGCCGGGCGAGCCACCCGCCGTGCGCGGCGGACTCGAGGCGGCGCACCAGGTAGGCGGCGAGCATCGAGGCCGAGAGCCAGATGTAGGCGAGCAGCAACCCCACTTCAGGGAGAGCGTCGGCCAGCGGCGTCACCACCGCGATGGTGATGATCGCGAGGCTGACCAGGCCGGGAAACGTCACGGCCTCCCGCCAGCTCGCGCGGGCCGCCTTTCCGTCCTGGGCGAAGCTCGACAGCGTCACGAACAGGTACGTCATGAGGATCAGCGCCCAGAAGGAACGGAAGACGTCGAACGCCAGATCGCGGTGCAGCGCGTAGAGCGTGACGAGCGAAACCGACGAGAGCAGCATCAGCGCCGGCATCAGGAAGATCGGGAACCAGATCAGCGCGAAGCTCACCCCGCCCAATCGCCCCTTGGAGCGCCGCAGCCAGACGTGCCGGTAGCGCCACGTGACCTGCACGTTGCCGCGTCCCCAGCGCACCCGCTGCTTCCACAGCCCGGCGATGTCGTGCGGCTCCTCCGCCCACACGATCGCGTGCGGATCGAACACGACCCGCTGCCCGGCGAGCTGCACATTGAACGTCGTGAACGTGTCCTCGGCGAGCGACGAGGTGTCGATCTCCCCGCCGATCGCCTCCAGGCTCTCGCGCCGCAGCAGCTGCGCGCCACCCGCCAGGCACGCCTGCGCCCCGAGCACGTTCTGGGCGCGGCGCGCTCCGGCCTGCGCGGCGACGTACTCGTAGGAGATGAAGCGATTCATGTAGTTGGCCGGCCGGCTGCCTTCCTTGATGTAGCCGGTGACCGCGCCGACGCTCGGGTCGCCGAAATGGCGCACCATCCGGCGCAGCGAGCGGGCGGTGAAGATCACGTCCGCGTCGATGATCAGCGCCGCCTCGTACCAGCCATCGGCGCGGATCACGCGCAGCCCGTGATTGAGCGTGTGCGCCTTGCCCTCGCCGCCGACGTCGCGCCGCAGATGGAACACGCGGCCCGGGTACTCCGCCGCCTTGCCGAGCACGACGTCCGGGGTCGCATCGGTGCTGGCGTCATCGACGACGTACACGCGCAGCCGCTCGGGCGGGTAATCGAGGGAGAGCAGCGTGTCGAGCGTGCGGCCGATCACCGCCGCCTCGTTCCAGGCCGGCACGACTACCGCGACGTTCGGCTCGCGCTCGAGCGTGCCCTCCGCGCGGCGCCGGAAGCGGTGCAGGCCGGACAGGATGAACTGGTAACAGCCCGAGAGGAGCGGCAGCGCCCCGGCGAGCACGAAACCGGTCAGGAGCCATTCGAGCGCGTCCATGGTCAGCCCGTCCCGAGCTCTTGCTTGACGGCGAGGCAGTAGTCGTAGCGGCCGATCGTGTCGCTCTTGTGGCTGTCGGTGGAGAGCAGGATCGTGACGCCGGCGCGGACGAACGGGCGCAGCGTCGCGGCCGACGGGCAGCGCCAGCGCTCGGAGACCTCGATCTCCTGGCCGGTACGCGCGGTCTCGGCCGCGAGCCGCTCGAGGCCGTCGAGCGGGACGTCGGCCTCGCTCAGCCCGATCTTCGGCAGGATGCTGAGGAAGTGCGCGATCACGACGCGCTGCGGCCGGTCGAGGGCGCGCGCGGTCGAGGTCAGGATCGCGTCGATCACGGCCGCGGCGTCCAGGTCGCCGGCCGCGATCCGCTCACGCACCTCGCGCGGATGCGTCGGGCCTTCGGCGAGCGGCACCTGGTGGTCGGCGGCGTAGATCGCGTCGATCCCCTCGATCTGATCGGGGAGGTCGAGCGCGCCGGTGGTGTCGAGCAGCTTGGCCTCGATGCCACAGCGCAGCTCGACAGCGGTCTCGCCACGCAGTCGCTGTACCGCCTCGACGTAGGCGGGTACCCAGTCGGTGTCCACCCGCACGTGGTCGACGCAGCCGAGCGCGTCGAGGCCGAGCGCTTCGGCGGCGGCGATGTTGGCTTCGATCGGATCGCGGCCGTCGGAGAACGTCGAGTGCACGTGCAGGTCGGCGAGCGGGTTCACGAGGCGATCTCCGCGGCGTGCCGCTGGAGGTCCGTGATGTCGTCGAACGCGAAGAAGCGCTCCTGGAAGTAGCGCACCATGGCGATCTCCGCGAACGGCAGCGGGCCGTCCGGGATCGGCTCCCCGAGCGCTTCCATGACCGCAAGGCGCGGCATGTCGACGCCGGCGGCGACGGTCAGCGGCATCGTGCCGGGGAAGCGCGCGTTGACCTCCAGTAGCGCCGGCTCGCCGGCGGCGTCGATCTTGACCTGCACGTTGGCGACGGTCGTCAGCTCGATCGCCCGCGCGACCGCGCGGGCGAAGGCGTCCAGCGCATCGTCTTTCAGCGTGCGGCCGGTGACCGCGATCCCGGAGTCGACCTTCAGCCGCTCTCTCGGCACGACTGCGGCGACGTGCCCGTCGGCGCGGGCGAGGACGTCGAGCGAGTACTCCGGCCCGGGCAGGTGCTCCTGGACGAGCAGCGTGCCGTCGCGCTCGAGCACCTCCAGCTCGGCGCGTTTCTCGAGCAGCCGGATGCCGCGCGAGCCGCTGCCCGAGCGGGGCTTGACGATCGCCGGCAGGGGGATCGCCCGCGGGTCGAACGCGGCGTCGACGACCACCGTCGCCGGCCCGCGCACGCGGCCGTGGCAGCGCTCCGCCAGCGCCCACTTGTCGAGGCACACCTCGAGCGTGGCTTCGGAGGCGAGCACGAGCGTCACGCCTGCGGCCGCGAACTCGTCACGCCGGCGGGCGAGCGGCAGCAGCTCGCTGTCGACCGTGGGGACGAGCACGTCGATCGCCTCGCGCTCGCAGCGCGCGAGCACGTCGTCGGTGAAGCGCGGGTCGTCGCCGCGGGGGAGGATCGAGCGCCGGGTCGCGTCGAGCAGGTACAGGCCCGCCGCGTAGGGGTCGATGTCACCGCCGAGCAGCGTCAGCGGCGCGTCCTCGAGCGCGCGGAGGATCGAGATCCCCGACGGGCCGCCGACGCCGGTGACCAGGACACGAGGAGGATCAGCCGGCATCGAGCACCTGTTCCGGGAGTTGGACCGCTCCGTAGCGGTTGGGGGAGACCTGCACCGCGTCGCTGTCGCGCACGACCTCGAGCGGCTCCACGTAGCGCACCTGCGAGAACCGTGACCAGTACCGCGCGGTCGCGCGCAGCAGCTCCTCGTCGAGGTAGCCGCGGATCTTGACCTGCGAGGCGTAGGCCCGGATCACCTCGAGCTTGGCCTCCATGAACTCGTCGATGGCCACGAACCGCGTCGGCTTGAACTCGACCGTGGTCGACGGCGCCTGGTAACAGAACACGCGGGAGATCGTGCGCGCGGCGACCAGCGTGGCGCTGTGGGCGTTGCGGTGGTCCTGGTGGACGTCGCGCGAGGTGTGCGTGTAGACGGTCGTCGGGCGCACCTCGTCGATGACGTCGACGATCGTGCCGATCGTCGCGCCGCCCTCGCTCACGCTGGTGTCGGCGAGGTCCGCGTGGATCAGCCGGGCGGACATCAGCTCCGCGGCGCGCTGCGATTCGGCGGCGCGCTCGGTCGCCACGCCGCCCGCCTCGCCCCCGGTCAGGGTCAGCACGGTCACGCGATGGCCCTGGGCCGCGTGGCGCAGGAGGATGCCGCCGACGCCGATCTCGACGTCGTCCGGGTGCGCGCCCACCGCGAGCACGATCTCGCTCCCCGCCGCCCGCTTGGCGCGTGTGCGCTCGATCAGGGCCTGCGCCTTCTCGAGCAGGCCGGGCGGGTCGAACGGCTTGGTGAGGTAGTCGTCGGCGCCCGCGCGCATCGCCGCGACGGCGTGCTCGAACGAGCTGTGGCCGGAGAGGATCAGGATCGCCAGCTGCGGCCGCTGGCGCTTGACCAGCCGGACGAGCTCCAGGCCGTCGACCCCCGGCAGGTCGATGTCCGAGACCAGCAGATCCCAGTCGCGCCGGGCGAGCACCTCGGACGCTTGCTCGGCGCTCGTCGCCCAGTGCACTTCCCCGAGCGTTCCCAGCAGCTCGACGAGCAATGTCGCTCCGACCTCGTCGTCCTCGACGACGAGGATCCGCGTAGCTCCGACGTCGGTCACCTCATCCCTGCCCTCCACCAGCCAGCGGGGTAATCATGTCAGGGATGCGGGCCGGAACCGAACTTGCGTCCAGTTCGAGCGGCCAACATTGCGATCGTGGCGCGCAGGCGACGATCAAGGACGTATGCGGGCAGCATCGGTCGCGGCGTGCAGCATCATCGCCGTCGTGGCCGCGACGGCGACGTCGGCCCGTGCCCGCGGCCAGGATGCGCCGGTGAAGGACGCCGCGCCGCTCGTCGTCTCCTACGTCCCGCCCGCCGGCGACCCGTTGGGCGACCGGATCCGCGGGCGGGCGTGGACGTACGACTCGGCCGTGACCGCGGCCGGGCGGGCCGCGCGCGGTGACCTCGACGGGGCGGGTGCGCTGCTGGACGCCTTTCAGGACCTCCAGCGCCCGGACGGTGCGCTCGAGTCCTCCTACGACATCGCCAGTGGGGCGGGTGCCGGGCCGTTGCGCGCGGGCAACCAGGCGTGGGCCGGGCTGGCCGCGCTCGAGTGGCGCACGCGCACCTGCTCCGGCCGCCACGACCGTCTGATCGCCCGGCTCGCGGACTGGCTGTTGGGGCAGCGCATGGGTGATCGCGACGCCGGCGGCTTCGGCCTCGTCGTGGGCGGCCCGGACGTGACCTGGGTCTCGACCGAGCACAACCTGGAGGCCCGTGCGTTCTTCGCCGGGTTGGCTGCGACGCTGGACGGCCGCGCGGCCGACCCGGCGACCGGCCGGGCTTGCCAGCCGGGCCTGGACGGGCTTTCGGCGAGCGCGGCGCGGGCGCTGTCAGCGCGTTCCGCGGAGGCGGCCGCGCGCATCGATCGCGCCATCGACGCCGAGCTCTTCATCCGCGACAGCGCTGCCCGGGCGCACTGGCGCCAGGGCCTCGACGACGACGCTCGCCCGCTGGACGCGCAGGCGCTGGGCATCCTCTGGCTGCTCGGGCGGGGCCGGCGCGCCGACGCGGTCGCGGTCGAGCGCTACGTCGACGCGTCCATGGCCGTCAAGGGCCGCAGCGTCGACCGTCCCGGCGCCGACGGCCAGACCTTCGACGGCTACCGCCCGTTCGCTGACGCCTGGGGCCCGGACGTGCTGTGGATGGAGGGCACGCTGATGATGCGGCTCGCCAAGGCGCGGCTCGGCCGCGACGTCTCCGCGCTCGACGGCCACGTTGCTCGCTGGGCGGCGTTGACGGCCCCTGGCTTGCCGCTCCAGGTCGATCGAGCGGCGGGCGAGGACTACCACGTGTGGCCGGCCGCAGCCCCCGCGGCGTGGCTCGCTCTGAGCCACAGCCGTTTCGCGCTGCTGATGTAGCGGCGCTGCGAAACATCAGGGTGCGACCCTGAGTCACGTCTACGACAGCTTGTAGTAGATGTTGGCGCCATGAACCAACTCAAGTTCAAGACCGCTGTCGCGAGCATGCTGGGCGCCGGTGCGTTGCTGGCGGCCGCCGGTTCGGCTCAGGCCGCCACGGAGTACAACCTCGAGGTCGTCACCCCGCCGCAGATCAGCGGCACGCAGAACGCGCCGCTGACCGCGGTCAACCCGTTCGGCGCGGTCGTCGGCTCGGCGCATTTCCCGGGCGTCCCGGAGAGCCAGCCGACGATCCGCAAGGACTACCTGCGCCTCTCGATCGGCGGCGACGCCAGCGGCAAGAAGCACAAGGGCGAGGCGCTCGGCATCAACGACCTCGCCAACGTCGTCGGGTACATGCAGTCGACCGTCGGCGGCTTCGGCCTCAAGCGCCCATACCTGTGGGAGTCCACCAGCGGGAAGGAGCTGCCGATCTTCCCGGGCCAGAACGTGGTGCCGCACGCGATCGACAACGCCGGCAACATCGTCGGCACCGCCTTCCCGTCGGGCGACCAGCAGGGCCCGAGCACCGCGTTCCTGTACAGCCCGAGCGGAAACCTCGTCGGCCTGCCGGCCGTGACGGGCGGCAAGATCGCCTCGGCGAACGACATCAACGAGAACGGGCTGGTCGTCGGTCAGTCCGACGGGTTCGCCACGAGCTGGCCCCGCGGCGTGCCGACCAAGCTGGGCTCCCTGACGGGCTCGACCTCGAATGAGGCGCTGAAGTCCAACTTCGGCGGGACCGCCGTCGGCGACGCGACGCTGGCCGGCGGCGAGCATCGCGCGGTCGTCTTCTCCGGCGGCACGGCGACGGACCTGCAGTTCCCGACCGCCGGCGCCGGCACGGACGTGCGCGCCAACGCCATCAACGACGGCGGGACGATCGTGGGCACGGGCGACGTGAAGGGCGGCTCGACGGCGGTCCGGTACGCGGGCGGCCAAGTCGTCGACCTCAACACGCTGATCCCGGCCGGCAGCGGCCTGACGCTTCGCACGGCGACCGACGTCAACAACGACGGCCAGATCGTCGGCAGCGCGACGCCGGCCTCCGACCCGAACGCGGTCGTGGGCTACGTCCTGACGCCCGTCAGCTAGCGCTCCTTAAACGGGGTCTGACCCCCTTTATCTAAATGGGGTCAGACCCTCTTTAGGTTTGGCTAGGCGGCCGCGAGGATCGCCGAGGCGGTGCCCTGGAGGTCGTAGAGGCCGTCGACGGAGGTGACCGCCTTGCCGACCTTGGCCGCGATGGCCATGGCGTCGGTCGCGCCGACGCGGCCGTCCTGCATGCCGCCGCCCGAGGTGCTGGACACGAGGATCCAGCGGATCTGGCCGGAGGCGACCGCGTTGGCCAGCCACTGTGTGGTGACGACGGTCTCGGAGCCGGAGAAGCCGCCGATCGCGGCAACGTCGGCGCCGGACTGGATGATCGACTGGCTCGCGCCGGACTGGCTCGAGATGACGAGCGTGCCGCCGCCGTTGGCTTTGATGTAGGTGAGGGCGGAGGTCAGCTCGGCGGTGTTGCCGCCGAACATGCCGCCTCCACCCGCGCCCGGGCCGCTCGATGCGGTGGAGCTACCCGTCGTCGCGCCGCCGCCCGGCGTCGTCGTGCCGTTCATGCTCGGCGGGCCGCCGGTTCCGCCGTTCGGGGGCGTGGCGCCGCGCACCCCGCCGCCACCGCCGGGGCCGCCGCCGCCCATCGTCTGCGCAGAGGCCGGGCCGCCGGCCGGGAACGTCGAGCTCGTCGCGTGGCCGAGCGTCTGCACCGCCCACGACGCGGGCGCCAGCAGGAGCACGCCGACGGCCGCCGTCGCGAGGACCTTCCGCACCAGCAGGCTCGAGGCGAGCGCCAGGCCGAGCGCACCCGCGACGGTCGCGCCCACGATCAGCCAACGCGCCCAGGCCAGGTCGGTCGCGCTAGTCCCGATCACCATCGCTTCGGTGATCGCGCCGCCGAGCAGCATCGCCGGCCCGAGCACCCGCTCCTTCGCCAGCAGCGAGTACCCGCCGCCCACGAGCAGCGCGGTGAACGGCGCCAGCGCGGCGACGTAGTACGGGTGGAAGATGCCCGACGCGCGGCTGAAGGTGATCGCGGTCACCGCGAACGCCGCACCGACCGCGATCAGCCAGCCGGTCCGGGCGTCATCCCGGCGCAGCCGCGTAGAGATCGCCAAAGCGACCGCCGCCACCACGGCGAAGCCGAGGAACCAGCCCGCCTGCCCGCCGAGCGCCGCGTTCAACAGGCGCAGCGGGCCGGTCGAACCGCCGAACACGCCGCCGCCGCCCCCGCCGCCCATCGCGCCGCCCGGCCCACCGGACTGCCCGAAGAGCCGCCCGAGGCCGTTGTAGCCGAGGATCAGCGACCAGATCGAGTTGTCGTCGGTGCCCGAGACGTACGGGCGAGACGTTGCCGGCGTGAGCCACATCAGCAGCGGCCACACGAGGCCGACGACGGTCATCGCCGCCCCGCCGGCGGCCAGCGACCGCAGCGCGGCGGCACGGCCACGCGGAGCGATCCACAGCCATGCGGCGACCATGCCCGGCACGACCAGCAGCGCGGCCGCCATCTTGGTCTCGAAGCCGAGCCCGACGAGCGCGCCCGCCACCATCAGCCACTTGGTCGAACCGTCGCGGCGCAGGCCGCGGTCCAGCGCCCAGATCGCCGCCGTGATGCAGAGCACCAGCAGCGCGTCCGGGTTGTTGTGGCGTGAGATCGCCACCGTGATCGGGGTCAACGCGAGCGTCAACCCCGCCACGGTTCCCGCCGCGCGCCCGAACCGCGATCGCGCCAGGTCGTAGACGAGCCCGACGGTCGCGACGCCCATCAGCGCCTGCGGTACGAGGATCGACCACGAGTTGAAGCCGAAGGCTCGAGCGGACAACGCCTGCACCCACAACGCGAGCGGTGGCTTGTCCACCGTCTGCAGCCCCGCCGCGTCATACGAGCCGTAGAGGAACGCATGCCATGACGTGCTCATCGAGCGCACGGCGGCCGCGTAGTAGTCGTTGGCCCAGCCGTTGAGGTCGAGCGCCCACAGGTTCAGCACGCCCGCGAGCGCCAGCAGGGCCAGCAGCTCGGGGCGGGCGACGAGGGCGGCCACCGAAGGGCGGGCGAGCGCCGCGCGGCGGCGGCGACGAGGTTGGTCAAAGGCCAGGGTCGACATGCGAACACCATCGACCCCGGCCGCGTGAGCGACCTGTGCGTTGCCTTGGGACTTACTGAGAGCCGAGATCCAGCAGCTTGAGGTTCTCGGGCGTCGCGGGCAGCGTCTTGAAGTCGAGGATCGTCTCCGTGTAGGTGTCGTCGAACGGCTTGCCCTCGACGTCCTTGCCCCAGCCGTGGTCGGTGAACTTCAGCGGCGCATAGGTGTCCTTGTCGACCCACATGGTCATCTCGATCGCCGGCCAATGCGGTGGGCCGGACTGCTCGCGCCAGCGCAGGACGTACGCGTTGCCGTCCTCTGACATGTCGATCCCCTTGGCCGACTTCGCCGCCTCCAGCAGCGCGCCGGCGCGGAAGATCTCGTTGGGGATCATGCTCACGTCCGGGAAGCGCTCGACCTTGCCGTCGCGCACCCGAGTCGTGCCTTCGCCCTCGGTGTAGACCTCTTCGTTGTGCTCGTCGAGCCAGCGCATCCGCTTGCCGCCGTACACCCACACCTGGCGGACGCCGTAGTCCGCACCGGTCCGCTCGGCGTGGGACTTCGCGTAGAGGATCGAGTCGGCGGGCACCGCCATCGTCGCGATCGCGCGCTGGACGACCTCGCTCGCGGCGGGCGCGCCGGACGGGACGACGACGAGCGCCGCGATCACCGCGCCCGCGGCCGGTAGGGCGAGCCACTTCCGGCGCCGCCGCGGATTGCGCGGATCGAGCACCAGCGCGTCGAAGTCGGCGAGCCCGGTGAACTCGTCGGGCGTGACGGGGTCCGCGGCGCGGACACGTTCGAGCAGGGCGTCCATGTCAGATCTTCTCCTGGATCACGAAAGTCGAGACGGGCGGGTTCTCCAGCAGCCGCCCCAGACGGGCGCGCGCTCGCGAGAGCCGCACGTGGAAGGTCGCGGCGCTGCAGCCCGCCGCGCGCGCGGCGTCACCCACCGAAAGGCCTTCCCAGGCGACGAGGCAGATCGCCTCGCGATCGCGTTCGCTCAACGCGGCGAAGGCGCGCGCGAGCCCGCGATCGCCGCCGAAGCGCTCGGCGGGATCGCCGGTGGACGGATCGAGCGCGAACTCCCCTCGCCGGGCCAGCTTGCGCCGGTGGTTGGAGAGCACGTTGCCCGCCACGGCGTAGAGCCACGGCAACGGATGCTCGATCCGCCGTGGCAGCTTGCGCCACGCGACGGCGAACGTCTCGGCGGCGAGATCCTCGACGTCGTCACGCGCTGCGCGGCGCGCGAAGTACGCGCAGACCGCGGCGTGATGCTCCTCGTAGATCGCGCGGAACTGTTGCTTGTCTCTCACACCCGGTCTCTGTCGCGTATTACGCAGGACTTACAGCGAGGGAAAACCAGTTGATCGGCGGTGTACGCGGGTGTAGAAGGGGCCATGCGCGACGATCGGGTGTTCCGGAGCACGCGAATCCTCGGGATGGTGATCGTTCCCTTCCTGCTCGTCGCGTTCGTCCTGTTGTACTTCTTCCCGGACGACACCGGGGATTACTTCGCGTGGAACGTCAAGCCCACGATCACGCCGCTGGTGATGGGCGCGGGGTACATCGCCGGGGCGTACTTCTTCGTCCGCGTCGCCCGCGAGCGGCTGTGGCATCGCATCCAGGTCGGCTTCCTGCCGGTGACCGCGTTCACGGTGTTCATGGCGATCGCGACGTTTCTACACCTCGACCGCTTCGAGACGCAGCACGTCGCCTTCTGGATCTGGGTCGGCCTCTACGTGACCACGCCGATCCTCGTGCCGCTCGTCTGGTGGCGCAACCGCGCGACCGATCCCCGCACGCCCGAGCCCGACGAGCCGCCGCTACCGCCGCACGTGCGCACGGCGCTGCTCGTGGTCGGCGGCGTGCAGTCGCTGGTCGCGCTCGTGCTGCTGTTGTCGCCGTCGTCGATGATCGAGCACTGGCCGTGGCTGCTGACGCCGCTGACCGCACAGACGCTCGGCGGGTGGTTCGCCCTGCCCGGCGTCACGGCGCTGATGATGGGTCTGGACGGCCGCTGGAGCGCGATCAAGATCACGCTCGAGAGCCAGCTCATCGGCCTCGCGCTGATCCTGCTCGGCACCGCCCGCACCTGGAGCGACATCGACACCGGCAACGCGCTCGCGTACGTCTTCGTCGGCGGCCTGGCGGTGCTCTTCGCCGCGCTTGCGGCGCTGGAATGGCGGATGCAGGTAGCCTGGCGCAATGGCCGAGATCAGCGTCAAGGTGGACGATTCCGGCGGGGCGTACATCTCGCTCGCCGCGGGTGAGGTCCGCGACTCCGTACAGCTCGACGAGCTCGAGGACGCCGGCCGCATCGCGGCCCTGGAGTCGCTCGTCCTGCACTTCGACTTCTACGGCCGCCTGATCGCCGTCGAGGTCACCAGCAGCGCGTCCTCCGCGCTGCCGCCGGGCCTGCTGGACCAGGCGGAGTGAGCCTCCAGAGCCACGTGGATCGCTACGCGATCCTCGCCTTCGAGAAGCAGCTGCACGCCTACGAGGTCGTCGGCGACCGTGGCTGGGAGGTCGACCTCGAGGCGGGGAAGATCGTCTTCGACGGCGACCTCGAGATGGGCGTCGTGCTGCTCGGCACCGAGGACGACCACAGCTGGATCTGGGGCTGGGCCGACCCCGACGAGGACTTCCCCGACACCGTCGTCGCGCCCGGTCGCGCGCTCGGCGACTACGGCCGCGAGCACGACCTGCCGCCGCTGTACGAGCCCGAGACCGACGCCCACGGCGAGCCGCTGCTGGACCGCATCGGCGTGATCGCCTCGGGCGTGCTCGCACTCCAGGCGACGTACCACGCACCGCTGGACGGGGGAGGGCGAGTGCTCTTCGCGCTCGAGCACCCGTCGCTTGCGCTACCGCCCACCGACACCGACCGGTTGTTCAAGATCGTCCGCGAGTCAGGCTTCGTCCAAGACTGGGACGCCGCCCTCGCGGCGTACCGCGCCAACCGCTAATCCACCTTTCACCGGCTCGTCACGTCAGCACGCGCAGGGCGCGAAAGCCTTCCGCGCGTGCACTCGAACCTGACCCGACTCGCGGCCGCCGCGGCCGCACTGGTCTCCGCCGCCGTGGTCGCCGCGCCGGCCGCGGCCGACCAACCCGAGCTCCTGACGCCGTGCTCGCCGAACGCGAGCCTGCGCAGCTTCACCGACCAGCTGAACAAGACGACCTTCGGCGGCCAGTCCGTCGGCGGGCTGTCCGCGCTCGCGCGCACCGACGGCAACCAGGCGCTCGCGCTCGTCGACAACCAGGGCGCTACGCCCGCCCGCTTCTTCACGCTCAAGCTCAAGACGAGCAACCGGGGCCAGCTCAGCGCCGAAGCCACCAAGGTCACGACGCTCAAGCGCCCGGACGGCACCACCTTCACCGGCCAGAACCTCGACGGTGAGGGCCTCGTCGTCGAGCCCGACGGCACGATCCTCGCCTCCTCCGAGACCGAGCCCGTGATCCGCCGCTTCGACAAGAACGGCAACCAGCTCGCGCAGCTCTCGACCCCGCCGCGCTTCGGCGTCGCGCCCAACGGCCAGGCGAGCACCAACCTGACCTTCGAGGGCCTGACGCGCTCCGCCGACGGCAAGACGCTGTACGCCGGCATGGAAGGCCCGCTGAGCGCCGATGGCACGAGCGCCACCGGCCGCGCCCGCCTGCGCTTCATCCAGTACGTCAAGCCCAAGGGCGGCGACTTCATCCCCGGCAAGCAGTTCGCCTACCTCGCGGACCCGGCGATGAACGTCACCGAGCTCGCCTGGGTCGACGACGACACGCTGCTCGTGCTCGAGCGCGGCTTCGACGGCACGAAGTTCAGCTCCAAGGTCTTCCAGGTCTTCACCGACGGTGCCACCGACGTCTCGGGCGTCGCCGCGCTCAACGACAGCAGCCCGTTCCTCTACAAGAAGCTCCTGCTCAACGTCGGCGACTGCCCGAACGGCGCCGCGCTGCTGGACAACATCGAGGGCATGTCGCTGGGCGACGACCTCGGCGACGGCCGCCGCCAGGTCACGCTGATGAGCGACGACAACTTCTCCGCGGCCGAGGTCACCCGCCTCTACGACTTCTCGATCAAGCTGACCAAGGAGCCGGTGCTCGAGCTGCGCGCCACCTACCCGGCAGCGCAGCTGCAGCCGGGCCCGGTCTCGGGCGCGGTCGGCGTCGACCCCAACAACGGCCAGATCCCGCCGTTCAACGGCCAGCCGATCCCCGGCTTCTCCGGCGCTCTGCTGGAAGGCCCGGACCGCTACCTCGCGATGCCCGACAACGGGTTCGGCACCAAGGGCAACTCGCGTGACTTCCTGCTGCGCGTCTACAAGATCCGCACCAGCAACGCGACCGAGAAGATCACCGTCGACGGCTTCCTGAGCCTGCGCGACCCGGACAAGAAGATCCCGTTCGACATCGTCAACCAGAGCACCGCGGACCGCCTGCTCACCGGCGGCGACTTCGACATCGAGGCGATGGCCCGCGACCGGAAGGGCGACCTGTGGTTCGGCGACGAGTTCGGCCCGTTCCTGATCCACACCGACGCCACCGGCAAGGTGCTCGACGCACCGTTCGCGCTGGCCGGCGCAAAGTCCCCGTCCAGCCCCGACCTGCAGCCGGGCGAGACGCCCACGATCCAGGGCAGCCGCGGCTGGGAGGCCGTCGGCTCGAGCAAGGACGGCCGCTTCCTGTACCCGGTCGTCGAGGGGTACCGCACCGACGACACCGTCCAGACCCGCCGCTGGATCTACGAGTTCTCCGTCGACCAGAAGCGCTACACGGGCCGCAAGTGGGCCTATCGCGCCGACGATCCGTCGTTCCAGATCGGTGACATGCAGTCGATCGGGGACGGCAACCAGTTCCTGCTGATCGAGCGCGACGACTTCGAGGGTCCGGCGGCGAAGATGAAGAAGGTCTTCCGCATCGACCTCGACGACTCAGGCGGCGAGGGCTACGTGCGCAAGACCGAGGTCCTGGACCTGCTGCGCATCCGCGACCCGTACGGGATCTCGCTGCCGATCGCCCCCGGCGACTTCGGCCTGGGCGACCCGTTCTCGTATCCGATCCAGTCGCTCGAGAGCATCGTGCCGCTGGACAAGAACCGGCTGTTCGTCGTCAACGACAACAACTACCCGGACTCCAACGGGCGCCATCCCGGCAAGCCCGACGACATCGAGGCGATCGTCGTCCGCGTGGCTGGAGGGCTCGACTCCTAAAAGTCCTCGGGCGCGAGCTCGATCGGCGTGCCGTGGGGCGTGCGCTCCGCGGCACGCGCCCACGCGTCGCGGTAACGGGCGAGGGTCGCCTCGTCCGTCGCCCCGCGCTGGACCAGCAGGCGTTCAAGCGTCGCCAGCCAGCGCTCGTAGTAGCCCTCCTCGGGCGCGGCGGCGACCGCCTGTGTCCACTCGTCCCACGTGAACAGGCCGCGCTCGTTGAGGGAGACGACGAGCGCGAACGCCTGCGCCTCCCACGGCTCGTCGAAGACGCGCTCCTGCGCGGTCAAGCGGGCTCCAGGTACGGCTCGAACGCGTCGATCGAGACCGAGTCCGGGGCGTCTGAGCCCCACAGCTCCCGCGCTGTGAAGCGCACCGTGTACAGCCACTGCGGGTCCTCGCCCGCGAAGTGCGCGTTGGAATCGGGGAAGACGTGGGTGCCGTGGAGGCGCTCGACAGTGCCGACGCGGCCGCGCGCATAGCGCGGCAGCCGGGTATGCGTGTGCGGGTGCGTGTTGCGGGTGCGCACGCGGTCGCCGACCGCGAACCGCGCCGGCCGGTCGGACGGGCGCGTGGCCGGGCCGCCGCGCGCCATGGCCGCGGGCACGTCCGCGGCGGCGAGCACCTTCGACGGGTAGCCGCGCTCAGCCAGCAGCCGCTCGAGCCCCGCCAGCCAGATCTCGAAGTAGCTCATGTCGAGGTACTCGCCCGGGGGCCGGTCCTCGCGGGCGAAGCGTCCCGCGTCGATGTTCCAGAGGCCGCCGGCGCCCGTCGCGATCACCATCGCGAACACGCGCCGCTCCCACTCGGCGTGGAACCACGGCTCGTCGACCTCGGCGACGACCGGCCCGAAGCCGTGCGCGCCACCCATGTCGTGGGCGCCGTTCATAGGAGTCCCGTGCCGATCATCCCGTCGCGCGTGACCACCGAGGCGAGCTGCTCCTCGCTCCAACCGTCGCTGCCGCGCGGGCGCATCGGCACGACGAGGTAGCGCAGCTCGGAGGTCGAGTCCCAGACGCGGATCTCGGTCTCGGCGGGCAGCGTTACACCGAAGTCCGCCAGCACCGCGCGCGGCTCGCTCACCGCCCGCGACCGGTACGGCGCGCTCTTGTACCAGACCGGCGGCAGCCCCAGCACGGGCCACGGGTAGCACGAGCAGAGCGTGCAGACGACCATGTTGTGCGTGTCGGGCGTGTTCTCGACGGCGATCATGTGCTCGCCCTGGCGGCCGACGTACCCGAGCTCGGCGATGGCGGCCGTCGCGTCCTCGAACAGGCGGGCGCGATAGGCGTCGTCGGTCCACGCCTTGGCGATGACCCGCGCGCCGTTGTGCGGGCCGACCTTGGTCTCGTAGGTCTCGATCAGCGCGTCCAACGCGGCCGGATCGACCAGCCCCTTCTCGATCAGCACGCTCTCGAGCGCCCGCACGCGCACCTGCGTATCAGACAGCTCGGAGCCATTGTCATGTGGATGATCGTGGCCCATCGACTGACCTTATCTCGGGTTGAAGCGGCATGCACCCGGGTACCGGCCCGCTCGAATGGACGACGAGCTCAGTATCCGAACCTCCCATGAGGGCACCACCGCCACCGTCGCCGCCGAAGGCGAGATCGACCTCTCGACGGTCGACGACCTGCGCGCGGCCGTCACCGCCGCCGCAGAGGAAGGGGTCGACGAACTTCTGCTCGATCTCACCGCGGTCGAGTTCATCGACAGCGCCGGCCTCGGCGGGCTCCTGGAGCTGCGCTCGACGCTGCGCCACCACTCGGTGACGCTGCAGATCAGCGCGGGCGAGGGCCCGGTCAGGCAGGCGATGGAGATCACCGGCTTGTCGGAGCTGCTCGCGCGCTAGGAGCCCAAGGGGACGCTGCCGGCAAAAACTAGTTGCATCTGAAATTGCTTGCGCTAGAGTGTCGGCAGCGTAACCGGAACCCCCTCCGGTTACAGGTCAGCAACACCCACCTGGAGGACACCCCCATGAGCACCACCACCGCCCTCGCCGGCACCTTCAACGCCGATCCGGTCCATTCTTCATTCGGCTTCGCGGTCAAGTACCAGAACGTCTCGAACTTCCGCGGCACGCTCGGCGAGGTCGCCGCGACGCTCGCCGACGGCAAGCTCGAGGGCACGGCGCAGGTCGAGTCGATCTCGATCCAGACGCCCGAGCAGTTCCGCGCGCACGTCCTGAGCGCTGATTTCTTCGACGTCGAGAACTTCAAGACGGTGACGTTCGTCTCCTCCGACCTCGACCTGGCCGACGACGGCACGGCGAAGGTCACGGGCGACCTGACGATCCGTGGCGTGACCAACACGGTCACGGCCACCGGCACCTGGACCGCGCCGTCGGCTGACGCGTTCGGCAACACCCGCGCGCACCTGCAGCTCGAGACGGTCATCGACCGCACGGCCTACGGCCTGAACTGGAACATGCCGCTTCCGGCCGGCGGCAACGCGCTCGCCGACGACGTCACGCTGACGGTCGACATCGCCCTCGTCGAGCAGGCCGCCTAGTTCGATGCGGATCCTCGGCATTTCCGGCAGCCTGCGCCGAGGATCCCACAACCGCAAGCTTCTCCGGGCGGCGGGCGCACTGCTTCCGCCCGGAGTCGAGCTCGTGGAGTGGGACGGCCTCGCGGGCCTGCCCGCGTTCGACGAGGACCTCGAGAACACGCCGCCGGCCCCGGTGAAGGCGTTCTTCGAGGCGATCGAGCGCGCCGACGCACTGCTGATCGCCACGCCCGAGTACAACGCCTCGCTCCCGGGCGCCCTGAAGAACGCGATCGACTGGGCCTCGCGCCCGTTCCCGGACAACGTGCTCCGCTACAAGCCGACCGCGGTGGTCGGCGCGTCGACCGGCCTCTTCGGCGCCGTCTGGGCGCAGGCCGAGGTGCGCAAGACGATGAAGGCCTCCGGCGCGCACGTGCTCGAGGACGAGCTGCCGGTCGGCATGGCCGACTACGCGTTCGCCGACGGCCAGGACGCCCTTTCGGACCCCGAGCTCACCGCCCGCCTGAAGGACCTGCTCGGCGACCTCGTGCGCGAGGTCAACACGCCCGTGGAGGCGTCGAGCAGCTGATGTTCGAGCTCCCGCTCAGCGAGCCCAGGGGGCCAAAGGAGCGGGCCGACGCCGCACGCAATCGGATGCGGATCCTCGAGGCGGCGGGCGCGCTCGTCGCCGAGCAGGGGATCGAGTGCGTCTCGATGGACGACGTCGCGCGCGCCGCGTCCGTCGGCACCGGCACCCTCTACCGGCGCTTCGGCGACCGGGCGGGGCTGGCGTTCGCGCTGCTGGACGAGCAGACGCGCGAGTTTCAGGACGCGCTGATCTCCGGGCCGCCGCCGCTCGGCCCGGGCGTGCCCGCGGTCGAGCGCCTGAAGGCGTTCGGCGAGGGCTATCTGGACCTGCTGGAGACCCATTCGGCCCTGATGTTCGCGGCCGCGCCGAACGGGAAGGAAGCCGACGGGCCGTACTCGCTGTACACGACGCACCTCGTGATCCTGCTGCGCGAGGCGGCACCGCAGCTCGACGCGCAGTTCACCGCCGAGGCCCTGCTGGCGACACTCGCGCCGGCGCATCACCTGCGCGTGCGCGGCGGCCTCGGCTGGCCGCTGGAGCGGATGCGCGCGGGGTGGACCGGCCTCGTCGAGGCGATCTCGACCTAACGCGTACGCGCGGAGCGGTAGCCCGTGACGACGCGGGCCTCGCCGGAGATCGCGCAGAGCGTGTGATGGAAGCCGGCGGGGATGATCGCCTCGCCGCCCGGGCCGAGCAGGTGCTCCTCGCCGTCGAAGCGCAGCTCCGCGACCCCGTCGATCACGCGCAGCAGCGTGTCCTCCAGCGGCCGGAAGCGCAACGTCGCCTCGCTCGTCAGGGTCTCGAAGGTCAGCTGGGCGCCGTAGCTGACGGGGGCGGGGGAGGAGATCAGGGGAGCCATTGCGGAAGATATTCCCCGAGCTAGCCGACGGGCGCAGCGGAGGAACCTCCCCTCCGGGGGTGTGGTTATCCGAAGCTCTTTTGCGTTTCTCGACCTAGCTACAAATCCGACCGCGATCTCTGTAAAATCCCACGGGTAAGGGCTGGATCAAAGGGATCCGGCCACGTAGTGCAAGCGCCCGCAAGTTGCTTCATGGCTCCTCCGCGTTCGCAGCACACAGACCCGTGGAGGACAAGAAGCACATGGCAACCGGGACCGTGAAGTGGTTCAGCGATGAGAAGGGCTTCGGCTTCATCACGCCCGACGACGGTGGGAAGGACCTCTTCGTCCATCACACCGGCATCAACAGCAACGGCTTCCGCACCCTCGCCGAGGGCGCGAAGGTGACCTTCGAGGCCGAGAACGGCCCCAAGGGTCCGAACGCCGTCAACGTCACGACCGTCTAACCACTTCGTCTCATTGCGGGCGCCCGCGGCACTTCGGTGCTCGCGGGCGTTCTGCGTTCAAGGGCCCGTGGGTGAAGTTCAGGGTGTCCTCAGGGGTGTTCCCCTATATGGGGAACAGGGGGAAATCGGGAGTCTCGATGCATGCCCCAGGACCTCCTCCCCGAGACGCTTCCCGTCCACATCGACTCGCTGCGCCGCGCCGCTCGTGGCATGACCCGGACCCGTGAGGACGCCGAGGATCTGGTGCAGGACACGCTGCTGAAGGTCCTCGCCCGCCCGCGTCAGGTCGGCCCCGCCGGGCCCGGCCCGTACCTGCATCAGGCGCTGCGCAACACCCACGTCTCGTCGCTGCGGACCCGTGACCGGCGCCCGGTGCTCTCCCCGCTGGAGCCCGAGGACACGCGCCTCGTCGCGCCCTCCGGCGGCGAGCCGATCGAGATCCTCCACACGCGCGAGATCATCGCCGCGATCAACGCGCTGCCGCAGGCGCAGCGTGAGGTCGTCGCGGCCGTCGACGTCGCCGGCTTCGGCTACACCGAGGCGGCCACCCAGCTCAAGATCCCCGTCGGCACCGTGATGAGCCGCCTGCACCGCGGCCGCGCGCGCCTGGCGACCTACGCCGACGCCGCGTAGGGGGGTGCCGCGTCGTGCTCTCGCCCACCGATACCTACGTGGGACACCCCCGCCCCGAATGCGCGCCGGTACGCGCTCGGCGACGTCCGCATGATCGCCGTGAAGTGATGCCGGTAGGTCGCGGCGGTGGCGAAGCCGACCGTCTGCGCGACGGTCTCGATCGACGCGTCTGAGCCCTCCAGCAGCGCCAGGCTCGCGCGCACGCGCTGCTCCAGCAGCCAGCGGCCCGGCGTCGTGCCGGTCGCCTTCCCGAAGCGGCGGGTGAACGTGCGGACGCTCATGTATGCGCGGCCGGCGAGCGCGTCCAGCGACAGCGGCTCGTCCAAGCGCTCCAGCGCCCACGCCATCACCCCGGCGATCGGGTCGTCATCCGGGTGGGCCGGCATCGGCGCCTCGATCAGCTGCGCCTGCCCGCCGTCACGGTGCGGCGGGATCACCAGCCGGCGCGCCACGGCGTTGGCGACCTTGCTCCCGTGGTCGCGGCGCACGATGTGCAGGCACAGGTCGATCCCCGCGGCGCTGCCCGCCGACGTCAGCACCGTGCCGTTGTCGACGTAGAGCACGTCGGCGTTGACTTTCACCGCGGGATGGCGCGCAGCGAGCTTGGACGCGTAGCGCCAATGCGTCGCCGCCTCGCCGCCGTCGAGCACGCCCGTGGCGGCGAGCAGGAACACGCCGCTGCAGATCGAGACCAGCCGCGCGCCCCGCGCCCACGCCGCCCGGACCGCGTCGACCACCTCGGCCGACGGCTCCCCGTGCCAGCCGGGCACGACGATCGTGTCGGCATCCGCGAGCGCCTCGAGCCCGTGCTCGACGAAGAACGCGAACCCGCCCGCGGTGGCCGGCAAGGGGCCGGGC
The DNA here is from genome assembly GCF_027587205.1 of Solirubrobacter ginsenosidimutans. The sequence continues at coordinate 54,088 of NZ_JAPDOD010000019.1, forward strand.
GTCTCCGTCGCGATCCGCAGGTCGTACCACCACGGCACGTCCAGCTCCGGCCGGTCCAGCCCGAAGACCTCGACGACGATGCCGAGCTCGAACGGGGCGACTCCGGGAGCGGCGAGCGCGACGACGCGATGCATGTGGCCAGATCTTGACGCATATCGTCATTCAGGCCACTGGTCAGACGACGGGAACTCGTCGAGCCTGTACGCCATGAACTACTTCGCCCGCCGCCTCGAGTTCGAGACCGACGCCGACGACGTCGGCTCCGCCCTGTTGGACGGCACCGCCGACTTCACCCTGATCGACGCCCGCAGCCGCGCCGCGTACGACGCCGCCCACCTGCCGGGAGCGCTCTCGCTGCCGCACCGCGGGATCACCGCCGACACGCTCCCGGACGGCCCGATCGTCGTCTACTGCTGGGGCCCCGGCTGCAACGCGGCGACGAAGGCGGCCGCGAAGATCGCCGACCTCGGCCGCGACGTGAAGGAGATGCTCGGCGGCTTCGAGTACTACGTCCGCGAGGGCTACCCCGTCGAAGGCGACGACGCGGCCCGTCACAACAAGGACCAGAGTGGCCTCGTCGTGCTTCCGGGTGAGACGATGCACGGGTGCAGCCTCCCGAGCGAGCGCTCCAGCTCCTCCGCGACGCCTATGGCGCCGGCCATCTGAGCACGGCGACGCTCGAGGCGCGCACCGAGTGGGTGCTCGGCGGCGGGTACGCCGAGGACGCGACCTGGGACCTGCCGAAGCGCTGGTGGCGCCCCGCCGCGCCGGTGCGCAGCCTCGTCGTGGGGGAGACCGAGTGGCCGCTCGCCGACCGTGGCCGCTGGGTCGTCGGCCGCGCCTCGTCCTGCGACTTCGCGCTCGAAGCCGACGACACCGTCTCCCGCACGCACGTCGAGATCGCGGTCAGGGCGGGACTGTGTCTGATCCGCGATCTCGACTCCTGCAACGGCACGTGGCTCAACGGCCGCTCCGTCCGCCGTGCACGCCTCCGTCGCGGAGACGTGCTGCGACTCGGCGAGACGGAGCTGCGCGTGCGTTAGCCCGCGAACTCGACGCCGATGGTGCCGGCGGTGAACGCCGAGGTGTCGAGCGTGTCCTTGCCGCCGCGGCCGTCGATCGCGAGCGTGTCGAAGGACTCGGCGTGGGAGACGTTGACCGTCCACGGGAGGCCGGTCAGCGTCGCGGTGCCGCCGACGACGATCTTGCCGGCGAGCTTGAGCGCGTCGGGCTTGTCGGTGCCGGCGACCGTGATGCGGTCGGCGATGAAGTCACCGAGCGGGGTGATCGGGAGCGATGCGAGGCTGATGTCGACGAGCTGCGCGCCGGTGCGTGACAGGTCGCCGATCGCGAACGTGTCCTCGCCGCTACCGAGGACCGGGTCGACCTCTTCGATGCCGGCGAGCGCGAGCGCCGTGTCGCCGACGGTGAACCGCAGCCCGCGGCCGTCGGGGTTCAGCGCGTAGGCCTCGCCGTCGTTGGTGCCCTGGATGGAGAGCGAGTCGCGGCTTGCACCGCCGTCGACGACGTCGCTGCCGTCGCCGGGCTTCCACGTGAAGCGATCGAAGTCACCGCCCAGGAACGCGACGTCCTCGCCTTTGCCGCCGCTGACGTCGTCGAAGCCGTCGCCGCCGATCAGATGGTCGTCGCCGGGCCCGCCGATCAGGACGTTGTCGCCGCTGCCGCCCACGAGCGTGAGGTCGACCGCGGCCGAAGCGGCGCTGATGATGTCGTCGCCGCCGCGGCCGTCCACGGTCAGAGAGCGGTCGAGCGACGGGTTGACGAGCTGGATGAAGGTCGGCCCAAGCAGTCCGAAGCTGCCGAACGAGATCTGGTCGTCGCCTTCGGAGCCGTAGGCGGTCGTGCGGTCGGCGTCGGCGTTGACCTGGAAGACGTCGGTGGCCGAGAGATCGCCGACGCTCAACTCGTCCGCCGTGGCCGTGACGATCTCGACGCCGTCGAGGTCGACGTCGCCGGCCCGGACGTGGTCGCCCACGGCGCGCAGGTCGAGCCGGTGGTCGGCGAGGGACAACGTGTCGGAGGTCCCGTCGCCGCCGTCGACGCGGATGCGGTCGACGTCACGCGCGGCGAACGCGAAGGTCGCGTCGCCGACTCCGACCTCGATGCGGCCGGGCCGGCGCAGGAGCGACAGCGCGTCGTCGTCCGCCGTGCCGGAGATCACCAGCGTCCCGCGCTCGACCCGCGCCGGCAGCGGCCCCTCGACGAACTCGCGCTTGCCGTACTTGGTCTTGGCGCGCTTGACGTCGCCGCCGATCGCCTTCGCGAACTTCCGAGCGAGGTCGGCGTCTTCCAGCGAGGCGACGAGCAGCAGATGCTGGTCCTGCGTGACCGACCCGCCGAACAGCCGCTCGCGCGCCTCGGCGTCATTGAGCAGCCCGGTCCGCAACGCGGTGGCGGTCACGCCCGGCACGTCGAGCTGCACCGCGTCCACGTCGCGCGACCCCGCGGGGAGCTGGTCGAACGTCAGCACCGACTGCTGGCCGAAGCGCGCGCGGATCGTGTCGGCGATCGTGTGCAGCTCGCTCTCGCTGACGTGGTCGACGTCGAACTCGCGCGAGCGCTCGAACGTCGTCGTGCCGCCGTCGAAGAAGACGCCGTCGAGCAGTTGCGAGCCGCGCGGGTCGCCGCCGCCGTCGGCGACGATGCGCTCCACCTGCCGCGCGAAGTCCTTCAGGTTGTCCTTCAAGCGCGGATCGGCCGGGTCGGTGATGACGGCCGTGTTGTTGGTGGCGAAGATCTCAGCGTCGGCCGCGGAGGCGGCCGGGGCGGCGAACGCCAGCAGGGCCAGCGCGCCGAGAAGTGGTCGGATCATGCCCCTCAGGACGCTCGGCGGCCCTCGGGTCATCGAGGGGAATCCCCCGTCCTTCCCCCTACCAGCGCGTCAGCACGTCCGGGGCGGCGGTGCGCACGAGGTCGGCGGCGAGGTCGTCGGGCTGCTCCTGCGAGCGGCGCTCCGCGGCCACCCGCTCGCGGTAGATCTCGACCTCGGACGCGGTCGTCGCCTCGTCCCAGCCGAGCACCTCGGCCATCAGCCGCGCCGCGGGCCCGGAGGCTTCCAGGCCGCGGTCCCACGTCTCGATCGAGATCCGTGTGCGCCGCGTCAGGACGTCGTCGAGGTGCAGCGCGCCCTCATGCGACGCCGCGTAGCGGATCTCGACCGCGAGGTAGTCCTCCGCCGCCGGCAGCGGCTCGCCCAGCTCCGGCCGCGCCGCCACGTCCGCCAGCAGCTCGTCGATCCGCGACCCGTAGCGGCGCAGGAGATGCTCGATCCGCGCGACGTGCAGGCCCGAGGCCGCCGCCACCCGCTCGCGCCGGTTCCACAGTGCCTGGAACCCGTCGGCGCCGAGCAGCGGCGTGACGTGGGTCGCCGACGGCGGGACCGAGCGGTCCAACCCCCGCGCGACGGCGTCGATCGCGTCGCGCGCCATCACCCGGTAGGTCGTGTACTTGCCGCCCGCGACGGCCACCAGACCGGGCACCGGAACGGCGACGGTGTGCTCGCGCGAGAGCTGGCTGGTCGACTCCGACTCGCCCGTGAGCAGCGGCCGCAGCCCCGCGTAGACGCCCTCGACGTCCTCGCGCGTCAGCGGCTGCGACAGCACCGCGTTGACGTGCTCGAGCACGTAGTCGATGTCGGTCGAGGACGCCGCCGGGTGCGCCTTGTCGAGCTCCCAGTCGGTGTCGGTGGTGCCGACGATCCAGTGCCGGCCCCACGGGATCACGAACAGCACGGACTTCTCCGTGCGCAGGATCAGGCCGGTGTCGAGCTGCAGGCGGTCGCGCGGGACGACGAGGTGGACGCCCTTCGACGCCCGCACCTTGAACTTGCCGCGCTCACCCACGAGGTCCTGCACGTCGTCGGTCCACACGCCGGTCGCGTTGACGACCTCGCTCGCGCGGACGGAGATCTCGTCGCCCGAGAGCTCGTCACGCACCCGCACCCCGGTCACCCGCTCGCCCTCGCGCAGGAAGCCGACGACCCGCGCGTTGGCGACGACGGCCGCGCCGAGGTGGGCGGCGGTGCGCGCCACGGTCAGCGTGTGGCGGGCGTCGTCGACCTTGGCGTCGTAGTACTGGATCGCGCCCACCAGCGCGTCCTTCTTCAACGCAGGGGCGATCCGCAGCGCGCCGCGGCGCGTCAGGTGCCGATGGCGGGGGAGGCCCCCGTGGCCGCCGAGCGTGTCGTACAGCGCCAACCCGGCGCCGATGTACGCGCGCTGCCAGTGCTCGGTGAGCGGCAGCAGGAACGGCACCGGTGTGACGAGGTGCGGCGCCAGCACGTTCAGCAGCAGCCCGCGCTCGCGCAGCGCTTCGCGCACGAGCCCGAAGTCGCGCTGCTCGAGGTACCGCAGCCCCCCGTGCACGAGCTTGCTCGAGCGCGAAGAGGTCCCGGCCGCGAAGTCGCGCGCTTCGACCAGCGCGACGTTCAACCCGCGCGTCACCGCATCCAGCGCCGAACCGCTGCCGACCGCGCCGCCGCCGATGACGACCACGTCGAAGACGTCCTCGCCGAGGCGGGCGAGCGACGCCCGGCGCTGCTCAGGGCCGAGGTGGCTGGCGTCGTGCATCGATCACTAGCGTACGCGTCACGTATGCCGGACTACATCGGAGCGATCGACCAGGGCACGACCAGTACGCGCTTCATCGTCTTCGACCGCGACGGCAAGATCGTCGCGGTCGACCAGCGCGAGCACGAGCAGATCAACCCCAAGGCGGGGTGGGTCGAACACGACGCCAAGGAGATCTGGATCCGCACCCGCGAGGTGATCGCCGGGGTCCTGGCCAGCACCCCGCTGGAGGCGGGTGACATCAGCGCGGTCGGGATCACCAATCAGCGCGAGACGACGCTCGTCTGGGATCGCAAGACCGGCGAGCCCGTCTACAACGCGATCGTCTGGCAGGACACGCGCACCGACGCGATCGTGCGCGAGCTCGGCGACGTGGACCAGCTGCGCCGCGTCACCGGCCTGCCGCTGTCGACCTACTTCGCGGGGCCGAAGGTCAAGTGGATCCTCGACAACGTCGACGGCGCGCGGGAGCGGGCCGCCAACGGCGAGCTGGCGTTCGGGACGATGGACACGTGGGTGCTGTGGAACCTCACCGGCGGCACCAACGGCGGCCTGCACTACACCGACGTCACCAACGCCTCGCGCACGCTGCTGATGAACCTCGAGACGCTCGACTGGCACGAGCCGGCGCTGGAGCTGATGGGGATCCCGAAGTCGATGCTGCCGGAGATCCGCTCCTCCAGCGAGGCCTACGGCGACGTCAGGGGCACCGCCATCGGCGGGACGCCGGTCGCCGGCATCCTCGGCGACCAGCAGGCCGCGCTCTTCGGCCAGACCTGCTTCGCGGCGGGCGAGGCGAAGAACACGTACGGCACCGGGTCCTTCCTGCTGGTCAACACCGGCGAGGAGATCGTGCACACCGACTCGCTGCTGACGACGGTCGGCTACAAGCTCGGCGACGGCAAGGCGACCTACGTGCTCGAGGGCTCGATCGCGGTCACCGGGGCGCTGATCCAGTGGCTGCGCGACCGCCTGAAGATCATCGACTCCGCCGCGGAGGTCGAGGACCTGGCGCGCACGGTCGACGACAACGGCGGCGTCTTCTTCGTCCCGGCCTTCAGCGGTCTGTTCGCCCCCTACTGGCGCGACGACGCCCGCGGCGTGATCGTCGGCCTCACCGCCTACGCCAACCGCGGCCACATCGCCCGCGCCGCGCTGGAGGCCGCCGCGTGGCAGTCACGCGAGGTCGTCGACGCCGCCAACCAGGTCGCCGACGTCCCGTTCAGCGAGCTGCGCGTCGACGGCGGCATGACCGCCAACGAGCTGCTGATGCAGTTCCAGGCCGACGTGCTCGGCGTGCCCGTCATCCGCCCCTCGGTGACCGAGACGACGGCGCTCGGCGCGGCCTATGCGGCCGGTCTGGCGACGGGGTTCTGGTCCGACCAGGCCGAGCTCAAGGAGCGCTGGGCCGAGGACAAGCGCTGGGAGCCGCAGATGGCCGAGGACGTGCGCGAGAAGGAGTACGCGCGCTGGAAGAAGGCGGTGCAGCGGTCGCTCGACTGGCAGGACTAGCCGCTACGCGATGACGGCGGCCTGGTCGGCCAAGACCCGCTCGAGCGCGGCCACCTCGAGCGGCGGCGCGAACAGGTAGCCCTGACCGGCGTCGCAGCCGAGCTCGCGCAGGTAGGCGAGCTGGGCCTCGTCCTCGATCCCCTCCGCCACGGTGCGCAGCCCCAGCGAGCGCCCCAGCTGGACGAGCGTCTGGATCAGCGGATCGGACTCGCGCGAGCGCGCCGAGGCGGCGATGAACGTGCGGTCGATCTTCAACGAGTCGACGGGCAGCTGCTGCAGGTAGGCCAGGGAGGAGTAGCCCGTGCCGAAGTCGTCGATCGCCACGTGCACGCCGTGCGTCCTGAGCCGGCGCAACAGGTCGGCCGCGGCCGCCGGGTCGCGCATCAGCGCGGTCTCGGTGATCTCCAGGATCAGGTGGTCGCCGTCGAGCCCGGTGTCGCGCAGCGCGCGCGAGACGGTCTCGAGCAGGCTCGGATCGTCGAGCTGGCGCGCGGACACGTTGACCGACATCCGCGTCGGCGTGCCGTTGGCCACCCACGCCGCGGCCTGCCGGCACGCCGTCGAAAGCACCCACGCGCCGATGTCCACGATCAGCCCGCTCTCCTCGGCGAGCGCGATGAACTCGGTCGGCGGGACGAGCCCGCGGGTCGAGTGCTGCCAGCGCAACAGCGCCTCGACCGCGGTGACCTGGCCCGTGTCGAGGTCGAGGATCGGCTGGTAGACGAGGAACAGCTCGTCGCGGGTGATCGCGCCGCGCAGGTCGTTCTCCAGCGCCAGGCGGTCGTGGGCCGCGATGTGCATCTCGTGGCGGAACTCCGCGTAGCGGTTGCGCCCGGCGCCCTTGGCTTCGTAGAGGGCGATGTCGGCGTCGCGCAGCAGGTCCTTGGCCGCTTCGCGGTCTCCGGTGGCGATGCCGATCGACGTCGTCAGGGAGATCTCACTGCCGGTTCCCAGGTCGAACGGCTCGCGCAGCACCTCGAGGATGCGCTCGGCGATCTGCGCCGCCCCGCCCTCGACCAGCACCACGAACTCGTCGCCGCCGAGCCGCCCGATCGTGTCGGTCTCGCGCAGGACCTGGCCGATCCGGGCGGCGACGGTGCGCAGCAACTCGTCGCCGACGGGATGGCCGAAGGTGTCGTTGACGCCCTTGAAGCCGTCGAGGTCCATGAACATCGCCGACGCCTCGGTGCCGTTGCGGCGGGCGTGGGCGAGCATCTGCTCGGCGCGGTCCATGATCAGCGCGCGGTTGGGCAGCCCGGTCAGCGCGTCGTGCAGCGCCTGGTGGCGCAGCTGGCCGGTCTTCTCCTCGACCATCCGCAGGGCGCGGGCGCGCCCACGGGCCAGGACCTGGACGAGCCCGAACGCCAGCAGGCCCATCACGAGCCAGACGCCGAACACGAGCGCCGCCTGCACGCCGGGGGACGAGATGCCGTTGGGTGCGGCGCGCGAGACGGTCACCGTCCAGCGGCCGTCGGCCTGGACGGTGATCCGGCGGGTGAGCGACGCGCCGATCGGGTCCCCGCCGAAGCGGGCGATCGATGGGCTGCCGAGCGTCTCGGACAGCGTCCGGTACGCGGCGCCCGCGCCGGTCGGCACGCGCGTCTCGGGCGCGGAGGAGTGCTCGCGCTCCAGCGTCACCGACACGCCGGTCTGGCCGGCGACGGCGGACTTCAGGATCGGCTCGGAGTCGAACAGGCCGATGATCCAGCCGGTAGCCCGCGCTCGGCGCTCCGGGATCGTCGTGGGCACGCCGCCGCCGCGGTACACGGGCGCGACGACCTCGAACATCTCGTGCCCGTGCCCGGCGCTGGTGACGTAGGCGCTGAACTGGCCCGTGTCGCGCGTCTCGACGAGGAGCTTGGAGATCTGGCAGAGGTCGTAGCCGGGCACCGCGGCGTCGTTGAGCGTCTCGGCCATGCCGGGCCCGGAGACGCCGATCATCGGCAGGCAGTAATACGGCCGCTTGCCCGGCGGGTACACCGGCGAGGCCGGGTGGCGGACGATCTTCGTGTAGCCGAACCCGGCCACGCCGCGGAAGCGCTTGGTCACGCCCATCGACGCGTACCAGCTCGCGAACTCCTCGTTGGTCAGGCCCGGGTCGTTGGCGAGCATCGTGCGCGCGGACAGCGTCAGGTCGTCCATCCGCCGGACCGCGGTGGTCACCGACGCGCCCACCGAGGCCGCCTGGGCGGCGAACGCCTGGTCGTTCTGGCGCTGCGCCTGCGCGCGCCACAGCATCGCGGAGACGCAGGCGAGCGCGACGAAGACGGCGAGCAGGAGCCAGGACATCCAGGTCCGGGGGCCGACAATCGATCCTTGACGCCGCATGCTCTGCACCGTCCCGGGTGATCGGCCCGCCTACCACCAGCCTTGATCGGCTAAGTGTCGACTTGTGCCAGTTTCGCTCTGGCTGCCCCGAGCGCGGCTTCGGCGTTCTGGCGCAGCTCGGCGAGCAGGTCGCGACCGGACATGCTCGCCGCGAACGCCTGTTCCATCAGGCGGGCGAGGTCGGAGTCGCGGGCGCCGGCGAGCCGTTGCTCGGCGTCGGCGACGGCGGCCTGCAGCGCGGGCGCCGGCCCCGCCATCGGCGGGATCAACGACGCGTATGGGGACGTCTCCCACTGGCGGACGAGGTTGCCGATCGCCTCCGCGTCGCCCTTCTTGTAGGACTGGTTGAGCCGCTTCATGAAGGCCTCGGCGTGCTCGCGGCCCGAGTCGTCGGTCACGAGATCCGGGTGCATGCGCTTGGCCGCGTCCCGGAACAGCGTCTTGAGGTCCTCCGAAGGGGGCGGACCGGCGGGTGCGGGGACGGCGCTCATCGCGGTGGTCGTCTCACGGAAGCGCTGCTCGGCGGCCGCCGCCGCGGTCTGGTCGTCCAGCAACCCCGAGCGTGCGGCGACGATCGCGAGGTACTTCGCCTCGAGCTCCTGCACCTGCATGTCGACCACGCCCACCAGGCGCAGGTAGTCCGACTGGAACGCGGCCAGCTCCGAACGCAGGGTCGCGTGCTCCTCCTCGATCTGCGCGAGCCGGTCGCGCAGCCCCTCCGCGCTAAGCGCGTCCGCGGACAAGGTCGATCAGCCTCGAGAGGATCCGCTCGCCGTCGGCGCGCAGCCCGTTGTGGTCGTATTCGCTGGTCACCCAGGCGTGCATTCCTGGGACGAGCGCGGCGGTCTCCTCGGAGAAGCGCCGCTCGACGTAGGGGTCCTCGGTGTAGATCGCGGCGGCGATCGGCACGGTGTTCGCGCGCAGCACGTCCTCGTCGTAGAGCCGCGGCCACTCCACCATCGCGAGCTCGTGCGCCACCTCGCGGGCGGTGGAGAGCGCCCCGTAGTCGTCGAACAGCCACGGGAGGATGTGCTCGCCGGTGAACCACTCCGGGTGCTCGTCGAACTCCGCCGGGCGCGTGCGTGCCGCGGACCAATTCGTGACGGTGCCGTCCGCGTAACAGGCCTCGTGCAGGATCGCGTAGATCGGGTTGCGGGCGATGCCGAGCTCGTCGCTCGCGTCATGCAGGAACGCGGGCGAGCCGAACGGCAGCTCGAGGATGTAGTGCAGCGCCTCCGCGCCGTCGCTCATCCCGAGCTTGTTGCCGTGGGTGCGGAAGCGGCGCGAGGTCAGCCGGTCGAGGCCCGGCAGCCGCACCACGTCGGCGTCGAGTCGCGCCACGATGTCCAGCATCCTCGCCCGGTCCTGCGGGAAGCGCGCGTAGTAGCGACGGTTGCGCTCGGCCATCCGTGCCCACGTCGCGCTGTAGACGTCGTCGACCGGCCGCCCGATCGGCGGCGTGCCGCCGGTGACCAGCGCCTCGCGCAGCGAATCGGGGGCGAGCGACAGATACGCGAACGCGCAGAAGCCGCCGAAGCTCTGCCCGAGGATGCTCCAGCGCTTCACGCTGAGCTGCTCGCGCAGCAGCTCGGCGTCGCGCACGATCGAGTCGGCCCGGAAATGCTTCAGGTAGTCGGCGCTCTCGGTCCCGTCGACCGGCGTCGAGCGGCCCGTCCCGCGCTGGTCGAGCGCCAGGACGCGAAACTCCTGCAGCGCGCGGTCCAGGTAGCCGGGCCCGCGCGGGTTGCCGACCGGGCGGAACGCCTCGAACCCCGGCCCGCCCTGGAAGAAGACGAGGAACGGCTTGTCGCGGCCGTCCGGCTCGGCGATCTCGCGCGCGAAGACCTTGATCTGCTCGCCATCCGGGTTGGCGTGGTCGAGCGGGACCTGCAGCTCGTGATCGGTCATCACGAGCCCGGGCAGCGAATAGGACACTTAGACGGACTCCAGGAACTCGAAGAACAACGCACTCCAGCGCTCGCGCGCATCGATCGGGGGGAAGTGGCCGGAGCCGGCGAACCGCTCCATCCGCACTCGCCCGCCGGTCGCCGCGTAGGCCTCCAGCACCGTGCGGATCTGCGCCACCATCGGCTGTGCGGGGAACACGTCGGCGCCTGGCCAGGCGGGAATCTCGCCGAGCTGGCCGAGCCTCCCCATCTCCCACGGCGAGCCGTCGGCGACGACGATGTCGTCGGCCCCGTGCGTCCACAGGATCGGCGGCTTGGGGTCGAGGTCGACGATCTCCGCCCAGTGGCAGTACTTGGGGGAGAGCGCGTTGAGGATGCCGCGCGTGCCGGGTGCGACGCCGGGCCAGTTGGGCGACGTCGTCGAGTCGCCGGGGTAGCCGTCGTCGCCCGTGACCGACTTGAGGATCTCGCCCAGCAGCAGCTCCTCGCGCTCCGGCGGCTCGCGATGCCCCACGCGCCAGTAGGAGCTGTTCATGACGTTGCGCGGGGCGGTGTCGCCGTCCTCGGAGCGGTCACCGGCCGCGAGCCGCGCGGTGAACTCGGCGTTGCCGGTGCCGCCGCCGGAGCCGGCGAAGTCGTCGAAGTGGGGTGTGCCGTCGAGCTTCGTCGCGCCGTACCCGTACGGGCCGACGGGGTCGATGAAGGTCAGGCTCGCGACCGGGTGCTCGAGCGCGAAGGCGGCGATCGCGGCGCCGCCGGTCGACCAGCCGACGAGGTGGGGCGGGGCATCGATGCCCAGCGCGGCCAGCAGCGCGAAGGTGTCGTCGGCCCAATCGCCGAGGCCGCGGGTCGCGTCGATCGGCACCCGCTCGGTGTCCCCGAACCCGCGCATATCCGGCGCCAGCAGCCGGAAGCGCGCCGGCGCGTCGTCGAAGAGGTGCTCGTAGAACCGCCCGGTCGAGAGGTTGCCGTGGAGCAGGACGACCGGGATGCCGTCCTCAGGCCCGGACTCGACGAGCGCGAGTTCGAGCCGGTCCGTGGCGACGCGGTGAGAGCGCATCGCGCGAGACTATCTGCGGCATGCCACGTGTGGAGTTGACGACCCCGGGACCGGACGACGAGTCCGACTTCATCGCCGCGATGGCGGCCAGCGCCGACGTGCACCGGCCGTGGCTGTTCCCACCCACCACGCCGGAGGCCTATCGCGACTACCTCGAGCGGCTCGCCGGAGACCGCAAGTACGGCTTCCTCGCCCGGCGGGTCGAGGACGGCGCGCTCGTCGGCTGGTTCAACGTCTCAGACATCGTGCGCGGCGCGCTGCAGGGCGCCAACCTCAGCTACGGCGGCGTCGCCGCCCACCGCCGGCAGGGCTACATGTCCGAGGCGCTCGGACTCGTGCTGCACGAGGCCTTCGTGACGCTCGACCTGCACCGCCTCGAGGCCAACATCCAGCCCGGCAACGTGGGGTCGCTCGCGCTCGTCCGGCGCGCCGGGTTCCAGCTGGAGGGCTTCTCTCCCGGGTACCTGAAGATCGACGGCGCGTGGCGCGATCATGAGCGCTGGGCACTGCGGTCGGAGGCGTGGCGTTCGCGGCGGCGTTAACGTTCGCGCTGCGTCGAACCCAATGGAGGACGGATGACGGCAACGAACGGAACGGGCGAAGGCCACGGGGCTGCGATCCGGCGGGTCGAGGACCCGCCGTTCCTGCGCGGCACACGCCCGTACACCGACGACCTGCGGGAGCCCGGTGCGCTCTACGCGGTCTTCGTGCGCGCCGGCTCCGCCCACGCGACGATCAACGGGATCGAGACCGACGAGGCGCTCGCGATGCCGGGCGTGGTCGGCGTCTACACGGCGGCGGATCTGGACCTGAAGCCGTTCGCCACCGCCGGCCCGCCGGTCGACACGCCGGAGGAGATGCGCCGGCCCGTCCTGGCGACCGACAAGGTGCGCTTCATCGGCGAGCCGATCGCGGTCGTGGTCGCCGACACGCGCGCGCACGCCGTCGACGCCGCCGAACTGGTCTACGTCGACACCGAGGACCTCGACGTCGTCGTCGACATGACCAAGGCGCTGGAGCCCGGCGCGCCGCAGCTGTTCGAGTGCGGCAACCTCGCGGCCGCCGGTCCGACGGGCGAGGACGCGCTGGCCGACGCCGAGGTCCGCACCGGCGCCCGCTTCGTCAACCAGCGCATCGCCGCCGTGCCGATGGAGCCGGGCGCCGCGCTGGCCAAGCCCGATCCCGAGACCGGCGGCTTCATCCTCTTCACGCCGAGCCAGGGCCCGCACGCCTACCAGGCCGCGATCAGCAAGGCGACGGGGATCGAGGCGGAGAAGCTGCGCGTCGTCTCGACCGCGACCGGCGGCGGCTTCGGCGCCCGCATCGCGTGCTATCCGGAGCAGATCGTCGTCGTCGCGCTGGCGCGTGAGCTGGGTCGCGCCGTCCGCTACATCGAGACGCGCTCGGAGACCATGCTCGAGATGCAGCACGGGCGCGCGCAGGTCCAGGACGTCGAGATCGGCGGCACCCGCGACGGGAAGGTCACCGGGCTGCGGGTCCGCGTGATCGCCGACTGCGGCGCCTACCCGGCCGACGCGGCGCTGATGCCGATGCTCACGGGGCTGATGTCCAGCGGCGTCTACACGATCCCCAAGGTCGACTTCCACTTCGACGCGGTGGTGACCAACACGACGCCGATCGGCGCCTACCGCGGGGCGGGGCGGCCGGAGGCGACCGCGCTGGTGGAGCGGGCGGTGGACATGTTCGCCGCCGAGCTCGGGATGGACCCGGCCGACGTCCGCCGCAAGAACTTCATCCCGGACGGCGAGTTCCCGCACCAGACGGTGACCGGCGCCAACTACGACTCGGGCGCCTACCACGCGGCGCTGGAGAAGTGCCTGACCAACGCGGGCTACGAGGCGCTGCGGGCCGACCAGAAGGCGCGTCGCGACCGCGGCGACGTCGTCCAATTGGGGCTTGGGCTCTGCTCCTACGTGGAGTGGACCGGGTTCGGCTCAGAGCTCGGCACCTGCGAGGTGCTCGAGGACGGCACGGTCGTCGTGACCGCGGGCACGTCCTCGCACGGCCAGGGCCATGAGACCGCGTACGCGCAGCTCGTCACCGGCACGCTCGGCATCCCGGTGCGCGACGTCAAGGTCATCCAGTCCGACACCAAGCTGGTCAAGCGCGGCATGGGCACGATGGGCTCGCGCTCGCTGCAGGTGGGCGGCAGCGCCGTCCAGAACGCGACCGACGAGGTGCTCGAGAAGGCGCGCCGCCTCGCCGCGCACCTGCTCGAGGCCGACGCGGGCGACATCGAGGTCGTCCCGGGCCAGGGCCTGGGCGTCGCCGGCTCACCCGCCTCGGCGATCCCGTGGGCGCAGCTCGCCGCGGCAGCCAACGATCCCGCGCGCGCACCGGAGGGCTTCGAGGGCGGCCTCGCCTCGGAGAACGACTTCGAGACGCCCGACGCGACCTACCCGTTCGGGACGCATCTGGCCGTCGTCGAGGTCGACACCGAGACCGGCCTCACGAACCTGATCCGGCACATCACGGTCGACGACTCCGGCCGCGTGCACAACGACAAGCTGGTCGAGGGGCAGGTGCACGGCGGCATCGCGCAGGGCGTCGCCCAGGCGCTGTTCGAGGAGATCGCCTTCGACGAGGACGGCAACAACGTCACCGGCTCGCTCGCCTCCTACGCGATCCCGTCGGCGGGTGACCTGCCGTCGTTCGAGACCGAGCGCACGCAGACGCCGTCGCCGCGCAACCCGCTCGGGGCGAAGGGGATCGGCGAGTCGGGCGCGATCGGCTCGACGCCGGCCGTCTGGAACGCCGTCGTCGACGCTCTGGCGCCGTTCGGCGTGCGCAACATCGACATGCCGGCGACGCCGCAGCGGGTGTGGCAGGCGATCAGCGCTTCTCGCGGCTAGGTGCCTGAAAGTCAACTGCGCCGGGTGGGGGAGGGGGAGTGGTGCGCCCTCCGTTCCTGGCTGCCGTGAGTCCGCTGCTCGGCTCGGCTCTGTTGGCTCGAAGTGCCGTGCTGGGATACCGACGGTTACGGGCTACGGAGACAGAAAGTGTGCGTCGAGCGCCCGTCTCCCGGCGCCATGGTCGACCGTGCGCGTTTGAGGGCTGAATCGTGGGTTTCGATCAGGTTCGCACTGGTCGAGTTGGCGCGTTGATGGGGGTGGGGTCAAAAAGCTTCCTGTCAGGACGTTTTTTGACCCCACCCCCTCGCAGACCGCGGCATCCGGGTGATCGGCGTGCGTGAGAACGCCCTTTCTGTCTCCGTGGCCCGTACCTGTCGGTGTCCCAGCGCGACGCCTCAGCGTGGGCAGGCGGACAAGGCGCGGTCCACGAGAGTCAGACCCGAAGGGCGCGCCACTTCCCCCTCCCCCACCCGGCGCAGTTGACTTTCGAGGACTCTAAGCGCCCGCTATCTCAGCCAGCGCGCCGGTGAGCGCGTCGATGTCCTGCGTCGTGGTGCCGAGCCCGATGCTCGCCCGGACCGCCCCGGGCAGCTCGGGCTCCTTGCCCCTGCGCAGCGCCATCTGCAGCCGCTTGGACTCGGCGTCGGGGACCTGCAGCAGGCGGGTGATCAGCGGGTGCGCGCAGAAGCAGCCGTGGCGGACCGCGATCGCGTACTCGTCGCTCAGGCGGGCGGCGAGCGCCTCGGCCTTGTGGCCCTTCAGTGTGAAGCTGGCGACGCCGACGCGCTCGTCGTGCACCGGCCAGAGGGCGAGGCGGGTGAGGCCGTCGATGCCGTCCAGGCCGGCGTGCAGGCGGGCGGAGAGGGCGCGTTCGCGATCGGCGATCGCGTCCATGCCGATCTCCTCGAGCGCCTCGCACGCCGCGGCGAAGGCGACCGCGCCGATCACGTTCGGCGAGCCCGCCTCGAAGCGGTCGGGCGCCTCGGCCCAGACGACGTCGTCGAGCGTGACGAGCTTGATCGCGCCGCCGCCGTGCAGCAGCGGCTCGCCGGTCAGCGGCGCGCGGCTGACCAGGGCGCCGGAGCCGAACGGCGCGTAGAGCTTGTGGCCCGAGAGGGCGAGGTGGTCGATGTGTGACGCCTGCATGTCGATCGCGCGGTGCGGGGCGAGCTGCGCGGCGTCGACGAAGAGCTGTGCGCCATGGGCGTGGGCGAGGCGGCCGAGCTGCTCGAGCGGCCAGACCTCACCCGTGACGTTGGAGGCGCCGGTGACGGCGAGCAGGTCGATGCGCGAGGCCTTCAGCGCGCGCTCGGTGACCTCGAGCAGCTCGTCGGCGGACGTCGTGAACGGCAGCGTCCGGAGGTCGTGGCGCCGCCAGGGAAGCATGTTGGCGTGATGCTCGACCGGCGTGGATAGCACCCTCGTACCGAGTGGCAGCGCGGTCGAGAGGAGGTTGATCGCCTCGGTCGTGTTGCGGACGAACACGACGGACGACTCCTCCGCCGCGCCGACGAAGTGCGCGACGACCTCCCGCGAGCGCTCGTAGGCCGCGGTCGAGACCTGCGACTTGGCCCCGGTGCCCCGGTGGACGCTGCTGTACCACGGCACGAAGGCCTCGACGACGTCCCACACGGCGGACATCACCGGCGTGCTGGCCGCGTAGTCGAGGTTGACGTGACGGCGCAGGTGCCCGTCGGCGCAGGGCACCTCCACTTCGGAACCGAGGAGGTGTGCCGGCGGCACGAGGACGCTCATCGCGCCATGTTCGCGCGGGCGGGTTGGGGAGAACTTGGGTGGAGCTTGGGGTCACCATGTGGCGATGCGGAAGCCGTGGCCGCTGAGGTGCAGGCGGCGGCGCGGCTGTGGCCGGGCGGCGACCTGGTCGGCGCGGCGGCGGAGGAGCTCGACGGCGTCGGCGGAGCGGGTGAACGGGTCGGCGATGGCGGCGCCGTCGCGGGCCGACACGGCGGCGATCAGCTGGTCGCCGAGTTCCGCCACGAAGAGCGGGTGAGCAGGGATTTCGCGGCTGTCGAGCTCGGCCAGGCGGGCGAGGGCGGCGGCGTCGGCGGTGGTGGCGGAGCGGATGGTGAGAGTGTTCATGGGAAGGATGGTGCCGCGCCCCATCAATCATGTCCAATGATGACTTGCGTGCCGTGACATAATGGTCCGTGATGCTCGACCTCAAGCTCCTCACCACGTTTCGCGAGGTGGCCGTGCGCGGTTCGTTCTCGGACGCCGCGGTCGCGCTGGACTTCACCCAGCCCGCCGTCTCCCAGCACATCTCCCGCCTGGAGGCCGCGCTCGGGGTGCGCGTGCTCGAGCGCAACGCCCGCGGCGTCTCGCTGACGCCGGCGGGTGAGGTGCTCGTCCGTCACGCCTCGGCGCTGCTGGACGCCGCCCGGCGAGCGGAGGAAGCGGTGCGCGACGCCGCGGGCGTCGGTCGCGCGCAGGTCCGCGTGGCCGCGTTCCCTTCGGCCGCTGCCGGCCTGTTGCCGGGCGCGACGCGCGACCTGCGTGCCCGCCGCCCGGACGCGGAGCTCGCGCTGCAGGTGGCCGAGCTCGAGCCGGCGCTTGACGCGCTGCTCGCGGGCCGCGTCGACGTCGCCGTCATCGTGGACTCCGAGCTCTCACCCGCCAAGCGGCGCACGGGCGTCGAGTATCTCCCGATCTGCGACGACGAGATGCGGATCGCCGTGGCCGCGGACCACCCGCTGGCGACGCGCACGTCGGTGGCGCTGGAGGAGCTCAGCGACGAGCCGTTCCTGATCACCGAGGTCGCCGGCACCTGCGCGGACTCCAACGTCGTGCTGCACGCCTTCGCGGACGCCGGCTTCGAGCCGAGCGTCGCCTTCACGTCCGAGGACTACCAGGCGCTGCAGGGCATGGCGGCGTCCGGGATCGGGGTCGCGATGATCCCGACGATGGCGCTGACGAGCTCTCGCAGCGACGTCGTCGTGCTCCCGCTGCGCGGCCGCGCGCCGGCGCGTCAGATCCTCGCCGTCGTGCGCAAGGGCGAGCAGGACCCGCTCACCGAGCACCTCGTGGAGGCCCTGCGCCGCTCCGCCCGCGCGCTGGCGGGCGTGCCTACGCTGGTGGCCGTGGCGTAACGCGTGCTTTGAGGTCGGCGGCGATCGTGTCCTCGTCGCGGTCGCCGTCGACCTCGACCAGCACGTCGCGGTAGTGGTCGATCAGCGGCTCGGTGTCCGCGGCGTATTCGCGTAGCCGCTGCTTGATGACGTCGGCGGTGTCGTCGGCGCGGCCCCGGCCCAGCAGGCGGCGCTCGACCTCCTCGTCGGGGACGCGCAGGTAGACCACCGCTTCGAAGTCGAGGCCGTGCGCCTGCGCGAGGGTGCGCGGGTAGCCGTCGAGGATGTAGCCGTTCAGCGACTCGACCACTGGTCGGATCGCCCGCGTGACCAGCTCGTCCGGCGCGAGCCGGCCGGCGGCCATGTGCGTCTTGACCTCGCGGCCGAGCTCGGTGTCATCCGAGACCGCGGCGCGCAGCACGTCACCGGAGGAGATGTGGGGGACGCCCAGCTCGCGCGCCAGGCGCACGCCCTGGGTGCCCTTCCCGCCGCCGGGAGGCGCGAGCATGAGAACTCTCACGCCGCGAGCGTACCGGCAACGGCCCGGACCATCACCTCCGTCGCCTGCTCATCACTGAGGCCCTCGATCGTCGTCAGCCGCTGCCAGGTGGCGAACGCGAGCGCCACGCTGACCGTCGCGCGGTCGTACGGGCCGGACAGCAGGTCCTTCAGTGACGTCTCGGTCACATCCGGGAGCACGGGTCGATGATCGCGACGTTCTCGCTGCAGCGCGCGACTTTCTTGTGAAACCGGGTAGCCGATCCACGCGGGTGTGGCGGGCACCATTGCCCGCCGCCGGGGCGCTCGGGGACGATCGACGGATGAGCTATCGCGATCACCTACCGCAGCTGGACGGCCAGGCGTTCCTGACCGACGGCGGGATCGAGACCGTCCTGATCTTCCACGAAGGGTTCGAGCTGCCGGCCTTCGCAGCCTTCGACCTGCTCAAGGACGACTACGGCACAGCGGCGCTGCGGCGCTACTACGCGCCGTTCGTCGAGCTGGCCGCGAGCCGGGGGCTCGGGTTCATCGCGGAGAGCCCGACCTGGCGCGCGAGCTCGCGCTGGGGGCAGCAGCTGGGCTACAGCGCCAGCGAACTGGCCCTGGCCAACCGGCGCGCGATCGCGCTGATGGAGGAGCTGCGCTCGATCCACCCGCTGGTCGTCATCAGCGGGTGCGTCGGGCCCAGCGACGACGGCTACGACCCGGCGCAGTTGCTGAGCGCCGACGAGGCCGAGGCCTACCACGCGATCCAGATCGGGACGTTCGCCGAGACCGCCGCCGACATGGTCACGGCGATAACGATGACCTACGCGGAGGAGGCGATCGGCGTGGTCCGCGCGGCTCGCCAGGCGGGTTTGCCGGTCGTCGTCTCGTTCACGGTGGAGACCGACGGGCGGCTGCCGAGCGGCCAATCGCTGGCCGAAGCTCTAGCTCAAGTCGACGGTGAGACTGATGCCTCGCCCGCCTACTACATGCTCAATTGCGCCCATCCGACGCACTTCGAGGCGGTGCTGGAGGACGCGTCGGTCCGGGAGCGCGTCCGCGGCCTGCGCGCCAACGCCTCGAGGCTCAGCCACGCCGAGCTCGACGAGGCCGCCGAGCTCGACGCGGGCGACCCGGATGACCTGGCCGCGCGCTACGCGAGCCTGCGCGACGCCCTGCCGCACCTCACCGTGCTCGGCGGGTGCTGCGGCACCGACCTGCGCCACGTGACGGCGATCGCAGGCGCGATCTAGTTGCGGCGCCCGGCCCACCCGGACCAGAGGCTGTCCTCCGGTCCTTCGGGCTTGCGCCGCTCGACGTTGAACGCCGGGCGCGGCGGCTCGGGGCGATACACCGGCGGCGGGTCGATGGACGGCGTCGCTGCGCGGCGCTGCCAGCTGTCGAGCAGGGTGAAGACGATGCCGCCGAAGATGGCGGCGAGGATGATCGAAGCGGCCACGGTCATGGTTGCAACGACCAATGTAGTGGCCGCTTCGAAAGAGTTCCTTAGCGGGCGGCGAGCCCGGCGAGGCCGGCGCCGAGGTTCTGCACGCCCGGCAGCGGGACGAGCGCGCCGTTGTTCTGGATGCGGTAGGCGGTGACCTCGCCGGCGGACGGATTGACGGCGTACAGGTAGTTGCCGGCGATCGCGAGGTCGTTCGGGCGGGTCGAGGTGGCGGTGAGGCCGTTGGCGTTGAGCGCGGTCAGGGCGCCGTCGCGGCCGATCGCGAAGCCCGAGATGCTGCCGGTGGCGTTGCCGGTGTAGGCGAAGCGGCCGTCGGCGGTCACGGCGACCCAGCACGCGGCGCCCTGGCCGACCGGGAGCGAGGCGCTGACGACCCGCGCCGTGCCGTTGCCGGCGAGCCGGTAGGACGAGACGGTGCTCGCGCCCGCCTCGGAGGCGATCAGGTCACCGCGCGACGAGAAGGCGAAGCCGAACGGCACCGCGCCGCTGGAAGGCGTCACGACCGGCGCGCCGATGCGGCCGAACTTCAGCGGCAGCGTCTCGATCCGGTTGGCCAGGCGCTCGGTGACGACCAGGTCGCGCCCGCCCGGAGCGACGGACACCTGCGCGGCGCCGAGGGCGCCCGCGCTTAGATTGACGGTGGCGCGGGCGCGGATCCGGCCCGAGCCGTCGAGGTCGAACCCGGTGACGTTCGGCGTGCCGCCGGTGTTGAGGACGTAGACACTGCCGTCGGCGATGTCGACCGAGTTGGGCGTCACACCGCCCGAGGGCTGGCGATCGACGAGCGTCAGGTGCCCGCGGCGGCCGACGCGGAACGACGCGATGTCGTTGGAGCCGGCATCGACGGCGACGACCACGCGGCCGTCGTCGGAGAGCGCCACGGTGCCCTGGGAGGAGAGGCTGGCGCCCGTGCCGGTCCCGCCGGTGCGGTAGGTGGCGACGGGCGTCAGGAGCCCGTCGGGACCACGATCGAGGCGGTGCACGGCGTTGCCCGTGGGAGCGTTGGTCTGGGTGTAGACGGCACCGTCGGACGCCATCGCCGAGCTGGCGAAGAGCAGGCTGAAGCCGACCGCGAGGGCTGCATGAACCTTCATTGAGGAGCCTCCTGGGGAGTGGAGTGAGCTTGTCGAGCCTGTAAGTCGCGAGTCTTTCGATCCCGTTACAGCGACTTGAAAAGACGTGGCCGGTAAGAGAAGGTCGCTCAGGTATGGACGACGTGATCGTCGACGAGGACTCAGCGCTCCTCACCCGGCTGCGCGCAGGCGACGAGGACGCCTTTATGACCCTCGTCGACAAGTACGGCCCGCTGATGCTGCGGGTCGCCCTGGGCTACACCCGCACCCGCGCCGTGGCCGAGGAAGTCGTCCAGGAGTCGTGGCTGGGCGTCCTGCAGGGCCTGGATCGCTTCGAGGGCCGCTCGAGCCTGAAGACCTGGATCCTCCGCATCGTCGCCAATCGCGCGCGTACGCGTGGGGAGCGGGAGGCGAGGAGCGTCCCACTCTCCTCGCTGGTGGCGGAGGGCGACGAGGACGGCCCGGCGGTCAATCCCGAGCGCTTCCTCCCCGCCGACCACCCGACCTATCCGGGCGCGTGGGCGATCCCGCCCCACAGCTGGGCGCGCCTGCCGGAGGAGAAGCTCCTCGCCACCGAGAGCCTGCACGAAGTCCGTGCCGCGATCGCGAAGCTCCCGCCGCGCCAGCAAGAGGTGATCGTGCTGCGCGACGTCGAAGGCTGGAGCCCGGAGGAGGTCTCGAGCGCGCTCGAGCTCACGCCCGGCAACCAGCGGGTGCTGCTGCACCGCGCCCGCAGCAAGGTGCGGGCCGATCTCGAGCACTACTTCGACGAGGTCGAGGCGTGACGTCCAACGGCCGGATCATCCCCGGCGGGATCAGTTGTCGCGAAGTCGTCGAGCTCGTGACCGAGTATCTCGACGGGGCGCTCTCGGATGCCGACACCGAGCGCATGGAGGAGCACCTCAAGCTGTGCCCGCCCTGCGTCGAATACGTGGATCAGATCCGCGCCACGGCGCAACTGGCCGCCGTCGCCGCCGTCGAGCTCGAGCTCCGTCCGGATCGCGACACCCTGCTGCGGGTGTTCCGGGAGTTCAAAGCAGGCGGCTAAAGACTTCAAACCAGGTTCCGATGACCCCGTACAAATGTCCGGAACCTCGAACAAGCCGAACCGCCTCGCCCACATCGCCGCCCTCGTCGGCGCGGGCGCGACGGCCGCGACGGTCGCCCACCTGGCGAGCGGTCGCAAGTCGTCGGCCCCGTCGGAGGCCCCGACGTTGGCCCCGCGCGGCGGTATGCCGTTCGCGACCGACTCGGCCTTCGTCGGCCTGATCGAGTCCGTCGCAGCCGCCACCGCCAAAGCCGAAACCGTCGATGGCGCCGTCCAGGCGTGCATCGAGCACGTCTGCCGCTGGACCGGCTGGCCCGTCGGCCACGCCTACATCGCCGGCAAGAGCGATCACGATCCGCTGCAGCCGTCGAACAACTGGTACCTCGGTCACCCGACCAAGTTCGAGTCGTTCCGCGCCGCGACGTTGAGCACGCCGCTGGCCCCGGGCATCGGCCTGCCGGGCCGGGTCGCCGCCACCGGCCGCCCCGCCTGGATCGTCGACGTCACCTGCGACGCCAACTTCCCGCGCGCCGAGGCCGGCGCCGAAGTCGGCCTCCGTGGCGCCTTCTCCTTCCCGATCCCGATCGGCGAGAAGACCTTCGCCGTGATCGAGTGCTTCTCGCTGCAGGCCGTCACGCCCGACGACCGCCTGCTCGAGGTCACCGCGCACGTCGGCCGTCAACTCGGCCGCCAGATCGCCAGCACGCAGCTGGCCGACGCGCTGCGCGAGTCCGAGATCCGCTTCCGCTCGGTCGCCGAGTCCGCCAATGACGCGATCATCGCCGCAGACCAGCGGGGCGACATCATCTCCTGGAACCGCGGCGCCGAGCTGATGTTCGGCTTCGGCGAGTCCGAGGTCGTCGGCCGGCCGCTGTCGATTCTGATGCCCGAGCGCTTCCGCCCGATGCACGACGCGGGCATCGCGCGCGTCGCCGACGGCGGCATGGCGGCTTCGCGCCTGATCGGCCAGACCGTCGAGGTCGTCGGCCTGCGCAAGGACGGCCGTGAGTTCCCGCTCGAGCTCTCGCTCGCGATGTGGGAGACCGCCGGCGCCCGCTTCTTCAGCGGGATCATCCGCGACATCTCCGAGCGCAAGAAGGCCGAGGAGAAGCTCAAGGCCGTCCTCGAGACCGCTCCGGACCCCATCGTCGAGGTCAACCAGGACGGCACGATCGGCTTCGCCAACGCGCGGACCGACAAGCTGTTTGGCTACGACCGCGAGCAGATCCTGGGCCGCCCGGTCGAGGAGCTCTTCGCCGAGCGCACCCGCACCGTCGTCGCCGAGCGCTTCGCCGCCGTGCTGGCCTCCACCGAGAGCGACTCGCAGGTCGCCCTCGGCATGGGCCTCGAGCTGTGGGGCCAGCGCAAGGACGGCACCGAGTTCCCGGTCGACGTCATGCTCTCGGTGCTGCACACCGACGACGGCGTCGTCGTGACGAGCATCATCCGCGACATCACGGAGCGCAAGCGCTTCGAGAACCAGCTGCAGCACCTGGCCGACCACGACGCGCTGACGGAGCTCTTCAACCGTCGCCGCTTCGACCAGGAGCTCGCCGAGTACGTCGCCTACACCGCGCGCTACGGCGGCAAGGGCTCGATCTTCCTGCTCGACCTCGACCGCTTCAAGTACGTCAACGACACCCGCGGTCATAAGGCGGGCGACGAGGTCATCCGCGCCGTCGGCCGCGCGCTGCACGACAGCGTCCGCAAGACCGACGTGGTCGCCCGCCTCGGCGGCGACGAGTTCGCCGTCCTGCTGCGCGACGCCGACCGCGACACCGCGGAGCGCATCGCCGAGGGCATGCTCGAGACGATCCGCGAGCGGCGCCTGCCGCTCGAGGGACAGCGCATCTCGATGACGACCTCGATCGGCATCGTCTGCTTCGACGACGAGGAGCCCCGCGTCGAGGACCTGATGGTCTCGGCCGACCTCGCGATGTACGCGGCCAAGGAGGCCGGCGGCAACCGCTACCACGTGGCCACCTCCGACGGCGGCGAGTACGTCTCCGGCATGCAGGTCCGCCTCAACTGGGCCGACCAGATCCGCCGCGCGCTCGACGACGACCGCTTCGTCCTCTACTGCCAGCCGATCCTGGAGCTCGCGAGCGACTCGATCACCCAGTACGAGCTGCTGCTGCGCATGATCGGCGACGACGGCGAGATCATCATGCCCGCCGCGTTCATCGACACCGCGGAGCGCTTCGGTTTGATTCAGGAGATCGACCAGTGGGTGGCGCGCAAGGCGATCCACCTGCTCGCCGAGCACGACGTCCGCCTCGAGGTCAACGTCTCGGGCAAGTCGATGGGCGACCTCGCGATCCCGGAGCTCGTCGAGCGCGAGATCGCGCTGACCGGCATCGATCCGAGCCGCCTGGTCTTCGAGATCACCGAGACCGCCGCGATCGCCAACATGGAGCAGGCGCGCGCCTTCGCCGAGCGCCTGACCCGCCTGGGCTGCCGCTTCGCGCTGGACGACTTCGGCGCCGGCTTCTCGTCCTTCTACTACCTGAAGTACCTGCCGCTCGACTATCTGAAGATCGACGGCGACTTCATCCGCTCGCTCACGTCCTCGATCACCGACCAGCTGGTCGTGAAGTCGATGGTCGACATCGCCCGCGGCATGGGCATGAAGACGATCGCCGAGTTCGTGGAGGCCGAAGAGACGGTCTGCATGCTGCGCGAGAAGGGCGTCGACTACTCCCAGGGCTACTACCACGGCGCGCCGCGTCCGGTCGCCACGGAGTTCGCTCAGATCGGTGTGCCCCGATGAGTGGCCCAGGCCGGCCCGGGTCGGGTGGTGAACACGAGTTGCAGGAACGCTACGGCAACGTCAAGCGTGCCAACGCGTTCTACGACAACCAGGTGCTCGACTACCTGACCCCGGAGATGCGTGAGTTCATCCTGCGGATGAAGATGGCGTTCATCGCGACGGCGGACCAGCACGGCGAGTGCGACAACTCGTTCCGCGCGGGTCCTCCCGGGTTCATCCGGGTGCTCGACGAGAAGACGGTCATGTGGCCCGAGTACAAGGGCAACGGCGTGATGGCCTCGATGGGCAACATCATGGAGAACCCGTACGTGGGGATCCTGATGGTCGACTTCTTCGAGACCGCCGTCGGCCTGCACATCAACGGGCACGCGAGGATCGTCGAGAACCAGGCCGTCGAGGCGTTCGGTGGGATCTTCGACCGGCTCGCGTTCGCGACGCCGTTCGTCGAGTCACCTGAGATGAAGAAGACGCCGGAGCGCTGGGTCGTGGTCGCGATCGAAGAGGCGTACGTCCACTGCTCGAAGCACATCCCGATGCTGCGCTACCTCGACGGCGAAGAGTCCAAGGAGGCCGAGGTCGGCCGCCGCGCGGGCGACGTCTTCAAGGCCAAGAACGGCGAGCGGGCGTGGCTGCAGCCGCCGGTCTGCTCGCCGGAGTATGACGCCGAGCCGGCGGTCGCCGAGGCGCCGGCGGAGATCGGCACCGTGCGCTTCGCACAACCGCCGCCGCGGCGTCACACGCCGCAGCCGATCAGGAAATAGCTGCTCTGAGCAGGGGGGCGGTGAGGCAAGTCGGCCCACCGTCTCCCTTCAGGCTCAGGTCACTGCCGTCGTAGGTGTGGACCTCGACGCCGCGCTCCTCGAGGGCGCGGCGCACCGCCGGCACGCCGTCGACCATGACGACGACGCCGGGACGGACGGCGAGGATGTTGCAGCCCATCGCGAGATAGCTGTCGTGGTCGATCGCGATGTACTCGACGCCGCGCTGGAGAATGTCCTGCAACAGGCGCACGGGCGCGAGCGGCTCGTACACGACGTACAGGCTCTCGGTCGCCGCCGACAGGAACGACTGCAGGTGCAGGACGTACGCGGCGCCCTGGTCGTGCGGCATGTCGTAGGTCTCGACGTGGATGCCCTCGGGCTCGAGCAGCTCCTGGATCCGCGCCGCGCCCTTGCGGTTCGTCCGGTATCCGAGGCCGATCGCGGCCGTCTTGTCGTCGAGCCAGAAGCGGTCGCCGCCGTCGGCGTAGGCGTCGCCCTCGAGCGTGCCGATCACGGGGACGTCGACGGCCGCGAGCGCGTCGGCCGCGTTCGCCGGCTCCTTCATGCGCGCCGGCTTGGCCATGTTGAGCGGGATGCCGCCGCGGCCGCTGAGGATCAGCGGGTCGTGCATGTAGACCGAGTCGACCTGACCCTCGAGCGCGTCGGCGATCTCCACCTGCGCGCCGAGGCCGTCGAGCAACTCGACGAACGCCGCGTGCTGGCGCTCGAGCTTGGCCGGGTCGGGGACTCGCCATCCGGCACCCTCCCAATCGCCGGCGAGCGCGGGGCGCCGGACGAGGACCCGCTGGAGCGGAGCGACCATGGACGTGACGCCGTAGCGGGCGCCAGAGGGAGCGGTGGCGGTCATGCCGCGCAAATCTAGTCCCCACCCACCCGGATCGTTCCCAGGTCCAGCGTGTACGTCGCGCCGGGCAGGCCGGACATCGTCGGCTTGGGCGCGCCCTGGGCGACGCCAACGCCGAGCTCCTCGTAGGTGGGGGAGAGCAGGATGCGGCGGTGGTGCGGGCTGTTGAGCCAGGCGTCGACGATGGCGTTGGGCGTGGCGCGGTCGCCGGTGCCCCAGCCGAGGTCCTCCGCCGCGTACCAGCCGTCGCCCGGGTTGCCGTAGCCCGCGTCGCGCAGGCGGGCGCTGAGGCCCTCGCCGCTCGTGTTGACGTGCGCGAAGAACCGGCGGCGCGACATGTCGGCGGCGTGACCGCCGGCCGCCTGGGCGAGGTCGGCGTCGGGCTTGAGCGCGGGGATGCCGCGCGAGGTCCGCTCGACGTTGACCAGGCAGGTGATGGCGGTGGCCGCGGTCGCGGGCTGCCCGTCCGTCTGCGGGATGTCCAGCGAGCCGGCGCATTGATAGACCCCGCGCGACGCCGAGGCCGGCGCGGCGAAGAGGCCGAAGGCGAGCAGGGCGAACGCGGCAGCATGGAGCCGCGTCCGCGTGAAGGCGGGCGTGAGCATGTGAGGGGTTGGCCTCCCGGCACGCGTCGCAGACCGCCGTCGTGCAGCGGTCGCGGCGCTATCGATTCGTCGCCCGGGTTCCCGCCAGGCACGTTTCTTACAGGTGCGGCGCCGGCCATGGCTCCCCAGCCGACCGGCGCTTGTTGGAGCAGGTACCCAGTCGCCTGGACGCTCTCACTTCAACGTGGTGAGCGTCCAGAGAACCAATCGCGCGCGGCGGGCGTCAGAATGCGCCGCTGGCGCGCGTTGCTGCCCTGAGGCCGAGCGTGCGCCTTGCGTGGCCCCGGACGACGCTGGGGGGAACACCGTCCAGGGACGGACCCGCGTGCCCGGGGCCACGCAAGACGCACGCTGACCGGCGGCGCCGAAGTATGACGACAGATGTCGACGTCATCAACAATTCATTCGCACGGACGCCCGCCCAGGGCGATTCCCTGCAATCCAGCCACGTGCCATCCGTCGGCGGTCGGCTCGAGCCGCCACGTGACCCGGAAAGTCTGCGATGCGTCGCAGTTCTTTTCGTGAGCCACGAGCCGGACGTTCACGATCAGTGCGCCGCCGTCGGGCCGAGTGATGAGCTCCCGCGGATCGCTCTTCGCCGTCTGCGCATAACCGGCCTGCCACCGGGCGAAGCCCCCGAACCGCTGCTGGATGGCGGGTGACAGCACCGCCCACGCGTCTTCGAAGCGCCGCTCGTCGAGCGCCGCGTAGTAGTCGCGGACGAACGCCGTCGCCGCGTCGGCGTCGGGCGCCGCCCCGGGGAGGGCTGAACCGCGCTCGGCGGGTGCCGCCGGGGCAGGCTCGCTCGAACCGGGCGTCTCATCGCCGGTCGCGGGCGGAGCGTTGCCGTCGGCCGGCGGGGTCGTCACGCCGTGGGTGGGCGGCGCGGTCTTGCCGTCGGCCGGCGGCACGGCCTTGTCGTCGGTGGGCGGCGCGGTCTCGCTTTCAGTCGGTGGAGCCGACTTGCCGTCGCTCGGCGGCGCGGCCTTGTCGGTCGCGGGCGGCGCGGTCGTGCCGTTGCCCCGCGGGGCGGGCTTGCCGTGGGTCGATCCGTGCTTGGCGGGTGGCGCCTCGCCGTGGCGCGACTTCGCGGGCCTCTGAGTCGCGGGCTTCGCCGGTGCCGGCTGTCCGGCGGTCGACTCGCTGCGCGTCGACGCCGCATGCCCCGCGCCGGCGTTCAGCGATGCGGTGGGGTGCAGCGGGTGGCTCTCGGCGAGCGCGGCGCCGGCGATCGCGGCGGCCAGCGCCGCGACGGAAAGGCCCGCCGCGACGCCCCAGTGGGTCACGCGGCGTCCTCCCGGCGTGCGGTGGTCGCGCACGAGCGCGAGGCCGACGGCCACGATCGCCAGCGCGAGGGCGGGGAGCACGTGGCCGGAGACGGGCGACGCGGCGGCGACGATCGCGGCCAGCGCGAGGGTCCGGGGGCGTCGCGCGGGCCACGGCCACGCTGGGCTCGCGAGCGTCGCGGCGCAGCCGAGGGCGAAAGCGACGGCGAGGAGCACCGGCGCCGCGCCGTCGAACGTCAGCCGGGCACCCTGCGCGAACGCCAGTCGCACCGCCGCGACCAGGAACACGAGCGTCGCGGCGATCGCGAGCGAAGCGGCGCTGAGGAGGGCGCCGGCCGCCATCGTGCGGGCGATGGCGGCCGACGCCGGGAGGGTGGGCGTGGGCTCCGGCCCCTCGTGATGCGCCTCCACCTGGTCAGAGGCGGCGAGCGCCGACGGGTCGGAGAACCAACGGCCCTGTGCCGCATCGCCATTCCGGGGGGGAGGGGCGACAGTGAGCGGCACGGGCCGAATCTCCCAGCCTCGCGCGCGGGAAGCCATGACCGGCCGCGCAGTCTTGCGCGCCGTCCGATTGCCCGAAAGGGCAAAGCTCCCGCGTCCGTCGACGCGGGAGCGATCCGGAAACTACGGGGCGGTGGTGGCGAGCGTCAGCGTCAGCGTCTTCGCGTACTGGCCCGTGCGAAGCGCGTCGGCGGCGCCGATCGACTGCTTGAAGTTGACCGTGACGGCGTCGTTGGAGACCGGCGCGGCGTAGTTGAGCAGCGTGGTGGGGGCGGCGGAGCCGCCGACCGTGGCGGCGGGGCCGGCGACGGTGCCCGCGGCGCTGGTCGCGTCGACCAGCAGGCCCTGCGGCAGCGAGAACGTGCCGTTGACGAGCTTGCCCGTGGCGGTCGTGCTCGGGTCGGCGATGCTCAGCGCGGCGTTGCCGGCCGTCGAGACCACCGTGGCGGTCGTGCTGGCGGTGTAGTCCTTCGCCAGGCCCGGGACGAACGCGCCGAAGCCGGCGGGGGTGCCGAGGGTCAGCGAAAGCGTGGCTCCAACGGTGCCGCCGACCGGGGCCTTGGCGTTGCGGGCGAGGCAGGCGTCGTGGGACCGCTTGGCGTCGATCGCGCCTTGCAGGCCCTTGGCCTTGCGATCGCCGAGGAGACCGATGAGCAGGTCGGAGAAGTTCGTGAACATGCCGTCGACGCCGGCGGCCAGGGCGGCCTGCATGTTGGCCACGGTGTTGATCGTGTAGGGGTGCACGTCGAGGCAGCTCGCGTGCGCGGTGTTGACCCAGTTGGCGTTGATGCTCGAGCCGAAGCTCGGGCCGAGGCCGACCGCGTAGTCGGCGTACGACGGGATCGTGGCGAGGCTCGGGTTGCCGAGGAAGATCAGCGGCAGCCGCGGGTCCATCGCGTGGACCGTCTTGAGCGAGTCGGCGCTGAAGGACTGGATCAGCACCTGCCAGTTGTTGATCGACGCCGTGCGCAGGTTGTACTTGTCCAGCAGCGCGAGGAGCTTCTCCTCCATGTGGTCCGCGGGGTCCGGCTGCTTGGTCTCGATGTAGTAGTTGACCGTGTTGCCGTAGCGCTGGAAGAGCTCCTCCAGCGTCGGGACCTTCTCGTTGACGTACTCGGCGCCGAACCACGAGCCGGCGCTGCAGGTCTTGATCTGCGCCAGCGTCTTGGTGTTGACGGCGCCCGTGCAGTTGGCCGCGTCGCCGCGCGTCGTGCGGTTCAGCGTGCCGTCGTGCATGTCGACCAGGACGCCGTCGCTGGTGACCTGCAGGTCCTGCTCGATGTAGTCGGCGCCGAGCTCGATCGCGTGGTCGTACGACGCGAACGTGTGCTCCGGGCGTGTGCCCGATGCGCCGCGGTGCGCGACGACCAGCGGCGCCGCGGCAGCCTCAGGACCCGACTGGGCCTGGGCGGCCGGGGCGAGGGCCGCGACCGACGCGACCACCAGAGCCGTCGTGGCCACCTTGTTCAGAAAACGCATGATCCTCCTGATCGTCCGATGTGCGGACGGGAGCCTCATTCACCTACCGGAGATTCCTGTGACCGGATCGTGAGCGCCGCGTTACCACGCGGTGAAAATTCGTCAGGTGCCGCGATACGTGCTGTACGCCCACGGCGAGACGAGCAACGGGACGTGGTAGTGCGCACCGGCATCGGCGATCGTGAAGCGGACCGGCACCGTGTCGAGGAACGGCGCCTCGCCGAAGTAGGAGCCGACGGCGAACTCGAGCTCGAAGCCCCCGGCGCCCACGTCCCCGAACGTCGCCCGGCCGTCCTCGTTCGTCGTCAGCTCGGCGATCACCTCGCCGTCCTTGCGCAGCGCCACCGCGACGCCCGCGGCCGGCCGGCCGTTCGCGGTGTCGAGCACGTGCGTGGACAGGCTCACAGCGCATCCTCGAGCCGCAGGCGGGCGATCTTGGCGATCTCCCCGAGCGCCGTCTCGATCTCCTGCTCGACCGGGTTGCCCAAGCGGGCGTCTGCGTTGGCCAGCACCGAGTCCTTGTCGTGCTCGCGGACGCAGACGACGAACGGGATGCCGAACTTCGCCCGATAGGCGGCGTTGCTGGTGGCGAAGCGGTCGTAGTCGGCAGGGGAGAGCGCGAGCGTTGCCTGCTCGTCGCGCGAGTGCTCGGTGAGCGAGGTGACCTTCTCGCCGAGGTCCGGATGCGCGCGGATCAGCTCGAGCTGCTCGGCTCGCGACGCGGAGTACATCGCCTCCCGCAGCGCCGCGTCCAGGTCGTCGATGCCGTCGAAGCCTTCGGGCCGCCACGCGCGCTCGGCGACCCAGGGCGAATGCTCATAGAGCGCGCCGAAGCGCGCCACGAACGCCTCTCGCTCCCCGAGCGCGAGCGGGACGAGCTGGAACGCGTCGACGTCGACCAGCCCGCGATCGGTGATCTTCAGCGAGGGGATGACCGAGAGCGCGAGGAACGAGAGCGTCATGAACGGCGCGCCGATCGTCACACCCTGCTCGGCCAGGAGGTCCTGCAGGTGCTCGAGCCCCTCGGCGACCTCCTCCAGCGGGGCGTCGGAGAGCAGCCCGGCGATGGGCAGCGCGAGCTCACCCACGACCGCGCCGTCGCGCGCGACGACCAACCCGCCGCCGAGCGCCTGGGCACGCTCGGCGCAGACCGCCATGTCGGCGTCGTCGACACCCACCACGACCAGGTTGTGCGCGTCGTGGGCGACGGTCGAGGCGAAGGCGCCCGCCTGGAGCGCGAACCCGCGCACGAGGCCAAGGCCCACGCGGCCTGTCCCGTGATGGCGCTCGATCACCGCGATCTTCGCCAGGTCACGGTCCGGGTCGGCGACCACGTGGCCGGCCTCGATCCGCGGCGACGCCTCGCCCGCGCCGGTGATCAGCTGGCCCGGGTGGATGTCGATCACGCGCACCCGCTCGGGGGTCCCCGCGATGCCGAACGCGACCGGGACGGCGCGCATCGTGTCCAGCAGCGCCGCGGGCACGGACTCGGGGTAGACCGGCGCGCGGCCGTCCTTGAACGTCCGCGCCACCGAGAACGTGGTCAGGTCGTCCAGCAGGACGAGGTCGGCGACGTAGCCGGGGGCGATCGCCCCGCGGTCGAGCAGCCGGTGGGCGCGCGCGCCGTGAAGCGTCGCCATCACCAGCACGTCCTCGGCCGCGATGCCGTGTGCGACCGCGCGCCGGCACATCTCGTCGATGTGCCCTTCGCGATGCAGGTAGTCGGGCTCGCGATCGTCGGTGCAGAACGCGCAGTAGTCCGGCCCGTGCTCGCGCACCAGCTCCAGCAGCGCGATCAGGTTGCGGGCGTTGGAGGCCTCGCGGATCAGCACCCACATGCCGCGCCGGCGCTTCTCGAGCGCCTCGGCCGCCGTGAACGCCTCGTGGTCGGTGACGATGCCCGCCGCCACGTAGGCGTCCAGCGCGCGCCCCATCACGCCGGGCGCGTGCCCGTCGACATGCGGCGCGACCATCCGCGCCAGCACGTCGGGATCGCCGCCGATCACCCCCGGGAAGTTCATCATCTCGGCCACGCCGAGCGCCCGGGGATGCTTGAGGATCTCGCGCATGTCCTCGGGGCCGAGCGGCCCGCGCGGAGACTCGAAGTCACTGGCGGGAACGCACGACGGCGCCATCACGAACACGTCGAGCGGGAGGCCCTCGGTGGCGTCCAGGAGCCAGCGCACGCCCTCCACGCCGGCGACGTTGGCGATCTCGTGCGGATCGCAGACCACCGCGGTCGTCCCGCGCGGCACCACGGCCCGCGCGAACTGCGCCGGCGTCAACTTCGCCGACTCGAGGTGCACGTGCGCATCGATGAACCCGGGCACGAGGTACTTCCCGCGCCCGTCGATCCGCTCGCCGCCCTCGTAGGCGCCGATCCCGGCGATCCGCCCGTCGGCGATCCCGACGTCCCCGTCGAGCCACTCGCGGGTGAAAGCGGAGAAGACCTTGGCGCCTTCGATGATGGTGTCCGGCTCGGCGTCGCCGCGCGCGACGGCGATGAGATGCGCTCTGTGGCTCACAACCCCACCATGTCATCCGGGCGGACCGGAACGCGCGCCAGCGGCTTGCCGGTCGCCGCGCGCAGGGCAGCGACGACCGCGGGCGTCGAGGAGATCGTCGGCGGCTCACCGATCCCGCGCAGGCCGTACGGCGAGTCCGGATCGCCCAGCTCGAGGATGTCGAGCTCGACCGGCGGCATGTCGAGCACCGTCGGGATCAAGTAGTCGGTGAAGGACGCGTTGCGGACGAGCCCGTCGACCACCTGGATCTCCTCCATCAGCGCGAGCCCCAGGCCCTGGGCGATCCCGCCCTCGATCTGGCCCTCGACCGCGAGCGGGTTCATCGCCTTGCCGACGTCCTGCGCGGTGGCGATCTCGACCACCCGCACGAGCCCGAGCTCGGTGTCGACGTCGACCACGGCGCGGTGGGCGGCGAACGCGAACGTGACGTGGGCGTCGCCCTGGCCGAGGGCGTCGAGCGGTTGGGTGGGCCGGTGGTGGTACTCCCGCGTCTCCTCGATGCCGTCCCCGATCTCACCGCCGCGCCGCTCGAGCTCCTCGCGCACCGCGCGGCACGCGGCCTGCACCGCGCCGCCCGTCATGTGGGTCTGACGGGACGCCGAGGACGACCCGGCGGACCCGACCTGGGTGTCCGCGGGAAGCACCAGCACGTTCTGGACGTTCAGCTCGGTCCGCGCGATCTGCCCCATGACCGTTACGAGTCCCTGACCCACTTCGGCAGCCGCAGTATGAACCTCAACTAGAGGTTCACCTCCGGCCACGGAAAGTCGCACCCGCGCCGTCGAGAAGTCGTCAAAACCCTCGGAAAAGCCCACATTCTTGAAGCCCACCGCGTAGCCGACGCCGCGCACCACGCCTTCGCCGCGGGTCACGTTGGCGATGCCGCCCGGCAGGCCGCCACCCGCGTCGGGCAAGGGCCGTGAGCGCACCGATCGGAGCAGTTCAGCCACCGGCGCGGGGCAGTTGATCGGCGCGCCGGTGGGCATCGAGGTGCCGGTGACCATCGCGTTGCGCAGCCGCAGCTGCACCGGGTCCATGCCCAAGGCAGCGGCGAGCTTGTCCATCTGCGCCTCGTGCGCGAAGCAGGTCTGCACGGCGCCGAAGCCGCGCATCGCCCCGCACGGCGGGTTGTCGGTGTAGACGACGTAGGAGTCGATCCGCGCGCTCGGCACGTCGTACGGCCCGAGCGCGAACGCCGCCGCGTTGGAGACCACCGCGCCCGAGGAAGACGCATACGCGCCGCCGTCGAGCAGGATGCGGCACTTGATGTAGCGCAGCCGGCCGTCGCGATCGGCCCCGTGCTCGTAACGCATCCACGCCGGGTGCCGGTGCACGTGCCCGAAGAACGACTCCTCGCGGCCGTAGACCATCTTCACCGGGCGGCCCGTGTGCAGCGCCAGCAGGCAGGCATGCGCCTGCATCGACACGTCCTCGCGCCCGCCGAACGCTCCGCCCACGCCCGCGAGCGTGAACCGCACCTTCGCGACCGGCAGATCCAGGCACGCGGCGACCTGGTCGCGGTCCACGTGCAGCCACTGCGTCGCGATCCACAGGTCGATCCCGCCGTCCTCGGCCGGCACCGCGAGCCCCGACTCCGGCCCCAGGAAGGCCTGATCCTGCATCCCGACCTCGTACTCGCCGCTGACCACGACGTCCGCCTCGCCGGGCTCGTCGCCGTGCGCGATGTGCACGTGGCGCAGCAGATTCCCGCCGGCATGCAGCGGGGGAGAGGCGGGGTCGAGCGCGTACTCGGGGTCGGTCAGCGGTTCGAGCTCCTCGTAGTCGACCTCGATCCGATCCGCCGCGCGCCGCGCGGTCTCGGGATGGTCGGCGGCGACGATCGCCACGGGCTCTCCCTGATAGCGGACCTGGTCGATCGCCAGCACCGGCTGATCGATGTGCTCGAGTCCGTACAGCTTGCGCCCGGGCACGTCCTCGTGGGTGAGCACGGCGTGGACGCCGGGGATCGCGAGCGCCTTGCCGAGATGGATCGCGCGAATGCGTGCCCGCGGGTGCGGCGAGCGCAGCGTCGCGCCCCACAGCATGTCCTCGGCCCACATGTCCGACGAGTAGGCGAACTCGCCCTTGACCTTCGGGATGCCGTCGGGCCGGCGCACCGACTGGCCGACGCCGTCCTTGATGGTCGTGATCGTGCTCACGCGCGGACCTCCGCCGCGAGCCGGCGGCAGGCGACCTTCAGGTCGGCGGCGATCTCCTCGACGTCACCGGTCAGCAGCTCGCCGTCGCGGACGACCTCGCGGCCGCCGACGAAGACGCGGTCGGCGAGCGGGCGGGGGCCGAGGACCAGCGACGCGACCGGATCCTCGATGCCGGCGTGATCGAGATCATCGAGGCGCCAGAGGACGATGTCGGCGAGGTAGCCCGGCTCGAGCGCTCCGAGGTCGCGCGAGCGCCCAAGACAGCGCGCGCCATGGACGGTTCCGAGCGTCAGCGCTTCGTGAGGGCTCATCGCGTCGGGGCCGCCCGCCAACCGCGCGAGCAGCAAGGCCTGGCGGAGCTCTCCGGCGAGTTCGCCGGCCTCATTGGACGCCGCGCCGTCGACTCCGAGCCCGACCGACCCGCCCGAGTGCACGAGCTGCCTGACCGGCGCGATCCCGGCACCCAGCCGCGCGTTCGACGACGGGCAGTGGGCCACGCCCGTGCCGGTCTCGGCGAAGCGGACGATCTCGTCGTCGCTGAGGTGCACGCAATGGGCGAGCCACACGTCCGGGCCGAGCCAGCCCAGCTCGTCGAGATACTCGACCGGGCGCATGCCGAACAGCTCCAGGCAGTACGCCTCCTCTTCGACGGTCTCAGCCATGTGGGTGTGCAGGCGCACGCCGCGCGCCCGGGCCAGCTCGGCGGACTCGCGCATCAGCTCGCGGGTGACGCTGAACGGCGAGCACGGCGCGAGCGCGATCTGCAGCATCGAGCTCGGCGACGGATCGTGGTGGCGGTCGATCGCCGCCGCACAGGCCGCGAGGATCTCGTCGCGGTCCTCGACGACGGAGTCCGGCGGCAGCCCGCCGCTGGACACGCCCAGATCCATCGAGCCGCGACACGGATGGAAGCGGATGCCCAGCTCCCTCGCCGCCTCGATCTCGACCGCCAGCAGGTCCCCCGCTCCGCGCGGGAAGACGTAGTGATCGTCGGACGCGGTCGTGCACCCCGACAGCAGCAGCGCCGCGAGCCCGGCGCGCGCCGCCGCGCGCTCGATCTCGGCGTCGATCCGCGCCCAGGTCGGGTACAGCTCGACCAGCCACTCGAACAGTGTCGCCTGCTGCGCGAGCCCGCGCGTGGCCCACTGGTACAGGTGGTGATGGCAGTTGATCAGCCCGGCGGTCGCGAGACAGCCGGACGCGTCGATGCGCTCGCCCGCGGGCGGGTCGTCCCAGCCGATCGCGGCGATGCGGTCGCCGTCGATCGCGATCCAGCCGCGCGTGCCGGTGATCGTCGGGGTCGCGACGGCGCATCCGTCCAGGACGATCATGCGCGCGTCGCCGCCAGCCGTACCGCGTCGAGGATCTTCTCGTAGCCGGTGCAGCGGCACAGGTTTCCCGCGAGCGCCTCGCGGATCTCGGCGTCGTCGGGCGTCGCGTTGCGCGCCAGCAGGTCGTGCGTCGCGACGATCAGGCCCGGCGTGCAGAACCCGCACTGCACCGCACCCGCCTCGAGGAACGCCTCCTGGATCGGGTGCAGCGCGTCCTCCTCGCCCGCGAGTCCTTCGACCGTGACCACGTCGCGGCCTTCGACCTGGCCCGCCGCGACCAGGCACGAGCAGACCAGGACGCCGTCGAGGTAGACCGAGCACGAGCCGCACTCGCCCTGCTCGCACGCGTTCTTGGATCCGGGCAGCTGCAGCCGCTCGCGCAACACCCACAGCAGCGACTCGCCCTCCCAGAGCCCGTCGACCTCGCGGGCCTCGCCGTTGACCCTGCAGGCGAGCCTCAAGCCACGCGCTCCTTCCAGGCCCAGGTCAACGTGCGCTTCGCCAGCACGCCCAGCGCGTGGCGCCGGTACGCGGCCGTCCCGCGCACGTCGTCGATCGGCGACGCCGCGGCGGCCACCAGCTCGCCGAAGTGCTCCGCCGCGCCGTCCGGGAGCTCTTCGCCGAGCGTCTCCGCGAACGCCTCCGCCTCGCGCGCGCGAATCGGTGTCGGCCCTGCGGAGCCGATGCACGTCCCCACGCGCCCCGGCGCGACATCCAAAGCGAACGAGCAGACCGCGATCACCATCGCGTTCCTCGTCCCCACCTTCGCGAACTGCTGCGGCCCACCCGCCCGTGGTACCCACACGGCGGCGATCAGCTCATCGGAACCGAGCACGTTGCGCTTGGGCCCGACGACGAAGGACTCGACCGGCAGCCGCCGCGATCCGCGCACAGACCACAGTTCGACCTCGGCGCCGCTCGCGAACAGCGGCGGCAGCGCGTCACCCGCCGGGGAGGACGAGGCGAGGTTCCCCCCGATCGTCCCCCGGTTGCGGATCTGCGGCGAACCGACCGTCCGCGACGCCATCGCCAGCCCCGGCAACGCCGCCCCGAGCTCCGCGATCACCCGCGTGTACGACACGCCCGCGCCGATCCGAAACCAGCCGTCCTCCGCGCTCCAGCGCGAAAGCTCGTCCACTCGGGTGAGGTCGAGCAACGCCTCCGGGCGGCGGCGCGCGAAGTTCATCTCGACCATCACGTCGGTGCCGCCCCAGATCGGCACGGCGTCCGGATGCGCCGCCCGAGCTTCTAGCGCCTCCCTCCACGTGGGGGGTTGCAGGAACTCCATCCCATGAGAGATACACCGCGAAGCCCTAACGTGCCACTCGTGCCTTCTGTGACCCAGCGCACGTTTCGCCGTCTCGCCGTAGTGAATCGCGGCGAACCCGCGATGCGTCTCATCCACGCCGTCCGCGAGCTCAACTGCGAGCGCCCCGACGACCCCATCAAAGTCATCGCGCTCCACACCGAGCCTGAGCGCAGCGCGATGTTCGTCCGGCACGCCGACGAGGCCTACAACCTGGGCCCGACCGCGACCGTCGACGCCGACGGCAAGCGCACCGGCGCGTACCTGAATTACGAGGGCCTCAAGCAGGCCCTGATCGCGACCAAGGCCGATGCTGTCTGGCCGGGTTGGGGCTTCGTCGCCGAGCATCCCGCGTTCGCCGACCTGGTCGAGGAGTTGGGGCTCGTCTTCGTCGGCCCGTCCGGCGACGTCATGCGCGCGCTGGGCGACAAGATCCAGTCCAAGCTGATGGCCGAGAAGGCCGGCGTGCCGGTCGCGCCGTGGAGCAACGGCCCGGTCGAGACGATCGAGGAAGCGCGCGAGCACGCGGAGCGCATCGGCTTCCCGCTGATGATCAAGGCGGCCGCCGGCGGCGGTGGCCGCGGCATCCGCCGCGTCAACGACATGGACGGCCTGGAGCACGCGCTGAACACGTCGCGCCGCGAGGCCGCGGACGCGTTCGGCGACGGCACCTGCTTCATGGAGGCGATGGTCGGCAACGCGCACCACATCGAGGTGCAGCTGATCGCCGACGGCCAGGGCCAGGCGTGGGCCGCGGGCGTGCGCGACTGCTCCTGCCAGCGCCGCCACCAGAAGGTCGTCGAGGAGTCCTCCAGCGTCGTGCTCACGCGCGAGCAGGAGGAAGAGGTCAAGGAGGCGTCGCGGCGCCTCGCCCTGGAGTCCGGCTACCGCAACGCCGGCACCGTCGAGTTCCTCTACGAGCCGACCGAGAAGCGCTTCTCCTTCATGGAGGTCAACGCGCGCCTGCAGGTCGAGCATCCCGTCACCGAGGCCGTCACCGGCCTGGACCTGGTCAAGCTGCAGCTGCACGTCGCGTCCGGAGGGAAGCTCGAGGGCGAGCCGCCCGAGCCCGTCGGCCACGCGATCGAGGCGCGCCTGAACGCCGAGGACCCGGCGATGGGCTTCGCGCCGACGCCCGGCCGCGTCCAGGTGCTCGACCTCGCCTCCGGCCCGGGCGTGCGCGTCGACCGCGGCATCGCCGCCGGCGACGTCATCCCGCCCGACTTCGACTCGATGGTCGCCAAGGTGATCGCCTACGGCCGCACCCGCGACGAGGCCGCCGCCCGCCTGCGCCGCGCCCTGCGCGAGAGCACCGTGATCATCGAGGACGGCACGACCAACCGCGCCTTCATCCTCGCGATCCTCGATCGCCCGGAGTTCAAGGCGGGCGAGATCGACATCGCCTGGCTGGACCGCATGGGCGTCTCGGGTGAGATGGAGTCCGACGGCGGCGCCGATGTGGCGCTGCTGCAGGCCGCGATCGAGCTCGCCGACCACGAGACCGCGACCGAGCGCGCCGCCTTCTACGCCTTCGCCCGCCGCGGCCGGCCCGAGGCCAGCCCCGAGGTGTCGCGCGCGGTCGAGGTCCGTCATCGCGGCCAGGCCTACCGCATCATCGTCTCCCAGCTCGCGCCCGGCCGCTACCGCGCCGACATCGACGGCACCGCCGTCGAGGCCGACGTGGAGCGCCTCAGCGGCCACGAGCGCCGGATCACGCTCAACGGCACCACGCACCGCACGATGATCTCCCGCCAGGGCGCCGACCTCTTGGTCGAGGTCCACGGCGTGCCGCATCGCATCACCCGCGACGACGGCGGCTTCGTCCGCAGCCAGGGCCCGTCCGTGGTCGTCGCGATCCCGGTCTCCGAGGGCGACGAGGTGGCCGAGGGCGACGTCGTCGCGGTCGTCGAGTCGATGAAGATGGAGACCTCGCTCACGGCCCCGTTCGCCGGTCGCGTGCGCCGCGTGCTCACCACCACCAACGTCCAGGTCCCGGCGCAGACGGCGCTGCTGCAGCTCGAAGCGATCGAGACCGAGGCCGCGGAGCAGACGGCTGCGCGCGTGAGCTTCGCCGACGACGCGGCCGACCGCGGTGAAGCGCCGTGCGCCGCCGCACTGGCTCGCCTGCAGTGGATGCTGCTCGGCTACGACGTCTCCGGCGACGAGGTCCGCCGCGCGCTGGCGACCCTGCGCGACGGCAGCGGCGGTGCCGAGCTGATCGCCGGCGAGCACCGCCTGCTCGACGTCTTCAGCGACGTGCGCGCCTTGAGCCGCGCCCGCCACGACCCGGAGCGCGAGCTGCTCCACAGCCCGCAGGAGTACCTGCACGCGTTCCTGCGCTCGCTCGACGCCAAGGCCGAGAACCTGCCCGAGCGTTTCGTGACGCTGCTCCAGCGCGCGCTCGCCCACTACGGCGTCGACAGCCTGGACCGCACGCCCGCGCTGGAGGAAGCCTGTTACCGGCTCTTCGTCGCTCAGGAGCGTGCTGACCTGGCGCGCGCCGCCGTCGCCTCGATCCTCGAGCGGCGCCTCCAGAGCGCCGACGAGCTCGTCGGCTCCGTGGGTGACGAGTTCCGCGGCGTCCTCGACCGGCTCGAGCTGGCCACCGAGCGCCGCGACCCGGTCCTCGCCGACCAGGCCCGCCAGCTGCGCAACCGCTACTACGACCAGCCGCTGATCCTGCAGCGCCAGGCCGCGGCATACGAGGTGCTCGACCGCCACCTCAACGCGCTGCTGGAGGACCCGGACCGCGCGGACCGCGCCGAGCACATCGAGGCCGTCGTCACGGCGCCGCAGCTGCTCGCGCCGCAGATCATCGAGCGCATGAGCCAGACCGGGGCGCGCGAGCACCCGGCGATGCTCGAGATCATGACCCGCCGCTGGTACCGCGAACGTGTGCTCACGCCCTTCTGGAGCGGCATCACGAGCGACGGAACGGCGTACGTCACGACCAGCTTCGAGGCCGACGGGCGCCGCCACCACCTCGCGGCCGCGTTCGTCGACACGCAGGATCTCGACGACATCGCCGGCGCGATCTCCCGGCGCGCGGCGCAGTACCCACAGGGCGAGTCCGTCTACGTGGACCTGTACGCCGCCGCGACCGCGGGCGAGGAGCTGGCGAACGCGCTCAAGGCCGCGCTGGAACGCGCCGCGGTGCCGCCGCGGGTGCAGCGCATCGTGCTCGACGTGCCCGCGCCGACCCGCGGCGTCAGCGCCGCCGACGCGATCACGCTGCACCGTGACATCGATGGCGGGTGGGTGCTGGACCGCGAGCTGCAGTTCGTGCACCCCGAGATGGCCGAGCGGCTGAACCTCTGGCGCATGTCGGAGTTCGCGCTCGAGCGGATCGCCTCGCCG
Organism: Solirubrobacter ginsenosidimutans; assembly: GCF_027587205.1. Next base: position 94,460 of record NZ_JAPDOD010000019.1, read on the forward strand.
GCGGACGTCTACCTGTTCCGCGGCGTCGGCCGTTCCAACCCGAAGGACGAGCGGCTGTTCGCGCTCGCCGAGGTGCGCGACATCACGATCGTGCGCGACGAGAACGGGCGCGTCGTCTCGCTCCCCGAGCTCGAGCACATGCTCGCCGAGACGCTGGAGTCGCTGCGCCGCTTCCAGGCGCGCCGTGCCCCGCGCGAGCGCCTGCTGTGGAACCGCGTACGGCTGAACCTGTGGCCGTCGATCGACCTCGCGCCGGATGAGGCGGGCGCGCTGATCGACCGCTACGCCCGCGAGACCGAGGGTCTCGGCATCGAGACCGTGATCATCCGCGGCCGCATGCGCGACCCGCGCGACGGCGTCGTCCGCGACAGCGAGCTGCGGCTCTTCGCCCCCGCCGGCCGCGGCGTGATCGTCGAGATCGACGAGCCGGCGACGCGCCCGCTGCAGCCGCTGGACGAGGGCGCGCGGCGGATCGTGCAGGCCCGCCGCCGCGGCTCGGTGCATCCGGCCGAGCTGGTGAAGGTGCTGGCGCCCGAGCGTCGCGATCCGGGCCGTTCGATCCCGCGCGGCGAGTTCATCGAGTACGACCTCGACGCCGACGGCGCGTTGGTCCCGGTGGACCGCGGCCCGGCGATGAACGAGGCGGGGATCGTGGTCGGGCTCACGCGCTCCTTCACGCCGCGCCATCCCGAGGGCATGACCCGCATCGTCCTGCTGGGCGATCCGACCAAGTCGTTGGGCAGCGTCGCCGAGCCCGAGTGCCGGCGGATCATCGCCGCCCTCGACTGGGCCGAGGAACTCGGCGTGCCCGTCGAGTGGTTCGCGCTCAGCTCCGGCGCGCGGATCTCCATGGACTCCGGTACGGAGAACATGGACTGGGTGGCGGCGGCTCTGCGGCGCATCATCGAGTTCACACAGCACGGTGGCGAAATCAATGTCGTAGTCACCGGCATAAATGTGGGTGCGCAGCCATATTGGAACGCAGAAGCAACAATGTTGATGCATACCCGCGGAGTTTTGGTAATGACTCCGGAGAGCGCGATGGTGCTCACGGGCAAGCAGGCACTGGACTTCGCCGGTGGCGTCTCGGCCGAGGACAACTTCGGTATCGGCGGCTACGACCGCATCATGGGCCCCAACGGCCAGGCCCAGTATTGGGCGACTGACCTGGCCGGCGCCTGCAGCGTCCTGCACCGCTACTACGAGCACTCCTACATCGCACCGGGCGAGCGTTTCCCGCGCCGCGCGGAGACCCGCGACGCGATCGAGCGCGACGTGCGAAGCGCCCCGCATTCGGCGCCCGGCTCCGAGCTCGCGACTGTCGGCGAGATCTTCTCCGACGAGACGAACCCGGGCCGCAAGCAGGCGTTCGACATCCGCTCGGTGATGAAGGCCGTGGTCGACTCCGACCACCGGCCGTTGGAGCGGTGGGAGCGCATGCGTGACGCCGAGGCCGCTGTCGTCTGGGACGCCCACCTGGGCGGCTGGCCGACGACCGTGATCGGCATCGAGTCCCACCCGCTCGACCGCTTCGGCCCCAACCCGGCCGACGGCCCGTCGCAGTGGACGTCCGGCACGCTGTTCCCGAAGTCCTCCAAGAAGGTCGCCCGCGCGATCAACTCCAACGGCGGCCGGCGTCCGCTCGTGGTCTTGGCGAACCTCGCCGGCTTCGACGGCTCACCCGAGTCGATGCGTCAGTGGCAGCTCGAGTACGGCGCCGAGATCGGCCGCGCGATCGTCAACTTCCGCGGCCCGATCGTGTTCTGCGTGATCTCGCGCTACCACGGCGGCGCGTTCGTCGTCTTCTCGCAGCGCCTGAACGAGGGCTTCGAGACGATCGCCGTCGAGGGTGCCAAGGCGTCAGTGATCGGTGGCTCCGCCGCGGCAGGCGTGGTCTTCACCCGCGACGTCGCCGCCGCGACGCGCGGCGATGCGCGCGTGGTCGAGATGGAGGAGCGCATCGAAGCCGCCGACACCCCTGGGGATGCGCGCCGCCTGCGTGGCGAGCTCTCCTCGCTGCTCGACACGGTGCGCGCCGAGAAGATGGGCGAGCTGGCGGCGAAGTTCGACTCGATCCACTCGATCCAGCGGGCGGTCGAGGTCGGCTCGGTGTCATCGATCGTCGCCGCGGCCGAACTGCGTCCCTACCTGGTGAGCGCGATCGAGCGCGGCATGGCGAAGGCCGAGGCCGCGAGCGAGGTCATCACCGCCTGATCATCACGCCGACGGGGGCTTCGAAGAAGTCCCCGCAGGCGGGGTGACCGCATTCGCACGCGAAGCGCTGGATGACCTGCTCCGGGTCACCTGGCGCGTCGCCGCGGGCGTAGAAGGCGCGGACCTGGTTGGCGATCGCGAGGTTGGCTTCGCGGATCAGCGCGATCCGCCCCGCGTGGGTGGTGACGCCGCCGGAGAGGTCCTCGAAGTGGCGCTCGAGCGCGTCGGCCGTGGTGGGTTCGACGAGAAAGATGCGCGGCCGCGGGATGACCGTTCCCTCGGCGATCACCGGCGGGTGGTCGGGGAGCTGTGCGAGGTCCTCGAGGACGAGTGGGCCGCGCTCGTCGCGCAATGCGGGTTGCGGCCGCGGAGGCGTGTGTGCGTTCCAGCGCCTGGCGGCCTCGCTGCCTGCCGCGAGCAGACGCTCGACGTGGTCCCACGTGCGCGTGTCGGAGCTGTAGAGCCGCAGGCCGTGGCGCCGCGCGAGGCGCGAGGCGACGGTGGTCTTGCCGGCCCCGGGTGGGCCGCCGATGAAGAGGACGCGCGGGGCGATCAGTGCATGGTGACGAGCGGCGGCCGTTCGTCGGTGAGTGCGGCGCGGACCTCGAAGTCATCCGCGGTGGGAACCAGCAGCGGGCCGGGCACCGCGTCGGTCGCGTGGGTTCTCCGCTCGGCCGCGGCGAGGACCTCGAGCGCCATCCGCGAGAGCGCCTGCAGCGGCTGATGGCGGTTCTGGCGCGTGCCGAGATCCACCTGCGCCATGCGCTCCAGGCCGACCAGGCGATGCGCGTCGATCAGATTGGCGATCTCGACTCCGTAGCCGACCGGGAACGGCAGCTGCTCGAGCAGCGTGCGCGTGGCCGCGAGCTCACCCGCCAGCGGCTGGCGGAAGCCGGCGAGCTCCGGGAAGTGCAGGTTCAGGTACGGGCGGGCGAGCAGCTCGGTGACGCGGCCGCCGCCGTGCGGGTGGGTGGTGTCGCCGATGCGGAACGGGCGCCGGAAGTGTCCTTTGACGAAGGCGAGCTCCGGGTTCGTGAGCAGCGGGCCGAGCATGCCTCGCAGGAAGGAGGCATCGAAGTCCTCGGTGTCGGTGTCGAGGAAGCAGACGAGCTCGCCGGTGGTGGCGGAGAGGGCGCGCCACATGGCGTCGCCCTTGCCGAGCGCGGGGCCGAACTGGCGTTGCAGCGCCGACTCCGACTGCACCCACACGCCGCGTTCGTGGGCGATCTCGGCCGTGCCGTCGGCTGAGTCGGCGTCGACGACGAGCAGCTCGTCGATCAGGTCGTGCAGGGGTTCGAGGGCGTCGAGGATGTGCGGGAGCGTGGAGGCGACCTCGCGCGTGGGGAGGATCACCGACACGCGGCGGTCCTTGACGGCGCGCAGCTCGTCGTGGCTGAACTCGCTCGCTCGGTAGTTGCGCTCCGCGAGCCAGCTGTTGCGGCGCAGGTCGACCGCGAGCCCGCGCTGCGTGCGGCCGAATCGCCGCCCCGACGTGGTCACGCGCACCGCTGCGAGACGCTCGATCGGCACCCCGTGCCGGCGCAGCGCGCGCTCGAAGCCCTCGTCCTCCAGCGCCGCGCGCGGCTCCATCCGGCCGACCTTGGCGTACGTCGCGGCCGTGACGGCGAGCGACGCGCCGCTGAACTGGTGATGCTCGCGCGCGCCCGCTCCCACCAGCGCCGCCTGGCGGATCGCGGCGTCGGCCTCACGCCGGCGCAGCGCGGCGGGAGGGAGGTCGTGCGCGCCGAGCAGGATCCGCCCGCCGATCGCGCGCGCTCCACCCGCGACGGCGTCGAGCTGCGCGCGCAGCCAGTCCGGCGCGGGCTCGGAGTCGGCGTCGGTGGTCGCGATCAGGCCGTCAGGCTCGAGCAGGCCTGCGGCGAGGTCCATGCCCTGGCGGCGGGCGTGGCCCACGCCCGACTCCTGGGCCTCGATGATCTGCAGGTTCAGCGTTCCCGCGGCCTCGCGGGCGCGTTGCTCGGTCGCGTCGGTGCAGCGGTCGAGCACCAGCAGGACGGCGTAGTCCTCGCGCGCGACGCCGCGCTGGCCGGCGAGCGCCGCGATGCATGCGCCGATCAGCTCCTCCTCATCGCGGGCGGGGACGACGACGCAGGCCCTCACTTCAGCGGCGCCTTCGTCTCGATCAGCTCGCGGCCGTTCTCGTAGTCCTCGTCGGCGTCGTGAGTGAGGACGCCGACCGTCGTGCCTTGCTTCGCGTACCAGACCGTGAACGCGCCGGCGCCGTGGTCGACCAGGTGCGCTTCGTCGTACCCGTCGCCCCAGGCGACGTACTTGAGCGTGTGCTCGCCGATCGTCGACCAGAAGCCGGGGGCGACGTCCCACTGCGCAGGCGCGCCCGCGATGGTCTTCCCGGCGACCTCGCCCATGTTCAGCGCCTCGCCCCAGTGCTCGACCGCGAGGTGGCGTTCCGCGGCGGCGTTGTAGGCGAACGCCACGTCGCCGGCGGCGTAGACGTGCTCGTGCGACGTGCGCATCTGTGCATCGGTCTTGACGCGACCGTTCTCGAGCTCGAGTCCCGCGTCGCTCGCCAGTCCCGCGCAGGGCTGGACGCCCGCGGCCATCAGAACCAGGTCGCCGCGGATCGGCTCCCGGCCGGGAACACGGACCGCGTGGTCGCTGATCGTCTCGACGCCGCCGCCGAGCACCAGTTCGACGCCGAGCTCCTCGAGCCAGCCCTTGATCCTGCGCCCGGCCGCTTCGCCGAGCCGCGTCTCGTGCGGGATCGCCTCGTCGGTCACCAGCGTGGCGTTGACACCACGCATCGCCAGCGAGGCCGCAGCCTCACAACCGATGAAGCCGGAGCCGACGACGACCGCGCTGGTGGAGTTCGCGGCGCGATCGCGCAGGACCCGGGCTGTGGCGAGGCTGCGCAGGAGCAGCACCCACTCCTCGGTCGCGCCCGGGACCTGGAGCGCCTTCGGCTCGGCGCCCGTCGCGAGCACGCATGCGTCGTAGGCGAGCGTCTCGCCGCCGGCGAGCGTGATGGTGCGCTGGGCGGGGTCGAGAGTGTCGGCCTCCGTGCCGAGCCGGAGGGCGATCTTGTGCTGCTCGTACCAGCCGGCCGGCTCGATCGGGACGTCTTCATCCTGGAGCTCGCCGCGCAGGAACTCCTTCGAGAGCGCGGGGCGGGTGTAGGGCGGTGTCAGCTCCGGCGTGAGGATGGTCACGTCCCCCTCGCCGTTCGCGGCTCTGTAGCCGCGCGCGGCGGCGAATGCGGCGGGCCCGCCGCCGACGATCACGACCCGCATACGGCGAAGCGATCGAGGTTGTACTTGGAGGTGCCTTGGCTGTAGACGGGCTTGCCGAAGCGTTGTCGCAGACGCTCGTGGACCGCGTCGCCCGTCAGGGGGTAACTGGGCGCGTCCGGCCGCCAGTGGACGGCGAGGAGCGTCCCGTTCAGCGTCCGTTCGATCGCGTCGCACGTGGCGTCGAAGGCGGGTGGGTCGAGGTAGTACATGACCTCCGAGATCACGATCAGGTCGTAGGCGCCGTCGGGGAACTCCTCCGGCACCTCGCGGCGTTCGAAGGTGACATCGGGGAGGTCGCGAGCCTCGGCTCGTTGCAGCGCGGCGGTCGCGACATCGATCGCGAGCAGGTCGTCGGTGAGCGCCGCCAACCGCTGCGTCAGAACGCCGATCGAGCACCCGATCTCGAGTCCGTTGGCGAAGCGTTGCGGTTGCAGCGCCTCGATCGTCGCGTCGTACTTGGCCTGCTCGTACGCGCTCGTCTCGAACTTCCACGGGTCCGGATCGGCCGCGTAGATCTCGTCGAAGAACGCGGGGCGGAGGCGTCGGCTCACGACCGGGACGCCTCGATCGCCTGACGTCCGAGCCGCGCCACGAACGGGTCGAGCCGGTGCTGGAGCACGAACAGCTCGAAGTCCCGGCGCGCCCGGTCCAGCTGCGCGCCCGCCGCGAATGGCCGGCTCCCGGTCGCTCGGCTCGCCTCGTCGAAGATCGTCGCTCCGGCGGTTGCGACCGCGTGGCGGAGGCCGATCGAGAGCTTTGCGGTGGGAGTCGTGTGCGCGGCGTGCTCGAACCAGCGGTCGATCGTCGCCTGCGCGATGATGACGTTACCCGCGGCCAGCGCGCGCAGCTCATCGGTCTCCGGCTTGGCGCCGAGGTCTTGGAGCGTCGCCTCGACCGCCGCGTCCAGGACGCCCGCCCAGCAGGCCGCCGTGCGGATGGCGTCGCCGCTGATGTACGGCTCGCGGGTGAGCTTGGCGAGCGTGGCGAGGACGGGCGCCGCGTGGAAGATCACCCGGTGACTCTCCGACGCCCGCATCCCATGCGAGCGGTACCACGTCGTGTCGATCTCGACGTTCTCGTGCAGGTCGACGTAGACGAGCTCGCCGCGCGCGATGACGAGCGCCCGGTCGAGCCCACCCGCCCCCGAGCAGAACACCTTCTCGCCGTGGAGCGCGTTGTCTTCGACGTATGCCGCCGTGCCCTCGTGCGGCAGCGGATCGGCGCCCCACACGCCGAGCAGATGCTCCTCGGGGTCGATGCCGTCGAGCTGCAGCCGCTCGTAGGCGTTCAGGTGCCCTTCGAAGATCCGCCCGACGCTGCCGTCGGCCGTGGCGACGCGTCGCACCAGTCCCCACTCCTGCTCGTGGGTGGGTGGGGGCGTCAGCGCGCCGGCGTCCTTGAGCGCGCGGAAGGCGCCGTGGGGGAAGGCGGGTTGCGCGTCGAGTGCCGCCGCATTGGCGGCGATTTCGCTGAGCACATCGCGGACGGCGAGAGCAGGGGCGGTCACGCGGGCTGCACTACCCCAGGATGGAAGTTCGGATTCCCCACCGGGATCGGAACAGGCCAGGTTGGCGTGAGCGGGCCAGGCGCAAGCCCCTCGCTCCGCGCCCTCTCGACGAGCAGCGGCACGAGCTCGGCGGTCGCCCGGGCCGTGTCGCGGCGCGCGCCGACGCTGATGCCGTCGTGGGCGAGCACGATCCCGCCGTATTCGAGGTGCAGCGTCTCGACCATCGCGCTCGCGCTGTCGCCTCTCCAGTCATGCGTGTCGCTCGTCCACCCGACGATGTCGAGGCCCCGCTCTCGCGCGAGCGGCGGCGTGAAGGCCGCAAGATGCCCCCACGGAATCCGCCAGCGGGTGGGTTCGATTCCCGCGTCCGCGAGCACGTCGAGCGCTTTGTCGAGGTCTCGCGCGACCGTTTCGCGCGTGGATTCCGGGTGTCGCAGATGCTCGTACCCGTGCACTTCGAGGTTGTGTCCGGCCTCGATCACGCGGCGCAGCAGCGCGGAATGGGCCACCACCCGCTCCCCGAGCACGAAGAACGTCGCGGTGACGCCGACGGCCTCCAACGCCTCCAGAACCGCAGGCGTCCCCCGCGGGTCCGGGCCGTCATCGAAAGTGAGCGCAAGCAACGCACGCCCGAAGCTACCCAGATCACCGCTAGACTCACCGTCGCTTGGTGGGCGTAGCTCAGTTGGTAGAGCTCCGGGTTGTGGTCCCGGCGGCCGCGGGTTCGAGTCCCGTCGCTCACCCCTCGTAAAGTCCCTGGTATCGGCCGATTCCGCCGATAACCGGACTGAGCGGTCCCGCGCCACGGGGACAGATACGGGGACAGATGCACATGCATCTACCTCCGGGAACGCGGTCGAAGAGGGCTCAAGAAGTTGCCGCCGCTGTTGCAGGAGGTCGTCGTCATGCACTCCCAGAGCAGCCGTCACCAGGACGTTGCAGATCTGATGGGGCTCAGCCGCCCACGAGTCGCGCAGCTGCTTGTTCAGGCCGCCCAACGGGTCGCGCAGCTCAACGAGGAGCGCCACGACGACGAGCGCCCGGTTGCGTCGCCACGGGCGGCGCGGTTGCGCGAGCTGGAGGAGAGCCCGCCGGAGTGGTTGCTCAACGCAGTCGGTCGGCGGCCGGGAAGGACGAAGTCCGATAGCGCGATCGTCTTGTCGAGGCGTCGCGCGCCGCGGCTACGGGCCCCGCGACCGCTCGTCACCAGGTTGAGTCGGTGGCGGCTTGGGGCCGCGGGGGTAGCTCGCGCACGACCGGAACCTTGAACGCGTGCGAGGCGGGGCGGCGGGTGGAGGAGGTGATCATCGTCATGGCCCTTGGAGGAGTTCGGGAACACTTCCACTGTCCCAGGGCTCGGATGCGAGCAACATGCGGGCTGGGGGGATTCCTGCCGAGGGCTCGCCTGCGTCGTCGGACACGCTGCCGTCAGGACGAGTCGGGCTAGCCATACCCCACGCAGGGCGGAAATGCGTTCCCCCGTGTGGCCGGCCGACCGGACCGGGTCAGCGTGGAGGGGGCTCGCAGGGCACGAACCGACCGCGCCCGAGAACGCTGAACGTCGACGATCGATGTGGCGCGGCCGGGCGAGAGCGAGGCCTAAGTGGCGGTTGCTCGGCGGGCCATCACCGTTCGCGTAAGTAGGTGAGCACGGCGTGCACGCGTCGATGCTCCGTATCGACGGCGTCGACCCCCAGTTTCCCGAAGATCCGGGTGATGTGCTTCTCGACCGCCGGGAGACTGATCACCAGATCCCCCGCGATTCCGCGGTTGGACTTGCCCTCGGCCATCGCCGCCAGCACTTCGAGCTCCCGCGGGCTCAGCGCGGCGATGCTCTTGCGCTTGCTGCGGCGTCCGAGCATCCGCGCGATCACCTCGGGATCGAGTGCGCTCCCGCCCTCGGCGACTCGGATCGCGGCGTCGACGAACTCGTCGACGTTGCTGACGCGTTCCTTGAGCAGGTAGCCGACGCCCTCCGCGCCGTCGGCCAGCAGTTCGGTGGCGTAGCGCTCCTCGTAGAACTGCGAGAGCACGAGCACGGAGGTGTCTGGTCGTTGCCGGCGCACGTCGATGGCCGCCACGAGGCCGTCATCTCCGCGGTGCGGGGGCATGCTGATGTCCGCCACGAGCAGATCGGGCCGGTGGGCCATGCCCTTGCGCAGCAGATCGTCGGCGTCGCCCGCCTCGGCGACCACCTCGAAGCCCCCCAGCGCGAGCACACGAGCGATGCCCTCGCGAAGGAGGACGTCATCCTCGCCGATGACGACGCGGCGCGGCGCAGTCATGGCTGCGAGCCTACTCCCGGGCACCGCAGCCTCGCTACCCCACGGCCAGCCATGCGGCCAGCGGCGCCGTCGCCAGGTCGGCCTTGAGGACGAACGCCTCGGCCCCACTGCGCTCCGCTTCGGCGCGGAAGCGACGGCCCGATTGCACCGATGTCACGACCACGCGCGGTGACCAGTCCAGGGCTGTCAGCTCGCTCGCGAGCGCGAATCCGTCGCCGTCGGGCAATTCAACGTCCACGAGCGCGGCGGTGGGTCGCACGCGCCGCGCCGTGGAGAGCGCGTCGGCGACCGAGCCGGCCTCGGCCACGACGTCCAGGCCGTGGGCAGCCAGCAGCAGGCGCGCCAGACGGCGGAACGTAGGATCGTCATCCACCACGAGGACAGAGATTGCGATACCCCAATCATCCCTGCCGCGAGGGCTCCTGGGGGTATGGCATACCTGACACTGCCAGTCCGGCCTGCTCTCTTGCGGTTTCTTACCTCACGGTGAACGTTGCTCGTAGGACGGCCCAGCGCGCGCCGCGCGACATAGGGTCGGGGATGTCGGACTCAGCGCGCGGCCTGCTTCGCCGAGCGTTCGGTCCGTATCCCTCAAGCCAACGTTCTCATGGAGGTCACCATGGACGATGCGTACCGACTCCCCGCCGACGACCGCCTCGTCGCGGCGCAAGACAACGCGCTCGCGACCGAGCTCGCCGGCAGCACCCGCGACGCCTTCGAGGTGCTGCTGTTCGAGGTCAAACGGGTCATCGTCGGCCAGGATGCGATGGTCGAGCGCGTGCTGGTCGCGCTGCTCACCGGCGGGCATGTCCTGCTCGAAGGCGTGCCGGGCCTGGCCAAGACGCTGACGGTCAGCACGCTCGCGCGCGCGCTGAGCGGCAGCTTCGCGCGCGTGCAGTTCACCCCCGATCTCGTGCCCTCCGACATCGTCGGCACGCGCGTCTACCGTCCGCAGGACGGCGAGTTCGACGTCGAGCTCGGGCCGGTGTTCACGAACCTACTGCTGGCGGACGAGATCAACCGCGCGCCCGCGAAGGTGCAATCCGCGCTGCTCGAGGTCATGCAGGAGCGCCAGGTCACCATCGCCGGGCGGACGCACCGCGTACCCGATCCGTTCCTCGTCCTGGCCACGCAGAACCCGATCGAGAACGAGGGCACCTACCCGCTGCCGGAGGCGCAGCTCGACCGCTTCCTGCTGAAGATCGTCGTCGGCCACCTCGACCCGACGGAGGAGACCGCCGTCCTCAACCGATCGCTGGCGCCGACGCCGGTGGTGCGGCCCATGCTGTCGCTCGACGACCTGGTCGCGTTCCAGCGTGTCACGCGCGAGGTGTACGTCGATCCGCGGATCTGCGCATACGTCGTGGGGCTGGTGAACGCCACACGCGCCCCGGCCGAGCACGGTCTCGGCGGGATCGCGCCTTACATCGCGCATGGCGCATCGCCGCGCGGCGCGATCGGGCTCGTCCACGCCGCGCGCGCGCTCGCCCTATTGCGTGGGCGCGGCTATGTCGTCGGTCGCGACATCACGCACCTCGTCCACGACGTCCTGCGCCACCGGATCGTGTTGAGCTACGACGCGCTCGCCGACGGAGTGACCGCCGACGAACTCCTTGCCGCGGTGCTGGAAGCGTTGGCGCCGCCGCAGGTCGAACTCACGGCGGCGGCATGAGCACCGCGCTGCGACCCGGGCGGTTGGGACCCGGGCCGATCCAGCCCGCGCTGGTCGACGCGCTCGACCTCGCGCTGGTGCGCCGCGTCAGCGGGCTCATGCCCGGCGAGCGCCCGGCTGCGCTGCCGGGCGCGGGGAGCGAGCTCGAGCAACTGCGAGCGTACGCGTACGGTGACGACGTCCGCCACCTCGACCCGGCGGCGACCGCCCGCACGGGCGAGCCCCACGTGCGTGTCCACGTCGCCGAACGCGAGCTCGAGACGTGGATCGTGCTCGATGCCACGCCCTCGATGGAGTTCGGCACGGCCGACCGCAGCAAGGCAGACGTGGCCGAGGGCGTCGCGCTCGTGGTCGGCCGGCTCGGCGGCCGCCGCGGCAACCGGCTCGGCCTGGTCGTCGCCGGCGAGCGTGTGCGGCTGCTGCCGCCGCACCAGGGCCGGACGGGCCAGACGCAGCTCCTGCTCGCCCTGCGCGGTGAGCGCTGCCCCGACCGCTCGGCGACCGCCGAGCTGTCCGACGCACTCATGACGTGCGACCGTGTCGCGAACCGCCGCGGTCTGGTCGTCGTCGTGTCCGACTTCCTCGGCGACACGGCGTGGGCCGCGCCGCTCGGGCGGCTCGCCGCCCGCCATGCCGTGCTCGCCGTGGAGGTCCGCGATCCGCGCGAGGATGAGCTGCCCGCAGTGGGTCACGTCTCCCTTCGCGATCCGGAGACGGGCGCGGAGCGTCTGGTGAACACCTCGGATGCGCGCGTCCGCGCCGCGTTCGCCGGCGCGGCCGCCGACCAACGCGAGCGCCTTGTGCGGACGCTGCGCCACGCAGGGGCTCACCATGTGGCCCTGTCGACGGGCGGGCCGTGGCTGCGCGTGTTGGCCGCGGCGTTGCGCGGACCGGTCACGCGGGCGGCTGGAGGTACGCCATGACCTTCCAGACGCCGGCCTTGCTGGCCGTCCTGCTGCTCCCGGCGCTCGCGCTGGTCGCCTACCTGGTCTTCCAGCGGGCGCGCCGCCGGTTCAGCGTGCGCTTCACCAACCTCGACCTGCTCAACTCGGTGGTCCCGAACCAGGCGGGCTGGCGGCGCCATGTCCCGCCGACGCTCGGTCTCGCGGCGGGGATCCTGCTCGTGTTCGCGGTTGCGCGGCCGGAGACTTGGGTGCACGTGCACCGCAAGGGCGCGCAGGTCATGCTCGTCACCGACATCTCCGGCTCGATGCAGTCTCACGACGTGTCGCCGGACCGGTTGTCCGCGGCGCGGGCCGCGGCCGACGCCTTCCTGTCGCGCCTGCCGAAGGGCGCCCGTGTCGGCGCGGTGGCGTTCAACGATCGGGCGACCACCCTCACCGGGCCTACGCAGGACCGCGACGCGGTCCGCCGCGCGCTCGCCGGCCTGCAGTCGCAGGGCGGCACGGCGACCGGGGACGGCATCGACGCGGCGCTTCGGAGCCTCGGAGGCAAGGGCGGAGCGATCGTGCTGCTCTCAGACGGGTCCGCGTCCGCGGGAGTCGACCCTCTGCAGGCTGCTCGGCGCGCGGCCGCGGCGCACGTGCCCGTCTCGACCGTCGCCCTCGGCACCAAGGGAGGCGTCGTGAAGGTGACGAACAAGCGAGGGCGGGAGCGGTCGATCCCGGTGCCCCCGGACCCCGATGCGCTGCGCAAGATCGCGCGAGCCTCCGGCGGGCGCTTCGTCGGCGCCCAGGACGCCGAGAGCCTGGTGGCTTCCTACTCGCGCCTCGGCTCCACGGTCGGTGTCGAGCGCGAGCGGCGCGAGCTGACGGCGGCGTTCGCCGGGGCGGCGCTGCTGGCGCTGTCGCTGGGCGTCGGATCGTCGATCGCCTGGTTCGGGCGCTTCCCATGAACGGGCAGAGGCCCCGGCGACGAGTCGCCGGGGCCTCTTGGTGCCGAACTTCAGTGAGCCGAGGCTCAGGTGCTGGAGTTCGAGTACAGCGAGCTCGAGGAGCCGTTGTCGACGTCGCCGCTGCCCCACACCTTGGTGGTGAGCGGGTTGTCGTTGCCGGCCTCGTCGGAGACGGCGCCGGACTCGATGACGACGCCCACGAGCGACTTGATGTCGGTCTTGTCGGCCTTGACGTAGACCTTCTTGTTGTCGATCGAGAGGATGCGATCGGCCTCGACCAGGCGGTTGTCGCTGGTGGCGAGGTAGATGCCCGACGCGTCGGTCGTGTTGTCACCATCGTCGAGCTTCTCGTCGAAGGTGAGCGTGATCCGACGGTCGTCGGCGTTCTTGGACACGCTGACCAGGTCCGGACCGGTGGTACGGCCGGAGCGGGTGACGTTCGATGAGCGGACGCTGACCGCGCCGATCGTCGGCGTGTCGCCGTCCGAGCTGTCGCTCGTGTTATCGCCGTTGGCCGAGTCATCGGACGAGTTGATCGCCGCGAGGACGATGTCCTTCGGATAGTCCTCGATGTCGCGCGAGAAGCTCGCGTGAACCTCATCGCCGTCCGTGGTGATGTCGTCGGCCTGGATCTCCGTCCCGTCGTTGGTGTACAGGAGGAAGTCAGACGCGCTCAGGTTGTCGACGTTCTCGTCGAACTTGTAGGTGTACTCCGTGTCCGAGCTGTCGCGGCTGACGCTGGTCAGGTCCGCGGCGTCCGTGCGGCCGCTGGTCGTGCCCAGCACGTTCGCGGTGCCGGAGGCGTCCTGGATGGCGCCGCCCGTGACCACGAACCGCTGCGCGGTGTCGACCTGGTCGTTCGTGTTGAACGAGACGGTCACCGTCTTGTTGTAGACCGAGACCACGTTCGAGCCGGTGTGGTAGCCGCCCGCCTTCGAGTAGAACCCGAAGTCCCCGGCGTTGCCGGAGCCCTTCTCGAGGTTCTCGTCGAAGATGAACTGCGCCCGGTTGAGGTTCTTCGAGAGCTTCACGCGGACCAGGTCAGGGCCGGACGTGCGGTTGTTCGTGCTGCGAGCGTTGTCGAGCGAGACGGAGTCCGCGATGTTCTTCTGGCCGTCGCGGTTCTTGACCACGCCGCCCTCGACGGCAGCCACCGTGTAGCTCTTGAGGTCGGTGCCGTTCTCGAAGCCGGCGATGACGCAGTTGTCGTGGTTCTCGTCGAGGCGCACGTTAGTGGCCTCCACACCATTGCCCGAATCGGGGCCGAGGACGGCGAACTGGCTCGCCTCGCCCTTGTTGAGGCTCTGGATGCCGTCCTTGAAGCAGTAGCGGGTGTACTCCTCCTCGGAGTCGTTGACGTTCTGCCGGAGGACCTTGGCGGAGCTCAGGCGGTTGCCGGCGTCCACGTTCTCCGTGTCGCCGACGCCGTCGAGGACGGTGCCGCCGCCGTTGTCGGAGCCGTTGGAACCGATGCTGCCCTCCGAGTCGTCCGAGCTGGAGTCGTCGGTGCTGCTGCTAGAGCTGTCGCCCCAGGTCGAGTCGTCGTCCGAGGTCGAGCTGTCCGACGTCTTGCTCGAGTCCGGCGTCGCGGTCGCGGTCGCCGTCGCTGTCGCTGTCTTGTCGGCGGCCTGCGCCATGTCGCGTGAGCCGCTGGTCGCGACGGCGATCGCCGTGATGAGCAGCGCGATCACGATCGTGAGGGTTACTGCGTAGCGTCGCATGGTCATGCGGTTAAGCACCTCCGTTGGTTGGGGATGAGCAACGCAGTCCGAGGTTGGGCGGGCGGCGGCGCTCGCCCGCCTGCCCGAACGGGTGGACCGCGCTACGCCAACGGCGGGGAGTCGGGGTCCGGTGTCACGCGCACGATTTCCGTACTCAACAAAGCGGAGATGGAGATCGATGACACCGGGGCGAGCAGAGGCATATGGGCGGATCATGGAGGCGCTGGAGACGTGCTTCGGGCGCGCCAGGGTCGAGGAGGTCGCGCGTATCCGCGAGGCGTGCGACGCGCTCGTGTTCGCGCGCGCGGCCTCGCTGCACGATCGGTACGCGCTCAGCGAGGCGATCGTCACGCTGGCCGACCTCGTGGAGCGCGGCTGCATCGGCAGTCAGCTGGCCACTGCGATGGTCGACGACATCGGCCGCTGCGCTCCAATCAGGCCTACAAGCCCCGACGACGACGCGACGAGCACGTTCGTATGACCGAGCCGACGACCACGGAGCTCCTGGCCGCGGCGGTGGCGCGCCTGCCGCGTCCGCTGAGCGCGGCGATGCTCGCCGCCGTCACGCGAGAGCGCATCATCACCGGGGCCTACGCCGACGGCCACGGGATGTGCCCGCTGCTCGGCGCGCACCGCTACGGCGTGCGCGAGAACGGCCCAGGCTTCGCCGAAGCGTGGGACCGCTTCTGCGGGAGCCGTCGTGGCAAGCGCCGGGACGCCACGGACGCCGAGCGCGCGCTCCTGATCGGGCTGCTGAAAGCCAGCCTGTTCGGACATCATGGCGGCGCAAAGCGGCCGGCGCCGCCGCCGGCGCCACTGCCCGATCGTCTGCCGACGCCGCCGCAGGTCGCGGAGCGCCTGATCGAGGCCGGCACGTGAGTCGCGAACCGCGACAGACGCCGCGCGACGAACGCGCACAAGCCGATCCCGCGGGCGCGCCGAGCGGCCGCCTCGTCGCGCGCCCACGGCCGCGGCCCACGTCACCCATGCCGCAACGCGAGGTCGCCGACGGCGACCGCGACGCGACGGCCGCGGAGCTCGCAGCCCTGCGCGCGCACCTGCTTCGGTTCGCGGTGACCCTGCCTGCTGTCGCGATCGGCGACAGTCGGCTCGACGCCGACGCCGCCGGGCTCTTCGTCCGGTTGCCGCTCGACGGCGGCGCCGGCGTCGAGATGCGTGAGTTCGCCACCGTGCGCAACCGGCCGCGCTGGAGCGTGAGCGTGCTTCTTCCCGTGGGCGCCGCCGCCGAGTTCCAGCGGCTCGGCTGGGGGCGCTCCCGGCCCGCCGACGAGTCCGGACCGCTTCTCCTCGAATTGATGCGGCCACGGCACCAGGCCGACATCTCACCGCTGCGGCGCGTCATCGCCACCGCGCACCGGGTCGCCGGCGGTGCTCAGGAGCCAAACCGGCACCCCACGCCGCGAACGGTCCGGAGCTTCAGATAGGCGCGCGGCGGCCCGGTGCCGCTCACCGCTCCAGCGGGACCTCGGCGTAAGCAGGCGACGGCGAGCTCGCCTGCCGCGACGAAACCTCGTAGGCGCGCCGAGCGCCTCGCGCAACGGTCTCGAGCGGGTCGCGATGCCACGCATGGCAGGTGTTATCGCGTCCGCATGACCGAAGCGATCGGATTCGGCGTGGCATCGACGCGCGAGTTCGGCATCGCCGTGCCGCCCGTCGAGATCGCGCCGGCCGAGCGGGGGACGGGCTGACGTCCGAGCCGGTCGGGCTGGCGCCAACCCCTCGCCGGCGTCAGGCTCAGCGCCCGCGTGGTGGCTCGCACAGCACGAGCCGGCCGCGCGCGAGCGCGTGTGCGATCCGCTTCGCGCGCTCGACCTGCGCGGACGTGTAGTGCGCCGGGTCTTTCAGCGTTTCGACGCGGATCGGAGCGGACATCACGCGGCCAGGGCGAGGGTCGCCGCCTGGCTGGCTCGCGTCAGCCGGACCACGGTCACGTCGTCGTGCGCCTTCTCTGCCGCACGCCAAAGGTGCCTGCGCCGCTGTTCCCACGCGCGCAGCCCTTCGAGCCAGCCGGCGAGGTCGCCGAGCGCGCGCTCGACGAGGCGAGCGCCGTCGCTGGCCACCACGAGCTCCGTGACGCCGGTCAAGCTGAAGCTGCGCAGGGCGGGCTGCGGGAAGCGACCGAGCGCGGTGGACGTCCACGCGTCCGCGCGTCCGAGGAAATGCTCCTCGGCGTCGTGGCGGCGATCGCGGTCCACGTGCGCGTTGCCGTCCTGCCAGCGCTGCCACGCGGCCTCCGTGGCGCGCGTCAGTGCGGTTCCGGTGCCGAGGGGCTGCCAGCCCGCTGCGGTCCGCGCCCACGCCTCGCAGTCGCCCGCGCGGACGACCTCCACCCGGCCGTCCGGGAAGACGTCCGCGGCGGTCACGCAGGTCTGGGCCTGGTCACGGGAGCGGGCGACCGCGGGATCGTGCAAGTGGCGGTTCGCCGCCAGCACCCCGTCGGTCAGCCCGCTCCCCGCGCGTTGGAGGGCGACGCGCGTGACGGCCGCCGCATACATCGGACCGGGCACACCGACCACCTCGTGGCAGCGCCGGGTCGGCGTTACGCCGTCGAGCACCGCGACGCGCAGGCGCGCCGCGGAGGGGTCGGGCCACACGAGCTGCGCGTCCTGGGACGCGTCGGAGCCCGAGGGTTGCTCCCAGGTCTCGACGAGCCAGCCCATGCTGGTCGTGACGGTCCGATGTAGTCGCGACGTCATCGCGGTGAGCTTCGTCTTCGCTGCCGCGCTCGCCGCCCGCCCGGACGGGCTGCGTGGTCCGTCCGTTGGAGCGGTCTCGGCGCCGGTGGAAGGATGCGGCGGGGCGGATCGATTTGTAGCTAATCAGCCGCCGGCGCAGGGGGGTTGACATCGTCGACGTAGAGGTCGACGGAGAGCTCGGCGCCTTCGACCAGGTCGTACCTGGACAGGTCGGTCAAGCCGGTTTCGATCAGGACGTCCTCGCAGAGGAATGTGTTGCCGGTGCACGCGCGGCTGTCGCGGGTGAGGATCTCGTAGGCCGAGTCGGCGTAGATCTCGGGCCGCCGTGAGCGCCGCATGGCTTCGTCGCCGCCGAGCAGGTTCTGCACCGCCGCGGTCGCGACGAGCGTCCGAGGCCAGAGCGCATTCGAAGCGATGCCGGCCTCGCGGAGCTCTTCCGCCCAGCCGAGAGCCAGCAGCGACATCCCGTACTTGGCCAGTGTGTACGCGATGTGGCCGCCGAGCCACTTGCGGTCCAGGGTGAGCGGCGGTGAGAGCGTGAGGATGTGCGGGTTGGCGGCGTGGCGCAGATGCGGCAGGCAGGCCTTGGTGAGGACGAACGACCCTCGCACGTTGATCTGGTGCATGAGATCGAAGCCCTTGACCTCGAGCTGCTCGGTCCGCGCGAGATTGATCGCCGAGGCGTTGTTGACCACGATGTCGATGCCACCGAACCGCTCCACGGCCTGGGTGACCGCCATCTCCACTGCCGCCTCGTCACGGATGTCCCCGACGATCGGCAGGGCCGCTCCGCCGGCGGCTTCGATCTGCTCGGCGGCCGTGTAGATCGTTCCCTCCAGCCTGGGGTGCGGTTCGGCCGTCTTCGCGACGAGCGCGACGTTCGCGCCATCGCGCGCCGCGCGCACGGCGATGGCGAGGCCAATGCCGCGGCTTGCGCCCGAGATGAACATGGTCTTGCCGTCGAGCGTCATGGCGCTGCTTTCGGACCGCGATCCGCCGCGCTGTCACTCAACAGGGAGCGCGGCACCCTGGTGGTGCGTGCACGCAGCCATTCGCCGAGCGCTTTTGCCTGCGAGTCCAGCCGCAGCGTCGACGTCGCGCCGGACCCGAGGAGTCCGCGGACGAGGAAGTTGACCGCGCCGAGGTTGGGAAGCTCATAGCGCGAGATCGCCAGGTCGCGCGTCTCGGGCAGAAGCCGTCGCAGCTCATCGACGGTGAGGGCCGATTGCAGCCACTCCCACGCTTGACGGTCGCGCACCCAGACGCCGAGGTTCGCGTCGCCGCCCTTGTCCCCGGAGCGCGCGTGCACGATCTCGCCGAGCGGCGCGAAGACAAGGTCCTCGGGCGGTGGAGCTCCCAGCGCCGGCGCGGGCGACGAAGCGTTCTGCCGGGATATCTCGCCGGCCGCCGGCGGGGCGATCGTCTCCGTCGTGCCGTCGGCGTGGTGGACCGTGTGGGCGAGCGCCGCCTGGTCGAGCAGCGCTGGCCGGTAGACGCCGAACGCCGACCCGGGCTGCGGAGGGTCGAGGGCGTAGAGCCCCGGGTAGCTGGAGAGCGCCAGCTCGATCATCCGCGACGAGAACGCGCGCCCGGCGGCCTCCTTCGTCCCCTGAACCGCGATCCTGAGAAGCTGGGTGCCTGAGTTCTGGCTCTCGGGATCGCGCCGGGCCTCGCCGATACGGTCGATCGTCAATGCGGAAAGCCCGTCGACCTCAGCGACGGAGCGGCGTAGGGAACGTTCGACGAGGGCCGCCTTCGCGTCGAGGTCGGGACCCGTCAGCGCGAGGATCATGCTGTTCTGCCATCCCCCGACCGCGGTGATCGCGACCTTGGCCGTCGCGGGTGGCGCCGAACCTCGCACGCCGCGGATCTGGACCCGGTCGTCGCCGAGGTCGGTCAGCTCGGCGGTGTCGAGATGCGCGACCACGTCGGGATTGACATAGGCCGGCTCACCGATCTCGTAGATCAGCTGCGCGGTGACGGTGTCCGTGGTGACGGCTCCGCCGGTGCCCTGGTGCTTGGTGATGACCGACGATCCGTCGACGGCGATCTCGGCAATCGGGAAGCCTGGCTGGACGAGGTCGGCGATGGCGCGGAACCCGGAGAAGTTGCCGCCGGTCGCCTGCGGCCCGCATTCGATGACGTGCCCTGCACAGACGGCGCCGGCGAGGGCGTCGTGGTCGTGGGGGCTCCATCCCCACCACCAGGCGGCGGGGCCGATGACGAGCGCGGCGTCGGCGATGCGCCCGGTGATCACGATGTCAGCACCTTGCTCGAGCGCGCGCGCGATGCCGAACCCGCCCAGGTACGCGTTGGCCGTCAGCGGCGCGTGTGGCCACGACGACAGCGGCTCACCGCTCGTCAGGTGCGGCAGCGAGTGGCCGGATCGCTGGAGGGCGTCGAGGCGGTCGAACACGTCGTCGCCTTCGATGTGGGAGACCCGGAGGTCGTAGCCGTGGCGTGCGATCAGCTCGCGGGTGGCGACGGCCAGCCCGGCGGGGTTGAGTCCGCCCGCATTGACGACGAGCCGGATCCCGTTCGCGACGAGGGGCTCGAGGGCCGCGTCGAGGTGCTGTAGGAACGTGGTCGCGTAGCCCTTGCTGCTGTCCTTGGCGCGCGCCTTGCCGAGGATCAGCATCGTCACTTCGGCGAGGTAGTCGCCGGTGAGGACGTCGATCCCACCGGCGCGGGCCATGTCGGCCATGGCCGAGGCGCGGTCGCCGTAGAAGCCGGAGCAGTTCCCGATGTGGATGGGGCGCTCTCCGGTCATGCTCGCTCCGCCGCGGTCTTCGTCACGCGCACCGTTCCTTCGAAGCCCACCTCGCTGGACGGCTGCTCCTCGATGAGCTCGAGGGTCATGCCGTCGTCTTCGACGGTCCTCACGCGGGCGGTGTAGACCAGTTCGACCGGCGCGTAGATGGGCCTGCGCAGCCGGTAGGCGACGTTCGCGACCTGCCACTCCGGGCCGAGGCCCTCGGTGACGCAGCGCAAGGCGAGCGCCGCCCGGAGGTGGGAGTGCAGCGCGACGCCGGCGTGCCCCTCCTCGCGCGCGTAGCGCGCGTCGAAGTGGATACGGTGGGGATTCCAGGTCACGGCGCTGTACCGGAACAGCTGCAGGGGTGTCGCCGTGTGCCTGAGCCGAGGCAGCACGTCGCCGACTTCGAACGTCGTGGACATCACGACTCCTCCAAGGGGTCGAGCAACACGACGGTGCGCCGGTTGCGGTTGAGAACGGCGCCCTCGGCCGACATGAAGCTGTTCACCGTGGTGACGAACACGCAGGTGCCGGCACGCGTCTGCTTGGGCGTTATCGACTCGAGGGTCGTCTCGAGCACGATCGTCGTGCCGGCGACCGCTGGGTTGTGGAGCTCCATCTCTTCGCCGGCACCCATCACGCGGAGTCCATCTCCGAGAGGGATCTCACCGTCGTGGGGCGTTCCGTCGGACCCGAGCTCGGCCTCGGGGGTGCCGACACCCCATTCGACCATCGCGGCGAGCAGGTTCGGCGGAGCCACGACATCCGCGTAACCCGCCGACCGCGCAGCCGCGGCGTCGTAGTGGCATGGATCGGCGGCGCCGATGGTCAGCGCGTAACGGCCGATCGTCACGGCGTCCAGCGTGCCGAGGCTGCGCCGCGAAAGGACGGCGCCGGTCCGCGGCTGCGTCTCGGCGTAATATGCCGCCAGGGGCGTGCCGGCTTCAGGAGTGAAGGACATGCTCGGGCTCCGTGTCGGCTCCGTCTGCGGGACTTTCGTGGCCGGCGAGCTCGGCGAGGATCGCCTCGGTCGACTGGCCCAGCGGCGGGGCGGCGCGCAGCGGTCCCACCGGCGAGTCGCTGAGCCTCAGCGCGCACCCGGGGACCGGCACCCGTCCGCGCGCGGCGTGCTCGACGTAGCGGATCATGCCGCGTTCGACCAGGTGCTCGTCCTTGTCGATCTCCCGGATCGACTTGACCGGCGCGGAGGGAACCCCTGCGGCCTGGAGGTCCCGGACGAGCTCGCCGCGCGTCCGGGTTCTGGTGTGGGCGGACACCTCCTCGTCGACCGCGTCGATGTTGGCGACCCTGTCCTTCGCGGTGCGGAACCTGGGATCGTCGATCAGCTCGGGCCGGCCCAGTGCGGTGGCCAGGCCGCGCCAGTGCCGCTCGGACATGCAGATGATCGCCAGCCAGCCATCGCTGGTGTCGTAGATGTTGTACGGCGCCACGGCCATCCCGGTGTGCCGGTTCCCGGTGCGCTCCGGCAGCTCTCGAGCGGGGTTGTTGTGCAGGCCGCCCAGGCTCGAGGCCAGCATCGGATAGACGGTGTCGTGCATCGAGACCTCGACGATCTGCCCCCGGCCGGTGCGCTCGCGCTGGAACAGGGCCGCGGTGATCGCCGCGAACAGGTGGATCCCGCCGGAGAAGTCCACGAACGCGGCGCCGGACTTGGTCGGCGGCCCGTCGGGCTGCCCGGTGGCCGCGGCGGCGCCGGACATCGCCTGCACGGTGATGTCCATGGCCGACATGTGGGCGTACGGGCCGGTGGTCCCGTAGCCCTTGCCGGAGGCCACGACCAGGCGCGGGTTGTGCTCGAGAAGTCGCGCCGGGCCGAGCTGCAGGCGCTCCATGACGCCCGGCGCGAAGTTCTCGATGAGCACGTCGGCGGTCTCGACTAGGTCGAGCAGCGCCTGATGACCGGCCTCGGACTTGAGGTCGAGCATCACGCTGCGCTTGTTGGAGTTGAGCATCACGAACTCGTGCGACTCGATCGGATCGTGCGCGCGGAAGCGCAGGGGCTCACCGCCGGGAGGCTCGACCTTGATGACCTCGGCGCCCATCTGCGCGAACAGGAGCCCGCAGTACGGGCCGAGGTAGACCTGGCCCAGTTCGAGGACCCGGAGGCCGTGAAATGCCGCCGTCATGAGTGCTCACTCCTTCCAGGTCAGGAGTTGGCGACAGCGGCGGCACCGCCGGCGAAGATGTACGGAACCGGGCCGGTGTCCTGCTCGACGGACAACTTCTCGGTGATGTACTGGATGGCGGTGGCGTCGTTGATCGAGACGAGCTTGCCGTCCTCGTCGAAGTTGATCTGCGCGCCTTCCATCCACAGCAGCACGACGGTGTCCTCGGTGTTGTCCTCGGGGCAGAAGAACGTGTGCACCGAGCCGCCCGGCTCGTAGAGATAGGAGCCCGCCACCTGCGGCTGGTCGGAGTACTCGCGGTACTCCCAGCGGCCACTGAACGTGTACACCTCGGCCGTCCCGGTGTGGTAGTGGATCGGCAGCTCGCAGCCGGGCGCCATGGTGGCCATGAGGACCGCCTGCCCGTGGTCGGGATCCAGGCGCAGCGGCTTGATGTGGATGCCGGGCGCGATGGCGTCCTCGAGGAGCGGGATGTCGTTGACGTTGACGGTCAGCAGGTCGTCCTGGGGCTGCGCGACGAGCGGCAGCGGGGCGCCGCTGCTGGTGGTCTTGGGGCCGGGGGAAGGGATTGCGGTCATGGTGGAAACCTTTCTCCTGCATACGTAGATATGGATTAGAAAACGGATATACGTACGCTGCTGGCAAGGTAGTGGCCATGTCGTCGCTTGTCAAGACCATCCGGGCTCGTCGCCGCTGGTTGCTAGCGTCGACCACATGCCCGCGCGTCCGCACCGCACCGTCGACCGAGTGGTCCAGATCCTCGACACCGTGTCGTTGAGCCCGCGCGGCGTGACCCTTGCGGAGCTGGCAGGCGTCCTCAACGCGGCGAAGAGCTCCGTACAGGAGCTCACCAATGGGCTTCTCGCGCGCGGTTACCTCATCGAGGAGGAGCATCGGTTCCACCTCGGGCCAGGGCCGTTCATCCTCGCCGGGCGCGCCAACAAGCTGGCTGCGCTGTCGCTCGATCACCAGTTCGTGGTCGAGCTCGCCGAGGCCCTCGGTTGCACCGTCCTCGTGGGGGTACGCGTCGGGGACGCCATCGTCTTCGTCGACCACGTGGGCGAAGAGTCACCCAGCCTCACGTTCGTCGCGCGTGCCCAAGCCCGCCGCCCCCTCTACACGAGCGCCGCCGGCAAGACCCTGCTCGCCAACGTCCCCGACGACGAGATGTACCGCCTCCTCGACCTCGCCGGCCCCGAGCAGGCCGGTGAGGTGCGCCAGTTCCTCGCCGAGCTCCCCGAGATCCGTGCGCGCCGGCTGGCCTTCAACCGCGGCGTCACGCTCGCGGACGCGTTCGCCGTGGCGACACCCCTGCTGGCGGCGGACGCCGCTCTGATCGCGTCGATTACCGCGGGCGTCGGCCCCGAAGCGGCGGATCGACTCGACGAGCTCGGCGAACAGCTCAGGAACGCCGTCGCCGCTCTCGGCCCCAGGTACGGCCTGGGCCTTCGTCGAGCAGGCTAAGGGGGCCGCGCGGGCGCTCGGACGCGCTCGCCGAGTGCACGGTCGTCGCCGCCTAACGTCTCAGATGCGCTTCGGGCTCGTTGAGCTGCGGGCGTCGCAGCAGCGACGCTTCGACGAGCGAGCGCTGCGACCGCCGGCCGGCGACGGGCCGTCCGGTCCGGAACGCGCCGTTCGGAACGATCTCGACGACATGAGGAAACTGGAAGCGGCGATTCATCTCTCTACCTCGTGTGGTGCGGGGGACGAGACGATCGTCCGCCCGCGACCGGTGATTCGTCGTCACCTGCCTTCGATGATCGTGGCCGAGTCGTGCGGTCGGTGTGACGATCGCTCACACCGGGCGCGGCGATGCTGCGTGGCCACTCGAACGAAGGAGAGCCATGCAAGCCGCATCCAAGCCACGGAACGTGGTCAGCCGCCAAAACGTCATCAGCCTCATCACCGGCCTCAGCGCCTGGCTCGGGGGCGTGGCGTTCTGCATCGGCTTCGGCGTCAACGCGCCCGTGTGGGTCGCGGGCATCGTGACCGTGCTCAGCATCGCGTTCGGCCGGATAGGCACACGGGCGCAGCGCAGCTCCGGCCGGCTCCGCGGACGCGGGGCGTCATCGCCCGCTACGGACTGACCCCGTCGTCCGAGGCCGACACCGCACGGCCGCGGTGCGACGCCCGATGCGTCGGCCGCGGCCATGCCGGCAACCAGTCGTCGAACTCGGCCGCCCGCAGGCCGTCAGCGCGACGCTGCTGCGGCAGCGGCGTTCCAGCGTTCCTCGATACGCGCGAAGCGCCAGACGGCGAGCGCGAGTATCCAGGTGATGAGGAAGAGGCCGACTATCGCGTAGCCGACGACGTTGAGGTCGAGGTTGGCCGCGAAGCCCCAGATGCCGCCGGTCAGCTTGAGCTTGTCGGCGAGCACGGAGAGCAGTTCCAGCCCGCCGATCAGCAGCGCGACGGCGACCGACAGGCCCGTGATCGTGAGGTTGAAGAAGATCTTGCGCACCGGCTGGGCGAACGCCCAGCCGTAGGCGAAGTTCATGAAGGCGCCGTCGATGGTGTCGAACAGCGACATGCCCGCGGCGAAGAGGATCGGCAAGCAGACGATCGCGTAGAAGGGCAGGCCGCCGGCGGCGGCCCCGCCGGCGAGGACGAGCAGCGCGACCTCGGTGGCGGTGTCGAACCCCAGGCCGAACAGGCAGCCCAGCGGGTACATGTGCCAGGGCTTCTTCACGGCGCGGGTGGCGCGCCCGTAGAAGCGGTTCATGACGCCGCGGTGGTTGAGCTGCTCCTCGAGTTCAGCCTCGTCGAAGTGGCCGTGGCGCATCCTGCGGAAGATTCCGAGGATGCTGACCAGGACGATGAGGTTGAGGATCCCGATCAGCAACAGGAACGAGCCCGAGACCACAGGTCCGAGGAGCCCGGTGGCCTTGTGGAGGGTCGAGCTGCGGTCCGCGACCGCGCCGTCGAGGCCGCGTACGCCGATGGTGACGAGCACGCCGAGCGCGAAGACGATCGAGGAGTGCCCGAGCGAGAAGAAGAACCCGACGCTGAGCGGTCGCTGGCCTTCGTTCATGAGCTTGCGCGTGGTGTTGTCGATCGCGGCGATGTGGTCGGCATCGAAGGCGTGGCGGAGGCCCAGCGTGTAGGCCGTGATCCCCACCCCGAGACCGAACACGCCGCCGGCACCGACGCGGTAGTGGTGCGGCACCACGACGACCAGCAGCAGGAAGAAGCCGACGACGTGCAGGCCGACGACGATCGCGGCGAGCACCGCCGCTCGCCGCCACTCCGCCGGCGTCAGCGACGCTTTGATGCGCCCCCAGCGTGAGCGGCAGATCGTCAGGGTCGAGAGCGCTTTCATTGCGAACACGCTCCCGCCGGCCGGTGTGAGTAGGCACCGCACCGGCGGTGTGATCGCCTCGCGCAGGCCGGCGGCGAATCACACCGGACGGGGGACGGTGGATCACACCGCCCGGGCGCACACTCGGGACACAAGGACCGGCAGCGCATGGCGCGCCGGTCGACTCACCACCTCGGGAGATCCAACCCTTATGAGTGCCCCAACTTCCTCGGGGAATCTGACCGGCGCTGACCTCAAGGACCACCTCCACGACATCCAGGACAACGTCGTGGAGCCGATCCTGATGAGGTACGGACGCCACATCTTCCTGAAATTCCACGATGGCGCCAACGCGCGCACATGGTTGCGAGCTCTGTACAAGCGCGTCAACGGGCGCTCACAAGAGCACCAGGCCAGAAAATTCACGGTTAACATCGGTTTCACCTACGAAGGGCTGAAGGCGCTCGGACTCTCTCAGCGTTCGCTGGACAGCTTCCCCGAGGCGTTCCGGGCCGGCATGCGAGGCCGTGCAGCTGAGGTCAGCGATGTCGGGCCGCATGCGCCGGAACACTGGGAGGGCGGCCTCGGCGGCCCCGACATCCACGCGATGGCCTGGATTCGCACCGACTCAGACAAGGGCCGCGAGGAGGCGATGCAGATCCTTCGCGCCGAGCTGGAGGCGGTCGGCGGCATCGAGATCCGGTTCGTCCAGGACACGAAGGCGCTCGCGCACGAGAACGGGATCGGGTCCGAGGGCCAGCACTTCGGTTATGCCGATCCGATCTCGCAGCCGGCGATCGAGGGAGGGCCTGCCCCGCACTATCCCGGCGATGGGGTGCTGGAGGCGGACAACACGTGGCGTCCGGTGAAGCCCGGCGAGTTCCTGCTGGGTTACGAGGACGAAGTCGGCCCGGAGGGTACGCAGGCGCCCGAGCCGCTGGAGCTGAGACTGAACGGAACCTATCTGGTCTTCCGCAAGCTCTATCAAGACGTCGCCGCGTTCCGGCGCTTCCTGGTGACGGCCGCGAGGTCGCTCTACGGCTCCGATGGGGAGTACCACCAGGAGCTCGTGGCCGCCAAGCTGCTCGGTCGCTGGCGCAGCGGATGTCCGCTGGATCTCTCGCCCGACGCCGACGATCCCGAGATCGCGGCGGATCCCGAGCGTCGCAATGACTTCACCTATGAGGGCGACGACGCGGGCCTGCGCTGTCCGCTTGGCGCGCACCTGCGGCGCAGCAATCCGCGCGCCACCCCGCTGACACACGCGACCGCGGTGAGGCGGCACCGGCTGCTCCGGCGCGGCGTCGAGTATGGCCCGCTGCTCCCGGACGGGGCGCTTGAGGACGACGGCGTCGACCGCGGGCTGATCAACATGTTCATCAACGCCGATATCGAACGGCAGTTCGAGTTCGTGCAGAACGAGTGGATGAAGGGCGGCGAGTTCATCGGCCTCGATCCGGACGAGCAGGACCCGCTCAATGGTGTCGGCGGCGAAGGCTCGATGCTGTCAGTCCCCGGGGCCAAGCGACCGTTCGTGTTCGATCTCCCCACTTTCGTCACCGTCAAGGGCGGGGAATACCTGTTCGTCCCGGGGCTGAACGCGCTCGACGGCTTGATCGAGCGGAGGTTCTGAACATGAGGTCAAATCCGTTGGAGGGAAGAGGCGCGGTGGTGACAGGCGCCGCATCCGGGATCGGCAACGCGATCGCGACGGCGTTCATCGCCGCCGGCGCGCGCGTGGTGCTCTGCGACGTCAATGCCGACGGGCTCGAGGCCGCCGCGCACGCGCTCGGCGATCATGCCATCGCGCGCATCGCGGACGTCTCGGACGAGCGTCAGGTCGAACGCGCGATGCGTGCGGCGCGTGACGCGTTCGGGTCGCTGGACATCGTGGTCAACGTCGCGGGCTTTGGCTTCATTTCACCACTCACCGAGCTGCCGGCCGAGAAGTGGAAGTCGGTCCACGCGGTGAGTCTGGACGGAGTCTTCTACGGCGTCAAGCACGGCGCCCGGCAGATGCTCGAGCAGGGCCGCCCCGGCGTCATCATCAATATCTCGTCGGTCAACGCACAGCAGCCGGGCGAGGGGCAGGTCGCCTACTGCGCGGCGAAGGCCGGGGTGGACATGGTGACCCGCTGCGGCGCACTGGAGCTCAGCGGTCGCGGTATCCGTGTCGTCGGAATAGCGCCAGGGCTCGTGGAGACACCGTTGACGCGCAATGAGCTGAATGACCCGGCCACGCGCGAGCTCTTCATGAGCATCATCCCGACGAATCGGGCGGTCAAACCCCAAGAGATCGCTGCTGCCGCCGTCTTCCTCGCGTCGGACGAAGCTGGTTCGATCACCGGTCACACGATCGCCATCGATGGCGGTTCGCTGACTCGGGGCTATCCGGCGCTGCTGACCGGCCTGCACAGTAAGTGAATCACACCGGACGGACGAGGGGATTTCACACCGTCCGGACGTACAACTCGACTCGCAAGAACCGGCCGCGATTGGAGCGTCGGTTAACCCACCACCAAAGGAGTACTAGTGTCGCAAATCGACGTGGCTGGACCCAGCTCGAGCGGCGACGCCTGGGGAATGCGCTACCCGGGCCTCACCATGCAGACGACCGGGCGCAACACCGTCAAGGAGTTCACCGGCATGTGGCCGCTGAAGGCCGACGCCGACCTCGAGGTGCTGCAGGCGGGATTGGTGCCGGGCGGCTGGACGCCGCCGGACTCGAATTTCGCGGAGGCGACCACGGCGCTGGGGCTGATCCGCACGGCGCGCTGGTTCGTGGCCAAGACCCAGGACTTCGATGGCTGGTCCCTGTTCTTCGTCACGCAGTTCGACGGCAGCCTGCCGAAGTACTTCGACGACTTCGTCCTGAACGGCAAGGTCAACCTGCTGAAGGTCTGGGGCCAGTGCGTCGGGTGCCCGGACGGCCCCGATACGACGGCGGCCGAGGTCGTGGAGTACATCGCACGCGGTCAGCTCAAGACCCTGGCCTGCTACGACTTCGTCCCGAACCTCAGCAACAGCCAGATCTTCAAGAACGCGGACTGGTACGAGAAGGCGCTGAAGTTCCAGCGTGCGGTCGCCAAGGGCGACGGCGACCTCGAGGCCAAGGTCGACGCCTACCTCAAGGAGCTGGCCGAGCCGTCTCCGTCCGTGCCCAGCGCCGCCGTCATCAATCCCGATGCGGCGCACGACTGGCAGTACGAGGACGTCGCGGAGTACCTGTCGAGCTAACCGTCGCGGCCGTTTCGGCGCACACACTCGACTCACATGGACCGGCCGCCTCAGGCGGCCGGTCGACTCTTGACCTAAAGGAAGCAAATGTCTGATCACTTCTCGGGGCCCCGGGCGCTCGCCGGCCCAGCGGGCGACATCACCGACATCTGGGTATTCCCCAGCCCGCAGCGGCCGGATCACCTGGTGCTGGCGATGGGCGTGCAGCCCGCCGCCACGCCCGGCGCACACTTCTCGGAGGCCATCACCTGCCGCTTCCGGCTGCGGCCGCTCACCATCTCGGGGGCATCCTTCCCCTTCGCGCCGGAGGCCGAGGAGCTCGTGATCGACTGCGGGTTCGACGCTCCCAGGCCCGCCGGCTCGAACGGCACCGTGGTGCAGGACGGGTGGTGCAAGGCCCCCTCCGGCGAGACCGTCCGGTTCGTCGTCGGCGATGCGCAGGGCGCGAGCGGCGACGGCGTGCGGGTCTACGCCGGCGAGCGGGCCGACCCGTTCTTCCTCGACGTGTCGGCGTGGCTCGAGTCGGTGCAGGCGGGACAGCTCAAGTTCAACGAGCGCGGGACGAACGCCGTGGCCGGCCTCAACCTCCTTGGGATCGTCGTCGAAATCGACACGCGACCGTGGGTCCAGGCCGGCCGCGGGCCGCTATTCGGCGTCGTCGCCGAGACGATCGCCGCCGGCCCGCTCCCCATCCGCATCGAGCGCTTCGGCCGCCCGGAGATCAAGAACTTCCTTCTGGCGCAGAAGGGCTTCGACAAGGTCAACCTGGAGATCGAGCTGCGCGACCTCTACAACCTCGAGGACGCATTCCACATGAGCGGCGACTACCGTCCCGCCTACGCGGCGCGGATCGACGCCAACCTCGCGGTCTACGATCGGCTGGACGGCAAGACGGATTGGGAGCTCGGTCCTGACGGGCGCCATCTCCTCACCGATCTGCTGCTCGACGACTACATGGTGGTGGACGTCAGCAAGCCGTTCGCCACCGACAGCTACTTCGAGATCGAGAACGCTGCGCTGGCCGGCCGTGCGCACCAGACGTGCGGGGGCCGGTGGCTCGACGACGACGCGATGGACACGATGTTCACGTTCATGCTCGGCGGCGTCGACGGCGCGCGGATCAGCGACGGCGTGGACGCGCCGTGGTCGCCGGCCTCGACCACGTTCCCCTACTTCGCGTCGCCGAACCCGAATCCGCCGGCGGGCGTGGCGGTGCCGGTCGCACCGGAGCACGTGGCCTGATGACCCTCGAACCGACCGTAGCCGACGTCGCCATCGTCGGCTACGGCCCGGTCGGGCAGGCGCTGAGCGCGCTGCTCGCGGGCCACGGCCATCGTGTCTGCGTGGTCGAGCGGCACACGCAGCTCTACGCGCTGCCGCGCGCGTTCCGGTTCGACGGCGAGGCCATGCGGATCTTCCAGCGGCTCGGCATCGCGGACGAGCTCCGCGAGGATCTCGGCGAGATCGACCATGTCGCCTGGATCGGGGCCGACGGTGAGCCGACCGTCGAGATCGACACGTCGTCTCCGCACCCCTCGGGCTGGCGCCGCGACTACCTCTTCTACCAGCCCGCGCTCGAGCGGGCCCTCGATCGCGCGGCGCGCTCGCAGCCGACGCTCGAGCTGCGCCGCGGGTGGGCCTGCGAGCGCGTCGTGCAGCACGACGATCGCGTCGCGCTCACGATCCGGCGCGGGTCCGAGCCGACGCCAGGCCACTGGGTGGCGAGCGACGAGACCGCGACGGTGCTCGCGCGCTATGTCATCGGCGCTGACGGCGCGCATTCCATCGTGCGGGACGCGTCCGGCATCGGGCAGGTCGACCTCGGGTTCTCCGAGGACTGGCTGGTGATGGACGTCCGGCCGCACGACATGGCAACGGTCGCCCACCTGCCGGTCGCGGCGGAGTATGGCGATCCGCGCCGGCCCCACATCTTCGTGCACAACGGCACCCGCTACGTGCGCTGGGAGTTCATGCTCCTTGACGGCGACGATCGCGCGGCCTACGCCTCCGATCCCGCGCTCGCCTGGGCCCTCATCGAGGACCACCTCACGCCCGACGAGGGCGAGCTGGTGCGCCAGACCGTCTACGAGTTCGGCTCGGCCGTGACCGAGACGATGCGCTCCGGCCGCGCCCTACTGGCCGGCGACTCGGCGCATCTCATGCCCCCGTTCATGGGCGAGGGTCTGTGCGCCGGCCTGCGCGACGCCGACAGCCTCGCGTGGCGGCTCGACCTGGTGCTGCGCGGCGTCGCCGGCGACGATCTGCTCGACAGCTACACACTCGAGCGCCGCTATCAGAACCGGACCTCGATCGGGGCCTCGATGCTGATGGGCATGCTCACGTCGACGCTCGACCCGAACGATGCGGCCGCGCGTGACCGGGCGTTCCGCAGCGGCGCCCAACCACCGGCGCGGGTGATGCCGGGCATCGGCCGCGACGGCTGCGTCGCCCCGTCGCCGATCGCTCTTCTGGCTGGGGAGCGTGCGGTCCAGGGCGTCGTGGAGGTCGCCGGGAGGACCGGCCGCTTCGATGACGTGGTGGGCCGCGGGTTCGTGTTGCTCATCGATGGGGGAGACCCGGACGAGGTGCTCGAGCCTCAGCTGATCGCCTACGTGACCGATGAGCTGGGCGGCGTCGTCGTGTCCCTGAACCCGTCGATCCCGCGCGGGGTCAAGGACGCCGACGGCGCGCTCACCGCCTGGCTGCACGAGAACCGCGTGGCCGCGGTGCTCATCCGCCCCGACGCCTACGTCTTCGGCGCGGCGCACCAGCCGGCGGGCGCCGCGGAGCTCGTCCGCGCGCTTCGACACGCCCTGAGTGGCCGCACCACCGGCGCGGCTGGACTCGAGCGAGCCGCTTGACCGCTCAGGGGCGGAATCGGTAGCCCACGCCGTGAACCGTCTCGAGCCACCGCGGCCGTGACGGGTCGCGCTCGAGGCGCAGGCGCAGCCGGCGGACATGCACCGTCACGGTGGAGGGGTCCACGCCGGCCGGGGCGCGCCAGACCTGGGCGATCAGCTCGTCGCGCGTGAAGACCTCGCCGGGGTGGCGCGCCAGAAACCGCAGGAGGTCGAACTCGCGCCGGCGCACGTCGACCACCCGCCCGGCGACCTCGACCCGCCGCCGGGCGATGTCGATCGTCAACTCGCCGTAGGACAGTGGCGGCTCCGGAGTCTCAGACGGTGCGCGGCAGCGCGCGTGGATCGCGCGCAGTCGCGCGGCGAGTTCCTCGAGCGCGAGCGGCTTGAGCATCTCGTCGTCGGCACCGGCGGCGAAGCCACTCAGCCGATCGGCTTCGCCGGCGGCGACGAGGATGCCGATCCGCGGGCCTGGCAGCGCGCGCACGCGCCGCACGACCTCGAGCCCCGACAGCTGGTTGAGCCGCGCATCGACGACGAGCAACTCCGGCTGGAAGGCGCTGATCGCCGCGAGCGCCTCGTGACCATCACGCGCCACGCCGGGCGTAAGCCCGAACTCCCGCAGGCCGAGGGCCAGCAGTTCGGCGAGCGGCGGCTCGTCGTCGACGATCAGGACACGCCGCTCGACGGGCTCCAACTCAGGCCGCCTCGGCGCGGTCCGGCCCGCCGCGGCGGCTCTCGTGCAGGGCCTGCAGGCGCAGCGCCGGGCTGGTGCCGGGCGGCAGGTCACGAGGACGCAGCCGGCGGTGCATCCGCTCGAGTGCCTCGCTCTCGAGTTGCTGCACGCGCGCCCGTGTGATCCCGAGCGCGAGCGCGATCGCGTCCGGAGACGCCGCGTCGCTCCCGCCCAGGCCGAAGCGGCGAACGATCACCTGTCGCTGTCGCGGCGAGAGCGCGTCGAGCAGCGCCTGGACCGATCGGCCGTCGCCGAGGGCCTCGAAGGGATCGTGAGCGTTGGCGTCCCGCAGCACATCGCGCAGCGGTGCGCCGCCGTCGGCGGCGGGCTCGTCGAGCGATGCGACCGGGGCGGCGATTTGGCGCAGATGCTCGACGTCGGCTCGCGTCATGTCGAGTGACGCGGCGAGCTCCGCGCTCGTCGGCGCTCGGCCGATCTGCGCCCGGAGATCGCGCTCGAGCCGCTGCAGGCGCCGTAGGCGGGCGTTGGCGTCAGCCGGCAGGCGCACGAGCCGCGACTTCTCGGCCACCGCGCGCGCCACGTACTGGCGGATCAGGAAGACGGCATAGGTCGAGAACCGGTTTCCGCGCCGGTGGTCGAACTTCTCCACGGCGCGGATCAGGCCGATCGTCCCCTCTTGGATCAGATCCGCGAGCGGTATGCCGGGATGGCGATAGCGCTTGGCCACGGATACGACGAGCAGGAGATTGGCCTCGATCATGTGCTCCCTGGCGCGCGCGTCGCCGCGTTCGATGCGGCGGGCGAGGTCGCGCTCCTCGGCGGCGGTCAACAGCCGCGTGCATGCGGCGCGGCGCAGGAACTGGCCGAGCCCGTCCCCATCGTGCGACTCAGCCATCGGCTGCGACCGGAGCGGGTTGGGGGCGGGGATGTACGCCGGCGGCGAAGGCCACGGCCGCGGCCTCGGCTCGCGTCCGGACGCCGAGCTTCTCGAGGATCTTCGCGACGTGAAACTTGACCGTGTGCATGCTGAGGGTCAGCTCCGAAGCGATCTCGCGGTTGCGGTGACCCACGGCGAGCAGCCGCAGGACCTCGAACTCGCGGTCGCCGAGGGTCCTGACGAGTGCGCTCGCGGACTCGTCGACGCCGGCGACGCTGCCGGCGTGCAGCCGCAGATGCGCTTGCAGGTGCGTGCCCCACTCGGCCACCGACTCGACGTGCAGCGATCCGCTGAGCGTCTCGGCGCGGCGGCGCAGCGCGGACAGGCCGCCACCCCCGACGCGCCGCGCGTCGAAGCCGCGACCGTCGTCGACGACCGAGACCGCGAGCTCGTCGCCGGTCACCGACCACGCGACGCGCACGCGCGTGGCGTGCGCATGTTCGAGCGCGTTCAGGAGGCCGGCATGCGTGATCCGCGACGCGGCCTCGAGCACGGTGTCGGCGACCACCCGCTGCGGCGGGCCGGCAAGCGTGCACTCGAGCTGGACCCCGGCCGTGCGGGCAAGCG
This sequence comes from Solirubrobacter ginsenosidimutans, assembly GCF_027587205.1. The sequence goes on from NZ_JAPDOD010000019.1 coordinate 128,196, forward strand.
GGCCGATCGCGCTCTCGACCAGGGCGAAAGCCTCGTCGACCCGTCGGGCCTGCTGCCACAGCGTCCGTCGCTCGCGCAGGTCGGCGAGTGCGCGCGACGCTCCGGCCTTGGCCCGATGGAGGCGCTCCGCGTGGTCGGATGCCGCGTCGTCGCGCAGAAGACCGAGAATCGTCTCCAGGTGCTGCGTGAAGTGGTCCGTCAACTCGCGTGTAAGCCGGTCCCGTTCGATGGCGATGGCGTGTGCGATCGATAGGGGCGCCGTGTCCGTCGCCGGTGGCGTCCGGCCCGCACGCGCGGCGACGACCCGGGCCAGGGCGTGCAGCACGCGCTCCGTGCCGGGCGCCAGGGGCGATTGACCCGGTCGAAGGACGACCGTAATCGTGACGCCCGACGAGGCCGCCACCCCGCTCGTCGCCACGACCGGGCGTCCGGGCGCAAGCGCCCGGACGGAATCGGCCGAAGACCAGCGGATCCCCGCGGGGAGCTCGAACATCGGGCTACTCCACTGCGAGAGCGGCTCGCTCGAGCCCTTCGCGGTGACCGCGACGGCGTCGTGGGGGGCGTGCTGGCGCAGCCAGCGATGAACGACCGATGCGCTCGTGTCGAGCTCGCAGCACGACAGCTCCGCGCTCGCCGCAAGCGCCGTGAAGTCACCGGCTCGCGCTGCCAAGGCTTCCCTCATGCCAGCACTGCACCAGCGCCGAGGGTGACCGTCCATCGCACCGTCTGCGTGATCGGCGCGGCTCCTGACCGCACGCGGACGGCGGCCGGAGGTCGGGGTATGGCAGACCCGACATCGCGTTGACCTGTACCGGTTCGCACCGCTCAGGGAAAACGGTATGTCCGAGGCTCGGGAGGCATGGGATCTTCGCTGGGTCCTCTTCGATCGGTGACCCGAACACACATGAACGCCCTCCCTCGCAGCCGCCAGCACACACGCAGTCCACACCTCCGCCTGATCCGAGGAGCCTCAGCCGCGGTAGCCGGCGGCGGCGCGGAGGTCGTGCCGCTGTTCCCCGGCGTCGACGCCTCGTCCGAGGCCGCCGGCGCGTGGGGGAGCGGCGGCGACGAGCCGCTCGTCGCCAGGCGGGACCTGTTCGAACGGCTCGCGCGAGCCGGCCGCGTGACGATCGTGTCGGCGCCGGCCGGGAGCGGGAAGACCTGGTTGGTGCGCTCGTGGGTCGCGGACGCGGGCCTGGCGGGGCGTACGGCGTGGGCGACCGTCGCACACGAAGAGCGCGACGGACAGCGGTTCTGGGCTTCCGTGGTCGATGCGCTCGACGGGGTCGCTGCGGGAGACCGGGGCCGCGCTCGAGGCGAACCGCGCGGCGAGGCGCTCATCGAGCGCCTCTTGCGCACAATGCAGCGAATCGACGAGCCCGCCGTCCTGGTCATCGACGATCTCCACGAGCTGCAGGCCGCCGACGCCCTCGCCGCGCTCGAGCGCTTCCTCGTGGATCCGCCCGCGCATCTGCGCGTGGTGCTGCTCTCGCGCGGCACGCCCCGGCTGCGGCTGCACCGCCTTCGGCTGGCCGGCACACTCACCGAGCTTCGGTGCTCGGACCTGCGCTTCTCGCTGCCCGCGACGCACGAGCTGCTGAAGGTCAGCGGCAGCGCGCTCTCGGACGCCGCCACAGCCGCGCTACACGAGCGCACCCAAGGCTGGGCCGCCGGGCTGCGGCTGGCGACGATCGGGCTGGCGGGACACCCCGATCCTGACCGCTACGCGGCCGAGTTCTGCGGCGCCGAGCGCACGGTGGCGGGGTTCCTGCACGCGGAGGTGTTCGACCGCCAGCCCCCGGAGGTCCGCGACCTGCTCCTGCGTACCGCGGTGCTGGACGGCGTCAACGGGCCGCTCGCCGACGCGCTCACCGGCCGCACGGGATCCCTGCGCATCCTGCACGACCTGGAGGAGGCCAATGCGTTCGTGACCGCGATCGACGTGGGGCGCTCGTGGTTCCGCTACCACCGTCTGTTCGCCGATTTTCTCCGGCTGGAGCTGCGGCGGCTGGACCCCGCCGTCGTCGGCTCCCTACACCGCGCGGCCGCGCATTGGTTTGAGCGTCACGGCGATGCGGTCGAGGCGATTCGCCATGCGCAGGCCGCCGGCGACTGGGCCTACGCCTCGCGCGTGCTCGCCGACCACCAGCTCGGCATGACGCTCGACGGGCGCGGCGACGAGGTTCGCGCGCTCCTGACCGCCTTTCCGCCCCACGCCGCTGACACCGACGCGGAACTCGCCCTCACCGGCGCCACCGCGTTCTACGCCGACGGTCTGTACGAGGAGACCGCCGCCAACCTCGCGAGTGCCGGGCGCCTTGCGGCGACGGTGCCCGCCGACCGGCGCGCCGCGTTCGACCTGACGCTGGCCGGGATGTCCCTTCGGCTCGCCTCCGCCCGCGGCGACGTCGCTGCGGTGCCGGTCGCTGCGCGCGCCGTCGAAGCCGCGTTGAAGGCCCAGTTCCCGAGCGGGCTCCGGCGCGCCCAGACACACCGGGCGGCTGCGCTCGTCAACCTCGGCGTCGCTGAACTGTGGTCGCTGGACCTGGCGCACGCGCGCGAGCACCTCGAACAGGCGCTCGATCTCGCCCGCCGGATCGCGCGCCCGTCGATCGAGATCGCGTGCCTGTCCTTTCTCGCGCTCATCGGCGGGCTCGAGGGCCGGCCGGCCTCGGTTGGCCGTCCGCTGGTCGAGCAGGCCGCCGCGGTGGCCGAGACCTGCACGGACGGCACGCTCCCGAGTCCCCCCGCGGCGTACGCGGTTGGCGGCAGCACCTTCGTCTGGCTCGGCCGCCTGATCGAGGCCGAGCAGTGGCTCGAGCGCGCCCTCGCGGGCGAGCGGTCGCCGGGGGTGGAGCTGCTCGTCAAGCACGCGACGGCGCTCCTGCGGCTCGGACAGGGCCGGGTCGACGACGCGCTCACCGCGCTGCGCGAGGCGCAGCGGTTGCAGACGCACCTCGTGACGGCGCACCCGTATGCGCTTGAGGTGCGCGGCCGGATGCTGCGGGCACAAGTGCAGCTGGGGGAGACCGCCGGGGTGCGCGCCGCGCTCGAGGAGCTGAGCGACGATGCGCGCGAACGGGCCGAGATCCGCATCGCAGCGGCGGCTCTCGAGCTCGCCGAGGATCGTGCTGAACAGGCGCTGGCCGTGCTCGGTCCGGTGCTCGACGGCTCGGCGCCGGCGCTGTGCGCGCCGGCGGCGGCGATCGAGGGCCTGCTGTTCGCCGCCGCCTCACACTGGGACCTTGGCGACGTGCGCGCCGCCGAGGCCTCGCTTGAGCGTGCGCTCTCGTTGGCCGAGCCCGAGGGCATGCTGCTGCCGTTCGCGCTCGCACCGGTGCGCGAGCTCCTCGAGCGCCACGGCGGTCACCGCACGGCTCACGCCACACTGCTCTCGAAGATCCTGGACCTGCTCGCGGGCGCCGCTCCGCGGCCGGAGGTCGTGCCGCTGCTCGAGTCGCTCAGCGACGCCGAGCTGCGAGTCGTGCGGTACCTGCCGGGCAACCTCAGGGGTCCGGAGATCGCCGCCGAGCTTTGCGTCTCGCCGAACACGATCCGAACGCACCTGCGCCACATCTACGCCAAGCTCGACGCCCACAGCCGCACGCAGGCGGTGGCTCGCGCCCGCCAGCTCGGCCTCCTGGCGCCCGCATGACCGGGTCGAGATGTTCGCCGTCGACGCCATGACCACGGTCGCGCTCGTGCTGGTCCTCGGGTGCGCGTTCGGAGTGCTCCTGCGCGTCATCTCGCGTTACCAGGGGCCCGACGATTCCCAGCCGGATTCCGACGACGGAGGCGGCGGAAGCGGGCGGCGGGAGCCTCCGAGACCGCGGGACGGCGGCGGCGGCGAGCCGCCGCCGTGGTGGCCCGAGTTCGAGCGCGAGTTCGCGGACCACGTCCGCGGCCTCGAGTTCGCGAGCGCGTCGGATCACTGAATCCGTTGCGGGCGTGGACGCCGAACGCCGTAGGATCGACAACGTGAGTGCGCCGAGAAGCTCGGGCGCCGGGCGAGAACGGGTACCGTCGCTGCTGGAGCGCCAGGACAGCGGGTACCTCTGGTTCCTCGAGAGCCTCGACGCGCTGCACCGCTCGCTCCAAGGCACGAGCGATCTCGGCGAGGCGCTCGACGCGGCGCTTGGTGTGGTCGTCGAGGTACTTGCCGGGGATCGCGCCTGGCTGCTCGAACTGCACGCGGGAGCGTGGACGCCGGTGATGGAGCGGACGCGACCGGAGTATCCGGGCGGGCTCGACCTCGGCGTGCGGCAGCCGTTCACACCGGAAGCGACGAGCGTGACCGAGCGCTTGCTCGACTCGGACTGGAGTGTGCAGATCGCCCCGGAGCACGTCTCGTCCCTCACGCTTGGAGCGGGGGTTACGCCGCCGCGCGCGGTCCTCGCGATGGCGATCTATCCCAAGGTCGGCGCATCCTGGATATTCGGTATGCACCAGTGCTCGCACGCACGCACGTGGACTGCGGAGGAGGAGCGTCTGTTCGTCGAGATCGGGCACCGGCTCGCGGACGCGCTCACCAGCCTCATCGCCTACCGGGACGTCCGCGAGAGCGCACGCAAGCTCGCTCAGGCCGGACATGTCGCGCGTCTGGGGTACTGGGAGCGCGACGTCGCGACGTTCGAGGTCAACTACTCCCAGGGCACCTACGAGATCTTCGGGCTCTCGCCGGGCGCGCACACGCTGGCGCCCGCGCAGCTCGCCGAGCGGCTGCATCCCGACGACCGGAAGATCATGGTCGAAGCCTACGAGCGGGCGGTCGCCGGAGGACCGCGCTACGACGTCGACTACCGCGTGCTGCACCCCGGTGCAGAGATCCGCTACGTCCATAGCGAGGCGGACATCACCTGGGACGCTGACGGCCGGCCGCTGCGCATGTTCGGCGTGATGCAGGACATCACCGAGCGCAAGCAGGCCGAGGAGCGCCTGATCCGCTACCGCGACTCGCTCGAGCGGCTCGCCCGAGAGCAGGAGGCGCTACGGCGTGTCGCGACGCTCGTGGCGCGCGCCACCTCTCCGGAGGAGATCTTCGCCAGCGTGACCCGGGAGGTGGGGCGCCTCCTGGGAGTGGACCTCGCCGTTCTCGGCCGCTACGACGCCGCCACGGAGACGATCGTGGCCGGATGGACTGCGAACGGCGACTTCGACGCGACCGGGAGATCGACGGCGCTCGGCGGCAGGAACGTCTCGACGATCGTCCATGACACGCGCCGCCCTGTGCGGTTCGAGGACTACGGTGAGGCGACGGGCGAGATCGCTGAGGTGAGGCGCGCGTGGGGCGTGCGCGCGATCGTGGGCGTTCCGATCATCGTCGAAGGCGAGATCCGCGGCGTGATGGCCGTCGCGTCGCGGACGGACAGCCCGCTGCCGCCAGACGCCGAGGAGCGTCTCGCGAGCTTCACGGAGCTGCTCGCCACCGCATATGCCAACGCCGAGGCGCGCGCAGCGCTGCGGCACGTCGCCGACGAGCAGGCGACGCTGCGGCGGGTGGCCACGCGAGTGGCCCGCGGCGAGCCCCCCGAGGAGGTGTTCGCCGCGATCGCGAAGGAGGTCGCCGGCCTCTTCGCCACGGCCTCCAGCTCGGTCGTCCGGTTCCTACCGGAAGGTGTCGCCGAGGCCGTCGGAAGCTGGACCGGCGACCGTATCTCGATCCTGGGGGCGCGAACGAGCCTGAGCGGCCACAACATCTCCGCTCTGGTGTTTGCGAGCGGACGGCCGGCGAGGATCGACCGGTACCAGGAGGAGACGGACCCGACCGCCGCCGGGCGCCGGATCGAGACCCGGTGCGCGGTCGGCGTCCCGATCACCGTGAACGGCCGGCTGTGGGGGACGCTGGCTGTCGGCACGGCCGGCGAGCAATCGCTGCCCGCCGATGTGGAGCACAGGCTCGCGAGCTTCGGCGATCTCGCGGCGACAGCGATCGCCAACGCGGAGGCGCGCGAGGCGCTGGGCCGCGTGGCGGATGAGCAGGCGGCGCTACGCCGGGTCGCGACGCTCGTCGCGCGCGGGACGGGACCCGATCTCGTGTTCGCCGCCGTCGCCGAGGAGGTCGGGACGCTCCTCCCGGCAGCCGAGCTTGCGCTGGTCGGCCGGTACCTGCCGGACGGCTCGATCGAGTACGTCGGGGCCTGGAGCGCCCTGGGAGGGGCCGAATGGCTCGGCACCCGGGTGAGAGTGGGAGGCCACAACGTCTCGACGCTTGTCTTTGAGACGAGGCAGCCCGGACGCGTCGACCACCTCGGCGAGGAGGCCAGCGAAGTCACCGAGCTCGCGCGTGCCAGCGGCGCCCGCTCGTCGGCCGGCGCCCCGATCGAGGTGGAGGGACGGCTCTGGGGCGCGATGATCGTCGCGTCGATCCACGAGGCGGTGCTTCCGCCGGACATCGAGCATGAGCTCGCCGCCTTCACGGAGCTGATCGCGACGGCGATCGCGAATGCCGAGGCGCGGGCCGAGCTGACGGCGTCGCGGGCCAGGCTCGTGACCAGCGCGGACGAGACGCGGCGGCGGATCGTCCGCGACCTGCACGACGGGGCGCAGAGCCGCCTGGTCCAGACGACCATCACGCTCGGGCTGGCCCGGCGCGCGCAGGACCATGACGACGGCGTCCAGGCGCGGGAGCTGATGGCCGAAGCACTCGACCAGGCGCAGCGGGCCAATCGAGAGCTGCGCGACCTGGTCCAGGGCATCCTTCCCTCCGACCTGGCCCGGTCGGGACTCGCGCCGGCGGTCGAAGAGCTGATCGACCGGGTGCGCGTACCCGTCACCCTCGACGTGACGGCCGAGCGGTTTCGCCCGGAGATCGAAGCCAACGCGTACTTTCTCGTCGCCGAGGCGCTCACGAACATCGCCAAGCACTCGGGCGCTGAGCAGGCGTCGGTGCGGGTCTGGGTGGAGGACGCGCTCGTGCACGTCGAGGTCCGCGACGACGGCTCCGGAGGGGCGCGCCCTGAAGGCGGCGGGCTGCGAGGGCTCGCAGACCGGATCGAGGCGCTCGGCGGCCGGCTGACGATCGACAGCCCGCGATCCGGCGGCACTCGTATCACCGCGGTGCTGCCGCAGTAGCCCGCGGCGTCAGCGGCCCCATATGCGCTCGTAGTTGGCGCGATAGCCGCCCGGAGGATCGAAGACATTGCTGTCCGGCACATTGTCTCTGGTGATCAGCCGCGGCGGCGCGACGTAAGCCGACGCGGGCTGCCCCGCCCGGGCGCGGTTGAGCTCGTCGACGAGCTGCCAGCCCTGCAGGTACAGCGGCTCGGCGATCGACGCTCGCTGGTAGTCCCCGGCGCGGATGCGCTCGAACTCTGATGCGTCGCCATCGCCGGCAGCGACGCCGAAGGGCGGGTCGCCGGGTCGGCGTCCGGCGCCGACCAGCCCGGCCCGCGCTCCGGCGATGTACGCGCCGTTGATCGCCAGCAGATAGCGGAAGCGGGCGCCATAGTGCTGCACGAATGCCGTGACGGCTGTAGGCATGTTCACCTGGGCTTCGGCGATCGGCATGTCGACCGTCTGCAGCTCTGCGCAGCGCCGGCAGGATCGCAGCTCCGCGCGCATCACGCGCGCCTTCCTCATGGCGATGGCGAACTCGGAGTCGGTGAAGATGACGGCGCCCGCGTTGCCGCCGGAGTCGGCGATCACGTAGCGCACTGCGAGCCGGGCCACCTCGTCGGGATCGGTCGTTACGTTCGTGAACAGGCGGTTGCGCGGGTCCGGCCCGGGGAGCGTCCCGGCATGCCAGCCCACAACGGGGATGTGGTGTTCATGCGCGCGCCGCATGAGCTTCCGTTGCTCGGACGCGTCGAAGCCGCCGAGGATGATGCCCCCCGGCTTGAGATCGATCGCGGTGCGCAGCGCGCTGCGGTGTCCGCCCTTGCTGGCTTGGCCATCGAGGATCCGCAACGGCCAGCCGATCGTGCGGGCCGCCTGCTGGACGCCGCGCGCGACGCCGGCGACGCCCCCGTTGGTCAGGTCGGCCGCGATGAACACCACGAGTCTTGGCCGCTGCGCGCGCGAACCGGTGGCCGGGCCGCGGTAATCCGCGATCGACGTCGTGGCGCGCTCCACGCCCTTCTGCGCCTGCTCTACCGTCGGGTCCGACGGCCCGCGGCTCTTCGACCCGAAGCAACCGGTGACCGTGGCGAGCGCGATCAACGCGACGAGAACTCGAACGTTTCCCAGTCGCATCTCAGGCGTGCACCTAAACCGCGCAACTCTGAGGGAGGATAATCGCCTGGATGCCCACGGCGCAACGCGGCCGGTTTCACCGGGCGGCCTCCGCTCGCATCGCCGCGCCGTTGGCCGTCGTCGCTGTCCTGAGCGTTGCGGGCGGCGTCGCGACGACGCGCGCGGCCGGCACCGACCGCCACCGAGCCGCGGAGCGCCGCGCCGAGCGCACGGGGCTGCAGGTGCGCAGCGCGCTCGACCGTGCGCGCACCTTCGCGGTCGCGCTCGGCAGCGCGATCGAAGACGAGCCCGTGCCGGACCGCCGGCGCTTCGCCACGCTCGAGGGCAACGCGACGGCCGCGGTCGGGCTGACTACGGCGCTGTGGATCGAGGCAGTCACGCGTCGCGACCGCCAGGCGTATGAGCGCCGGATCGGCAGCCGGATCATCACGCTGCCCGGCGCGCGCGGGCCGGCGGGGAGCGAGGCCTTCCTCCCAGCAACGTTCGTGACGGGCGTGCAGCTTCCCCGGGGCACGGACCTGTCCGGGCTGCAGGCGCTCGCCGCCACGCTCCGCGACCCCACGTCGGTCTTCGCGGGAACCGCGACCTCGATCGCCACGTTCGCCGGGCGCCGCGGGTTCTTCGTCGTCCAGGGCGGGCGCTTCGGTCGCGGCGCTGGAAGCAGGGGGTTCCTCGTGGTGTTCGTGCCTACGGGCTGGCTCGGGCTCTCGCTGACCGAGGATGTCCGCCGCGTCGCGATCAGCCTCGAGGGGCGCCGACTCGAAGGCGGACTGCGCGGCACGCCCGAGACCGGGACCGGCTTCGAGGCCCTGACGCGCCGCTGGCGGGTCGACGTCGATGCCGAGCCGGCCACGGCGGTGCAGGCGACGCTGCCGTGGGTGGCCGTGCTCTGGCTGCCGGCGACCGCGCTGATCGCGTACCTCGTCGGGCGCGCGATCGTGCGCCGGCGCCGCGCCGAGCGCCTGGTCGACGACGTGTTCGACATCTCCCTCGATCTGCTGTGCGTGGTGGGGCTCGACGGCTGGTTCAAGCGCGTGAACCCCGCCTTCGAGGCCACGCTCGGCTATACCGGCCGCGAGCTGCTCGCGCGCCGGCTGGTGCAGTTCGTGCACCCCGACGACCGCACGTCGATGCAGGTCGCGCTCGAAGCGGTCGAGACCGGGGCGCAGCCCGGCCACTTCGTGAATCGCTTCCTGCGCTCCGACGGTGCCGTCCGCTGGCTTCAGTGGTCGGCACGCGCGCTCCCGGAGCGCGGCCTCATCTACGCCGCGGCACGCGACGTCACGGACAACCGCATCCTGGCTGAGGAGCAGGCGGCGCTGCGGCGTGTCGCCACCCTCGTCGCCGAGGGCCACGATCCCGCGGAGCTGTTCGAGGCCGTCGCGGGCGAGGTGGGCCAGCTGCTCGCCGCCGACGCGACGCGGCTGCTGCGCTACGAGCACGGCGACAGCGCGGCCGTGGTCGCGGGTTACGGCCCATCCGATCCCGAACTGGACGTCGGCGCCCATCTGCCCTTCGAACGCGCCGAGTGCCTGCTCGAGGCAGGCGCGGCCTCTGCGGTGAGCGCCCCGATCGTCGTCTCCGGCCGGAACTGGGGCGTCATCGTCGCGGCGTTCAAGCAACCCGACGCTGTGCGTCCCGCCACAGAGGCACGGATGGCGCAGTTCACCGAGCTCGTGGCGACGGCGATCGCCAACGCGCAGAACGGCGCCGAGCTGACGGCGTCGAGGCGCCGGATCGCCGAGACGGCGGACGAGACGCGCCGGCGGATCGAGCGCGACCTGCACGACGGCGCTCAGCAGCGGCTGGTGCACACGATCCTGACCCTGAAGCTCGCCCGGAGCAAGCTCGAACAGGACGATGGGCGGACGGCGGAACTGGTAGGCGAAGGACTTGCGCACGCCGAACAGGCGATCGCCGAGATCCGCGAGCTGGCGCGAGGCATCCATCCGGCGATCCTGACCGATCGCGGCCTCGTCAAGGCGTTGCGGGCGCTCGTCCAGCGTTCGATCGTGCCCGTGACCCTTGAGGCGCACATCGATGGGCGCCTGCCCGAGCCCGTCGAGGTGACGGTGTACTACGTGGTCTCCGAAGCGCTCACGAACGTCGCCAAGCACGCACAGGCGACGCGAGTGCAGGTGACGCTCGAGGAACGCGGCAGCGAGCTGCTGCTGTGCATCAGCGACGACGGCATCGGTGGTGCCGACCCCTCGCGCGGCTCGGGCCTGGTGGGCCTCAAGGACCGTGTCGAGGCGTGGGGCGGCACGCTCACCGTGGTGAGTCACCCGGACGCGGGTACGCGGCTGGACATCGCGATCCCGCTGCGTGCGGCCGAGCCCGCCGTCCGCGGCTGAGCGTCACAGGCCGAAGCGCACGACCTTCCCGCTCACGTAGAGCGTCACATACAGATCGCCGTCCGGGCCGATCGCCGCGCCGAGCGGATCGTGCTTGACCGGAGAGCGCCACAACACGGTATGGCGGCCAGTGCGCAGATCCACGCGCACGACGTCGTTGCCGGTCGGGTTCTTCTCGAACGCCGAGCCGTTCTCGGCGACGTACGCGACGTCGCCGGCCGCCGCGATCCCGGTCGAGGCCGCATGGGGCGCGAAGCTCGCCATAGGCTCGCGCGTGCCCTTGCACTTGGGACCGCCCTGCCCGTAGCACGCGGGGTACCCGAAGTCGACCACGCGGCCAGCCGGGTCGAAGGCGTCGAGCTCTTCGCGCGGGCGGAACGGGCCGAGGTCGTTGCGTCCCGTGTCGGTCACGAGCAGGCGCCGGCCCGCGAACGCGAGCCCGTACTCGCTGTTCAGCCCCTTGGCCTCGACGACGGGGCTGTGATCGCCGGGCGCGAAGGAGAGGACGCGTCCCGCCGGCCCACCATTGTCGCTCACCGCTCCTGCCTTGACGAACAGGCGCCCGTCGGGCCCTTGCACGATCGAGCCCATGGTGTTCGCCCCGACGTGGATGCCGTCGATGGCGGTGCGCCGGCGCTGGAACGCAGAGCCTGTGAAGCCCGCGAGCACCGTCACCCGGCCGTTTCTGGCAGATGTGATGTGCGACACGTAGAGCCGGTTGCCGGCCCACGTCAGCCCGAGGGCCGCGGTGAGTCCGCCCGCGACATGACGCGGTTGCCCCTGACGGGGCACGTACCAGATTCCGTCCGACGCGCTCTTACCCCGTGAGCCCGAGCTGACCCACAGGCCGCCGCGGCTGTCGAAGGTGAGGTTCGTCGGGAACGGGACGGCGGCGACGACGGTGGGCGTACCGGCGCCACGGGCTGCCGCTTCGCCGCCCGAGGACGTGGAGCCGCCGTCCGTTGGCGGCGTGGCCGCCGGTGTCGACGAGCCGTGGCCGCCGCCGCACGCGGCGACGGCGGTGGCGACGACGGCGAGCGCGGACACGCGTCGCAGCCCGTCGCTCAGCGCGATATGGGCGGAGGAAATCATGGCTCCTCGGTTCCGTGGATAGAGACAGACTCTCTCCGCGTCACCAGAGCGCCGCCATACCGGCCGCCCTTACGGTTGCGTCCGGATTGCCGGACGGCCCGGTAAGGCTGGCACTACCTACCTAGTTCTCGCGGGCGCGGGCCGACCCGGTGGGTACGGTCGACATCCGCACGGGAATCCGGGCGAGCGCGATACAGCGCGGGCAGTGCTCGACCGTCAACCAGCGGACCCGCGGCCGGATGCTGAGCCCGCAGCGCGGGCAGACGAAGTCGACGGCGTCCTCGAGCATCCGTCAGGCCGCGACGGGCTCGGAGGCCGATTGGAGTCCGGCGGCGAAGGCGACCGCGGCCGCCTCGGCGCGGGTTCGGACGCCGAGCTTCTCGAAGAGGTTGCCCACGTGGAACTTGACGGTGTGCGGGCTGAGGAAGAGCTCGTCCGCGATCTCGCGGTTGCGGTGACCGACCGCCAGCAACCGCAGGATCGCGAGCTCGCGGTCGCGAAGGGTCCCGACCCGCGCGCTGGCCGACTCGTCGGCCGGCACGGCCGAGTCGGCGCGCAGGGGCAGGCTCGCGAGGATCCGCGTGCCCCAGGAGGGAGTGGATGCGACCTCGAACGATCCGCCGAGGAGCCCGGCGCGCCGGCGCATGGCATCGAGACCGCCGTGGGCGGCATGCTGAGGGTCGAAGCCACTGCCGTCGTCGACGACGGAGACCGCGAGCCGCTCGGCGTCGATGTGCCAATTGATGCGGGCGCGCCCGGCCCCCGCATGCTCGATGATGTTGAGCATGGCCGCGCGGGTGATCGAGGCGGCCGCATCGAGTACGCGGTTGGGAAGGATCTGCGCCTGCGGCGCGAGCAGCGCGCGGTCGAGCTGGATGCCGGCCGAGCGAGCGAGCTCACCGAGGTGGCTCTCGAGCGCCCCGAAGGCGTCGTCGACGCGGCGTGCCTGTCGCCAGACGGGGCGGCGGTGCTCGCGCAGCTCCACGAGCGCGCGTGAGGCGACGCTCGTCGCTGACTGCAGGCGGGCGCAGGCGTCGCCGCTCGTCTGGTCACCGAGGCGGTTGAGGATCGTGTGCAGGTACTGCGCGAAGTGGTCCGTGAGCTCCCGCGTGACGCGGTCGCGTTCACTGGCGACCGCATGCGCCACGGACACGGACGCCCTGTCGGTCTCAGACGGCAGGGAGCCGATGCGCGCGGCGACTACCCGCGCAAGCGCCGCGAGCGGGCCCTTCAGACGCCCGCCGCCAGGCGCACCATCCGCCGTCGGGACGACGAGGACCGTCACGCTCGAAGCGGCCGCGCCGCCGCTGGCGGCGACAACGGGCCGGGCGAGGGCGCTGGCCACGGTCGCCGCCGACCAGTCCAGGCCGGTGGGCACCGCGAACGCCGCGCTCGTCCAGAGCGAGAGCGCGGCCACCGAGCCGTTGACAGTGACCGCGATCGCATCGTGCTCGCAGCGCCGGCGCAGCCAGCGGTGCAGGATCGACGCGCTCTCCTCGAGCCTGCAGGCCGCGAGCTCAGCGCTGACATCGAGCGCCGGAAGGTCGTCGAAGTTCGTCGGCGTTGTCGGTTCGTCGGCCATGGCAGGAACTGAACCAGCGGTTCGCGTGAGCGGTCCATCGCATCGTTTGCGTGATCTCGAGCCGAACGACGATCGTGAGGACGCCGCGGCGACGCCGCTCGCCCCGGCCGTTACGTGTCGAGGGCGGCGAGCCAGCGCAGCGCGCGCAGCCCGGGCATGAAGCAGTACTCACCGCCGCGGTTGACGACGAACTGGGGCAGCTCGGTCAGGCGCCGGCGGATCGGCTGCTGGGGGATGGTGAACCGGCCGGTCCCATCGTTCGGCCCGGCAAACGGGTCCATCTCGGCGGGTGTGCCGAAGAAGGTGCCGTCGTTGATCCACTGGGTCTTGACGAACTCGAACTGCTGGGCGAGCCGCGCTTGAAGGCAGAAGAACAGGATGCCGCGATCGGCCCCGTCATCCTCCAGGACATCCTTGGGCAGCATCGGGCCGTAGCTCGAGCTCCGCCGGATCATCCGGTGATTGCGCGCTATGCCGCTGATGGCCGAGTCGCGAGGGTTCGTCCGACGGGCGTGGGCGCCGAGCGGGCACTTGAGCCCCCGAGCGTCGCCGTCCGCGGCGAAGAGGAAAGCGTTGTTCCGCCCCGGATCGGCCCCGAGCTCCGACTCGTCGCGCTCCGGGGCGAGCACCAGCGGCGCGCCGCTCGGCCAGCGGCCGACGAACTTGGCGGCCAGCAGTTCCTCATCGGCTGGGGTCTCGGCGCGGGAGCGTATGTACTGGCGGTATGCCGCCACGCGGGTCTGAAGCTTGCGGAAGACGACATAGGTGCCGTTGCGGCCGAGTACCTCGGGCTGTGGCATCGGGGGGAGTTCGCCGTTCTCGTTCGGGTAGCCCAGGATGAATTCGCCGGCCTTGAAGGGTTCCTCGCGCGGGTTGGTGCCGGGGATGCCACTCCCCTCGATGGCCGGGTGACTGATGCCGTCCTTGAACCCGAACGAGGTTCGCTCGTTCGGCAGCATGTAGGTGTCCTGCAGCCAGATCGGCGCGACGCCGGGTATCTCCCGCAGGGCGTCGCGGGCGCCGGCGAGCGTCGCCTCCAGGCTCTCGGCATCCGGGGCCAGCGCGTAGATCACCACGTGGACGTCGGGGCTCCCGAGCGGTGACTCCCAGTGCTCGGGCGCGCTCTCGCCGGTGTCCCCCAGCTCGGCCGCCCGCGCGGCCATACCCTGCTGGAACTCCTGCGGGAAGCCGGCGAGGGTGTCGTCGGGCACGCCCAGCGCCTTGAGGCCCTGGAAGCTGAGCGCCACGGAGGCCCAGGCACTCCGGTCCGGGTGCGGCGGGTCGCTCGCGGACGGGACGAAGTCAATGAGGCGGCGCAGCAGCTCCCGGCCGTCGCGCCGGTCGTCGATGCGCGCGAGAATCACGGCGCCGGCGTACCGGGTGGGGCGGGGATGCAGCACGGGGGCCTGGATGTCGTCCAGTTCCAAGGGGACGGCTGGCTGAGTGGTCATGGTCTGATCCTCGCTACTCGGTGCGACGCGGGCGAGCCCCGTGGAGCTCCCCCGCGTCCAGTGGTCAGTCGGCGGCGTGTTCCAGCAGCGGCCTGAGGGCCGGGTGCTGGAGCGCCTCGGCGGCGTCGGGGGTGTCCAGCACCTGCTGGAACGCCGTCTGAACCCGCAGCGCCTCTTGGATCTCCGGCACCGTGACCCCCGGGTACACCATGGCGAAGTTGGACGCTGTGACCTGGTTCGCGGTGAGGAACTCCTTGATCTCGTGCACACTGAGTCCCGCCCGGTCCTTCCCCTCGTCCGGGTACCCCTCGCAGTAGATGAGGAATTTGTCCCAGGCGTCGAGGACGTACGACGCCGCGAAATCCTCGATGTAGACGTCCCAGTCACCATCGAACGTCGTCGCAATCAGGAGGCGCGTCCCATTGTCGAACAGGACGTACCTGGCCGAATGCAGGGTGCCCACGTCGGCGATGGCCTTCGCGAGCTCGGCCTGCTCGGCCGGGGGCATGTTGAAGGCCTCGCGGATGGCCTGCTCGCGGCCCGGTTTGACCTTGAGAAAGACGCTCAACTCGCTGACCGGTCCGTCTTGCGCGCCCTTTCTCGGCGAACGGACGGCACGGCCGTCGTCACTCGTCGTGCTCATGATGATTCTCCTTTCTGTGGCTCAGCGACGGTCATGTCGCTCTTCCTTGTGTGGCTCGCTGCGACGGTGACGGCTGTTGGTGTGAGTCGCGCTCACACCGAGTGCGTGATCTTCCGCGACGGCGCGCGGACCCGCGCGCGCCGGTCCTCGGCGAATATCTCTACATCGGTGCGATCGACAACACAGCACTCAGCGCCGAAGCGGCAGTGTGATGGCCAGCCGCGTGCCGCCGCCGCGCGGGCTGTCGAGCTCGAGCCAGCCCCCGAGCGTCACGACGCGGTCGCGTAAGCCGAGCAGCCCGGTGCCATCGGGCCGTG
Organism: Solirubrobacter ginsenosidimutans; assembly: GCF_027587205.1. Next base: position 143,825 of record NZ_JAPDOD010000019.1, read on the forward strand.
CCCCTCCGACGCCGTCGTCGCGAACGTCGATTCGCAGGCTGCCGTCGTCGACGCGGGCGGCGATCTCGGCGCGCTGCGCGCCCGCGTGCTTCGCCACATTGGTCAGGGCCTCGGCGATCACGAAGTATGCGCTGGCCTCGATCTCGGGAGGGAAGCGCTGCTCGGGTACCGACACGTCCACCGGCACGCGGAGTGCGGCGACGATCGAGTCGACGCCGGCGGCCAGCCCGCCTCGGGTGAGGGCGTCGGGCAGCAGCCCGTGGGCCAGCTCGCGCAGCTCACGGTTGGCTCCCTTGGCGTGCTCGAGCGCTTCGGCGATCAGCTCCCCGGCGCCGGCCGGCTCCTCGCCGATGCTGCGCAGCGCGAGCTCGAGCGTCATGATCGTGTGGACGAAACGCTGCTGCGCGCCGTCGTGCAGATCGCGCACGACGCGCCGCCGCGCTTCGTCGCCGGCCGTCAGCAGACGCTGGCGGGAGGCCACCAGTTCGGCGCGCGCCTCGGCATTTGCAATCGCGGTGGCGACGAGCTCCGTGAAGTCCCCGATCCGCGCTTCCGTGTCGGGCGGAAACGGCTGGTCGTGCGTCGTGGATGCGGCGATCACGCCCCACAACCGGCCCTCGACCGTGATCGGGCAGCCGACGGAGGCGCGTATACCGAGCCGTTGCGCCTCAGCCGCGATCGGCCCTCTCGCGCCGGCGAACGAATCGACGCGCGCTGGCCGCCCGGTGTCCCGAACCTGGGCGGCGATGCTCGCGCCCTCGAGGGCGAAACGGGTCCCGACGGCCAGCTGCGCGCGGTCGTTCCGGGCCCACGCCGCGATCGCCGTGACGGCACGGCCGGCATCGAAGCGCTCCATCCGCGCGAGGTCGGCGTCGCACAGCAACCCGACCTCGCGCGCGACCGCTTCGAAGAGCTCGCCGGTGGACACCCCTTCGGCGACGAGGGTCGCGACGCGCCGGAGCGCGGCTTGTTCCCGGAGAAGCCTCCGCTGGATGGCATGAGCCTCCGCCGTCTCGCGGACGCGCATTTGGGCCTCGTTCGCGCGTGTTTGGGCACGGCGGGCCAACTCGCTGATGACGTACGCGGTGGCGAGCGCGATGAGCAGTTGCGCGATTGCTTCCGCGCGCGCGATCGCGAAGCTGTGAACGGGTGGCACGAAGAAGTACTCGAACGCGAGGTACGAGGCGACAGCGGCGACGGCCGCCGGCCCGAAGCCCCAGCCGATCGCGACCGGGACCACGGCGAACAGGTACAGGCCGGTCAGTGACCACGGGTCCAGGGACGGCGTCAGGGCGGTGATGACGAGCGTCACGGCCGTGGTCGCCAGCGCGCCGACCGCGACGCCGGTCGTCGTGCGCGCCAGGCGACCGGCTCCGCCGAGATCGGTGAAGGCCATGCGCGAAGTCTCCTTCACGAGCAGCATGTCGCTCAAGCGCCGAGGATTTCGGGGGTTGTCCTTACCTCGGCCTGGGACTCGCGGTGCGAACATTTCGCGTCCGTGCACGCAACCGTGCTCATCGTCGACGACGACGCGATCTTCCGGGCCATTGCCGCGCGGATGCTGACCGACGAAGGACTGACCGTCGTGGGCGAGGCTGCCGGCGTCGACCAGGGGCTCGCCGCGGCTCAGGCGCTGCGGCCGGACGCCGCGCTGGTCGACGTCAGGCTGCCGGATGGGGACGGGATCGCGTTGGCCGGCGAGCTGGCCAGCCTCCCGTGGTCGCCGCGCATCGTCGTCGTCTCGACCGAAGTCGGCGTCGCCGACGCCGAGCGGCCCGGCCCGAACGGCACGCAATTGCCGTTCGTGATCAAGGAGAATCTCGCGACCGCCCCGCTTCACGACCTGCTCTGCGGCGAGTAGTGTCCTCGGAGTGAGCGACGCGACAACGCAGCCGCTGCGGGTCGTCATCGGCGAGGACGACGTCCTCATGCGCGAAGGGATCGTCCGGCTGTTGACGGAGGCGGGCTTCGATGTGGTCGCGCAGGCCGGGGACGCTCCGGATCTGCTGCGTAAGGCCCTGGCGCACCGCCCGGATGTCGCGGTCGTCGACGTGCGGATGCCGCCCGGGCGGCGCGACGACGGGCTGCAGGCGGCGCTCGAGTTGCGCGCGCGGCGCCCGGAAATCGGGGTGCTTGTGCTCTCGCAGTACTACGAGGAGAGCTACGCGGTCGACCTGATCGGTGATAGCGCCGAGGGCGTCGGATACCTACTGAAGGAGCGCGTCGGCGACGTCGCCGTCTTCACGCAGGCGGTCAGCCGGGTCGCGGCCGGTGGAAGCGCCCTCGACCCCGAGGTCGTGGGCCGCATGCTGGGCCGGCGCCCGTCCGACAGCCCGCTCGATCGTCTCAGCCCCCGCGAACGCGAGGTCCTCGCCGCGTTGGCCGAGGGCAAGTCCAACCGCGGGATCGCCGAGACGCTGTGCGTCAGCGACGCCGCGGTGGAGAAGCACGTGCGCGGCATCTTCGGCAAGCTCGGCCTCGAGCCCGAGCCGACCGAGCACCGTCGCGTGCTGGCCGCAGTGACGTACCTGCGCAGCGAGTGAGGAGCTCGCCGACGTCTGGATGACCTGCGCCGCGAGGACGTTCTTCCGCGCTGAGAAGTGGTTCGAGCAGGTCGTGCCCCGGTAGGGGCGGTTCTTAGACGCCCGCTGCATCTGTGCTCTGACGATCACACCGACTTGGTGGCGGCAAATCACCTTGCCGGCTCGCAGCCTGTCCGCATGCCAGATGCAAACACCTTCGAGGAGGACTGCTCATGCGACTCGTTGTCGACCTGAACCGCTGCCAGGGGTACGCGCAGTGCGTCTTTCTCGCGCCCGACGTGTTCGAGCTGCGCGGGAACGAGGCGCTGCACTATGACCCCAACGCCGACGACGCGGAGCGCCTGCGCGTCCTGCGCGCGGCGGCCGCCTGCCCGGTGCAGGCCATCCAAGTGGAGCAGCTGGACGGGGCGGACGCGGGTGAGGCCGCATGAGCATCGACTCGACGCTCGTCGGCGCGCTCGAAGAGTTCAAGGCCGGCGGGCGGATCGTCATCGTCGGGGCCTCGCTGGCCGGCCTGCGCGCGGCCGAGGCCCTGCGCGAGAAGGGCTTCCGGGGCCAGCTGACGATCATCGGGGACGAGCCGTACGAGCCGTACGATCGGCCGCCGCTCTCCAAGCAGGTTCTGCTGGGGCACGCTCCGGCCGACCACACCAAGCTCCCGCGCCGGCGGGCGATCGACGCCGAGTGGCGGTTCGGGGTGGCGGCGACCGGACTCGATCGGGCCGCCAAGCACGTGCACCTGGCCAACGGTGAGCAGGTGCGGTACGACCTTCTGCTGATCGCCACCGGCGTCCGCGCCCGGCCCTGGTTCAACCCGGCGGAGGCCGCGCTGGACGGGGTGTTCTGCATCCGCACGCGCGACGACGCGACCGGGCTGCGCGAGGCGCTCGCGGCCGGCCCCCGGCGGGTCCTGATCGTCGGCGCCGGGTTCATCGGCTCGGAGGTGGCCTCGATCTGCCGCGAGCTCGACCTCGCGGTGACCGTCTGCGAGATGGCCGAGGCGCCGCTCGTCGGTGCGCTCGGCGGTGTGATCGGACGGATCGCCGCGGAGATGCAGCGCGACCACGGCGTGGACCTGCGCACCGGCGTCTCGGTGACCTCGCTCGTGGGCGACGCGAACGGCCGCCTGCAGAGCGCCATCCTGTCCGACGGGAGCACGATCGAGGTCGACGTGGCCGTGGTGTCGCTCGGCTCAAAGCGCAACGTCGAGTGGCTGGAGGGCTCCGGGCTCGCGGCCGGCGCGTTCGGCGTCGGATGCGACGCCGGCGGACGCGCCTTCGACATCAACGGCGTGGCGACCGACAGCATCTACGCAGTCGGGGACGTGGCGCGGGCGCCCCACGCGCTCTACGAGTACCAGTTCCTCGCGATGGAGCACTGGGACAACGCCGTGCTCGGCGCCGAGGTCGCGGCCCACAACATGGTCAGCCTCGAGCCCGACCGCCGTCCGCATCTGCTGCTTCCCGGCTTCTGGTCGGGCCAGTTCGGCGTCAACATCAAGTCGGTCGGCGTGCCGTCCTTCGGCGACGAGATCGTCTTCACGCAGGGCTCCGTCGAGAGCCGCTCCTTCGTGGCCGCCTACGGCCGCCGGGGCCGCACCGTGGCCGCGGTGACCTTCGACCAGGGCAAGTGGCTGGAGTACTACGCGGGCCTGATCGCGCAGTCGGCACCGTTCCCGCCGCCGGCGCCGGGTTGGGACCAGCCCGCCGAGATGACGCCGATCCCGGCCGAGTTCCCGGACCCGGGCGTCCCGACGGCGCTGCCCGAGGTCGTCCTGACCGGCCACGACCCGGCCGAGCGCAGGGTCGAGTTTCGCCCCCGTACGCGCTGACGCGCCCGTCCAACCACTCTGAAACAGGAAGAGACGAACATCATGGTTGAGGAAACCCCCTGGCAGCAGGCCCTGCGGTACGAGAACCGCCCCAATCCGTACCCGTTCTACGAGGAGCTGCGGAAGACCCCGGTCGCGCGGCAGCCTGACGGCAGCTATGTCGTCAGCACCTATCGAGAGCTCGTCCAGCTGCTCCACGACCCCCGGGTCAGCTCGGATCAGCGGAAGCTTCCGGTGCCCGTCGAGAACCCCTTCGTCGGGACGATCATCACCACGGACCCGCCCGAGCACGACGTCGATCGCCGCCGGATGATGCGGCACTTCGGCCCGCCCGAGTGTCCCCACATGATCGCCGGCTTCGAGCCCCAGATCCGCCGCATCTTCACCGGGCTCTTCGACGGCATGCAGGGCAAGACCCGGATCGACCTCGTCGACGAGTTCGCGTTCCCGGGGCCGGTGACCGTCATCTGCGAGGTCCTGGGCGTGCCGCTGGAGGACATCCCGAGCTTTCATGCCTGGATCGAGACAGCCCTGGATGGGCTGGACCTCGGCCCGGAGGCGACCACCGAGGAGCAACAGAGACGCGCAGCGGCGGTTCCCGCCGCGGTGACCCAACTGAGGCAGCACCTGGGCGACCTGCTCGACCAGTACCGCGAGCGGCCCGGACCGGGCGTGCTCTCTGGGATGGCCAACGACGACGGCCCGGAGGGGCCGCTGTCCCAGGAGGCGGCCATCGGCAACGCGATGCTCATGCTCTTCGCCGGGCACGAGACGACGGTCAACCTGATCGCCCACAGCGTGCTCTCCCTGCTGCGGCACCCCGATCAGCTCGAGACGCTGCGCCGCCGGCCCGGTCTGATCGTGCCCGGGATCGAGGAGCTGCTGCGCTTCGAGTCCTCGGTCCAGTTCTGGCCCACCCGCTCCGCGCTCGAGGACATCGAGATCGCCGGCACCACCATCCCCGCGGGCGCGCCGATCTTCGTGGCTTACGGCGCGGCGAACCGCGACCCGAAACGCTTCGAGAACCCCGACAAGCTCGACCTCGAGCGCCCGAACAACGAGCATGTCGGCTACAGCCAGGGCATCCACTACTGCTTCGGCGCCCCGCTCGCCCGGCTCGAGGTCCAGATCGGGGTCAGTGAGTTCATCCGCCGCGCGGAGAACCCGCGGCTCGTCGAGGATCCGCCGCCGTACCGCCGCAACCAGATCTTCCGCGGTCCGAAGCACCTGTGGTTGGACATCGACGGCGTCCGGGACTGAGGAAGATGACGATGCAAGCGTTCCAGATCGTCGAGCCGCACAAGGCGGAACTGCGCGAGGTGCCGGTGCCCGAGCCCGGGCCCGGGCAGGTCCTGGTGAAGGTCGGGGGAGCCGGCGCCTGCCACTCCGACCTGCATCTGATGGACGCGCCCCCGGACCGGCTGCCGGCGCTCCCGTTCACGCTCGGCCACGAGAACGCCGGCTGGGTCGAGAAGCTGGGGCCGGGCGCGACCGGGTTCGCACCGGGCGACCCCGTGCTCGTCTACGGCCCGTGGGGCTGCGGCACCTGCCCCAGCTGCCGGGTGGGCATGGAGAACTACTGCGAGAACAACGGTGGCATCGGTGGCGGCGGGCTGGATGGAAGCGATGGCGGGATGGCGCCGTACCTGCTCGTCCCGTCGACGCGCTTCCTGATCCCGCTGGGGACCCTCGATCCCCGCGACGCCGCCCCGCTCGCCGACGCCGCGCTCACCAGCTATCACGCCGTCAAGCGCTCGCTCCACCTGCTGGGCGCGGGGTCGACGGCGGTGGTGATCGGCGTGGGGGGCCTCGGTCAGATGGCGATCCAGATCCTACGAGCGGTCAGCTCGGCCACGACCGTCGTCGCCGTTGACACCGCTGCCGACAAGCTCGCGACAGCCAGGCGCATGGGGGCGGACGAGGCGCTGGTCTCGGGCGACGCGGCGGTCACCCGCATCAAGGACATGACGCGAGGGCAGGGCGCGCAGCTCGTGCTGGACATGGTCGGGGTGGACCCGACCCTGCGGATGGCGGCGCAGGTCGCCCGCGTGCGCGGCGACGTGACCATCGTCGGTCTCGGGGGCGGAGCCCTGCCGGTCAACTTCGCCAGCCCGCCGCACGAGTGTTCAGTCGCGTCACCGTACTGGGGCGCCATCGGCGAGCTCATGGACGTGGTCGCGCTCGCCCAGGCGGGCAAGATCGAGATGCTGGTGGAGCACTTCCCCCTCGAGCGCGCCGGCGAGGCGTACCAGCTCCTTCGCGAGGGGAAGATCCAGGGCCGCGCGGTCATCACCCCGAACGGCTGAGCTCGACCCGGGGTTGGCGGGAGTAAGCCGCTGATCACACGGTCGGTGCGACGAGCGTTCACACCGCTCCGCGGGAGGCTGCGGGGATGCCCGTCGACCACGTGATCAGGTTCCAGTCCGCACGCGACCGCGCGCGCGGCGCGCCCCGTACGGCGTTCGTCCTCTCCGGCGGAGCGAGCCTCGGCGCCGTCCAGGCCGGGATGTTGCGAGCGCTCTACGAGCGCGGGATCACGCCGGACATGCTCGTCGCGACGTCGGCCGGCGGGCTCAACGCGGCGTTCGTCGCGTCGCGCCCGCAGACCGTGGAGACGGCCAAGGAGCTCGCCGACGTCTGGCTGCGCCTGCGCCGCGAGGACGTCTTCCCCGTCCACATGCCCACGATCTTCGGCGCGTTGACCAAGCGGGGCGACCATTTCGTGCCCTGCAAGCCGTTGCGGCGCGTGGCGGGCACACATCTGGGGATCGCGCGCCTCGAGGACGCCGCCATCCCGCTGCATCTCGTCGCGTTCGACCTCCTCGGCGGGAGCGAGGTGCGCCTCTCGCGCGGCCCCGCGGTCGACGCTGTTCTCGCGTCGGCCGCGATCCCCGGCGTCCTGCCGCCGGTGCCGTGGGGTGACTGGTTGCTCGTCGACGGCGGGGTGGTCAACAACACGCCGATCTCGCACGCGGTCGAACTCGGCGCCGAGCGCGTCTTCGTCCTGCCCACGAGCGATCCCGACGAGCGTGGCCTCACGGCGTGGCCGCGTCGCCCGCTCGACGCCGCCGTGCAGGCGTGCAAGGTGCTGGTCGGCGCGCGGCTGAAGGCGGACCTGATCCGCTACGCGGCCGAGGCGGAGCTGATCGTGCTGCGCGCTCCCAACCGCGTGGGGGTGCAGCCGAGCGACTTCGATCAGGCCGAGCTGCTGATCGCGGACGGGCTGCGCGCCGCGCGCCGACAACTCGATGGTCTCGACCGTCGCACGGCGACCGCTGCCTGACCGCCGTGGGGGAGATCTTCTACGGAATCGACGCACTCACGCGAGAGCGTGTCGCTGCACTTCGTGCACAGGGACAGTTCTTCTGGCTCGACGTGTCGCTCGCCGACACGAGCAGTGACGATGTCATTGAGCTGGTTGAGCCCGCACGGCATGCTCTGTCTTCGCTGTCCCAGGGCGGCGCAACCCGGACGTCGCGCGCATTCATCGCCGACGATGTCTCGATCGCGTTCGCTCTCCAGTGCTATGTCGAGCTGAACGCGCAGACCGACCAGACCAGCTTCCGCTTGCGACCGCTCAAGGTCCACGTCGTCGTTACGGCCGACTACCTCGTGACGCTTCACGAGGAGCGCGTGTCGCTCCCGGCCGCGCTCTTGGACCGGACGCCGGGAGGCAGCGGCCCACACATCGTCCACGCCGTCCTCGATGCGATGCTCGCGAGCTCCTTCGACGCACTCGACGAAGTCGAGCTGACGCTCGACGCGCTCGCCGCGATGTGGACCGACGGCGACGAAACGCTCGTGCCGAGGGCGACGCTGCGCGAGGCGGCCGCCAGGCTGGCGACCATGCGTCGCAGCCTGACGGCCGAGGAGACCGTGCTCGCACGGGTCACCGTCGAAATCGGAGCGCTGCGCGGCTTCGACGGTTCTGACGGACCCTCCTTCGAGCAGCTCCGCGAGCACGTCAACCGCCTCCTGGCGTCGATCGACGCCGCGGCGAACGCCATGGGGATGCTGCTGGATCTGCAGCTCAACCAGCGGGCCTACCTGGTGAGTGTCGTGGCGACGATCTTCGTGCCGCTCACATTCCTCACGGGGTTCTTCGGCATGAACTTCGGGTGGATGGTTGACCACACCCGAAGCCCGAGCGCCTTCTGGCTGCTCGGTGTGGCCGTCCCCGTCGTCAGCGGTGCGCTGCTCTGGCGCCTACTGATGCGCCGAATGGTCACCGGCGGCGCACCGAGAGGGCGCTGACCTCCTGTGCCGCTACCTGCGCCGCTCATCGCCCTCGCGGCGACGCAACACGGACTCGCGCACGAGGCGCACCTGCATCTCGTGGCGGGCCTTCTGGGCGGCGATGTAGGACTGTCGGCTGATCTCGGTCACTGTCGGGGTCTGCATGTCGAGTGAGGACCTGCGAATTGTCCGCGCGAGCGCTGGCGGTGCCGTCGGCCGTCGACCGCGGCAATGTCCATCGAAAAGGGGTCAACTCCCTGGGCGTGGGTCGCGCGTGCGCGCCACTGCGTTGCCGGAGTTCTCGTCGCGCGGCGTGCTGTCTCTATCCGTCCTCTTCAGGCGGGAGTGCGGCGAGGATGAGTCCGCCGAGGATGGCGAGGTTCTTGGCGAAGTGGGCGCGCTGTTGGGCGCTCTGGGCGGGGTCGTCGAACGTCCAGAACGCGTGGCCCGCGAGCGTGGTCGGCACCAGCGACGCGGCGAGAACGCCGGCTGCGGCCCGCGGTGCCTTGCCGAAGGTCAAGAGCGTTGCCGCGACCAGTTGGGTGGCCGCGTTGGCGCGGACGGCGGTGACGTCGTCGGGAACGACCCGAACCGCTGACCGCAGCCTTTCGAGCGTGTCGTGAGCCACCTCGGCCCGAGGCTGGGGGTGCCGCAGCACGTCGACGCCGGCGATCAGAAACAGCGTGGCGATCATGCCGCGGCCCACTGTTCGGAGCACGCCCATGCTCACCACCCGCCCGTCGAGAGCGCGTTCGGGTCGTCACCAGCTGGACGAGCGCCGGGCCCGCAGCTGCCGGCACAGACGGCGAGGCGGCCGGTCAGCTGCTCGGCGAGATTGACGCTCATCACCGCTAGCGCCCGATCGCCCACGTCGGGCGGCCGGGGTCGGGCGTGGCGATCGGGAAGCCCGTGAGCACGAAGCGCGCGGGCGGCGGGGCGCCCCATTGGTTGAGGACGCCGGGAGCCATCGACCAGGTCTTGGGCTGGTAGCCGTCGGACATGTGGGCGAGCTCGGAGCAGCACTCGATCATCGCGCCGTCCTGGTCATGGAAGTAGAGGAAGTGGTTGTTGCCGGGGCCGTGCCGGCTCGGGCCCCAGATGCACTTGCGCCCGCGTGCGGCCTTGAGCCGGTCGGCGACGCGGCCGAGAGCGCCGAAGTCGCTCCACTGGTAGGCGTAATGATGGAGCTTCGAGTCCGGCGAGCGCTGCAGCGCGAGGCCGTGGTGGTCGTCGTCGCAGTGCCACCAGGAGGCGAGCAGGCCCATCCGGTCGCTGAAGCGGAAGCCGAGGCCGTCGGTGAGGAAGCGCTCCTCGGCGCGCGGCCTGACGACCTTGCAGGACAGGTGCTCGAGCTTGACCGGCCGGTCGCCGGGCGCGGGCGGGTCGATGGTTTCCATGCCGCAGAAGAGCTTGTAGACATGGCCGTTGGGCGATTGGACCTTGAGCGCGCGGTCGATGCCCGGCTCGCCGTCGTAGATGCCCCCGAGCGTCGTGCCGCCGGCGGCGGTCAGGCGCTTGGCGGCGCCGTCGAGCACGCTCGCGTCGGCGACCTCGAGCGCGAGATGTTCGTAGCCGCGGTTCGTGCGGTCCTCGATCAGGATCAGTTCGTGGTGGCGCTCGTTGCAGGTGAGGTAGCTGGCGCCGGCCACGCGCTCGGTCTCGACCATGCCGATGACCTGCTGCTGGAAGTCCACGGCCGCGTCGAGATCGGCGACGTGCAGGGCGATGTGTCCGATGCGGGTGACCATGTCAGGCGTACTCCTTGCGAAGGGTTCTCGATATCGGTGTGGCGGGTGCGAAGGCGCAGCAGTGCTCGTCGAGGAACGCCGCGATGGAACGTGACATGGCTCTACACCGGGACCGCTGTGGGATTGATGCGGTTGGTCAGCGTGCCGATGCCGTCGATCTCCAGCTCGACCGTCTGGCCGGGCTGGATCCAGCGATCCAGTTCGAGGCCGCAGCAGCCGGGCATCGTGCCCGTGGAGATGACGTCGCCGGCGTCGAGCTTCTCGCCCGCCGAGGCGTAGGCGAGCATCGCGCCGAGCGAGTGCCGCGGGTTGGCGGTGGTGCCCTCGCACCAGACCTCGCCGTCGACGCGCACGCGGCCGCGCATGGCCGTCCAGTCGGGGACCGCGTCGGCGGTCACCACATCGAAGCCGATCGAGTTGGCGAACGTCTTGGCCTTGATCACCGGCCCGAAGATGTTGCGGCGCGCGTCGTCGGCCTGCACGTCGCGAGCGCTCCAGTCGTTGAGGATGAACCACCCACCGACGGCGTCCAGCGCCTGCTCGGGCGTGGCGTCGGCCAGCGGCTTGGCCAGCACGCACGCGAGCTCGAGCTCGAAGTCCAGATAGCGCGTGTGGGAGGGCCACCACATGTCCTGGCCATCGGCCAACACCGAGGTGTGGTTGGCAACGTAGAAGGTCGGCGCTTCGCGGAACCGGTCGTTGGGCTTGAGCTTGGGAAACGCCCGGCCAGTGATCCGCTCATAGCCGAGCACGACCTTCGCCGCCGGCGCGGGGAAGAACTTCTTCAGCAACGCCCGGCTCGAGTTGATGACGTGGCTCTCCCAGAGCATGAACGCCCGCATCGAGCGCGGCCGGAACGGAAGCACGGCCTCCGCCGGGTCGACGGTCTCGGCGGTCGCCAGCGCGGCGTGGGCGCTCGCGACCGCGGCCTGGCCGCCGGCCAGAAACCGCAGCAGGTCGTCCTGCCCGGCAAGGCGGGCCCAGCGCCCGGAAGGCGTGTCTTCGGCGATCAGGCCGCCCGCTGTCATACGCAGTCTCATGTCACCCTCGAAGTGGGGTTGGAAGTGATCAAGATCGATTCGTCCTTGATTCGCCGGTTCTCGCTGCCGAGGTTGCGGGCCGTTGATGTGAGTCGCCCTCACACCGACTGCGTGATCCTCCGCGAGGGCGTCGCGGCTCGGACCGGACGCGGGAGTTGCACACCAGCTCGCGCTAGCCCGCGCACACTCCTCCACCCCTCAACCTCGACGAGACCGCCGTGGGCGCCTACGCCCGGTCCGGCGCCCGCCGGACGGCGAACGCGCGCGCGATCAGGGTGATGCCCTGCATCAGCCCCCAGAGACCGGCGCAGACGAGCAAGCTGTCGGCCTCGGGCGTGTACAGCCGGCCCACCGTCGAGACGGCGACGGCGCTCATGAGGACGCCGGCGGCCAGTCCGATCCACCACAGCGGATTGAGCCTGCGCTCCAGCAACGCCTCGACCATCCACCAGAGGCCTACGACGGCGAACAGGCAGCCGAGCATGTCGGCCGCGGCCGCGACGGTGTCGATCGGGGCGAAGAAGCAGAGGATCTCGGCCACGACGAACAGTACGCCGAAGGTGGCGGAGACCAGGCGAACCGCCGGCATCACCAACGTCTGGACGGCGGCGAAGCTGAACATGACTCCAACGACGGTCAATATCGAGGCTGCGTCGATCTGCAGGACGACCAGCGCCACGACCATCCACGAGATTCCGGCGACGAGCCACCGCCGCCAATCGCCGGTGAGCTCGCGGGTCCCCGCGCGCACGCGGGCAGGCCGCGCGGGACGGCCGGCGCGGGTCCTCGCGACAGGCTCGTGCCACGCGAAGTCACCCTGCCAGCGGAGGATGGGCGCCTCGTCCAGGCCAACGGCCGCGCGGCGCAGCGCCGGGACCTCGCGTCCGAGCGTCACCTCGCCGCGCGTCTCCGCGTACCTCACCCGTCTCGCGATCTCGTACAGGTCATCCGACAGCGTCATGCCCACTCCTCCACATCGGTTGTCGCCGCGGAGGGTGCGCGCCGGTGGGGTGAGCCGTCGCCACACCGTTTGCGTGATCGCGGTCGGCGATCCGGCGGCGCCTCACGTGGCGATGGACGACCCGGTCCGGTGCGCCGGCCGGGCGTGCGTGCGGCGGCGCTCGCGGTGCCGTCCCCGCTCCAGCTGCGCCAAGCGCGTCTTGACGCTGTCGATGGGGACGGCGAAGCCCACGCCGGTTGAGCTGTCGACGGAGCTGTCGCCCGTGGCGATCTGGTCGGCGATGCCGATCACGCGGGCGTGGGCGTCGAGGAGCGGTCCGCCCGAGTTGCCCGGGTTGATCGCGGCGTCAGTCTGTACGGCGTTCGGGACCGCGGCGCCGCTGGGCGCCTCGATCGTGCGGTGCAGGCCCGAGATCACGCCGGTGCTGAGGCTGCGCGGGACGCCGAAGGGGTCGCCGATCACGGCGACGGGGTCGCCGACCCGCAGGCCGGCCACGCTGCCGAGGGTGAGCGGGTGGAGCTCGAGCCCTGACGGGTCCACGTGCAGGACCGCGACGTCCATGTCCCCTTCGGTTCCGAGGACGGTCGCGCGCCGCGACGCGCCGCCGTCGAACGTCACCGTGATGTGGTGGCCGCCGGCGACGACGTGACCGGCGGTGAGGATGTCACCTCGCGTGTTGAGGAGGATGCCCGTCCCCGACTCGGTGCCCTCCGCCGCTTCGGGCAGACCGAACGGCCCCGCGGTCGTCGCGATCGTGTGCGCGTTCACGTCGACGATGCCGGGGTTCGCGCGCGCGTAGATCGCGGCGACGTCGAACTGCCCGGCCCCCTCGCCGGCGACGACGCGCTCGACGACCGTGCTGCGCCCGTCGCGCGCGCCGGCGGTGAGAAGGACCGCGACCAGCGTGATCAGCGCCAGAGCGGCGAGCGCGACCGCGGGTGTGACCGGCGCCCGGCGCCGGCCGTATGCCACGGCGCGGGCTTCCAGACGCCGCGACATCACGCTAGGCGCCGTTGTGAGACGGGTGGTCCCCGTCGCGTGCCGGGAGCGCGCCGCCGGACTCGCGGCGGCGCGCGTTGCGCAGTTCGAGCTTCTTGAACTCTGCATCGACGATGCGATCGCGGGCTACGCGAACGTGATACGGACGTGACATGGCGGCCTCCAGTCAGTGAATCGGGTGTGTGACGTGCCGTTACACAACCCCCTGTCCGGCGGCGGACTACGAGCGCGCGCTCGCCGCGGACTCGCGCCGTGGCAGCTTCGCCTTGAGTTCGTCCACCTTGGCGCGGACCTGCTCCTTGCTGCGCTCGACCCGCCCGCGGGCCAGTGCCTCGGTCGCAGCCCGCTGGGCATCGCGCTGCGCCTTCTCCGCGGCGGCGATCTCGGCCTCCACGTCGGCGACCGGCCGGCGGAGCACGCTGCCACCGAGCCGGGCCATAGCGGTGTCGACGACGTCCGGGGACTGCTCGGTGACGTCAGCCAGCAGCGCCGTGTGACGGGGGCGCACCGAGGTGGAGATCTCGCTGAGCGCGGACTCCGTGCGTTCGGCTTCGTCGAGGTCGAACAGGGAACCGACCAGCAGGCCGTACGTTCCGCCGATCAGGACGCCGAGCGGGCCGCCGAGGATGCCGAGCAGCACCCCGAGCGTCCCCCCGCTCGCCGCCCCGGCGTACTGGCCCGAGCCGGCGCGATCCTTGACGAGGATCTGGCCGTCGTCGTCGCGGACGACCACGGCGGCCGCCTCGATCCGGAGGCGGCCCTGGCCGTCGAGCTCCTTGAGCGCGCTCAGCGCCTCATACGCGTTGCTGTCGGAGTCGAACGACACGGAGATCACGTTGTCCGTGCTCGTCGCGTCGGCTCCGCCGTTCTGCTGTAGATCGCGATTGGTCATGACGGCAAGCCTGCGGGGTCGCAGGGTGAGCCATCGTCACATAATCTGGACGAATCGAGTGCCGTCACGCCAGCGACGCGACGACGGCCGAGGGCGCCCGGATGGACACGACGATCGCCTCGTCGGAGCCCTCGGGCGCCGGCTCGACCATGACGGTCGCGCCGGGCGTCAGCTCGGAGCGCAACACGAAGTCCGCGAGCGGATCC
>NZ_JAPDOD010000020.1 GCF_027587205.1 Solirubrobacter ginsenosidimutans
CGGAGGTGGCTTCGGCGGCGGCGGTGGCGGCGGTGGCCGTGGCGGCGGAGGCGGCTTCGGCGGCGGCGGTGGCCGTGGCGGCGGAGGCGGCTTCGGCGGCGGTGGCGGGCGTGGCGGCGGCGGCCAGGGTGGCCGCGGCGGCGGACGTCCCGACCTTTCCGGAGGGATCTCTCGCTAATGCTGTCTCCTAAGCGCGTCAAGTTCCGCAAGGTGCATCGCGGGCGCCGGCATGGCCTCTCGCGGGGCCAGCAGACGGTCGCCTTCGGCGATTACGGCCTGAAGGCCCTCGAGGCGGGTTGGCTCACCAACCGCCAGATCGAGGCTGCTCGTATCGCGATGACCCGCAAGATCAAGCGTGGCGGCAAGGTGTGGATCAACGTCTTCCCGGACAAGGCCTTCACCAAGAAGCCGGCCGAGACCCGCATGGGTTCCGGTAAGGGCAACCCCGAAGGCTGGGTTGCCGTCGTCAAGCCGGGCCGCGTCATGTTCGAGCTCTCCGGCGTGCCGGAGGATCTCGCTCGCGAGGCCATGCGCCTCGCGGGTCATAAGCTGCCTGTGAAGACCAAGTTCGTGTTGCGAGAGGACGGTCAGTGATGAAGTCGACCGAGCTCCGCGACCTCAGCGACAAGGAACTGCGCACGCACGTCGCCACCCAGCGGCGTGAGCTGTTCGGCCTGCGTCTCCAGCACGCCACCGGCGAGCTGGAGAACACGGCGGGCATGCGCACCGCCAAGCGCGACCTTGCTCGTGCCCTCACCGTCGCGCGTCAGCGCGGCGTCGATCCGACCCAGAAGAACGATGGCTGAATCCGAAGAGACAACTGAAAACGTGGAGGAGGTCTCCTCCGAGGCGACCGCCGAAGCGACGGCCTCTGAAGAGACGACCACCGCTGCTGCCGACGAGTCGGGGACGCGCAAGGAGCGCAACGCCGCCAAGCGCGCTGCCAAGGCCGAGCCGGCGGGGAACGCTCCGCGTACGCTCGAGGACCGCCTGGCCGACCGCGCGGCGCACAAGGAGCGCAACGCGCGTCAGCGCCGCGCGTACCGCGCCAAGCAGAAGGTCAAGCGCGCCGAGGTGCGTGCCGCCGCGCCTGCCGCGGTCGAAGAGCACGCTCCCGAGCATGGTCCCGGCCGTCCGAAGGTGCGTCAGGGCATCGTCGTGTCCTCCAAGGCGGACAAGACGATCACCGTGCGCGTGGACATCGCGCGCCGGCACAAGCGCTACCACAAGATCCTCCGCAGCTCCGTCACGCTCCACGCGCACGACGAGAGCAACAACGCCAACGCCGGTGACACCGTCCGCATCCAGGAATGCCGGCCGATGTCGCGGATGAAGCGCTGGCGGCTGCTGGATGTGCTGGAGCGTGCCCGATGATCCAGAACGAGACCCGTCTGCGCGTCGCCGACAACACCGGCGCGCGCGAGATCCTCACGATTCGCGTCATGGGCGGCTCGCGCCGCCGCTACGCGGGCGTGGGGGACATCATCGTGGCGACGGTCAAGGCGGCCAACCCGAACGGGACCGTCAAGAAGGGCGACGTGGTCAAGGCCGTGGTCGTGCGCACGAAGAAGGAATTCGGGCGTGACGACGGCACCTACATCGCGTTCGACGAGAACGCGGCCGTGATCATCGACGCCCAGAACAACCCGCGCGGCACGCGCATCTTCGGCCCGGTGGCGCGCGAGCTGCGCGACGGCGGCTTCATGAAGATCGTGTCGCTCGCCCCGGAGGTGCTCTAGACATGGCGAAGATCCGCCACGACGACAACGTGATCGTCATCTCGGGCAAGGACAAGGGCAAGATCGGCAAGGTCATTCGCGTCGAGCCCGACAAGGGCCGCGTGTACGTCGAAGGCCTGAACATGATCAAGCGCCACCAGCGCCCGGTCGCCGGCCGTCCCAACCTGCAGGTCGGGGTGATCGAGAAGGAAGGCCCGATCCACGTCTCCAACGTGGCCATCGTGGACCCGAAGGACCACAAGCCCACCCGCGTGGGCCATTCGACCAACGAGCAGGGCAAGCGCGTCCGCATCGCCCGCCGCTCCGGAGCAGAGCTCGACTGATGGCACGCCTCAAGGACCGATACAACGACGAGATCCGCGACGCCCTGATGGCGAAGTTCGGATACTCGACGCCGATGCAGGCCCCGCGCCTGCTCAAGGTGACGCTCAACATGGGCGTCGGCGAGGCCAAGCAGGACTCCAAGATGCTCGAGCTGGCCATCGGCCAGCTCGCGGACATCGCGGGACAGAAGCCGAACATCCGGCGGGCCCGCAAGTCCGTCGCCAACTTCAAGCTTCGCGAGGGCATGCCGGTCGGCCTGACGGTCACGCTGCGCGACGTCCGCGCCTACGAGTTCGTCGACCGCCTCACGTCCGTCGCGCTGCCGCGCATGCGTGACTTCCGCGGCCTGAACCCGAAGTCGTTCGACGGCCGCGGCAACTACAACATGGGCGTCAAGGAACACGTCATCTTCCCCGAGATCGATTACGACACGGTCGATCAGGTCCGGGGCTTGGACGTCGCGTTCACGACGACCGCTCAGAGCAACGCCGAGGCCTTCACGCTGCTCGACGCGCTCGGCCTCCCCTTTGCGCGCGATGGCCGCCCGAAGCAGTACGAGAGCATCCGTTCCGGCGAGCCCGTCGCGGCGTAAATAGCTAACCGACCAAGAGAGAACTTCTCGAATGGCTAAGACCTCCAAGAAAGTCGCGGCAAACCGCACGCCGAAGTACATGACGCGCTCGCAGTCGCGTTGTCGGCGTTGCGGTCGCCCGCGCGCCGTGTACCGCAAGTTCGGCCTGTGCCGCGTGTGCCTGCGCGAGCTGGCGCACAACGGCTTCATCCCCGGCATGACCAAGTCGAGCTGGTAGTCGCATCATGTCGATGACCGACCCCATCGCCGACTTCCTGACCCGGATCCGGAACGGCATCATGGCCGCGCACGAGACGGTGGAGATCCCCTCCAGCCGGCTCAAGCGCGAAATGGCCCGCATCCTGACCGAGCAGGGATACATCGAGGGCTTCGACGAGGCTCCGGGCGTGCCCGGCTCCGCCGCCGACAAGATCCTCGTGAAGCTCAAGTACACTGAGAACCGGACTTCGGTGATCTCCGGCCTGCGCCGGGTGTCCCGTCCCGGCCAGCGGCGCTACGTGGATTCGAAGCACATCCCGAAGGTCCTGGGCGGCATGGGCACCACGATCCTGTCCACTTCGCACGGCGTCATGACCGGCCACGAGGCCCGCGCAGCGGGCGTCGGCGGCGAGGTCGTCGCCGAGGTCTGGTAGGCACGCATGTCCCGCATCGGTAGAAAACCCATTCCCGTCCCCTCGACCGTCACCGTGACGGTGGAGCCTGAGGTCGTGCGTGTGAACGGGCCGCGGGGCAACCTCGAGGAGCGCAAGAACCGCGCGATCGAGGTGGTCCAGGAGGACGGCAACCTGCTCGTCACCCGCCCGACGGACCGCGCTGAGCACCGCGCCCTGCACGGCCTGACGCGATCGCTGATCGCGAACATGGTCGAGGGTGTCACCAACGGCTTCACGAAGACGCTGGAGATCCAGGGCGTCGGTTACCGCGCGCTCTTGAAGGGCCGCGATCTCGAGCTCGCCCTGGGCTACTCGCACCCGGTGCCGATCAAGGCGCCGGAGGGCATCGAGTTCGAGGTTCCGATCCCGACGCGCATCATCGTCAAGGGCAACAACAAGCAGGTTGTCGGCGAGATCGCGGCGATCATCCGCAAGCAGCGGCCCCCGGAGCCCTACAAGGGCAAGGGTGTCCGTTACCAGGGCGAGTACGTCGCCCGGAAGGTCGGTAAGCGCGCATGACCGTTCTGTCGCCCCCCACGCGGCGCCTCAAGCGCCGCCGTCGCGTCCGCGCGAAGGTGCACGGCACCGCCGAGCGTCCCCGGATCTCGGTGTTCCGTTCCAATCGCGGCCTCTTCGCCCAGCTCATCGACGACGAAGCGGGTCGTACCCTCACCGCGGTCCAGTGGACCGAGGCCGAGGTGCGCTCCCTCAAGCCGATGGAGCAGGCCACGGAGCTGGGCAAGCTGCTCGCTTCGCGTGCCAAGGCCGCAGGCATCGACTCCGCCGTGTTCGATCGCGGCGGCTACCAGTACCACGGCCGTGTCAAGGCCCTGGCCGAGGGCGCCCGCGAGGGCGGCCTCACCTTCTAAGACCGCTACCCTCGAAGGACTCCATGGCAGCCCCCGATCGATCAATCTCAGCCTCCGGCTTCGACCTCCAGGAACGCGTCGTCGAGATCAACCGCGTCGCCAAGGTCGTCAAGGGCGGCCGGCGGTTCTCGTTCACCGCGCTGGTCGTCGTCGGCGACGAGAACGGCGTGGTGGGTGTTGGCTACGGCAAGGCCAACGAGGTCCCACTGGCCATTCAGAAGGGCGTTGAGCGCGCGAAGAAGAACCTGTTCAAGGTTCCGCGTCACGGCTCGACGATCACCCATCAGACCACGGGCATCTTCGGCTCCGGCCGCGTCTTCCTGAAGCCCGCGTCCCCCGGTACCGGCGTCATCGCCGGTGGCGGCGTGCGCGCGGTGCTCGAGCTCGCCGGGATCCACGACATCCTCTCGAAGTCGCTCGGCTCCCAGAACCCGATCAACCTGGTCAAGGCGACCATCGCCGGTCTGCAGGACCTGCGTAAGCCGGAGGAGATCGCCGCCCTGCGCGGCATCTCCGTCGACAAGGTCCTCGGCCTGGGCGGCAAGCCGCCCGTCGTGGCCGAGGCGCCCGTCTCCGAGGAGGCTCCGGCCGAGACCGAGGCCGAGGCCGCTGAGGAGGTCGCGCCCGCATGAGCACGCTCGTCATCACCCAGGTGAAGTCCGCCAACGGCACCAACGGCCGTCAGCGGGACACGCTGCGCTCGCTCGGCCTGCGCGGCATCGGTAAGAAGGTGGAGCGCCCGGACTCCGAGCCGCTGCGCGGCATGGTCCACGCCGTCCGCCATCTCGTTGTTGTCGAGGAGAAGTCATGAGTGAGCAGGACGCCGTCAACGAGGAGCTCCGCGCCGAGGGCGTCGGGCTCCATTCGCTGAAGCCGGCTCCCGGCTCCAAGAAGGACCGCAAGCGCGTCGGTCGCGGCCATGGCTCCGGTCACGGCAAGACCTCGGGTCGTGGCCACAAGGGCTACAACTCGCGCGCCGGCGCCAAGCAGCGCGCCCGCTTCGAGGGCGGTCAGAACCCGCTCCACATGCGGATGCGCAAGCTGCGCGGCCCGAACAAGAAGATGTCGATGCCGTTCGAGATGTTCCGGACGCACACGCAGCACGTGAACCTGGACGATCTCGAGGCGCGCTTCGACGACGGCGCCGCGATCGGTCTCGCCGAGCTCAAGTCGACGGGTCTGGCCAAGACGCGCGACGTGCCGGTCAAGATCCTCGGCCGCGGCGAGCTGACGAAGAAGTTCAGCGTGAGCGCCCACAAGTTCTCGGCGAGCGCTCGCTCGTCGATCGAGGGTGCCGGCGGCACCTGCCTTCTCATCGAAGACTAAGCGAGCGGCAACGTCATGATCTCCACGATCTTCAGTTCGTTCCGGGTCGCGGAGATCCGCAACAAGATCCTGTTCACGATGGCCGTGCTGGCCGTCTACCGGCTCGGGTCGTTCATTCCCGTCCCGGGCGTGAACACCCAGGCCGTCGACGACATCCAGAACAACTACGCCAACGGCGTGCTTGGGCTGCTGAACACGTTCACGGGCGGTGGGCTCTCGCGCATCGCCCTGTTCGCGCTCGGGATCATGCCGTACATCACGGCATCGATCATCCTGCAGCTGCTGGTCGTCGTCTCGCCCGCCCTGGAGAAGCTCCAGAAGGAAGGCGAGGTCGGGCAGGCGCGGATCACGCAGTACACGCGCTACCTGACGGTCGGCCTGGCTGCCGCCCAGGCCGTCGGCTACACGTTCCTCTTCCGCTCGCAGGGCTCCGCCGGCGGCACGCCGGTGTTCGAGAACTTCAACGCGGGCACCGTGATCCTCGTCGTGCTGTGTCTGACGGCCGGGTCGGTGCTGGTGATGTGGATGGGCGAGCTGATCACCCAGCGCGGCATCGGCAACGGCATCTCGCTGATGATCTTCGCCTCGATCGTCGCCCGCCTGCCGCACGGCATCCAGACGTGGTGGACGAACCCTGACCCGGTCTTCAAGATCATCATGCCGTTCCTCGCCATCGGCGTGGTCGCGGCGGTCGTGTTCATCCAGGAAGGCCAGCGCCGGATCCCGATCCAGTACGCCAAGCGCGTGATCGGCCGTCGCATGAGCTCCGGCGGGCAGACGTACCTCCCGCTGCGCGTGAACATGGCGGGCGTGATCCCGGTCATCTTCGCCGCCTCGATCATGGCGTTCCCGCCCACGATCGGGCAGCTCGTCCCGGGTCTGGAGGGTCTCGCGACCTTCTTCAACCCCGGCGGCTGGGCCTACGTGCTCGGCGAGACGCTGATGATCATCGTCTTCACGTACTTCTACACCGCGGTCACCTTCAACCCGGTCGACCAGGCGGACAACCTGAAGAAGTACGGCGGGTTCATTCCGGGTGTTCGCCCAGGCCGGCCGACGGCCGAGTTCCTGGACCGGATCCTCGCGCGGTTGACCTTCCCGGGAGCCCTGTACCTCGCGTCCGTGGCCGCGCTCCCGACCATCATCATCGCCTCCACCAACGCGCCGTCGAGCTTCTACTTCGGCGGTACCTCGCTCCTGATCGTCGTCGGCGTGGCCCTCGACACCATGAAGCAGCTGGAGGCACAGTTGATGATGCGCAACTACGAAGGCTTCCTGAAGTAGGCATGAGCGAGCTGAATCTCATTCTCCTCGGGCCCCCCGGGGCCGGTAAGGGCACCCAGGCCGCGCGGCTGCGCGAGGACTTCGGGCTGCCCTACATCGGCACCGGCGACCTCCTGCGCGAGCACAAGGAGAACGGCACCGAGCTCGGCCTGAAGGCCAAGGAGTACATGGACAACGGCGATCTCGTCCCGGACGAGCTCATCATCTCCATGATCCTGGACAAGGTCGAGGAAGACGGCGACGACGGGTTCCTGCTCGACGGCTTCCCGCGCACGGTCGGCCAGGCCGACGCGCTGAGCGAGGAGCTCGACAAGCTCGGGCGCCGGCTCACCGCCGCTTTGAGCATCGACGCGTCCGACGACGTCGTGCTCGCCCGGCTGTCCGGTCGCCGCCAGTGCTCCAACGGGCACCTGTACCACGTGGACTTCGACCCGCCCAAGCACGACAATGTCTGCGACCAGGACGGCAAGCCGCTTTTCCAGCGCAAGGACGACGAGCCCGAGACCGTCAAGAAGCGCCTGAAGACGTACCACAAGATGACCGAGCCGCTGAAGGACTACTACGACGAGCGCGGTCTGCTGCGTCGCTTCGACGGCACGCGGGACAAGACGGAGGTGCACGACCACATCCGCGCGACGCTCGCGACGCTGCGGTTGGAGGAACGGCTGTGATCATCCGCAAGTCCCCGGCCGAGATCGAGATGATGGCGGCTGCGGGCGAGATCCTGGTGCGAACCATGGATCTCCTTGCGGGCAAGATCCGGCCGGGCGTCACCACGCTGGACCTCGACCAGGCGGCGGAGAAGTTCATCCGCTCCCAGGGCGCCACACCCGCCTTCAAGGGCTACAAGGGTTTCAAGGGCTCGATCTGCGCTTCGCCGAACGACATGGTCGTCCACGGCATCCCGGGCAAGTACAAGCTCCAGCGCGGCGACATCATCTCCGTCGACATCGGCGTGGTGAAGGACGGCTGGGTCGCCGACGCCGCCCGCACCTTCCCGGTCGGCGACGTCTCACCGGTCGCGATGAAGCTGCTGGACGTGACCGAGGGCGCGCTGTTCGCCGCGGTCGAGCAGTGCCGCGTCGGCAATCGGCTGGGCGACGTCTCCCACGCCGTTCAGGAGCACGTCGAGTCGGCGGGATTGTCGATCGTCAAGTCTTTGGTCGGCCACGGCATCGGCCGCGACATGCACGAGGAGCCCCAGGTCCCCAACTACGGAGCCCCGGGCAAGGGCGTCGAGCTCAAAGAGGGCATGGTCCTCGCCGTCGAGCCGATGGTCAACGTCGGCCGCCACATGGTCCGCATGGGCGACGACGGCTGGGCGATCTACTCGCAGGACGGCTCGCTCGCCGCCCACTTCGAGTTCACCATCGCCATCACCGCGGCCGGCCCCCGCATCCTCACCCCCTGGCACCACCCCGAAGCGCAGCCCGCCGCCGCGGCCTAGTTCTGGCGGCTGCGCCGTAGCGCAGCCGTGGCATCATTCCGTCCGATGGATCGACGGAGCGGCGGCTGGATGGCGGCCTTTTTGGTGCTCGCGCTGATGGGGATCGGCGCGCCTGCGGCTCGGGCGGGGACGTATGACGTGTACGCGTGCGACACGCCCGCGGGGACGTTCACGAACCACTCGTGGGACATCAAGGCTGCGTCGCAGTTCACGACCGGGACGTGCTCTGCACCTGGCGGCACGATGTTCCTCGACGCGAATGCGAACCGGCTGTACGAACCGGGCGAGAACGTTTCGATGACGTTCAGCGCGCCGGCTGGCGCGACCATCGCCGAGTTCCGACTGCAGCGGTTCCTGTTCGAGTTCAACCCGGTCGACAACGACCCCGCGCGCAAGAAGCTGTACGACCTTGGGCAGCTCGGCTCGGTGCCGTTCGAGCTGACAGGGCAGCAGGACCCGGCGGTGCAGGCAGGACTGAGCGATCGATGGTATGCGGGTGGCGAGGCCTGGCAGACCGTCGACCCGGTCGTGACGCGAGGCTCGTTCGCGGCGCTCGCGGGCTACAAGGGGGACGCGACCTTCCTGCGGTACACGGTCGGGTGCCACACGACACCGTGCACTCTCTGGACCAACGGCGCGGGCGCGGCCGGGTCGATCCTGGCGCAGATCTTCTCCGCCACCGTCACGGTCAATGACCCGACGAAGCCGGAGATCGGGCGGGTGGTGCCGGCGGGGCTCGCGGCCGGTGGGTTCGTCGGTGGCGATGAGCCGCTGGCGTTCGACGCGAGGGACAACTCGGGGATCAAGTCGGCGCAGCTCGTCGACGTGACGTCGGGTGCGAGCGAGATCGTGATCGGCTCGCGTGAGTTCGCCTGCGACTACTCGTATCCCGCGCCGTGCCCGCAGGCGACGGGGGCGGAGATCACGCCGAGCGGGCTGCCGGCCGGGAATCGCCTGCTGCAGCTGCGGGTCACCGATGCGGGCGGGAACACCGCGGCGTCGGCGGCCTTCGGCGTGCTGGTGAGCGGCGCGGCGAACGGGTCGCCGCCGGACCCGAGCGCGAAGCTGACGGCGACCTTCGCGCGCAACCGGCGCAAGAGCATCGACGTCGCCTACGGCGGGCGGGCGAGCGTTCGCGGGCGGCTGACCGACGCGGCGGGCACGCCGATCGCCGGGGCGACGATCCAGGTGCTCGATCGGGCGCTGAGCGCCCGGACGACCTACGCGCCGCGGCTGGAGGTCACGACGGACGCCGACGGAAGATTCGGCGTGCTGCCCGGGCCCGGGACGGCGCGGGCGATCCGCTTCGAATATCGCTTCCGGAAGGCGCTGAGCGCGCCGAGCGCCGCGACCAGGGTCGAGCTGCGGGTCGCGGCCGGGGCGAGTCTCAGGATCTCCCCGAAGCGGGTGCGGCCGCGCGGGACGATCACGATCTCGGGGCGGCTGCGGGGCCTGCCGCTCCCGCGGTCGGGCAAGGTCGTGGACCTGCAGGCGTTCGAGAGCGGTAAGTGGCGCACGTTCGACACCGCCCGCGCGCGCAAGAACGCCCGCTTCACGAGCCGGTACCGGTTCCTGCGGGCGGGCAGCGGCGCATCCTTCCTGATCCGTGCCCGGATCCGCCGCGACGACTCGTACCCGTACTACCTCGGCTACTCGCCGCGCGTCCGTGTCCGGGTTCGCTGAGCGCCTGGCGGCCGCCGCGGCCGCGGCGGTGCTCGCCTGCCTCGCGCTCGCGCCGAGCGCGTCGGCGGGGACGTACGACGTCTACGCCTGCAACACGCCGGCGGGCCGGTTCGCCAACCACTCGTGGACGCTCTACACGACCGCAGGCGACTTCATCGCGCGCGACTGCAACCTCGCGGACGCCAACCCGGAGTTCTCGATCTCGAGCCCCAACGGGCAGACGTACGGCGTCTACCGCGGCGCGCAGCTGACATTCCAGGCCGCGCCTCAAACGACGATCGTCGGCTTTCGCTGGAACCGCAGCCTGCGCCACTTCAACCCGACCGACGGCGCGCCCGCCGGCTACGGCGCGTTCCTGAGCTCCTACGCGATGATCGGCGGCATCCCGCTCGAGGGCACCGGCGCCAACGACGCCGCGATCCAGGGCCCGCCCACGGCGGTCGGTGCGTGGGACGCCACGGGCGGGAAGGTGGACCGGACGGGCGACGTCTCGCTGCAGGACTACGCCATGGGTCGCGAGTACCACGGTGACGGCACCATCCTGCGGGCCGGGATCGGCTGCGCGGGCAACGGCTGCTCGCTGATGACCGACGACACGGAGGGGCCGGGCTACATCAGCTTCGCCATCCGCGGCGCGACCGTCACGCTCAACGACCCCGTGGCGCCCCGGATCGACCGTGTCACGCCCACCGTGCCGGCGGCGGGAGCGATGCTCGTGGGCGACGAGCCGGTGGCGTTCGACGCGGCCGACAACACCGGCATCAGGCGCGCGGAGGTCATCGACGTCTCCTCCGGCACCGCGCAGGTCGTCGGCGGGCGCGACTTCGCGTGCGATCACTCCTACGCCGCGCCGTGTCCGCTGACGCTCTCCGGCGAGCGGATCCCGGTCAACATCCCGAGCGGCGGGCAGCGGACGCTGCGGGTGCGGGTCATCGACGCCGGCGACAACGTGGCCGAGAGCCCGGCGTTCATCGAGGACGTCGGCGGCCCGCTCAACGGCAGCGGCGCGACCCCCGTGGCCCGCCTCAGCGCGTCGTTCTCGCGCAAGCGCAGCCGCGTCGACGTCGCCTACGGCCGCAGCGCCCGGATCAGCGGCCGGTTGACGGACGCGACCGGCAAGCCGATCACGGGGGCGACGATCCAGATCCTCGACCGCGAGCTCCGCAGCGGGACGCAGTACGGCCCGCGGCTGGAGGTCACGACGGACGCCGACGGGCGATTCAGCGTCGTGCCCGGGCCAGGTGCCGCCCGGGCGATCCGCTTCGAGTTCCGCTCCCGGCGCCTCCTTCCCGCGGCGGACGCGGCCGATTCGGTCGAGCTGCGCGTGGCGGCGGCAGCAACGCTCTCGATCACGCCGAGGCGGGTGCGCCCGCGGGGGACGATCCGGATCTCCGGGCGCCTCAAGGGCCTGCCGCTTCCGCGCTCGGGCAAGCTCGTCGAGCTGCAGGCGTTCGAGGCCGGCAAGTGGCGCGCGGTCGGCACGGTGCGCGCGCGGGGAGCCAAGGGGCGCTTCTCGACCACCTATCGCTTCCTGCGGGCGGGACGCGGCGCGTCGTTCTTGATCCGCGCCCGGATCCGCCGCGACGACTCCTATCCGTTCTACCTCGGCTACTCGCCGCGGGTGCGGGTCCGGGTCCGGTAGCGCCGGAACCCGAACAATCCCAGCAACGCCAGGAACGGCAGCGCGGTCAGCGCCTTCTCGCGCCCGTCGCACTCACCCACCTGATCGCACGCCGCCCGGCAGGAGCCGGCGGACGCCGCGAACGCCGCCGCGTCCCAGCGGCCCGGCTGGAAGAACGGCCCGAGCGGCGAGTCCTGCTCGGGCGGCACGTACCACCGGCCTCGCGAATCGCCCCAGGGAGTGCTCCGTCTCATCCACGACGGCGAGCTGGGCGAGACCTCGACGAGCCTCGGCGCCGTGACCACGCCGCGTCCGTCTGCCTCATCGTTGGGATCGGGCCACATGCGATCCCGCGTGCCCGCCCGCAGGTAGGACGCATGCGAGCCGTGGGCGGAGAACACCACCGGGCGCCCGTCGCGCAGCGTCACGGACCCGAACCCGCACCGCTCGGCACCCGAGTGCTGCGCGTAGACCGCCTCGACCGGACGCCCGCGAGCGGTCACCCGGAACTGCACGAGCTCCCAATCACCCTCGTGGCGGCCGGAGCGCACGATCCCGCGATCCTGGTCCTGGTAGTCATAATGCAGCCAGTACTGCAGCCAGGCGCCGCCGTCCGGCAACGCCACCGCGTGCCCGTACGCGGCGGGCGGGCCTCCCCCGACGGCGCTCAGCGGGAAGCTCTCGCGCGAATCGTGGACTACGATCGGGTTAAGAGCAGCGAGCAAGACCGCGGCTTCGGTGAGCATCGAGCAGGAGTATCGCGTGCCCTGGCATTCCCCGGAACCATGCGAATTGCAGGGCCTTAGCAGGCGGCCCGGCGGCAACGGAGCCTTTGCTAATCTACTCTGTCGCGCTCGGAGCCGGGAGGCTTCTGCGTGTGAACCGCTCCGGGGGCATGGTAGCGGCGGCCGACCCGGCCGCCAGAGCCACCCCGTCTGGATCATCAGCCGAAAGGGATCATGAAGGTACGACCGTCGGTTAAGCCGATGTGTGAAAAGTGCAAGATCATCCGCCGCCACGGTCGGGTGCTCGTGATCTGCCAGAACCCCCGGCACAAGCAGCGCCAGGGGTAAGGATCAAGCATGGCTCGCATCGCAGGGATCAACATCCCCCTCAACAAGCGCGTGGAGATTGGCCTGACCTACATCTACGGGATCGGGCGCCCCACCTCGAACGACATCCTCGCCGCAATCGGGATCGAGCCGGACCGCAAGGTACGCGATCTCACGGATGACGAGGTCTCAAAGCTCCGCGACATCATCGACCGCGACTACGTCGTCGAGGGTGACCTGCGTCGCGAGCGCAGCCAGAACATCAAACGGCTGATGGAGATCGGGTGCTATCGCGGCCTGCGCCACCGGCGCGGCCTGCCGGTGCGCGGTCAGAACACCAAGACGAACGCTCGCACGCGCAAGGGTCCCAAGCGCATGCAGGTGGCAGGCAAGAAGAAGGCAGGTAAGAAGTAATGCCCGCTCCCCGCCGCCCCCAGCGCGGTCGTCGCAAGGTCAAGAAGAACGTCCCGATCGGCCAGGCGCACATCAAGACGTCGTTCAACAACACGATCGTCGCCCTGACCGACCGCGAAGGCAACGTCATCGCCTGGGAGTCCGCCGGCGGCGCCGGGTTCAAGGGCTCGCGCAAGTCGACTCCCTTCGCTGCGCAGGTGACGGCTGACGCCGCCGCGCGCAAGGGCATCGAGCAGGGCATGCAGAAGGTCGAAGTCTTCGTCAAGGGCCCGGGTTCGGGGCGCGAGACCGCGATCCGCAGCCTGCAGGCCGCGGGCCTCGAGGTCACGGGCGTCAAGGACGTCACCCCGCAGGCACACAACGGCTGCCGCCCCCGTAAGCGGCGCAGGGTCTAGGAACACATGGCACGCGATACCTCTCCACAGTGCAAGCAGTGCCGCCGCGAGGGACAGAAGTTGTTCCTCAAGGGCGAGCGCTGCCTGACCGACAAGTGCGGCGTCGAGCGCCGGTCCTACCCGCCGGGTGACCATGGCCGCGGCCGTCAGAAGCAGTCCGAGTACCGGGTCCAGCTGCGTGAGAAGCAGAAGGCCCGCCGCTACTACGGCGTGCTCGAAAAGCAGTTCCGGATTTACTACGACAAGGCTTCGCGGCAGCCCGGGATCACGGGCGAGAACCTGCTGCGCATGCTCGAGTGCCGTTTCGACAACGTGCTCGTGCGCCTCGGCTTCGCCGCTTCGCGCCGTCAGGCGCGGCAGCTGATCCGTCACGGGCACTGGGCCATCAATGGCCGTCGTGTGGACATCCCGTCGTATCAGGTGCGCGAGAGCGACGTGATCACGTTCAAGCCCGGCAGCGATGCCGAGACCGTGATCCGCGACGCCACCGAGCTCGTTGCCCAGGTCCCGGCCTGGCTCCAGGCCGACCACGATCAGCTGACCGCGAAGGTCCTGCGGAAGCCCGAGCGCGCGGAAATCGCCGCGCCGGTGCAGGAACAGCTCATCGTGGAGCTTTACTCGAAGTAGGTCATAGCCCTCCCCACCCCCCTGGCCGCGCAGCCGGCGCCGCCAGGGCTTGCCTCCCCACACGAGAACGACGTTAGGACCCTGATGCTCGACTTCCAGATCCCCCGGATCACGTCCGAATCGGTTGAAGATAACCGCGGGCAGTTCGTGGTTGAGCCGCTTGATCGCGGCTTCGGCTACACATTCGGGAACTCGCTGCGCCGCGTGCTGCTTGCCAGCCTCGCGGGCGCTGCGGTGACCTCTGTCCGGATCGAAGGGGTTGCGCACGAGTTCTCCACGATCAAGGGCGTCACCGAGGACGTGACCGACATCGTCCTCAACCTCAAGGGCATCGTGTGCCGCATGCACTCGGATGCGACCGAGGTCGAGGCGCCGCTCGTCGTGACTGGGCCGGGTGAGATCACCGCGCGGGACATCGATCTCCCTTCGGGCGTTGAGATCCTCAACCCTGACGCGCACATCGCCACGCTGGACAAGAAGACGAAGCTGGAGCTCTATCTCACGATCGGGCGCGGCCGCGGCTACCGTCCGGCCGAGGAGAACAAGTCGCCCGATCAGCCGATCGGCGTCATCCCGATCGACTCGATCTTCTCGCCGGTGCGCCGCGTCGCGTACTCGGTCGAGCAGGCTCGCGTCGGCCAGCGCACCGACTTCGACAAGCTGACGCTGGACATCGAGACCGACGGCTCGATCGACCCGCAGGCCGCGCTCCGCGAGGCCGCCGAGATCCTGATCTCGAGCCTGTCGATCTTCACCGACGAAGACCGCATCGAGGACCTGCGCGCCGGCCCCGGCCTCGCGCTGGACAACGGTGCCGGCCCCGGCGGCCAGATGCTGCCCCAGGGCGGCGGCAACCGTGGCGGCGGCCCGATGGACGACATCCTCATCGAGGAGCTCGAGCTCGGCGTTCGCTCGTACAACTGCCTCAAGCGGGCGGGAATTCAGACGGTCGGCGACCTCGTGTCGAAGTCGGAGGGCGAGCTTGCCGCCATCCCGAACTTCGGTAAGAAGTCCATCGACGAAGTCATCGAGACCCTCTCGCAGCGGGGTCTGACGCTGCGCACCGACTGACACAGCCATGCGCCATCAAAAGACCCGTCATAAGTTGAGCCGCGACAGCGCCCATCGCAAGGCGCTGCTCGCGAACCTCTGCATCGAGGTCATCGACCACGAGCGGATCAAGACCACCGAGGCCAAGGCCAAGGCGGTCAAGCCGGAGATCGAGAAGCTGATCACGCTCGCGCGCAAGGGCGACCTGCACGCGCGCCGCCAGGCGACCTCGATCCTCCAGCACCCCGACAAGGGCGTGATCTACAAGCTCTTCGAGGAGATCGCTCCGCGCTACACCGAGCGGCCGGGTGGCTACACCCGCATCCTCAAGCTCGGCCCGCGCATGTCGGACAGCACGGAAATGGTCTACATCGAACTGGTCTGACCACCAAGCTCGTTCTTGAGTACGACGGCGGCCCCTTCGCGGGGTGGGCACTTCAGCCCGGACTGCGAACGGTGGCCGCCGAAGTCGTTAACGCCCTCAGCATCGTCCTGCGCCAGCCGGTCGACCTGGTCGTGGCGGGCCGCACCGACCGCGGGGTCCACGCGCTCGGGCAGGTCGTCTCCTATGCCGGGCCGCCGCCCATCCTGCGCGGGGTCAACGCGGTGCTCCCCGACGAGATCGTCGTGCTCTCCGCCGAGGTGGCCGACCCGGAGTTCTCGGCGCGCCACGACGCGCGCACGCGCAGCTACATGTACCGCGTCCTCGCCCGCCGGACCCCGTCCGCGTTCGAGCGCGGCCGGTCGCTGTGGTGGCCGCACCGCGTCGACTTCGAGGCGCTGCAGGCCTGCGCGGCGGCGCTCGTCGGCACCCACGACTTCACCGCGTTCACGCCGACGGAGACCTACCACCGCCGCTTCACGCGCGACGTCCTCTCCGCGCGCTGGGAGCGCCACGGCGACGTCCTCGAGTTCCACATCGAGGCCGACTCGTTCATGCGCAACATGAACCGGATCCTGATCGGGACGATGCTCGAGGTCGCCGAAGAGCGCCGGACGCTGGACGACTTCCTCTCCCTGCTCGACGGCGCGCCGCGCTCGCGGGCGGGCAAGACCGCGCCGCCGTACGGCCTCTACCTGAAGGGCGTCAGCTACGGGCCGGGGCGGCGGCCGAGGAACTAGCGACCCGGTCCTTGCCCGTGCGCTTGGCGTTGGCGAGCGCCGTGTCGGCGTATTGCAGCAGCATGTCGCCGCCGCGAGACCCGATCGCCCAGCCGACGCTGATCCGCACGGTGCCGAGCCGCACGGCGTCCAGGAGCCGGTGCGCCAGCGCCTCCATTCCCGCCTCGTCGGCGCCCGGGACCAGGACGGCGAACTCGTCGCCACCCAGCCGCGCCGCCAGATCGCCCGCGCGGCAGCTCGCGCCCAGGCAGCCGGCCAGGAACACCAGCGCGCGGTCGCCGCCCGGGTGGCCGTGCAGCGTGTTGACCGCCTTGAAGTCGTCGACGTCGAGCATCAGCAGGCCGACCTGCTCGTCGCGTGCGCGGCCGCCGGAGCCGTCCATCGCCTCGATCAGCGCGCGCCGGTTCGCCAGGCCGGTGAGCGGGTCGGTGCGCGCGAGCTCGTCGGCGCGGACCCGCAGCTCGATCATTCCGCGCTTGCCGGAGATCAGCAGCCAGGCGAGCAGCCAGTAGCAGGGGCCGACGATCAGCAGCTCGCCGGCCAGGCCGGTGTCGAGCGCGCTGGAGTCGTAGGCGAGCGGCAGCTCGTGGAGGGCGAGGACGAACGGGAGGTACGGCCACGCCTCCGACGTGCGGAAGAAGTACGCGGCGAAGACCAGGACGAGCATGGTCAGCAGCCGCGCGGGGGAGTGCGCGCCGCCGGTGTCGTGCGTCGCGACCGCGATCGACAGCCCGCCCAGGACGGTCGAGAGGTGCATGACCGAGCCGGGTGCCGTGCGCCAGTGGATCGTCGTGACGGCGACGATGCCCCACACCAAGGCCGCGATCCCGATCGGGAGCGTCGGCGTCAGGACCTTGCCGGTGGCTCCCGGGAACAGCGGCAGGAGCGTGGTGACGATCGCGCCGACGATGAACATCCAGCCGATGAGGCGCCCGGCAAGCGGGCGTTCGTCGACCACAGCGACGCCAACGACTCGTCGGGGGATGTCCATGGGTAAGTGATCGGCCGCGGGGCGCGACCTTCCCATCGGCCTATCGGATTAATGACCTTTGGGCCAATCGGACGACCTCGGCGGCCCCGCTGAAGACCAGCAGGCCCGCCGCAACGACGAGCGCGAGGTCCAGCGGGACCTCGGGCATCCACAAGAGCAGGGCGGCGAGCAGCACCAGACCGGCCGCGCGGACGAGCCGCAACGCGCTGCCCGAGGGTGCGGCCACGGTCGCCCACAGCCGTCGCCACGTGCCCGGCGCCCCCGGTTCGAAGGCCGCCGCGGCGATCACGCCGAGCGCGCCCAGCGCCAGCGCCCAGAGCCGCAGGTCCTCCAGGAAGGCGCTCCAGATCGTGCCTACGACGGCGTCGCCGTGGCTCGTGTCGAAGGTCGAGAGCACCACGGCACGGCCGATCGACGTGGCCGCGACCGTCGCCCCCGCGGCGAGCGCGACCCCCAGCGCCACCCGCCGCAGCCCGAGCCGCCGGGTCGGGGCGCGCCACGCCGCCCACGCGAGCAGGACCACGCCGAGGAGGATCGCCAGCGGCGCCAGTGAGGTGAGCCGCCGGACGTGCGGCGCCGCCTGGACGAGGCCCGATTCGAGCCGGCCGCCACCGAGCGAGAAGAGCTCAGGGTCCCCGGGACCGAGCTCCCGCGCCGCGGCGGGCGAGCGGGCGGCGACGGCGGCCTGCAGTTCGCGCCCGGCGCCGGGCAGGACCAGCGAGGTCACACGGACGCGCATGGTGCCCGAGCCGTCATCGGCCACGGCCAGGTTCCCGTCGCCGAAGAGCGCGTCATGCAGCGTCTTCGCGCCGGCGTGGAACTCACCGGGGAATCGCGGCTCCCGCATGAGGTCGCCGACCGCGGCCTCGAGCACCGGCCGGCGAGCGGCGAGCGACGGGTTGGCCTCGAGCTCGCGGACGGCGATCCGCGTGGCGATCTCGTCCATCACCTCGTCCTGCGCCAAGGCCCCGGTCGCCCGGTCGGCGAACGCGCTTCGGTCCAGCACGGCGTGACGCCCGTAGAGCGCGAGGCCGCCGAGCATCAGCGCCATCACCCCCGTGATCAGCAATACGGCACACGGCCACCCCGGTTTCCGTGCCATCCGAGTGACCATAAGCGCCAGGGACGGCTCAGTCCCTGGACGTCAGTAGAGTCGATCGGAAATGCTGCGTGTCCTGCTCACCAACGACGACGGCATCGACGCGGAGGGCCTGCAGGTCCTGCGCCGCGCGCTGGCGGCGCTCGAGGACATCGAGCTCGCGGTCATCGCGCCCGACGGCAATCGCTCCGCCACCGCTCGCTCGATCACCTTCCGGCGCCCGCTGTGGGTGGCCGAGGTGCCGTTCGAGGACGGGACCGTCGGCTACGCCTGCGACGGCACGCCGGTGGACTGCGTCCGGCTCGCCTCGCTCGGCCTGATCGAGGGCTTCACGCCCGACGTGATCGTCTCCGGCATCAACCACGGGGCCAATCTGGGTGACGACATCACCTACAGCGGCACCGTCGCCGCGGCGCTGGAGGGCATCGTGCTGGGCATCCCCGGCATCGCCGTCTCACAGCAGTCCGCGCGGCGCGAGATGGACTTCCGGCTCGGGAACCTGTTCGACTTCAGCAATGCGGCCGCGTTCACCGCGCAGGTCGTCGACCGGCTCGACGACGTCCCGCTTCCGCCCGGCACGCTGCTCAACGTCAACGTGCCCGCGGGCGACATCGGCGGCGTCGAGGTCGCCCGGCTCGGCAAGCGGATCTATCAGGACCGGCTGGAGCTGATCGAGGAGGACGTGGGCGGCCGCCGGCTCTTCCGGGTCTACGGCGACTCCCCCGTCCACGACGACGAGCCCGGCACCGACCTTTCGGCGGTCTCCGCCGGCCGGATCGCGGTCACGCCGCTGCACTTCGACCTGACCGCCG
This sequence comes from Solirubrobacter ginsenosidimutans, assembly GCF_027587205.1. The sequence goes on from NZ_JAPDOD010000020.1 coordinate 19,101, forward strand.
AGCACGGGATGGAGGGCTTGCGGGAGTACGACCTCGCCCGGCTGCTGGGGGAGCGGTGACGCCCGCGGACCGGGCGGCTGAGCTCCGCGAGCAGCTCGCGTACCACGGCCACCGGTACTACGTCCTCGACGACCCGGAGATCGGCGACGACGCCTACGACGCGCTGCTGGACGAGCTGCGCGGGATCGAGCGCGAGCACCCGGAGCTGCTGACCCCCGACTCACCGACGCAGCGGGTGGGCGGGGAGCCGGTGGGCAAGCTCGAGAAGGTCACGCACCTGCAGCCGATGCTCTCGCTGGCCAATGCGCGCTCGGAGGAGGAGCTGCGGGCCTGGATCGCCCGCATGCGCAACCACCTCGCGCGCGAGGGCATCGAGGACCCGAAGTTCGAGTTCGTGTGCGAGCCGAAGATCGACGGGCTCGCCATGTCCCTGCTCTACCGCGACGGCGTCTTCGAGCGCGGCGCCACCCGCGGCAACGGCGAGGTGGGCGAGGACGTCACCCACAACCTGCGCACGATCGGCGCGATCCCGCTGAAGATCGACGACGCGCCGCCGCTGGTCGAGGTGCGCGGCGAGGTCTACATGTCGCTGCCGGACTTCACGGCTTTGAACGAGCGGCGGGCGCAGGCGGGGCTCTCGACCTTCATGAACCCGCGCAACAGCGCCGCGGGGACGATCCGCCAACTCGACCCGGCGCTGGCCGCCGAGCGGCCGCTGTCGATGTGGTGCTACGCGATCGGGGTCACCGAAGGGCTGTCGTTCGCGAGCCACTGGGAGTCGCTGGAGTGGTTGCGCGACCACGGCTTCCGCGTCAACGGGGACATCAAGAAGCTCGGTAGCGAGGACGAGGTCGTCGCCCAGTGCCTGCGCTGGCAGGAGCGGCGCGGCGCGCTGGACTTCGAGATCGACGGCGTCGTGGTCAAGGTCGACGACATCGAGCTGCAGCGCCGGCTCGGGGTCGTCGGGCGCGACCCGCGCTGGGCGATCGCGTGGAAGTTCCCGCCGACGACGGCGGTCACGAGGCTGAACGCGATCAACTGGAACGTCGGCAAGTTCGGCGACCTGCACCCGTTCGCCGCGCTCGAGCCCGTGCACGTGGGCGGCGTGACCGTCAAGGCCGCGACGCTGCACAACGAGGAGGATCTCGCGCGCAAGGACGTCCGGCCAGGCGACGACGTGATCGTCCTGCGCGCCGGCGACGTGATCCCGCAGGTCATCTCGCCCGCCCCGCACGCCGTGGACCGCCCCGATCGCGCGGAGAAGCCGCGGGTGCCGGAGCGCTGCCCGTTCTGCGACACGCCGACGGTGAAGGCCGACGGCGCTGTCTTCACCCGCTGCCCCAACCGCGACTGCCCGGAGCGCCGCTGGCAGCTCTTGACGACGTTCGCGCACGTGATGGACATCGACGGGCTCGGGGAGAAGCAGGTCGCGCTGTTCCAGAAGCTGGGCCTGGTGCGGACGGTCGCCGACTTCTACCGCCTGCGGCCCGAGCAACTGCTGGAGCTGGAGGGCTTCGGCCAGGTCAGCGTGGACCGGTTGCTGGCGTCGATCGAGGCGTCGCGGGCGCGGCCGTTCGGGACGGTGCTGTTCGCGATCGGGATCGAAGGCGTCGGCTACGTCACCGGCCGCTCGCTCGCCACCCACTTCCGCAACGTCGACGCGCTGCTGGCATCCACCCCGGAGCAGATCGCCGAGACGCCTGGGATCGGGCCGATCGTCGCGCGGCTCATCCACTCGCAGCTTGAGGAGCTGCGCCCGCTGATCGCGGAGCTGCGCGGCGTCCTGCGCTTCGAGGAGGAAGGCCCGGCGCCGGGCGAGGGTCCGCTGGCGGGCAAGACGTTCGTCCTCACCGGCACCCTGCCGGACCTGACGCGCGAGCAGGCACAGGAGCGGATCACGGCCGCGGGCGGCAAGGTCACCGGCAGCGTCTCCAAGAAGACGGACTACGTCGTGGCGGGCGCGTCGCCGGGCTCCAAGCTCGAGAAGGCCGAGCGGCTCGGGGTCACCGTCCTCGACGAGCCTGGACTGTTGGGACTCCTAGAGGATGCGGGTGGGTAGCGCGGTCTCGGTGCCCGGCACGACGCGATAGCCGAGCGCGCCCTCGCGCAGCGCCACCGCCTCAACGAACTCGGTGCCGCGGAAATGCAGCGCCGCGTAGTCGTCGGCGGCGTACCCGGGCCCGAGCTCGCCCCGCGTCACCGCGCCCTGGTAGACCGGCCGCCGCTGCTCGTTGCCGTCGTAGTGCGGGCAGCAGGAGCCGGGGAGGATGCCGAGGCCGTCCCGCAGTGGGGCGAGCGTGGGCCCGAACGAGTCCGTGGTGGAGCCCTCGAACCAGCAGTTCATCCCCGCCGACACGCCGGCGAGGACCGCGCCGCGGGCGTAGGCGCCGCGCAGCAGCTCGTCGAGCCCGTGCAGGCGCCAGACGGCGAGCAGGTTCGCGGTCGAGCCGCCGCCGACCCAGAACACGTCCTGCTCGGCGACGAACGCAGCCAGATCCTCGACCACCCGCTCGAAGAACGTCAGCTCCGTCGGGCGGCACTCGTGGGCGCGCATGGCGTGGTAGAACGCCAGCCGCCCGCGCTCGTGGTCGCCGCCCGCGGTGCCGAGGTAACAGACGTTCGGGCGCGCCTTCCCGGTGAGGGCGAGGATGAAGGCGTCCAGACGCGGGTCCGGATCGTCGGTCTCGAACGATCCTCCGCCGATCGCTACGACTTGGCCGCTCACCGGGCGAGAAGACTACGCGCAGGTCCGGTAGACGCGGGTCTCGCGCACCGTGCGGCCCTTGCGCTTGGCGGTGACGGTCACCTTCACACTGCCCTTGGGCTTGCCGCGCAGGTCGACGGTGGCGCGACCGTGCTTGACGCGGACCCGCTTCCCGGCGACGGTGACCTTCGCGTGGGCACCGCGCACACGGATGCTGAACCGGCGCCGCGAGAGGCACTCGCGGGTGAGGGGGAGGACGCCCGCGCCACCCTGCACGGCGTTCGCGCCGACCGTCGGCAGCGCCACGGCGATCTTGGTGAACGTGATCGCCGCCGCTCCCCGCGCCGGTCCGTACAGCAGCGTCCCGCCGGTCAGCTGCAGTGTGTATTTCGCGCCCTTGGCCGCGCTGGCGGCGATTGCCTCGAGCGGGCGGGCGATCGTGTGCGGCTGCCCGTCGAGCGTGACCGGGATCGGCGTGGCCTGGTTGCCGACCACCACGCCGCGGCGCTCGTCGACGAGTTGGGCGAACACGTGGGTCCCCGCGCCGGTGCCGCTGTACGTCAGCTCGAGCTGTGGCTCGCCGACGATCTGGGCGGCCGCGGGCGCGGTGATCGGAACGTTGACGGCGTTGACGGCGCGCCCGGCGCTGGCGATCGTGCCCGAGGCGGCGTCGGCCGGGTTCAGCGCGAGCGTGCCGCTGCCGGTCGCGGTGACCGGCGCGCCCGGGCTGACGGGGTAGTCGGCGGCGGAGCGCCACTGGGCGTCGTCGGCGAGCCACTCGAACTTCGGACCGGTGTCGATGGTCGCGTCGCCCGCGACGTAGCGCTTCAGCCACGCGACCACGGCCTGCTCGACGTGGCCCTTGGGCCCGGAGCCGGTCAGACAGACCCCATGTCCGCCGCAGAACCACAGCAGCTTGGCCGGGACGCCGTTCGCCTTCAGGATCGAGTAGTTGGTGATCGCCTCCTTGAGCGTGAAGAGCGTGTCCGCGGTGCCCTCGACGAGAAAGGTGGGGATCGTGAGCTGCTTGACCAGGTCGCCGGGGCCGCGGCTGTCGAACCAGGCGCGGTCCTCCGCGCTCAGCGTCCCGGTGGCCGCGCCGCTCGTGAACGCGGAGGTGATGTGCGGGTCCAGCCGGCCCTTGGACGTCGGGATTCCGAGCGTCGTCAGCGCGCTCGCCCACCCGCCCTTGACCGTCTCCTCCTTGTAGAGGCTGGTGAGCAGGCTGTGCCAGGCGATGATCGGGGCGATCGCGTCGATGCGCTTGTCGCGCGCGGCGGTCACGAGCTCGATCCCGCCGGCGTAGGAGACGCCGGTCATGCCCACCCGCGGGTCACCGGCGCTGTCGAGCTGCGCCTCGGGCTGCCGCGCGAGCCAGTCGAGCAGCGCGGTGACGTCACGTCCTTCTGCGTCGGGCGAGTCGACCGTCACCGTCCCGCCGCTGTTGCCGAAGCCGCGTGAATCCCAGGTCAGGACGTTGAACCCGGCCTTGCGCAGCGCGCCCACACCGACGTTGCCCGTCACCTCGTCGCTCGTCGCCTCCGGGTTGGTCTCGCGCGAGCCGCCCCAGCCGTGGCCCTCGAGGATCGTCGGCGCCTTTGCGCCCTGCGGCGACGGGTGAAACGAGAGGACGATCTGCGTCCCGTCGAACGACGTGATGGTGGCGTCGCGTGCTTGTGCTGCGGCGGGCGCGGCGAGGACGAGCGCCGCGGCGAGGACGAGGGAGCGCATGGCTCCCGTGCCTACCCGTTTTACGGTGCGTCGTAGCGCGCGAGTGCCACGGTCATGCGGTCCTGCAGCGTGCGGGCGGCGCTCGGGTTCACGCGGTTCATCAGCAGCGCGAACGCGACGCGCTCCCCGCCGGTGGTGTTGCAGAAGCCCGCCAGGGCGGAGACGTCGTGCAGCGTCCCGGTCTTCGTGTGGCAGCGATCCTGGGCCGTGGTGCCGCGCATCCGGTTGTACATCGTGCCGTTGCGGCCGACCACGGGGAGCGACTCGTCAAACGCGACCCCCGACTCGGACTCGTCCATGCTCTTGAGCAACTGGACGATCTGGCGCGGCGTGGTGCGGTCCTGGCGCGAGAGGCCAGAGCCGTCGACCACCGTGGGATCGATGCCGAAGGGCGCGATCGCCTGCTTGATGACCGTCCCGCCCGCGGTTGTGCTGCCGGCGGTGCCGAACTGCGCCCCGAGACCCTTGATCAGCATCTCGGCGATGTAGTTGTCCGAGGGCTGGTTCATCAGGCGGATGATCGCCGAGAGCGGCGGCGACGGCAGCTCTGACAGCGGCGTCATGCCCTCGGGCGTGAGGCCTGCGCGGGCGGCGCCGGTGATCTTCACGCCCTCGTGCTCGAGCGCCTTCTCGAACGCGTCGGCGGTGAACTTGGCGGGGCTGGCCTGGAAATACGGCGCGGCCTTGCCGGTGCGGCCGTGGTTGTAGGACAGCGCGCTGAGCGGGCCGACCTCGCCCGTGAGGGCGTAGCCGGACGCGGGGACGCCCCGGAAGGCGTCGAACGCCGACTCGTCGCCGACGACGCGGCCCTCGACGCGCTTGAGCCCCGCCTGGGCGAGTTGCTTGGCGAGCGTGGTCACCGAGGCGTTGTTGAACGTCGGGTCGCCGCCACCGCGCAGGACGAGGTTGCCCGTGATCGTCCCGGTCTCGTCCGGCAGACCCGCGGAGAGCACGGTCGTCGTGAGCCGCCCGTCGGCCCCGTAGCGCAGCAGCGCGCCGGCGGTCGTGAAGAGCTTGTTGACCGAGGCGGGCATCCGCCCGACGTCGGCCTTGCTCGCGTAGAGCTCGGTGCCGGTGCCCAGATCGACCGCGTACGCGCCGGAATACGCGCCCGCGCGGGCCATCTCGCGCTGCAGGACCTTCTTGGTCGCGGCGAGGCTCGCGGCGTGCGCGCTCGGCGCGAGCGCGAGCACGAGGAGGGCGATCAGGATTGTGAGGCGGCGCACGGGCATCCGAGCGTACGAAACCCGGCGGCGGGACCGAAGTCGCGCCCGCCGAAACGGACCGCGGGGTCTTACGTCTTACACTGCCGGGGTGAGCAACGTGGTCGCGATGAACGCTCCCGCCCGCCGGAAGCGCCGTTCCTCCCGTACCGCGCTCGTGCTGGGCGGGGGCGGGTTCACCGGCGGCGTCTACCAGATCGGTGCCCTGCGGGCGCTCGATCTGCTGTCCTCGAACCGGTCGGTCAACCAGTTCGACATCTACGTCGGCACCAGCGCCGGCTCGTTGATCGCGTCGCTGGTGGCCAACGGCGTGACTCCCGAGCAGATGATGCGCACGGTCAACGACCAGTTGCCGTCCGCGCTCCCTCCGCTGGGCCGGGAGATGCTCCTGCGGCTCAACAAGGCCGAGTTCGCCATGAAGGCGCTGAAGTTGCCGCTGCACGCGCTCGGCGTCGCCCGCAGCATCGCGGGCTCGCTCGGGTCGCTGAGCGCCGTCGACCTCGTGCTGGCCCTCGGCGACGCGCTCCCGTCGGGCATCTACACCGGCGAAGGCGTCGAGGACTACCTACGCAAGGCGCTCTCCGAGGAAGGCCGCACCGACGACTTCCGGCTCCTGGAGCGCGAGCTCTACCTCGCCGCGACCGACCTCGACACCTGCGAGCGGATCGTGCTCGGCGCCGAAGGCTGGGACGACATCCCGATCTCGTCCGCCGTCCGGGCGTCGACCGCGCTGCCGATGATCTACAAGCCGCACCGCGTGCGCGAGCGCGAGCTCGTCGACGGCGGCATCGTCTCCACGACGAACCTCGACATCGCCGTCGAGGCGGGCGCGAAGTTCATCGTCGTCGTCAACCCGCTCGTCCCCTACGTCAACGACTTCTCCAAGACGATCCCGACCCTGTTCGGCACCCGCGTGCGTCGCGTCTCGGACATGGGCTTCCCGAAGATCGGCTACCAGACCTTCAAGCTGCTCGCCTACCAGCGCCTGCACGAGATGGCCGGCCACTGGAAAGAGCGCTACCCGGGCGTCGACATCGTCCTGATCGAGCCCGACCCCGACGACGAGCTGATGTTCCAGACGAACATCCTCAACTTCGCGTCGCGGGTCGATGTGGCGCGCCACGGCTTCGAGTCGGTGACCTTGAAGCTCGCCAAGGACTACGACGAGATGAGCGAGGTCTGCCGCCGTCACGGCATCGAGATCTCCGCCACGCGCGTCCGCAAGGTCGTCCGTCACTTCTCGGCCGAACGTGAGAAGACCCGCGCCTGGCGCCGGATCCTCGAGCAGACCACCGGCGCGCTCTTGCGTCAGAGCAACGCCTAAGGGCGTTCTCACACCCGCCGACGCGCCAGTTCGAACAGTGCGAGCCTGATCGAAGACCGCACGGCGATTCGAGGCAATAAGGGGGCGAGTTCTCGGCGCGTGGACCTCTACGGTTCATGCACAGAACCCGGCGCCTCGGTCTCCTCAGCTTCGTCCCGCTCGCGGCGCCCGTCGCCCTCGTCGCCGCGATCGCGCAGATCACGGCGACCGTTGCGGGCGCTCCCGGAGAGTCCTCGCCGGTCGCGCTCCTGATCGGATTCGGCGTTGCCGTCGCCGGCCTGATCGCGGCGATGGTCGTGTACGTCCGATTCATCGTCCACATCGCGCGGCGGAGCGACTTCACCTCTTCGGACAAGGCGATGTGGATCGTCGTGTTGTTCGTCGCCGGCCCGCTCGGCCCACCGATCTATTGGTTTGCGATGCTCCGCACGGGCGCCGCTCAGGAGTAGAGGCTCTCGAAGCGCTCCGCGTAGAGCTCGTTGACGACGTTGCGCTTGACCTTCAGCGTCGGCGTCAGCTCGCCTGTCTCCTGGGAGAGATCGTGGTCGAGGATGAAGAAGCGCTTGATCTGCTCGACGCGCGCGTAGTTGGCGTTCACGCGGTCGAGCTCGCCTTGGATGAGCTCGATCACCTTCGGGTCGGCGTGCAGCGACGGCAGGTCCTCGGGGAGCTCGTGCTGGCGCGCGAAGTGGACGATCTCCTCGGGGTCCAGCGTGATCAGCGCGACCGGGTAGGGGCGGCGGTCGGCGTGCATGACCGCCTGGGAGATCCAGCGGGAGTTCTTGAGGTCGTTCTCGAGGTTGGCGGGCGTGAGGTTCTTGCCGCCCGCGGTGATCATGATGTCCTTCTTGCGGCCTGTGATGGTCAGGTAGCCGTCGGCGTCCAGTGACCCGAGGTCGCCGGTGTGCAGCCAGCCGTCCTCGGTGACGGCGCCGAAGGAGGCGGTGTCGCCCGCGCCGTAGTAGCCGCGGAAGATGTGCGGGCCGCGGATGAGCACCTCGCCGTCGTCGGCGATCTTGATCTCGCAGCCCGGGATCGCGCGCCCGACGGTGCCGAGGCGGTGGTCGGCGACCGTCGAGGTCGTGCTCACGGTCGAGGTCTCGGTCATCCCGTAGCCCTCGAGCACGGGCGCGCCGCACGCGTAGAAGAACTCGAGGATGTCCATCGAGATCGGGGCGGCGCCGGAGGTCGCCTGCTTGAGGTTGCCGCCGAAGATGTTGCGGACGTTGGCGAACAGCTCGGCGTCGGCCTTCTCGAACGCGGCGGCCAGGGGCGCGGGGACCTCCTGGCCGGCCTCGCGCATCCGGCGCACGGTAAGGCCGAGCTGCGTCGCGGCCTTGATCTTCTCGGGATCGTTGTTGGACGTGACGAGCGTGTAGATCTTCTCGAAGATCCGCGGGACCGACGGCAGGTACGCGGGCTTGGTCGCCATCAGGTCGGGCACGATCTGCTGCGGGTCGCCGCTCCAGTAGACGAGCGGCGCGCCGAGGTCCACGCACAGCAGCTGGATCAGCAGCGCGTAGGAGTGCGCGAGCGGCAGGTAGAGGTAGACGGGCTCGCCGGCCTCGATGACGCCGATCTCCTCGCACATGCGGGTGACCTGGCGGTAGTTGTCCTGGGTGAGGACGCAGCCCTTGGGCGGCCCGGTCGTGCCCGACGTGTAGATGATCGTGTACGGATCCGCCGGCTTGACCGCCGCGGTGCGCGCGGCGACCTCGGCCGCATCGCGCCCACGCCCGCGCTCCCGCAACTCATCCAGCGAGAGCGCGCCCTCGACCGGCTCGATCGCGATGACCGCCTCCAGCAGCGGCAGCTCGCCGCGGACGGCGTCGATCTTCGCCACCTGCGCGGCGTCCTCACAGATGACGAAGCGCGACTCGGAGTTGCCGACCACCCACGCGCACTCGTCCGCCGAGTTGGTCGGATAGACGGGCACGACGACGCCGCCGGCGGTCGTGATCGCCAGATCGGCGTACGTCCACTCGACGCGGGTCGTGCAGAGCAGGGCGACACGGTCGCCCTGCGCCAGCCCGAGGTCCACGAGCCCGCGGGCGATCTCAGAGACCGTCGAGGCGAGCTCGGCATAGGACACCTCGCGCCACTCGTCGTCGCGCTTGAACCTCGCCGCCGGACGCTCGCCATAGCGTTCGGCGGCCAGGTTCACGATGTCCGCGATCGTGACCGACCCAGTTCCGCGTTGGGCCGGCCCTGCCGTCGTCTCCTGCATTCCTTGCTCCTCCTCGAAAAGCCGAGGAGGCGATCCTACCCAGAGCGGCGCGCTACGCGCCGCAGATCACGCCGCTACAGATACAGAGCGGTGCTCTTCGACGCTCGCCAAGAACAGTGTCTTGTCGATTCTGCCCTGGAAGATCGGCACGCCCATTTCCATGCACTTCTCGATCACGTCGCGCCGTTCCATACCGGCTTCGCGAGCGAGCTCCGTGGGCGTGAGATGGATTGCCATCAGTACGAGTCCTCCTGGTGAGGTTTGCCACGTATAGGGGCACGGTAGCGCCTTCACCGGATGACCACAATCCCTTTGAGGTCAACGTGAACTAAACGTTCGATCAGACCGGATTCAGCTGATCGAAGAAGACGTGTTCGACCGCAAATCGGTCCGCCAGTAGTTCTCCGAGAGCCCTGACCCCGAACGTCTCGGTGGCGTGGTGCCCGGCGGCGACGAAGTGGACGCGGTGTTCCGCTGCCTCGGCCGTGATGTGTTCCCGCGGCTCCCCGGTCAGGAACGCGTCCAGGCCGGCGGCGACGGCCTCGTTGAGCGTGTCAGCAGCGGACCCGGAGACGATGCCGATCGAGCCGATCCGCTCCGGCCCGCGCCCGAGCAGCAGCGGCTCGCGCCCGGTGACCGCGTGCACGCGCTCGTGCAGCTCCGCAGCCGTCAGCGGCGTCGAGAACCGCCCCCGGCGGCCGATCGGCGTGCCCTTGTAAAGCCCGAACGGCTCGATGTCGGAGCACCCGAGCTCCCGCGCGAGGATCGCGTTGTTGCCGACCTCGGGGTGCGCGTCGAGCGGGAGGTGGTAGCCGGCGAGGTTGATGTCGTGCTTGAACAGCGGCCGCAGCCGTTCCGCGAGCAACGGCGTCAGGCCGGTCGGGTGGAAGTTCCAGAAGAGCCCGTGGTGGACGAGCACGAGCTGCGCGCCGAGCGCCACGGCGCGCTCGTGCAGCTCGAGCGTCGCGGACACGCCGGTGAGCACCCGCGTGACCTCGTGCGCGCCCGGCACCTGCAGCCCGTTTGGGCCGAGGTCTGCGAAAGCGGCCGGCTGCAGGAGCTCGTCGAGCGTCTGAATGATGTCGTCGATGTGTGCCATAGAAGTTTGAGCCCGGACAGTTTGGGCGATCAAGCCTTACGTCGTCTGCTCGCGGGCTATTCAGGGACCCGCGGGTGACTGTAAGCGCCTCAGCGGGAAGGGACCTTCACAAGTGGGTAGGGGAATGAGCGGCGCCACGCTGGTGCCGACACGAAACGCGGACGAGCCCGCGGACTCCGACCGGCGGCTGGTGGCCGCGGTCCGCCGTGGCGACGATCGCGCCTTCGAGCTCCTCTACGAGCGCTACCAGCGCCGCATCCACGCCTACGTCTACGGGATGGTCAAGGACCACCAGCGCGCCGAGGACGTCACGCAGGAGGTCTTCGTCTCCGCCCTGCGCCGGATGCGCGAGACCGAGCAGCCGCTCGCCTTCAAGCCCTGGCTCTACCAGATCGCCAAGAACGGCTGCATCGACGCGTTCCGGCGCTCCAAGCGCACCGAGGAGGTCTCCTACGACGCCGACGACGCCCTCGCACCCGCCGATCACTCGAAGCTCGTGGGTGCCGGCCCGTCGCCCGACGCGGCGGTCGCGGCCAAGGAAGACCTCGACAACCTCTGCGGGGCTTTCGGCGGCCTGAGCGAGACCCATCACGAGATCCTCGTCCTGCGCGAGCTCGAAGGCCTCTCCTACCAGGAGATCGGCCGGCGGATGGGCATGAGCCGCCCGGCCGTGGAGTCCACGCTCTTCCGCGCCCGCCGGCGCCTGACCGAGGAATACGACGACATCGTCTCGGGCGCGCGCTGCATGCGCATCCAGGACATCATCGGCGTGGCGGCGCAGTCCTCGCTGGGCGCGCGCGACACCCGCCGCCTCGCACGGCACCTGGCGCACTGCCAGAACTGCCGCCGCGAGGCGCTGGCCGCCGGGCTGGACCGCGAGCTCTTCGCCCGCCGCAACGTCCGCGAGCGGGTCGCGTCGGGGCTCGCCGGGCTGTTCCCGTTCCCCGCGTTCGCGCGGTGGCGCCGTGGTGGCGGGACGGACGCGGCCACCGCCGCGGCACCCCAGCCGGGCCGCTGGAGCGCGCACCTCCCGCTGCTCTCCGATCACCTGTCGAGCGGCTGGGGCAAGGCCGCCGCGGGGGCCGCGATCCTGGTCGCCGGCGTGGGTGGCGCGGCCGGCGTGCAGCAGGTCACGACGACGCCCTCCACGCCCGCGCACCAGCGCCCCGCGCTCGTCACGCCCGCACGGTCCTCCGCGACGACGACGACGACGAAGACGACGCCGCCGGCGAACGGCACGCCCGCGACCCACGACGCGGGCAGCGGCGCGGCCGGGACCTCGGCGTCGAAGGCCAAGCACACTTCCGGCGCGCGCATCACGCCGGGCACCACTGGGGGGTCGAGCTCACCGGCCGCCGCCGACCGTGCCACGTCGGGCGGCGGCGGCTCGGTGCCGCCCTCGTCTGGCTCGAACCCGGACACGCCGAGCGCCGCCGCCGACAGCGCTGGGAAGAGCGGTGGCGGTGGCGGAAAGAGCGGCGGCGGTGGCTCGCCGTCGACCTCGACCCCGGACGTTCCCTCCACGCCCGCCGTGGACACACCCGCCGCGGGCGGCGCCGTTCCCCCGGTCACGACGGTCGTCCAGGACACCGTCGAGAAGACCACCGGCGCCGTCCAGAACGTGACGCAGCAGACCACCCAGGCGGTCGACGACACCGTGCACACGGTCACCGGCGACGGCCCGGTGTCCGACACCGTCGATCACGTCACGGACACGGTCGACGACACCGTCAATCACGTGACCGGAACGCTCGACGACACCGTCGGAGGGCTCACCGGAGCCCTCGGCGGTGGTCACGGCGGCTGACGCGGCTACACTCTCCGGGCCCCGGGGCGTGGCGCAGCCTGGTAGCGCGCACCGTTCGGGTCGGTGAGGTCCCCGGTTCGAATCCGGGCGCCCCGATGGAACAAAGAGATACCGGCCCACTTCGGCTCGTCGCACGATTCGTGCGGCGGGCCGTTTTTCTTAGCTGGTGATGGGGAAGATCGGCAGCGAGCTGTCGACCGGCGCGACGGCGGGCGCGGTCACCTGCTGCTCCTGCGCCGCGCGGATCAGCAGCACGGGGATCGGGCTCGCCTGCATGACCTTCTGCGACACGCAGCCCAGCAGCGAGGTGTGCAGCCGGCCGTGGCCGTGTGAGCCCATCACGATCAGGTCGAACGCGCCGGAGCGCGCCCGCTCGACCAGCGCCCGCGCCGGCGGGCCCTCGACGAGCAGCGTCGTGACGCTGACGTCGTCGGGGAGCGTCCCGGCGGCGACGCGCAGCATCTCGGCGTAGTGCTTGATGACCTCGCTGCGCGGCGGGGCGGCGCCCGAGGCGAGCAGCGCCGTCGCGGGGACCTGCGGGACCGCGGTCACCAGCGTCAGCCGCGCGCGCTGATCTCGCGCCAGCTCCGAGGCGTGCGTCAGCGCGGCTTCGGCATCGGGCGAGCCATCGACCGCAACCAGGATGTTCCGGTACACGCTGCTCATGGGCCTCTCCTGTGCCCGATGATACGAAGAATTCCGACTTCCGTGTCGGTTGTATCATGAAACCGATGCGGTCGAGGAGGGTCCACTACGGCTGGGTGGTGGCCGGGGCCGGGTTCACGGCGCTGCTCGCGTCCGCGGCGTTCCGGGCCGTTCCGGGCGTGCTGATGGTGCCGTTGCAGGACGAGTTCGGGTGGAGCCGGGCGACGATCTCCGCCGCGGTCGCGATCAACCTGGTCGTGTTCGGGCTCTCGGGGCCGTTCTCGGCGGCCCTGGTCGAACGGGTCGGTCTGCGGCGCGTGGTCACGGTGGCGTTGGCGCTGATCGCGGCGTCGGCGGGCCTCACCGTGTTCGTCACCCATCCGTGGCAGCTCTACCTCCTCTGGGGCGTCGTGACCGGCGCGGCGACCGGTGCCGTGGCCCCGGTGCTGGCGGCGATGATCGCCACGCGCTGGTTCCACGCGCGCCGCGGCCTGGTCGTCGGCCTGCTCACGGCGGCGAATTCGACCGGCCAGCTGATCTTCCTGCCGCTGATGTCGCACATCGAGATGGAGGGCTGGAAGTGGGTGATGATCGTGCCGGGCGGCGCGGCGCTGCTCGCGCTCCCGGTCGCCGGGCTGCTGCTGCGCGATCGCCCGTCGGACCTCGGGCTCCCGCCCTACGGCAGCGACGTGATCGAGCCCGCGCGCCCCGGGGCGAACGCGGGCAACGCCGTCGCGATCCTGCGCGAGGCGATGCGCACCGGCACGTTCTGGGCGCTGGCGGCGTCGTTCTTCGTGTGCGGGGCGACGACCGTGGGCCTGATCGCCGTGCACTTCATCCCCGCCGCGCACGATCACGGCATGCCGGCCACGACCGCCGCGTCGATGCTCGCCGCGATGGGCATCCTCGACATCGCCGGCACGACCGCGTCCGGCTGGCTGACCGACCGGACCGACCCGCGGCGGCTGCTGTTCTGGTACTACGCGCTGCGCGGCCTCTCGCTCGTCCTGCTCTCCAACGCGCTGGCCACCCAGAGTTACACGCTGGTCCTGTTCGTCGCGTTCTACGGGCTGGACTGGATCGCCACCGTCCCGCCCACGGTCGCCATCACGGCGCGCAGGTTCGGGCCGGAGAAGTCGAGCGTCGTGTTCGGGTGGGTGTTCACGTTCCACCAACTCGGCGGCGCGGCGGCGGCCTACGGCGCCGGCCTCGTGCGCGGCTGGCAGGGCGACTACCTGCCGGTCTTCATCGCCAGCGGGGTCCTCTGCGCGATCGCGGCGGTGATCGTGCTGCGGATCCCCCCGATGCGCCCCACCCCGGCGCCTCTCCCCGCGACCGCACCGGCCACTCCCTAAGCTTCCGGACCGTGTCGTCCGAGGACATCGACGGGCTCGACGCGCGCCTGCTGCTGATGCTGCGCGCGCACCCACGTGTGGGCGTGGTGGAGATCGCCCGCCGGCTCGGCGTCGCGCGCGGAACCGTGCAGTCGCGGATGGACAAGCTCTCCCAGCGCGGCGTGATCACCGACTTCGGGCCGGCCATCGAGCCGTCCGAGATGGGCTACCCGGTGCTCGCCTTCATCTCGCTCGAGATCGTCCAGGGGCGCCTCGAGGAGGCCGTCGCGGGGCTGGAGCGGGTCCCGGAGGTGCTCGAGGTCCACGGGGTGACCGGTGACCGCGACCTGCTGTGCCGCGTCGTGGCGCGCGACAACACCCACCTGCAGGACGTCATCAACGCGATGCTGCACACCGGCGCGGTCCAGCGCTCGACGAGCGCGATCTCGATGACGCGCCAGATCCCTTACAGGATCGAGCCGCTGATCTCGGCGGCGGGCACCGACCGGTAGGTGAGGACCACCATCGGCTCGGCGTCGGTGATGTGCCAGCCGGGCTCGCCGAGCAGCGCCGCGATCTCGTCCCGGCACTCCTCGTAGGCGCGGGTGCGGGCGGCGTGCCAGTCGGCCTCGCCGGGTTCGGGATCGACCATGAACGGCTCGATCTCGCCGAACGGGAGGACCGCCACGCGGACGACTTCCACGACGCCGTGCCGGCGCCCGGTGTGGTCGAAGACCGGAAGGCGCTGGCCGATCCGCGGCGGGCCGCCTTCCAGCTCCCACTCGCGCGCCAGCGAGACGCCCGTGGTGCGGGTGCCGGCGAGCAGTTGCTCGATCTTGCGCAGCCCGGTGCCGCCGTCGGTGTCGTGGCCGAACTCGAGGAACGGGTCCGTCGCGGTGCGCCAGGCGGCCAGCGGGATCGTGGCCTGCAGCGTGGTTCCGACTCGTTGCGGGCTGGTGACGTCGAGCCGGCCGCCCAGGGCCTCGACGCGCGCCTGCAGACCCTGGAGCCCGGTGCCGCGGGTGGGGCAGGCGCCGCCGGTGCCGTCGTCGCTGACGGTCGCGACGAGCGTGCGGCCGTGGAGGGCGACGTCGACCTCGAGGCGGGTGGCCTCGGCGTGCTTGAGGGCGTTCGAGAGCGCCTCGGAGACGAGGAACCAGATCGTCGCCTCGACCACCTCGGGGAGGCGGCGTTCGGGGAGGCCGAGGACGTCGATCGCGAGCGGCGACTGGGCGGAGAGCGCCGCGAGGGCGTTGGGGAGGCCGCGCTCGAGCCCGACCGGGTGCAGCCCGCGGGCCAGCTCGCGCAGCTCGCGCCCGGCCAGCGAGGCCTGCTCGCGGGCGGCGGCGATGCGGGTGTGGGCGCCCTCGGGGTTCTGCTGCAGCTCGCGTAGCGCGAGGTCGATCGCCTGCCCGAGCACGACGAGCCGCTGCTGCGCGCCGTCGTGCAGGTCGCGGCCGATACGGCGGCGCTCCTCGTCGGCGGCGTGGACGGCCCGCGCGCGGCTGGCCACGACCTCGTCGGCGCGGGCGCGCAGGGCCCGCTCGTGGCGGCGGCGGTCCAGCTCCGCTCCGGCGCGGGCGGCGAAGACCTGCAGCGCGTGCAGCTCGGTCGGCGTGGGGTCGACCGGGCGGGTCGAGATGACGCCGATGTGGCCGATCGCGCGGGTGTCGGCGCCGAGCAGGGGGATCGCGAGGTAGCCGTCGAGGGCGTGGCCGGCGAGGAACTCGTCCTGGGGGTAGAGCCGTTGGGCGCCGGTCGATACGACCAGCAGCTCGCAGCTGTAGGCGTCCTCGCAGGGGGTGCCTTCGAGGGCGAACTCGAAGCCCTCGGGCAGCTCCATCCCGGGCGCGTGGGCGGAGGCGATCGTGCGCGCGTAGCCGGGACGGTGCTCGATCAGCTCGGCGATGAAGGCGACTTCGGCGTCAAGTGCCGCGGCGAGCTCCTGCACGAGCCGGCGCAGGAACGCGGCGCCGACGACGCCGGCGGTTCCGGCGGCGAGCCGGCCGAGGAGGTCGCGCTCGCGGATCTCAGCTGGGGAGGCGGCCATAGGGCGAAGCGCAAGGCTAACCGGGGCGCTGGGGCGCCGACAGTGGAGCTGACTGCTGCGGTGAGTACGGTTACCTCCCCTCATGGAACGCCTCACGCCGCCGTTCGTCCGCAGCCACGATCACGCTCTCGGTTCGGCCGGGCCGGTCCTGGTCGTCTTCGGGGACTACGAGGACCCGGAGACCGCCGCGTGCGACCGCGCGGTGATGGAGCTGCGCTCGCGCTGGGACGGGTTCGTGTATGCGTGGCGGCACCTGCCGATCGGCGAGCTGCACCCGGCCGCCAACGGTGCCGCGCTGGCCGCCGAGGGCGCGGCCGAGCAGGACGCGTTCTGGGCCTATCACCACGTGCTGCTCGCGCGTCAGGATGCGCTGTCCGTGCCCGACCTTCTCAACTATGCGGGGCAGATCGGGCTCGAGGTGGCGCAGTTGATGGACGACATGCTCGAAGGGCGCCATACCGAGCGGGTGCTCGACGACGTGCGCTCGGCGGTCTCCTCGGGCGTGCTGGCGACGCCCGGGCTGTTCGTGGAGGGCGTGCGGTGGGAGGGCGGCTGGGAGCCGGACGCGCTGGAGGGCGCGCTGCGTGCAGCCCTGGCCGGGTGAGGTCCTCGACGAGCGCTCGGGGGAGATCGCCGTCGGGTTCGCCGCGCTGCTGACGCGCCAGGCGGCGTGGCGGCACCGGCGGGTGGAGACGATCTCAGTGCTCTCGCACGAGCGGGTGCGGCGGCACGTGTCGGTGGACTTCACGGTGCCGGCGGCGCATCGCGACGAGCTCGCGCTGTCCGAAGGCGAGTGGGTCGTGCCGCTCGCTTATCTGGCGAAGCGCCTGCTGGTCAACTTCGACCTGTTCATGGAGGACGAGGCCGCGGTGCCGCTGCTGCGCTCCGACGAGGCGCAGCTGATCTCCCGCGAGCTGCTGTACGTGATGCTCGACCTCGACACGGAGGAAGCGGTCGAGGCCGACGTGGGCCCGTTGATCGAGTGGATCCTCGCGGCGGGGCCGGGGGAGGAGGACGCCGTCGACGCGGCGGTGGGCGAGTTGGAGGACACGCTCGGCTCGCTGCCGGGGTTCGTCGCTTTGGCGGAGCAGCTGACCCGTGGGTTTCTGCTGTGCGCGGTGGTGGGTGACGTGTCGCGGCGGCGGGTGATCAAGTTCGCCTACGACCAGCCGCTGGCGCGGCCGGCGCGCTCGGTGCACTTCTACGACACGCCCGGGTGCACGGAGGCGGCCTCGTATCACGCCGAGGTCGACGTGCCGGACGAGATGCGGGCGCGGACGACGAACATGATCGACAACCTGACCGGCGAGGTGCTCGCGAGCGGGCCGCGGGACGCGGACCGGCCCGCGATCCATTACGTCGCGGCGGCCGAGGCGCGGGTGCTACCGGGGCTGATCGTCCGTTACGGGACCGAGCGGGGACGGTTCCTCGTTCCCGCCATGCTCGTGGCGTGGGTGATCGCTTTGGGCCTGACCCTGCCGTGGCTGTTCGCGGACCTGCCGTCGCTGGCGGGCTCGCCCAGCCCCGCGATCGCGATCCTGCTGTCCTCGTCGGCGATCTTCTCCGGGCTGGTGCTGCGCAGCGGCGAGCATCCGCTCGTGCGGCTCATGCTCGCGCCGTACCGGCTCTGCCTCGTGGCGGCGACGGTGGCGGTCGTCGTCGCGGGTGGCACGCTCGCGTTCCACGCGTCGGACGGGACGCTTCGGTGGGTATGGGGTCTCGGCGCCCTTGTGGCCGTCCTCTCGGCCAGTATCCTGAGTGTTGAAGCCGCGCGGGCTCCCGCGGCGGCCAGGGATCGTTAGATGGGCTCAATCCGCCGAATCTTCCGCCGCGAACCGGAATCCCTCAAAGGGATACGGGAACGGTCGGCCGTGGTCCGGTCGGCGGAGATCGCCGGCCCGGCGTTCCCGCGCCCCGTCAGCGGTGAAGAGGCGCGCGCCGCATTGGAGCGCTCCCGCGCCCGCCGCGCCGCTGCGGGCCCTGGAACCGCCTAGAGGTTCCTGCGGTCCGGCAGGCCGATGCTGAGCGCGTAGGCGCTGAGTCCGACCAGCGCCGCCATCAGGGCGTACCACAGGGCGCCGCCGCTGACGTCGGCGTCGTGCAGGACGGGGAGCAGGAGCAGGAGCACGCTCCAGCAGCCGAGCGTGGCGTAGGGGATGATCGCGTCGGCGGGGCGCCGCATCCCGATCGCGCAACTGATCAGCATCGTGCCGAACAGCGCGTACCAGGCGGCGACGGCGCGGGCGAGGAGCGGCGTCAGCGGCCACAGCCAGTGTTTGCCGAGATCGACGGGGGCGGCGAAGAGCGCGATCGCGCCCGCGAGGATGCCGGCGCCGAGGATGGCGCTGGCGATTCTTACGACGTTGAGCTTCGGGTCGGCCTGCGGCTCCGGGTCGGCGTTGGCGCGCTGGCGGAACACGAGGTAGGGCACCGCGAACGGCACGACCGCGTACACGAACGTCCACACCCAGGTGGGCGGGTAGTCGAACTTGAAGCGGTCGTTGTGGATCAGGGTCGCGGTGAAGAGGCTGGTCGCCAGCACCCAGAGCGCGATCGGCAACGTGGAGAACGTGCGCCAGCGGGTCGCGAACGCGAGCACGAGGCCGGTCGCGAGCGTGCCCGCGAGGAACCCCGCGCCGATGAACGCGGCGTTCACGGGCGGCTTGATCGACCAGGCGTAGTGCGTCTCCGCCTGCGCGGGCAGGAAGTACAGGAAGAGGCCGTTGGCCGCCGCGAGGATCGCCAGCACCCAGATCCCGGCCCGCGTGAGCGGTTGCACCCGCCCCGCCACGCCCACGTTCACGACTGTTGAGTCCATCTGTGCCGTAGACACCAGAAGACCCTCCCAAATTCCCGCCCACGAGGAAAGGGGGGCAACACCACCCCCGAGAGTGAGGCGGGTGAACCCCAGCGCCCCTGTGAGGGGGTCAGACCCCTTAATATTGCGAGCCCAGTCCCAGAGCCAAAAGAATTGTTAAGGGGTCTGACCCCCCTTTGGTGGGTGCTGGTCGGGTGAGACCAAGGTGGGGTGTCGCGGGCGGGCGTTCGGATCGACCGTGGGTGGGTGCCTCGGAACTGGATCTGGGTCTTGGTGGCGGTCACGCTCGTGGGTGGGGTGCTGCGGGCGCGGGTGGCGCTGGAACCCAACGGGCGCCAGTCGGCCGACGAGCACTCCTACGTGAACGTGGCGCTCGGCCTCGCCGATCGTGGGCGCTACGGGAGGCAGAGCCTGCACTGGCCGCCGGGCGCGCCGGTGGCGTTCGCGGTCGCGGCGAAGCTGAGCGGGCGGGTGCAGCGGGGGCCGGTGCCCGACATCCCCGCCGCGTACTGGGTCCAGTGGCTGGCGGGCACGGCGCTGATCCCGCTCGCGTTCGCCCTCGCGGTCGCGACGTGCCGCGCCGCCACGCCGCTCCCACGCGGGGCGCTGTGGGCCGGACTCGTGGCCGCGGTCGCCGTCGCGACCTACCCGCCGCTGATCGACGCGACGGGTGACCTGCTGTCAGAGCCGCTCGGGGCGCTGTGGTTGACCGCGGCGCTGCTCGCGCTCGCGTGCCGGCGACCGGCCCTCGGCGGCGCGCTGCTCGCCGCCGCGGTGCTCACGCGGGCGAACCTGCTGGTGCTGATCCCGGTGCTCACGGTCGTCCTCGGGCGGCGCGGTGGGCTGCGGTTCGCGGTGGCGGCGATCGTGCCGGTCGCGGCGTGGTCGCTGCACGTCGGCGCACCGGTCACGACCGGCGGCGGGAGCTCGCTGTTCGTCGGCACCTACTTGCCCGGCCACGGCACGCTCCCCGGCGCCAAGCGGGCGCTGAAGGCGGAGACGATCCGGTTCGCGCCCGAGCTGAGGGGGCGCCACGCGAGGGATCTGCCGGGCGAGCGGGTGATGGACGCGGTCGCCGCGCGGCGACCGGCGAGCGATCGGGACACCGCGCTGCGCGACGCGGCGCTCGCGAACCTCGCCACCTACCCGCGCGAGCACCCCGGGCGCTTCGCGGCGATGGTGGCGGGCAAGCTGCCGCGGCTGTGGCTCGGGCCGGCACGCGGCGAAGGCCGCACGCCCGCGGTGCTGCGGCTCTGGCACGCGCTGCTCGTGCTCGCGGCGTTCGCGGGCATCCTCGCCGGACGCAACCGGACGATGCTCGCCGTGCTGGTCGCGCTCACGCTCTTCCATCTGCTCGCGGGCGCGATGCCCCGCTACGCGCTCCCGCTCCTGCCCGCGCTGATCGCGACCGGCTGCGCGGGCTGGGCGCAACGCCGGCTCGATGCGGGCGGCGCCCACCGTCTCGCACCGCTCGAGCGCGCCGCGGACCGGGAAGTGACGCCCCGTCCGGTGGGCGCGCCGATACAGGCTTAGCCGCGCACGACTTCGAGCGTGCGCGCGTACTCGGCGCCGCTGATGCGCGCGTCGATCAGCGCCGGGCCTTCGCTCGCGGCCGCCTCGCGGATCGCCAGCCGAAGCGCCGCCTCCTCCTCGACGACCCAGCTCGCCACGCCGAGCCCTTCGGCCACGGTGGCGAAGCCGACCGGGCCGAAGTCCAGCCGGGCGCGATCGTGGCCCTTGGCCTCGTGCTTGATCCGGATCAGGCTGAGGCTCGCGTCGTCGAGCACGACCACCAGGACGCGGGCGCCGAGCCGCACCGCCGTCTCGAGCTCGAACGCCCCGTAGGCCATCCCGCCGTCCCCGGTGATGGCGACCGCGAGCCCGTCACGCGCCGCGGCGATCGCGGACGGCACCGCGAACCCCATCGTCGCCAGGCCGTTGGAGATCAGGAACCGGCGCGGCGCGTGCGCGCGCCAGAACCAGGTCGCGGGGAACATGTGCGCGCCGGCGTCGACCGCGACGGGCGTGTCGGCCGGCAGCTCATGGACGAGCGCCTCGATCACCCGCCAGCCGGTCAGGGCGCTGTCGGACTCGATCCGGAGCGCGCTCAGCGCCTGCTCGCGATGCGCGCCGGCATCGCCCCACTGCCGCGAACCCGGCAGCCGCTCGGTGAGCTCGGCGACGCCGGTCGCGAGGTCGCCGATCCAGGTCACTGCGGGCGCGCCGTAGTCGGCGCCGAGCGCGCACGTCCGCAGGGCGAACACGGGCGCGCTGTGGGGCCACGACTTGGTCAGGAGCTCGACGGGGTCGAGCCCGACGGTGAGGATCGCGTCCGCGGCGTCGAGCAACGGCGCCTCGAGCGCCCCGCCCGTGAGGATGCCGGCCCAGAGCGGGTGCCGCTCGTCGAGGACGCCCTTGGCCTTGTACGTGGTGAGGACCGGCGCCCCGAGCCGCTCGGCGAGCTCTTGCAGCGCCCCGTCGCTGAGGGCGCGGGAGGCCTCCAGGCCGGCCAGCAGGACGGGATGGCGGGCGGGGGAGAGCGCGTCGGCGATCGCGGCGAGGTCGGCGCCGTGGGGCGAAGCGGCGGGCGGCGCGGCCGGGTCGGCACCACGGGGCGGCGCGGAGTGGACGGGCGGAGCGGCGCAGCCGTCGCCGAGCGGCGCCGCGAGGTCGGCGCCGGGCGGAGCGCCGAGCGGCGCGGCGGGGTCGGCGCCGTGGGGCGTAGCGGCGAGATCGGCGTCGTGGGGCGGCGCGGCGACCGCGACCTCCCCACCCACCGTGCGCGGCATGTCGAGGTGCACCGCCCCGCAGGGCGCCGCGGACGCCACCGCCAGCGCGTGGTCGAGCAGCGCGCCCACCCCGCGAGCACCCACCGTCGCCGACCACTTGACGACCGGCGCGAGCAGCGCGCGCTGGTCGAGGATCTGGTGGCCCGTGGTCGTGAGCTCGGCGTCGGTGTAGCGGTCGGACAACACGATCAGCGGCACGCGATCCAGATGCGCGTGGGCGACGCCGTTGACGACGCTCGTCAGGCCTGGGCCGTTACCCACCACGACGACGCCGGGCACGCCGGAGAGCTCCGCGGTCGCGCACGCCATCAGCGCCGCCGACACCTCGGTGTGGCTCAGCACGAACTCGATCCCCACCGACGAGAACGCCTCGATCAGGTCGAGGTTGCTCCCTCCGCCCGGGAAGCCGAACGCGCGCGACACGCCGCCCGCGGCCAGCCGCGCGGCGATGAGCTCGGCGACCGTCAAGCCCGCGCGGCGGCGAGTTCCACGAACGGGTCCAGCGCCGCGGGGTTCGCCAGCGAGTCCCGCGCCGCGGCCTTCTCGGGCGGCATCCCCATCAGGATCCGCTTGACCGGGAGCTCGAGGACCTTGCCGCTGAGCGTCCGCGGCACCTCGTCGATCGCGATGACCTCGGACGGCACGTGGCGCGGGGAGCAGTCCTCGCGCACCCGCTTGCGGATCTCCGCGATCACCTCGTCGGTCAGCGGCGCGCCGTCACGCATGACCACGAACAGCGGCATCCAGGCGTCGGCGCCCTCCACCGGGATGTCGACCACCAGCGCGTCGACCAGCGCATCGACGGCCAGCACCGCGCGGTAGATCTCGGCCGTGCCCATTCGGATGCCGCCGCGGTTGATCGTCGCGTCCGAGCGGCCGCTGATGATCGCGGTGCCGCGCTCGGTGATCTCGATCCAGTCCCCGTGGCGCCACACGCCGGGGTAGGTGTCGAAGTACGCCTCGCGGTAGCGCGAGCCGTCCTCGTCGCCCCAGAAGTAGATCGGCATCGAGGGCATCGGCTCGGTCAGGACCAGCTCGCCGACCTGACCCACGTGGGCCACGCCCTCGGGGTCCCAGGACTCGATCGCGGCGCCCAGCGCCCGCGCCTGCAGCTCGCCCTCGTAGACCGGCTCCAGCGGCGTCCCGCCCACGAACGCCGTGCAGAGGTCGGTGCCGCCGCTGGTCGAGAACAGCCAGGTGTCGGCGCCGACGTGCTCATACACCCACCGGAACCCCTCGGGAGAGAGCGGCGAACCGGTCGAGCCGACCGCCTTCAACGCCGAAAGGTCGCGCCCGGAAGCCGGCTCGATCCCCGCCTTCATGCACGACCCGATGTACGACGCGCTCGTTCCGAACGTCGTCATCCGCGTCCGCGCCGCGAAGTCCCACAGCACATTGAGATCCGGGTAGCCGGGCGAGCCGTCGAACAGGAGCACGGTCGCCTCGGTCAAGAGCCCCGAGACGATGAAGTTCCACATCATCCAGCCGGTCGTCGTGAACCAGAACAACCGGTCGCCCGCCTGCGCGTCGAGGTGCAGGTGCAGCATCTTCAGGTGCTCGAGGAGGATCCCGCCCTGGGACTGCACGATCGCCTTCGGCAAGCCGGTCGTCCCCGACGAGTAGAGCACCCAGAGCGGGTGCTCGAACGGCACGCGCTCGAAGGTCAGCGCCTCGTTGGAGGCCGTCAACGCGGTCCAGCTCTCCTCGCCGACGACAAAGGTCCCACCCAGACCGGGCATCGCGTCGATGACCGCGTCCAGCGCTTCGCTGCGGTCGAACTCGCGTCCGTTGTAGCGGTACTTGCGCACGGCCAACAGCACCTTCGGCGAGATCTGCTCGAAGCGGTCGATCACGCTGCGCGCCCCGAAGTCCGGCGAGCAGGACGACCACACCGCACCCAGCGAGGCGCAGGCCAGGAACGCCGCCGCGGTCTCGGGGATGTTGGGCATGTAGGCGACGACGCGGTCGCCACGCCCGACGCCCTGCGCCCGCAGCCCGGCGGCGATCCGCTGCGTCAGCTCCCGCAGCTCGCCCCAGGTCCATTCCACGTCCTCGCGATCCTCGCCGCCCGCGATCAGCGCCGGCGCGTCGTCGGAGCGCCCGCGGAACGCGTGCTCGGCGTAGTTGACGGTCGTCCCCGGGAACCACTCCGCGCCGGGCATCTTCCGCGACGCCAGCACGGTGTCGCCGCGCTCGCCGACCTCGAAGCGATCCCAGATCGAGCCCCAGAAGCCGTCGAGGTCCTGGACCGACCAGCGCTGCAGGTCTCCGTAGGTCTCGAAGCCCCGCTCGCGCATGTATTTCGCCATGGTGGCGCGCTCGAGCAGCTCGGTCGGAGGGGTCCAGAGGATCGGCGGGGTCATCGTCAGCCATGATGCCATCCGTGCTGCGCACCGTGACCGCCACGCGTTACGTGACGCCCCTTCGGGAGGGAGGCTCGCTCCCGGGCATCGTCGAGGCCGACGACGACGGCCTGTACGTCCTGAAGTTCCGCGGCGCGGGCCAGGGCCCGAAGGCGCTCGCGGCGGAGATCGTCGCGGGGGAACTCGCCCGCGACCTGGGTCTCCCGATCCCCGAGTTGGTGCTGATCGACCTGGACCCGGCGCTCGGCGCGGCCGAGCCCGACCCCGAGATCCAGGAGCTGATCGCGGCGAGCGAGGGGATCAACCTCGGCGTCGACTTCCTCCCCGGCTCGCTGCCCTACAACCCCGCCCAGCCGCCCGATCCCGAGCTCGCGGCGAACATCGTCTGGCTCGACTCGCTCGTGACCAACGTGGACCGCACGCCGCGCAATCCGAACCTGCTGCGCTGGCACTCCAACCTGTACCTGATCGACCACGGCGCGGCCCTGTACGCCTTCCACGCGCCGGACCCGCTCGACCGCGCCCGCGGCACCTTCCCCGCGATCCGCGACCACGTCCTGCTGGGCGAGGCGGGCTCGATCGTCGACGCGGATACGCGCCTCGCCGGCAAGGCCGATCCCGCGCCCGCGGCCGCGCTGGTGCCGGAAGCGTGGGCGGACGGCCTCCCCTACGCGGAGTTCCTGGCCAAGCGCCTGGAGGGCCCGCGCGAGTGGGTCGACGAGGCCGAGCGGGCGCGGGAAGCGCGATGACGAAGCGCCAGCCCTTCCAGTACGCCGCGCTGCGGATCATCCCGCGCGTCGAGCGCGGCGAGGCGGTCAACGCCGGCGTCGTGCTGTTCTGCCGCCCGCTGCGCTTCCTCGGCGCCCGCACCCACCTCGACGAGCCGTTGCTCGCGGCGCTCTCGCCCGGCTGTGACGCCGGGGAGGTCCGGCAGCTGCTGACGACGATCGAGCACATCGCCCACGGCGACCCCCAGGGCGGCGCGATCGCGCAGCTCCCGGCGAGCGAGCGCTTCCACTGGCTCGTCGCGCCCGCGAGCACGATCGTCCAGGCCGGCCCGGTCCACACGGGTCTCACGAGCGAGCCCGAGGCCGAGCTCGATCGCTTGTTCGGGAAACTCGTCGAGCGGTGAGTGGAACTTTCCGCTCTCGGGAAACGTATACAGAAGCATGCGTCGTGGCGACCGGATGAGTGCCTAGACTCGAACGCTCGGAAATGCCTTACCTGTCGTGTTCCAGTTGTGGCTTGCGGACATACGCCGTGAGCGAGGGGACGTGCCCCTCATGCCTGACGCCGCTGCGTCGTCCGAATCCTCCGGCAGGGCCGCGGCCCGCCGCTCTGGATCGTGACGGCCAGGTGCGCGCCAAGCTCGCGATGGCGTGTCGCGAGCTCGACGCGGATGCCGCGCTGCTCTCGGAGATCCGCGCGGGTCGCGAGAACGTCCGCTGGGGCGCTGGGGAAGCCGGCTACGTCGGCATCTCGATGCTCTTGAGCGACACGGTCTGCGGCCGCCTGCTCGACGGCCGGATCGGCAACATCGTCTCCGACGCCACGCTCGAGGAGTCGCTCAACCAGCTCGCGGGTGTCACGGACGGCACCGTCCGCGCCTACATCGGTGTC
Organism: Solirubrobacter ginsenosidimutans; assembly: GCF_027587205.1. The sequence continues at coordinate 44,835 of NZ_JAPDOD010000020.1, forward strand.
CCGTTCGAGACCGAGGACGCGCGCGCCTACGTGCTGTGCTGCCTCGCGCGGGAGGCGCGGCCGGATCTCGGCGAGGCTGACGTCCGCTTCCTGCAGGGCGTCGCCGAGAGCCTGCGGCCGCTGCTCGAGACTTCGTGAGGCCGCTCAAGATCCTGTTCGCCGCGCTGCTGCTCGCGGGCTGCGGCGGGTCGAGCGGCGGGGGAGCGGCGACGGCGCCCACCGAGAGCGCCGCGGCGACCGCGAGTGGCGGCGGCCAGGCGGCCAAGAGCACGGCGAAGGCCGCCGCGGTGCGCCTGCAGAAGGTCGGCTCGTTCGACTCACCGGTGTACGTCACGTCCCCGCCGGGGGACACCAGCCGGCTGTTCGTCGTCGAGCAGGGCGGGAAGGTCCGCGTGATCAAGAACGGCAAGACGCTCGACACCCCGTTCCTCGACGTCAGCGACAAGATCGTGTCCGGCTCCGAGCAGGGTCTGCTGTCGATCGCGTTCGCACCCGACTACGCGGCCAGCGGGCTCTTCTACGTCTTCTACACGGACACCGACGGCAACGAGACCGTCGTCGAGTACCAGCGCAGCTCCGACGACGTGGCCGATGCAGGCTCGGCACGCAAGCTCTTCACGGTGCAGGACCCCGAGCCCAACCACAACGGCGGGCTGCTCCTGTTCGGCCCCGACAAGCACCTCTACATCGGGATCGGCGACGGCGGCGGCGCCGGCGACCAGCACGGCCCGCGCGGCAACGCCCAGAACCTCGGGACGCTGCTCGGCAAGATCCTGCGGATCGACCCGAAGGCGAGCGGCGGCAAGCCGTACGCGGTCCCGTCCGACAACCCGTTCGTGAACCGCTCCGGCGCCAAGCCCGAGATCTACAGCTACGGCCTGCGCAACCCGTGGCGCTTCTCGTTCGACCGCTCGACCGGCGATCTGGCGATCGGCGACGTCGGCCAGAACGAGGTCGAGGAGATCGACTTCGTGCGCAAGGGCAAGGGCCGCGGGGCGAACTTCGGCTGGCGGCCCTTCGAGGGCAACGACCGCTTCGCGCCCGGCGAGAGCGCGCCCGGAGCGATCAAGCCGGTGATCACCGAGCGCCACGAGGACGGCAACTGCTCGATCACGGGCGGGATCATCATCCGCGACCCGGCGCTCTCGTCGTGGCGCGGGCGCTACGTGTTCGGCGACTACTGCCGCGGCGTGATCCAGACCGCGGTGCTCGCGAGCGGCAAGGCGAGCAACCTCACCGACCGCAAGCTGAAGGTCTCACAGCTGTCGTCCTTCGGGGAGGACGCCCGCGGGCGCGTCTACGCGACCTCGCTCGACGGCCCGGTCTACCGTTTCGTGCAGTGATCGAGATCGAGCGCATCCTCGCGCCCAACCCGGGCCCGCTGACGCTGACCGGGACCAACACGTGGGTCGTCGGCCGCGACCCGGCGTGGGTGGTCGACCCGGGGCCGGTGATCGACGCGCACCTCGATGCCGTCGCCGCCGCCGTGGCCGAGCGGGGCGGGGCCGGCGGGATCGCGCTCACCCATCGCCATGCCGATCACTCCGAGGGGGTGGACGCCTTGCGCGAGCGGCTCGGCGGCACCGTCGCGCTCGGCTCGTTCGACAACGTGCTCGAGGGTCACACCTTCGGGCCGTTCGACGTCCTCTACATCCCCGGCCACGCCGACGATCACCTCGTCTTCGTCGCCGGCAGCGCCGCCTTCACCGGCGACACGGTGCTGGGGCAGGGGAGCGTGTTCGTCAGCGGCCGGCTGCGCGAGTACCTCGACGGGCTGCGCCGCCTGCGCGCGCTCGAACTCGAGCTGATCCTTCCGGGGCACGGCGATCCGGTCACCGACCCCGCGGCGAAGCTCGACCAGTACCTCGCCCACCGCGCCGACCGCGAACGCAAGCTGCTGGCCGCGCTGGCCTCGGGGGCGAGCACCGAGGACGAGCTGCTCGACGCCGCGTGGGACGACGCACCGCCCGAGGTCCGCCAGTTCGCAGCCATCTCCATGCGCACGCACATGGAGAAGCTGCGAGAGGAAGGCCTAGCCCCTTAGACGCTCTTGTCCGAGCGCCAGCGCCGCGGTGAGCGGCGTGGTGCCGGTGGCGGCGGCGGAGTCGAAGATCGTGCGCAGCGAGTCTCCGACGACGCGGACGTTCGTCTCGGCGCGAGCGGGGTCATAGCCGGACGGCTCGAGCTCGACGCAGATGTTGATGATCCCGCCCGCGTTGCAGACGAAGTCCGGCGCCCAGAGGATGCCGCGCTCCGCGATCTGCGCCTCGAGCGAGTCGTCGGCCAGCTGGTTGTTCGCCGCGCCGGCGATCGCCTTGCAGCGCAGCGCCGGGACCGTCTCGTCGTTGAGGACGCCGCCGAGCGCGCAGGGGGCGACCAGGTCGACCTCGGCCGTCATCGCCGAGAGCGGGTCCGTCCAGGTCGCGCCGAGGCGCTCGGCCAGCTCGCGCTTGGACTGGTCGACGTCGGCGACGACGAGCTCCGCGCCGCCCTCGTGCAGGAGCTCCGCCAGCCGGCCGCCGACGCTGCCCAGGCCGATCACGGCGATGCGGCGGCCGCTGGGGTCACCGGTGCCGAACACCCGCTCGAGCGTCGCGCGGACGGCGACCTCGCAGCCGATCGCGGTCCACGGGCTCGGATCGCCGCTCCCCGTGGCCAGACCGGTGACGTGCGAGGTCCGGCCGGCGATGACCTCCATGTCCGGCTCGCCCGTGCCGACGTCTTCGGCGGTCAGGTAGTCGCCGCCGAGCGCCTCGACGGTGTCGCCGAAGTCCTGCAGCACCGCCTCGCGGCGCTCGGGGGAGAGCGGGGGCTCGTCCGGGCGCAGCATGATCACGCCCTTGCCGCCGCCGAGGGGAAGCCCTGCGACCGCGGCCTTGAAGGTCATTGCGCGCGAGAGGCGCAGCACGTCGCGCACGGCGGCGCGAGCGTCGTCGTAAGTCCACATCCGGCAGCCGCCGAGCGCGGGGCCGCGAGCCGTCGAATGGACGGCAACCATGGTGAACAGCCCGGACCGGCGACCGCGCCGGACGAGCAGCGATTCGTGTGCGAGTGGCTCTGGGTAGTCGATGCCCGCGAGCCTAGCGGCCGCCCACGGTGCGGACGGTGAAGGCGCGTTAGCGCGCTATGTCAGGGGCCCAACCGGGCGTGCCCCCGATGGCCGGCTCAGCCGCCCGCGGGCGGCGGGGCGTCCACGGGCGCCGGAGCCTCGACTCCACCGCCGGCGGGTGGCGTCGCGGGCTGCTCGGACGTCGTCGCCGGTGCGGGCGTGGCCTGCGGCGTGTTGGCGATCGGCGCGACGGGAGCGGTCGGCGTCGTCGTCGCGACCGGCGTCGGCGTGACGCTCGCGTCAGGGGCGCGAACGCCGCCGGACGCGTCCTGCGTGTCGCCCACGGCGGTCGCCACGGGCGTGTCGGGCCGCTCCAGCGCCACCGGGACGGTGGTCACCTTCTTCTCCTTCAGCGCGCGGGTCTCGGTCGCCGGCTTGGCCTTCCGCTTCGCTGCTGCCGCCGGTGCGGCCGCTGCTGTCGCGTGCGCCGGCGTGAGCGTCGACGGCTGCGGAGCGGTGCGCACGGGCGCCGAGATCGGCGCGGGCGCGGACTGGGCCGGGCGGCTGTGAACGGTCTTCGTCGCGTGGGCGGGCGCTACGGGCGCCTTCTCGGCGATCTGGTGGTTGACCTCGACCGCGCCACCGGTCGCGATCGCCGCGGTGCAGACGACCGCCGCGACCTTGCAGGCCGTCGCGGTCGCGAGGCCGCCACCGGCCACCGCGGCACCCGCGCCGCCACCGCCGGCCGCCGCGCCGGCCCCGCCGGCGGCAGAGCCGCCGAGGCCGATCAGCTTGGCCGCGAACGCCAGCGGCCCGACGCCGACCGGCGTCAGCGCGGCGAACGAGCGGCGCATGCCGCGCAGCGCGCCGCGGTAGGAGGCGCAGCTGTCGCAGGTGCGCATGTGCTTGCGGGCGCGTCCGGAAGCCTTGACGCCCTTGTCGTACGCGCGAAGCAGGTCGGCCTGGATCTCGGCGCAGTCGGCGTCACGAGCCTCGGCGGCCTCGACCAGGCCCACGCGAGCGCGGACCAGGAGGGACTTGACCGCGGGGACCGTCACGTCGAGCGCGTTGGCGAGGTCGGCGTAGGTCATGCCGTCCATCTCGCGCATCAAGAGCGCGGAGCGCTGCTGCTCCGGGAGCTGGCCGACGTCGGCGACGAGCTGGCGCAGATCGTCGCGGCGCTGGGCCTCCTCGACCGGGTCGTGCAGCGGCTTGCGGGAGACCTCGAAGATCTCGGCCGCGGGCGGTACCGGGCGGCGCAGATGGTCGATGCAGCGGTTGTGGGCGACGCGGTACAGCCACGCCCGCACGTTCATCTCGCGGTTGTCGTTGCGCAGCGCCCCGTACGCGCGGACGAAGACGTCCTGCAGCACGTCCTCCGCGTCCTGGCGCGAGCCGGCGGAGAGCATCTGGCGCACGTAGGCGAACAACCGCTGGCGGTAGCGGTCGTGGAGGACCCTGAAGGCCTCGTCGTTGCCGCCACGGAAGGCCGCGACCAACTGCTCATCCGAGCGCAGACGCAGCAACCCACCGCCAAGTGGGAAGCGGTGCAGTGCTGCGGGGGCGTGTATCGCTGAGGCTTCCATGAACTGGGGCTCCTGACGCTGCCTTCCCGGCGACTGTAACTGTACGGGTTGAAGGAAGTTCCGCTCTATAGGTGTACGCCTTCCTCCCCCTGTGACCGACTTCCTGCACATTCGTGACGGACTTTCCGTCCCACTCTCTGAAATCGAAATACGTGCATCGCGGTCTTCAGGTCCCGGAGGGCAGCATGCGAACGTCACCGCCTCACGGATCGAGGCCACCTTCGACGTGCGCAACTCGAGCGTTCTATCCGAGGCACAGAAAGCGCGGATAAGCGCGAAATTGGGGCCGCGCGTGACCGCCGTCGCGCAGGATGCACGCTCGCAGGCGCGCAACCGCGAGCTGGCGCTGCAACGGCTCGCACAGCGGCTGCGAGACGCGTTGCACGTTCCCCGACCGCGGACGAAGACGAAGCCGACGGCGGGGAGCAAGCGTCGTCGCCTGGATGACAAGAAGCGCCGGGGCCAGACCAAGGAAGGGCGCCGCCGCGTCGACGGCGAGTGAGCGCTCGTTCGCGGTCCGGTTCCTGACCGCCGGGCACGCGCGGCTCTAGAACGGCAGACCGGGCACGACGACGTCGCCGTCCGGCCACGTGGCGCCGTCGCGCAGCGGGCGCCACATCGTGTCGAGCGGCATGTCGGCGCGCTGCCCGGACGGCTGGCCGGCGTTGACCGGCGCGTGCACGTGCTCGAAGCCGAGCTTGGCGTAGAGGCCGGCGCGGTCAGGGCGGCAGAAGAGCAGCCCGCGGGTGGGGCCGAGCGTGGCCGCGCGCTCGAGCGCGGCCTCCAGCACCTTGCGGGCGAGGCCTTCGCCGCGGCGCGCGTGGGTGACGATGACGCCGCCGAAGCCGACGACGTCGAACCGCTCGTCGCCCGCTTGGGCCGGCGCGACGACCAGGCCCGCGCACGCGATCATCCGCCCGCGGTCGACGATGACGATCCGGCGGTCGTGGTCGCGCCAGACCAGCCCGAGGTCGAGGCTCTCGAACGCGTTGACCTCGCCGTCGTGCAGCTCCGCCCGCTCGGCGTCGGTGTGGTCGCCCTCGAGCTCGACGAGCCGGAGCCGGCCGGCGCCCAGCGGCGGCGGCGCGTGGCGGCGGAGCTCGTCGAAGAGCCGGCGGGTCTCGCGTTCGGGCTTGACACCGGGGTCGGCGGCGAGTCGGAGCTCCAGTCCCGCGTACTCGGCCAGCGCCGCGGCATAGTCGCCGCGGTCGGCGAGCGCGCGCATCCGCTCGCGCGTCGCCGCCTCGTCGATCACAACCCGAGCAGCGCGACGGCGTTGTCGCGCAGGACGGCGTTCGCGACGTCTTCGGGGAGCTCGAGCCGGTCGAGCTCGGTCAGGCAGGCCTCGGGGTCGAACATCGGGTAGTCGGACCCGAAGCAGAACTGGTTGCGCAGCCGGCGCGGGATCTCGCGCCTGACCTCCTCGGGCAGGTAGCGGTACTTCCAGCCCGAGATGTCCAGGTAGACGTTGGACTTGTGCAGCGCCATCGCGACGGCCTCGAGGTGCCACGGCCAGCCGACGTGGGCGAGCACGATCTGCATGTGCGGGTGGCGCGCGGCGATGCGGTCGAGCAGGATCGGCCGCGCGAGGTCGATCCGCAGGCCCTGCCCGCCCGGCTCACCTGCCCCGAGCCCGCTCGTGCCCGCGTGGGTGAGGAGCACCAGGCCCAGCTCGGCGGCGGCGTCGAAGAACGGGAGGAACCGGTCGTCGCCGGGGTCGAACGCCTGCATCGTGGGGTGGAGCTTCAGGCCGCGCAGGCCCAGCTCCGGGAACCGCGCCAGCCGCTCCAGCGCGTCCTCGCGGTTCGGATCGACGCTCCCGAACCCGACGAATCGCCCATTGGACTCGGCGCAGATCCGCGCGATGTCGGCGTTGTCGAGCTCCTTGCCGCCCGCGTCCCACCCGAGCAGCACACCCACCAGGTCCAGCCGCTCGTAGAGCTCGAAAAGCTCCTCGACCGTGGTCGGCTGCGGCCTCGACCCGAAGTACCGCTCGATCGAGTCCGCGTAGTGCCCCACGCACCCGCACACCCAATCCCCCGTCGGCAGGTGCACGTGCATGTCGATTCCGCGCATGGTCGGCACGATACGCGACGCGTGTGGCATACTGATATTTCAGATGCCAGTTCCAGCCGACAGAGCCGCACTCGAGCGCGATCTCCTGCGCGACCGGGCGTACATCACGCTGCGGGACGCGATCGTCGACGGGACGCTTGCGCCTGGAGAGCGGTTGCGCGACCAGGAGTTGACCGAGTGGCTCGGGCTCAGCCGCACGCCGGTGCGGGACGCGCTGAGCCGGCTCGAGCAGGACGGGCTGGTGGAGACGGAGCCGCAGCGGTTCACGCGGGTCGCGCCGCTGGACCGGCGGGCGGCGCGGGACGCGTTCCCGATCGTCGCGGCGATCCACGCGCTGGCGGCCGAGCTCGGCGTGCCGAAGCTCACGGCCGCCGACCTCGAGGCGATGAGCAACGCCAACGCCCGGTTTGCGAGGGCGCTGAAGGACGTCGACGTCGACGCGGCGCTCGACGCCGACGACGCCTTTCACGCCGTCCTGCTGATCGCGAGCGCCAACGTCGAGCTGGTCAAGACCCTGGACCGCCTGATGCCGCGGCTGCGGCGGCTGGAGCGGCTGCGCTTCGGGTCGCTCGCGGGCCGCGGGTCCGTGCGCCAGCACGACGCGATCCTCGCCGCCGCCGGCCAACACGACGTACATACGACCGCCGAGCGCGTCAGGGAGAACTGGCTCTCGCTCGGGACCTTGATCGACCGGAGCTTCGAATGACGGCCATCGCACCCCCCGACATCCACGACGCCAACACGCTGGCCGCCGCGCGGGCGCTGCTCGACGCCGCCGGCGACCCGCGGCAGATGCAGCAGGAGGTGCTCGCCGCGGTCGCGCGCAACGAGCAGTGGCGCGGCCGGGAGTGCATCAACCTGCTCGCGCCCGAGGCGCTGATGAGCCCGACCGTCCGGCAGCTGCTGAGCGCCGAGGTCGGCCAGCGCGCCGCCGAGGGCCACATCGGCCCGGTCAACCGCTGGTTCGCGGGGACGAAGCACATCGACGAGATCGAGTCGCTCTGCGTCGAATTGCTGAAGCGCCTGTTCAAGAGCAACTACGCCGAGCACCGGCTGGTGGCGTCGATGATCGGCAACATGGCGGTCTACGCCGGGCTGACCGAGCCTGGCGACGCCGTGATGACGATCCCGCAGCCGGTCGGCGGGCACAGCTCGAACCGCCACGACGGCCCCGCCGGCATCCGCGGCCTGAACATCGTCGACGTCCCGTTCGACGCGACCGAGCTCGAGGTCGACCTGCCCGCCTTCGAACGCGTGGGCAAGCAGACCCGCCCGAAGCTGATCGCGCTCGGCGCCTCGATGACCCTCTTCCCGCTGCCGGTGCGCGAGATCGCCGCGATCGCCGACGAGTGGGGCGGCAAGGTCTTCTTCGACGGCGCCCACCAGCTCGGGTTGATCGCCGGCGGCCAGTTCCAGGACCCGCTGGCCGAGGGCGCCGCGGTGATGACCGGCAGCGCCGGCAAGACCTTCAGCGGCCCGCAGTCGGGCGTGATGGCCTGGAACGACCCGGAGCTGACGCCGCCGTTGCTGGACGCCGTCTTCCCCGCGCTCGCCGCCACCCACCAGGTCAACCGCGTCGCCGCGCTCGCCGCCGCCGCGGCCGAGCTGCTCGCGTTCGGCCAGGAGTACATGGCGGCGGTCGTGAGCAACGCGCAGACGCTCGCCCACGCGCTGCACACCCGCGGCGTCCCCGTCCTCGGCGCGCACAAGGGCTACACCCGCACCCACCAGGTGATCGCCGACGTGCGCGAGTTCGGCGGCGGGCTCGACGTCGCCCACCGCCTGGCGACGGCCAACCTGATCACCAACAAGAACCTGCTCCCCAACGACGAGGCCACCGACTGGGACCGTCCGAGCGGCTTGCGGATCGGCACCACCGAGGTCACCCGCCTCGGCATGGGCGAGGTCGAGATGCGCGCGATCGCCGACATGATCGCCGGCGTGCTCGTCGAAGGCCGCGACCCGGAGCACGTCCGCGAAGAGGCGAAGGAGCTGCGCGCGGGTCACCAGCGCATCCACTTCTGCTTCAGCGAATAACCTCTCACCCGATGGCGGTGGCCACCGAGCTCGACCTGCAGGCGCTCAAGCGAGTGGAGCAGCGCGTGCTCTGGCTGGCCACCAGCATCGTCCATCACGCCAACCGGGTCCGCGAGAACTCAAGCGGCGTGAAGGTGGGCGGCCATCAGGCCTCCAGCGCCAGCATGGTCTCGCTGATGACGGCGCTGTACTTCGGCGTCCTCGAGGCGCCGGATCGGGTGAGCGTTAAGCCGCACGCGAGCCCGGTCCTGCACGCGATCAACTACCTGCTCGGCCGGCTCGATCGCCGCTACCTGACGACCCTGCGCGAGTACGGCGGGCTGCAGAGCTATCCGTCGCGCACCAAGGACCCCGACCCGGTGGACTACTCCACCGGCAGCGTCGGCATCGGGGCCACCGCGCCGATCTGGGGCGCGCTCGCCCATCGCTACGTCGCAGGCCACTTCGACGTCCCCCGCGGCGGCCGCCAGATCGCCCTGATCGGCGACGCCGAGCTCGACGAAGGCGCGTGCTGGGAGGCGATCGCGGACCCGATGGTGGCCGGCCTCGGCGAGGTCATGTGGGTCGTGGACCTCAACCGCCAGTCGCTGGATCGCGTCGTCCCCGACATCGCCGCGGGCCGCCTGGCCGCGATGTTCGAGGCCGCCGGCTGGCACACGGTGATGGTCAAGTACGGCCCGCTACTGCGCAATCGCCCCGAGCTGCGCGCCCGGATCGACGCGATGCCCAACGAGGAGTACCAGCGGCTCATGCGCGCCGGCGCCGCCGAGCTGCGCACCCGTCTCGAGGTGCCGGTCGACGATCTCGGCGACGCGGAGCTGCTGGCGACCTTCCGCGACCTCGGCGGCCACGATCTCACCGCCCTGCTCGACGGCTACCGCCAGGCGGACGAGGTCCGCGACCGCCCCAGCGTCGTCTTCGCCTACACGATCAAGGGCTGGTCGCTGCCGACTGAGGGCCACCCCGCCAACCACTCCGCGCTGCTCAGCAACGAGCAGTACCGGGCGTTCGCGGCCAAGCTCGGCGAGAACGCCCAGGACCCGTTCGCGCCGCTCGACCCCGACTCGCCGGAGGCGCACCTGTGCGCGGCCACGGGCAGCCGGCTCAAGCGCGGAGCGACGCGCGCCGTGCCCGCGCCGAAGGTGCCGGACGACCTGGGTCGCAAGCACACCGGCAACGAGTCCACGCAGCAAGCCTTCGGGCGCTTCTTCGTCGACCTCGTGCGTGAGGCGCCCGAGGTGGCGGACCGCGTGGTAACCGTCTCGCCCGACGTCGGCACGAGCACCAACCTCGGCGGCTGGATCAACAAGGCCGGCATCTGGCACCCGGGCGACCGCATCGACTGGTTCGCCGACGACACCGACACGCTGGTCCGCTGGCGCGAGTCCGACCACGGGCGCCACATCGAGCTCGGCATCGCCGAGGTCAACCTCGTCGGCGCGCTGGGCGAGCTGGGCGCGACCTGGTCGCGCGACGGCCAGCCGCTGCTGCCGGTGGGCACGATCTACGACCCGTTCGTGGCTCGGGCACTTGAGCCGTGGTCGTTCGGCATCTACGCGGGCGGGCAGTCGATCCTCGTCGGCACACCGTCCGGCGTCACGCTCGGCCCCGAGGGCGGCGCCCACCAGTCGGTGATCACGCCGTCGATCGGCATCGAGCAGCCCGGCTGCGTCGCCTACGAGCCCGCCTTCGGGCAGGACTTCGAGTGGTGCTTCCTGCACGCGCTGGGCCAGCTCGGCAAGCCGGGTGGGACGAGCGCGTACTTCCGGCTGTCCACACGGCCGATCGACCAGACGCTGCACACCGGCACCCGCGAGGAGGCGCTCGCGGGCGGCTACAAGCTCAAGCCGCACGCTGCGCCCCAGGTCGCGATCGCCGTGATGGGCGCGCTCGTGCCCGAGGCGATCGAGGCGGCGCGCACGCTGACCGAGGACGCGGGGATCGACGTCGAAGTCGTCTGCATCACGTCCGCCGACATGCTGTTCCGCTCCTTCCAGGCCCGCTCCGGTCTCGGCGACGGGGACCCGAAGACGCTCGAGCGCCTGTTCCGCAAGGGCGTCCCGATCGTGTCGCTGATCGACGGCCACCCGCACACGCTCGCCTTCCTGGGGTCGCCGATCACCTGTCTCGGCGTGCAGAACTTCGGCCAGGCCGGCGACATCGCCGAGCTCTACGAGCACCACCAGATCGACGCCGAGTCGGTCGTCGGCGCGGCCCTCGATCTACTCGGTTAGCGCCTTCGCCCGCTTGGCGAGGTACATGCGCTGGTCGGCGAGGTCGATCAGCGCGTCGACGTCGCGTGGGTCGTCGACGTGCAGCGGCGCGATGCCGACGCTCGCCGACAGCCGGTTCGCGTGTCCCTCCGCCGCGAGCTGCATGCCCACGCGCGCCACCGCGTCGCGCATCTCACCCGCGACCTGCAGGGCGGCGGCCTCGTCGACGTGCAGGACGAGCGCGGCGAACTCGTCGCCGCCGATCCGGCCCAGTACGTCGCTGGAGCGCAGGCGCGAGCGCAGCGCGCGGAAGGAGCGGACGAGCGCCTCGTCGCCCACGGCGTGCCCCCACGAGTCGTTGATCTCCTTGAAGTGGTCGAGGTCGATGACGGCGACCGCCGCGGCTTCGCCATAGCGCTGGGAGCGCTCCGCGGCGCGCTGCGCCTCGGCGAGGAAGGAGCGCCGGTTGTACGCGCCGGTGAGCGGGTCGCGGGTGGCGAGCTCGGTCAGCTGGCGCTCCTCGCGCTCGAGCTCGGCGACCGCGAGCCGGGCCAGCGTGGCGAGGCCGGTGACCGCGGCCAGCGTCATCAGCCACGCCGCCACGCTGTAGGAGAACCAGCCGGCGCGTGCCGCGGCCATGCACAAGCTGCCGGAGAGGATCGGGATGCCGAGCACGGCCGGGACCACGCGGCGCGTGAAGCGGCCGGCGAGCCCGCGGTCCGACAACAGCCGTGTCGAGCTCCCCGGGTGGGCTCCGGCCAAGCCGATCGCGAGCAGGGTGGCGCACAACGCGGCCTGCCACGACATCTGCACCTCGCGTGACGGGCCGTAGAAGATCGGCACGCCCAGCAGGAAGCCGATCCCCGCCGCGCCGCCGATCGCCGCCGCGGCGAGCGCCAGCCAGCGCGTCAGCGGCCAGCCATGCCCGTTCAGCAGTTGCGCGCCGCCCAGCAGCGTCAGCACGATCGAGGTGAGCACCGAGATCCGCGCGTCGACGCCCAACAGCGCCGCGTTGATCGCGTCACCGCCGCTCGCGAGGTCATCGACGAGGCCGGCGACGCCGCAGACGAACATGAGCGTCCCCGCGGCGACCGCGAGACGGTGCTGGATCGGCCGCGCGCCGAGCGCGAAGACCCCAACGGCCCCCGCGAGGAACCCGGCGCACGACAGCGGGGACATCGGCTCGAGGTTGTCGGTCCGCATGGCGACGCCGGAACCCGCGAGCCACGCGATCAGCATCGTGCCCGCGAGCAGCGCGACCGCCCCCGCGGTGACGCGCACCAAAACTCGATCTATTGCGGGCATTTCATCCTGGTGAGAGTCTGCGACGCGCGAGCGCCGGTTCACACTGGGATGAACTACGGGATCGCGCGCACCAGTTCGTCCAGGGTCGCTCTCGAGTCGTAGCGCGGACGCCAGCCGAGCTGCTTCCGGGCCTTCCCGGTGTCCATGATCACCGGCGTCCGGAGCGCGTTGACCCACTGGGCGAGCGTCGGGACCAGCGGGAGGTTCGCGCCCAGCGCGGCAGGTTCGAGGAGCAGCCGCGGGATCGGGTACGCGAAGCGGCCGGTCGCGCGGGCGAGGTCGGTGAGCGAGATCGTCCCGTCGCCGGCGAGGTTGTAGGCGCCGGGCTCGCCTTCGCCCTTGGTCGCGGCGACCAGCGCCGTCGCGACGTCGTCGTGGTGGACGAGCTGGAAGCGCGTGCCCGGGTCCGGGATCAGCAGCGGCTTGGGCGGGAGCTGGCGCAGCAGCATCGGCGCATCCGGGCCGGCGACGATGCACGGGCGCAGCACGTAGGCGCCGGGGAACTCCTCGCCCAGCGCCCGCTCGAGCTCCGCCTTCTGGTGGGAGTAGTAGAAGCGCTCGCTCCCGCGCGGCGCGACGTCCTCGGTCAGCGGCTGCGGGTTGTCCGAATGGAACCCGTAGGCGGCGACGGACGAGGTGTAGACGAGGCGCTCGACATGCTTGCGCGCCGCTTTGAAGACGTTCCGTGACCCGGTCAGGTTGACGTGGCGGGTCTCCTCGCGCCCGCCCATGATGATGAAGGCGAGGTGGACGAGGACGTCGGCGTCGCGGGCGAGGGCGTCGACCGCTTCGGGATCCAGGACGTCGCCCTGGCGGTACTCGAGCTTGGTCAGGTCACCGCGGTCGAACGGGCGGCGCGCCATGCCGAGGACGCGGGTGATCGCGCCGTCGCGCTGCAGCGCGCGCAGGAACGCGCGTCCCAGCTCGCCGGTCGGCCCGGTGACCGCGACGATCATTCCTCGTCGAGCACGATCCGCGCCGTCTCGCCGTGACCCTCCACGCGGGGCTGGACGGGGCGCACCTCATGCGTCGAGGCCCATTCGAGCAACGCGTCCGCGTTGTCGAAGCGGGCGAGGACCTCGAGGTTCTTGATCGTCGGGAAGACCATCAGCAGCTCGCCGGCCTCGGAGCCTTCGAGGGCGCGGGCGGGCTCGAACCAGCGCGCGTCGATGATCTCGCTCCCGTCCGGGACCGCCTCGGCGCCGTCGGGGGCGACGGCGAGGAAGAAGTAGGTGTCGAAGCGGATCGACACCTCGGGCGGGGTGATCCAGCGCGCGAACGCCACCAGCGCGCTCGGGTCCGGGAGGGCGATCTGCACCTCTTCCTCGACCTCTCGGACCGCCGCGGCCCGGTGGGCCCGGTCGCCCTCGCCCTCGTGGGCATCGACCGCCCCGCCCGGGAAGACCCACGCTCCGGCCATGAAGCGCGCCTTGTGGGTGCGCTGCACGAGCAGCACCTCGAGCGTGGTCGACCCGCCACGCAGCACGACGACCGTCGCCGCCTGGCGCGGCACCGTCGGTTCGCCACTCTCGTTGAGGATCGTGCCTGGCTCCGGACCGTGCGTCATCGGGTCAGCCTAATATGCGCGCCAATGAGCACGGACACGGCCCGGCAATGGATCTGCGAATCATGTGGCTTCATCTACGACCCCGCGGAGGGCGATCCCGACGGCGGGATCCCGGCCGGCACCGCGTTCGAAGACATCCCGACGGACTGGTACTGCCCGGTCTGCGGCGCTCGCAAGGCTGACTTTTCCCCGTACGAGGGCTAGCCTCTTTGCGGTGACGGCGCTTCGGTCGAGCCCGGCTCGAGGGCTGGCGCTCCCGCTGGAGACGCTGGTCTTCGCAGTCGGCATGAGCACGCTGGGGGCGGAGATCGCCGCCCAGCGCCTGATGGCGCCGTTCTTCGGGTCCTCGACCGTGATCTGGGCCAACACGATCGCGGTCGTGCTGCTCGCGCTGTCGGTGGGCTACTGGCTGGGCGGGCGGCTGGCGGACCGGCGACCTACGGCGGACGCCTTGAACGGGCTCGTTGTGCTGGGCAGCGCGCTGCTGGCCGTCGTGCCGTTCATCGCGCATCCGTTCCTGTCTTTGAGCGTGAGCGCGTTCGACGACCTGTCGGTGGGGGCGTTCACCGCCTCGCTGTTCGGGACGCTGGTCCTGGTGGCGGTGCCGCTCTTGCTGTTGGGCGCGGTGTCGCCGTGGGCGATGCGGCTGAAAGTGGCGTCGGTGGAGGAGTCCGGCGTGGTCGCCGGGCGGCTGTACGCGATCTCGACCGTGGGCTCGTTGGTGGGTGTGTTCTTCGTGTCGCTGTGGGCGATCGAGGCGATCGGGACGCAGCGCACGTTCCTGGTGCTCGCGGCGGTACCGGCGCTCGTCTCCGCGGCGCGTCTGGGCGGGGCGTGGCTGACCGTGCCGGCGGTGCTGCTGGCCGCGCTCGCGCTGCCGCCGGGGACCACCAAGCCCGCCGACAACGGTCGCGTGCTCTACGAGAAGGAGACGCCGTACCAGTACGCGCGGGTGGTCGAGAGCCCCGACGGCACGCGCAAGCTCGAGCTCAACGAGGGCCAGGCGATCCACTCGCTGTGGCGCCCGGGGACCGTGATGACCGGCGGGTACTGGGACGGGTACCTGGTGCTGCCGTTCGTGACGGGAAGCGGGAAGCCGCCAGGGCGGATCGCGGTGCTGGGCACGGCGGGCGGAACCGTCCCGCGGGCGTACGCGGAGCTGTTCCCGTCCACGCTGGTCGACGCCGTGGACATCGACCCGGAGCTGTTCAAGATCGGGCAGCGCTACTTCGGGTTGAAGCCGCGGCCGCAGTTGCGCGAGTTCGCGCAGGACGCGCGGCCGTTCCTGCGCGGGACTGCGGAGCGCTATGACTCGATCTTCGTGGACGCCTACCGGCAGCCGTACATCCCCTTCTACCTGACCACGCGCGAGTTCTTCACGCTGGTGCGCGACCGGTTGAAGCCCGGCGGCTCGGTGATCATCAACATCGGGCATCCGGCGGATTCGGACGCTTTGGAGAAGGCGCTGAGCGCCACGTTGGGCAAGGTCTTCGCACACGTGGCGCGAGATCCGATCCAGGCCGAGAACTCGCTCGTGATCGCGTCCGACGTGCAGCTCAGCTCGGCGGCGCTGCGCGAGGCGCCGCTGCCGGCGGTCCTGAACCCGGTCGCCGCGTTGAGCGCCGAGCGGCTCCGGCCCGCGTTGCGCGGCGGCGACGTCTTCACCGACGACCGCGCGCCGGTCGAGTGGCTGATCGACGCCTCGATCGTGTCGTACGCGGCGGGGGAGACGGGCGGATGAGCGCTGCCGTTGAATCAGCTCGCCGCCGCGAGCCGTGGGGGTTCCCCGAGGGCATCGTCTTCGTCGCTGGCATCTCCACCCTCGGCGCCGAGATCGCCGCGGCGCGGCTGATCGCGCCCGCCTTCGGCGCCTCGACCGTCGTGTGGGCGAACACGATCGCGATCGTGTTGGTGGCCTTGGCGGGCGGGTACTGGCTGGGCGGGCGGCTTGCTGACCGCCATCCGCATGCGCGCGGGCTGGCGTTGACGGGGCTCTTGGGCGCGGCGCTGGTGGCGCTGATCCCGCTGCTTGCGATTCCGCTGTTGGGCGCGACGGAGGACGCGTTGGGCGAGTTCTCGGGCTCGTTGTTGGTGCAGATCGTGCTGGTGGCGCCGCCCGTGCTGGTGCTCGGCGCGCTGTCGCCGTGGGCGATCCGGCTGCGGATGCGCTCCGTGTCGGCCGCCGGCGACGTCACGGGGCGGCTCTACGCGCTCGGCACCGCCGGCGGGCTCGTCGGCAACTTCGCCGCGACGCTCGCGCTGATCCCGTGGGTCGGAACGCGCTGGACGTTCCTCATCTGCGCGCTGTTGTTGGCGGTCGTCTCGGCTCCGGTGGCATGGTCCTCCAGGCCTGCCTGAACGGCGACCGCGAGGCGGGCGTTCCGCGCTCTGCCGATGAGCTGGCCGCGGCGTCGCGGGCGTGCGTGGCGGCGGGTGCGGAGTCGTTGCATGCCCACCCGCGCGACCGCGACGGGCACGAGTCGCTCGACGCGCGCGACATCGCGACGGCGGTGAAGGCGATGCGGACGGCGGCGCCGGGGATCGAGATCTCGTTCTCCACGGGGTTGTGGATCACCGGCGGTGACGTCGAAGCGCGCGCCCGGCTGATCTCCGAGTGGACGGTCGTGCCCGACCTGGTGTCGATCAACCTGTCCGAGGAGGGCTGGCGCGAGCTCGCGGACGTCGTGACGGCGCGGGGGATCGGGATCGAGGCGGGGATGTGGACCGGCCGCGACGCGGAGATTCTCGCCGAGAGCGGCGTGCAAGTGCGGCGCGTGCTCGTCGAGCCGCGTTCGGAGAACGCCGAGGAAGCGGTGGCGATGGCGCGCGACGTCGACGCGGCGCTGGACCGCGTATTCATCCGCGCCCCGCGGCTCCATCACGGCGTGGGGGCCGCGACGTGGGCGGTGCTCGACGCGGCCGTGCCGATCGGTCGTGAGATCCGGATCGGGCTGGAGGACGTGCTGACGCTCCCCGACGGGCGCCGCGCTCCCGACAACGCGGCCCTCGTCGTGGAAACGGTCCTGCGCTACGCCTGACCGCTGCCCCGCCGCGTGAAGAGCGGCCGGACGCGGTGATAACGATCGTGCAGGAAGACCGGCGTATCCCGCGCGCCGGCCTGGCGCAACGCGGCCTGCTGGGCCTCGCCCAGAGTCGCGAACCACGCTGGTACGGAGCCCGCGGTATCGACGGTCCACCCGCCGGTGCTGGCATGGGGGAGCACGTGCAGTTCAGCGGCCATGACGAGCATTCAAGGACGCTCGCGCGACTTTCAGTTTGGACGGCTGGCCGAGATTCGCGTGGGACCGTTGTACCGGTGGGCCGGGGGGTGCCCCGTCCAACTCTCGCCTGGCGACACTTTGCCGGGGCACCCCCCGAGTTTCGGATGACCCGGGCATGCCGTGGGCGGCCCCCGCGGTGCGGCGGCGAGGGGGTGCCTGGTCTAACTCTCGCCTGGCGACACTTTGCCGGGGCACCCCCGAGTTTCGCGCGGCGGGGCGGGCGATGACCGGGCATGCCGCGGGCCCCCGCGGTGCGGGCGGCGATGGGCTACGCCGCGCGGGCGAGGCCCGACTGGCCGTCGAAGACGGCGCCTTGGGCGGCGGCGACCGGGAGGCCGGCGCCGGGGCGGAAGCCTGCGCGCAGGGCCGCGCGGCCCATTGCCGTCGCCGCTCCTCGGAGTTCCTCGCGGGTGTGGGAGGCCATGGCCGACAAACGCACCCGCGCCGTTCCCTCCGGGACGGCGGGTGGGCGGATCGCCTCGGCGAAGACGCCGAGCTCCAGAGCGTGGTCGACGATGCGGCTCGCGAGCTCCGCGTCGCCCACGACGAGCGGCACGACGTGGGCGGCGGCGCCGGCGACCTCGAAGCCCTCGCGGGCGAGGCCGTCGCGCAGCGCTTCGGCGTTCGCGCGCAGCTTCTCCACGCGGCGGGGCTGCTCCTCCAGGAGGTCCAGCGCGGCCATCGCGGCGGCGGCCGCGACCGGCGGCAGCGCGGTCGAGTGGAGCAGAGTCCGGGCGGAGTGCACGAGGAAGCGGGCGGTGACGTGGTCGCAGGCGACGAAGCCGCCGTAGGAACCCAGCGCCTTACCCAGAGTGCCGGTGACGACGTCGACCTGGCCTTCGAGGCCGGCTTCGGCCACGGCGCCGCGCCCGCCCGGGCCGAGCGCGCCCAAAGCGTGCGCCTCGTCGACCAGCACCCGCGCGTCGTACACGCGGGCCAGTTCGACGATCTCGGCCAGCGGGGCGACGTCGCCGTCCATGCCGAACATGCCGTCGGTGGCGATCAGCGTCGCGCGCCCGTCGGACTGGCGCAGCGCCCACGCGAGGTGCTCGGGGTCGGCGTGACGGTAGGCCACGACCTCGGCTCCCGACAGGCGGCAGCCGTCGGCGATCGAGGTGTGGCTGAGCTCGTCATGCAGCACGACCTCCGCGCGGCGCGCGAGCGCGGGGATCACCCCCATGTTGGCCATCGCGCCGGATCCGAACAGCAGCGCCGCGCGGTGGTGGGTGAACGTGGCGAGCCGCTCCTCGAGCCGGCGGTGCAGCGTCATCGTCCCGCTCGACACGCGTGCCGCGCCCGCTCCCACGCCCCAGCGCATCGCCGCGTCGGCGGCCGCCTGGCGCACCTTCGGATGGTCGGCCAACCCGAGCGCGTTTCCCGAGCACAGCAACAGCACCGGCCGCCCGTCGAGCACCACGCGCGGCCCCTGCGGTCCGGAGACCATCCGCATGCGCTGGTGCAGACCGAGCTGATTGAGCTCGTCCAGGCGGTCCTCGAGATCCAGCATCCAAGATCCTCCCTGGGCCGCCTCCGGCCCGGGCGTTCGAGTGGGCTCTGGCCGGAAAGTACGGGGAGGCTCGGACGAACTCAGCCCGGATCGACCGATCGATCGTGGATGACTCGTGGTCGTGGGCTCCGTTGATGGTCGATCGGACGGGCACCCTCAGGGTGGTCCCTTCGGGTCCCGTCCGATCGGCCAGGAGCGCTGTCCACGGCCGCGAGGGCCCGCGAGAATCGGTCGATCCGGGCTCAGTCGATCTCGGCCACCAGCTCGACCTCGACGGCGATGTCGAACGGCAGCTCGGCCATCCCGACCGCCGAGCGGGCGTGCCGGCCGGCGTCGCCGAAGACCTCGACGAGCAGGTCCGAGCAGCCGTTGATCACGGTGGGCGTGTCGTTGAACCCGGGCGCGCAGTTGACCATCCCGAGCAGCTTCACGATCGCCGTGACTCGGTCGAGCGAGCCGAGCTCGGCCCGCATCACCGCCAGCAGATTCAGCCCCACCAGCCGCGCGGCGGCCACGCCCTGCGACAGCGTCAGCGAGTTCCCGACCTTCCCCGTCACCATGCCGTCCGGACCCGCCGGCCCTTGCCCGGACACGTAGAGCATCCCGCGCGACACGCGCGCGGCGACGAAGTTCCCGACCGGCGCGAACGGCGGCGGCAGCTCGATCCCCAGCTCTGAAAGTCGCGTCTCGGCGCTCACGTTCCCCTCCACTTCGGTTGCCGTTTCTCGGTGAAGGCGCGCACGCCCTCGGCGAAGTCCTCCGAGCGGAACGCGGCGTCGCGCAGCGCGTGCAGCTCGGCCTCCAGCGCAGGATCAAGTGGCGGGACGAGCGCTCGAAGCACCCGCTTGTTCCCGCGCAGCGACAGCGGCGAGAGGGCGGCGATCTCCGCCGCCAGCGCCAGCGCGCGCGAGCCAGGCTCGTCGATCACCTCGTTCACGAGCCCCCAGGAGTGCGCCTCCGAGGCCGAGATCGGCCGCGCGGTGAGGAAGAGCTCGCGGGTGCGGGCGGAGCCGATCGCGTCGACGAAGCGCCGCAGCCCGGTGTGGGAGTAGACGACGCCGAGGCGGGCGGGCGGCATGCCGAGCCGGGCACCCGGTGCGCACACGCGCAGATCGCAGGTGACCGCCAGCTCCAAGGCGCCGCCGAAGGCGTGCCCGCCCAGCGCGGCGATCACGGGCACCGGCACCGCGTCCAGGGCGGCGACGGCCGCCTCGAACGGGTGGGTGAGCAGTTCCGCGGCCTCCTCCGCCAGCGCGCCGGGGGAGAGATCGCCGATGTCGTAGCCCGCGGAGAAGACGTCGCCCTCCCCGGTCAGGATCACGGCGCGTGCGTCGATCGCCGCCAAGGCCGTGACGAGGCCATCGAGCACACCCCGGTCCAGCGCGTTGCGCTTGGCCGGGTTGGAGATCGTCAGCCGCGCGACCCCGTCGGCCGGCGCGTCGACCAGGATCGAGCCCACTTAGGACAGGACGACGAGCACGTCGCCCTCCTGCACGGACTGTCCCTCCTCGACGCGGATCTCCGCGACCGTGCCGGCGTCCTCGGCCTCGATCGGCATCTCCATCTTCATCGACTCGAGGATCACGACGGTGTCGCCCTCCTCGATCGTGTCCCCGACGGAGACCTCGACCTTCCACACGGTGCCTGTGATGTTGGCTTCGACTTCTGCCACCGCCGCCCCCTGCTCGTGTTTCGCGCCACGATATAGACACCCGGTCGGTATGCGCCCTACTGATTGCGTACACGGCGTCGGTACGTGTTAACCACCGGCCTCGGCACCATGGGAATCGCTGTTCGTCGCGACCTCTCCTCCCGCGGCGCACGGCGAACCGGCGATAGGAAGCGGCGGGTGGGACTCCTGGACGACCCGCCCGCCGCTACCCGCCTCGGCGGTATTCTCGGCGCATCATGAGCCAGCCGGAGCTGAGCGAGCTCAAGGAGCAGGTCTACAAGGACTCCCGCGAAGGCGCGGAGTTCGACCGCTTCCACCAGCGCACCCGCACCCACCGGCCGAACTTCGTCTACGAGCTCGTCCGGATCCTGATGAGCCTGATGGCGTGGATCTTCTTCCGCGCCCGCAACGAGCATCCTGAGCGCGTCCCCGCGGTCGGCCCGGTGATCCTCGCGCCGAATCACTTCAGCTTCCTCGATCACTTCTTCCTGGGCGTGGCACTGCGGCGCAAGGTCCACTTCATGGCCAAGTCGCAGCTCTTCAAGCCGCCGCTGCAGTACGTCTACTCGCCTGGCGGCGTCTTCCCGGTGCGCCGCGGCGTGGCGGACAACGAGGCGTTCGTGACCGCGGTGACGATCCTCGACCGCGGCGACACGATGGCCATGTACGCCGAAGGCGGCCGATCCCGCACCGGCGAGCTCTCGACGAAGCCCCGGCGCGGCATCGGCCGCCTCGCGCTGCTGAGTGGCGCTCCCGTCGTTCCCGTCGCGATCGTCGGGTCCTCCCACGTCCGCAACTGGAAGCGCCTGCAGTTTCCGAAGGTGAAGGTCTTCTACGGCGAGCCGTTCGCCTACGAACGGATCGAGAAGCCCACCCGCGAGCAGGAGCAGGCCACGGCGAACGAGATCTTCGCCGAGGTCCGCGCCCTCTACGACAAGGCGACGGCCGGCTCGGCGACCTGAGCCTGCGCGTCCTCGGTGCGGGGCTTGCCCGGGACGAGCAGGGCGATGACCGCGCCGACGGCGAGGACCGCCGCGCCGACCCACGCGGCGCTGGTCAGGCCGTCGGTGAAGGCCTGCGGCGAGGCGTAGGACCCGTTGGCGGCGAACACCGACGCCAGCACGGCGACGCCCAGCGTCCCGCCGATCTCGCGGATCGCGTTGGTCGCGCCCGAGGCCTGGCCGGCCTCTTCGGGGCGCACGGCGTTCAGCACCGCGTTGGCCGTGGGCGCGAAGACCAGGGCCATGCCCGTGCCGGCGAGGATGAACGGGATCACCAGCGTGCTGTAGGCGACGGCCGGCGACGAGACGTCCGCCAGCCAGCCGATCGCGATCGCCTGCAGCGCGAGGCCGGTCGTCATCAGCGGGCGCGAGCCGATGCGGTCGCTGAGGATGCCCGCGATCGGCGCGACGAGCATCGGCATCGCGGTCCAGGGGAGCGTGCGCAGGCCGGCCTCGAGCGGCGAGAGGCCCTGCGTGACCTGGAAGAACTGGGCGAGCAGGAAGATCGAGCCGAAGACGCCGAAGTACATCGCGAACGAGACGCCGTTGGAGGCCGCGAAGGCACGGGAGCGGAAGAAGCGCATCGGCAGCATCGGGGCCGGCGAGCGCAGCTCCCAGGCGACGAACGAGGCGAGCAGTGCCGCGCCGGCGCCCAGCGAGCTGACCACGGTGGCGCTCGTCCACCCCAGCTCGGCGCCGCGGACGATGCCGTAGACGACGCCCAGCAGGCCGAGCCCGCCGAGCACGAGGCCGCGGATGTCGAGCTTGCCGGCCGGCCCGTGGGACTCACTCAGGCGGCGGTAGGCGAGCGGGGCGAGCACGAGGCCGAGCGGGACGTTGAGCCAGAAGATCCAGTGCCAGGAGATGCCGTCGACGACCGCGCCGCCGACCAGCGGGCCGAGCGCCACGCCGAGGCCGGAGATGCCGGACCAGGCACCGATTGCGAGGCCGCGCTTCTGCGCGGGGATGGCGCCGGCGAGCAGCGTCAGCGTGAGCGGGGTGACGATCGCGGCGCCGGCGCCCTGCAGCGCGCGGAAGGCGATCAGCGCGCCGGTCGAGGGTGCCAGCGCGGCGCCGGCTGAAGCCAGTGTGAAGAGGCTGAGGCCGATCACGAACATGCGCCTGCGGCCGAACCGATCGCCGAGGGCGGCGCCGGTGAGCAGCAGCACCGCGAACGTCAGCGTGTAGGCGTTGACCGTCCACTCGAGCGCCTGCAGCCCACCGCCGAGGTCGGCGCGGATCGAGGGCAGGGCGGTCGTGACGACGAGGTTGTCGAGCACGACCATGAAGAGGGCGACCGAGACGATCGCGAACGTCCAGACCGGACGGATGCGTGACGTGGAGGACATGGAAGTGAGTGTGCACTCACTTCCTTACCTAGTCAAGCCTCCGGCGAGCGCCTGGGCGCCAAGTTAGTGGTGACTCACAAACCTTAAACCCCACCTAAGGGGCCAGACCCCTTAGGTGGGGTTTAAGTCGTCGGGCGGTCCGCCCACGGGACCTCGACGGAGTCCTCCGTGGGCGAGTCGCGGGCGACGATGTACTCGGCCGGCTCGGTGTCGGAGAGGTTCGCGACGGTGTGCGTCTCGCGCGGCGGGACATAGAGCATGTCGCCCGCTTCGACCGTCAGCGACTCCTGGAGCTGGTCGCCGAAGCGGATCTCGATCGCGCCGCTGAGCATGTACAGGGCGCTCTCGCAGTTGTCGTGGTAGTGCGGGCGGCCGCGTGAGCCCGCGGGAACCCGGAAGATGCCCATGTAGAGGTTGTGCGCGCCGGTGGTCGACTGGGAGATCTCCGCGCCGCCGACGACGCCGCGCGGGACGTCGCGCTCTTCTCCGGAGGGCTTGACGAGCTTCACGACATCATCCCCGTGAGCTGCCCGCCGGTGATGTTCAGCACCTGTCCGTGGACGAAGTTCGACCACGGCGAACAGAGGAAGAAGACGCCGCCGGCCGCCTCCTCAGGAGTGCCCGGGCGGCCGATCGGAATCAGCATCGGCGCCATCGTGCGCATCTGGTCGGGAATGCCGAGCTGCACCGTTTCGCCCTCGATCTCCATGGTGTTCGACGCGTCCTTGGATGCGGTCAGACGCGTCTCGATCCAGCCGAACGCGACCGCGTTGACATTGATCTTGAACTGGCCCCACTCCTTGGCCAGCGTCTTCGTCAGTCCCACCACCGCGGACTTGCCGGACGCGTAGTTCGCCTGACCCGCGTTGCCCATCGTGCCCGAGATCGAGGACACGTTGACGATCTTGCGGAAGACCTCGACGCCCGCCTCGCGCTCCTGCTTGGCCGGCTCGCGCAGGTGCGGCGCGGCGGCGCGGACGACGCGGAACGGGACGATCGTGTGGATATCGAGCATCCGCTGGTACGCCTCGTCGGACATCTTGTGGACCGGCGCGTCGATCGTGTAGCCCGCGTTGTTGACGATGATGTCGATCTTGCCCCAGGCGTCGATCGCCGTCTGGATGAGCGCCTCGGGCGCGCCCGCCTTGGTCAGATCGCCGCCGTAGACCGCCGTCTCCCCGGCGATCTCGGACGCCGCCTGCGCGGCGAGATCGGCGTCGAGGTCGTTGATGATCAGCTTGGCGCCGTGCTCGCTCAACAGCTCGGCCGTCGCGCGGCCGATGCCGCGGGCGGAGCCGGTCACGATCGCCACTTTGTCGTCGAGAACACCCATGGCGGGGACCTTAGTCGGTGGCCCTCCGATAGGCGGACCACCGACTAAAGATAACCTAAGGGGTCTGGCCCCTTAGGTGGGGTTTATCTCACGGGCTGGTGGTCGAGAGCGTGAACGTGAGCGTCTTGGAGTAGGCGCCCGTGCGCAAGCCGTCGGTCTGGTTGATCACCTGGGTGAACGGGATCGTCACGGCGTCGTTGGACACCGGGCCGGCGTAGGTCTTCACGACGCCGAGGCCGCCGAGCGGCTGCGGGAGGAAGAACGAGCCGTTGACGAGGTGGTCGGTGTGGTTGGTGGACGGGTCGGCGACGGTCAGCGTCGCGTCACCCGCCGAGGAGATGACGTTGGCGGTCATCGCCGCGGTGTAGGTCTTCGTCACGCCCGGGGTGAAGCCCCCGAACGAGGCGTTGGCGCCCAGCGTGAGCCCCAGGGTGGCCGGGACCGCCCCCGCGACACCACCCGTGGTCTGCGTGTAGGGATCGACTCCGAGCGAGCCGAGGCCCTGGCGGATCACCGTCGCCCGCGTCGCGCGGTCGGCGATGTTCTCCAGGCCGAAGCCCCACAGCTGCGTGCTGCCCGTCGACACGCCCACCGCGTTGGTGGACCCGCTGACCAGGAACGACGCCTTGGAGTCGGCGAAGGCCGGGAAGGCCGCCGGCGACAGGGACGACGACGTCGGCGTGAAGCGCCGCAGGAACGCCTGGTTCGTGAGCTTGAAGGAGCTCTCCAGCGGCGCCTGGCCGGCGATCGTCAGCGCACCGACGGCGGCCTCCGTCGACGCCTGCGTGGCCTGCGCGTACGCGCCCATCCAGTACTGCAGGAAGTCGTTGGACACCTGCACGCAGTTCTCGAGCTGGCCGGTGGCCGCCGCGCCCGTGTTGGACGTGCACTGGGGCTTGTCGGGCACGCGTCCGAGCGGGTTGTAGGAGTACTGCGACCACGCGCCCGACAGAGCGCGCTGACCGGTGACGAGGACCTTGCCGCCCTCGTTGATGTAGTCGCGGATCGAATTCATCTGGTCGTCGAACATCTTCGAGACGCCGATGGTCTGGCCCGGATCGCGGACGAAATCGTCCAGCGACGTGTACCAGACGACCGCCTTGTAGTGGCTGAGGATGCCGAGCAGGTCGGCCTGCGTACGGCCCTGCGCGTCGATGTCGTAGACGTCGGCGGGGATGCCCGCGTCGGCCAGCGCATCGGTGTAGGTGGCGAGCGCGGCCGGGCCGGCGAACGGGGCCGTGTTCGGCGAGAGGCCCGTGTAGTCCTCAGCCGAGAGCACGAGGACGCGGTTGCCGCGACCCGCCGCCGACGCCGTGAACGTGAACGGATCCGAGCTCTTGCCACCCGCCTCGAACCACACCTTGACCTTGTCGCCCGCCTTGAAGCCGGCGACCGAGCCGCGCATGTGATGGAAGACGACGCCCGACTTCCCGTAGCGCGACCCGCCGTTGAACTCGTCGGTCGTGCCGGAGTAGACGGTCGGGGAACCCTCGATCTGCCACTTCAGCGTGACGGCGCCCAGCGAGCGCTTGGCGTTGACCTCGACGGTCTGCGGAGTGCCGTAGGACGTCGGGAACGTCACCGGGACGAAGTCCGGGATCGTCACGGCCAGGTGCGACGACGGGTTGTCCGGCGTCGGCGCGGACCGGGCCAGGTCGAGCATGAACGGCAGGTTGCGGGCGAAGACGTCCTGCACGTCGGCCTCGCGGTCCTGGAAGACGAACCCGCTCGGGTTGGAGCCGAAGGCGTTACCGGTGGTCGTCGTGCCGCCGACCGGCGTGCCGGACCCGCGTCGAGCTCGACCGTGTAGCCCATCACGTTCTCCTGCAGGTACATCGTGTCGGTGATCTCGCCGTTGGTGGTGTAGAGCTCGCCACCGACGTCGGGGTCGTATCCGGCCACGGCCGGCTTCTGATCGTTGCCGGCGAGGGCCTCCATCAGCGGCGTGTCGCCGCCGTAGCTCTCGACCTGCCAACCGATCGGATACAGGACGAGCTTCGCGTAGGAGTGGTAGTCGACGTAGAACTCGGGCTTGATCCGGTGCATCAGCGCGTGGAAGGAGGACACCTCGGGCTCGGACTCCGGCGACGGACCGCGGTAGGTGTCGCTGGACGTCGTGTCCGACGCGCCCTCGTTGTCGTAGCGCCACTTCTCGGAGAAGTTGCGGTTGGTGTCGATGCCGTCGCCCGACGCGATCGTGCCGTTGTTGTTGTTGTCGCGCAGGTTCTTGCGCCACAGGCGGGTCGCGCGCGTCTGGAACGTGTAGTCGTAGCCGTCCGGGTTGAGCACCGGGATGAACCACGTCTCGGTCGCCGCCAGCACCGCCGGGATGCCCGACGCGGCGTCCGTCGCGTGCTCGAGGAAGTACTGGTAGCCGCGGCGCACGACCTCGGCGGAGATCCACTCGCGCGCGTGCTGGGCGCCGTGGAACATCACACCGGGCTTGGCGCCGTCCGCCACGGTGTTCGCGCCGGCGGTGACCTTGTAGGCGACGAGATCGGTGCCGAGCAGCGACTGGCCGTAGACCTCGCGCTTGACCAGCGTCGGGTTCGCCGCCGCGAGCATGTCGTAGTACTTCATGAGCGAGATCGGCTTGCCCGCCGCGTCGACCGCGCCGGAGCAGGTCGTCTGGCAGGGCGCCGGGTTCAGCGCGTAGGGGCGGAAGACGTCATAGCCCCAGACCGGGTCGGCGAGCGGGCCGACCGCGGCCGCCGCGACGCTCTGCGTGTTCTCCTTGCCGACCGCCGTGACATCGAGCCCCTGGTCGCGCAGGCCCTCCGCCTGCGACGGGGTGGCGACGATGCCCGACCGACCGGGGGCGATCGCGCCCTCGGTGACGTCGTAGCCCTGCTTGCCGAGTCACCCAAGCTCGGCAGGCGTGCCTTCGACGATGTATTGATTGAGTGGCTCGACGCGCTCTCCCGCCATTGCGGGCGATACGAACGCGAGCGAGGCCAGGACGCCGATGGCGCCGAGATAGACCCTCCGCATCGACGGACCCTAACCGTGTTCACATGAGCGGCGAAACCGTACTTCTGTCCACTCGGGCTAGAGCCCGTACGACCGCCCGATCACGTCGAGCATGATCTCGTCGGTGCCGGCGCCGATCCGGTTCAGGCGCAGGTCCCGCCACGCCTGCTCGATCTTGTACTCGCGCATGTAGCCCGCTCCGCCGAAGATCTGCAGGCACTCGTCGGCGACCTCGCAGCACATCTGCGAGGCATGCAGCTTGGCCATCGAGATCTCGCGCACGGGGTACTCGCCGTTGGCGAAGCGCCAGGCGGTGGAGTAGACGAGCGAGCGCGACGCCTCGATCTTGGTCGCCATCGCCGCGAACTTGTGGCGGATGACCTGGAAGTGCCCGATCGAGCGGCCGAACGCCTTGCGCTCCATCGCGTAGGCGAGCGTGCGGTCAAAGGCCCGCTGGGCGCCCGCGACGCAGCCCGCGGCGCCGATCAGCCGCTCCCCCTGGAGCTCCCACATGATGTGGTAGAAGCCCTTGCCGAGCTGGCCGAGCAGCGCCGTCTCGGGCACCCGCACGTCCTGGAAGGCGAGCAGCGCGGTGTCGGACGCGTGCATGCCCAGCTTCTCCAGCCGCTTCTCGCGGATCACGCCCGGCAGGTCCATGTCGACCAGGAAGAGCGAGAACCCGTCGTAGCCCGCGTCGGGGTCGGTCTTGGTCACGAGCACGATGAAGTCGGCGCGATGACCGTTCGTGATGTAGGTCTTGGACCCGTTGATCACGTACTCGTCGCCGTCGCGCACCGCCCGGGTGCGGATGGCGCTCACATCGGAGCCGGCGTCGGGCTCGGTGATGCCGAGGCAGGAGATCTTCTCCCCGCGGATCGCGGGCACGAGGTAGGCCTGCTTCTGCTCCTCGGTGCCGAACTGCAGGATCGGCGGGGTGGCCATGTCGGTGTGGACCGCGACGCCCATCGACAGGCCGCCGGAGCCGCTGAACGACAGCTCCTCGGCGAGGACGAGGTTCGCGTAGTAGTCGCCGCCCTGACCGCCGTAGGCCTCAGGCATCGACAGGCCGAGGAAGCCGAGCTCGCCCATTCGGGTGAACACCGAATCCGGGAACGTCGTCTCCTCCCATTCCTCCGCGTGCGGAGCGAGCTCTTTGACCACGAAGGAGTGGATCGACTCGCGCAGCGCCTCGTGCTCCTCGGTGAAGATGAAATGGCGCCGCGGGGCGGCGTGATCGGGCTTCTGGACTTCGGTCGCGGCCATAGCGCCAATCTACGCCGTGCGGTTAGGGTGGAGCTGCAGATGCCCTTCGAGACCGTCAGCTACGACGTCGCAGCAAGCGGCGTCGCCACGATCGCGATGAACCGCCCCGAGGCGCGCAACGCGCTGTCGGATCAGCTGCTCGACGACCTGCTCGCCGCCTTCGCGGCCGCTCGCGACGACGACGCCGTGCGCTGCGTCGTCCTCACCTCCACGCACGAGAAGGTCTTCTCCGCCGGGGGTGACCTCGGCGCCTTCGCTTCCGAGGCGCCGCTGGTCGAGAAGTTCTTCGCGACCGACCGCTTCCCGCGCCTGTTCCACCTGATCGGCGAGCTCGGCAAGCCGACGCTGTGCGCCGCCAACGGCCACGTCCTCGCCGGCGCGCTCGGGCTCGCGCTCGCCTGCGACCTGATCGTGGCCAAGGAGGGCGCCCGCTTCGGCACGCCCGAGATCAACGTCGGGGTCTTCCCGTTCATGATCATGGCGCTGATCTACCGCAACGTCGGCCGCAAGAAGACCAACGAGCTGCTCCTGCTGGGCGAGCAGATCGACGCGCGCGAGGCGGAGCGGATCGGGATCGTCAACAAGGTGGTCGCGGCCGACGAGTTCGACGCGGTCGTCGCGGATTGGGCGGGCCGGCTCGCCGCGAAGTCGCCGCTGCTGATGCGCCTCGGCAAGGACGCGATGCACCGCCAGCAGGACATGGCGCTGGCCGACGCGATCGAGTACCTGCATTCGCAGCTGACGATCTCGTTCTCGACGAGCGACATCCAGGAGGGCGTGCGCGCGTTCTTCGAGAAGCGGGAGCCCGTGTGGACCGGCCGGTGAGCGTCACGGCACTGCGCTGTCGCACGTCGGACCGCACCGCGGGCGGCGCGCGCGGGGCCGAAGCCCTGGCGCTGGCTCTCGACCCGGCCGCGAAGCTCGTCGGCAAGCCCGGCGAGCCGCGGGTGTCGTCCTGGGAGGACGACTTGCGCGACTCGCACGGCTGCCTGCTCGAGGCGGGCGGCCAGGTCGAGGACATGCTGGCCGCCGGGCAGTTCCCGGTGCTGACCTCCTCGGACTGCTCGATCTGCATGACGACGTTCCAGGCCGTCGTGCGCCAGGTGCCCGACGTGCGCGTGCTCTGGCTCGACGCCCACGGGGACTTCAACACGCCCAAGACGACGCCGAGCGGCTTTCTCGGCGGGATGTGCCTGGCCGCCGCGTGCGGGCGCTGGGACGCCGGCTTCGAGCCCTCGATCGAGCCCGCGCGGGTGCTGATGTGCGGCGTGCGCGACCTCGACGCGGGCGAGCGGGTGCTGGTCGAGACCGCGGGGGTCGGCCACGCGGCGCGGTTGTCGCAGGTCGTGCCCGCGCTGGCGGGCGAGAAGGTCTACGTGCACCTCGACATGGACGTGCTCGACCCCAGCGTGCTGCCCGCGCAGTTCGCGGTCCCGAACGGGCTGAGCGAGACCGGCCTGCGGACGCTGCTCACGGACGTCGCCCGCGAGTGCGACGTCGTCGGCGTCGAGGTCACCGCGTACGAGGCGTCCGAGGACGACGAGACGCGCGCCGTCGCGACCGCGCTGGTCGCCTCGATCGTCGCGGCGCTGTTGCCATGATCGACCGTGGCCCAGGGACCCACGGACCGGTGATCGTCGCATGATCGACGGGCTCGCCGATCCGCGCCGGCTCGCGGCCCTGGCCGAGAGCGGCCTGATCGACACGCCCCCCGAGGCCGCGTTCGACCGCGTCACGCGGCTGGTCGCCGAGGTCCTGCACGTGCCCGTGGCGCTGTTCACGCTCGTCACGGCCGATCGTCAGGTGTTCAAGTCCTCCGTCGGCGTCGGTGACCTGCGCGAGACGCCGCTCTCGCACTCGTTCTGCCGCCACGTCGTCGAGTCCGGCGCCCCGCTGGAGGTCGTCGACGCGCGCTCGCACCCGAAGGTCCACGACAACCCGTCGATCATCGAGCACGGGATCGTCGCCTACCTCGGCGTGCCCTTGACCACCTCCGACGGCATCCGACTCGGCGCGCTGTGCGCCATCGACCACGAGCCGCGCCAGTGGACCGGGCGCGACCACGGCGTGCTCGAGGACCTGGCGGGCGCGGCGATGGCCGAGGTCGAGTTGCGCCGCGCCAACCGCGCGGTCGCCGAGGCCGCCGCCGAGCTGCACTTCGCGGCCACGCACGACTCGCTCACCCGCCTGGGCAACCGGCGCGCGCTGCTCGAGGATCTCGGGCAGCTGCTGAGCGAGAAGCGCGTGGCCACGTTCGCGCTGCTCGACGTGCACGGGATGCGCGCGGTCAACGACCAGCACGGCCATCAGGCCGGCGACGAGCTGCTGATGCGGCTCGCGCGCCGCCTGGAGACGGCGCTGGTCGGCGACGGGCACGTCTACCGGCTCGGCGGCGTGCAGCTGTGCGCGTTGCTCGCGGAGACCGGGCCCGCGGCGTCGCGGATCGTCTCCGCCGCGTCCGGCGCGCTGCGCTCGGAGGAGCACGCGGTGGGCTGTCGCGCGGCGACGGTCGAGCTCCCGCGGGAGGCCAAGAGCGTCGCTTCGGTCCTGCGCCTCGCGGACGCGCGGCTGGCACGCTACGGGCATGTTGCGACCGCTCGCGCTTGACCTCGAAGAACGCCGTGCCGCCGCGCGGCTCGGCGGGGGCGAGGAGAAGATCGCCCGCCAGCACGAAGCCGGCAAGCTGACCGCGCGCGAGCGAATCGCGCTGCTGATCGACGACGGTACGTTCACCGAGCTCGGCCTGCACGCCCGCCCGCACTTCTCCCAGCGCGCGATGGACGGGCGCAGCGCCCCCGCCGACGGCGTGATCACCGGGTGGGGCGACGTCGACGGGCGCCCGGTGGCGGTCGCCGCCTACGACTTCACGGTCATGGCCGGCTCGATGGGGATGACCGGCGAGGTCAAGGTCGCGCGGCTGCGCGAGCTGGCGCTGACGAAGCGCATTCCCATCGTGTGGCTGTTGGATTCGGCGGGTGCGCGCATCCAGGAGGCGGTCGGCTCGCTGTTCGCCGGCACCGGGCATCTCTTCCGCGAGGAGGCGGTGATGAGCGGCGTCGTCCCGCAGGTGGCGGCGCTGATGGGGCCGTGCGCCGCCGGAACCGCGTACATCCCGGGCTTGGCGGACTTCGTGCCGATGGTGAGCGGCCGCGGCTCGATGGCGCTCGCGGGTCCGCACCTGGTGCGCGCGGCGATCGGCGAGGACGTCACGCAGGAGGAGCTCGGCGGGGCGCGGGTGCACTGCCGCAAGTCCGGCGTCGGCGATCTCGAGTGCGCCTCCGACGAGGAGTGCATCGAGCGGATCAAGCAGTACCTCTCGTACTTCCCGTCGCATTGCGAGGAAGCGCCGCCGGTGCTGGGAGTGAGCGACCCCGTGGACCGGATCGAGGACGCGCTGCTGGACGTCCTGCCGGACTCCAACCGCAAGCCGTACGACATGTACGAGGTGATCCGTCTGATCGTCGACGACGGCTCGTGGTTCGACCTCAAGCCGAAGTGGGCGCGGACGATCATCACCGCGTTCGCGCGGATGGGCGGGCGGCCGGTCGGGATCGTCGCGTCGCAGCCGCGGCACCTCGGCGGCATCCTCGACAACGACTCGGCCGACAAGGCCGCGCGGTTCGTGAACCTCTGCGACGCGTTCGGGATCCCGCTCCTGTTCCTGGTCGACGTGCCGGGGTTCATGGTCGGCACGAAGGTCGAGGCCGCGGGGATCATCCGGCACGGCGCGAAGATGCTGCACGCGGTGGCGTCCGCCACGGTGCCGAAGATCACCGTCGTGCTGCGCAAGGCTTACGGGGCCGGCTACTACGTCATGAACGGCCGGGCCTACGAGCCGGACTTGATCGTCGCGTGGCCGAGTGCGGAGATCTCGGTCATGGGCGCCGAGGGGGCGGTCGAGATCGTCTTCCGCAAGCAGGTCGAGGCCGCCGAGGACCCGGCGGCCGAGAAGGCGAAGCTGATCGCCGCCTACCGCGAGCTGATCGATGTCTACGTCGCCGCGGGCAACGGCATGATCGACGATGTGATCGACCCGCGTGAGACGCGGCCGACGATCATCCGGGCCCTTGAGCTCGCAGAAGGCAAGAAAGTAGAGCGACCGTGGCGGAGGCATGGTGTGATTCCCGTGTGATCGGGTATGTTCGGCTCTGCGTGGGTGGTTCAGACGGGCGCCACCGCGTGTAGGTCGACTGTCAATGGACGCTGCCGATCGACATGTGCTGGACGTTGTGCCCGTCGGCCTCCAGGTATGGGAGGCGACCGGCGGCGCGCTGACGCTCCGGTACGCCAACGAGGAAGCCAAGGGCCAGATGCTGCCCTCCGATGCGGGCTGGGCGGACACGCTGCTCGACGCGTGCGAGGCGCAGCAGGCCGCGACGTTCGAGCTCGAAGCGCCGGGCGATGAGTGGTGGCGCGCCCAGATCACGCCGCTCGGCGCCGGGTCGATCCTCGCCGCGTACTGGAACATCACGGCGCAGAAGCTGCACGAGCGCTCGCTGCGGGCGTCCGAGCGCCTGAACCGCGAGATCCTCTCGGGGCTGCAGGAGGGCGTCGTGGTCGCCGACACCGAGGGGCGCGTGGTCGTCGCCAACGAGGCGGCGGCCGTGATCTTCGGCGTGCCGCTCGACGAGTTGACGGATCGGACCTTGAGCGCGATCCCGGTCGACCTGCTCGACGACCGCGGGCATCTGCTTCCCACCGAGCACCTGCCGCTGGTGCGTGCCTTGCGGGGCGAGGAGGTGAGCGATCAGGTCGTGCGCTTCGTGCGCCGTGACGGGTCGCTGCTGTGGGTCGAGGTGCACGCGAACCCGCTGCACCACGACGACGGCCAGCTCTACGGGGCGGTCGCCTCCTATGACGACGTCACCGCGCGGGTGGAGCAGGACCGGCGCACCCGCCACGAGGCGGACACCGACCCGCTGACGGGGCTCGCCAACCGGCGGGCGCTCGAGCGCACGCTGGCGGCCGCGCTGGGGCGGGCGGGCGCGCGGGCGCGGTCCGTCGGGCTGCTGATGCTCGACCTCGACGGCTTCAAGGCGATCAACGACACGCACGGGCACGCGGCGGGGGACGAGGCGCTGCGCGAGGTCGCGCGGCGGCTGTCGCGCTCCGTGCGTGAGCGCGACCTCGTGGCGCGGCTCGGCGGCGACGAGTTCGTCGTCGTGTTGACCGACCTCGGCGGCCGCTCGGGCGCGGTCCGGGACTCGCTGGAGCGCATCCAGGACGCGCTGGCCGAGCCGATCCCGTTCGCCGGCGCGAACCTCTCCCTGGGGGCGGCGGTGGGCGTGGCGACGTTCCCCGCCGACGGCGGCAACGCGGCCGATCTGCTCGCCCACGCGGACCGCGCGATGTACGCCGCCAAGGGCGCGCGCAACGGCTCGCTGCGCTAGTTTCGAGCCCGCGTTGGCCGACGACCCCGTCATCCTCACCTGCGCCATGTCGGGCGCGCTCGCGTCGCGGGAGCAGTGCCCGGCGATCCCGTACACGCCCGCGGAGTACGCCGCGGAGGCGAGGCGGGTGGTGGACGAGGGCGGCGTGATGGTGCACCTGCACGCGCGGACGCCTTCCGGGGCTCCTTCGCACGAGATCGCCGACTTCCGTGCGATTACTTCGGCGATCCGTGACGAGGTCGGCGACGCGGTGATCGTCAACTACTCGACGGGCGCGCTGGGGGTGCCGGTGGCGAAGCGGCTCGAGTACTTGACTGAGCTGCGGCCGGAGATCGGCGCGCTGAACATGGGGTCGATGAACTACGCGAAGTACTCCTCCCGGCGCAAGGACTTCGTCTTCGCGGCGGTGTTCGAGAACTCGTTCGAGACGATCCGGGCGCTGCTGGACGGGATGGTCTCGGTGGGGATCCGGCCGGAGCACGAGTGCTTCGACTCGGGGCACGTCGCGTCGCTGGATCCGTTGCTGGACATGGGGGTGCTCTCGCCTCCACTGTCGGTGTCGTTCGTGATGGGGGTGACGGGCGGGATCCGGCCGACGGCGCGCAACGTCGCCCACATGGCCGAGCAGGTGCCCGACGTGCCGCACCAGTGGGGCGTGATCGGGATCTCGCGCGGGCAATGGGGGCTTTTGGCCGCCGCGCTGTCGTTGGGCGGGAACGTGCGGGTGGGCCTGGAGGACAACTTCTACCTGCCCGACGGTTCGATGGCGCGATCCAACGGGGAATTGGTGGCGCGGGCGGCGCGGATGGCTTTGGACTCGGGGCGTCGGCTGGCGACGGTGGCCGAGGCGCGTTCGCTGTTGGGGCTCGCTTGATCGGGTCGCTTGCCGGGCTGCGGGTGCTGGACCTCACGCGGCTGTTGCCGGGCGGGTACTGCACGCTGCTCTTCGCCGATCACGGCGCCGACGTGATCAAGATCGAGGACACCGGGGCGGGTGATTACGCGCGGGCCGATCCGGCGTCGTTTGGGGCTTTGAATCGCGGCAAGCGGTCGGTGCAGCTGGACCTGAAGTCGGACGGCGGGCGGGACGCGTTGCTGCGGCTCGTGGCGTCCGCCGACGTGGTGATCGAGTCCTTCCGGCCGGGCGTGATGGATCGGCTCGGCGTCGGTTTTGACGTGCTCCGCGGCGTGAATCCGTCGCTGGTCTACTGCGCGATCACGGGCTATGGGCAGGACGGGCCGCTGCGTCTGCGGGCGGGGCACGATTTGAACTACCTGGCGCGGACGGGCGTCCTGGGGATGAGCGGCGACGCGGGTGGGCCGCCGGTGCAGGCCGCGGCGCAGATCGCGGACATCGCGGGCGGGGCGCTGATGGCCGCGTTCGGCGTGCTCGCGGCGCTGCGGTCCGGGACGGGCCAGTTCGTGGACATCTCGATGGCCGACGGCGCGCTGTCGCTGCTGGCGATGCCGGCGGCCGGCCTGCTGGCGGGCGGGGCGGTGCCGCGACGGGGCGAGCTGATCCTCGGCGGCCGCCTGCTCTGTTATCGGGTCTACGAGTGCGCCGACGGGTACGTCTCGATGGGCGCGCTGGAGCCGAAGTTCTGGGCCGCGTTCTGTCGCGGGGTGGGGCGCGAGGACCTGATTCCGTCGCAGTTCGACGCCCCGGGCTCTGCGGCGCATGCCGAAGTGTCGGCAGTGCTGCTGGGGCGCACGCGGGCGGAGTGGGAGGCCTTCAACGCGACGCACGACTGCTGCCTTGAGCCGGTCTTGGAGCTCGACGAGGTGCTGGAGGACGAGCACGTGCGCTCGCGCGGGATGGTCGTCGACGGGTTGCTCGCGACGCCCGTCCGCCTCTCCGAGACGCCGGCCGACTACGCGCGTGGGGGGCCGCCGGGGCTGGGCGAGCACACGGACGAGGTGCTGGGCGAGGCGGGCTACGACGCGGGTGAGATCGCCGCGCTGCGTTCGTCGGGTGCGGCGAAATGAGCTTCTTCATCCCCCTTGGCGACGGGCGCTACCGAGCGACGGAGCGGACCTCGGGCCCGTGGGATCCGCGCCATCAGCACGCCGGGCCACCGTCCGCGCTCCTCACGGGTCTGCTCGAGCGGACGGCGCCGCGCGACGACATGGTCCTGGCGCGGGTGACGGTCGAGATCCTCGGCGCGATCCCGATCACCGAGGTCGAGGTCGTGACCTCGGTGGAGCGGCCCGGGCGGTCGGTCGAGCTGCTCGCGGGCGAGCTGCGGGCGGACGGGCGCGTGGTGCTGCGGGCGCGGGCGTGGCGGGTGCTCGGGTCGCCGGTGGGGACGCCCGTGGAATCGCCGATCGCATTGCCCGACGACGCCGATGCGCCGCCGCCGCAGCTCGGCGAGACGTTTGGCTACGCGCACGCGATCGAGTGGCGGTGGGCGGGCGGCGGATGGACCGAGCGGGGCCCGGCAGCGGTCTGGACGCGGCTCTTGACCGGCATCGTGGAGGGGGAGGAGCCGACGCCGCGCCAGCGGGTGATGGCGGTGGCCGATTCGGGCAACGGCGCGTCCAACGTCCTGGACTGGGCGCGCTACCTGTTCATCAACACCGAGCTCACGGTGCACTTCCTGCGCGAGCCGGTGGGTGAGTGGGTGCTGCTCGACGCGCGGACGGAGATCGCCGAAGGCGGCGCCGGGCTGGCGACGTCGGTGCTCAGCGACCAGTCGGGACCGGTGGCACGCGGCGCACAGGCGCTGCTCGTCGCGCCACGCTGACCTGCGCGTCCTTGGCGGGGACGAGCGTGACCGCGCGGCGCTGCGGCCGCTCGCTCGAGCCGATCGGCTCGAGCGTCTCGACCGCGTCGGCGAGGGCGCGCAGCACGGCCTTCATCTCGAACAGCGCGAAGCTCGCGCCGAGGCAGCGGCGCACGCCGCCGCCGAAGGGGATCCAGGTGTAGGTGCCGGCGGGGCTGTCCAGGAACCGCTCGGGCTTGAACGCGAACGGGTCCGGATACACGTCCTCGCGGGTGTGCATGAGGAGGATGTTCGGCTGGACCGCGACGCCCGCGGGGAGGTCGTGGCCGGCGATGGTGACCGGAGCCTTGAGGAGCCGCAGGACGGCGGGGACGACCGGGCGCAGGCGCAGCGTCTCCTTCACGACGGCGTCGAGGTAGTCCTCGTCGCCCGTCTTCAGCCGTTCCCACGCGGTCGGATGGCGCGCGAGCCGCTCGAGTGCCCAGGCGAGCGCGGTCGCGGTCGTCTCGTGGCCGGCCATCAGCAGCGTCAGGAGCTCGTCGCGCATGGTGGCGTCGTCCATGTCGGTCGCCGAGACGAGCATCGAGAGGATGTCGTCGCGCTCGTGGACGTCGGGCGCGGCGCGGCGTTTCGCGATCTCGGCGGTGAGCAGTTGGTCGATCGGCGCGCGCATGCGGCGCATCGCGCGCTCGTTGAGTTGTGGGCCGGCGAGCACGATCAGCATCAGGCGCAGCGGGTCGCCCATCCAGTCCAGCAGCGTCGAGAGCTGCGCGCGCAGCTGCTCGTCGCGGGTGCCGAAGACCGCGCGCATGATGATCTCGAGCGTCAGCGCCTGCATCCGCGGGCGGACGCCGATCGGGGTTTGCGTCGGCCAGGACGCGACCTCGGCCTCGGCGATCCCGCGGATCAGCTCGCCGTAGGTCTGCATGCGCTCGCCATGAAACGGCGGCAGCAGCGTCTTGCGCTCGCGCATGTGCTCCGGGCCGTCGAGCAGCAGGACGCTGCGCGCGCCGAGCAGCGGCCGCAGGATCGCGTTGCCCTCGCCGGCGTGGAACACGTTCGGGTCGCCCGTGAAGACCTGCCGGACGTCGTCGGGGTGCGAGAGGACGACCCACGGCGCGCGGCGGTCGACGTGCAGGGTGAAGGTGTCGCCGAAGCGTCCGCGCAGGCGTCGCGAGTACGGGCCGGGGCGGGTGACCCAGCCGGCGGTCTGGAGCAGGTGCGGGCCGCGCGGGGAAGGCGGGAGCGTCACCGCGGCTCCGGTTTCGGTTTCGGCTTGGGCTTGGCTCCTGGTTTGGGCTTCGGCTTCGGCTTGGGAGGTGGCCCGTCCGGTCCGCCGCCGGGCCAGACCACCAGCACGTCGCACGGCGCGTGGTCGACGACGAAGCGCGAGGCGTGCTCGATCGAGTGCGGTCCGGGATGCCGGTTGTCGCGCGTCAGGACGAGAAGGTCGGCTTCAGCCGCGGCCTGCATGACGACATCCTCGGGCCACCCGCTCTCGGGCAGTGTGAAGATGGTCACGCCGCCCTGGTCGAGGCGCTCCACCGCGTCGTCGAGCAGCGCCTGCGCCGCCTCGCCGGCCAGGTCCGCCATCCGCGCCATGACCTGTTCGTGACGGCGACCGCGCGGGCCGGGCAGCTCCGTCGTCGCGACGTGCATGAGCGTGACCTCGGTGGGCTCGAGCCGGGCGACCGCGTCCACGCACGCCTCCCACCCGCTCTCGGTGATCCACGCCAGGACCTTCAGGTCACGAGCCACAGCGCGACCGTACAGGCCACGAGGATCGGCGGCACCGTCAACGCGCCGAGTCGATGGAACTCCGCGTGCCCCGGCTCCTCCCCCCGGTCACGCAGCGCACCCCGCCACAGCAGCGTGGCCAGCGATCCGGTGTAGGTGAGGTTCGGCCCGCAGTTGACCCCGATCAGCACCGCGAGCACCGTCTCCGGCCCGGCGGCGGCCGCGGCGGGAAGGAGCACGAGCAGCGCGGGCACGTTGTTGAGCACGTTGGCGAGCACCGCCGCGAGGGCGGTCGCTCCGAGCAGCGCGAGCAGCCCGTGGCCGTCGGGAAGGATGTCTGAGACGGTGTCGGCGAGCCCGTGATCGGCGAGCGCCCGGACGATCAACCCGAGTCCGAGTACGAACCCGAGGAGCGGGAGATCGACGGCGCGCGCCATGTCCCGTGCGGCGGCGACGCGCGGCGAGGCGGCGGGGCGCGGCGACGGCGCGCCCGGCGCGGTCACTTCGCGCGGCGCGGCGTGGACCGTCACCGCGGTCATCAGCAGCGCGCCGAGCGCGGCCGGCCACGCGGCGTCCAGCCCGAGCGGGCCGGCGACGACGAAGCCGGCGAGCGTGAACGCGAGCACGGCGAGCGGGGCAGGGGCGAGTGGCGGGATCGGGGCTTTCGGCGTTCGGCCGGGCGCCTCGAGCGTCGTGCGGAAGACCCAGCGCAGCGCGCCCCACTCGATCGCGATCGCGACCGCCCACGGCAGCGCCATCAATGCCGCGAAGCGGGCGAAGGAGAGCTCGCTCGCACGGAACGCGAGCAGGTTCGTGAGGTTCGAGATCGGCAGCAGCAGCGACGCCGAGTTGGCGAGGTGCGCGCACGCGTAGACGTGCGGGCGAGCGTTCAGGCGCGCCTTCGCGGCGGCGGCGAACGCGGCGGGGGTGAGCAGGACGACGGTCGCGTCGAGGCCGAGCACCGCGGTCACCGCCGCGGCCGCACCCACGACGAGGGTCAACAGCCGCGGCCCCGACCCGCGCGCGCCCGCCGCCAGCCGGGCCGCGAGCGCGTCGAACACCCCCGCCCGCTCACATCCCTCGCCGAGCACGAGCAACGACGCGAGCACGACCAGCGTCGGCGCGAGGTCACCCGCCTCGTCCCACGCGTCATCCCACGACAACACCCCGGTCGCGAGCAGCAGCGCGGCGCCGCCGAGCGCCACGGCGGCCTCCGGCGCGCGGCGGTCACGGACGACGGCGGCGGCGATGGCCGCCGCGAGCAGCACCGCGGCGAGGATCACCGACGGCCCGCCGCGGAACGAGAGTCGACTTTCTCGCGTAGAGCGCGAGAAAGTCGACGGTCGCGCGGCGCGGGCTCGGCCGGCATCACCACAGCGCCTCGTGGCGCTCCATCACGCCCCAGCCGTGGAGTGGGCCGGCGACCGGGAGCGAGCCGGTGAAGGTGCCGAAGGGCTGTTCGTAGTCGGAGGCGAGCACGAGGTAGTTCTCGCGCTTTGCCCGCGTGGCGAGCGCTTCGAACTCGAGGTCGCCGACGCGGGTCAAGCCGTCGAAGGGCTGCGGGCCCACCTCGTGCGGCTCGCCGCCGAGCCAGACCGTGCGCTCCGAGCGAAGCGGTGACGAGGCCCCCGGCCGAGGCAGGTGAGTGCCGTCGTGCAGGCCGTCGACGAGGTTCCAGATCACGTCGACGCCCGCCGGCGTCACACCCGCCCCAGCGGACCAGCGCCAGGCGGTGCGCCGCGCGTGGCGCCCCGCGGACTCGTCGAGCAGGCCCGGGGCCTCGACCGTGATGCTGCGGTCACCGAGGACCACGACGCCCTTGACCGCCAGCGGCGTCTTGCGCGTCCAGGCCGGCCCGGTGGTGACCTCGATCGGCGCGCCGTGCAGGAAGCCGAGCCCGATCCGCACGTCGCCGTCCTTCACCTGCGCCCGCTCACGCGAGAGCGTCACGCCACGCGTCCCCTCGCGCAACCGCGAACCGTCCCAGACCGCCCACCACGACCGCCGCATCACACCCACCCGCGCGTGGGCGACGCAGAGCATCACGTCCGGTCCGAACGCGCCCACCCATTGCCACGACTTATGGAGCGGCATGCGCGCGGAACGGTATCCTCCCGGACGCGATTGACTGACGGGTCAGTCCGTTGGGGAAGGAGAACCTCTCGTGCGTGTCGCCGCCGTCCAGCTGCATTCCACCCCGGACCGGGACCGCAACCTTGCGGCCGCGGACCGCCTCACCCGCGAAGCGGCCAGAGCCGGCGCGGAACTCGTCGTGCTGCCCGAGAAGTGGCCGGTGCTGGGCACGCCGGAGCAGACGATCGCCGCCGCCGAGCCGTTCGACGGCCCGATCCTGCACTGGGCCACGAGCATTGCCAAGGACCTTCAGATCGACCTCGTCGCAGGCTCGTTCAGCGAGAAGACCGGCGAGGAGCGCGGTGCCAACACGTCGATCCATGTCGGCCCCGACGGCGAGCTGAAGGCGAGCTACCGCAAGATCCACATGTTCGACGTCGAGGTCAACGGCCACGTCTACAAGGAGTCCGCGCACGAGGCGCCCGGGGACGAGATCGTCGTCACCGAGACCGCCAACGGCGTCCCGCTCGGCCTCACCATCTGTTACGACGTCCGCTTCCCCGAGCTCTACCGCATCCTCGCGGTCAAGGGCGCCCAGCTGATCGCCGTGCCCGCCGCGTTCACGTTCGCGACCACGCGCGACCACTGGGAGGTGCTGCTGCGCGCCCGCGCGATCGAGGGTCAGGCGTTCGTCATCGCCGCCAACCAGGTCGGCGAGCACGCGCCCGGGATCCGCTCCGGCGGGCGCTCGATGATCGTCGATCCGTGGGGCGTCGTCCTCGCCACCGCGCCCGACACCGAGACGTTCATCGTCGCCGAGCTCGACCTCGCCCGCCAGCAGGAGATCCGCCGCACGCTGCCCTCGCTCGCCAACCGGCGTCCCGAGGCGTACCGCTGGCCGACCGAGGTCACCGCGTAGTGGCAGCTCCGAAGCAGGCCGCAGTCGACAAGCGCAGGCTCATCCTCGACGCGGCGGTGCGGGTCTTCGCGCGCGAGGGCTTCCACGCCTGCCGCGTGTCGGACATCGCCAACGAGGCGGGCGTCGCGTACGGGCTCGTCTACCACTACTTCAAGTCCAAGGACCAGGTGCTGGACACGCTGTTCCTGGAGCGCTGGGACTTCCTGCTCGGGGCGATCCGCGAGACCGACCTCCAGGACGTCCCGGCCGAGCAGAAGCTGACCGCGATCGCCGGCTTCATCATCGAGTCCTACCGTCACGATCCCGACCTGATGAAGGTCATCATCGTCGAGGTCACGCGCGCGGCGAACAGCTTCGGCGCGACCCACATCGACAAGATCGGCGAGGCCTACGCGCTGATCCGCGGCGTGGTCGAAAAGGCACAGAAAACCGGCGAGTTCCGCTCCGAGATCCCGGCCGAGTTCGCCGTCATGGCGTTCTATGGAGCGATCGAGCAGGTCCTGACGGGCTGGATCTTCGGGCTGCTGCCGGAGAGCGAAACCGAGTACGAGCTGGCCAAGGCGCACATCGTCCGGACCATCGTCGGCGGCCTCGCCGCATAGACTCCGCCGCCATGACCGATAACGATCTCGTCAAGCGGCTGGCCTGGTCCGGGCTGCTCGCCGGAACCGGTGCACTGGCCTCGATCGTGACCACCCGCATCGCGGCCGTGGTATTCCGCCGCATCTTTGGGGAAGATCCGCCCGAGTGAAAGACGACGACCCCCAGCGCACCGAAGAGTGGAGCCCGCGCTTCGAAGAAGAGCCGGTGGCTCCGCCCGGTACGCCTGCACAGCAGTCTGAGGCCGCCGCGGGTGCGACCGCGGAGGATGCCACCGCGGCCGCCGCGGCCCGCGAGGCCAAGGCGCAGGCCGAGCGCGCGAGCGCCGAGGCACGCGGTGCGGAGCTGCGCCAGCAGTTGCGCGAGACCGACGAGCGCCGCGCCGAGGAGGAGACCGCCAAGGCCCACGACGAGGTCGAGGCCGCGGAGCAGCAGGAGGCGAAGCTCTCGCGCAAGGAGCGCAAGGCTCATGAAGCGCGCCAGCGCGCCGAGGCCGAAGCCGCAAGGGCGCGCGAGCAGGCTGCCAACGCCGAGAAGCTGGCCCGCGAGAAGGCAGGGTCCGCCAGGGCCACCGCGAACCTCTCGGGTGCGAACGTGATGTCCCCCGGACTGGGATCAGACACCGACCCCGCGGCCGCTGCCGCGGCGGCGGCCTCATACGAGGCTCCCCCGGCGAAGCCGGCCGAGCCGAGCCCGCTGGAGCGGCCCGAGGTGGTCGCCGGTGTGGCCTTCGCGAGCGCATTCCTGATCGCCCGCATCCTCAAGAGGCTGGTCGACTGACCTATGACGGATCCACAGATATCTGAGCTGGGCAAGGCGATCACCGAGGTCTCCGAGAAGGCCTCGCTGCTCGTCCGCGAGGAGATCGCGCTCGCCAAGGCGGAGCTGACCGAGAAGGCCACCGGGCTCGCCAAGGGCGCGGCCGTCGGCGCCGCCGCGGGCGTCTTCATCCTCACCGGGCTCATCTACTTCCTGCATTTCGTCGCGCTGGGGATCGCCGAGCTCCTCGGCAGCGGCGCGTGGCTCGGCTACCTGATCGTGTCGGGCACCCTGTTCCTACTCGGCGGGCTCGCCGGGTTCCTCGCCGCGCGCTTCTTCAAGAAGGGCTCGCCGCCCACCCCGACGATGGCCATCGAGGAGGCTCAGCTGATCAAGCAGACGCTCACGGCCCCGCATCCCGCGACGCCGTCCGGCGCCGTCACGCCGGCCACGCCCTCGAACGTGGAGGCGAAGCGATGAGCGGCGCGCGCACCCCGCAGGAGATCCGGGCCTCGATCGAGGCCAACCGCGCCGATCTCGCGGTCGCCGTCGAATCGCTGCGCGGCGAAGTCGCCAAGGCGACCGACTGGCGCGGCCAGCTGCGGGCGCACAAGCGTGAAGTGATCATCGGCGCGGCCGTCGCGGGCTTCGTCGTCGGCGGTGGCATCGCGGCCTTCACCGGCCTGCTCACCGGCCGGCGCAGTTCCCGCCGTTACTAGACGGCGGGGGCCGGCGGCGGCGTGTCGGCGGCAGTCGGTCCCGCTGGCGCGATGATGTCGTTCATCGTCTGGTCGTGGCGGAAGTCCCACCACTCGCGGATCGCGATCTGCACCGAGGCGGCGACCGGGATCGCGACCAGCGCGCCGATCACGCCCAGCAGCGTCGAGCCGAACAGCACGGCGACCAGGACGATGAACGGGTGCACGTTGACGGCGCGCTTCTGGATCTGCGGCTGGATCAGCGTGTTCTCGATCTGCTGATAGGCGATCGAGTAGATGACCCAGATGATCGTCGCCGTCGGGAAGTCGCCGAAGACGGTGACGACGCCCACGAGCACGGCGCCGATCGTCGCGCCGACCAGCGGCACGAGGTCGGAGAAGAAGATCACGATCGCCAGGGCGCCGGCGAACGGCACGCCGAGGATCGCCAGGACGATGTAGGCGAGGACGGCGGCGAGCGTCGCCTGCGCGAGCACGCCGCCGACGTACGCGCCGACCGCCTTGCCCATGTGGTCCAGCGCGGTGCGGATCCGCGTGGAGTGCTCGGGTGGTCGCAACTCCAACATGCGGTTCACCCACCCGGCGCCGCTGCCCAGTAGGAACGCCGTCAGCACGAGGATCGTGAACAGCGCGAACAGCGAGTTGACCAGCCCGAGGCCGATGTTGCCCAGCACATTGGCGGCGTCGCCCACCCGCGCGGGGAGCTTGTCGGCCTGTTGCTGCAGCTTCTCCGTGATGTTGTAGTCGGCCTCGATCTTGCGCAGCCGCTCGTTCTTGTTCGTGTAGTCCTGCACGTCCTGCGCGTACCGCGGCAGGTTCTGGATCAGGTTGTTGCCCTGCGTCACGAGCGGCGGGATGATCAGCGCGCCGATCCCGATCGGGATCAACAGCAGGCAGAAATAGACGATCGTGATCGCGAACCCGCGCCGCATCCA
The DNA here is from genome assembly GCF_027587205.1 of Solirubrobacter ginsenosidimutans. The sequence continues at coordinate 88,899 of NZ_JAPDOD010000020.1, forward strand.
CTGATTGAGGACGTTGACGGGGCCCGAGAGCGCGACGGCCAAGAAGGTCGCGATCAGCACCCACCCGATCGGCTTGCGCAGCAGGTACACCAGGTACAGCGAGATCGCGAACGACACGAAGATCACGAGCGTGCGCACGATGATCCGCGGCGAGAACGCCGGGATGACCTGGATCGTCGGCGGCTCAGCGTCGCGACGGTTACGAGGATCGAGCGGGACGCCCACCGACGCCCAGGTTCAACCCCGCAACGCTGATTCCTTCATGAACGCGGAAGGGCGAGCCGCAGGCGAGTCCTTCCAGCGACGCGAGCCCGCAGGGCGAGTCGTCGCCCTTTCAGAAAGGGCCGAGCAGATCCGTGCGCAGGCCGGTGACGCCGAGGATTCCCGGGCCGGTGTGCGTCCCGATCACCGGGCCGATCTCCGAGATCAGCTCCGGATCGCGCCCGTAGATCGCGCGACCGCGCTCCGCGAGCCGCTCGGCCTCGGCCGGCGCCTGGATGTGCTGGATCGCGAAGCCGTCACAGCCGTCCTCGCGCCGCTGCTCGAGGTGGGCGACCAGCCGTTCGAACGCCCGGCTCGCCGTTCGCACCCGCTCGACGGGCTGCATCTCGCCCTCGATCGTGAGAATCGGCTTGACCTTCAGCGTCGCGCCGATCCACGCCCGCGCCGCGCCGATGCGCCCACCGCGCCGGAGGTATTCCAGCGTGTCGACCATCACGATGATCTTGAGGTTCTCGCGCATCGCCGCGGCGGCGGCCACCGCGCCGGCCAGGTCGGCACCGCCGGCGACGGCGTTGGTCGCCGCGACCGCCATGAACCCGTGCCCGGCGCAGCCCGTCAACGAGTCGACCACGACCATCTTCTCGGCCTGCATCCCGCGTTCGATCAGCAGGTCGCGCGCCTGCTCGGCCGCTCGGACCGTGCCGGAGATCCCGCCGCTGAGATGGATCGAGAGGATGTCGTCGCCCCGTTCCACGAGCGGCTCATACACGGCGAGGAAATCGCCGACGCTCGGCTGCGACGTGCTCGGCAGCTCGCCGCCCGAGCGCAGGAAGGCGTAGTACGCGTCGTAGTCGGGGAGGTCGATCTCGCGGTCCGTACGCCCGTCCCAGTTCACGTAGAGCGACACCAGGTGCAGGCCATGGCGCTCGATCACCTCGCGCGGGAGATACTGCGTGGTGTCGGTCACGACGGCGACGGTGGACATGCCGCGTGAGCCTATCCCCCGGCTCGGACGAGCGCCGACGCGCCAAAAATGTCGAACGCGTCTCACCCAGACGTCGTAGGGTCACAACCGCGGCGAAGGCGTCGCGGACGAGCCCGAACGGAGGGTGCCATGTTGTTCTACGCGCTGATCTACAACGACGAGTCGATGTACGCCGAGGCGACGCCTGAGGAGAGCGCCGCGATCTTCCAGGCCCACGGCGAATTCGGTCAGGCCGCGCGTGACGCCGGCGTGTTCGCCGGTGGCGACGGCCTGCAGGGGACGCAGAGCGCGACGACGGTCCGCGTGCGCGACGGCGAGCGCATGCTCACCGACGGTCCCTTCTCGGAGACCAAGGAGCAGCTCGGCGGGTTCTACGCGCTCGAGTGCAAGGACCTGGACGAGGCGCTGGCCTGGGCGGCGAAGATCCCGGAGGCGAAGTTCGGCGCCGTCGAGGTCCGCCCGGTGATCGACTACGCCGCGCTCGAGAGCGCCCCGAGCGGGGCCGAGGCCACGGCCTGACCGAACCCCAGCACGTTCTCGTCGACCGCCTGTTCCGGCGCGAGTCCGGACAGGCGGTCGCCGTTCTCGCCCGCATCCTCGGCGATCTCGATCGCGCCGAGGAGGCGGTCCAGGACGCCTTCCTCACCGCGCTCGAGCACTGGCCCGCGCGCGGCGCTCCCGACAACCCGGCGGCGTGGATCGTCACCGCCGCGCGCAACCGCGCACTGGACCGGATCCGCACCGAGCGCCGGTGGGCGGGCCGGCGAGCGGAGCTCGAGGGCGAGCTGCGCGCGCTCGGCGGCGGCGAGGACGAATCCGAAGCGGAGCTTGAGCTCGTGAGCCCGATCCCCGACGAGCGGCTGCGGCTGATCTTCACGACCTGCCATCCGGCGCTCGCGCCCGAAGCCCGGGTGGGGTTGACGCTGCGCGCGCTCGGCGGCCTCACGACGGGCGAAGTGGCGCGGGCGTTCCTGATCTCCGAGCCGGCGATGGCGCAGCGGATCGTCCGCGCCAAGCAGAAGATCGCGTCCGCCGGCATCCGTTACGAGGTGCCGCGCGACGTCGACCTGCCCGCGCGGCTGCGCAGCGTGCTCGCCACCGTCTACCTCGTCTTCAACGCCGGCTACGGCCCGCCGGTGCGCGCCGGCCTGTGCGAGGAGGCGATCCGCCTGGCGCGCGTGCTCGTGGACCTGATGCCCGACGAGCCCGAGGCGATCGGGCTGCTCGCGCTGATGCTCCTGCAGCACTCGCGCCGCGACGCGCGCGTCGACGCCGACGGCCGGCTCGTGCTCCTCCCGGACCAGGATCGCTCGCGCTGGGACGTGACCGCGATCATGGAGGGCGAGCGGCTCGTCGCCCGCGGCTGGCGCCTCGGCCGGCTCGGTCCCCACCTGGCGCAGGCGTCGATCGCCGTCGAGCACTCCCGCGGCTCGGACTGGACGCGGATCGTCTGGCTCTACGACCAGCTGTGGGCGATCTCGCCGACGCCGATCGTCGCCCTCAACCGCGCCGTCGCCATCGCCGAGCGCGACGGCCCGCAAGCCGGCCTGGACCTGATGGACGAGCTCGATCTCGGCGGCTACCACCTCTTCCACGCCGCCCGCGCCGACCTCCTGCGCCGCCTGGACCGCCGCGACGAGGCCGCCGACGCCTACCTAAAGGCCCTGTCCCTCACCGACAGCGAGGTCGAGCGCGACTTCCTTGCACAGAGACTGCACAACATAAAGGGACTGTCCCTTTAGGTTGTGCGCGTGGCTGACGCACTCGCTGTTCATCAACTGCGCAAGCGCTATGGCGCGAATGAGGCGCTGAAGGGCGTCGATCTGAGGATCGGGGCGGGTGAGTTGGTGGGGCTGCTCGGGCCGAACGGGGCGGGCAAGTCGACGCTGGTGAAGATCGCGTGCGGGCTGGTGCGGCCGACGTCCGGGACCGTGCGGCTGGGCGGCGCGATCGGCTATCTCGCGGAGCTGTTCCGCTTCCCCGACTGGCTGAGCGCGGACGAGCTGCTGGTGCTGCACCAGAAGCTCGCGCGCTCGCCGGGCGGCACGGGCGAACGGCGGGAGCTGCTCGAGCTGGTCGGCTTGGCCGAGGTCGCCGACCGGCGGGTGGGCGCGATGTCCAAGGGCATGCAGCAGCGGCTCGGGATCGCGCAGGCGATGATCGGCGATCCGAAGCTGCTGCTGCTGGACGAGCCGACCAGCGCACTGGACCCGGCGGGGCGGCGGACCGTGCGCGAGCTGCTCGAGAACCTGCGCGAGCGCGGTGTGGCGGTGCTGCTGAACTCCCACCTGCTGTCCGAGGTCGAGCTGGTGTGCGACCGGGTGGCGATCATCGCCCGCGGGGAGGTCGTCGCGGCGGGCTCGCCGGACGAGCTCTCGCGCGCCGGCGGGGTCGAGGTGACGACCGGGCGCGGCGTGCGCAGCTTCGGGCAGGCCACGCGCGAGGAGGTCCCGCAGATCGTGCGCGAACTGGTCGAGGCGGGCGAGGACGTCTACGAGGTCCGCGTCGTGCGTTCCTCGCTCGAGGACACCTACCTCGAAGTGGTGGGCGGGAAATGAGCGGCGCGCTGATCATCGCCGGCTTCGCGCTGCGCGAGTCGCTGCGGCGGCGCGTGTTCGTCGTCGTGGCGGTCCTGACGATCGCCTTCCTCGCGCTCTACGGCCTCGGCACCTGGCAGATCTCCAAGGAGACCGGCGACATCAGCAACGGCAGCGGGGTCGACGGCGACATCATCGCGGGCGCGACGCTGCTCGGCCTCTCGATGTTCGCGACGCTCTTCCTCGGCGCGATCCTCGCCGTCTTCCTGACGCTCGGCGCGGTGCGCGGAGACGCCGAGCGCGGGCTGCTGCAGCCGCTGCTCGTGCGGCCGATCTCACGCGCGACGTTCCTGCTCGGGCGCTTCGTCGCGGCGGGCAGCGTGTGCGCGGCGTATGTGATCGTCGTCTTCCTCGCGAGCGCGGTGATCACGAACGTCTTCATCGACTGGTGGCCGGACCAAGTGATCGTCCCCGCGCTCGCGCTCGGCGCGGGCGTGGCGATCATCGCCGCGCTCGCCCTGGCCGGCAGCGTCGTGCTCTCCAGCACCGCCAACGGCATCGCGATCTTCATGCTCTTCGGCGCCGGGCTGACCGCCGGCCTGCTCGGGCAGATCGCCGAGGCGCTCTCCAGCGACACGCTCGAGAACGTCAGCCGCGTGGCCGCCTGGCTGCTGCCGTTCGAAGCCCTCTACCAGTCGGCGCTGAACGGGATCACCTCGGACACCTTCGGCTTCTCCCGCTTCGCGATCGACCTCGGCCCGTTCGGCGGCGCGCAGACGTTCGGCGCGGGGCTGTGGCCCTACGCGCTGGCCTACAGCGCCGCAGTTGGCGCGGGCGCGCTGTGGGCGTTCCGGCGCCGCGACTTGTGAGCGCCCGGGCGGGGTAGGTCACCACCATGATTCCCGTCGAGAACATCACGGACTGGCGCGGACAGGACGTCCTCGACGCCGTCGGCGAGAAGCTCGGCAAGCTCGAAGAGGTCTACTTCGACGGTGAGACCGACGAGCCGACGTTCGCCGCGGTCAAGTCCGGCACGTTCTCGAAGTCGCTCACGCTCGTGCCGCTCACGCGCGCCAGCGTCGGCCGCGACTACGTGCGCGTCGACCGGCCCAAGGCAGAGTTCAAGAAGGCGCCGTCGTTCGACACCGACGTCGAGCTCACGATGGACCAGGAGGCCGAGACCTTCCGCCACTACGGCCTCGACTACACGCCCGCGGGCGAAGGCGCGCGCCGCCTCGCCAAGCGGTAGCTACCGCCGGATCGCGACGAAACGGCGGCCGACGGCGGGGAGCTCGCCCGTGGCGATCAGCCGCTCCTCCTCGTCGCGCAGCTCCGGGCGCAGCGGCCAGCGGTAGAGGTAGGCGCCGGGGACGGGCTCGCCGAGGTCGAACCACGGCGCGAGCTCATCACGGATGTGCCCGACCGAGTACAGGTGCTCGCGCATCTCCGCGACGTGATCGGCCGGGTGCTTGGGGTTGTCGTGCTGGTCCAGCCACCAGGCCGAGGCGCGCTCGTCGAGCGCATCGACGTCGAACTCGTCGATCACGAGGCGGGCGCCGTGGCGCAGGACTTCCGAGAGGCGGCGCAGGGAGTGGCCGAGCGGGACGACGTGGTGCAGCGAGACCATCGCTACCGCGGCGTCGAACGAACGCGGCGGCGCGTCGAGGTCGATCAGCGCGACGGGCAGGACAGCGTCGGAGCCCTTGGGGTCGATGGCGGTGACGTCGTAGCCGGCGGTGCGCAGCAATGCGGCCAGCTCGCCGTCTCCCGCCCCGATCTCGAGGATGCGGGCGGGCGGCGGCGGAAGGGCGGCGCGAACGTAGGCGAGGGCGTCAGGCGCCGGCACCCGGCTCGACGATCCCGTGCTCGTAGGCGAAGACCACCGCCTGCACTCTGTCACGAAGGCCGAGCTTCATCAGGACCCGTGCCACGTGGGTCTTGACGGTCGCGTCGCCGACGATCAGCCGGCTCGCGATCTCCTGGTTGCTGAGCCCGCGGGCGAGCAGCTCGAGCACCTCCAGTTCGCGGGCCGTCAGCTCGGCCAGCGTGGCGGGCGGCGGCTTGGTCGCCACCCGCCGGCCGAACGCCGCGATCACGCGCTGGGTCACCGCCGGGTCGATCAGTGCGTTGCCCGCGGCGACGGTCCGCACCGCGCCGATCAGCTGCTCCGGCGGGGAGACCTTCAGCAGGAAGCCGCTCGTCCCGGCGCGCAGTGCCTCGTAGAGGTACTCCTCCTCGTCGAACGTGGTGAGGACGAGGACCTTGGGCGGGTCCGCGGCGGCGAGCATGCGGCGTGAGGCTTCCAGGCCGTCGAGCACCGGCATCCGGATGTCCATCAGGACGACGTCGGGCCGGACGCGGCGGGCGACCTCGAGCACCTGCTCGCCGTCGGCGGCCTCGCCGACGACCTCGATGTCCTCCTCGGCGTCGAGGACCATCTTCAGCCCGGCGCGCACGAGGAGCTGATCGTCGGCGACCACGACGGAGATCATGTGGAGAGCCTCGCACGGACGAGCCACCCGCCGCCCGGCGCCGGACCGGCTTCCAGCTCGCCGCCGAAGAGCTCGGCGCGCTCGCGCATGCCGACGATGCCGTGCCCCGAGCCCCTGGTGGGAGGGGTGCCGTTGACGCGCGCGCCGTCGTCGCGCACCTCGAGCTGGACCTCTTTGCCGCCGTAGGTGACCGTCACGCCGACGGTCGAGCCGGGCGCGTAGCGCAGCGCGTTCGTGAGCGCCTCCTGCACGATCCGGTAGGCGGACATGTCCAGGCCGGGGGCGAGCTCGACGGGCTCGCCGGCGATCGTCAGCGACGTGTCCAGCCCGGCGCCGCGGACCTGCGTGACCAGCTCCTCGACACGTCGCAGCGACGGCGAAGGTGCCAGCTCGGCGCCGGGATCGGCCTTGCGCAGGATGCCGAGCATGCGGTGCAGCTCGTGGACCGCCTGGCGGCCGGTCTCCTCGACGCCCGCGAGCGCCTCCCGTTCACGCTCACGCGCCGGGTCGCTGCCCAGCAGCCGGCGCACGCCGCCCGCCTGCAGCACCATCACGGACACGCTGTGCGCCACGGCGTCGTGCAGCTCACGGGCGATCCGCGCCCGCTCCTCGACGACCGCGACGCGTGCCTGCTCCTCGCGCTCGAGCTCCACGCGCACGACGTGGCGCTCAGCTGCGGCGCGGCGCTCCTCGTGGCCGCGCAGCGCGCGTCCGCCGCCCCAGGCCAGCAGGTAGAAGCCGGACTGCGCGCCGGCTTGGGCGATCTCCTGGATCCGCCCCGAGGAGAAGTCCACGATCACGTAGGCGAGGCCGATGCCGTAGCCGATCAGCGCGGGCTTCAGGCGCAGCTCGTAGGCGACGGTGAACATCAGGATCAGCTCGGCCAGGAACGGCGAGAGCGGGTCGGTGTCGTAGGTCTGGTCGTGCGCGAGCGACTGCACGACGACGACCGCGGCCAAGGCGCCGAGCGGCTGACGCCGGCGCAGCGCGACCGCGACGCCGTTGACCGCCGCGGCGACGAGCCAGCGCTCGGTGTGCTCGCGCACGAGCGCCTCGAGCACGCCGAGTGCGGCGATGGGGATCGCCATCGCGAGGTCGATCTGCTGGGCGCGGCTCAGTCGCACGATGCGGGCAAGGTACCGGCGCGCGGGGCGCAGTTCATCGGCCTCGCGGATGATCGGAACGTCCGCCGCGCGGGGGACGCGCAATCGCCGGGGCGGGCGACGACGGCAGACGTCGCCGCCCGTAGCTTGCTCGGCATGCTCTCTGACCCCCGCCGCTTCAGCCGCATCGTCGCGGCTGTCGCCCTGATTCTCGCCCCGATCATCACCCTCGCCGGCATGCTCGCCACGCCGTGGGAGGACGAGGCCACGACGGCCAGCTACCACGACGCGCTCGCCGCTCATCCGGGCCAGGCCGGGATCGCCGCACTGCTGCTGCACTTCGGCTATCTGCTGCTGCTTCCGGCCGCGCTCGGGATCATGCACCTCGCCCGCCGCTCGACCCCGAAGGTCGCCCACATCGGCGGCGTCCTCGCCGTGATCGGCCTGGCCACGCTGCCGGGCCTGCTCGTCACCGACTACTACGACCTGGCGCTGGCGCAGAACCTGCCGCGCGCCGAGTCGGTCAAGATCGCCGACGACGCCGCGAGCCACTGGACCGCGGCCGTCCTGCTCGCGAGCACGATCGCGCCGATGTTCTTCGGCCTCGTGACGCTCCTGGTCGCCGCGTTCCGGGCGGGTGTCGTCAAGTTCTGGGCGCCGATCGCGGTCGCCGTCGGCTGGATCCTGCCGTTCGCGTCCGGCACCGGGCTCGTCCCGGCGGCCGCCGGTGCCGTGCTGATCGGCGTGGCGCTGCTGCCGATCGGCATCAAGGTCGCGCGGATGAGCGATCAGGCGTGGGCCGAGGGCGCCGCCGGCCGCGTCCGCACCAAGCGCGCGAAGGCGCCGAAGATGGCGGTGGAGAGCGCCGCCTGACCGGGGAGATGGCGGGCGTCCGCCTCGCGGGCGCCCGCCACGGTCTTCCCGGCGGGCTCGAGCAGCTCACCCCACTCCGCGTACCACCCGTCGAGTGAGACCTCGTCGATCTCCGGGTGAAACTGCACGCCCCACGCGAGGCGGCCGATGCGGAAGCCCTCCGCCCGGCTGCCTTGTGGGCGTTTCAGGATCTCCACCGCGCCCGGCGGCGGCTCGATCCCGTCCTCGTTCCAGTGCAGGGCGTGGGCGCCAGGCGGGATCGCGCCGAGGACCGGGTCATCGGTGTCGAGGGGTTCGATCGGCGCCCAGGTGATCAGCCGGCGGGGCAGGCGGGAGACCTCGCCGCCGCACGCGTGGGCCAGCAGCTGCGCGCCGAGGCAGACGCCGAGGAACGGGATCTCGTGCGCCACGGCCTCGCGGATCAGCTCGACCTCGGGCACGAACTCCGGGTCCCACGCGGACTTCTCGCCGCCGAAGGACACGATCGCGTCGGTCGTGTCGAGGTCAGGCAGCGCGCCGTCGAAGTATTCCGTGACTTCACCCAGCGGGGCTGCGGCGTTGCCGAGGAACGGCTGCTGCAAATGGTGAATGACGGCGATGCGTGGGTAAGTCGTGGGCATGGTCGAGGAAAGCGGTGGTCTCCAGAGCGGCCTCAAGCGCCGCCACGTGACGATGATCTCGCTCGGTGGGGTGATCGGTGCCGGGTTGTTCGTCGGCTCGGGCGCCGTCATCAACCAGACCGGCCCTGCCGCTGTTCTCTCCTATCTTGCCGCGGGCCTGCTCGTGGTGCTCGTCATGCGGATGCTCGGCGAGATGGCGGTCGCCAATCCCAGCACCGGCTCGTTCGCCGACTACGCGGGGCTGGCGATGGGCAACTGGGCTCGCTTCGTCGTCGGCTGGCTGTACTGGTATTTCTGGGTCATCGTGCTGGCCGTCGAAGCGGCCGCCGGCGCAGGAATCATCCAGGAGTGGCTGCCGGGCGTCCCGATCTGGGCGTCCTCGCTCGTGCTCATGCTCGCCCTGACCGCGACCAACCTCGTGTCGGTCAAGGCCTTCGGCGAGTTCGAGTTCTGGTTCGCCTCGATCAAGGTCGTCGCGATCCTCGTCTTCATCGCGATCGCGATGGTCTACGTGATCGGGCACGGCGTCCCGGAGCTGACCGCCAACGGCGGGTTCGCGCCCAAAGGCGGCGTCGCGATCCTGTCCGGGATCGTGATCGTCATCTTCGCCTTCGTGGGGGCGGAGATCGCCACGATCGCCGCCGCGGAGTCCAAAGAGCCCGGTGAGGCGGTCACGCGCGCCACCAACTCGGTGATCGTCCGCGTGCTGACGTTCTACGTGCTCTCGATCTTCCTGATCGTCGCGATCCTGCCGTGGAACTCGGCCGAGCTCGGCAAGTCGCCGTTCGCCGCAGCGCTGGGAGAGATCGGGTTTCCGGCCGCGGAGCAGGTCATGAACGCGGTAGTGCTGACCGCGGTGCTCTCGTGCCTGAACTCCGGGCTCTACGTGGCGTCGCGGATGAACTTCGCGCTGGCGCGGTCCGGTGACGCTCCGCAGTGGATGGTGCGCCTGAACGGGCGCGGCGTGCCGGCCCGGGCGATCCTGATCGCGACCTCGGTCGGCTTCCTGTCGGTGATCGCCAACGTGATCTCGCCGGAGAAGGTCTTCCTCTTCCTGCTGAACTCCAGCGGCGCGGTGGCGCTGTTCGTCTACCTGCTGATCGCGGTCTCGCAGCTCGTGCTGAGGCGGCGGCTGGAAAAGGAGAACCCCGAGCACATCCAGGTGCGGATGTGGCTGTACCCCTACCTGACGTGGTTCACGATTGCGGCGATCGTGGTCGTGATCGGTTCGATGGCGTTCGTCGACGACGTCCGCTCGCAGCTCTACCTCGGCCTCTTGAGCGTGGCGGTCGTGCTCGCGGCCTACTGGCTGAAGTCGCGCCGCGGCGGAGCGGGCGAGCCGGCCGGTGAAGGCCGGTTCACCCGCGAGAGCGACCGCTCACCCGAGCGGTCGGCGACGCCTGGCTAGGCGAGGTTGTTCTTGATCTGCAGCGGCGGGGCGCCCGGCTCGGAGGCGACGGGGGCGTCCTCCGGCGCGTCCTCGGGCGGCACGATGCCGAGCGCGGTGGCGAGCTCGCCGGTCTCGTACATCTCCGTGACGATGTCGCAGCCGCCGATGAACTCCCCGTTGACGAACAGCTGGGGGATCGTCGGCCAGTTGGAGATCGCCGACAGCTCCTGGCGGATGCGCGGGTCCGGGAGGATGTCGACCGCCGCGTAGGAGGCGCTCAGCGCGTCCAGGGCCGCGACCGTGCGGGCGCTGAAACCGCACATCGGCTGCTCCGGGCGGCCCTTCATGAAGAGGATGACTTCGTGCTCGGAGATCGCCTTGGAGATCTCGTCGCGGATGGGATTGGTGGTGCTCACGGTCTACTCCGCCTTGGTGACGAGGGACAGGGCATGGATGGGGCCGCCGATGTCGGCTCCGAACACCGCGTAGACACGGCGATGCTGCTCGATGCGGCTCATACCGGCGAACTCCGGCGCGACAACTTCGGCGCGAAAGTGGTCTTCTGTGCCCGTGAGGTCGATAACCCGGGCAGTGGCGCCCGGAATCGCGGCCTCGATGCGCTGCTTCAGATCGTCCGTAGAGGGCATCTGACGTAGAGCGTAGCGGCCGCTACACTTCGGGAAGTATTGGCCCGGAGACCTCCACGGGAGTAGCAACGTGATCAGCTTCACCGAGAACGGCGCAGAGAAGGTGCAGGAGTTCCTGTCGTCGCAGGGCGCCGACGTGCAGACGTCCGGCCTGCGCGTGGGCGTGCGCGGTGGCGGCTGCTCCGGCTTCCAGTATTCGCTCGCCTTCGACACCGAACGCGACGGGGACACGGTCTTCGAGGACCACGGCCTCCGCATCCTCGTCGATTCCCCCTCGCTCCCGTACGTGCGCGGCGCGGTCGTGGACTACGTCGAGTCGATGCAGGGCGCGGGCTTCAAGGTCGAGAACCCGAACGTCATCGCGGCCTGCGGCTGCGGCTCTTCCTTCCGCGTGGCGGAGGAAGAGGAAGTCTCCGCGGTTTAGTCGACAAACGTTCACTTGTAACGCGCCGTTTCGGCGCTTGAATGGCGCGCATGTTCATGCGCGCCTTCTTTTTGTCCGCGGCCGTACTGGCGCTCGCCGCGCCGACGGCCGGCGCTGCGATCGCCGATCAGGTCGTCCCGGTCTACGACGCCGATGACGGCGTGACCGCGGGCCAGACGGCGCACGGGACGTTCCTGCGCTTCGGCCCGAAGGCGGCAAAGCTGTACCGCCGCTTCGCCGGGCACACGGTTCGCGTGGGCTGTGGCCGGCCGTCGGCCAAGGACGACGGCACCAGCGGCTTCACGGGGAGCACCGACGGGACGCAGGAGCTGTACGGCGACGGGTACCTGTCCGAAGATCGCCGGATGCCGCGGACGCGCGGCCGGGTCGGGCTCGGGTACGTCGGCGATCCTTACGACGTCTGCTTCATCGCGACCAAACGGCGCACGTCGGACGACATCTGCCTCCCGGTCAGCGCGCCGCCGTACGACGAAGACAGGTGCGTTCGTCTGCTGGTCGCCCTCACCCCGCAAGGGGTCGCCGACATCGACGAGCGCTCCCGCGTGATCGAGCTCGGCGAGCTGTTCGGCGCGCCGATCGACGAGGCGCAGAAGGAGTTCGGCGCGGACATCGTGGTGCTCGATTCGCCCGACGCCTCGCCGCCGGTCGGCAAGGTCGGCCTCTACGAAGTCGGGGCGAACACGGCCGCCGTCGCCATGCTGCGCGACGGGCGCCGGCTCTTCGTCCGCCAGGACGGCGAGGTCTACAGCACCAACGTAGGCCCGCTCAGCGGCGGCGAGGACGTGTTCTCACTGATCTGACCGCCGGCGCGTTGGAGGCGCATGCGCCTCTATGACTACGCCGCCTCCGGGAACTGCTTCAAGGTCCGCCTGCTGCTCGGCCTGCTCGGCCGCGAGTACGAGCGGGTCGCCGTGGACATCTTCGCCGGGGACACGCTGACCGACGCGTTCGGCGCGCTGAATCCGCTGCGGGAGACGCCCGTGCTCGAGCTTTCGGACGGGCGGCGGCTCACGCAGTCCAACGCGATCCTGTGGTTCCTGGGCGAGGGCACGCCGTTTCTGCCCGCCGATCCGTGGGAACGCGGGCTGGTCGCGTCGTGGCTGTCGTTCGAGCAGGAGCGGGTGATGGGCGGGATCGGCGGGCCGCGCTTCCGGGCGCTGACCGGTCGGCCGTTCGACGCGGGGCGGCTGGACACGGGGCGCGGCGCGCTCGCGCACCTCGACGATCACCTGCACGGGCGCGAGTGGGTGGTCGGGGGCGTGCCGTCGATCGCCGACCTCGGGCTGTTCCCGTACGTGAGCGTGGCGGGCGATGCCGGGCTCGAGCACCCGCCCGAGGTCGCCGCGTGGCTGGACCGGGTCCGCGCGCTGCCGGGGTTCGTGGACGACTTCGTCACGTATCCGGAGAACGCGCGGCCCGGCGTCGCCCGCTCGATCTACGACTCGATGAACTGATAGTCGAGCCGGATCCGGTCGTCGGCGTCGAGCACTAGGATCTGGAGGCCGGTCGCGGCGACGTCGCCGCCGGCCCGGGGGACCATCTCCCAGCGCAGCTTGACCATGTCGCGCAGCCGGGCGGCGTCGCCGGCGGGGCGGAAGACGAAGCCGCCGCGGGCGACGAACTCGTCGTGGGACTTGGTCACCCGCTCCTCGAGCGCGTCGTGGCCGCGGGCCTCGAGGTCGACGGCGACGCCGAGGGCACCGGCGGCGGTGCGGATCTCCTGCGGCGGCTGGAGGGTGTGGGAGGCGTCGTCGGTCCAGAGCCGCTCGACGGCGGCGCGGCGGCGGGTCGGGTCGGGCTCGTTCCAGACCGCGACGTAGCGGTCGGCGAGGATGGTGGCGTCGGTCATGCCTTCCATCGTCGAGGGCTGTGCAATTCCCTCGAGGGAATGGCGCGGAGGTGGAGACTGTGGGGTGTGAGCACCTTCGCGACCGAACTTCGCTCCTGGCGCACGCGGCGGCGGGTGAGCCAGCTCGAGCTGGCGCTTCGGGCGGGAACGACGCAGCGGCACGTCAGCTTCATCGAGGGTGGCCGGTCAGTGCCTGGGCGAGGGATGGTGGTGCGGCTCGCGGAGTCGCTCGACGTCCCGCTGCGTGAGCGCAACGCCTTGCTGCTGGCCGCCGGCTTCGCACCTGCCTACTCCGAGACGCCGTACGTGGAGCTGGAATCGGTGCGGGAGGCGCTCGGCTCCGTGCTGCGCGGTCACATGCCGTATCCGGCGGTGATCGTCGACCGGCACGGCGACCTGGTCGACGCCAACCCGGCATTCCACGCGATCGTGGCCGAGGGGGCCCCGGTGACGAACGTGCCGCGGCTGCTGCTCGGGCCGCTCGCGCCGCGGATCGTCAACTTCTCCGAGTGGGCGTGGCACGTGGTCGATCGCTTGCGCGAGAACGCGTTGCAGAACCCGGACGAGCGGCTGAGCGCCCTGGTCGAGGAGCTGACGATGCTCGCCGGTGAGCGGCCTCGCGCCACCACGCTGGGCTTCGCGGTGCCGTTGCGGCTGCGCTGCGGTGAGCACGAGCTGCAGCTGCTCACGACGCTCGCGCACTTCGGCACGGCGGTCGACGTCACCGTGGCGGAGCTGCGCCTCGAGGCCTTTCTCCCCGCAGACGCCGAGACGGCCGAGCAATTGCGTTCTCTAGCGTTGTCGGGATGAGCGAGACGCCGACGATCTACGAATGGGGTGGCGGGCGGGAGGCGTTCGAGCGCTGGCTCAACGTCTTCTACGACCTCGTCGAGGGCGAGCCGGCGCTGGCGCGGCTGTTCGGCGGGCGGGTGAGCGAGGAGCACCGCGCGCACGTCACCACCTGGTGGTGCGAGGTGATGGGCGGGCCGGCGACCTACACCACAGACAACGGCGGCTATGAGCACATGCTGGCCAAGCACCGTGGGCTGTCGATCACGCCCGAGTTGCGGCTGCGCTTCGTCACGCTGCTCTCCCAAGCGGCCGACGATGCGGGCCTCCCGGACGACCCGGAGTTCCGCGCCGCGCTGATGGGCTACGCGGAGTGGGGCTCGCGGCTGGCCGTCCACAACTCCCAGCCGGACGCCGCCGTCGCCGAGCACGCGCCGGTCCCGCGCTGGGGCTGGGGCGTCGCGCCGCCGTACGTCCCAGGGGCGTAGACGGGTCCGCCGTGGGTAGCCTCGGCTGGGTGCGGAGGTTCGCCCCGGCTCTTTACGCGCTCGCGGCCGCCGCGCTGGTCGCCGCGGTCGTCTTCGCGCTGACGCGTGACGACGACGCGAAGGTCAAGCCGGTGCGGCCGGGGCGTCCGCTGGTCGCGAAGGCGCCGCCCGCGCCGCCCGCGCCGCCCACTCCGCCGCCCGCCGGCACGGGCCTGGCGGTGGGGGTGACGGAGTTCAATGCGAACCTGATCGCCAGTCCTGAGGCCAAGGACGTGCCCGAGCCGTGGAACGCGGTGCGCGACAAGCTCGGCGCGATCAAGCCCGCGTACTTCCGGCTGGTGATCGATTGGGCTTCCATCCAGCCGACGGCCGAGACGCCCGCCAACCTGGACGCGCCCCAGGGCGGGTGCATGCGCGAGGTGGGGCCCTGCCTGGGGTGGGGTGGGGTGCGCGACCAGCTGCGCGCGCTGGCGTCGCGGCAGCGCGAGGGTGGGTGGACGGCGCTCGTCGTCTTCACCGGCACGCCGGAGTGGGCGGCGAGCGCGGCGGGTGGGTGCGAGCGCCCGCAGGCCGGACCGCGGTCGCGACCGCCGCGTGCGGACGCGCTTCCCGCCTACCAGCAGCTCGTCCGCGACGTGATCAAGGCGGCGGGGCAGGAGGGCGCCCGGCTGAGCTTCTTCAGCCCCTGGAACGAGCCCAACCACCCGGCGTTCATCAGCCCGCAGCGCGCGGCGTGCGACCCGTCGTCGCCGAGCACCGCGCCGGCCGCCTACGCCCAGATCGCCCAGGCGCTGCAACAGGCGCTGGACGCCGCTCCGGGCGAGCAGCAGCTCGTGCTGGGCGAGACCGCCGGGCTGATGAAGTCGACGCGCTACGTCACCTCGGTGCCCGAGTTCATCGCCGCGCTCCCGAAGGACCTGGTCTGCTCGACCACCGTCTGGTCGCAGCACGCCTACATCGGCGGCGATGACCCGGTGCAGGACGCCGACGCGGCCTTGAAGGCCTTCGGCTGCCCGCATCCGTTCACGTTCTGGATCACCGAGACCGGCGTCGGCCCGGCGCCCAAGGACCTCAGCGCGGGCGGGTCGATCGCCGACGCCGCGGCGGGCTGCTCCGCCCTGCACGACCAGCTGGTCCGCTGGGACGAAGACCCACGCGTCACGATCGCATTCCAGTACACGGTCCGCGAGGACGACAAGTTCCCCGTCGGCCTGGTCAGCACCGACATGACCACCGACCGCCCCGCCCTGAAGGAATGGACCGCGTGGGGCGGGAGCCGCAAGCCGGCCGACCCGCCCCCACCGTCCACCTGCGGAACCTAAACCCCACCTAAGGGGTCAGACCCCTTAGGTTCCCTTTAGGTATCCAAGCGCGGCGCAGAGCCAATCGACGTCGCGAACCGAACCTAAAGCGCGGCTAAGGGGCCAGGCCCCTTAGGTGGGGGTTAACTAGTTGACCTTTGCGGTGATGGTCTTTGTGATGGCGGTGCCGCCGGTGGGGCGCCAGGTGATCTTGACCGCGAGCTTGCCTTTGCGGGAGACCTTGAGCCGGAGGGACGCGGTGCCGGGTTTCTTCACGGTCGCCGACGCCTTGCCGACGGTCTTGGTGCCGGACTTGGCGGTGGCGGAGAGCTTGCCTTTGCCCGTGACCTTCACGGAGAGCTTGATGCCCGCGCGCCGCGTCGCCGCGAGCACCTTGACCGAGAGCGACGGCTTCGTCGTGTTCGTCTTGGTGGTCGGGTTCGTGGTCGTCGGGGTGGTGTTCGCCGCCGGGCGGGCCGCCGGGACGTCGGCGGGGCCCCAGTCGGGCTCGACGCCGTTGGGGATCACGACCGGCGGGGCGGGCGTCGCGCCGTCGAGCGTGCAGTCGCCGCCGAAGGCCGGGACCGCGGCGACGTGGATGCCGTCACCCGCGTGGTAGGCGATCGCGCCACCGTCCGGCGAGAACGTGGGCACGCCGAACGCGCCGCCCGCCGGGTTGCTGTAGCGGTAGCAGACGCGGATCTCGTCCGTGTTCGGATCGCCGTCCTTCCACGCGGTCGGGAAGGCCGGGACGTAGGAGACGGTCAGCGTCGAGTCGTTCTCACCCGACTGGTAGGCGAGCTTGCGCTTGTCGCGGGTGATGTCGCCGCCCGAGACGTGCGGGTTGTTCTCGGCCGTGTCCGACGTCCAGTTCATGACCATGTTGCCGTGGCCGTTGCCGCCGTCGGAGATGCGGTCCAGGATGATGTCGCGGTTCGGGAGGTGCGACGGGTTGGAGATCATCGTCATGTCGTTGTCGACCCATGACGGATGCCGCCAGCCGGAGTGGTAGCCGAGACCCGGCTCCTGCCACGAGGTCTGGCGGTCGGAGTACGAATAGCCGGTGCCGGCCTCGTTAATGGCGACGACGCAGGTGGGCGGGAAGCACCCCGGGTTCTGGCTCTGCGTCATGTAGTAGTACGTGTAGGCGACCTTCGTGCCGTCCGGGGAGATGGCGGGATCGAAGGGCCCGTAGAACGTCTTCGCCGGCGCGTCGCGGGTGTCGGAGACCGGGGTGTCGAAGTCGGCGAGAACGGTGCCGTCACGGGCGAGCTTGTTCAGCCGCACGCCCTTGAGCGCGATCATCGTGCCGTCGTCGGCCTGGGAGACGTCGCTGTAGCCGCCGGTCGTCGTGACCTGGTATTGCCGCGAACCGTCCGGAGTGGAGAGATAGACGTTGCCGTCGGTCTTGTTGACGTAGGCGATCGAGTCGGCGGACGCCATCGGGGCGGCGATCGCCGGCACGAGGAGGGCGGCGGAGAGCGCCGCCCAGGTCATGCGTTTCATACAGCTCCTGGGGAGAAGGAACGTTTGCGGCGCCAAGCATCGCCGCCGGCCGTTGCCGTCCCCTTGCCGAAAGGTTGCTCAGTAAACCGTGAGCTAGCCGGCCTGCGCCAGCAGCCACAGCGCCAGCGAGGTGAAGCCGACCATCACGCCCAGCATCCAATACTGCGAGCGCACGGCGAGCTTCGCGTCGCCGTACATCGTCAGAGCACGGTCGTGGGCGAGCATCAGCGCCGCGACATGGCCGACCACGACCACCGCGACCTGCACGTACCACGTGTCCTCCTGCGGGAAGATCGAGTAGTCGATCCCGGAGGTGACCGTGCCGAAGAGGTCCCAGCCCTGCCCGAAGGGGTCCGATGACAGGTAGATGATCGCCTGGCCCTCGAAGACGAGGAACGTCAGGTAGTGCGCGGCGACATAGACGGCGGCGATCGGCACCAAGGTGTGGATGAACCCGAACTCCAAGCGCGAGAACGACATCCCGCCGCCGACCGACCGCGCGCCCTCGATCCCGAGCCGATAGAAGCCCGCCACCAGTCCCACGCCCAGCAGCAGCCCGAACGTCGCGGCGATCTTCGACGCGGTCAGCGCCCCGATCCCGAGCCCGTCCAGCGCGTCGACGACGTCGGCCGACAGGTTCTTCCACAGCTGCCCCTGGGAGAGCCCGTCGAACGTGACCGTGCCGATCATCACCGTGACGAACGCGACCGTCCCCGCGGCCTTGTCCAGCCGCGGCAACCCGCCGAGCGGCCGGCGCACCCCGAGCGAGCCGTCGCGCACCTCCCAGATCCCCATCCGGGCGAACATGTCGAAGTAGACCGCGAACGCCTCGCCCCGCCGCGACCACGTCTCCACGCCCCAGTAGCACTGCGCGGCGAGCGTGAGGATCGTGTAGCCGAGCGCAGCGGTGACGAGCGTCGCCGGCGCCTCGCCCCACCCGGAGACGAGCTCGATCCACGTGAAGAACCACAGGCAGACGACCGCCGGCCAGCGTCCGAGCTTCTCGGGGTAGGGCCGATTCAACGATGGGAGCAGCCGCCCGATCGCCCGGAACGGGCTGAACGCGCGGTAGATCGGGCCGAGGATGATCGACGCGAACACCATCCCGACCCAGAAGGTGATGAGCAGGAACGTCGGCGCCCAGTTGTCCAGCGCGGTGCCGGACCCGAGGTAGCCGGCGAGGAGCGTGACGACGAGCAACCCCACGCCGATCGCGCCGCAGATGATCTGCGCCGGCAGCGAGACGATCGCCCGCCCGCCGTTGATCGGCCGCCAGTTGTCCTTCTCCAGCCGCGGCTGCGGCCAGAGCACGGCGAGCGCGAAAAAGGAGATCACGAGCACCGCCGCGGCCGCCCACGCGAACAGCCACTGCGGGATCGGGAGCTGCTGGCGCTGGACGAGGCCGTGCGCCTCGGCCGCCGCGGGCACGAGAAGAGCGGCGGCCCCGGCCGCCGCGAGCGCCGCGAAGACCCGCTTTCTCACAGCCCGGTCTTGACCGCGTTCTCGAACTGGTTCACGCCGATGGAGCCCTCGAGGCGGGCGGTGATGATGCCCTTGGCGTTGACGACGAAGAGCCACGGCTCACTGCGGAGGTTGAACTCCTTCAGCGGCGGCCGCAGGCCCTTGTTGATGTCGTTGTCGACGTAGACCTCCTGGTGGATGAAGTCCATCTTGTCGCCGTACTTGGACTTCATCTGCAGCTCCATGTCCGTCACCGGGCCGCACACCCGCGACTGGCACAGCTGCGGGGTCGAGAACAGCAGCGCGACCGGCTTCTTGCCCACCACGTCCGCGAAGTCCACGGCGTGCATGTCGCTCGGCGGGACCCGCGTGTCGATCTTCGAGACGTCGCCCTTGGCGGACGCCAGCGTGTCGGTGTGGACCTTGGGCGCCTTGTCGCCGACGCCCGGGATCGGATCATCGGCGACCGCGGACACGTTGATCTGACCGGTCGCGCCGGTCAGCGAGCCGTCGGCCTTCTTGGTCGTCGCCAGCACCGAGTACTTGCCGTTCTTGGCGAACTTCACGTCCGCGCCGTAAACGGCGACGAACGGGTCGGTCGTCGTCGCGGCCTGCTTGGAGCGATAGCGCGCGTCGGTGAGCAGGACGTCGGCCGGCGCGACGAACGGGCCCTCGGCCGGATCGGCCGGCGTGGGCGCGACGTAGACCGCGGTCGGGCCGTACACGGGCGTGCCGTCGTCGGCGATCATCCCGAACGCCATCCGGCTGTCACCGGGGCTGGTGAAGACGGAGCTGGCGAGCGCCAGCTGCGGTCCGGCGGCCATCTTGTCGGCGAGCTCCTGGAGCGTCGCGCCCTTGGCCGTCGGGAAATCGGCGACGGTGGGCGTCGAGGCCTTCTTGACGTTCTCGCGCACGCCGTTCTCGCTGGGGACGTTCTGCACGGCGTCGGACTTCGGCGTTGCCGAGTCCTTCGAACTTCCGCCGCAGGCGGCGACGAAGAGGGCCAGGAACGCAGTGAGAATGGTTGTGGCGCGCAGCATCAGCCGGGCAAGGGTAGTCGGCGCTCCGCGAATTCGACATGAATCACCTCGTCAGCGCGTCGACCAACGATCCGGCGTCAAAGGACTCGGTGTGACGGACGCCGTTGACGATGAACGCCGGGGTCGCGGCGATCCCCGCCGCACGCGCGCCTTCGGCGTCGCGCTCGACCCGCCCGGTGTACGCCCCGTCGATCAGCTCGGCGCGGAAGCGCTCGACGTCCAGGCCCAACCGACCCGCCACCTCGGCCAGGTCGTCGAACGAGAAGCGGCCGCCGTTGGCGTAGAGCGCGTCGTGCATCTCCCAGAACTTGCCCTGGGCGGCGGCCGCCTCGGAGGCCTCGGCGGCGCGCTGCGCGTCCGGGTGGACCTCATGCAGCGGCAGGTGGCGAAACGCGAACCGCAGCCGGCCGTCGAGCCGCTTGCGCACCCGCGCGACGATCGATTGCGAGGCGGAGCAGTACGGGCACTGGAAGTCGCCGTACATGATCAGCTCCAGCGGGGCGTCCGCCGGGCCGGAGACGTGGTCGTCTGAGTTCAGCGGGGGCACGGGCATGGCGTCGCCGGCGATCTTAGGAGTTCTTCGACGGGCTCTTAGACTCCCGCGCTCCGTGGGCGACCTCGAGCTCCTCTTCGCGCTGCTGTTCGCGGCCGTGCTGCTGGTCCGCGGCGCCGACCACGTCGGCGTGCCGTACCCGATCGTGCTCGTCCTCGCCGGGCTCGGCATCTCGTTCATCCCCGGCGTGAAGCCGATCGAGCTCGACGCGCACGTGGTGCTGCTGGTCTTCATCCCGCCGCTGCTGCTGTCGGCCGGCTGGTACTCGTCGCCGCGGGAGCTGCGCGCCGAGAGCCGCGCGCTGGGCCTGCTCGCACTCGCCCTCGTGCTGGTGACGACCGTGGTCGTCGCGGTCGCCTCGCACGAGCTGGTGGCCCAGCTGACCTGGCCGGCGGCGTTCATGCTGGGCGCCGTCGTCGCCCCGACGGATGCGGTCGCCGCCGTCGCCACGTTCGCCTCCGTGCGCGTGCCCGAGCGCGTCAAGCTGCTCGTCCAGGGCGAGTCGCTGATCAACGACGCGACCGGGCTGACCGCGTTTCGCGTTGCGGTGGGCGCGGCCGGCATCGAGGGCTTCCAGTCGGGCCACGCGCTGGGCGAGTTCGTGCTCGCGACCGCCGGCGGGACGCTCGTGGGCATCGGCGTCGCGTGGGTGATGCTGCGGCTGATCCGGCGGCAGCCCGACGTCACCGTCTCCGTCTTCCTGACGATCGCGGCGGCCTACGGGAGCTACATCATCGCCGAGGAGCTCCACGCCTCGGGCATCCTCGCCGCGGCGGTCGCGGGCCTGTACTCCGGCTGGCATCAGTCCGAGTTCTTCGACGCCGACACCCGCCTGACGGCCAGCGCCTTCTGGAGCATCATGGTCTTCGGGCTGGAGGCGCTGCTCTTCATCCTGCTCGGGCTGCAGCTGGACTCGATCCTCAACGACGTCGGGGACGGCACCGCGGGGACGCTGCTGGCCACCGGCGCGCTGCTGGCGGCGCTCGTGATCGCGGTCCGCGTCGTCTTCGCCCTGCTGCCGCTGGCGCCGGGACTCTCCCTGCGCGAACGCATCGTGGTCGGCTGGTGCGGGATGCGCGGCGCGATCTCGCTGGCCGCCGCGCTCTCGATCGACGAGACGATCGACGGCCGCGCGGAGGTCATCTTCCTCACGTTCGTCGTGATCCTGATCACGCTCCTCGGCCAGGGTCTGACGCTGCCGCCGCTGATCCGGGCACTGCGGCTCTCGACTCCGCGCGAGTGGTCACCTGAGGAGGCGATCGCGCGCCTGGAGGCGGCGCAGTCGGCGCTGGACCGCCTCGACGAGCTCGAGGACGAGGATCGGGTGGGAGACGAGCCGCTGCGGCGGCTGCGCGACCTCTACCGGGCCCGCTTCCGCCAGTGCATGGCGGTGATCGGCGGCGAGAAGGCACCCGACGCGCTGGCCGAGCAGCGGATGCGCTTCGGCGAGGTGCGGCGCGACCTGATCCAGGCCGAGCGCGCCGCGGTGCTCGGGCTGCGCAACGACGGCAAGGTCAGCCAGGACGTCCAGCGGCTGATCGAGCGCGACCTCGACCTCGAAGAGGCGCGCCTCAGATAGGGGCGTTGTTGAGCGAGCGCCAGAGGTACTCGCAGGCACGCGTCCGGTAGGGACGCCACGGCTCCGCGAGCTCGATCATCGCGTCCGGCTTGGGCACGACGTCGAGGCCGTATGCCCGCTTGAAGGCGTTCTTGATGCCCTGGTCGCCGGTGGCGAGGATGTCCTGCCGGTGCAGGGTGAACATCAGGAACATGTGCGCCGTCCACTCGCCGATGCCCTTGACGGCGACCAGGTCGCGCATGACCTCGTCGTCGGACTGCGCTTCGAGGTTGGTGAGCTGGAGCTCGCCGGCGAGGATGTGCTCAGCGAGTGAGCGCAGGGCGTTGACCTTGGCGTGCGAGAGGCCTGCCGCGGTGCGCATCGCGTCCGGGTCGTCGGCGAGCAGCTGCTCAGGCGTCGGTGGGTGGCCGCCGAAGCGCTCGATCAGCCGCCCGTAGATCGCCTGGGCGGCCTTGACCGAGAGCTGCTGGCCGGTGATCGCGCGCAGCAGCGCGCTATAGACGTCGGTGGGCCGGCTCCGTGACTCCTTCGGGAGCGGCCCGCCGAAATCCTTGATGAGCCCCGCCATGACGGGGTCCTTCGCGAGGTGTGAATCTGCGGCGTTCAAAGCCGCGCGGACACTACCCGTCGGCGTTGATGGCCCCGATCAGCTCGACCAGGACGCGCGCCGCGTCCTCGTTCTCCACCTGGCAGGTGCCGGCCGCATCGTGCCCGCCGCCGCCGTAGGTGAGCATCAGCGAGCCGACGTTCGTCTTCGAGCCGCGATCGAGGATCGACTTGCCCGTCGCGAACACCGTGTTCTGCTGGCGCAGGCCCCAGAGCACGTGGATCGAGATGTTGCACTGCGGGTACAGCGCGTAGAGCGTGAAGCGGTTCGTCGGGTGGATGACCTCCTCCTCGCGGAGGTCGAGGACGACGAGGTTGCCGTGCACGGTCGAGCAGCGGCGGATCTGCTCCTCGGCGGCTTCGGCGTGCGCGTTGTAGAGCTCGACGCGCTCGATGACGTGCGGGTTCTCGAAGACCTCGTCGATCGACATCGCGACGATCACGTCGATCAGCTGCATCATCAGCTGGTAGTTGGAGATCTCGAACTCGCGGAAACGACCGAGGCCGGTGCGCGGGTCCATGAGGAAGTTGAGCATCACCCAGCCGGTGGGGTGGCGGATCTCCTCGAGCGAGAACTGCGCGGCGTCGCCCTTGTCGACGGCGTCCATCAGCTCTTCGATGCCGGGGAAGGCCTCGGCGCCGCCGTAGTAGTCATAGACCACGCGCGCGGCGGACTGGGCGCCCGGCACGATGACGTGGTTCTCGCGCGGGCCGCCGACCCGCTGGGCCTCAGAGCTGTGGTGATCGAAGGAGATCGCCACGTCCGGGTTGTACGGCAGATTCGTCGTGACGTCGTTGGGGCCCATCTCGACCTTGCCGTCCTGGACGTCCTTCGGATGGACGAACAGGATGTCGTCGAGGATGCCGAGATGCTTGAGCAGGGCCGCGCACACGAGTCCGTCGAAATCCGACCGGGTGACGAGCCGGTAGCGCTCGGCGTGGGTGGAAGTCATAACTGGAGTCATCCCCCAGGGAGATCGGCCGCACGCCGGGAAAGTTCAGCCGCGGCTGCGGCGGGACTACGCGGAGACGTGGACCGCGGCGCCGTCGAGCGCGTTCAGCGCGCGTTCGACGGACATCGACACGCACGTGAACGTGGGGGTGTCGCGCTTGGTGAACAAGCTCGACTCGGTGGTGCGCAGGCGCTGGACGAGATCGAGGAAGACCGCGGGCTCGTCGCCCTCGAAGGCGACGACGAACTCCTGGTCGTCGAGCCCGAAGGAGTAGCTCGTGTTGAGGTCGATGCTCGGGTATTCCTTGCCCATGCGGATGTGCTCCTGCATGATCCGCCAGCGTTCCTTCGGATCGAGCCCGTACCACTCGCGGGTCTTCACGAAGGGGTAGACGAAGAGGTACTTGGAGTGCGCGGGGCGGACCTCGAGGCGCGACTCGTCGCTGTACTCCGACGGCTTGGTCATCGCCAGGAAGCTGTACGGCGTGTCGCACCAGGCCATCAGCCCGCTCTGGGCGAGGACCACGTGGAACTCGTGGATGCGCTCGAGGTTCTGCGCCTGACTGAGCAGCAGCAGATCGGCGTCACCTCGCGTACCCACCAACGAGAAAGCCCGCAAAAGCCGCTCTTGCGCGTAGTCCTCGCAGGCGGCGATGACCTCGCGCTTGTGGGCCTCGCGCTCGGCCGGATCCAGGCGTCGCCACGCGGGATCGACCTTCAGGAAGGTGTACTTGACGAAGTGTCGTTCAGGCATGTCTCGGGTCTTCAGCATAGGTGAAGAGCGGTTAGCCGTACCGGAGTCGTCGTTCGCGTTTCATAGGATCGCCGCATGCGGGTCGCCCTGGTTTCCCCGTACTCGTGGACATACCCCGGCGGAGTAACGCGCCACATCGAAGCCCTCGCGACCGAGTTGGATCGCTCTGGGCACGACGTGAAAGTGCTCGCGCCCTTCGATCCGGATCGCCGCCGGACGGCTCTGCTGCACCGTGGAGCGCGGCCTCAGGTGCGGGATCTGCCGGAGTGGCTGGTCCCCCTGGGCGGCACGATCGGCTGGCCGTCCAACGGCGCGGTGTCCAATCTCGCGGGGACGCCGTCGGGCGTCGCGACGCTCCGGCGCGAGCTGCGAGCGGGCGGTTTCGACGTCGTCCACGTTCATGAGCCGGTCGCGCCTGCCATCGGTTGGGACGCTCTGACGAGCGCCAACGCGCCACTTGTGGGCACGTTCCACTGCTATTCGGAATCGGTCGCGCCGCACAAGATCGCGGCGCTGCTCGGCGCCCGGCGCAAGCTGAACCACTTGAACGTCCGCGTCGCGGTGTCCGAGGCCGCGGCCTGGACCGGGCGGCGCTTCTACGGCGGCCGCTACCGGGTGATCCCCAACGGCGTCGTCATCCCCGACGGCGGCGTGCCGGCGCCGAAGGTCCGGCGCCCGGGCCAGCCGCTGCGGATCGCGTTCGTCGGCCAGGCCGTCGAGCGCAAGGGCCTGCCTGTGCTGCTGCGCGCCTTCGAGGCGCTGCGCCGCGAGGTGCCCGCCGAACTGATCGTGATCGGCTCCACCGCCGAGGAGCTCGCGCCGCTGCTGGTCGAGAGCGAGGGCGTGATCGCGCTCGGCCGCGTCGACGACGCGGCGAAGGAGCTCGCGCTGCGCTCGGCCGACCTCCTCTGCGCGCCGTCGCTCGGCGGCGAGTCCTTCGGGATGGTCCTGACCGAGGCGTTCGCCGCCGGCACGCCGGTCGTGGCGTCCGACATCGCCGGCTATCGCGACGTCGTCTCCCACGGGCACGACGGGCTGCTGGTCCCGCGCGCGGACGCGACGGAGCTGGCCGAGACGCTGCGCGATCTCGCCCTTGACCCGCGCCGCGTCGCCGCCATGGCGGTCAACGCCCGCGAGAGCGCCGAGCGCTACACGTGGCCGCGGATCGCCGAGCAGCTCGTGTCCGCCTACGAGGACGCGCAGGTCGTGCCCAAGCCGGAGACGGCGGGAGAGCGCGCGGCGGTCAAGATCGGCCTCAAGCCGGCCGACGGGCTGGAGCGCATCCCCGCGCGGCGGCTGCCGTCGCTGGAGCCGATGCCGTCCGGCGGCCGCGGGCGGTTCGTGCGCCGCGGGCTGCTCGCCGGCGCAGCACTGACCACCGTCGCCGGCTCCTACCTGGCGGTCCAGCACATCGGGCTGCAACGGATCGGGGACGCGCTGGTGCGCTCGAGCCCCGCGTGGGTGCTGGTCGCGTTGGCTTTGATGTGCGCCTCGATGCTGCTGCGCGCCGTCTCCTGGCACGCGATCCTGAAGGCGGCGATGCCCGACGCGCGGCCGCGGATGGTCGACGCCGTCCAGGGCATCACGATCGGCGTGCTGATGTCGGCCACGCTCCCGGCGCGCCTGGGTGAGCCCTCGCGCGCGCTCGTCGTCGCCCGGCGCCTGGGCCGTGCGCGCGACCGGTTGCCGGTCGTCCTCGGCACGCTGGTCTCACAGACCCTGATCAACGTCCTCGCCCTGGTGATCCTCGGCGCGGTGATGTTCACCACGATCGGCCTCTTCGCGGGTCGCCAGCAGGCGCTGCTCTGGTACGGCCTGGCGCCGTTCGGGGTCCTGTGCCTGGTGCTCGTCGCGCCGGCGCTGATCCGCAGTGGCTTGCCGTCACGCTCCGCGCGGGTGGCCAAGTGGGTCGCCCAGGGGCGCGAAGCGACCTCGCGCGTGCGCTCCGGCCTGACCGTGTTCACGCGTCCGCGTGAGGGCGCCGTCGCGATCTCGATGCAGCTCGCGGCATGGGCGCTGCAGTGGGTCTCCTGCTACGTGCTGCTCGTCGCGCTCGGGCTCGAGCACAAGGCCGATCTGGGCGCCGCGGCCGCGATCCTCTTCGCGGTCAACGTCACCGCCGTCCTCCCGGTCACCCCGTCGAACCTCGGTGTGTTCCAGGCCGCCTGCATGGCCGTGCTGGTCGGCGCGTACGGCGTCTCGCCGGCGCAGGCGCTCGGCTACGGGATCATCCTGCAGGCCGTCGAGGTCGCGACCGCCGTGATCATGGGCGGGCCCGCGCTGCTCAAGGAAGGCCTGTCGTGGCGCGAGGTGCGCCTGCGCGCCCTGCACAGCGCACCGGTCTCGCTCAGTTCGCGCCAGCCCGCGGAGGCCGACGTCTAGAGCTGCTCCGCGTGTTCGCGGGCTTCGGCGTAGAGGCGGGCGAAGTCGGCGGGCTTGTAGTGGGCGTTGAGGCCGCTCGGGTTGGGGAGGATCCAGACCGGCCGCCCGCCGAGCGTCGATTCCTGGAGGCCGAGCGTGGCCTTCGGGCGCGCCAACGCCGTGCGATAGGCGGTCAGGCCGAGGAAGGCGACCAGGCGGGGCTGCACCTCCGCGACGAGGCGCTCGAGGTCGGCTGCGCCCTCGCGCAGTTCTTCGTTGGAGAGCTCCGCGGCCGCGCGGGTCGGGCGGGCGGCGATGTTCGTTATGCCGACGCCGTAGCGCGGCAGCGTCGCATCCTCCTCCGGCGCCAGCCGGCGCGGGGTGAACCCGGCGGCGTGCAGCGCCGGATAGAAGCGGTTGCCGGGGCGGGCGAAGTTGTGGCCCACCTCCGCCGAGCGCAGTGACGGGTTGATGCCGACGAACAGGACCTTCAGGTCCGGGCCGACGATCGGTTCCAGCGCGGGCACGTCCCTTAGGATGCCCGGCGATGCACGTCGAGCCGTTCGTGATCGATGTCGAGGAACCGGTGCTCTACGACCTGCGCGCGCGGCTGGAGCACACCCGCTGGCCTGGCCCGGCGCCCGGCGCGCCGTGGGCGCAGGGCACCGATCTCGCGTGGCTGAAGTCGCTCGCGGCCTATTGGGAAGACGGCTTCGATTGGCGGGCGCGCGAGCGGGCGCTAAACGCCTGGCCGCAGTTCGTCGCCGACGTGGACGGCGTTCGCGTCCACTTCGTGCACGTCCGGCGGGGCGGGCTCCCGCTGATCCTCACCCACGGCTGGCCGAGCGCGTTCACCGAGCTGCTGGGGCTGATCGACCGGCTGCCGGCGTTCGACCTCGTGATCCCGTCGCTGCCCGGCTATGGGTTCTCCTCGCGCCCGCCGGTCTGCACCACCCGCGACGTCGCCTCGCTCTGGCACACGCTGATGCAGGGTCTCGGCTACGAGCGCTACGGCGCCGGCGGCGGGGACTGGGGTGCGGCGGTCACGACCTACATGGCGCTCGAGGCACCGGAGCGGCTGCTCGGCATCCACCTCTCCAACCTGGACAACGCGCCGACGCCGACGACGCCCCTTACCGCCGCCGAGCAGGCGTTCGTGGCCGCGACCGAGCACTGGGACGCGACCGAGCGCGGCTACAGCTTCGAGCAGGGCACGAAGCCCCAGACCCTCGCCTACGGCCTCACCGACTCGCCGGTCGCGCTCGCGGCCTGGCTCCTCGAGAAGTGGCGCAGCTGGGCCGACACCGGCGGCGACCTCGCCCGCTTCGACCGCGACTTCCTGCTCGAGCTGGTGACGCTCTACTGGGTCACGAACACGATCGCCACCGCGAACCGCGACTACTTCGACAACCGCGCCGCCGGCACCGCGCTGCTCGGCCCCGACGACTTCGTGACCGTCCCGACCGCGATCGCCAACTTCCACTCGAACTTCGTCTCCGAAGGCTGCCTGCCGCGCGAGTGGGCCGAGCGGATCTACAACGTCCAGAGTTTCAGGAACCTGCGCCACGGCGGCCACTTCGCGGCCGCCGAGGAACCGGCGCTGCTCGCCGCCGACATCTCAGCGTTCTTCGCGCCTTAGAGCGAACACGGCGAGCGGGAGCAGGAGCAGTCGGCGCACGCAGCGAGTCTATTTCGCTGAGCGTGCGCCGAACACTCCGACGATTGGCTAGCCGGTGACGCCGGCGGGGGTGGCGCTGTCGAGCGTCTCCGCGTCCGCGAAGCGCGAAGGGTCGCGCGGCGTGCCGCGGATCACGTCGTCCGGGGAGCCGTCGGGCAGCAGGCGGCCGTTGCGCATGCCGTAGTAGCCGGCCTGCGGGTGGTGGCAGATCAGGGCGAGGGTGGACTGCTCCGGGATCGGCGCGTAGCCGTCGGAGATCTCCATGCCGATCTGGGAGATGTTCAGCAGGCGCTCGACCTTGAGGTGCTCGGACTGGTCGGGCACGGCCGGGTAGCCCCAGGAGTAGCGGCGGCCCTGGGTGACCGGGATGCCGAGGTCGTTGCGGACGCGCCAGTGCAGCCACTCGGCGAGGCCCTCGGCGGTCTGGACGCCGAGGCCGTGGACGAAGAGCTGCTCGGCGAACTCGCCCTCCTGCTCCAGGCGGGCCATGATCTCGGTGACCTCGGAGCCGACCGTGACCGTCTGCAGCGCGACGACGTCGAGCTTGCCGGAGTCCTTCGGCTGGTAGAAGTCGGCGAGGCAGAGGCGGTCGCCCTTGGGCTGGCGCGGGCAGGTGAAGCGCTCGATCACCGTCGAACGGTCTTCCGGGTCGAGCACGACGATGTCGTTGCCCTCGCTGTAACAGGGGAAGTAGCCCAGGAGCGCGCGGGGGTGCAGGTAGTCGGACTCGGCCCACATCCGCTCCAGCCGCGGGCGGAAGTCGTCTTCGAGCAGCTTGCGCCACTCCTCGCCCTTCACGCCGCGCCCGCCCCAGTGCAGCTTGAACAGCACGTGGGTGTCGAGGTGGGTGTAGAGCTCGTCGCGGTCGACCTCGATCTCGCGCACGCCCCAGAAGGGCGGCTCGGGGATCTCGACGTCGGTGCGGACGGGGGAGCGGACGGTGTCGTCGGTCGTGTCGAGGACCTCTTCCTCCTCGCCCACCTCGCGCAGGCGGGTGGCGGCCTCGCGGACCTCCTTGACGATCTCCGCGCGGCGCTCGGGCTCGATCAGGCGGTCCATCACGGCCAGGCCCTCGAAGGCGTCCTTGCAGTAGAAGACGCCCGGGTCGTACTGGACGTCGGACTCCTTGCCCTCCGGGTACAGCGTCCGCAGCGCGAACTTGCGGTTGATCGCGGCGCCGCCGAGCAGCACCGGGAACTCGAGGTTCTGTGAGTGCAGCTCCTGGACGGCGAGCGGCATCTGCTTGGACGTGCTGACGAGCAGCGCGCTCAGCCCGATGGCGGTCGCGTCGTGCTCCTTGGCGGCGTCGAGGATCGTCGAGATCGGCACCTGCTTGCCGAGGTCGACGACCGTGTAGCCGTTGTTGGTCAGGATCGTGTTGACCAGCGACTTGCCGATGTCGTGCACGTCGCCGAACACGGTCGCCAGCACGACGGTGCCCTTGGTGTAGCCCTCGAGCTTGTCGAGGTACTGCTCGAGCTGGGCCACGGCGCGCTTCATGACCTCGGCGCTCTGGAGCACGAACGGGAGGATCAGCTCGCCGGCGCCGAACTTGTCGCCGACCTCCTTCATGGCGGGCAGGAGCACCGTGTTCAAGGTCGGAACGGCGCCGATCTTCTCGACCGCGGCGTCGATCTGCGCCTCGACGCCCTCGCGCTTGCGGCGCAGGATGTGCCAGTGCAGCGCCTCTTCGGGCTCCATGCCGGCCGTCGGGTCGGCGGCCTCGGCCTCGGCCTCCGGGCCCTTGGCCTCGAAGTGCTGGATGAAGATCTCCAGCGCGTCGTCGCGGCGGTTGAAGACCAGGTCGTCGGCGAGCTTGCGCTCCTCCTCGGAGATCTCGCCGTAGGGCGTGATGTGGTTCGGGTTGACCATCGCGAGGTCCAGCCCCGCCTGCACACAGTGGTGCAGGAAGACGGAGTTCAGGACGCTGCGCGCGGGCAGGCCGATGCCGAAGGAGACGTTGGAGACGCCCAGGGATGTCTTGACGCCCGGCAGCTCCTGCTTGATCAGCCGGATGCCCTCGATCGTCTCGACCGCCGACGGCTTCCACTCCTCGTCTCCGGTGGTGAGCGTGAAGGTGAGCGCGTCGAAGATCAGCAGCTCGGGGTCCATCCCGTGCTGCTTGCAGACGAGATCGACGATCCGCGTGGCGACCTCGAGCTTGCGCTCGCGGGTCTTGGCCATGCCGACCTCGTCGATCGTCAGCGCGATCAGCGCGGCGCCGTGCGCCATCGCGATCGGGACGACCGTGTTGAGCTTGTCCTCGCCCGCCTCGAGGTTGACCGAGTTGACGATCGCGCGGCCCGGGATCTGGTCCAGCGCGGTGGCGATGACGTCGGGCTCGGTCGAGTCGACCTGGATCGGCGCGGGCTGGGTGAGCGAGACCTTCTTGGCCACGCGCCGCATCTGCTCGTCCTCGTCGGAGCGCTCGGTCAGCGCGACGCAGAGGTCGAGCACGTGCGCCCCGCCCTCGACCTGGTCCTCGGCGACCTGCAACAGGCCGTCGTAGTCGTCGGCGAGCAGCAGCTCCTTGGCCTTGCGCGAGCCCTGCGAGTTGACGCGCTCGCCCACGATCGTGGGCGCCGGCTCCTGCACGAGCGGGGCGGCGGCGATCATCGAGGACACGTGCGGCGGGCGTGGGGCGGGGCGGGCGCCGATCTCGTGGGCGCCGCAGCGCTCCTTGATCGCGCGGATGTGCTCCGGCGTGGTGCCGCAGCAGCCGCCGACGATGCCGACGCCGTAGCGCTCGACGAACTCGCCTAGCGCCTCGGCGAGCGGGCCCGGCTCCTCCGGGAAGACCGTCTCGCCGTCCGGCCCCTGGTGCGGGATGCCGGCGTTCGGGATGCAGTGCACCGGCAGCGGCGAGTACTCGCCGAGGAAGCGGATCGCGTCGCGCATGTCCTCGGGGCCGGTGGAGCAGTTGAGGCCGATGACGTCGACCTTTAGCGCCTCGAGCGTCGCGAGCGCGGCGCTGACGTCCGTGCCCAGCAGCATCTTGCCGCCGTTGGGCAGCAGGGAGATGGAGGCCTGGATCGGCACGCTGCGGCCGACCTGCTTGAACGCTTCGCGCATGCCGAAGATCGCGGCCTTGACCTCGAGGATGTCCTGCGCGGTCTCGACGATCAGGAGGTCGACGCCGCCCTCGAGCAGGCCCTGGGACTGCTCGCGGAAGACCTCGACGAGCTCACGGAAGCGGATCTGGCCGAGCGACGGGTCCTCGGACGCGGGGAGGAAGCCGGTCGGGCCGATCGAGCCCGCGACGAACCGGTGCTCGCCGACCGCCTTGCGGGCGATCTCGGCGGCCTTGCGGTTGATCTCGAGCGTGTGCTGTGCCAGGCCCCACTCGTCGAGCTTGAGGCGGGAAGCCTGGAACGTGTCGGTCTCGACGACCTCCGCTCCGGCCTCGACCATCGACTCGTGCACGCCCTGGATGACGTCCGGACGGTTGAGCACCAGCGCCTCATGGCAGCGGCCGGGCAGCTTGTAGTCGCGCTCGAGGGATAGGTCGAACTGCTCGAGCGTCGCGCCCATGCCGCCGTCGAAGACGACGACGCGGTCACGTGTGGCGGCAAGGAAGTCGCGCATTACCGACATAGGCTAGCGCAACCTTGACACAAGTTTGGCAAGGTTGGCCGATGTTCGCGCGCTGACGCGGCTTGGGGAGCCAATTTGGGGCCGGGCGAGATGCAACGGAATCCCGCCTGTCGACCGCGGTTAGCGTTGTGCTCGGTCGAGTTTGCGGAGGGAACGAGGGACGTGGAGCGCAGGCCGCATGCGACGGCCTCGCTCCCGTGCCCTCAGCCTGAATCCACCGATCCCCGCGGCGCCTCGCCGCCGTCGGCACCGCCCCTGACCGATCGGCCGGAACCCGAAGGGATCACCCTGCGGGTGCCCGGCCGATCGGCCATGGACGCGGCCCACGACGCCGAGTCATCCACGGATCATCGGCGGATTCAAGCTCAGTCGACGTCGCGTCGCTGGAGCGCCGCCAGACCGGCGGCGCCCAGCGCCACGGCGATCGCCGCGAGCGCGAGCGGCGCGGCGGTGACGCTCCCGCCCGGCAGCTGCGGCGAGTGCGCGAACGGAGAGAGGTCGACGACGGCCTTGGAGAGCTTGAGCACCGGGCCGAGCTCCGCGAGCGCGAGGCAGAGGGCGAGCGCGGCCCAGCTGGCGGCGGACGCCCGCGGGGCGATCCCGAAGAGCGCGAGCGCCACGCCCGCGAGCACCCACGCGGCCGGAACCTGCGCCAGCGCGGCGCCCAGCACGCGCGGGAACTGTCCGACGTCCCCTGTCTGGGCGGCGTGGGCGAGGCCGGCGGTCAGACCGGCGGCCGCGAGCAGGACCGCGGTGCCGGCGAGCGCGATCACCGTGTGACTGAGCGCCCAGCGGGTGCGCGAGACGGACGTCGCGAGCAACGGCTCCGCGCGCCCGCCGCTCTCCTCGCTCGAGAGTCGCAGGACGGCCTGGATCGCGTAGCCGGCGGCGATCAGGGCGAGGACGCCGAGCGTGGCGGCGAGGTAGGCGTCGGCGAGCGAGCGTTCGCCGCCGAGGCGCTTGATCGCATCGCGGACCTCCGGGCTGTCGCCGATCACGTCGCCGATGTCCTTGGCGATGCTCCCGAACGCCGCGCCGAGGATTGCGAACCCGGCGGTCCAGGCGGCGAGCGCGCCGCGCTGGAGACGCCAGGCCAGCTGGAGCGGGGTCGCGAGCGCGCCGCGCGCGGGACCGGGGCGCGGCGGGACGATGCCGGCGCCGAGGTCGCGCCGGATCGCGAGGTGCGCGGCGGCGACGGCGGCCGCCGCCGCGAGGGCGAGCAGCGCGAGCAGCAGCCACCAGCGCTCGTGGCCGAACGGGCGGATCGCCTGGCCCCAGCCCAGCGGGGAGAACCACGCGACGGCGTGCGGACCCGCGTCACCCACCGCGCGTAGTGCGAAGGACGCGCCGAGCACCCCGACCGCGAGCCCGTTCGCGCCGCGACCGGTTTGTGCGACCTGCGCCGCGATCGCGCCGACGCCCGCGAACACCAGCCCGATCGCCGCGAACGACGCGCCGAGGGCGGCGGCGCCGCTCAGCGCGAGCCCGTTGGCGACGACCGCCAGCGTGACGATCAGTCCGAGCGCGAGGCTCGCGGACGCCGCGGTGATCAGCGCGGCGGCCAGCGGCGCATGGCGACCGACGACGCCCGCCCCGACGAGCTCCGCCCGCCCGGTCTCCTCCTCCGCGCGCGTGTGCCGGACGACGATCAGGATGCTCATCAGCCCCGCGAGCGCGAGCGCGATCCCGCCGAGGCGCCACGCGACGAGCCCGCCGACGCTGTCGGCGTAGATGCGCCCGTAGAGCGCGAGCGTCGCCGGTGTGGTGCCGAGCGTCTGGACGACCTCGCGCCGCGAGGACTCCGTGGCGTAGAGCGACGAGTAGGACGAGGCGGTGACCGCGACCGCGGCCCCGAGCCCGAGCACCCACGCGGGGATCATGACCCGGTCGCGCCGGAGCGCGAGGCCGACGAGGATGCGCGTGCCGGTGAGCGCGGTCACGGCACGGGTTCCTTCCCGGCCTGTTCGGGGGTCTCGTAGTGGCGCAGGAACAGTTCTTCGAGCGTCGGCGGGCGACTCACGAGCGACTTGACGCCCACGCGCACGAGCTTCTCGAGCGTCGCCTGCAGCTCGCCCGGCGAGACCTGCTCGACGACGTGCTCGCCGTCGGCGGTCTCGGCCTCGATCGTGATCTGGGTCAGGTGGCGCAGGCTCGCGAGCGTGCCGGTCTCGACCGTGCGGCCGGAGCGGATGATCGTCACGCGGTCGCACAGGGCTTCGACCTCGGAGAGGATGTGGCTGGAGAGCAGCACGGTGCGGCCGCGGCGGCGCTCGTCGGCCACGCACGCGCGGAAGACCTCCTCCATCAACGGGTCCAGGCCCGAGGTCGGCTCGTCGAGGATCAGCAGCTCGACGTCGGAGGCCAGCGCGGCGACGAGCGCGACCTTCTGGCGGTTGCCCTTGGAGTAGGCGCGGCCCTTCTTGGTCGGGTCGAGCTCGAAGCGCTCCAGCAGCTCCGCCCGCCGCGTCTCGTCCAAGCCGCCGCGAAGGCGTGCCAGGAGGTCGATCGTCTCGCCGCCGCTGAGGTTCGGCCACAGCGTGACGTCCCCCGGCACATAGGCGAGGCGGCGGTGGAGCGCCGTCGCCTCGCTCCACGGATCGCCGCCGAGCAGAACCGCGCTGCCGCTGTCGGCGCGCAACAGACCGAGCAGCACGCGGATCGTGGTCGACTTGCCCGCCCCGTTGGGCCCGAGAAAGCCATGCACCTCGCCCTCGGCGACCTCCAGGTCCAGCCTGTCCAGCGCGCGCGTCGAACCGAAGGTCTTGACGAGGCCGGAGACGGAGATCGCGGACACGGTTCACAACCTACACGAAAACGTGAAAGTTCTGAAGCTTGTAAAGTCTGTGAGGTGACCGAGGAGGTCTCTCGTTTCGTCGAGCGCTTCGCGTCCGTGCTGGTGGACGCGGGCATGCCGCGCATGCCCTCGCGCGTGTTCGCGCTGCTGCTCGCCACCGACAGCGGCCGGCTCACCTCGGTGGAGCTCGCCGAGCGTCTCCAGGTCAGCCCCGCCGCGATCTCGGGTGCGGTCCGCTACCTGACGCAGGTCAGCCTGATCAGCCGCGAGCGCGAGCCCGGCTCGCGCAAGGACGTCTATCGGCTCCACGACGACCAGTGGTACGAGGCGATCGTCCGCCGCGAGCCGTTGCTCACCCGCTGGGAGCGCGCGGTTCTCGACGGCATCGACGCGGTCGGCCCCGACACGCCCGCCGGGCGGCGTCTGCGCGACACGGCGTCGTTCTTCGAGTTCCTCGCGATCGAGATGCCCGCCCTGCTGACACGCTGGCGCGAGCAGCGTTCTCCTTGAACTCTCATGTGGCACCCTGCGTAGGGCGTTCAGACGTTCTCGAACAGGGGAGGCCGGATGACGGAGCTTCAGCAGTACCTGGCGGAAGAGGTCGCCGAGGACCACGTCGACGGGATCATCACGCGGCGGGAGGCGATCCGGCGGCTCGGATTGCTGGGCGTGAGCGCCACGGCGGCGTCGGCGATGATCGCGGCCGAGGCGGCCGCAAAAGGCGGAGGAGGGCACGGCGGCGGACATGACGGCGGCGGCGGGCCGGGTCACGGCCACGGCCACGGCCATGCGCCGGAGTCGGCCACCTCGACCTGGGCGCCGGTCCCGCGCGAGTCGATCACGTTCGCCGGGCCCAACGGCACGCTGATGGCGGCCTGGGCGCCCGCGACCACGCCGCGCGGCGGCGTCCTCGTCATCCACGAGAACCGCGGCTTGACCGAGCACATCCGCACCGTCGCGGGCCGCTTCGCCGCGAGCGGGTACTCCGCGCTCGCGCTCGACCTGCTCTCCGAGGAGGGCGGCACGGGCGCGTTCCCCGGCGAGGCCGAGGTCGCCGCCAAGCTCTCGGAGATCTCCGGCACGACCCCGGAACGCTTCGACAACGACATGAAGGCCGCGGTCACCGAGCTCGCCAAGCGGCTGCCGCGCAAGAGCTCGCTCGGCGCGATCGGCTTCTGTTTCGGCGGCGGGATGATCTGGCGGCTGCTCGCCGCCAAGGAACCGCGATTGTCAGCGGCGGCGCCGTTCTACGGGCCGTTCCCGACGACGCCCGGCGTGAGCCTGAAGGGCAACAAGGCGGCGGTGCTCGGCGTCTACGGCGGGCTCGACGCGCGCGTGAACGGCACGATGCCGGCGGCCAAGGCGGCGCTCGACGACGCGCGGCTGGACTACGAGCTGCTGACCTTCAACGAGGCCGACCACGCCTTCTTCAACGACACCGGCGCGCGCTTCCAAGTGCAGGCGGCCGGGGAGGCGTGGCGCCGCGTGGTCGGCTGGTTCGACGACGCGCGCGACGACGACGACCACGACCACGGGCGCCGCTAGAAGCGATCGGCCAGCCATGCGGCGACGCCGCGGACCCCCGCGTCCGCGGCGACCGCCCGCGTGCGGATCGCGCCGTTGGAGCGCACGAGCGCGCGGGTGTGTTCCAGGCCGGGGGCGTCCGGGAGCGAGGCCAGGCGGGCCAGCAGCACCTCGCGCGTGTTCACCCGCTCGCCGGTCTCCAGATCGGCGAGCGTGCCGGTGACGCCGTCGCGCATCGCCGCCCAGCGGTTCTCCTCGATCCGCCAGTCGTCGGCGACCGGGAGCGTCTCGCCCGCGTCGAAGCGGCCGGCCAGCCAGTGGATCAGGCCACACGCGAACGCCGCGACCCCATGCAGGTCGTCGATGCTCGACTGCGCGTCCGGCACCCGCAGCTCGAGCGTGCCATAGGTCGCGTGCAGGCGCAGCTCGAACCACCACTTGCGCGGGTCCGGCACGGTGTCTGACACCTCGCCCCAGCTGAGCGCGTCCGCCATCCACTCCCAGCTCGGGATCGCCGGCGGCACGCCCTGGCGCTGGAGATAGACCGCGATCGTGGGCCGGATCGAGGCCAAGCCGGTGTCGCGGCCCGCGTACAACGGCGCGTTGGCCGCCAGCGCGGCCAGCTCGGGCAGGAACGAGCGCATGGCGTTGTAGACCGCCAGCGTGCGGTCCGCGCCACCCAACGAGACGTGCAGGTGCAGGCCGGAGACCAGCTGCCGGCGGGCGCGCTCCCCGTACTCGGCGAGCGTGCGGACGTAGCGCGGGTCGTCGGTCAGCACGCCGAGCTCGTCCGCGAAGGGATGCGCGCCCGCGGTCATCAGGCGCCCGATCGGCGCGGCCGCGGCGGCCAGGTCGCGGCGCGCGGCGGCCAGCGAGGCGACGGCGGACGCGACGTCGGGACACGGCGGCGTGACGATCTCCAGCTGCGCGGCCGGCATCTCGAGCTTGAAGCGGGCGTCGCCATCGACGCGCTCGAGCACCTCGCGCGCCCGCGGCAGCAGGTCGAGCGTCTCCGGGTCGAGCAGGAACAGCTCCTCCTCGATGCCGATCCCGAGCTCGTCCGGCGCGTCGAAGCGCGCCCGCAGGGTGTCGGCGTTCATGTCGCCCAACCGCCGTGGTCGCGCGCCGCATGCGCTCCGGCCTGCCACGGGTAGTCCTCGCCGTCGAGCCCGTCGGCGTGGACCTCGGCGTCGTCCTCAGGCACGAACCCGACCGATCGGTCCGGCGGCCACCAGCGACGCGTGTTGGCCGAGGCGCCGTACACGATCGCGAAGCGCACGTCGTCGGCGGTAAGCGCGGCGCGCACGAGCCGGATCGCGTCGGCGTGGCTGAGCCACGTGGAGAGCTCGCGGAGCTCGCGGGGCTTCGCCTGAAACGCGCCGATCCGCAGGCAGACGACGCTCAGCCCGAAGCGATCGGCGTACATGCTGCCGAGCGCCTCGCCGTAGACCTTCGACGCGCCGTACAGGCCGTCCGGACGCGGGCGCTGGGACCCGTCGAGCGGCACGCCCACCGGGTACATGCCGGACGCGTGGGTGGAGCTCGCATAGACGATGCGCCGCACGTTGGCGCGCCGGCAGGCCTCAAAGACGTGGTAGGCGCCGTGGAGGTTCGGGCCGGCGATGACCTCGAACGCCGCTTCGGTCGACACCGCCCCGAGGTGGATCACCGCGTCGACGCCGTCGACCGCGCGCTGCACCGCGTCGAAGTCCGTGAGGTCCGCGAGCGCCGACGTCTCGGGCGCGACAAGGCTTTCCGGGGCGCGCAGATCGGAGAGCCGCAGCTCCTCCAGGCCCGCCCGCAACGCGGGGCGCAGGACCGTGGCGATGGTTCCGCAGGCGCCCGTCATGAGCACGCGTCGTGGCTCCATCGGGTCGTGTCTACCAGAGCGCGTCTCCGGGGGATCCCGGAGACGGCTCCGGACAATCACGACTGGTGAACCTGCATGACGCCTCCGACAATGGATGGCGATGAACGACGTGCCCGCCCCCACCACGCGACTCCGCCATGGCCGTTGGCTCGGCGGCGTGTGTGCCGGGCT
The DNA here is from genome assembly GCF_027587205.1 of Solirubrobacter ginsenosidimutans. The sequence goes on from NZ_JAPDOD010000020.1 coordinate 127,083, forward strand.
CGCCGCGCGCTGGGGCGTTCCCGTGGCCCGCGTGCGGCTCCTGTTCGGGTTCGCCGCCTTGGCGGTGGGACTCGGAATCCTGGCCTACGTCGCGGCTTGGCTGATCCTGCCGGCCGATGACGAGAGCGGCGGGCAGCGGGGCATCGTCCTGCTGGCCCAGGCCTGCGGGGCGCTTCTGGGGCTGACCACCCTGGCGGGGGCGGGTGCGATCGCCACGGTCTTCGGCTTCGGGTGGGTGGTCGTGGCGCTGGCGGCGGCCGTGCTGGTCGGGACGCTGGCGGGCTGGACGCGGCTCGGCCCGGCCTGGGCGCTGCTGCCGGTGGGCGCGCTCGTGCTGCCGTCGGTGGCGATGGCCGTGGGTGGCGTGCGGGTCCAGCCGAGCACGTCCGCGGAGACGATCGCTCCGCGGTCGCTCGGGGAGTTGCCGCGGGCGCCGGTCCGCAGCGGCCTGGGCCTGCTCACCGTCGACCTGCGACGCACCGTGCTGCCGACCGCGGGCGTGATCCCCCTCAAGATCGAGGCCGGCGTGCGGCGCACGCTCATCGCGCTCCCCCACGATCGGTGCGTGCAGGTGAGAGTGGTCCAGCACGACGCGCCGGCGCTGCTGCGGCTCGGCGCGGTCTTCGTCGGCGACGGCAACCTCGGCACCCCGTCGACCAGGGTCTTCGGCCGTTCCCCCGGCGACCCGGAGCCGCCCGCGCGGCGGCTCGGACCGACGCTGACGGTGGACTTCTCCTCGGCCGGAGGCGAACTCGTCGTGCGCGACTACCCGGACGACGTCAACCCCGACTACCAACCCGACTGGCCGGGCTATCCCGTCTACGTCGAGGATCGGCCGGACACGACCGGTGTGTCGCGAGGCGCGGCGAAGACGATGCTGCGCGACTGGCGCGCGCGCCGCAAGGTGCAGCAGCGCTCCAAGGAGCGCATCGACCGGCTGATGGGTGGACCGTGCACGGCGAAGCGCTAGAGACCGGCGAGGCGACGCTCGAGCTGCCACGGCCCGCCCGCGGGTTCCTCGCCGACCCGGTCGGGCGCGTCACCGCGATCGCGGGCGTGCTGCTCGTCGGCGCGCTGGCGCTGGCGTTGGGCGACGGGGGCGCGACGGCGCCGCTGGCGCTGGCCGGCGCGGGCGCCGTGCTCGCGCTGTTCGTCCTGGTGCCGCGCGGGCTTGCGGCGGCGCGCCGCCATCCGGCACTGCTCCTCGGGGCGATCGTCGCCGCCTTTCCGGTCGCGCTGATCGCGTTGACGGGCTACCTCGGCGACAACCGCTACCTCTACGGCCTGTCGGACCTGGTGCGCGCGCTGCTGCCGCTCTCGATCGTCGCGCTCGCCGCGATGGGCGGGCTCGTGCTCGTCGCCGAGGATCTGCGGGTACGGCTCGGCCCTTCGGGGCTCACGCCCTGGCAGCGGATCAGCGGTACGCCCGACACGCCCGCGCCCTGGCGCGCGGTCGCCGGGCTGGCGCTGGTCGGGCTCTCCGCCATCCTCGCGCTCGGCTTCGCCGGCGCCAACGGCGGCGATCTGTTCGTGCTCGTCGTGCTCGGGGCGGGCGCGCTGGCGTTCGTGATCACGCCGCTGCTGATCGCCGGCTTCGCGCGCGCCGACCGCGTACGGGTCGACGACGCGCGGGAGGACGAGCGGCGCCGCGTCGCCGCGCATCTGCACGACTCCGTGCTGCAGACGCTGGCGCTCGTCCAGCGTCAGGCGCACGACCCGGCGGCGGTCGCTCGGCTCGCGCGCCGCCAGGAGCACGAGTTGCGGGCGTGGATGGCGGGGGAGGTCGAGCTCGGATCGGAGACGCTCGGCGCCGCCTTGCGCGCCGCGGTCGCCGAGGTCGAGGACGACGCGGGCGCGCTGGTCGAATTGACCGTGCTCGGCGACCGGCGCCTTGACCGGCCGACCGAGGCGCTGGCCGCGGCCGCGCGCGAGGCGCTGCGCAACGCCGCGCGGCACGCTCCCGGCGCGCCGGTCTTCGTGTTCTGCCAGGCGAGCGCCGACGGCGCGGAGGTGTTCGTGCGCGACGAGGGGCCGGGGTTCGAGTTGTCGGCCGTGCCGACCGAGCGGCGCGGCGTGCGTGATTCGATCGTCGGGCGGATGGCCGCCGTGGGCGGGTCCGCGGTGGTCGAGACGCGACCTGGCGAGGGAACGGAAGTGGCGCTGCGGATCGGGGTGGTCGGATGACGCCGCGGCTGCGGATCGTCGTCGTCGACGACCATCACCTGTTCCGCGCGGGCGTGCGCGCCGAGCTCTCCGCACATCACGACGTCGTGGGCGAGGCGGCGACGCCCGCCGAGGCGCTCGCCGTGATCGCCGCCACCGCGCCCGACGTGGTCCTGCTCGACGTGCACCTCCCCGACGGCGGCGGCGTCGCGGTGCTGGCGGCGCTCGGCGGGGCGGGGCCGAAGGTGCTCGCGCTCTCCGTGTCCGACGCGGCCGAGGACGTCGTGCCGATGATCCGCGCGGGCGCGCTGGGGTACGTCACCAAGACGATCGACACCGACGAGCTGCTGACCGCGATCGCGACCGTGGCGGCCGGCGAGGCGTCGTTCAGCCCGCGGCTGGCGGCGTTCGTGCTGCAGGCGTTCTCGGCGCCGGCGGCGGCCAGGACGCCATCCGAGCTGGAGGCGTTGACGCCGCGCGAGCGCGAGGTCCTGCATCACCTCGCCCGGGGCTACTCGTACAAGCGGATCGCGCTGCGGCTGGGGATCAGCGACCGCACGGTCGAGTCCCACGTCGGCGCTGTCCTGCGCAAGCTCCAGCTCACCTCCCGGCATGAGGTCTCGCACTGGGCGGCGACCCGCGGGCTCGTGACCGGCGAGGAGCCTTAACGACGTACGACCCCGGGGGCGGGGTCGTACATCGGGGTCTATTTGAGGGGAGGCGAGCCCGCTCGCAAAGCCTCATCCGATGGGAGGAGGGGGTCTGTTGTGGACGAGAGTTGCGGGCGGGCTCACACCCTGTATCGGCACGCATTTCGAGGACTTGAGCAATTTCTTTGGGAAATTTTCGCGGGCGATCCTCTACATTTGCGCGCCATGCGCCTTCGCACTACCGGGATCCTGTCCGTACTGCTCGCACTGACCGTCGCCGCGCCCGCGTCGGCGCGCGACGTGGGCAAGATCGCGAAGGCCCACGGCTACGGAGCGATCGCCGACCAACTGGTCGCCGCGTCGCGGCCGACGGAGTTCTTCCGTCCGGCGGGGACGGGGCGCTTGCCGGGCGTTCTCGGAACGTCGCGGCTCGGCGGCGATCCCGACCTTCCGGTGGGGGTGAAGTGGCCGCGCTGCAAGGGCAAGCCGCAGAGCTTCCTGGCGCAGGTGCGTGTGAGCGATCTGCCGAGCGGGGCGGGCGAGCTCCGGCGCCTCGGCGGGACCCTCTTGTTCTTCACCTGGGTCGAGTTCGAGGAGGGTGAGACCGAGTACGGGATGTGGGCGGGTGACTGCTCCGCTGTGCTGTACGCCCGCCCGGGGGCGCGCTTGAAGCGCACGGTCGCGCCCGGCGGCGGGACGGTCATGCGCCTGAAGCCGGTCACGCTGCGCTTCGCGGAGCGCCCGGGCATTCCGGATTTCGCGCTCGACTCCGACCACCTGATGCCGCCGCTCGAGGACGTGAAGCCCGCGGGTGGCTTCGACGGGTGGTTCAGCTTCCAGGAGGCGCTCTACGGGAAGCCGTTCGTCGAGACCAAGCTGCTCGGTTACTCGGTTGCGCCCAACGGTGGGGATGCCTGCTCGGCGCGCGCCGAGCGGCCGAAGGACACCTGGCGGCACCTCTTCACGATGGGCCCCGACGACGACTTCGGGTTCGAGGTCGCCGATGCCGGCCGGCTCCAACTGCTGATCTCGCCCGCGGATCTGCGCGCCGGGCGCTTCGATCGCGTCTGCGGCACCTTCGACAGCGCGTAGACCATCTGTCGAGTCCGCTCAGCGCATGAGCGGACCGTGCCGATTCAAGGGGCAGGTCCTCGGTGGGATCTTCGTCAGAAGACCCAGGAGCGACCGAACACGATGAGCATGACCGTAGGGGGCGCCGCAAGCCCCAAGTGGCCGGAACGGGATTGGCCGACCAGCAGCACCAGCCCTGTCGTCGAACGGGTGAACAGCATCCAGAAGGTCGTCGACGACGAGCGCAGCCTCGGGCCGCTCGCCAGCGGCACCGCCCGCCATACGAGCTCGACGGCGGCCCTGACCCAGCAGGACTTCGAGGTCGCGACGCGGCTCGGGCCGAACGGCGTGGCGATGAAGTCGGTCGACCAGCTGGTTCCCGCGCCGAAGGCCGATCGCAACCCGTGGAACCCGGCGGCCGACCGCACGTCGGTCAACCAGTACGACCACGTCATGGACGCGCTGCGCACGTCCGCGCTCAAGCGTGACGCGGCGCTGGCGGGCAGCTCCGGCACCGCCGCGGCGGCCGACACGACCGCGGACACCGCCGCCGCACCGGCGCCGGCGACCGCCGAGGCGCAATCGCCGGCCCACGCGCCGCTGACGCCGGACCAGTTCGGCGAGGCGTACGTCCGCGACGCGATCGCCGCCTACGAGCGCAACTCGAGCTTGCACGGCGACCCGGCCCCGGTGGACGATTCGCCCGTCGCCGACCCGGTCGACGAGTCGCCGGTCGCCGGCGCCGACGACTCGCCGCTGGCCGAGTCGCCCGACGAGACGCCGCCGCCGGCCACCCCGCAATCGGGCGGCGAGCGGCTCAAAGAGCTGCTCGTCCCCTAGCGTCCCCGCGCCCGGAGCCCGCGACCGTGCGGGCTCCGGAATCCGGTCCGTGTAGGGTGCCGGACCCGTGTTCGAGGCTCCACCTCCGCCATGGAACCCGGCGCCCGCCGTGTACGAGTCGCCGGCCAACCCGCAGGCGGGCCCGCTTGACCTGGCATCCGCCTCGCTCGGCCAGGACGGCACCAACCTCACGCTGACGATCAAGACCCGCGGCGAGTGGAAGCCGCAGCAGCTCGACCACCGAGGCCCACGAGCCCTGTGCCTGACGGTCAGATACGGGACCACGAAGGCTGCCCTGTGCGTCGCGGCGACCGCCCACGGCACGCCGATCCTGCGCCGCGTCCCGCTCGACCCGCCCGGCAAGGCGACCCGCGTGGTCTCGACGGAGAGCTACGCCGACGGCACGTTCACGGCCGCGTTCACGCCCGTCGACGCCGGCCTGCCGTTCGGTCCCTTCAAGTGGTCGGTCCTGTCGACCTGGGACGGCGGCACCGACGCGATCCCGGAGGCCACCGCCCGAGCGCGCCTGCTCGCCGTGCCCGACTGCTTCGGCGCCGCCGCGCGCGACCCCGCCCACCCGTGCACCAACGCGGCGCTGCGCAAGGTCGTCACCCCGACCCCGAGCGACGCGCTGCTCACCCCCAACGCGCCCTGCGCGCCCTACAAGCCGCATGGCCTGGTCTACCCGTGCTACTTCGGCGTCGCCCCGGACCGCGCCCGCGCGACGTTCGCCGTGATCGGCGACAGCCACGCCGAGCACTGGCGCGCGGCGCTGGAGGTGGTCGCCCAGTCCAAGCGCTGGCGCGGCATCTCGATCACCCGCTCGGGCTGTCCCTACAACACCGCCGGCGCGAAGCTGCGTACGGACAAAGACTCCGACGAGTGCCACCGCTGGCAGGGTCAGCTGCGCCAGTTCCTCGCCGACCATCACGAGATCCACACCGTGTTCGTCGCCGCCCGCGCGAGCGCCGACTTCACCCGCGACCCGGCCGAGGGCGCCCGTGAGGCCCTGCGCGCGCTGCCGTCGAGCGTCCGCCGGATCTTCGTCATCCGCGCCACGCCCGAGACCTTCGGCCCGGAGAACGGCTGCGTGAGCCGCCGCCTGCGCGCGAAGCTCTCGATCGGCACGACCTGCGCACTCCCACGCGCGACCAAGCTCCTCCCCGACCCTCAGAGCAAGGCGGCGGGAGGCCGCGTCAAGGTGCTCGATTTCACCAAGTACATGTGCGACGCAACCAAATGCCCGTCGGTGATCGGAGGCGTGCTCGTCCGCAAGGACGGCAGCCACATCACCCGCGCGTTCTCGACCACCCTCGGCCCGTTCGTCCTGCGCGCGATCGGCTGACGAATTCGTCCCGCGGGTGGCGCGGGCGCCCCGGATCAGGGATGCTGTAGCCAGGTCGTAGGTCGGGCCTTCACTGCGAACACACGGAGCAGATCCGCTGAATACGACCATCCATGGCGCTCAGCGCGGAGAATGGCCGGAGCCCAACCGGAAGACGAACGTTCCGCCGGAGCGGACCGACCGGACCCGGAGTGGACAGGAAGACCCGCGCGAGACGACACCGCAGGCGTTCGACGCGGCGCAGGTCGCGAGCACGGCCGCCGCCGAGCGAGCCCGGCAGGCCGCCGCCGCCTCGCCCACCGTCGACGCCGCCGCCGTGACGGCGAGCATCGTCGCGGCTGAGGCCGCCGCCAAGGCGCGCCTCGCGGCCGCGACGAAGCCGCGCAGTACGTAGAACGACAGAAGCCCTGCCGCAAGGGCAGGGCTTCCGGGTACCGCGCCGGTGCCGGAGCGGGGTTACTTGATGAAGAGGATCTCCGAGTACTTCGGGAGCGGCCAGAGGTCGTCCGGGACGATGCGCTCGAGCTTGTCGGCGATCTCGCGGACGCTGCCCATCGCCTCGAAGACGGTGGTCTGGACGTACTTGGCCTCGTCGATGAGCTCGCCGTCCTCCGGGTGGTCGCGGTTCGCGGCCTCCAGGACGAAGATCCGGTCGACGAACTCGTCGACCAGGCCGGCGGTCTCGTCGAGCAGCTTGGCGATGCCCACCTTCTGCAGCGTCTCGAGCCAGCGGACGGCGGCGGGCAGGAGCATCGTGCGGGCGATCGTCGCGGCGGTCTCGGCCTCGATGTTCAGCGTGGTGATGTACTGCTCGACCGCGACCTCGTAGCGGGACTCGAGCTCGCGCTCGGAGAGCACCTCGTACTTCTCGAAGACCGCGACGGTGCTCGGGGCGACGTACCAGGGCAGCGCGTCCGGGCTCTGGCGCAGGTTGGCCAGGCCGCGGGTCTCGGCCTCGTCGTGCCACTCCTGCGAGTAGTTGTCGCCGGAGAAGACGATCCGCTTGTTCTCGACCCAGTTGGCCTTGACGACGTCCAGCACGGCCTCTTCGATCGAGACGCCGTCACTGGTCTTGCCCGCGAGCTTGGCGGCGAGGTCGTCGATCGCCTCGGCGATGATCGTGTTCAGGACGGTGTTGGGCATCGAGAGCGCCATCGACGAGCCGAGGGCGCGGAACTCGAACTTGTTGCCGGTGAAGGCGAACGGCGAGGTGCGGTTGCGGTCGCCGCCGGCCAGCGGCAGGCGCGGGAGCACCGAGGCGCCCATCTCCAGGTACGCCTGCGGGGTGGCGGCGTCGCCGCTGCCGGACTCGATCGCCAGGAACGCCTTCTCGAGGTCGGCGCCGAGGAAGATCGAGATGATCGCCGGCGGGGCCTCGTTGGCGCCCAGGCGGTGGTCCTGCCCGGCGTTGGCGACCGAGGCGCGCAGCAGCTGCTGGTGCTTGTTGACGCCCTGGATGACCGCCGAGCAGAAGAACAGGAAGAGCAGGTTCTCGTGCGGGGTGGCGCCCGGGTCGAGCAGGTTGATGCCCGTGTCGGTGCCCATCGACCAGTTGTTGTGCTTGCCGGAGCCGTTGATGCCGGCGAAGGGCTTCTCGTGCAGGAGGCAGACGAGCCCGTAGCGGCGGGCGACGTTCTGCATGATCTGCATCGTCAGCTGCTGGTGATCTGAGCCGACGTTGGAGTTCTCGAAGATCGGTGCGACCTCGTACTGCGCCGGCGCGACCTCGTTGTGGCGGGTCTTGATCGGCACGCCGAGGCGGGCGAGCTCGGACTCGGTCTCCATCATGCACGCGAGTACGCGCTCGGGGATCGAGCCGAAGTAGTGGTCGTCGAGCTCCTGGCCCTTCGGCGGCTTCGCGCCGAAGAGGGTGCGCCCGGTGATGACCAGGTCAGGACGCTCGAAGTAGTACTGCTCGTCGATCAGGAAGTACTCCTGCTCCGGACCGACCGTCGTGAAGACGTGCTCGGCGGGCTCACCGAGGATCGAGAGCGCGTGGACGGCGGACTTTGAGAGCGCGTCCATCGAGCGCAGCAGCGGGATCTTGTTGTCCAGCGCCTCGCCCGACCACGAGGTGAACGCCGTCGGGATGCAGAGCAGCGCGCCGTTGGGGTTCTCGAGCAGGAACGCCGGCGAGGACGGGTCCCACGCCGTGTAGCCGCGGGCCTCGAACGTCGAGCGCAGGCCGCCGCTCGGGAACGAGGACGCGTCCGGCTCGCCCTGGATGAGCTCCTTGCCGGAGAACTCGGCGAGCGCGTTGCCGTCGCCGGTCGGGCCGTAGAAGGAGTCGTGCTTCTCGGCCGTCGTGTTGGTGAGCGGCTGGAACCAGTGCGTGTAATGCGTCGCCCCGCGCTCCATCGCCCACTCGCGCATCGCCGAGGCGACGGCGTCGGCGAGCGAGGACTCGAGCGGCTCGCCCTTGGCGATCGTCGCTTCGAGCTGCTTGAAGACGCCCTTGGGCAGGCGCTGACGCTGAACGGCGATCGAGAAGACGTTCTCGCCGTAGACGTTGGCGCTGGGCTGGGTCAGGTCCGCCTGGCCAAGGGCGCCGCCGTTGGGGCTCCATTGGGCGGCGGCGACATTTGGCGTACGGGTGCGGGACGGCATTCGGGCGGAATCCTCCTCAGGATCGAGACAGCGCGCCTTACCCTAGGCGGGCGCGCGACACGGCTCTTTGTCCACGTGTCCAAAGAGACGGGCTTCGCGTTCGACTCACGTGAGCCCGGGCCACGTGAAGCAGAACACGCTACCCCCACCCTCGCGCGGCTTCACCCAGATCCGCCCGCCCGCCGCTTCCACGACTTTCTGGGCGATCGCGAGCCCGATCCCGGTGCCCGGATACTGCTCGCCCGCGGGGGAGCGGGCGAACATGCCGAAGATCCGCTGCGCGTGCGGCGCGGCGACGCCGATGCCGTTGTCGGCGATCTCGAAGCGCCACGCCGCCCCGTCGGGCATCGCGACGACGCTCACGCGCGGCTTGACGTCGGGCGCGACGAACTTGACCCCGTTGGAGATCAGATTGGCCAGCAGTTGCTCGAACTCGCGCGGGCGCGCGAGAACCACCGGCAGCTCGCCGATCTCCAGCACGGCGCCCGCGGCGGCGGTCGGGGCGAGCCGGTGGACGAGCTCGCCGACGTCCACGCGCTCCGGGTCGCGGCCCGAATGTCCGACGCGCGCGTACGCGAGCAGGTCGTCGACGAGCGAGTGCATCCGCTCCGAGCTCTCGCGCGCGAGCAGCAGGAGCCCGCCCGCGCCCTCCGGCAACTCGCCGCCGAAGCGGCTCTCCAGCAGCGCCAGGAACCCCGAGACCGCGGTCAGCGACTGGCGCAGGTCATGCGAGACGACGCCCGCGAAGCGCTCGAGCTCGGCGTTTGAGCGCTCGAGCTCGGCCGTACGGCGCACCGATCGCGTCCGCTCGCCCGCCAGCTGCTCGACCGCCTCGTGCAGGTCGGTGACGTCCATCGCCGACAGGTAGACGAGCGGCTCCGGGCCCTCGATCGCCACCGCCGCGCTGCAGCGAAACCAGCGGAACGAGCCGTCCTTGCACAGCGCCCGCGCCTCGACCTGCCCGCTCTCGCCCCGGTGCGTGTGCTCGAGCGCCAGCGCGAACGCCATCACCTTGTCGCGGTCCTCGGGGTGCATGAAGTCCAGGTACGGGCGCGCGTAGAGCTCGGCCGGCGTCCAGCCGGTCGTGCGTTCCCACGCGGCGTTGACCCAGCGCAGGTAGCCGTTCGCGTCGGCGGCGCCCAACAGATCCTGGGACAGCGCGAACAGCCGCTCGGCGTGGGCGGCTTCGGCGCCGCCGGGAATTGGTGCAGATGGCGGTATGGGCAAGCCTCCCGGCGCGATCCTGCCAGTCGCGGGGGCACCCGGCAACCCCCCACGTGTCGTCAACAAGCTCGTAGAGTGCGCCGCGTGCGCCGACCTCTGGGCCTCCGATTCCGCGTGCTCGGCGCCGCGGGGCTGATCGCGCTGGTTTCGCTGATCACATTCGGCGTTCTGCTCAACGGCCTCTCGGACCAGACCAGCCTGGCGAAGAAGGGCCGCTCGGTCACCGACGGGGTCAACGCGGCGGCGACGCTCGAACGGCTCGCGCTGGAGATGGAGAGCAGCGCACGCGGGTTCGTCGTGACGCGCGACGACGTGCAGCGCGAGGCGTTCGAGCACTCGCGCGCGGCGGTGCCCGCCGCCTCGCGGAGGCTGCTCGCCTCGCAGACGGGCGCGCCGGAGCGGGCGCGGGTGACCGAGATCAACCGCCAGGCCGCGGAGTACGCCGCGTTTCTCGCCGGCGTGGTCGCCGACCCACGCGCCGATCCTGCGGCGGCCGCGCGGCAGAGCGACGTCCGCCTGAGCGCGTTCCGCTCCGCCCTGACGAGCTTCGCCGCGACCAAGCGCGCCCAGCAGATGCAGCTGCGCGCCGACAGCAAGCACCTGCGCACGCGCGCGACCCGGATCGCGATCGGTGGCCTCGTGGTCCTGCTGGTGCTGATCGCGGTGCTGGCCTTCGCCGCCCACCGCGCGATCGTCGTCCCCGTCAACCGGCTGCAGAAGTTCGCCCGCGAGCTTGGCGCCGGCCGCTTCCAGACCCGCCTGCCCGAGGACGGCCCACCGGAGACGGCGGAGCTCGCGCAGGCGTTCAACGTCAGCGCGGAGCGCCTCGAGCGTGCCACCGAGCGCCACCTCGCCGAGCTCGACGCGGTCTTCCGCGACTCGCCGCTGGGCATCGCCTTCCTCGATCTCGACCTGCGCTTCCTGCGCGTCAACGAGGCGCTGGCGCGGATGAACCAGGTGCCCGCCGCCGAGCATCTCGGCCGCACCGCCGGCGAGGTCACGGGCCAGAACGACGTCGAGCGCGCGCTGCGGCAGGTGGTGGAGACCGGCGAGCCGATCCTCGATGTCGACGTCGCATTGCACGGCCGCCGCTTCGAGGCCAATTACTTCCCGGTCCGCGACGATCGCGGCGAGCTGCTCGCGGTCGGCAAGGCGATGAGCGACGTGACCGCCCGCCGGCGCGCGGAGAACGCGCGCGAGCGCCTGCAGGACGCGACCTCGGCGCTGGCCAGCGCGGTCACGGTCTCAGACGTCGCGGCGGTGGCGATCGAGCAGGCGCGCGGCGCGCTGGATGCCGAGGCCGCCGTCCTGCTGCTGCTCGACGCCGACCGCTACGAGCTGGAGATCGTCAGCGACCAGGGTCTCGACGACGGCGCGCGCGGGCGCTGGGGCAGGCTCTCGCTGGCGGAGCGGATGCCCGCGACCGACGCCGCCCGCACCGCCACGGCCATCTTCATCTCCGCCGAGGCCACGCTGCTGGAGCGCTATCCCGGGCTCGCCGGCACGCCGTATCCGCGTGCCGGCGCGTACGCGTCGCTCCCGCTCGTCGCCTACGGGCGCACGCTCGGCGTGCTCTCGCTCGGGTACGCCCGCCCGATCGAGTTCGACGCCGACGAGCGCGGGCTGCTCAACGCGCTCGCGGCCCAGACCGCGATCGCGATCGCCCGCGCCCAGCTCTACGAGCGCGAGCACACCGTCTCCCAGACGCTGCAGCAGTCGCTGCTCCCGCGCGCGCTCCCCGAGATCCCGGGGTTGGACATCGCCGGGCGCCTGGAGGCGGGGGCGAAGGGCGTCGAGGTGGGCGGGGACTTCTATGACGCGTTCGCGATCGGCGAGAACGCGTGGGGCGTGGCGATCGGCGACGTCTGCGGCAAGGGCGTCGACGCGGCCGCGCTGACCGCCCTCGCGCGCCACACCGTGCGCGCCGCCGCGCACGCGCACGAGTCCCCCGCGGCTGTCCTGGAGGCGCTCAACCGCGCCGTGCTGGACGAGAGCCGGCCGGGGCAGTTCCTGACCGCGATCTTCGCGCGCCTGACACCCCGCCCGGGCGGCGGGTTCCGGCTGCGCGCGGCCTGCGGCGGGCACCCGCCGCCGGTGGTGCTGGACGCCGCGGGCCGGCCGCGCGAGCTGCCCTGCGCGGGCACGCTGCTCGGCGTGGTCGACGATCCGGACATCGCCGACAGCGAGGTCGACCTGGAGCCCGGCGACACGCTCCTGCTCTACACCGACGGCCTCACCGAGGCCGCCGCTCCGCAGCACACGCTCACCACCGCGGAGGTGGGGACGCTCCTGGCGCGGGTGCACACCGACACCGCCGAGCAGACCGCCCAGGCCTGCCTCGCCAGCGCCATCGCGGCCGGTGGCGGCGTCAACCGCGACGACGTCGCCGTACTGGTTGTACAGGTGTCAGAGCCGGCGCTCGACCGCAGGGACAACGGCGCGGATCGAATCTTCGACACCGGGACAATGCCGTGAGATAGGCCTCCAGCGAGCATGCTCCTCGATGCTGTTTGACAGAGGAGGATGGATGCGTAGGACCCGTTGGGCCGCCGGTGCGGGTGCCGGATTGCTCGCACTCATGGCGCTGCCCACAGCAGCGCTGGCCGATGGCAAGACACTTCAGCTGGCCAACGACGGCAAGCTGCCGCTTGAGGTCGGGCTCAACTCCGTCTGGGTGCTCGTAGCCGGCATCCTGGTGATGTTCATGCAGGCGGGCTTCGCCTTCCTGGAGATCGGCTTCTCACGTGGAAAGAACGCCGGCACCGTGGTCGCGAAGATCCTGGTCAACTTCTCGATCTGCGCCATCTGCTTCTACGCCGTGGGCTTCGCTTTTGCCTTCGGCGAGGGCAACCAGTTCATCGGCACAAGCGGCTTCTTCCTGGCCGGCGTGGACGCCGGCAAGAACTTCCCGCTCGTCGACGTCGCGCAGGGCACGATCACCGTCGAGACGCTCTGGTTCTTCCAGTTCGTGTTCGCCGCGGTCTCGCTCGCGATCGTCTGGGGCACCACGCTCGAGCGGATCAAGTTCGGCGTCTACGTGATCTACGCGATCGTGTTCTCGTCGATCATCTACCCGATCGGCGCCCACTGGATCTTCGGCGGCGGCTGGCTCGCCACGAGTTTCCACATGCAGGACTTCGCCGGTTCGACCGTGGTCCACCTCATGGGTGCCACCGGCGCGTTCGCCGCGCTGCTGCTGCTCGGCGCACGCCGCGGCAAGTACGGTCCTGACGGCAAGCCGCGTGCCATTCCCGGCCACAACATGCCGCTGTTCGGTCTCGGCGTGCTGATCCTGTGGCTCGGCTGGTTCGGCTTCAACCCGGGGTCCGGCCTGAACGCGCTCGACGGGCGCTTCCCGGAGATCGCGATGGTCACCAACCTCGCGGCCGCCGCGGGCGTGATCACCGCCGTCGCGATGATGTACTTCAAGACCAAGCGGATCGACATCGGCATGGCCGGCAACGGCGCGATCGCCGCGCTCGTGGCGATCACGGCCCCGTCGGGCTACGTCGAGCTGTGGGCGGCGCCGATCATCGGCGGCATCGCGGGCGTCATCGTCGTCGTCGGCGTGCTGGCGATCGACAAGTACATCGACGACCCGGTCGGCGCGCTCTCCGCGCACGGTCTGGCCGGCATCTGGGGCACGATCTCCTGCGGGCTCTTCACGGCGCCGCGCCTAGCCGCGAAGAACGGGGTGGGCGAGGGCGGCCTCTTCTACACCGGCTCGTTCACGCAGCTGTTCGACCAGATCGTCGGCGTCCTCGCCGCGTTCGCCTTCGTGTTCAGCTGTTCCTACCTCACCTTCTTCCTCATCAAGAAGACCTACGGGCTGCGCGTCAGCGCCGAGGAAGAGGACGCCGGACTGGACATTTCCGAGCACGGCATGTACGGCTACCCGGAGCAATTCATCCCGGCTCCGGAACTGGTCGGGTACGCACCGGCCGCCACGCCGGTCGGACTCGGTCAGTCGCCCGCGGCCACGACCCGTGAGGTTCCCGCATGAAGAAGATCGAGGCATTCATCCGACACGAGGCATTCGAGCCGATCCGCATGGAGCTGCTCGAGCTGGGGTTCCCGTCCCTGTCGATCTCCGAGGTCAAGGGATCGGGGCGCCAGAAGGGCATCACCGAGCGCTATCGCGGCGCCGAGCTGACCAACTGGCTGCGGCCGAAGGTCAAGATCGAGTGCGTGGTCGCCAGCGGTGACGTGCAGACGGTCGTCGACGCGATCCTCAAGCACGCTCGCACCGGCTCCATCGGCGACGGCAAGGTGTTCGTCCTGCCGGTCGAGGAGGCCTACCGGATTCGCACGGGCGAGTCCGGCGAAGAGACCCTGCAGGCACACCCAGGGGTCGCCGCGCAGGCGGCCTCTTAGAGGCACCCTGGCCATAAGGCGGATTTGAGCGGGGCGGCCCACCACAGCCGCCCCGCCCAGTGAAGGAGGCGTATTGAACGTGGCGATGGAGGTCCAGCCGGAAGATCGCGGAACCACCGTGATGGAGCGGGTGAGGGCCGTGCACTTGCGGATGGTGGACGCGGTCCTGAGCGGTGATGGTCTCGAAGGCGTGGCCGCGCTGGCCGCGTCGGAGACCGGTGGGGTCGTGGCGATCGTCGTTCCGCGCCTGGGCGCGGCGGCGGCCTCCGGAGCCGTTGCCGATCTCGCGGGGCTGCGCCGGTACGTCGGCGAGCGGGCGCGTGCCCGGGCGGCCGCCGTGCCGCCGGGTGTGGCGGCCGAGGTGCCGATCGCCACAGGTGACGAGCAGTTGGGCGCGGTCCTGCTGCTCTCAGACGACGAGCCGGCTCCCGACGCGATGGAGTTCCTGCACGTCGCCGCCGTGGCCTGCCTGACCGAGGTCGCCGTCGAAGAGGCGCGGCTCGAGGTCGAGCAGAACCTGCGCGGGTCCTTCCTGGAGGAGCTGCGCGGACGTGATGACCTGGAGCCCGACGAGGTCCTGCGTCGTGCCGCGCGCTTGGGCTGCGATCTCTCGCGCGGGGCGGTGGCGCTGTGCGCGGAGCTCTCCTCGGATCGCCCGCGGCACGTGGTCGCGACGATCGCGGGGGAGCACCCGGGCGCGCTCGCCCAGCACATGGACGGCGGCGGAGGCTCAGGGCGGGTCTACGCGCTGCTGCCGGCCGTCGGCGGGGCGGACGCCTCGGCCACGCTGACCGCGGCGCGCCGTCTGGCGGCGCGGCTGCAGCGCCACGGGACCGTGGGCGTGTCGTCCTTCTACGCCGACGTGGGTGACCTCGGGCGCGCGATCCAGGAGGCCGAGCTCGTGCTCGACGTCCTGCGCCGTTCAGACGTCCCGATCGACGAGGACATCGGCACCGGTACGTACCGCCTGTTGTTCCGCGTGCTGGCCTCGCACCCCGAGGAGGTGCGGTCCTTCTACGACGACACCGTCGCGCCGCTGGTGGCCTACGACGGCCAGTATTCGACGGACCTCGTGGGGACGCTGTCGGCGTACCTGGAGCGCAACTGCAACATGAACGCGACCGCCTCGGCGATCTACGCGCACCGGCACACGGTCGCGTACCGCCTGGAGCGGGTGAAGGAGCTGACGGGCCTGGACCCTCTGCTGTCGGAGGATCGTGAACGGCTGGGCCTCGGCTTGAAGGCCTACCGGATCATCGCTCCTCGTTTGCATAGGTAGGCCGAACCTTCCGGCGTCATCCTGGGTTCCAATGCCCAGGATGATGTTGGGACGGATCGCGGCCGCGGCGCTGGCCTTGACGTTCGCCGTGGCGGCGCCCGCGACCGCCGCGGTGACGATCGAAGGCACCGACCTCGGTGACTTCCTGTTCGGCACGCCGACCGAGGATCAGGTGCTCGCCAAAGGCGGGGACGACACGGTCTTCGGCCTCGGCGGCAAGGACCGCATCGACGGCGGGCCGGGCAACGACCGCATCCAGGGCGACGGCGTCTGCCCGCCCGGTGCGGAGCGGCCTGACGTCTGCACGGACGACGACGACCGCTCCGGCGACGAGGACGTCCTGCGCGGCGGCGACGGCGACGACGTCCTGCTCGGCGGGCGTGGCAACGACCACCTCGACGGCGGGCCCGGGGTCGACTCGATCTCCGGTGACGTCGGCAACGACACGATCGTCGGCGGAACGGGCGACGACGAGATCGACGGCGGCACCGGGATCGACAAGATCGACGCGGGCGACGGCGACGACTGGATCGCGACCGGGCCGGGCTCGGACACGATCGACGCCGGCGCCGGGAACGACCTGATCGCGACCGAGTCCGGCAACGACCGCATCGACGGCGGCAAGGGCAACGACGAGATCTCCTCCGGGGGCGGGAAGGACCGGATCGACCCCGGGCCGGGCCGCGATCTGGTCGAGTCCGGGGCCGGTGCTGACACGATCGACGCCCGCGACGGAGAGCGCGACAAGATCAACTGCGGTTCGGGCACTGACACCGTCTACGCCGACGCTCGCGACAAGGTCACTGGTTGTGAACATGTCAAGCATCACGCACGCACTTAACACTGGTACTTTTCCGCGCTCCGGCCGGGCGTGTGGCCCGGCGAAAGCGCAGTGGAGAGGCCAAATGGCGACCGGCACCGTGAAGTGGTTCAACGACGACAAGGGCTTCGGGTTCATCACCCCCGACGACCAGGGCGCTGACCTCTTCGTCCATCACTCAGGCATCAACGCCGACGGGTTCCGCACGCTCCGTGAAGGCGCGCGGGTGTCTTATGACTCGGAAGCCGGTCCCAAGGGCCCGAAGGCCGTCAACGTAACGCCGCTCTAGTCACGCGTCCGTCCGCGCCGACGCGCGCGGGGACCGGGAGGTCGGCGATCGTGACGTCGAAGGAGCCGCTGGTGTCGCCCTGGGCCGCGGTCGCGCGGCCGGTCAGGCCCGGGGAGACGCGGTAGTCGACCGTGAAGCGGCCGGCGCGCGAGGCGACGAGCTTCCAGACCAGGACCTTGGACTCGCCAGGGCCGAGCGTGCCCGCCGACCACGTGTTGACCGTGACGACGTCGCCGCCGACGGGTCCTGCATCCAGGACCCAGATCGGCCGGCCCGAGTCGGCGAGCGCGGGGTCGTTGGAGCGCTGGCCGAACGAGATCGCCGCGTTGCCTTCGACGGGCTTGGTCTCGACGGTCACGGCGACGTTGCGCAGGGTCTCGTCGTCGGCGTTCTTGACGCGCACCCGCAGCTGCACGGATTCGGCGATGTGCTGGCGCTTGGGGAAGGTCGCCGAGACGATCTGGACCTTGAACTCGCCCGAGGGCTCGTCCGCGTCCTGGCGCTCGGCCGCGCCGCAGCCGGTGGCGAGCACGGCGAGGACGATGACGGCGCGGCGCATTTGACTGCGGAACGTACCAGCGGGCGTTAATCTCGCGCGCCAGTGCCGAGCCTGCCCGTGCCGGAAGGACTCTCGCGCGACGGTGTCGCGCTGCGCCGCCTGCGCGCCCGCGACGCGGGCGCGTTCGCGCAGGCGTTCCGGGAGGACCCCGAGCTGGGCATCGTCATCGGCGCCGAGGAGGACCCGACGGAGAACGGCGTGCGGCGCTTCATCGCCCGCCAGCCCGGGCTGCGGGCGCGCGGCGAGTTCCTCGGCCTGGCGGTGACCGACGAGACCAAGCGCCCGTTCCTCGGCCACGTGATGCTCCACACGCTCGCGTGGCGCCACAAACGGGCGGAGGTCGGCTATTGGCTCGTGCCCGCCGCCCGCGGGCACGGCGTCGGCGGTAAGGCGGTCAGCCTGTTGGTCGATTGGGCGTTCGAGCAGCTCGAGCTCGAGCGGATCGAGATCACCACCACGCCCGACAACGGGGCCGCGAGGGCGCTCGCCACCTCGCTCGGGTTCGTCGAGGAGGGGGTGATGATCGGCCGCAATCTGGAAAGAGGGCGCCGCGTGGATGTGATGCTCCTGGCCCGTTTGCGCAAGTAACTGCGCGTCAACACGTTCCAAGCCCGTAATCTAGGCGCCTCTAGAGGGGAGAGGAGACAGGTGGTTCGCAGCGCCGCTGACCGCGTCTTCCTGCCGGCAAAGGGCTTGCTGGAGGAAGTCGGGGACATGATGATCCTTACGGGGAAGACGATCGTCTCGGCGATCCGTCCGCCCTACCCGTACGGCGGCGAGTTCGTCCAGCAGTTCCTGTTCGCGCTGCGCCTGTGCTGGTTCCCCCTGATGATCTCGACGATCGCGTTCGGCTACGCGGCGCCGGGGCTGCAGGCCTCCAACTTCCTGACGCTGTTCGGTGCCAACGACCGGCTCGGCGGCTTCTTCGTGCTGGCGTCGATCCGCGAGTTCGCGCCGTTCGTGACCGCGATCGTGCTGGCCGGCGTGGCGGGCACCGCGATCACCGCCGACCTCGGCGCGCGCAAGATCCGCGAGGAGCTCGACGCGTTGCAGGTGCTCGGCGTGGACCCGGTGAAGAACCTCGTCGTGCCGCGCTTCCTCGCGCTGATGCTCGTGACGGGGATGTTCGACGTCTTCGCCGTGCTCTTCGGCATCTTCGGCGGCCTCGTCGCCAACGGCGTCAACCAGCAGCCCGTCGGCCCGTTCTTCGCGAACCTGCTGACCAACGCGAGCATCCCGGACCTGTGGGGCAGCGTCCTGAAGTGCACGCTGTTCGGCGCGATCATCGCGGTCGTCTGCTGTTACAAGGGCATGACGGCGAGCGGTGGCGCCGCGGGCGTGGGGCGCGCCGTCAACCAGGCCGTGGTCATCTCGACGCTCGGCGTCTTCGCGTTCAACTACGTGTTCACGCAGACGCTGCTGGCCACCCACCCCGACATCCTCAACATCAAATGAACGACTGGCTGGCGGTCCCGCGCGACTGGCTCGCGACGTTCGGCGAGATCATGCGCTTCTCCGGGCGCGTCGTCGGCGAGGTCTTCGGCCTGAAGGTCTTCAAGTACTTCGGCGAGGCGCTGCGCCAGGCCGGCGTGCTGATCCTCTCGAGCACGCTCGTGATCTGGGGCCTGACGTTCATCATCGGCCTGCAGTGCGGCATCGAGGCCGCCTACTTCAACCGCGCGACCGGCGCCCCCGCCTACGCGGGCGTCTTCGCCGCCTGGTGCGATCTGCGCGAGCTGATCCCGTACGCCTTCGGCTACATGATGGCCGCCAAGGTCGGGACCGGCATCGTCGCCGAGCTCGGCAGCATGCGGATCTCCGACGAGATCGACGCGCTGGAGGTCATGGGCATCTCGTCGATGACCTTCCTCTGCGCGACCCGCCTGATCGCCTCCTGGCTCGTCCTGCCCTTCGTCTATCTCGCCGGCATCGGCGCGGGCTTCCTAGCCTCCTATTTGGCGGTGGTGGAACAGATAGGCGAGGTTTCAAGCGGCGGCTACTCGCTGATCTTCTGGATGTTCCAGAACCCTCCCGACCTCCTCTTCAGCTTGATCAAGGCGATGGTCATGGCGACCGTGATCGTCCTCGTCGGCTGTTACTACGGCTACACGGCGAGCGGCGGCCCCGTCGGCGTCGGCACGGCGACGGCGAAGTCGATGGTCCTGAACATCGTGCTCGTCCATCTCATAGGCATGCTCGGAACCCAGGTCTTCTGGGGCGCGAACCCACGCGCACCCATCGGAGGTTGACGTGACGGACCACGAAGACGAATACAAGTGGCACACCGGAAAGAAGCGCCCCAGCGGCGTCGAGGACGCGGTCGAGTTCGTCGACGTCCACAAGGCGTTCGGGCGCAACAAGATCCTGCGCGGGCTCAACATGGGGATCCCGAACGACAAGATCTCGATGATCCTCGGGCCGTCGGGCACCGGGAAGTCGGTCTGCATCAAGCACATGGTCGGGCTGCTCTATCCCGACCAGGGCGACGTGCTCGTCCACGGCGAGTCCGTGCCCGGGATGCGCGACGAAGAGCTCTTCGAGATGCGCAAGAAGTTCGGCGTGCTCTTCCAGGACGGCGCGCTGTTCGGCTCGATGAACCTGTGGGACAACGTCGCCTTCCCGCTGCGCCAGCACACCGACAAGAGCGAGGACGAGGTCGC
Source organism: Solirubrobacter ginsenosidimutans (assembly GCF_027587205.1). Next base: position 146,964 of record NZ_JAPDOD010000020.1, read on the forward strand.
CGACATCGTCAACGGACGTCTGCGCGAGGTCGGCCTGGAAGGCTCGGCCGACAAGATGCCCAACGAGCTCTCCGGCGGCATGCGCAAGCGCGCCGGCTTCGCTCGCGCGCTCGTGCTGGACCCGGACATCGTGCTCTTCGACGAGCCCGACTCGGGCCTAGACCCCGTGCGCACTGCGCTGCTGTGCGAGCTGATCCAGGAGATCCACGAGGAGAACGGCGGCGCCTACGTCGTGATCACCCACGACATCATGTCCGCCAAGCGCGTCGCCGAGTACATCGCCGTGCTGTGGAAGGGCCGGATCGTCGAGTCCGGGCCCGCCGACGAGCTCTTCGACTCCGACAACCAGTTCGTCCGCCAGTTCCTGTCCGGGGCCTCGAAGGGCCCGCTGGGCATGGAGTAAGCGCTTGACGGTCGCCCGCTCCGCCGTTCTGATCGCCGTCGCGCTGGTCGCCGCGCTCGCGATCTACCTCTTCGCCGTGCGCGGGGGCGGGCATGAGTACACGCTGATCTTCGAGAACGCGGGCCAGCTGGTGAAGGGCGACAACGTCCAGATCGGCGGCCGCGCGGTGGGGTCGGTGCGGTCGATCGAGCTGACCTCCACCAACCAGGCGGCGGTGCGGATCGGCGTCGAGGAGCCGTACGCGCCGCTGCGCGAGGGGACGCAGGCGATCATCCGGCTGACGTCGCTGTCGGGCATCGCCAACCGCTACGTGGCGATCTCGCCGGGGCCGGACGCGAGCCGCACGCTGCCCGACCACTCGACGCTGACCACGGCCTCGACGACGACGGCGGTCGACCTCGACCAGATCTTCAACACCCTGGACCCGAAGACGCGCAAGAGCCTCCAGGGCGTGATCACGGGCTTCCAGACCGAACTCGACGGCAAGGGCCCACAAGCCGCGGCGGCGACGGAGTACTTCAACCCGCTGCTCTCGAGCGCGCGCCGGCTGGTCACCGAGACGACGGAGGACGAGGATGCGCTGACCCGCTTCATCGTCTCCTCGTCGCGCACGGTGAGCGCGATCGCCGAGCGCCGCGACGACCTCGCCGATCTCGTCGGCAACGCGAACGCCACCACCGGGGCGATCGCCTCCGAGAACCGGGCGCTCTCGCAGGCCTTGTTGCTGCTGCCGACGACGCTGCGCCGCGCCAACTCGACGTTCGTGAACCTGCGCGCGACGCTCGACGACCTCGACCCGCTGGTCGCGGACTCAAAGCCCGCGACCAAGGACCTGGCGCCGTTCCTGCGCGAGCTGCGCCCGCTCCTGCGCGACGCGCGGCCGACGATCGCCGACCTCTCGACGCTGCTGGGCCGCCCCGGGCCCAACAACGACCTCGTCGACGCGACCCGCAAGCTCCCGGGCTTCCAGAAGGTCGCGAGCCCGGCGTTCGCCAACGGCACGGGCGCGCTGAAGAAGGGCGAGCCGGTGCTCGAGTTCGCGCGCCCCTACATTCCCGAGCTGGTCGGCTGGTTCCGCGACTTCGGCGTCGGCGCCGCCAACTACGACGCCAACGGGCACTACGCGCGCATCCAGCCGATCTTCAACGCCTTCCAGCTCGAGGAGCTGCCAGCGGGCCCCGCCCAGCTCGTCCCGCTGCCGGTTGCCCAGCGCCTCGACGGCCTGCAGACCGGCATGCTCAAGCGCTGCCCGGGCGCCGCCAGCCAGCCGCCGATCGACGGCTCGGCGCCGTACCGCGACTCCGGCGGCAACCTCGATTGCGATCCCACCCAGGTGGTGGCGGGCCCATGATCGAGCCCGGCCAGCGGCTGCGGCGGGACCGACCTCAGGTTTCGGGCACCACCAAGGTGGTGTCGTGATGCTCAGGCGGCTCGTCCCGATCGTGCTCGTGCTCGCGGTGATCGTCGTGGCGATCGTGCTGATCGCGTCGCAAGATGACAAGCAGGGCTACCAGGTGCGCGCGATCTTCGACAACGCCGGGTTCGTCATCCCCGGTGAGGACGTCAAGATCGCGGGCGTCAAGGTCGGCAAGGTCGCCTCGCTCGACGTCACGCCGGACTTCAAGGCGGCCGTCGTGCTCGACATCACCGAGCCCGGCTACCAGGACTTCCGCAACGACGCGAGCTGCATCGTGCGCCCGCAGAACCTGATCGGCGAGCGCTTCGTCGAGTGCAAGCCGACGCAGCCGCGCTCGGCCACGGCGCAGGCGCCGCCGAAGCTGAAGGAGATCCAGCGCGGGCCAGGCAAGGGCCAGTTCCTGCTGCCGGTTTCGAACACGATGCAGACGGTCGACATCGACCTGATCGGCAACACGATGCGCGAGCCCGAGCGCGCGCGGCTGTCGCTGATCCTCAACGAGCTCGGCACCGGCCTGGCGGGTCGCGGCAGGGACCTCAACGACGTGATCCGGCGCGCCAACCCGGCGCTGCAGGAGACCGACAAGGTGCTCGCGATCCTCGCCCGCCAGAACACGCAGCTCGAGCAGCTCGCGGTCAACTCGGACACGGTGCTGGCGCCGCTCGCGCGCGATCGGGCGAGCGTGGCGGGCGCAATCCGCAACTCGAGCTCGGTGGCCGAGGCGACGGCCGAGAAGAGCGCCGCGCTCGAGGCGGACATCCAGACGCTGCCGCGGTTCCTCGACGAGCTCCAGCCGACGATGGAGCGCCTCGGCTCGCTGTCGGATCAGACCACGCCGCTGCTCGTCGACCTGCACGCGCGCGCCGGTGACATCAACAACGTCGTGCGCCGCCTCGGGCCGTTCTCCACCGCCGCGATCCCCGCGGTCGACTCGCTCGGCGAGGCCGCCAAGACCGGCACTCCCGCGGTGGTAGCCGCGCAGCCCGTGATCGCCGACCTGCGCGGCCTCGCCAAGGCCGTGCTGCCGGTGGGCGTGACGCTGCGGCAGGTGCTCGAGTCCTTCCAGGAGACCGGCGGCATCGAGCGCCTGATGGATTACATCTTCTACCAGGCGTCCGCGGTCAACGGCTTCGACGCCGTCGGCCATTACCTGCGCGCCGCGCTGATCGTCAACCAGTGCGCGACGTACGTGCAGGTGCCGGTCGCGGGCTGCTCGGCGAAGTTCCCGACGGACACGGCTTCGTCCTCCGGAGCCACGGCCAACGTGTCCAGCGCGGTCGACGCCGTCGGTGACGACCCGGTGCTGCGTGCGACCGCGATCGCGCTCGCACGCGCGCTCGGGCAGGAGGTCGAGAAGGCCAAGAAGGAGGTCGCGGCCGGGAAGCGGACGACGGCGAAGAAGACGCCGGCGTCGAAGCGGGCCAAGCGGGCGAAGGACGCGCCGCTTGAGTCCGTCCCGACGGTCGCGCCCACCGCGTCGGCCACGCCCGCCCCGCCGCTTGAGTCCGTGCCGACGGAGACGCCCGGCACGCCACCGGCCGAGACGGCCGCGCCCGCGACGGCCGCCGCACCGACCGAGACCGCCACCCCGAGCGGCGATCCCGCCGACGCGCTGCTGGACTACCTGTTCGGCAAGGACGGCGGCGGATGAGGACGCGCGGCGGAAGCGTCGCGGGCAACCCCGTGTTGATCGGCGCCGCGACGGTGCTGGTGATCCTCGTCGCCGTCTTCCTCTCCTACAACGCCAACAAGGGCCTGCCGTTCGTCCCGACCTACCAGCTCAACGCGGAGGTCCCGAGCGCGGCCCAATTGGTCGTCGGCAACGACGTCAAGATCGGCGGGACCCGCGTCGGCGCCGTCTCGACGATCAAGCCCAAGACGCTGCGCGACGGGTCCGTGATCGCGGTGCTCGGCCTGACGCTGGACAAGGACGCCGGCCCGCTCCCGAAAGACTCCACGCTGCTGGTCCGCTCGCGCTCGGCGCTCGGCCTGAAGTACGTCGAGATCACCCGCGGGCATTCGACCCAGGGCTACCAGGACGGCGACACGATCGCCCTCGTCCACGCCAAGACGCCGGTCGAGCTCGACGAGTTCCTGAACATGTTCGACGAGAACACGCGGGCGGCGTCGCAGGCCAACCTCGAAGGCTTCGGGACCGCGTTCGCGGGCCGCGGCGAGTCGATCAACACGGCGATCGGCGCGTTCCGCCCGCTGCTGCGAGACCTCGTCCCGGTGATGCGGAACCTCTCGAGCCCGCAGACGGGGCTCGGGACGTTCGTCACCGAGCTCTCGGACACCGCCGCGATCGTCGCTCCGGCGGCGGAGACGCAGGCTTCGCTGTTCCGCAACGTCGATGCCACCATGGCCGCGCTGCGCGTGGTGTCGCGCCCGTACATCCAGGACTCGATCACGGGCGCCAAGCCGGCGCTGGACGCGGGCATCGAGAGCCTCCCGCGCCAGCGGCCGTTCCTGGCCAACACCGAGGGCCTGATGCGCGAGCTGCAACCGGGAGTCCACGCGCTGCGCACCGCCGCGCCGGAGCTCGCGAGCGCGCTGCAGACCGGCATCGAGGTGCTGCCCAAGACGCCGCCGCTCAACCAGCGCCTGAACTCGCTGCTGCAGGAGCTCAAGACGTTCGCCGAGGACCCGCTCGTCCCGCGCGGCATCCAGAACACGACCGACCTCGTGAACTCGCTCAAGCCGACGCTCGACTACCTCGCGCCCACGCAGACCGTCTGCAACTACCTGACGCTGTGGTTCCGCAACATCTCTTCGCTGCTGAGCGAGGGCGACCGCAACGGCACCTGGCAGCGCTTCATCATCGTCACCACGCCGCAGGGCCCCAACAACGAGGGCGGCCCCTCGTCGGGGCCGGCCAACGGCCCGACCGCCGCCAACCACCTGCACATCAACCCGTACCCGAACACGGCGGCGCCGGGCCAGCCGAAGGAGTGCGAGGCGGGCAACGAGCCGTTCCTGACCGGGCAGACCGTCATGTCCAACCCCCCGGGCACGCAGCAGGCGCGCACCGAGGGCTACTCGAAGGACAGCAACTAGATGGGCCGCCGCGTGCCCAAGCGCTCGAATGGCTTCATCGGCCTGATGGGGGCGATCCTGGCCGCGGTGATCCTGTTCTTCGGCTTCACCAAGGACATCCCGTTCACCCACGGGTTCCAGATCAAGGCCCAGTTTGAGTCGGCGAACTCGATCCGGCCCAATTCGCCGGTGCGGATCGCGGGCGTCGAGGTGGGCAAGGTCAAGTCGGTCACCGGAGTCGAGGGTTCCAACGCCGCGCTGATCACGATGGAGCTCAAGGACACCGCGCTGCCGATCCACGAGGACGCGACGGCGAAGGTCCGCCCGCGCATCTTCCTCGAGGGCAACTTCTTCGTCGACCTCAAGCCGGGCACGCCGGGCGCGCCGGTGCTGAAGTCGGGCGACACGATCAAGATCACCCAGACGGCGTCGCCGGTGCAGCTCGACGAGGTCCTGACGTCGCTGCAGAGCGACTCGCGCGAGGACCTTCAGAGGCTGCTGGTTGGGCTCGACGCTTCGCTGAACTCGAAGCCGACCCCGGCCCAGAACGCGGACGCGTCGCCGCTGGCGCGCGGGCAGACCGGGGCGGAGTCCTTCAACGACGCGCTGGACGACATCCCCGAGGCCGAGCGCTCGACCGCGCAGGTGCTCGAGGCGCTGCTCGGCACCGAGCCGGGCCGTGACGTCGAGCGGCTGATCAAGGGCACGGCGAACACCGCCGAGGCGCTCGACCGCAGCGAGGGCGCGCTCAAGGACCTGATCACCAACCTGAACCTGACGACCGCGACGTTCGCGTCGGAGTCGGCGAACCTGCGTGCGACGATCCGCGAGCTCCCGCCGACGCTCGCCACCGCCAACGCGGCGTTCACCTCGTTGAACGCGGCGTTCCCGCCGACGCGCGAGTTCGCGCGTGCGATCCGGCCGGGCGTGCGCGAGACGCCGGCGACGATCGCCGCCGCGTTCCCGTGGATCGAACAGGCCCACGCACTGGTCGGCAAGCCCGAGCTCGGCGGCCTGGCGGAGGAGCTCTCGCCCGCGACCCAGGATCTCGCCCGGCTGATCGATCGCGCGACGGAGCTCTTGCCGCAGACCGACCTCGCGTCCAAGTGCCTGCGCGACGTCGTGCTGCCCGCCGGCGATCAGGTGATCAACGACGAGTTCGCGACCGGCTCGGAGAACTACAAGGAGTTCTTCTACGCGCTGGTGGGCATCGCGGGCGAGGGCCAGAACACCGACGGCAACGGCATGTACGTGCGCTTCCAGACCGGCGGCGGCACACAGAGCGTCTCGCTGGGATCGAAGACCGCGAGCACCGGGCAGCTGTTCGGCAACAACGTCGCGGTCCCGCTCGGCAACCGCCCGGCGTACCCGGGCAAGCTCCCGCCCTACAAGCCGGACGCGCCCTGCTACAAGCAGAAGATCCCGGACGTCAACGGTCCCGCCGCCGCCAAGTCGCTGCCGACCGGCGCGCCCGCCGAGACCGCACAGGTCAAGTCCGCGCGCGAGAAGCTGCTCCGCGAGGCCGACCTCTCCGCGGTGCGCCGCAAGCTGCACCCCTTCGGCACGGCGAAGAAGGGTTCGTTGCCGCCTTCGCAGGAGAAGGCGAAGTGAGGACCGCGATCCGCAAGCACTACCTGGACTTCCTCGCCATCCTCGGCCTGCTGGTCGTCGCCGCGGCGGTGTCGACGGTGATCCTCGGCAAGCAGCGCCTGGCGCTGCCGGGGTGGGTGCCACTCGTGGGCAAGGACTTCTTCGTGATCGACGCCGAGATGTCGACCGCCCAGGCCGTCACGCCGGGCCAGGGGCAGACGGTCAACATCGCGGGCGTCGAGGTGGGGGAGATCGCGTCGGTCAAGCTGCGCGACGGCAAGGCGATCATCGGCCTGCGGATCCGGCCCAAGTACGACCGGGTGTACAAGAACGCGTCGGTGCTGCTGCGCCCCAAGACCGGGCTGAAGGACATGGTCGCCGAGCTCACGCCCGGCACGCCCGACGCGGGCCGGCTGCAGGAGGGCGGCGTGATCCCGATCTCCCAGACGCTGCCCGACGTCAACCTCGACGAGATCCTCGCGGCGCTGGACTCCGACACCCGCGACTACCTGGTGCTGCTTTTGAATGACGGCGCGCAGGGGGTCGGGGGCGAGGTCAAGGGGCGCGAGCTGGCGCAGGCGATCCGGCGGCTGGAGCCGACCGCGAAGTACGCGCGGGCGATCAACGAAGGGCTGGCGGAGCGCCGGCGCAACCTCGCCCGCGTGGTCCACAACTTCTCGCTGCTGACCGACGAGCTCGGGCAGCGCGACACGCAGCTCGCGAGCTTCGTGTCGAACTCCAACGATGTCTTCGCCACGCTCGCGGGACAGGACGCGTCGCTGCGGCAGATCCTTCAGAAGCTGCCGGGCACGCTGCAGACCACGCAGACGACGCTCGGGAAGGTCAAGACCTTGTCCGACGAGCTCGGGCCGACGCTGAACGCGCTGCTGCCGGCGGCGAACGCACTCGCGCCGTCCTTGCGCGCGACGCGCCCGTTCCTGCGCGAGTCGACGCCGATCATCCGCGACGAGATCCGCCCGTTCACCCGCGCGGCGCTGCCGACCGTGCAGGAGCTGCGCCCCGCGATGCGCGACCTGGCGGCGGCGACACCGGACCTCACCGCCTCCTTCAAGGTCGTCAACCGCCTGCTCAACGAGGTCGCCTACAACCCGCCCGGAAACACCCAGGAGGGCTTCCTCTTCTGGCAGTCGTGGGTCAACCACGCGGGCAATGCGATCTTCTCGACGCAGGACGCGCACGGGCCGATCCGGCGCGGCCTCGTCGTCCTCTCCTGCTCCAGCGCGCAGCTGCTGGGCTCCGTCGCCCAGGCCAACCCGCAGCTCGGCACGCTCGTCCAGCTGCTCAACGCGCCCTCGCCGGCGCAGATCTGTCCGACGACGGGCGGGTGATTGCGCATGGTTAAGGACGCTCCCGGCCTCGGCAAGATCCTCGCGATGGTGCTCTTCGCGCTGTCGTGCTTCGGGCTGCTCCTGTTCTTGTGGCTCGCCTTCGGCGGGACGGTGCCGCTGAAGCCGAAGGGCTACCGGTTCCACACGTCGTTCGCGGAGGCGGGGCAGCTCGCGCTGGAGGCCGACGTGCGCATCTCCGGCGTGCCGGTCGGCAAGGTCAAGACGATCACGCCCGACAAGCAGACCGGGCGGGCGGACGTCGTCATCCAGCTGCGCTCGCGCTACGCGCCGCTGCCGTCGGACGCCAAGGCGATCCTGCGCCAGAAGACGCTGCTGGGCGAGACCTACGTCGAGCTGACGCCGGGCCGGTCGTCGGCGCAGCCGATCCCCGAGGGCGGCGAGCTGCCGGCCTCGCAGGTGTCGGACACGGTCGAGCTCGACGAGATCCTGCGCGCGTTCGACCCCCAGACGCGGGCCGCGTTCCAGGACTGGATGCAGACTCAGGCGCAGGCGATCTCCGGCCACGGCCAGGATCTCAACGACGCGTTGGGGAACCTGGCGCCGTTCGCCGAGGACACCGCGGACATCGTCTCGATCCTCAACAAGCAGGAGGGCGCGGTCTCGCGCCTGATCGCCAACACCGGCGTCGTCTTCGGCGCGCTGTCGGAGCGCGACGGCCAGCTGCGCTCGCTGATCCAGAACACCAACACGGTGTTCGCGACGACGGCGTCGCGCGACGAGCAGCTCAAGTCCGCGTTCCGGGCGCTGCCGACGTTCGAGAAGGAGTCCGAGCTGACGTTCAAGCGGCTGGACGAGTTCGCCGCCGAGACGGACCCGCTGATCACACAGCTGCGGCCGGCGGCGCGCGAGCTCTCCCCGACGCTGCAGGAGCTCGAGAAGATCTCGCCCGATCTGCGCCACCTGCTGGAGCAGCTGCAGCCGCTGATCGACGCCTCGGTGAAGGGCTTCCCGGCGGCCGAGAAGACGCTCGAGGACCTGCGGCCGCTGATCGCCCAGCTCGATCCCGCGACCGCTCAGCTCACACCCGCGGTGGACTTCATCGGCGGCTACAAGCGCGAGCTCACCTCGTTCTTCGCCAACACGACCGCGGCGACCCAGGCCAAGGACCTCGCGACCGGCATCCACTACCTGCGCACCAGCAACCCGCTGAACCCGGAGAACCTCGCGGTCTATCCGCACCGGTTGCCGACCAACCGGCCCAACCCGTACCGCGCGGCGGGCGGCTTCGACGAGCTCGCGAACGGGTTGCCGGTGTACGAGGATCGCCAATGCGTGGCGTCCAACCTGATGCCGACGGTCGTCAACACGCCGTCGACGCTGGTCAACAACGTCGTCGACGCGGTGCCGACGGCGATCCCCTCGCCGGTGGCGACGATCGTGGGCGGGGCCGTGCCGCTTCCGCCGGTCGGGCTGCCGCCGATCCCGCAGGTGCCGCTCACCCCCGAGCAGGCCTCGGCGCTGATCCCCGACCAGCTGCTGCAGCAGATCCAGACCTACGCGTTCGGTGGCGCGACCGGGACGGGCGTCGCCGCGCCGCCGTGCCGCAAGCAGGGACCCTTCACGGTGAGTGGGAAGACCACGCAGTACCCGCAGGTCGACGCCCGCTCAAGCGGGGGGTAGCCGCGTGGTGGCGTGGGTGGCAGCGCGGCCGGCGCGAGTGCTCGCGGTGGTGCTCGTGCTCGCTGTGGTGGGTGGCGGGCTGGCGCTCTGGCGGCTCTCGCCCTCGGCGGCGACGTCGACGCTCGTCGGCTCCGGCTCGGCCTCGGGGCGGGCGACGGACATCGTGCACCGGCGCTTCGGCGACGACGCCGTCTACGTGCTCGTGCGCGGCGACCTGCCGCGGCTGGTCCTGACGTCCGACCTCAACCGGTTGCTCGGGCTCGAAGGGTGCCTGTCGGGGAACGCGCCGGCGGGTGCGGCGGTGCCGGGCGGCGCTTCCGGGGCCTGCGCGGCGCTCGCGCGCGAGAAGCCCGTGCGGGTGGTCTACGGGCCCGGGACCTTCATCAACTCCTCCGTCGAGGAGCTCACCGCGCAGCTGCAGGGCCGCACGCGGGCGCGGGCGGCGCAGGCCGACCGTGCCAAGGAGGCGGCCACCAAGCTCGCGCTCGGGCAGGGCAGGTCGGCGGCTGAGGCGCGCAAGCTGGGCAAGCAGGCCGAGCAGCTGGTGTACGCGCAGTTCGCGCAGGAGCTGCTCGCGTTGAACGCCAAGTACGGGCTGAACCTGACGGGCGCGCCGAAGGTCAACGACCCGGACTTCGTGTACCAGCTCGTCTTCGACCCGGCGCGGGGCGCGCGCGTGCCGAAGGCGCGGTTCGCGTATCTGTTCCCGTCGGCGGACTCGGCTTTGGTCTCGGTCCGTTTGAAGGCGGGGCTGTCGGACGCGGCCCGCGCGCGGGCGGTGGCACTGATCCGGTCCGCGGTGGCGATGCCCGAGTTCAAGCTCGACGGCGGCGGGCGCTACGTGGTCACGGGCGTGCCGGTGCTTGCGGGGGATCTGACGTCGGTGCTGAGCGCGTCGATCTTGCGGCTGCTGCTGGTGGCTGTGGCGGTGATGGCTTTGGTGCTCGCGCTGTTGTTCCGGTCGCGGCTGCGGCTGCTGCCGTTGGGTCTTGCGCTGTGCACGGTGGCGATCGTCTTCGGAGGGTTGGCGCTGTTGGGATTGCCGCTGACGATGGCGTCGATCGCGGTGCTCCCCGTGTTGCTGGGATTGGCGGTCGACTACGCGATCCAATACCAGGCGCGGGCGCGCTCGGTGCGCTCGATCTGCACCGCCGCGCTGGCGACGGCCGTGGGCTTCCTGGTGCTCCTGCTGTCGCCGGTGCCGATGGTCCGGGGCTTCGGGGCGCTCTTGGTCGTGGGTGTGGGGGTGGCGCTGGCGGTCGCGCTGACGGCGGGCACGGCGGTGCTCGCGCTGGCGTCGCGCCGGCGCGCGTCGGCGGGCGCGGTGGCGCGATCGCTGCGCGGGGCGGGCGAGCTGTTCGACGGCGCGGGCGGCGCGTTGCGGC
>NZ_JAPDOD010000001.1 GCF_027587205.1 Solirubrobacter ginsenosidimutans
GCGGGCGCGTCATACCTCCAGGGTGATTTCCGCACGCGGGGGGTAGATGGAGCTCTCCAGGAGCCCGGCCTCGACGGCACGCTCGATCGCCTCGCTGCGCGACGCGGCGCCGAGCTTTCCGTAGAACGCGACCGTCTCGCCTACCGCAGTCGAGGGCTAGATTCGGCGCCGGCGACCCGGTCGTCCGGGGGTGACGGCCGCGGCCACGACCGCGGTTTTCGCGACTGGCGCAGGGCCGGGTGTGACGGCCTTGGCCACCACTGCGGTCCTCGCCACCGGCGCGCCGACGACTCCCACTCGTCCCACACGTGCTGGTCTCAGGGGCATTTTCAGTCTCCTACGCTCGTCAGTGCGTCATCGGCCTCGAGGGAGGCGATGATCGCTTGGATCGGAATCCGTCCGGTGGCGATCAGTTGGCCGCCCGAGCGCCGCGCCGCCGACGCGAAGCGCGCGGCCCACAAGTTCTCCCAGATCAGCACTCCGGCGGTGCTGTTGGGCTCCATGGCCGCGGCGAGGTGCTCGATGTCCTCCTCGGCCAACAGCTCGGCCAGCTCGGCCTCCAGTGCTTGCAGCTCTCCGAGCTCGCCGACGTCGGCGAGCTCCATCGCCTCGACGGCACCGTCCTCGTCCTTGGTGAGGATCACGATGTCGATCACGCGGATCGTTCCGGAGTCCACCAGCGCGAGCAGCTCTGCCGCCATCTCGCCGGTGAAGTTGCTCGCGCCCGCCGGGAACTCGACGATCAGGTAGTCGACGGGGCCGAGGTCATCCAGGGATGTGTCTGTCATCGCTCGTTTCCTTTCATGGCCGGTTGGGCCGTTCGCTACTGGCGCGCCATCGCGACGCGCAGGCGCTCCTCGGGCATGATCAGGTGGTCGGCGTCTTCTGCGTCCTCGCCGAGATCGATCTGCACCCAGTTGACCGTGCCGGTGAAGACGCTGCTCTCGCCCTCGTAGTCGTCGCTGACCGGGGACGCGGAGTCCTGTCCGACGTCAGCGGTCTCATCCGCGGAGAAGATCAGCGGCACGGTGGCCTCGACGCGACCTTCACCGGTCTTGGAACCATCGAGGTAGAGCGAGACGGTGCCGCCCTTGGCGAGGCCGCCGCCGTCGTAGGCGAACTCCATGCGCACCTGGTGCGTTCCCGGCGCAATCGCGGCGTCCGCGCTGATCTTGAAGCGCTGCAGGCCGAGCAGGTTGTAGCAATAGGTCGGGCGGCCATCTTTGACGTAGAGGCTCCAGCCGGCGAAGGCGCCGCCTTGGGCCAGGATCACGCCCTCGGCGCCCGCCTCGGGCACGACGACCTCCGCCGTGACCGCGTGGGACTTGTTCTTGGTGTTGAGGACGCTGTTCTCGCTGAGGCGTCCCATACCACCGAAGAGCAGCTGCGACTTTCCCTTCACGAGCTCCGGGCGGCCGACGAGGTCGGCGTCGAAGCGCTCGACGCGACGGTCGTCGAGCGGGAGCACGTTGTACTTGCGCGCCTCGTCGAGCCAGAGCTGTTGCAGTTCGGCCAGCTTCTCCGGCATCTCGGCGGCGAGGTCGTGCGCCTGGCTCCAGTCCGTAGTCGTGTCGTAGAGCTCCCAGACGTCGTCCGAGAACGGCGGCAAAGCTCCCGCCACCACCCATGGCACGCTGTGGTTGGTGACCGCGGTCCAGCCCTGGTGGTAGATGCCGCGGTTGCAGAACATCTCGAAGTACTGCGTGTCGTGGCGGTCATTCTCGGTCGCCCCGTCGAACGAGTAGGCCATGCTCACGCCCTCGATCGGCTGCTGGGTGACCCCATTGACAGTCGTCGGTTGGGGGAGCCCGGCCGCTTCGAGCACGGTGGGGGCGACGTCGATCACATGGTGGAACTGCGAGCGGACCTCGCCGCGCGCGGCGATCCCGCGCGGCCAATGGACGATCGTGCCGTTGCGCGTTCCGCCCCAGTGTGAGGCGACCTGCTTCGTCCATTGATACGGCGTATCCATCGCGTGCGCCCAGCCAACCGCGAAGTGGTTGTACGCCTTCGGTGTGCCGAAGTCGTCGATGTGCGCCGCCATGAACTCGGGCGTCTCGAGGGCCGCGGCGCCGTTGAAGATGAATGTCTCGTTGAAGCTGCCGTTGATCCCGCCCTCAGCGCTGGCCCCGTTGTCGCCGATGATGTAGTAGACGAGCGTGTCCTCGAGCACGCCGAGGTCGTCGAGCGCGTCGACGAGCCGTCCGACGTGATAGTCGGTGTGCTCCAGGAAGCCGGCGTAGACCTCCATCTGGCGGGCGAGAATCGGCTTCAGTTCATCGGGCATGTCATCCCAAGCCGGAATCTCGTCATGCCGGGCCGTCAGCTTGGTCTCGGCGGGCACGACTCCGAGCTCCTTCTGCCGGGTCAGGATCTCTTCGCGCAGCGCGTCCCAGCCCTGGTCAAAGCGCCCCTTGTACTTGTCCGACCACTCCGTCGGAACGTGATGCGGAGCGTGCGTCGCGCCCGGCGCGAAGTACATGAAAAATGGCTTGTCGGGCATCAGCGACTTCTGCTGGCGCGTCCACTTGATCGCCTTGTCGGTCATGTCCGCGGTGAAGTGGTAGCCCTGCTCCGGCGTCGTCTCGGGCTCGACCGGCGTCGTGCCCTCATAGACGGCCGGGTAGTACTGGTTCGTCTCTCCGCCGATGAATCCGTAGAAGTACTCGAAGCCTCCGCCGCCGGTCGGCCACGCGTCGAACGGGCCCATCGGGCTCGTCTGCCAGACCGGCACCTCGTGGCACTTGCCGAACTGGGCCGTCGAATAGCCGTTCAGCAGCAGCGTCTGCGCCAACGGGGCACAGGTATTGGGGCGAACCGAGTTGTACCCAGGCGCCGAGGTGGCCAATTCCGTGATGACCCCCATTCCCACCGAATGGTGGTTGCGCCCCGACAGCAAGGCCGCCCGCGTCGGCGCGCACAGCGCCGTCGTGTGGAAGCGGTTGTACCTAAGGCCGTTGCCTGCCAGCCGCTCAGCCGTCGGCGTCGCGCACGGCCCGCCGAACGCGCTCGCGGCGGCGAAGCCGACATCGTCGAGCAAGACGACGAGCACGTTGGGCGCGCCCGCCGGTGGGCGAAGCGGCTTGATCGCCGGAAACGACGCGTCTGGGTCCCTGGCGTCGTACGGGAGTGTTCCTTCGAACGGTCTGTCCGGAATCGGCAGAACGGCACGATCCAGTCCATCGGACTCACCCTGGCTCACGAAATTCCTCTCGACCGGTTTGGGCGTTGCGCCAGCTTCCACGACGGATCGCCCGCGGTCGTCACCCAATCTGGACGATCTTGCTCGCCCCGCACGTCGGAAAGATCACGCAACCGCGGTATCGAAGATCGCCGTCGCGGCGTCCAGGATGCATCTGCATGTCGCCCACCCGCGTTCTGATCGTCGACGACCAGCCGGTCTTCCGGCAGGCTGCTCGCGATCTTCTCGAGGCGCGGGGGTACTCCGTCGTCGCGGAGGCTTGCGGGTTGGCCACCGCGCGGAAGGCACTCGCGAGCACAGCACCGGATGCGGTGTTGCTCGACGTCTGCCTGGGGGAGGAGAGCGGGTTCGACGTCGCACGTGCGCTGACCGGTGAGCGCCCGGACCTCGCCGTGCTCCTGGTATCGGCGGACGCCTGCGACGGAGGCCACGAATACGCGCGGGAGTGCGGTGCACGCGGATTCGTGCTCAAGGCGCGCCTGGTCGACGCGGACTTGAACACGTTCTGGCGACAGGCGGCAGGGGTCTTGGCGGCGCGGGAGCGGGACGAGCTCCGGCTTCCGCGTCGCTGAGAGCTCCAGAACTCGCGTCACCGCTCGCGGCGGTGCGAGGGACCGCATCACCCACTTGAGGCGATGCACGGGCGGCGAGTCAGGTAGAAGGTCGGCGCCGTGGCACACGCCGACGGCTGGCCCACACTGTTCTCGAGCGCGTTCCGCCAATCGCGTAACGCGATGTTGCTCGTCGATGAGCAGCGCCACGTGATCGAAGCCAACGGAGCCTTTCTCGGGCTCGTCGGCCGCGGCAGCGAAGCGCTTGTCGGGCGCCCAGTCTGGGAACTCGTAATCGATGGTCCGCTCGCCACTGAGCGCGAGTGGCGCCATCATCTCGCCGTGCGGCGTTTCACCGGCGAAGCCATGCTGCACACCGCCGACGGCACCGGTGTCGCGATTCAGTGGGGTGCGACCGCGGAGGTCGTCGCCGGCCGTCACGTCGTGCTCTTCGTGACGCTCAGCACCTCACGCTGGGGTGGCCGTTTCCGCCGTGAGGCCGACCAGGACGGTCCGCCGCGGGTGCTCTCAGCTCGCGAGCGTGAAGTGGTCCGCCTCGTCGCGCGGGGCGCTTCCGGCCCAGAGATCGCCGATGAGCTGCGGATCACCCATGACACGGTGCGCACCCACGTGCGTAACGCCATGACCAAGCTCGGCGCTCGCTCGCGCGCCCACCTCGTCGCCAAGGCACTCGGCGCCGATCTGCTGGGGCCCGAACCCGCTTGAGCAGGATGCGCTCGTCGATCAGGCGGCCAAGCCAACGCGTTCGACGAGATCGTCGCCTAGCGCGGTCCGCTGGCGCTGGCGGCAGCCCGAAGTGGCCCTGACGTTTTGGGGCTGCTCGTCGCCGAGGCGCTATATGCCGTCGCGGCGTAGGGCTTGACTTCGTCCTCGCGGCGCGGGAGGGTCTGCCTCAGAGGCGTTCGCGCCGATCGCCAGTGGGTGCGAACGCCACGATTGGAGGAAGCATGAAGCTCCAGATCGCGGCCACCGCGCTCGCCGTGGGGGCGTGCGCAGCAGTCGCGCCGGCGGCATCGGCTCACGCGCCGGCGCGCGTGTCGGTGGCCGGCCTCAATGGCTCGGGTGACTGGGTCATGGACCAGGTCTACGACGCCGACATCGGCGTGCATTTCAAACAACACTTCACCTTCGCCAAGCGCGCAGGGCGTGTGGCAAGCATCCCGGCCGGAGGTGGCTCGGTCAAAGTGCCGATACGCGTGCACGTCGAGTCTGCGGCCGACGGCACGTACTCGAGCGGCTCAGGACTGAAGTCGTATACATGCACCGCGACCTCGGACACCAACGCCAAAGCGACGGTCTCGCTGGCCCGCCGAGGGGCGAAGCTCCGGGTGACCACCACAGTCCTCGAGGAACTCGCCCCCGGATCACCTGACTGCACCGAACCAGGCGCGGCGTGGTGGCCCACCGATACTGACCTCTTCGAGCGCGCCCTGAGGATCCACGCAGACGTCAGCCGCGCCTCGCTGCTCAAACCGATCCCGCTGCAGTTCCCCGAAACGACCGCCGACTGTGGCGAGCCGGCACTCGTCGCAGCCTGCAGCGAGAAGATCGCCTGGTCGGGCACGCTCAAGATGCAGGGCCAGCGCTAGGGGCGGTGGTGATCGAGTGCGGTTCACGCCGCCGGACGACGGCCGTTGCCGCAACGATGCCCGGTTCCATCCAGATGGCACGCGAAGGCGCCGCTGGTCGGCACCGAGGTAGCGTTGGCATATGAGCAAGAAGGTCGCGGTGACTGGGGGGGAGCGGAAAGCTGGGTTCGGCTTGTATCGACGCGCTTCTGGAGGACGGTTGGACGGTTTTCAACTTCGACCTTTCCCCTCCGCGTGAGCCGAAGTGTCGCTTCACTCGACTGGATCTGACCGACTACGGCCAGGTGGTGGAAGCGTTCGCCGGCATCGACGAGCTCCACGACGGCGTCGATGCGGTGGTGCACCTTGCGGCGATCCCGGGCGCGACGCACGCCGGCAATGCCGCGACCTTCGTCAACAACATCACCGCGACCTACCACGTCTTTCAGGCGGTGAAGCCGCTCAAGATCCACAACGTCGTCTGGGCCTCCAGCGAGACGCTGCTCGGCTACCCGTTCAATCGCCCGCCGGTGTACGTCCCGCTGGACGAGGACGTGCCCAAGTTGCCCGAGGTCGCCTACTCACTCGTCAAGGACCTCGAGGAGGAGATGGCGGTCCAGTTCTGCCGCTGGGACCCCGGCCAGAAGCTGATCGGGCTGCGGTTCTCGAACGTCATGTCTCCTGACGACTACGCCGACTTCGCGGCCTTCGAGAACGACCCTGCGAGCCGCAAATGGAACCTGTGGTCCTACATCGACGCCCGCGACGGCGCCCAAGCTGTCGTTCAAGCTCTCGCTTACGACCGACCCGGCTTTGAAGCCTTCCTGATCGCCGCTGACGACACCGCGATGAGCACGCCGTCGCTCCAGCTCATGGACGTATTCTTCCCCGGCGTCGAGGTCCGCTCCGAGATCGAAGGCACCGCCGCACTCTGCTCGATCGCGAAGGCGCGCCGGCTCCTCGGATTCACCCCGCGCCACCGGTGGCGCGACCATGTGCCGACCCCTCCGACAGCGAGCTGACACTCAGACAGCGTGGCCACCGCGGCCCCGCCACGTTCTCGATCGCGTCGTCGAGGGCTTCGGTTCAGCCGTCCGCATCAAGTGCACCGAAGCGGATGCCGACAGGACGTTCAATGGTCAAGGCGTCTCAACTCATTGGATCCTCGTCCTCCCCGTGGGCGCCGGTGCGTCGTCGGTCGGTGTTCGGGATCGTCGTGGGGTTCGGCACGCGGCTGCTCGTGGCGCTGGCGCTGACGCTCATGGCCGTCGGGTCGGTCGGATTCGTGTTGCTGGCCCATCAACTGCGAAGCAACCAGATCGCGAGCTACGCGAGCGAACACCGGACGGACGTGCGCAACATCGAACGCATCGGCCGACGCGACTCGACGACGTTGCACGCCCTGCCGGCGATCGACGATCTCCTCGCGGGCGTCGGCGAGCGCCCGGGCACGGTCCAGACGCGACTGATCGACGCACGCTCGGTCGTGATCGCGGCGGGCGATGACACCACCGCGAACGGCAGACGTGAGTCAAACGCGCGGATCACGCGCGCGCTGCGGAGCGGTGTCAGCTACGCGGGGGTCAAGGACGGCCCGACGCCCGATCGGCGGGATTTCGAATTCATCGCGCCGGCCCACCTCCCCGACGGGCACTACGTCCTCTTGGTCAGCTATGACCATCGTGTCCTCGATGCGGACTTCCGCGAGATCCGGAAGACCGTGATCTGGATCGGACTGCTCGCGCTGATCGCGGGCGCGGCCGTCTTCTACCTCGTGGGCGGGCGGACGCTGCTGCGCAGCCATCGCATCGCGCTCCAGCGTGCGACGCGCGACGGGCTGACCGATCTCCCCAACCATGGGGCCTTCCAGGACGAGTTCCCGCGGGCCGTGAGCTCGGCGGTGCGGCATCAGCAACCGCTGGCGCTGATCGTGCTCGACATCGACGACTTCAAGTTCCTCAACGACCGCCATGGGCACCTCCAAGGCGACGCCATTCTGCGCCGGATGGCCGACGCGCTTCGCTCCGGTCGTGTGGAGGATCGCGCCTATCGCGTCGGCGGCGACGAGTTCGCGCTCCTGCTGCCCGGCACCGACGGTGAGGGCGCCCGCGCGGTCGCGACGCGCCTCGCCGGAGCGCTCAGCGGCTCGGAGGTCGTCGCCAGCATGGGCATCAGCGACCTGCGCCAGGGTCAGCTGGCCGAGGATCTCCACGCCGAAGCCGACGCCGCGCTCTACGACGCCAAACGCCGCGGCGGCCAACGCATCACGCACTTCGACGAGATCCGCCAGCAGACGGTCATCACCACCTCCGCTCGCACCGATCTGGTCCGGAGCCTGATCGACGAAGCGCGCATGAGCATGGTCTTCCAGCCCATCTGGGATCTCGAATCCACGCGTCTACTTGGGATCGAGGCGCTGATGCGGCCGGATCCGGACAGCGGCCTTGGCAACCCGGCGGAAGCCTTCGACCTTGCCGAGCAGATCGGCCGCGTGCACGACCTCGATGTCCTCTGCGCCGAGCGAGCGCTGCAAGACGCCCCGGAACTGCCCGACGGGACGCTGCTGTTTCTCAACATCTCCCCGCAGACGCTCGACCTCGACGCCACCAGCGACGGCTGGTTGCTCGACGCCGCCGCGCGCGCCGGCATCTCGCCCGACCGGGTCGTCCTCGAGGTCACCGAGCGCTTCGGTGCCCGCACGGAATCGGTCGTCAGCAGCCTGCGACGACTGCGCGTCGAGGGCTTTCGCATCGCCCTCGACGACGTGGGAACCGGCAACTCGGGGCTGGAGATGCTGCAGAAGGTCAACGCCGACTTCGTGAAGATCGATCGCAGCATCGTGGTCGCGGCGCCTGCGGACCGCAGCGCCCGTGCGGTGCTGATGGCGATGGCGACCTACGCCCGTCAGACCGGCTCCTACGTCATCGCGGAGGGCATCGAAGACCAGCAGACCCTCGACTTCCTGGCAAGCATCGACGACCGCGACGTCCAACTCGACCAGATCATCCAGGGCGGACAGGGATACGGTCTCGGACGTCCCGCCCCCGCCGAGGACGTCCTCGCGGCGACATCAGACGGTTCTCGCCGGAACGTCGGCGTGCAGCGCGCTCCAGCCCAGCGCCCCCGTGACGCCCTCGAGCTGGGTCATGATCCGTGGCCCGTCGCCGTCGATGTCGAACTGGATCAAGCCCTTGGCATGCGCGCTGTCGCGCATCTTGAGGATGCTCATGGCCCGGCGCAGCTCTGAGCCGATCTCGACGTAGCGCAGCATGATCACGTTCTGAAACAGGAACGACAGGCCGCCGAGCGGCTCCAAGGTGGGGCCGAGGGCGAGTGTCTCACTGGTGATCATCAGCGAAGCGCCCGCGGCGCTGACGAGCGCGGTGAGGACTCGACAATAGGCCGGCAGCCGCTGGGTCTCGCCGGCGGCGAGGACGAGCTCGGTCAGGCTGTCGATGACCACGCGTTGGACGGGGGCATCGTCCAGTTCCGCGCGCACTACCGCGGCGAGCGCGTCGAGGTTGACGTCCTCGGGGAGGACGTGTCGGATCCGGAGTCGTCCGGAGTCGTGCGCGTCGGTCACGTCCCACCCGAACCCCAGGGCTTTGGCCAGGAGCTGTTCGGGGGTCTCCTGGAAGGAGATGTAGAGGCAGCTCTCGTCTTCCAGCGCGCCGTGGGCGACGAAGCGCAGCGCGATCGTCGTCTTGCCGCAACCGGTCGGGCCGAGCAGCGCGGTGGTGTCGGCGGCGTACAGCCCGCCGCCCATCAACGCGTCGAGCTCGGGCAATCCGCTTTCGATGCGCGCGCTCTCCACGGCGGGGGAGGGAAGGGCCGGCAACGTCTCCAGCCGTGGGTAGACCTTGATCCCCGCGTTTGAGACGCGCATCGCGTGCTTGCCCTCGAGGTGGCGTGCTCCGCGCAGCTTGACGGTTCGCAGCCAGCGGCGATCGACCGGCTCGCGTGATTCGTAGGCCATCCGGATGATCACGTCGGCGACCGCGAACTCCGGCAGCTCCTCCATCTCGAGCTCCGTGTACTCGCCGACGAGTACGAGCACGACCCCGGTACCGGCGACGAGGCTCGCGAAGTCATACAACGTCTTACGCATGCTCTTCGGGTCGCCATAGTCGCGAAGCGCCTTCGCGCTGTCGATCACGACGATGGCGGGATGGGTCTCGAAGCATTCGCGCACGACCTCGGCCGCGATTTCGCCTGTGGCGCCCGCGGGCTCCTCGCCGCCGCTCAGCAGGTCGGCGAGGTCGATGAACTCGACCTGCGTGCCCAGTTCGCCGGCGTCGAAGAAGGTGAACTGGCCGACGTGCTCGATGAGCTTGTCGTGGGGCTCCGAAAGGGTCGTGTAGTAGATCGCACGGCGCTCACGCGTGGCGATCCCAAAACACATCTGCTGCGCCAGGATCGTCTTGCCGGTGCCCGGGCTGCCGGCCAGGACCACGAGGCTTCCGGCAGGGAGGCCACCTCCGAGCACGAGATCCAGTTCTTCGATGCCGGTCCTGACGATGCGCATTTCAACCGGCTCTCTCGAGGAGTGTGTTGACGGTCTCAGTCAGATCACCGTTCTTGAATGGCTTGGCGATCGCCGCGTCGGCGTGGAACGTGGCGATGTTCGCCTCCGCGCTGAGGACGACGATCGGTATCGCCGCGGTGCGCGTGTCGGCGCGCAGGCGGGCGATCATCTCGTGCCCGTTCATCAGGGGCATCATCACGTCCGTCACGATCAGCGCGGCATTGCAGTTCGCCACCGCGGCGAGGCCCGCTTCGCCGTTGGCTGCCTCGATGACCTGATGACCGGCGTCTTCGAGGAGGAACCGAATCAGCGCGCGAACGCTGCGCTCGTCGTCGACGACGACGATCGTCTTCGCCGATGATGCGCGTGTCGGGTCGGCTGGAGGAGTGGCAATCTCTGACGTCATTGCCTGCCGGTCGCTCGCGATGCGCTGCAGTCGTTCGAGCGCGGCGCGGATCGTGCGCGACACCTGCATCTGGGTAATGCCGACGATTTCGCCGATCTGCGTCTGAGTGAGGTCTTCGTGGAAGCGGAGGTGCAGGACGCGACGTTCGCGCCGAGGGAGGTGACGCATCAGGCTCTCGAGCAGCATCGCGTTCTCGGTCGCGAGGAACCCGGTCTCGTCGATTGCGATTCCGGGGGTGCGGCTGTCTCCGTCGTTGCGGGGCTGATCGAGCGAGAGGGCGCGGCGCGCGGTGGCGGCTTGGAGCACTTCGGTGATTCGCTCCACGCTCGTTTCGACGCGGGCGGCGATCTCCGGGACGGTGGGGGAGCGGCCGAGTTCTGCGCGGAGCGCGCTCGTGTTGCGGTCCACGCGCGCGGCGAGCGTTTGGATGTCGCGGGGCGGGCGGACCGACCACCCGCGGTCGCGCAGATGGCGCCTGAGTTCGCCCAGGATCGTGGGGAACGCGAGCGTGGAGAACGCCAGCCCGCGTTTGGGGTCGAAGCGCTCGATTGCCTTGAGCAGCCCGATCGCGGCGATCTGCTCGAGATCCTCAATGTCGTCGGAGTCGCGGTAGCGCCACGCGAGTTTTCGCGCCAGCGGCATGAATTGCGCCGTGATGGCGTCTCGGGTCGCGGGGCTGTGGTCGACGGCGAACCGCGCGAACAGTCGTCGCTCGTTGTCGTGGAAGACCCGATAGCGACGGTCGTCCTCCGGAGTTCGTCGGGCCTTGGCCATAGAGGACATCACCCCCACGGACGGGAGGGAGAGCCGTCGAGTGGCGTCGCCGGCGACGCACGGTTCGAGCTAGAGAGCGACACGCGACAACCTCCGACAACCGCTGGCAGGCTGGATCAGAAGTCAGACGGCGTTACCGGAATCCCGACCGCGCCGTGCGATGCCCTCGCCACCAGTCTAGGCGCGCGCGGGAGACCTCGTGGAAGAAAACGTTGGCAACCTCACTTGGACGCGTGAGATGCTTGGTACGGGTGTGCCCGCGTTATGAGCCCTGAGCGCGATGAGACCGACCGAGAGCACGATCAGGAGGCGATGCTGACCCGCCTGCGCGAAGAGGCTGCGACGCGCGAGGGAGATCTGGCGGTGTTGCGTGAGCGGCTTGATGTGGCCGAGCACGAGTTGGACGACCTGCGCGCGATCCGCGACGCGCTGACCCCGCCTGAGCTGCCGAAGCGCCCCGGATTGGAGTTGGCCGCGGTGTTTGAACCCGCGGCGACGGAACGCGTGAGCGGCGACTTCTACCTCGTGGCCGAAGGGCCGCGGGAATCCACGGTGCTGGTCGTCGGCGATGTCGTCGGTCACGGGTTGACGGCCGCGCGCCGAGCCGCGTTCGTGCGGACGACCTTCGTCGTGACCGCGCCCTTCTCCGACGATCCCTGCCGGCTGTTGAATTGGGCCAACACCGCGCTGATCGAGCGTGCCGGCACCAGTACGGATTTCGTCACCGCCGCGTGCGTTACGTACCTGCCGGGCGAGCAACGGTTGCGCTGGGCCTACGCCGGGCATCCCCCAGCGCTGCGGCTCGACGGCGGCGGCGAACTCACGGCGCCCAGCCAAGGAACCCTGCTTGGCACTCGTGAGGATGTTGGGTGCGTGGAGGGCTCCCTGCAGACTCGTCCCGGCATGGGCGTTCTCCTGTACACCGACGGGCTGACCGAAGCTCGCCACGCAGGGGAGCAATTCGGGCTGGACGGCGTGAGCGTCGCGCTCGCTGGCCTGCTCCAGCCGTCGCCGTCTGAGGCGATCACGACGCTGCGCGCCCGCGTGGCCGAGTTCGCCTCCGGCCATCTGACGGACGATCTCTGCATGCTCGCCGCGCGGATCGACTGATGGAGGAGGCGTGATGTCAGAGCGAGATGACCGAAGCGATCGCGAAGCGGCGCGAATGAGGCTGCTGCGCGACGCGGAGCTGCAGACCCGAGACGACGCCGATCAGACGGCGGCAGATCTGGACCAGACGCATGCCAACACCGATCAGACGGCGTCGGACGTGGATCAATGGGGGTCGCAGGCCGATCAGGCACTGTCCGCACGCGATCAGCATGCTTCGGATCGCGACCAGGCCGCGGCCGATTGGGAGGAGGCGCAGACTCCCCCGAGTGTCGAGACCGATCAGGCGCACGAAGCGTCACGAGACGAGCGCGTGGCGGCCACAGATGAGCGTGATGCCACGGCGGCCAGCCGGGCGAGTGTCAGCGCCCAGCGACTCGATACGGCAAGACGACGCGACAACGTGGCCCGGGGGCGCGATCTCACCGCTGCGGCCCGCGACCGGGCTGCCCGCTCCCGCGACGAGGAGGCCGATATCCGCGATCGCTTGGCAGACGCGCAGGATCGCGAGTCAACGGTGCCCGGCGGCCCCGACGACGCCACCGACGTGCCGGCGGCGCTGCGCGATGCTGGAGCAACCCTCCGCAAGGACTCTGCGCAGGACCGCGCTGCCGCCGCCCGTGACCGCGACTCCGCCGCGAGGGACCGCGAAGCGGCCGCCTCCGATCGTGACCCGGAGTCCGCGAACGAGTGATCAACGCCCGCCTCGCTGAGCACGGCGACGAGCGCCGGCATGGCCTGATCGGGTGACGGAGCATGCTCAGCCTTCCGATCACGAACGCCGGCGATGCGCTGCGATGGGTCGAGCTTGACGGCGCGGAGCCTGTCCGGGTGTACCTGCATGGGCTGGGATCGGCCGGACCTGGTGGCGGCGCTGGTGGTGGTCGAGCCGAATCTCGACCCCGCGGAGCCTGACCGCGCGGTGATCGGCAGCCGCGGGATCGCGGCCTACTCCGAGGCCGAGTTTGCCGACTACGGCTTCGCCCAGACACTCGCGGCGGCCGGCTCGGTGTGGGCCGCGACCATGCGGCTATCCGACCCGCGGATCCTCCATCGCAGCGCGGTCGCGCTCACGCGAGCCGAGCTGCGAGCGACGTTCGCGGGCTTGTCGGTTCCCCGCACGCTGATCACGGGCGACGCCGTCGATCCGCACTCCGACGCGTTGCGCGGTGCCGGTGTGCGGGTGAAGACGATCGACGGCGCCGGACACAACGTGATGCTGGACGCACCCGCCGCGTTCGTGCACGCGCTCGCGCAAATCTGAGCGAGCGGCCCGCCACCGCACCCCTGGGCGATCGTGTGGCCGGAGAGCCGCTGCGCGCCGCCAGCCGCGGCCTGGCGGCGCTGCTTCGGCGTGGGCTACTCGCCCGAGTCGTACTTGAAGCTGATCGCCAGACGGACCCGGAAGTTCACGACGCCGCCGTCGCCGATCGTCACGTCCTGACGCACGACCTCGGCGACGCGTAGATCGCGCACCGTCTTGGCGGCGGTGTCGACGGCGGCCTTGGCCGCTGCCTCCCACGAGTCGCTACTCACACCGATGACCTCGGTCACGCGGTAGACACTGTCAGCCATTTTGCCCTCCCCGGGCTAGATGCTGCAGGACGCGCCCCTCGCATCCCGGGGCGCCGGATGCCGGCCGTACGCTACGTGACATTACGGGCACGCGCGATTTCACCCTGTTGGCCGGGCGTGTCCGCGCCGCCGGATCTTCGCCTCCGGCCGGGTCGGCCCTGACGGTGAACGCCCCGGGCGCGGCGAATGCGCGTCGGTAGTGCAGGTCCCCGTTGACTGCATTGGGAACTGGCGGTATTGCCGGTCGTCGCGCTAGGTCGCGTGGGCCTGACCGATGAATTTTGCGCGCCGTGCCGGTCTGTACGCCGAATACCGACTTACGGGAGGCTGTCGCCCATGCGGAAACTGACCTTTGGCATGAACCTGAGCCTGGACGGCTACATCGCCGCGCCCGGCGACGACCTCAGCTGGGGCGTGCCGAGCGACGAACTGTTCCAGTGGTGGTCCGACCGGGTGGGGGCGACGGGCCTGGCGCTGTACGGGCGCAAACTGTGGGAGGCGATGAGCTCCCACTGGCCGACCGCCGACCAGCAGCCTGGCGCCACACCGGCGCAGATCGAGTACGCCGGCCGCTGGCGGAACATGCCGAAGGTGGTGTTCTCCTCGACGACCAGCACGGTCGACTGGAACACCCGCCTGGTCACCGGCGACGCGGTCACCGAGATCACCAGGCTCAAGGCCGACGACGGCGGCCCCGTGGACATCGGCGGTGCCACCCTCGCCGCGGCGGCCATGCGGGCCGGGCTGATCGACGAGTACGCGATCGTCACCCATCCGGTCCTGGTGGGCGGCGGCACACGGTTCTTCACGGCCCTGGACAACTGGGTGAACCTAAGCCTGGTGGAGACCCGGGCGTTTCCCGACGGCGTGCTCCTGACCAGGTACGAGACCAGGCGCTGAATACCCGACCTCGGATCGGCGCGGCCTCGGGCTTCGATGCTCGTCACCGGTCACGGTTGCGCGTTGCCTCGCGCTCGGACTGGCGTCTCACGCACGCGTACCGGCGTGCCGCACTCCGAAGCGTCGTCGGCATACGCCTTGGTCGCGGTGCGATAGCGCGCGTAGAGTTCCCAGACACCGGTCTTCGGCAGACGCAGGGCCGCGATGCTCCAGGCTCCATCGCGCGCGCGTGCGACGGCCAGCCGCGTCGCGCGCTTGGCGCCCGGCGCGTAGCCCCACAGCTGCACCTGCCCTGAGTCCACATCGCTCCCGGCCGTGCCCGTGACGGCGAGCACTCGTGCGGACACGCGCACCACGTCGAAGCCGAGCTCGACGCCCAGCGCCCCGCGGTAGGCGGGTGCGGTGGAGGTGAGATCGAACGGCATGCCCTGGGCGGGCGTGATCGCCCACGTGGTGTCGAGTGTGTCCGAGGCCCACGGCGGCTGCGTGAACGAACGCGTCGTCTGGACCAGCGCGGTGGCGCCTGCCGCGACCGTGATCGTCGTGCTTGTGCTGGCGGGCTCGCCGAGCGCGTGATGCGGGCGGGCCCATCGACCGGCGCAGCGGACGACAGAGGCGCTGACGGCCGTCTGCTCGTCGATCGTCGCGCCGGAGATCGCCGGCTTGCCGAGTGTCTGGATGCTGAGAGTCTCGGCGGTTGCGCCGGCGGCGATCGACAGCTGGTGCGTGACCTTCGAAGGAAGGTTCCCCGGCACGCCCTCGGCGGCCTGCTGAAGCGTGAAGGACGGGTTGGCGAGCGCGGGCGCGGGAAGCGCGCACAGCAGCGCGACGGCGGCGAGCGGGAGGTGGCGGCGCATGATCCGCAAGTATCCCCCCGCCGCCGTCCCGGATAATCGCGAAGCGCACCCTTGGGCGGCCTTCGCATCAAGCGCGTGCCGCGGAGATCTGCGCTCGTCACCAAGCCGTCCGCCATGGGAGTGCTAAGGGATGGAGCTCGGTGACTCAGCGCGCGCGTGTAGGACGAAGCCTGCGTCGCCGGGTGGCAGCGTTTCGGTGCGTGGCGGGTCGGGGCTGGAGATCTTCCAGCGCAGGCGCTGGGCCGTCTGGCCCTGGGCGATGATCAGCGCGTTCGATGAGCGGGCGCTGCGGACGGCCGGCAGCACCTGGATGTGCTCCGCGGCGTCGGGGAACGCCGCGGCGACGATCCGCTCCGGCGTGCCGGCGAGGGCGACGACGAGCGGGAAGCGGACGTCGCCCACCTTGTGACGGCAGCCACTGGCCCGCCTGCCGTCGACGTCGAGGACGAGGCACACCGCGCTCTTGCGGGGGACCAGCCAGGCCGTGGCGTCCTCGAGATTCAGCAGCCGCCTGGCACCCGGCAGCCCGTCGAGCGCGTCGCCAGGCTGCTCGGGGCGCTTGAGAACCGAGTAGAAGTCGGAGGCTTTGAAGCCCGGAGCAGCGTGGTACTCGTTCTGCTGCGGTCGACCGTCGGGCGCCGTCCACTGGAGCTTGGTCGGGCGAGCGGGGACGTCGAGCGCGAAGGTGTTGTCCTTGACCGGGCGGGTCACCGTCGACCCATCCGCGAGCGTGACGGTCGCCTCCGCCACGCCGTCGGGGAAGACGCTGACGAGCGTGCTCGGCCCCTCCTCGTCGGAGAAGGAGCCGATCGGCCTGCGACCGTCCAAGTACGTGCTCGCCGGTCCGCAGCCCATCCCGCCCATCCGGTTCTGCTTCGTCGCCGTGACCAGGCAGAGATCGTTGCCGCGCAGGACGAGGAAGACGTTGATCGTCGGCGTGGCCGCGATCCGACGCGAGACGTCGCCCGGCTGCTCTCCGGCGAAGCGGTCGACACGGCGCGCGGGCCGGCGCAGAACGCCGTAGGCGTCCTCGACGCGCGTCGGCGTCGCCGGTTTCGCGCTCGGCGCCGGCGCTTCCCGCTCACGCTCCGGCACCGACGGTGACAGCGCGAGCACCGCTACGAGCGCAGCCAACGGCAACGCTGCCGCAGCGGCCACCCGGCGCGACCGGCGCAGCCGCCGCCGGCGCCGCGCCGCGTCGAGCAGGACCGCCTGCAACTCGGGCATATCCGTCATGCGTTGTCTCCCACCCGGCGTCGCAACGAGTCCAGGCCACGCGATACGCGCTTGCGCACCACCGCCTCCGAGGTCCGCAACTCACGCGCGATGTCCTCGTAGTCGCGCTCGTCGACGATCCTCGCCTGAACCGCCTGCGCCTGCTCCGGCGAGAGATGACCCATGGCGTCCGCCAGCACTTGGCCGGCATGAATGCGCTCCAACGCCGCCAACGTCTCGTCCTCGAGCACCAGCGGCCGCATCCGCAACCGCGCCCGCGCCCGTGACTCGACGCGCCGACGCTCGGCGCTGCGACCCATGACGTTGCGCGCGATCCCGAACAGCCACCCGACCGCCGGCGTGTCACCCGCCCGGAAGCGCTCGGAGCCCAGCAATGCCGCGGCAAAGCACTCCGCGCACAGATCTGCCGCGACCTCCACGTGCTGCACGCGGCGGTAGAAGTAGCGGAAGATCGCGCGCTCGTGCCGCGCGTAGAACTCGCCGAACGCGCTCGGATCGCGCCGGGCTCGAGCCAGCAGCTGCTCATCTGAGTCCACGACGATCTATCTACGGGATCGCGCACCGCTTGTGACCGGACAGACGCAACACGCGAGAACGTCGGCGACAGCTGGCGGCGGTCTGCTTGAGCGCAGGTCGCGCGGTCGCCCGTCGGGCGACCGCGGGCTCACATCCGGGCGCGCAGCACGTCGACCTCGCAGCCGGGCGCGGACGGGTCGAACCCATGCTCGACCAGCCAGCGGATCACCGACAGGCTCCGCAGCGACCACCACCCTTGGATCACGTCGCGGTCGACATCGGTGCCGTAGCCGGCGAGGACGTCGTCGAGGTGCTCCTCGTGTCCGAGCGTCAAGTTGGCGAGGTCGAACAGGGCGTCGCCCTGGCTCGCCTCGGACCAGTCGATCACGCCGGTGATCGCGTCGTCGCCGTCGACGAACACATGCGTGATCTGCAGGTCGCCGTGCGTGAACACGGGCGTCCACGGCCGCAGCGCGGCCGCGGCGATCTCGCGGTTGCGTGTCACCAGGTCGGTGGGCAGGACGCCGTCGGCGATCAGCCAAGCGCATTCGCGGTCGAGGTCTGCCTCGAACGCCTCGCGGCTGCGGCCGCGCCAGGGCGGGAGCGGCGCGTCGTGCAGCCGACGCACCGCGGCACCCGCCGCCGCCCATGCCGCCGGCGACGCGGGGGACGGCTCGCCGAGGCGGCCGAGCGCCGTTCCGGTGACGGCCGCGAGTGCGAGCACGGGCGGCTCGCGCCACAGGACCTTCGGCGTCGGGACCGGCGCCAGGGACATCGCCTCGACCTCGACGTCGATGCGCGTCTGATCGGCATCGATCTTGAGGAATACGTCGCCGACGCGGAGGGTCGCCCGCTCGCTGTGGGCAACGACGACTTTGACCTCATCCACGCCGGCGATCATCCCAGGACCGGGGGAGAACCGGCTATCTGAGCGTCACGCGCTAGCGGCGCCGAACGCGCATCCAGGCCAGCACGAGCAGCGGCACGATGACGACGACGGTGATGATGATCGGCCACATAAGGCGGAGACTAGACCACCGCCGCGTCGTGAGGTCCTACGGCGCTCGTCGTGCGCGTCGGCGAACGGGCGAGCGCGGGGGGGCAGCCGTCGGCACTCTGCGAGCCGTGAGATCGCCCACCGGGGGTGAGGGGCGGTCACCCGGGGGACGGCGAGCATCGCCGAGATGCACACGGCGACGCTCCCTGCCGGCTTTCCCGCGCCCGCGACGATCGAGCGCGCGTACGACCAGGCTGACCTCAACCGGGCGATCCAGGCCTACCGTTTCTTCTTTCCGACCGTGTCCGGGCTGGCGATGGTCAAGGGCAATGAACCCGTCGGACTCGTGGACAATCGCGTCTTCGGGCAGCTGGACACGCAGCCGCGCCATGTCGGCTTCACGCTGAACTCCGACACCCCCTATGGACCGATTCCGCTCGACCTGCGCGACGGGCCCATGGTCATCGAACTGCCTGCTGGTCCGCTGATCTGTGTCGCGCTGGACCTCAACCAGCGCTGGGTGGCAGACATGGGCCTCCCGGGTCCTGACGCCGGCCGTGGAGGGAAACATCTCCTGCTGCCACCCGGCTACGAAGGTGAGATCCCCGACGGGTACCACGCCGCCCGCGCGACCACCTACCGCGTGATCGCCGGCGTCCGATCGTTGCCGGTCGGCGGTGACGTCGAAGCGGCGATGGCCCGGATCGCGACGATCCGGGTGCACCCGTTGCACGCCGACGCCGACTGGGCGCCGCCGACGTTCGTGAACTTCAGCGATCGCGATCAGGACACGACGCCGCTGCGCTGGGAGACCACGCTCGAGTTCTGGCGCGCGCTGCACGAGGTGATCGATACCGAGCCGCGCCTCGACGAGTTCCGCATCCTCTATGGCGAGCTCGCCGCGCTCGGGATCGCTTGCGGCAAACCGTTCGCTCCTGACGAACGCATGACCCGCATCCTCGAACAGGCGGCGGTCACGGGCAACGAGCAGATGCGCGTGCAGGCGTTCGCTGACCGCCGGCCCGATCGCGTCGTCTGGCCGGACCGCCAGTGGGAGTGGGCGGCGCTGCGCTTCGAGGACGGCGACTTCTACGCCGACGGCTACCTCGACGTCGACGCGCGAGAGAAGTGGTTCTTTCAGGCGATCGCGTCCTCACCCGCCATGTTCCGGCGCGGCGCCGGCGCCGGCTCGGTCTACTGGCTCGGGCTGCGCGACGCCTCCGGCGCCTATCTCGACGGCAGCCAGAGCTATCGGCTGCGCGTGCCGCTGCCCGTGCCCGGCAAGCTGTTCTGGTCGGTCACGGTGTATGACGCAGTCACGCGCAGCCAGATCCGGACCGAGCAGG
Organism: Solirubrobacter ginsenosidimutans; assembly: GCF_027587205.1. The sequence goes on from NZ_JAPDOD010000001.1 coordinate 19,585, forward strand.
GTCACGCCGCGTTGCGCTCGCTGTTCGAACTGGCCGACGCTGACGATTCCGGGCACGTCGACCTGCTCTTCGGCCCACACGCACCCGGCGGACAGACCGACGCCTGGATCCGGACCATCCCGAACCGCGGCTGGTTCGTCTACTTCCGTGTCTACGGGCCGGAGACGTCAAGCTTCGACGGCTCCTGGAAACCCGGCGACTTCGAGCTTCTCTGAGACCCCCGGGACTGCCGCTCAATCGCCCGCCACAATGCCCGCGAGCACGTAGCGGAGTATGTCGACCACCTGCTCGGGCTCGCGTGCCACAGCGAGCGCGGCACGATCGACCTCCTTTAGCGCGTGATCGTGCTCGGTCGGATGCAAGGTGATCAGCGGCTTGCCGAGCGCCGCGGCGTAGCCGGCGTCAAACGCGGCGTTCCACTGCCGATACTGATCCCCGAACCGGACCACGACGATGTCGGCCCGCTCGATGAGCGTTCGCGTTCGGATGGCGTTGACCCCGGCCCCGAGGTGGTCGTTCCAGAAGGGACGCTCCTGCTCGCCGAGGATCGCCGTGCCGGCGGCGTCGGAGGCGGCGTGGTCGGTCACCGGTGCCGTGAGCCGAAGGTCGAGGCCGGCTGCCGCCGCGCCACGCTCGATCCGCTCACGCCAGTCCGTGTGGATCTCGCCCGAGAGGTAGACCTGCCAGTTCATCGCCAGAGCGTAGTGCGCGACGGACGCACGTCCGTGGCGCTACCGCCTGTGAAGGGCGACGTTGTCCGGTTCGATTCCACTGACTGCGAGCACGATCCGTACCTCGGTGGTGTCGCCGGCGGCGGCCCAACCGGCTGGGTCTCGGAGACCTGCGAAACGCACCGGCACGCCGTCGACGCGCAACTCGACGGCGAACGACTCCGCGCCGGCGACCCGCGCCGCGACCGCGCGGCGATGTGCGTGGATGCGGAGCGCGCGAGTCGCCCGGCGCACCGACGGCCAGGTGCGCGTTGACTCGTCGCCTCGTATGCGCGAGCATCGGCTGGTGTTCCGGTGGGCCTGCGTGTTGGCCGTCACCGCATGCGCCGTGTTCGGCCCTCGTGCTCGAGCGTCCGCGGCCGAGCCGCCCCTGTACGCCCGACGCCGTCGAGCATCGCGTCCATCAGGCCGCGTGGTCGCCGGACGGGAGACGACTTGCCGCGATCACCGAGGAGTCGATCCGGGTGTGGAACCTCGCGGGTACCTTGCGGGCGCGGATGCCGAAACCGGAGTCGTTTCTGCTTCTGGCGAAGCTGCTCTGGCCGCGAGGCGCGTGATGCGCGCGTTCGTGAGTTCCGCGGCGGTGGGCTCGACGCGGTTCCTGGTCCGAGCGGTCGCGGCCGTGACCGCGCTCGTCGCATGGATCTCGGTCTCACCGGCGCAAGCAGCGATGCCGGACGGCCAGATCTTCGCGACCGAGGAGCGGCTGTCGAACGAGTGCTCCACATGCGATCAGCCTGGCGCGACCTACGTCGTGTGGCGTGGCGCGCTCCAGCGTCCGTTTCACAAGCTCCGCGGCCTACGCGTCGACAACCAGCCAGCGGTCTCGCCGGACGGCCGCCTGGTGGCGTACGTGGGGTGGCCGCAAGCCAACGTCTACGTGCGTGCGATCGACGCGCACGCCAACTCGGTCGGTCCGCGCCGCTTGCTCGTCCGGCTGCCGTCGATCGCCGATCGCGCCCAGCTGGACTGCGCGTTCTCCCCCGACGGCCGCTCGCTCGTGATGCTCGGTGAGGGCGATTTCGAGGCGAACCCGGGACAGCTGGCGTGGACGGTCGGGCTCGACGGCAGCGGCTTACGTCAGCTGCCGATCCCGTAACCCCTACTCGGATGGGGGCCGGCTTGGTCGTCGCGGCAGCGGCTGGCCTTCGATGCTCAGGGCACGATCTACACCCTCGGAGACGACGGCAGCGACATCCGCCCGATCCCGAACCAGGGATACGACAATCACGAGGCGCGGTGGACGCCTGACGGCCGGCGGCTGTTGTTCCTGCGGGGCGGCCTGGAGCTGATGGCGGTCGACGCGGACGGCCAGCACCTGCGTCAGCTGCACCGATGGAGTCGCTTCCGGGATGCGATGGCGCTATCTCCCGACGGCCGTCATCTCGCATTGCTCGTCCGCGGGGAAAATCGCACCCACGTGGAGATCGCGCACGCAGACGGAACGCATCCGCATCGCCTGAAGCTGCAGCGCCCGCTGCCCGCCAGGGCGCTGGCGTGGACCACCGGGTGAAACGGGTCGAACAGGGAGACCGAAGCTCTGCCGCCCGGCAACCAACGTCAAGCTGCGATCCCCCCGCCCTGGACATCTCATTTCCAACGCGCCCCAAGCCGCGTACGCTGCCCGGTATGGCTAAGAGGCGCTGGAGCGACCTGGACCCACGATTCCGCCAGGCAATGATGCTCGTCGGCGCCGTGGAGGCCGGACTGAAGATCGCGGCGTTGATCGACCTCGCGCAGCGCCCGGCTCGGCACGTTCGCGGCTCGAAGGCGTGGTGGGCGGCCGCCATCACGGTGGTGAACTCCGCTGGTGCGGTACCGATCGTCTACTTCCTGCGCGGCCGACGCTCCCTGTAGCGTCTCGGCCATGCCCACGCTGTCACCCACGGAGATCATCGGCCGGGCGTTCCGGATCTACCGTGACCAGATCGGCGTCTTGTTGCCGGCCGCCCTGATCGTGTTCGCCATCAACGCCGTCGTGAGCTGGGTGTTCGACCACGGCGTGTTGGCGCTGGTTGCCGCCGTGGTCTCGCTCGTGCTGGCGATCCTCTACGACGGCATGGTCGTGCAGCTGGTGCGTGACGTGCAGGACGGCCGGCGTGACAACTCAGTGGGAGAGCTGTTCAGCAGTGTGTCGCCGGTCCTGCTGCCGCTGACCGGCGTCTCGATCCTCGGCGGCATCGGGATCGGCATCGGATTCGTGTTCTGCATCGTTCCGGGCCTGTTCTTGCTGACCTTCTGGTCTGTGGTGGCGCCCGTAACCGTGATCGAGCGGCCGGGAATGTTCAGCGCCTTCGGCCGCAGCTGGGAACTGGTGCGCGGCCACGCATGGCCGGTCTTCGGCGCGATCGTGCTCGTGTTCCTGCTCGTCGTCGCGGCCTCCGTCGCGGCCGCGCTGATCGGGCTGGTACTCGGAGACGTCGGCCGCGCCGTCCTGAACTGGATCTTCAACGCGCTCACGCAACCGGTGGCGGCGCTCACGACCTCGGTGCTCTACTTCGCGCTTCTTCAGGTGCGCAGCGCGGCCGAGACACCGCAGGCGTAGACGGTCATCGCGTCGACGCCGATCGAAGCGTGGGAGCTCGCTGGCGTCGCGGGCGACTGCACGAGTAGTCTGGCCGCCAGGCGCTGCGAGGCGGATACTGATCGCTATGTCACGCATCGCCCGCCTGCTCGCCGGCGTGGCCCATGCGCTGCGGACCGAAGACAACGCCGACGCGCGCGTGCACTTTCACTCCGGCGATCATGGCCGTCCGTACGTCTGCGAGGACCCGCGCTGCGAATCGCCGAGTCTTGACCCCGCGGAAGCCGAATGGTGGGAGATCACGCGAGAGCTGCTCGCACCTTAGTCCGCCTCGGGGCCGAGCGCGAGGGCGCGAGTCCGAGATCCGGCCCGCTCGAAATGTCGCTCGACGCGGTCCGGGACCGGATCAGGGCGCAGTCAGCATCACCCGAATCGGATGACGACCGCCGGGCGCTGTGCGCGCAGCATTCGGCGACGTGCATCCCGCACCGGCTGGGATGCACGCCCGCAACCGCTGTGTGGAGGTGCCGAATGCCGACGGCAGAGGAGCCACGGATCCTCGTGATCGCGAATCGCACGGCCTCGACGCCGAGGCTGCTGCACGAGATCGGCGAGCGCGCCGGCACGGGGGCGACGTTCACGCTGCTCATCCCGCCCGATCACGGGGAGCACTCCGACTGGAGCCCGGAAGTGGCACTGGAGCTGGTGGGGCGCGCCGCGGGCGCCGACGTGGCGAGCATGGCCTCCGGCGAGGATCCCCTCGACACCGTGCACCGCGCCGTCTCCGACGGCGAGTTCGACGAGCTGATCGTCTGCACCGCCCCGGCCCATCTCGCCCGCTGGGTGCATCACGACCTGCCCCATCGCCTCCAGCACCTCGGGCTCCCGGTCATGGTGATCGCGCCGGACGATGCGCCGATCCCCGGCCACGTAAGCCAAGCGATGCCGGAGACGGTGACCTTTGCCCTTCCGGGTGGCGGCGGTGAGTTCTAGCGGTGCGGAGTGGTGAGTCCGCGTCACCGATCTCCGGCGGCCAGGTGCTCTAGCCACGCCGCGAGCTGATCGTGGTGGGAATGTCCTGCCCAGTCCGCAGCTGGGGTGCCGAAGGATGCGTCGCGGATCGTGGGATCGGCCCCGAGTGTCACGAGGAGTTCGCAGAGATCCCGGTCGCCGGCGTAGGCGGCGACGTGTAGAGCGGTCTGGCCGTCGCGGTGGTTGACGTCGTAGCCGATGCGCGCGAGCAGTTCGACGCCGCGGGCGTTGCCGCGGTTGGCCGCGTCGATGAGGGCGCGGGGATGGCGGTGGGTGAGGGCGGCGGCGAGCGCCGGGTCGCGTGCCAACTCGCGCTCGACCCCGTCGCGGTCACCGCGCATGCCGAGCGCGAGCAGGTCATCGACCGCATCGGTCGCCCGGGGGGTTGCGCCCGCGTCGAGCAGCAGGCGCTCGATCGCCTGCGCTCCGCCGGCGCGGGCGCGCTCGACCGGGCGCAGGCCGCGCAGTGCGGGATGCCGGGTGCCGCGGCCGTCGGGGTCGACGCCGTGGCGGAGCAGCAGTGAGACGCGCTCGGCGTAGGCGTCGTTGTCGGCGACGAAGACAAGCGCGTCCTCGAGCAGCAGCTTCGGCTCGGTCAGATGCTCGCCCAGGCGTTGCGGCCAGGGCCCGCGCCGGCGCCCGCCCAGCCCGTGGGCGAGGAGCAGCTCGAGGTAGTCGCTCTCGGGCCGGAAGTGCCGGTTGTAGATCGTCTGGTCGTCGTTGGGGTCGGCTCCCGCTTCGAGGAGTACCGTCGCGAGCGCGAGCGATTCGTGGTGCGGCGGCTGGTTGGGCGCGTCCTCGCCGTACCCGAACGCGCCGGTGAGCGCCGTGAAGAGGTACGTCCCATCCCAGAGATAGCCGGCGTTGGGGTCAGCGCCGTGCTCGAGCAGCAGCCGCGCCACCGCGACCTGCGAGTGGCTCGGGTCGTCGCTCACCACGCGCGAGTAGGCGACGTAGAGCAGCGGCTTCCAGCCGAACGGCCCACCGATCGCCGCGGTCAGCGACCGATCACCGGCGAGCATCCGCGCCGCGGCCGCCGTGTCACCGACCGCGGCCGCGGTGTGGATCGAGCGGCCCGCGAGCGACGGATCGTGTCGGAGCAGTTGCGCGGCGCGCGCGGGCCGGCTCTGGTCGTCGCCGCCGTAGACGAGGCACGCCAGGCGGAGGAACTCGTCGGCGTCGTCACGCATCGGCGCGACCTCGTGTGGGTCGCGCCGGTAGCGGGTGACAGCCTCGACGTAGGCCTTGAGCTTCGGCCAGCTGGGGTGCCCGTAGCTGCGGGCGACGGTCAGCTGCGCATCGCTCAAGCGGAAGCCGGTGCCCTGATCCGCGACATGCCGATGGAACTCGCGCGCGAGCGCGAGCGCCCCTGGGTCGCCATCACGCACTCGGCGCTGAACCGTGCGTGCCTCATTGCGGAGGTGCTCCCAGCTCGGGCGCGGCGGAAGACTGCGGATAGCCATCGAACGCACCTCACGTTTGGGCCGATGTCCGCATGGGTCGGGCCGAGGAGGTCCGAAGCTGACCGTCGATACGGCTGCTCGGGTGGGCTGAGCCCTGTCCGCGGACGGGTGGCGCCCCGAGAGCGCCGGCGACAGCGTAAACCAATGCCGCGGGCCGGCGCCACGATCTCCAAGGTCGTGCCGACCTACCCCCGGACGCTCACGGTGACCTTCGTGCCCTGCTTTCGGAGGCTGACGGTCACGCGGGTCGTCCGGTTGCGCAGCGAGCGCCGCCCGGCCGCGCTGAGCTTCACGCGGACGCTGAGGGTCTTGCCCGCCTTGACGGACACGTCGCGTTGTGCGACCACGCGGCCTCGGCCACGCAGGACGAGCCGGTCGGCGCACGCTGCGCCACCGGTGGAGCAGCGGAGCTTGACGGTGAGCGTCCCGGTCCGGGAGGGCTTCAGATGCTTCGGCAATGCCAGGAGGCGCAGCGTTCCTGCCTTCGGGCGGGTGGGGACGGTCGGCTTCGGTGCCACGACGACGGGCGGTGCCGGCGCGGCGGGCCGGGGAACGAGCCGCTCGGCGGCGGTCGTGGGCCACGGGCCGGGTCCGTTGGCGCCGCCGGCGACGAGCATCGAGCCGTCGGCGAGCATCTTCGTGACGGCCCCGGCGTGGGCGTCCGCCATCGCCGGCAGCGGCTGCCAGGTGCCACTCGCGACGTCATAGACCTCGGCGGTGGCCTCGTAGGAGATCTCCCCGAAGCGCCGCTGGCCGAACGGCCCGACGATCGTGGCCCAGGACCCGCCGACGGCCGCGATGCGGCCGTCGGGCAACGTGACGAACGCTGAAGCGTATGCGCGCGGCCTGAGCAGATCCCCCGTGGGTGACCAGGTGCCGGTCGCCGGGTCGAAGATCTCCGAGCCGCGGTGGGCGGTGGCGTCGATCATCACCCCGGCGGCGCCGCCGGGACGCCCGCCGGCGACCAGCACGCGGCCATCCGGCAGGAGCGCGGCGCCGGACCCCTCGCCGCTGTAGGCAGGGCGGGCCACGACGGTCCAGGTGTCGCTCGCGACGTCGTAGATCTCCGCCCGCGGCTCGTCGTAGGAGATCGGATCGGCCCACACGCTCTTGTTGCCGACGACGAGGAACCGGCCGTCCCGCAACCGGACGACGGCCTGCCCGGCGCCGCCCACCTCATGCGGGTTCGCGGTCAGCTTCCACGCCCCGGTGGCGGGGTCGAAGATCTCGCCACCCGGCCACTGGCTCGAGTAGTTGCCGGCACCGAGGAAGAGCACGCGGCCGTCGTCGAGCACGAAGCTGGAGATGCCCGCGTGCTCCGCGAGCGTGTGCGCCGCCGGTGTCCACGTTCCGGCGGCTGGGTCGAGGATCTCGGCGTTGCGCAGATCGGCTTGCTCCTCGCCGCCGATGACGAGCACGCGGCCGTCGGGCAGCGTGACGGCCGAGGCGACCCGCCGCGGCTCACGCAGCGGCCGTCCGGCCGCCCACGTGTTCGTGCTCGGATCGTAGATGTCGACCGTGGCGACATCCCGCTGCGCCACCGGGTCGTACCCGCCGGCCAGCAGGACACGGCCGTCTTTGAGCACGGTGCTCGCGATGCTGCTCCGTATCTGACTGAACTGCCCGGCGGGCGTCCAGTCGTAGTCGGTCGCATACGCGGGGGTGGCGAACACGGCGCAGACGAGCGCGGCGGCCGGGAGGATCCGTCGGAACATTGCGCGGCATTCCACGCGTTCATTCAGGACTTGTCAACCAGATAATCGTCGAATCGGATGCCGTCGATCAAACGGCGGCGGGGTCCGGTCGGCGCTCTAGTGTCCCGTTGGTGGACGCCCTCCGGGGTCTCGGTCGTTGGCTGCCAGGGCTCGCGCTGCTGCGCGGCCCTCGTGACGGCGGGCTCCGCCGCGACGCCGTCGCGGGCGTCGTCCTCGCCGCGCTGCTCGTGCCGCAGGGCATGGCGTACGCCGAGCTCGCCGGCATGCCACCCGTCACCGGCCTCTATGCGACCGCCGTGCCGCTCGCCGTGTACTTCCTGCTCGGCCCATCCCGCATCCTCATCCTGGGGCCGGACTCGGCCGTGTCTCCGCTCGTCGCCGCGGCGATCATCCCGCTCGCGGCCGGCGGCGACATGGCGATGCGGGTCGAGCTCGCCGGGCTGCTCGCCCTGCTCGTCGGAGCGATCATGCTGGCCGGTGGCCTGGCGCGGTTCGGCTTCGTGACCGAGTTGCTGTCGATGCCCGTCCGGCTCGGCTACTTGGCGGGCATCGCGGTGACCGTCATCGTCGCGCAGCTCCCCAAGCTGTTCGGGTTCTCCGTCGACGCCGAGAGCTTCATCCCGGGGGTGCGGGACTTCGTCACCGGACTCGATGAGACCAACGCGACGGCGCTCGCCATCGGGCTCGGGTCGCTCGCGGTGATCGTCGGGCTGCGACTCGTCGCGCCCAAGGTGCCCGGTGTCTTTCTCGCCGTGGCGCTCGCGACGGCGGCGGTCGCCGCGCTCGGGCTCGCCGATGACGTGCCGGTCGTCGGCTCCGTCCCATCGGGCCTACCGGCTTTCGGGGTGCCCGATGTCTCGCTCGACGACTTCAAGGCGCTCATCCCGGCGGCGGTCGGAATCGCGTTCGTGGCGTTCACCGACACGAGCGTCCTGTCGCGCAGCTATGCCGGACGGCTGAATCAGGAGGTCGATCAGAACCAGGAGCTCGCGGTCCTCGGCGTCGCGAACCTCGCGACCGGGTTCTTCCAGGGGTTCCCGATCTCCTCCAGCAGCTCGCGTACCGCGGTCGCCGAGGACATCGGCGCCCGCAGCCAACTCGCCGGCGTGACCGGCGCTCTCGTCCTCAGCGTGCTGCTGATCGCCGGGACCGGCCTCGTGCATGACCTGCCGGTGTCGACGCTCGCCGCGGTCGTCATCGTCGCGGTCCTGTCGCTGATCGACGTCGGCGCCGCGCGCCGGCTGTACAGCCGGCGACGCTCGGAGTTCGCCCTGGCGATGGTGGCCTTCAGCGGCGTGGCCGTGCTCGGCGTGCTCTGGGGCATCGGGATCGCGATCGGGCTCTCGTTGCTGAACTTCATCCGGCGAGCCTGGCGCCCCCACGACGCCGTGCTCGGCCGCGTCGACAACCTGAAGGGCTATCACGACATCGGGCGCTACCCCGAAGCGCGTCGCATCCCCGGGCTCGTGCTCTACCGCTTCGACGCGCCGCTGTTCTTCGCGAACGTCGACCACTTCCGCGAGCGGGTCCGCGCGCTGGCGCGCTCCGGCGACGTCGCCTGGATCGTCGTCGCCGCCGAGCCGATCACCGACATCGACGTGACCGCGGGTGAGGCGCTCGGCGCCCTCCACGACGAGCTCGAGGCCGCCGGCATCGAGCTCGCGTTCGCCGAGCTCAAGGATCCGGTGCGCGACTGGCTGCGTCGCTACGGCGTCGACGACGCGATCGGCGGCAACCGGTTCTTTCCGACCATCGGCGTCGCCGTCGCCGCCTACCTGCGCGAGACCGGCGTCGACTGGTTCGACTGGGAAGATCGCCCGGAGCAGCCCGGCGCTCAGCGGTAGCGCTGACGCAGCTCGTGCTTGAGGACCTTTCCCGACGGCGTGTGGGGGAGGTCCTCGACCAGCTCGACCGAGCGCGGGAGCTTGTAGCCCGCGAGCCGCTCACGCGCGAAGGCGACGAGCTCCTCGGACGTGACGGGCGAGCGCGCCACGACGAGGGCCTTGACGGATTCGCCCCAGCGCGCGTCGGGCACGCCGATCACGGCCACCTCTTGCACCGCCGGGTGGTGTGAAAGCGCCTCCTCGACCTCGATCGGGTACACGTTCTCGCCGCCGGTCACGATCATGTCCTTGATCCGGTCGGTGAGGAACAGGTAGCCCTCCCGGTCGAGATAGCCGCCGTCGCCCGTGCGCAGCCAGCCGTCGTCGGTCAGGGCGGCCGCGGTCTCGGCGGGCCGGTTCGCGTAGCCGGCCATCACGTTCGGGCCGCGCAGCCAGACCTCGCCGTCGACGACGCGCAGCTCCATCCACGGCGACGGACGCCCCGCGGCGCGCAGCAGGTCCTCGCGCTCGTGATCGGCGGGAGCGAGGAGGACCACGCCGCCGGTCGTCTCGGTCAGGCCGTACACGCCGAACAGCTCGCAGTCGAACGTGCGCAGCGCGGCCTTCAGCACCGGTGTCGTGATCGGCGAGGCGCCGTAGGCGATCGACCGCAGCGCCGAGAAGTCGCGCGAAGCCGCTCCCGGGACCGACGTGAGCATCTGCAGGATCGTCGGCACGAACACGGCGTTGGTCACCCGCTCGGACTCGAGCTGGTCGAGCACGGCCGCCGCGTCGAACTCGCTGACGATGATCGTGGTCGCGCCCTGGGAGAGCCCGAGGTAGGTCCAGGCGATGCCGCCGACGTGGAACATCGGCAGCGGCGTCAGCGACACGGTGTCCGCGTCGAACGACCACACCGGCACATGCAGGCACGCCGCCGCAAGGTTGCGGTGCGTGGTCAGCACACCCTTGGGCACGCCGGTCGTGCCGGACGTGTACATCTGCAGGACGGGGTCATCGGCCTCGCCGCGCGCGCCCGGATCGGTGGGCGAAGCGGCGGCGAGCCACGCCTCGTAGTCGTCGCCGATCGCGACGACACGCAGGTCGTGCGCCACGCCGGCGGCGACCTCGACCGCGACGTCGACGAACTCCGGGCCCGCGAGCAGCACCGGTGCGCCGGCGTCCGTGACGACCGCCGTCAGCTCGGGCGCCGCGAGCCGCCAGTTCAACGGCACCGCGACCGCGCCGAGCTTGGCCGCCGCGGCCAGCAACTCGACCACCTCGGGCGCGCTGCGATCCAGGTGGGCGACGCGCGACCCAGGCCCTACGCCCGCGGCGAGCAGCGCCTGAGCGAGCCGGTTGGAGCGCTCGTCGAGCTGCGCATACGTGACGGTCCGCGCGCGGTGGCGGACGGCTGGGTGCGCGGGCCGCGCCGCGGCCATCTCGCGCACGACGTCCGCCACGCGCAGCGTGTCGAGGTCAATCATCCAGGAACCAGCGAGCGACCGAGAGCTGCGCGGCGCCGACGTCGCGCGTCGCGCCCGCCAGGGTCGAGGCGAGCGTGCGGATCGGCTCCACGCGCACGGTCTTGGCGAAGTTCAGCTGCAGGTTCGTCGCCATCCGGATGCCTGCCTCGTAGCGGTCGAGGACCGCCAGGCTGCCGCCCCACGGAGCGAGCGCCGTCTTCGCGACGACCCGCATCAAGCCGTCGACCTCCACGTCAGAGCTCTTCGGTGATGCCGGCGGTCGTCATCGCGGCGAACTGCGACTCGACGTCGTTGGCGAGCACGAGCAGATCGCGGATCTGCCCGTTGCGATCGCGCACGTGGTCGGCGAGGAGCGCTTCGGGATCGAACCCGAGCGCGACGAACATCGCGATCAGCTCCGTCTGGTCGGCGATCACCTCGACCACGAGCTTGGCGAGCTCGAGCTCGACGGCATCGTGCACGGCGTGGCGCGCGAGCTCGCGGCCGAGGCCGCGCCCGCGCGCGGCAGGATCGACGACGAGGCGCACCTCGCCGACGTGGCTCGACCAGCCGTGCAGCGGCACGACCGCCACCGACCCGACGACCTCGCCCGCCTCGACGGCGATCGTGCGCGCCGACCCGGGCCGCGCCCAGGCGGCCGCGATGGCCGGATCGTCGACGTCCTCCTTCAGGAACGTGCGGTCGGCCTCCGGGATGCGCGCGAAGAAGCGCTGCAACGCGGGCTCATCCCCGGCTGCGATCGGTCGGAACTCCATCACCACTCCTTCGCTTCGGGCAGTTCGTCTGAGTGCTCGATGATCCAGCCGGTCAGACGGGGCATCGTGTGCTTGACGGCGCTGCGGCCGGTGCCGAACGTGACGTGTCCGCCGGGCAGCCGGAGCTCCTCGCGGCGCGTGGGATCGCCGATCAGGTCCATGATCGGCTCGACCGCCGCGGGGGGCACGACGCCGTCGCGCTCGGCCATCGCGTTGAGTACGTTGCCGCGCACGTCGGCGAGGTTGACCTTGCGGTCGCCGAGCCGGATCGACCCGGTCATCAGGACGTTCTTGCGGACGAGCTCCTCGACCAGCTGGCGGAACATCGCGCCGGGGAACGGGACATGATCGCGCGACCACTGCCCCATCGCCTGGAAGCCTTCGACGAACTCGTCGTTCCAGAGGTTGTCGAGCAGCGTCGCCTTCTGTGCGATCTCGGTCGTCGGCGCCTGCATGTAGAAGCCGCTGTAGAGGACGTCCGCGGGGACGTTGCCGGTGTCGTCGACCAGCTCGTCCGCGTTCAGCCGGCCGTCGCGCAGGAACGCGACCATCGCGCCCATCTGGTCGAAGTCGACCGGCGTCGCCATCAGGATCAGGTTGCGCACCGGCGCCTGCCGGTGCGCCGCGGCATAGATCGCGGCGAGGACGCCGCCGAGGCAGTAGCCCATCAGCGTGACCTCGTCGCTGCCGCTCTCGCGCAGGACGGCCTTGACGGCGCGCGGCAGATAGAAGTCGACGTAGCGCTCGAGGTCGTTGTCGGCGTCGAGGTAGTCCGGCACGCCCCAATCGAGCATGTAGACGTCCAGGCCCGCGGCCGTGAGGTACTCGACGAGGCTGTTGCCGGGGCGCAGATCGAGGATGTAGCTGCGGCTGACGAGGCTGTGCACGATCAGCACCGGCGGGCCATGGGAGATCGGCCCGTTGCGATAACGCCACACCTCGGCCTTGCCGCGCTTCCAGACGACTTCCTTGGGCGTCGCGCCGACCGCGGGCGCATGCGTGCCGCGCACGTAGCGCACGCCGTTGCGCGCCCGCAGCAACGACCGCTCAACATCGCGGTTGATCCTTGAAACGAGATCAAGTGGGTTGAGTGTCGGCGGCATCAGTCGTCGCGCTCCTCGACGTTCTCGGACAGGTGGTTGAGTCGCCGCTCCATCCGCGCGAGCTGCTCGCGCATGCGCTGCAGGTCGGTGCCCGCGGGGAGGTTGGCGAGGTGCAGAGCGCGCGTGGAAACGCCCGTGGCCTTGCGCTTGACACCCTTTGTCGTGCGCGTCACCTTCGTCATCAGGTCGAAGTAGGCCTCGGTTCGCACGACCGCTTCGACGGGCTCGCCGACGGCGCGCTCGAGGCGGTGCACGGCTCTGAGCCATAGCGGCTTCGCGCTCATGGCAGGGAGCGTACTGGTTAGTTGACCTGACTTCAAGTCAGGTTGCCGCGTCGCCCGTGCCGGCCATGCTCCACTGGGCACCGCCGTCGACGGTGAGCACGGTGCCGGTGGTGTAGCTCGACGCGTCGCTCGCGAGATAGAGCGCGGCGCCGACGATCTCCTCGGCATCGCCCGCCCGCCGGGCCGGGAACGTGCGGGCGCGCTCCGCGAACACGTCCATGTCCCACCCGCGCGCGATGGTCGTCAGGAACGGCCCGGGCATGATCGCGTTGACGCGCACGGCCGGCCCGAACGCGTGCGCGAGCCCGACGGTCATCGCGTTCACGCCGGCCTTGGCCGCGGCGTAGGGGACGATGTCGCGCGTCGGCCGCACGGCGCCGGTGCTGGAGACGTTGATGATCGACCCGCCGCCGGCCTCGACCATCCGCTCGCCGATCAGTGCGGCGAGCCGGAACGGCCCCTTCAGATTGACGGCGACGACCTTGTCGAAGAGCTCCTCGGTGACGTCGGTCAGGCGCTCGTAGACCGGCGAGACACCGGCGTTGTTCACGAGCACGTCGACGCGGCCGAAGTCGCGATAGACGTCCGCGACCAACCCATCGAGCTCCTCCCAGTGTCCGATGTGGCAGGCGTGGGCGCTCGCGCGGCCGCCGTCGGCGCGCAGCGCGGCGGCGACCTCGTCGCAGGCGTCGGCCTTGCGGCTGACGACGACGACCTCGGCGCCGGCCTGCGCGAAGCCGCGGGCGATCGCCAACCCGAGCCCGCGGGTCCCACCGGTGACGACGGCGACGCGGTCGGAAAGGTCGAAACGGTCCCGGATCAGAGTCTCGGCTGGCTCGTGCAGAGTGTCCACCTCCTAGTGAGTGCCGGCGAGCGCGAAGGATGCGACGCCGTACGTGCTGCCGTCTTCGGTCACCTGCTCGTGGACGCGTCCCGCGTCCAGCAGCAGATCGAGGTGCCCGAGCACCTCCCAGACGACCAACAGGGGTTGCTCGAGGATGGTCTTCTCGGGCCACAGGTCGGCGGCGATCCCGTACGCGGTGGTCTCGCCGGCCCCGAGGACGGCGACGATCCGTTCGCAGCGGCGCTCGTGGTCGGCGAGCCGCTGCGCGACGAGCGCGACGTGGTCGGTGATGTCGTCGCCGTGCCCGGTGTGCAGGCGGCGGAGCGGCATCGCTGCCGTCTGCCGCAGGCTCTCCAGGTATTCGACGCGCGCGCGTGGGCGTGAGCCGGTGGGCTCCAGCGCGGGGTAGATCTCGGTGTTGGAGGAGATCTTGGCGAGCAGGTGGTCGCCGACGAACGCGACCCGCTCGCGATCGTCCACGAACAGCGCGTCGGTGGTGCTGTGCCCGGGGCGGGCGACGACGCGCAGGTCGCGGCCGCCCGCTCGGATGTGCTCGGCGTCCGCCAGCACGACCTCGGCGGTGTAGGGATCCGACTGGAGGCGTAGGAACTCCCAGAACGCCTCGGTGTCGGCGAGGACCGTCTCCGGCACACCGTGATGGCGCATCAGCGCGAGCGAGAAGCGCCGGTCGGCCTCGCCGCGCTCCTCGGCGTGCGCGCCATAGGCGGCCGCGCGCTCGTAGGCGGCGATGCGCGCGCCCGAGCGCGCGGCGATCGTGGCCGCGAGCCCGCTGTGGTCCAGGTGGTGGTGCGTCACCAGCACCAGTTCGAGGTCCTCGAGTCGCACGCCCGCGCGGCGCAGGCCGGCCTCGAGCGCGGTCAGCGCCGCGTCGTCGCAGGGGCCCGTGTCGATCAGCGTGAGCGGGTCGCCCGGCAGCAGCCAGGCATTGACCGAGCCGATGTGCGGCAGCGGGAGCGGGATGCGAACGGGGTCGTGCATAGGCTGATTCGAGTTCAAGTATGACAAGCGGCAGGCCCTCCGTCCACTCTCTGTTGGCCGGGCCTTGTCATCCTCGGACGACTATGTATGATTTGAAGTCAGTTTGGTATCCGAGTTGGGGAGTGAGCACATGTCCGTGGAAGCGGCGACCGAGGTCATCCAGTACGAGGTCAATGGACCGGTCGCGACGATCTGGTTCAACCGGCCGGAGGTCAAGAACTGCGTCAACTGGGACCTGTTGATGGGGCTCGGCGCGCTGCTGGAGCGTGCTGAGAACGACGACGACGTGCGCGCGGTGGTGATCCGCGGACGCGGCAACACGTTCTGCGCCGGCGCCGATCTGAACATGCTCGACTCCGAATTCCTCGGCACCACCAACCAGTCGGTCAAGATCGCCCAGATCTCGGCCCGCACGTTCGACCGCGCGTTCAACCTGTCCAAGCCGACGATCGCCGTGGTCGAGGGCTTCGCGGTGGCCGGCGGCTTCGAGCTGTTCATCTCCTGCGACTTCGCCGTCGTCGAGGACAACGCCCGCATCGGTGACTTTCACATCCGCCGGGCGCTGTTCGGCGGCGCCGGCCCGATCTATCGCCTGCCGCGCTACATCGGCCTGCGCAAGACGAAGGAGCTGCTGCTCACCGGCAAGCTGCTCTCCGGCAAGGAGTGCGAGGAGTGGGGCCTGGCCAACGTCTCCGCCCCGGCCGCGGAGCTCGACCAGGCGCTGGCCGACTTCCTCGCCCCGCTGATCGACAAGAGCGCGTTCACGATGCGCATCACCAAGCTCGCCGCCAACCGCGGCCTCGACGGCGACACCGAGACGCTGCTGGCGCTCGAAAGCATGACCTGCAATGTCGCGCACCAGTCGCAGGACGCCAAGGAGGGCGTGCAGGCCTTCCTCGAGAAGCGCGAGCCGGTCTGGAAGCACGCGTAACCAGACCAGCGCTTCACGAAACGGCCGGCGCGCTTGCGCCGGCCGTTTCGGCGTTTCAAGGGAGGAGATGCCGGCCGGCGTCGACGAGCGGAGCGACGAGGCGCTGGGCGTCGTCGAAGCCCGAGCCGACCATCGCGCCGCCGGCCGCGCGGGCGGCGATGCCCTGGCAGACGACGGCGAGCTTGAAGAACGCGAAGGCCTGATACCAGGCGGCGTCAGAGACGTCGAAGCCGGTCGCCCGCGCGTAGCGCTCGATTACCTCGGCGCGCGACGGGAAGCCCTCGGCCGCGGTGACCGGCGCGACGATCCGCGCCGCGGCCAGCACGCCGTTGTCGCCCGCCTCGCTCCAGAACGCGAGCAGCGCCCCGAGATCGGTCAGCGGATCGCCGAGTGTGCTCATCTCCCAGTCCAGGACGGCCACGATGCGGCCGGGCCGCGTGGCGTGCAGGACGGTGTTGTCAAGCCGGAAGTCACCATGCACGATCGCGTGGACGCGCTCCGGTGGCAGTGTGCGGACCAGCTCGTCGCGCAGCGCGTCCAGCGCGGGAACGTCCTCGACCCGCGACGCCTCCGACTGCTGCGACCAGCGCCGCAGCTGGCGCGCCATGTAGCCCGCCGGGCGGCCGAACTCGGCCAGCCCGACCGCGGCCGGGTCGACGGTATGCAGCGCGGCGAGCACGTCGACGAGCGCTTCGCCGATCGCGCGTCGCTCCTCCGGCGCCTCGGCGTAGCCGTCGGGCAGCACGTTGCGGCAGATGTGCCCGAGCACGCGCTCCATCACGTAAAACGGCGCGCCGAGCTCGTCGCCCAGGTAGAGGGTGCGCGGCACGGGGACGGCGGTGCCGTCAAGGGCGGTGAGCACGCGGTACTCACGGCCCATGTCGTGCGCGGTGGGCAGGATGTGCCCGAGCGGTGGCCGGCGCAGGATGAGCTCACCGGCATCGCAGGCGACGCGATAGGTCAGGTTCGATTTGCCGCCGGAGATCAGCGCGACGTCGCAGTCCAGCCAGCGCGGGTCGTGCAGCACGTCGGCCAGCAGCGGGCCGACGACATCCGGGTCGGCGCCGGTGTTGATGCGCTCCAGGCGTTGCGCGGTCGGGTCGTTGAAGCCGGTCTCGGTCATGCGCGCTCCATCGCGGAGACCGCGAGTGCGCGGCCGAGCTCGCGCTCGTGGTGCGCGGCGTCCCCGAACTGCTGCTCGCGGACGATGATCCGCCGCAGGAAGCGGTGCGCCTGATGCTCCTCGGTGAAGGCGATGCCGCCGAAGACCTGCAGCGCACCGTGCGCCACCTCGCGCGCGGCGCGCGCCACGTAGGCCTTCGTGATCGCCGCGGTCCGCTGGGCGTCGGGCAGCTCGTCGTCGAGCGCGGCGGCGGCGTAGAGCACCGTCGACCAGGCACTCGCGCTGCGCACGTACATGTCGGCCAGGAGGTGGCGCAGCGCCTGGTAGGAACCGATCGTGCGGCCGAACTGCCGGCGCTCGGCGGCGTAGTCGCGCGCGTCGGAGAGCATGCGCTCGGCCGCGCCCACGGACTCCGCGGCGGCGAGCAGGGCGCCGATCGCGGTGAGCCGCGCGACTTCGACCTCATGGAGCTCGCCACCGTCGGCGGTCACGGTGAACAACGGCGTGCCGATGTCGAGCGACGCCGCCGGCTCGATCGTGGCGTCCGCCGCGGCGACGAGCGCGACCGTACCCTCGCCCACGACCGCGAAGCGATCGACCTCGGCGGCGTGCTCGACGGGCGTCGCGGGCAGCGCGATCGCCACCCGCTCCTGATGGGGCACGCCGATGTAGCGCAGCGCCGCGCTGCCCACGAACGGCGTGGCGGCCAGATGCGCCCCGAGCAAGCGGGCGGCGAGACACAGCTCGACGGCACCGAGCTCCGCATCGAAGAACTCCTCCAAGGCCGACCACAGCCGCGCGCGCTGCTGCGGCGTCGCGGTGTGCGCCGTCTCCGCGGGCAGCCATTCACGCTCCAGGAGCGTCGTCAGCGCCTCGCCGAGCATCGTCTGCTCGTCGGTCAGTTCGAGGTCCATGGCCTACTCCTGGGGCAGCGCGAGGATGCGGTCGGCGATGATGTTGCGCTGAATCTGCTGCGTGCCGCCGTAGACGCTCGCGGCGCGCGAGTACAGGTACGTCTCGGTCCAGAACTCGTCCTCCGGGCCGAGGATCTCGAACGCGCTCGCGGCCAGGCGTTGCTCGGCCTCGGCCATCAGGAGCTTCACGCTCGAGCTGTCCGGGCCGACGGCGCCCCCGTTGAGGAACTCGCCGACGGTCCGGTACGCGTGGTGGCGCAGGACCTCGACGCCGATCAGTGCCTGCGCGAGCTGGACCTGCACGAGCGGGTCGTCGAGGCGCCCCTTCGCGGCCGCGTCCTGGACGGCGCGGTCGAGCCAGGTGCGCAGCTTGACCTGGCGCGGGAGGGCGGCCGTCCCGCGTTCGTGGCCGAGCGTGTGCATGGCGATCTTCCAGCCGTCGCCGCGCCGGCTGAGGAGGTTCTCCTTGGGGACGATCACGTCGTCCAGGAAAAGCTCGCAGAACTCGGCGTGCCCGGTGATCTGCGTCATCGGGCGCACGTCGACGCCGGCGGACCGCATGTCGACGATCAGCATCGAGATGCCCTTGTGCTTGGGGCCGTCCGTCTCCGTGCGCGCGAGCACGCCGCACCAGCGCGCGTACTGGCCCCACGAGACCCACGTCTTGGAGCCGCTGAGCACGAAGTGGTCGTCCTGCTCGGTCGCGCGGGTGCGCAGCGACGCGAGGTCCGAGCCGGCCTCGGGCTCGCTGAAGCCCTGGCACCAGATCTCCTCGGCGGAGAGGATCGAGGGGATGTACCGCCGGCGCTGCTCGTCGTTGCCGAAGCGCAGCAGGGACGGGCCGAGCACGTCGAGCCCGACCACGTTGACGAACTCCGGAGCCCCCGCGGCGGCGAGCTCCTGGTCGACGACGATCTGTTCGACGGGCGGCCGTCCACCGCCGCCGAACTCGCCGGGCCATGCACGGCCCACGAAGCCGGCCGTGTAACAGGCGGCTTGCCACTCGCGCAGCACGGTCATCCGGTCGTCAAGAGCGCGGGGGAGCGCCGCGCCGACCTGCGGGGCCTGGGCCAGGAAGCTGCGAACCTCGTCCTGGAGCGCCCGCTCCTGATCGGTAGCTCGAAGTTGCATGAACTGAGATCGTATCAGTAGAGGGCGGCGAAGTGGCGCTTCTTGCATCCTTTGACGAGGTGCGATAGTTTGAATTGACTTCAATCTGTGAACACGAGGCTGTAGGAGGAGCTGAGACATGACTTCAAGCGGCGAGGTGATCGATCTCCTCGTGCTCGGTGCGGGGATGGCCGGGCTCAGTGCCGCGGCCAAAGCGGCCTCAGAGGGCGCCAGCGTCGTGCTCGTCGAGAAGGGCGAGGCGATCGGCGGCTCGGCCGTGTACGCCGGATTCATCTGGACCGCGCCGACCGCCGAGGTCATGCGCGAGGTCAATCCGGACGGCGACCCGGCGCTTGGACGCCGGATCGTCGAGGGCTATGACGACGCGCTCGCGTTCGTCCGCTCGCTCGGTGTGCACGTCGCCGACCCGGTCACGGTGCTCGGCTACGGGCGCGGGTGCGCGACCGACATGGCGAACTTCCTGATGGCCTGCGACCGCCTCGTGCGCGAGCGCGGCGAGGTGCTGGTGCGCAGCCACGCGCTCCGGCTGCTCACGGAGGACGGTTCCGTCGTCGGCGCCGAGGTCGAGACGCCCGCCGGCACGCGCACCGTTCACGCGCGCAGCACGCTGCTCGCCACCGGCGGCTTCGGCGGCGATCCCGACCTGCGCGCCGAGTACATCGCGCCCGCGGCGAGGGACATCCCACTGCGCGCGAACCTCAAGAGCACGGGCGACGGGATGCGCCTCGCCCAGGCCGCGGGTGCGGCCACAGGCGAACCCAACGCCGGCTTCTACGGCCACCTGATCCCGTCCGGGGTCGCCTACACGAACCCGTACGAGTTCACCGACCTGACCTTCTACCACTCCGAGCACGGTGTGCTGCTGAACCGCAGCGGTCAGCGCTTCTGCGACGAGACGATCGGCGATCACCTGAGCACGCTGCACGTGCTCGATCAGGCCGGCGCGCGGGCATTGCTGATCACCGACCAGCGCGTGCACGAGCAGTGGATGCTCGCGCCCTACGTCGAAGGTGTCGAGCCGCTCGACAAGTTTCAGCTCGCGTACAAGCGCGGGGCGCGGGCGGCGATCGCCGAGGACATCGAGGAGCTCGCCTACCTGCCCGAGGAATGGGGCTACGACGGCGAAGCCGCCAGCGCCGCGTTGCTCGAGTACAACCGCCAGTGCGAGGCGGGCGAGCTCGAGCCCGGACGCCGGCTCGACCCCGCGCCGCTCGTGACTCCCCCGTACTACGTGATCGAGGTCATCCCCGCGATCACCTTCACCTTCACCGGCCTGCGGATCGACGAGCGCGCGCGTGTGCTCGGCGCCGACGGAGAGCCGATCCGCGGGCTGCTGGCCGCCGGTGCGGATGCCGGCGGCGTGTTCCACCGCGCCTACGCCGGCGGCCTCGCGGCCGCGCTGGTGTTCGGCCTGCAGGCCGCCGCCACCGCTACGCAGGCTCGACTCGCTCTCTAGAGCGATCCCCACGAGGAGAGACCGATGGGAACACTGGACGGCAAGGTCGCGTTCATCACGGGCGCGGGCCGCGGCCAGGGCCGCTCGCACGCGCTCAGGCTCGCCGCGGAGGGCGCGGACATCATCGCGCTCGACGTCTGCGACGAGGCGGTCGGCACGATCGGCTACCGGCTGTCGACGCCTGAGGATCTCGACGAGACGATCGCGGGCGTCGAGGCGCTCGGCCGCCGTGCGGTCAAAGGCGTGGCCGACGTGCGCGATCTCGATCAGGTCATCGCCGTGGCGCAGCAGGGCTTGTCCGAGCTCGGCCGGATCGACGTCGTCTGCGCCAACGCCGGCATCGGCTCCTGGGCGGTCGCCTGGGAGATGACGGCCGAGCAGTGGAAGGACATGATCGACATCAACCTCACGGGCGTCTTCAACGCCGCGCGCGCCGCGCTGCCGTCGATGGTGGCGCGCGGCGAAGGCGGCTCGGTGATCCTCACGAGCTCGACCGCCGGCCTGATCGGCTACGCCAACACCGCGCACTACACCGCGGCCAAGCACGGCGTGATCGGCCTGATGAAGGTGCTCGCGCAGGAGGCGGGGCTGCACGGCATCCGCGTCAACGCGATCTGCCCGACGACCGTCAACACGCCGCTCGTCATCAACGAGGGCACGTTCCAGTTGTTCGCGCCGCACCTCGAGAACCCCGGGCCCGCCGACGTGCGCGCTCCGTTCGCGGGGCTCAACATCCTGCCCGACGTGCCGTGGATCGAGCCGTCGGACGTGTCCGACGCCGTCGCGTGGCTGGCGTCGGACCAGGCGCGCTACGTCACCGGCGTCGCGCTGCCGATCGACGCCGGCAACGTCGTCAAGAAGGGATAGCGATGACCGGCCGCGTTGTCGTCGTGACAGGGGCGAGTCAAGGTCAGGGCGCGGCTGAGGCCCGTGCCCTGCGGGATGCGGGCGCATCGGTGATCGCCGTCGATGTGCGCGATCCCGTCGAGCCGCTCGACGGGGTGGCCTACCGGCGGCTCGACGTCTCGGACCCGGATGGCTGGGCCGCGCTGGCCGCGGATCTGGACATCGTGCACGGGCTCGTCAACAACGCGGGGATCACGCATCGGGCCTCGTTGTGGGATGTCACGCCCGAGGATCTCGATCGCGTGCTCAGCATCAACCTGAGCGGCCCGTTGCTGGGCATCCAGGCGCTGGCGCCGCTGATGCGCGACGGCGGCTCGATCGTCAACGTCGCCTCGCTCGCGGCCCTCACGGGCCACTTCGCGACCGCCTATACGGCTTCCAAATGGGGCCTGCGCGGTGTCTCGCGCAGCGCCTGCACGGAACTCGGGCCGCTCGGCATCCGCGTCAACACGATCTTCCCCGGCGCGATGGCCGCGCCGATGACCGCGACGCCGCAGGCGTTCATCGACCGCTTGCTCGAGGAGATCCCGCTGGGACGTGCGGGCGTGGCTGAGGACGTCGCGCCGCTCGTCGTCTTCCTGATCTCCGATGCGTCGAGCTGGATCAGCGGCGCGGAGATCGCCGTGGACGGCGGGCAGTCGGCGCACGGCGGGATGAAGGGCCTGGCCGATCTCGTGCGCGCCGAGCGGTCGCGCCGCTGACCCCGCGAGGGGCCGGCGGCGCGGGCTGCCTCAGACGTTCGCCGTGACGACCTGGAGCGCGTGGAGGACCTCGTCCGGGACCTCTTCGCCGGGCTCGATCGAGATCGTCTTGTCCAGCAGGTACTCGTCGATCGCGTACGGGCCGTGCTCGCGGCCGATCCCGGACTCTTTGTAACCGCCGAAGGACGAGTTGAAGTCCGCCGACATGGTGTTCACGCGGAACGTGCCGGTGCGGATGCGGCGCGCGATCTCGAAGCCCTTGACGGGGTCGCTCGTGAAGACCGAGCCCGAGAGGCCGAACTTGCTGTCGTTCGCGAGCCGGACGGCGTCGGCCTCGTCGTCGTAGGGGATCACGACGATGACGGGCCCGAAGATCTCCTCCTGGGCGATCGTCGAGTCGTTGCTGACGTTCGTCAGCAGCGTCGGCTCCACGTACCAGCCGTGCTCGAGATCCGAGGGGATGCCGCCGCCGAACGCCACCGTGGCGCCCTCGCCGACCGCGGTCTTGATGTAGCCCAGGACACGGTTGCGGTGCGCTTCGGTGACGAGCGGGCCGACGACCGTGTCGGCGGCGTGCGGGTCGCCGACCTTGTAGGTCTTGAACACCTCGATGGCCCGGGCCACGATCTCGTCGTATTGCGCCCGCGGCGCCAGGATCCGGCTCATGCAGGTGCAGTTCTCGCCCTGCGTGGTTCCGGCGCCGAGCGCGACGACCATCGGGACGGCGGTGTCGAGGTCGGCGTCTTCGAGGATGATCGCCGCCGACTTGCCGCCGAGCTCGAGCACGCAGCGCTTGACCTGCGCGCCGCAGACCTCGCCGATCTTCTTGCCGACCTCGGTGGAGCCCGTGAACGTGACCATGTCGACGTCCGGGTGGGCGACCAGGTGCTCAGACGCCTCGCGGGTGGCCGCGACGATGTTGATCACGCCGGGCGGGAACCCGGCCTCGGTGACCAGGTCGGCCATCGCGAAGAGCGTCAGCGGGTCCGGGTCCGGGGCCTTGACCACGGCGGTGCAGCCGGCCACGATCGCCGGCGCGATCTTCTGCGCGATGCCCGGCAGCGGGAAGTTGAAGGCGGTGAGCGCCGCCACCACGCCGACCGGTTCGCGCACGAGCAGGCTCTTGCTCTCGTACTTCATGATCAACCCGCCGGCGGCGCCGGCCATCGAGGTGAGGTCCGCCTCGCGCACCTCGGCGAACGTGTGCTCGCGGCCGACCTTCGCGTAGTAGTTCCAGTGCAGCGTCGGCGCGACCGAGTGGTAGACGTCGGCGGTGATCTTGTTGTGGCCGAGCTCGTCCACGGTCAAGTCGGAGAACTCGGGCGCATGCTCGCCGATCAGCGCCGCCAGCCGCTCCATCAGCTCCGCGCGCTCGGCGACCGGCCGTGTCGGCCAGTCCGTCTCGTAGAACGCCTTACGAGCGGCCTCGACCGCGCGATCGATGTCGGCGTCGTTGGCCGCTGGAACGAAGCCGATCTTCTCGCCGGTCGCGGGCGAGATGACATCGAAGCGCTCCGTCGAGTCCGGCGCTTGCCAGCCGCCGTCGATGTAGAGGCTTGGATATTCGCGGGACAGCATGGTCTCTCTCCTCCGTATGTACGTGGTAGACGATCTCACGCGGCGGCCATTCCGCCGTCGACGCTCAGCACGGTCCCGGTGACGAAGCCGCTGCCGGGACCGAGCAGGAAGAGCACCGCGTCGTCGAGCTCGCCGGTGCGGCCGCCGCGGCCCAGTGGCGTACGCGACAGCAGGAACTTCGGGAACTGCTCGGGGTCCTCGCCGAGCTCCGCCGTCATCTCCGAGGCGAAGAATCCGGGCGCAACCGCGTTGACGCGAATCTTGTAGCGACCCCATTGCGAGGCGAGCTCCCGGGTCAGCCCGATGATGCCCGCCTTGGACGCGACGTAGGCGGCGTCTGGGATCTCCCCGATCGAGCGCAGCCCCATGACCGATGCGATGTTGACGATCGAGCCCCCGGCCCCGTTGGCGTTCCGCATCCGCTCCGCCGCGAGACAGGAAAGCGCGAACGGGGCGATCAGGTTGAGATCGAGCACGTTCGCGAACGTCCCGGTCAGCGTGCGCAGCGCGGGGGCGGTGGCGCCCGAGCCCGCGTTGTTGATGAGCCCGTCGAGCCTTCCGTGGCGCTCGATCACGCCGTCGATCAGCCGCTCGCGGTCGGCCTCGTCGGTGACGTCGCAGACGACGGGATCCGCGTTGGGGATCTCCTGCGTCAGCGCGTCGAGGCGCTCGGCGCGGCGCGCTGCGAGGACCGGGATCCCGCCGGCGGCGCCGATCGCGCGGGCGAGTTGCGCGCCGAGGCCGGAGCTCGCGCCGGTGATGATCACGACCCGGCCATCCATCTCAGCGGGCATCGAGCGCTGCCTCCTCCTCGACCCGCATGAGGTGCACGTCCACGAGGTCGGGCACACGCCCCAACTCGCCGTCGCGCGCGAGCACGCCCAACGCTTCCTCGCCCCAGCGCCGATGGTCGAAGTACGCCTCGATGTAGCCCACGCGCGTGGTCTCCGGGAGGAGACCGACCGGCCGCTGGCCCTCCACGTCGAGCGGCTCGCACTCGACCTCGTTGAGTACGCGGTTCACGAACAACGCGCGAGCGCCGAACGCGCCGTCCATCGCCGCGAGCACCCGGTCCGCGAGCTCGGTGAAGGAGCTCCAGGCCTGCTCGGGATCGACCGACGCCGGCCGGTCGGCCTCGAGCATGAACTTCGCCAGCGCCGTCTGGCCGCCGACGCGGTCCAACAGCACGGTCTCCTCGGCCTCGCAGGAACGGAGCCGGTACAGGCAGTTGACGTGATCCTGGGCGACCATCTCGTTCTGCTCGGGGCTGAAGGCCAGCGTCTCGCCCGGCGCGAAGCGCAGCACCGCGAAGCGCCACGCCCGCGGCCGCTGCTTGAAGCCACCGTTGACGTCCGCCTGCGCGACCGCGCGATTGGTGTGGTAGCTGAGCAGCGACGGCATCGGGCGCAGCAGTTCCTGGGCCATGTGCACGTGGACCTGCGTGTAGTGGCGCTCGCACTCCTCCGGACGCTTGGAAGGGGTCGGGTCGAACCGGCTGAAGTGCTTGCCCATGCCGGTGTCAGCTCCCGCCGACGGGCTCGGCCGCCAGCGGCATGAAGCTGCGCGTGATCGCGCTCTGGGTCAGCTGGGCGCCCTCGAGCACGCTGCTGATCTTCCCGTCGACGATCACGAGCACGCGATCGCAGAGGTCCGCCAGCTCTTCCAGATCGCTCGAGCTGATCAGCACCGCCGCGCCCTCCTGGGCGGCGTTGACGAGCTCACGATGGAGGTCGCTCTTGGCGCCGACGTCGACCCCCTGGGTCGGCTCGTCCAGCAGGAAGACGGACGGCTTCTGGGACAGCCACTTGCCGAACAGGATCTTCTGCTGGTTGCCGCCGCTGAAGATGCTGAGCGGCTCCTCCGTGGCGTTCGCGGGGCGCACCGACAACCGCTCGAACCACTCCTTGGTCCGCGCCTTCTCGGCCTTGCGCCGCACGATCCCGCCCTTCCAGAACGGCTTGAGGTCGGGCAGCGTGAGGTTCTCACGCGCGCTCATGGTCATGACGCCCCCGCCGGTCTTGCGGTCCGGCGCGACGTACGCCACGCCTTGCCCGATGGCGACATCGGGACGCGAGGACGGCAGCGGCTTGCCCGCCACCTTGACCTCGCCGGCGGCGCGTGGCAGCGAGCCGAAGGCCGCGCCGAGCACGGTGTCGCGGCCCGAGCCGGCCAGCCCCGCGATCCCGACGATCTCGCCGCGCTCCGCCGCGATCGAAATACCGGACGCCGCGCCGGCGTGGAGATCGGAGATCTCGAACACGGTCTCGTGCTTGCGTGCCGCCGCGCGCTTGGCCTTCTGACGCCGGGTCTCGCTCTCCTCGGCCAGCAGCTCCTCGCCGGCGAGCAGCCCGACGATCGAGGCGTGGTCGAAGTCGGAGACCGGGCCCGCGCCGACCACCTTGCCGTCGCGGAACACCGAAACCTTCTGGGCGACCCGGAAGACCTCGCCGAGGTGGTGGGTCACGTACAGCACCCCGACACCGAGGGCCGCAATCGCGGCGACGCGATCCAGCAGGTTGTCGACTTCGTCGACCGGCAACGTCGCGGTCGGCTCGTCGAGGACGAGCAGGCAGTGCGGGTAGTCGGGGTCTTCGCGGAGCGCACGCGCGATGGCGACACCGGTCCGCTCCGAAGCGGCGAGGCTGGAGATCATCGCCTTCGGGTCGATGTCGAGGTTCAGCTTCGCCAGGTCCGCTTTGGCCTGCTCGCGGCTCGCCCGGTCCCGGATCGTTCCCCACGCTGTGGGGAAGCCCGAGCCGAGCGACATGTTGTCCTGGACCGACAGGGTCGGGACGAGCCCGAGGTCCTGCTGCACGAACCGGCAACCGAGCCTGTAGGACTGCACGGGTGCCTGGAACGGCAGCTCGTTCCCCTCGATCCGGATGGCGCCGCCCGGATCGGGCGCGTGGTATCCGGACAGGATCTTGATCAGGGTCGACTTGCCCGACCCGTTCTGACCCAGGAGCGCATGAACCTCGCCGGGTTGGATGGTCATGCTGACGCCCGCCAGCGCCTGTGTGCGCGTGAACGTCTTCGACACCGTGTCGACTTCGAGGACCGCGGTCATCGTGTTCTCCTGGATCGCGTCACTGGTTGCCGTTCCCTTAGGAGGAGAGGCCCCAGAGCTTCTTGAACTGATCGAGTGCGTCCGTGGGCTCGCCCCAATTCCCGGTGATGTCGCCGACGTTGTCCTTGGTCAGGATCTGCGTCGTCTGCAGTCCGGACGCTTCCTGATCGATCGGCATGCCGAGCGAGTCCCGGAACATCGCGTCCATCATCACGTAGGTCGAGTAGACGGGATCGAACCCGGTCCACGCCAGCTGCTTGCCGGTCTTCAGGGCGGCGATCCCCGCCTCGTCGGCGGCCTGGCCGATGACCTTGACCTTGTTCGAGAGGCCGGCCGACGCGAGCGCGGCGTCGATGCCGGCCGCGAACGGGCCGACGTCGAAGGCCACGTAGTTGGCGTCCGGGTTCGAGCGCAGCGCCGACACCATCACGCTCGGCACCTTGCCCGCGGTCAGATCCGGGATCGTGATCTCCTGGATCTTCACCTTGCAATCCGGGCAGAGCTCCTTGACTTCCTTCTGGAAGCCGTCGGTGAAGCCCTCGAGGATCGGATACGCCGGGACGTGCTCGATGACGACGTTGCCCTTGCCCTTGGAGTCCGAGACGAAGAAGTCGGCGAGGACCTTGCCCATCAGCGCGTCGTTGGCGTACGCGTTCGCGTCGACGATGATCGGGTCCTTGACCTCGACCGGGTGCACGGACGTCAGCACCCACTTCGCGCCGGCGTCCTGGACCTTCTTGATCATGGCCGGCGTGAGCGGGATGCCGGCCTCGGCGATGTAGTTGGCCTTCTTCGTGATCGCCGTATCGATCGCGGCGTTGAACGTCGCCGGGTTGGCGGGGTCGTAGCTGACGACCGAGTAGTTCCACTTCGCCTGCCCGGCGAGGTCCTTCAGCGACTTCTGCAGCTTCTGGTTGTTCGGGTCGTTCGTCCCGAGCATCACGAGCGTCTTGCCGGCGGGGGGCGCGCCCTTGAGCGGATCCTTGATGGTGATCGCGGTCGGTGCCGCCTGGTAGGGCTTGAGCCGGTCCAGCGCCGTCGTGACGCCCGCACCGCCGCCGGAGCTCGAGCTCGCCGAGCCGCCCGAAGCGGAATTACTGCTCGAGCCGCTTTCCGAGCCGCAGGCGGTGACCGCGAGACCGAGTGCAAGTGTGGCGATGAGTGCGGGAACTCCGCGGGTGTGGGTCATTGATCTCTCCTCAGAGACGAGAACTTGTCGAAGCGAAAAGGGGGAGAGCCGGGAGGGCTCAGTGCGCCACGGAGGGGCGTTGTGAGTCCGCGGTCGCGCCGGGGGCGGACTCGGGTTCCGGTGGCACTTCGATGCCCGCGCCGGAGTCGTCTGGGCCGTCAGGGCCCGTGGAACCGCGCCCGATGCGCTCCTTGAACTTCCGCCAGCGGCCGGACGGGGCACGCTGGATCGACAGGGCGACGGCGATGATCAGCGCGACGCCGTTGAACATGTCGTTCAGCCAGCTCGCACCTGACACGAGCTGCAGTCCTTGCACGCCAGTGGCCAGGACGAAGATCGCCAGCAGTGTTCCCCAGACGTTGAACCGCCCTGGGATCAGCTGCGTCGAGCCGAGGAAGGCGGCGGCGAAGGCCGGCAGCAGGAGCGTCCCGCCGAAGTTCAGCGACGGCCCGTTCAGCGACGCGAACATGATCCCCGCGCCGCCGGCGACGGTCGCCGAGAGTACGAGGGCCACCGTCGTGTAGCTGCGGATCCGAACGCCCGACAGGCGGGCGGCCTCGGGGTTGCCGCCGATGGCGTACAGGTACCGGCCGGTCGGCGTGTGCGCCGTCAGCCACCACAACACGAACGCGATGACGAGCATGTACAGCACGACGATCTGGAAGCCGCCCACCGTCGTCTGCGTGAAGTTGTTCCAACCCGTCGACGTGGGCGGCAACGGCTGGGCGTTGTGGGAGACGATCACCTGCGTCGCCGCGAGGATCGAGCTCATGCCCAACGTCGCGATGAACGAGTTCACGCCGAGCCTGACGACGATGAACGCGTTGGTGCAGCCGATGATGATCGCGACGGCCATTCCGAAGGCCATCGCAGGGACGGGGCCCCAGCCATGGTCGTTCATCAGTACGACGGTGGTCACGCTGACGAGGCCGGCCGTCGCCCCGACCGACAGGTCGTAGAGACCTGCCGCGAGCGGAATCAGGATGGCGAGGGCGACGATGCCGGTGACGGCCTGCTGGGCGGCGACGCTGTGGAGCGTCGCGGTGGTCAGGAACTGGTCCGGGACCCAGATGCCGAACACGATGATGAACAGCGCCCAGAGGTACAGGCCGCTGAAGCGGTCGAACCCGGGGCTGAGCTTCCGTCGCGGC
This sequence comes from Solirubrobacter ginsenosidimutans, assembly GCF_027587205.1. The sequence goes on from NZ_JAPDOD010000001.1 coordinate 48,492, forward strand.
TTGCGCGCGGTTGCTTCGCTCACAGTCGCCACTTCAAATCCTTTGACCTATTTCGCATTGCGCCCACTCCTCCGGTGGCTGAATTGAACTCGATTCGAATGTACACAGCGAACGGAGGGCTGTCAAGAGAACTGCGACGTTTAACAGAAGTGTCTTCAGTTCAGGTGCACCGACTCGCGGCGTCACCGCTCACACCGTCCGCACCGGGGCCCCGAGTGCCTTCTCATCGGCCGCGAGCCTGGCGCGCAGGTCCGCGAAGTCGGGCGGGTCTGCCAACGCCATCCGGTAGGAGCCGAGCCGCCGCGCGGCGTTGATAGCGATCACGCCGACCAGCCGGCCGTCACGCTCGCCGCCATAGACGAACCGCGACCCGTCTTCGGTCTCCTCCAGGAGCTCGAGACGCTCCGCGCGCCCGGGTAGGCCGAGCGCTTGGATCTTCGTGTCGTATTGATCGGACCAGAAGTACGGCGGCTGGTCGTAGGGCTTGCGCTCCTGTGCCGGCAGCAGGACGTTGCGACCGGCGTGCTGCCCTTGCTCGGCCGCGACGGTCCAGTGCTCGATGCGGATCGCGTCGCCACCGGCCAGGGGATGCGGCCAGGACACGATGTCGCCGGCGCCGAGGATGTCGGGGTCGCCGATTGCGGTCAGCGTCGCGTCGCATTGGAGCCCGGGGGTGACCTGCAGCCCGCTGCCCGCGAGCCACTCCGTGTTCGGGAGGGCGCCCATCCCGACGAGGACGACGTCAGCGGGGACGTGCGTGCCGTCGGTCAGCTCGACCGCTTCGACCTGGCCGGTGCCGTGCAGCGCGGCGACACCCGTGCCCAGGCGCAGGTCGACGCCGTGATCGCTGTGCAGGGCGGCGCACCACTCGCCCAGCTGCGGCCCCAGCGGCAGCATCGGCGTCGGCGCGATGTCGATCAGGGTCACGTCGAGGCCCTGCTTGCGGGCGGTCTGGGCGACCTCGCAACCGATGAAGCCCGCGCCCACGACGGCGACGCGCGGGCGGCGCTCGAGCGCCGCCCGCAGCGCGATCGCGTCATCGAGGCTGCGCAGGACGTGGACGCCCTCCAGCTCGCCGCCGGGGCCGGGCCAGCGTCGCGCCCTGGACCCGGTGGCGAGGATCAACCGGTCGTACGGAAGCTCGTCGCCGTCGGCGAGCACGACTCGCCGGCGGGCGCGATCGAGCCTCGCCGCGGGCACGCCCAGGCGCCACTGCGCGTCGAAGGTGTCCGACGGGAGCACGACGCGCTCCGCCTCGTGCTCGCCGGCCAGCAGCTCCTTCGACAGCGGCGGCCGGGTGTACGGCCGGTGAACCTCCTCGCCCACCACGACCAGATCGCCGTCGAACCCTCCGGTTCGAGCGGCCTGTGCCGCCCGCAACCCGGCGAGCGACGCCCCGACGATGACCAACTGACGCATCTTGCTCTCCTCGGTCCAAATCGATAAACTGAAGTCAGTTTAGATTCCCCGTCAACCCCCTGGAGATATGACCGAGCCCCTTCGCGCCGCCATCGTCGGCGCCGGCCCGAGCGGCTTCTACGCCGCCGGGCAGCTGCTGGCCGTCGACGAGCCGTCGTTCGCCGTCGACCTCTATGACCGCCTGCCGACTCCCTACGGACTCGTGCGGTCGGGCGTGGCCCCGGACCACCCGAAGATCAAGTCGGTCACCCGCGCGTACGACAAGACCACCGAGCACGAGCGCTTCCGCTTCTTCGGGCACGTCGAGCTCGGCGGCGACATCACCCGCCGCCAACTGCTCGAGCACTACCACGTCGTCCTGTACACGCTCGGCACGTCGATCGACCGGCGGCTCGGGATCCCGGGCGAGGAGTTGCGCGGCTCGCATGCCGCGACCGAGTTCGTCGCCTGGTACAACGGCCACCCCGACCACAGCGGGCTGGAGGTCGACCTGCAGGGCAAGCATGCGGTCGTCGTCGGAGCCGGCAACGTCGCGATCGACGTCGCGCGGATGCTCGCGCTGGCGCCGTCGGAGCTTGCCGGCACCGACACGGCCGATCATGCGATCGAGGTGCTCGCGGCCTCGGGCATTGAGGACATCACGATCCTGGCTCGCCGTGGCCCGCTGCAGGCGGCGTTCACGAATCCCGAGCTGCTCGAGATGGGCGAGCTCGAGCGCGGCGACGTCGAGATCGTCGGCGGCGAGCTGGACGAGCTGTCGGCGGTCGCGCTTGGACAGGCCGACAAGACCCGCCGGCGGAACGTCGAGATCCTGCAGTCGTACGAGGCGCGGCCGAAGACCGGGAAGCCGATCACCGTCCGTTTCCGCTTCCTGGCCTCTCCGGTCGAGCTGCTCGGCGACGAGCACGGCCATGTGCGCGCCGTGAGGATCGAGAACAACGCGATCGAGGCGCGCGACGACGGCTCGCTGGTCGCGCGCGGTACCGGCACGTTCGACGAGTACCCGGCACAGCTCGTGTTCCGCTCGATCGGCTACACGGGGCAGCCGGTCGACGACGTCCCGTTCGACGAGCGGCGCGGCCTGATCCGCAACGCGGGCGGGCGCGTGACCGATCCCGGTGGCACGCACCAGCTCGGCGAGTACGTGTCCGGCTGGATCAAACGCGGCCCGTCGGGCGTGATCGGAACCAACAAGAAGGATTCCCTGGACACCGTCAACAAGATCGTGGAAGACGTCGCCGCCGGCCGGGTGAACCAGCCGATCTCCGACGACATCGACGGCCTCGTCGAAGCGTGCGCGCCGGACGTGGTGACGTGGGAGGGCTGGCAGGCGATCGACGCGATCGAGACCGCCGCCGGCGAAGGCTGCACGCCCGCGCGCCCGCGCGTGAAGCTCACGGACTGGGCGGCACTCCGCTCAGCGGCCAACTCGATCTCAATTCAGGGATGAGGGCCGCCATGACTGGACGCTTCGCAGGGAAGGTCGTGATCGTCACCGGCGCCGGTACGGGTCTCGGGCTCGCCGCGGCGCTGCGGCTGGCGCGGGAGGGCGCCGATCTCTCGCTCGTCGACGTCAACGGCGACGCGCTGGCGTCGGCAGGCGCGGCCGTTCGCGCCGAGGCGCCAGACGCCCGCATCTCGCTGACCACCGCGGACGTCAGCGCCGAGGACGAGGTCGCAGCGTACGTCGAGGAGACGATCGCCGAACTCGGCCGCATCGATGGCCTGTACAACAACGCCGGCATCGAGGGCAAGCAGGACCCGGTCGAGGCGTACGGCGCCGAGATGCTCGACAAGGTGCTCGCCGTCAACGTCAAGGGCGTGCTGTACGGGATGAAGCACACGCTGTCTCACTTCAAGGCCCAGGGCTCGGGCGCGATCGTCAACGCGGCGTCCGTCGGCGGCATCCGCGCCGTGCCGAACCTGGTCGCCTACGTCGCCAGCAAGCACGCGGTCGCGGGCATGACCAAACAGGCCGCGATCGAGTACGGCGAATACGGTGTCCGCGTCAACGCCGTCGCGCCCGGGGCGATCTTGACCGACATGGTCAAGGGCTCGCTGATCCAGATCGCGGGCGAGGACGGCTGGGAGGAGGCCGGCGCCGCGTTCGTCAGCGTCAACCCGATGAAGCGATTCGGTCAGCCGGACGAGGTGGCCGCCCTCGTCGCCTTCCTGCTCTCCGACGACGCGTCGTTCGTCAACGGCACCGTCATCGCGATCGACGGGGGACAGTCGCAGGCCTACTGACGACCGAGCACTGAAGCCAGAGTCTCCACGGCGCGGTCGAACGCGTGTCGCGGCGCCGCGGCGTAGCCGACGATCACGCCTGCGCTGTCGGGAGGCTCGCAGAACCCATCCGCGATCAGCCCGCCGAGCCCGAGCCCCTCGAGGCGCGCGGCACTGAGGATCGCGGCTTCCTGCAGCGGGTCTTCGAGCGGGATCAGCAAGTTGAGCCCGGCCGCGCCGCCGAGCACGCGGAGGCCCGGATGCACGGCGGCCAACACGGCGTCGCGTCGGCGCTGATAGTGCAGTCGCATCCGGCGGACATGGCCGTCGTACTTGTTCGTGCGAAGCAGCTCGGCGAAGGCGAGCTGATCGAGTGCCCCGGCGTGCCAGTCGGCACGTCGCTTCTCGGCCATCACCGCCTCGCGCAGGTCGCCCGGGACCGCGAGCCATCCGAGCCGCACGCCAGGTGCGAGGGTCTTGGAGGTCGTCCCGCCGTAGGCGACGACGCCGGGATCGAGGCCCTGCAGCGGGCCGATGGGACGCCCGTCGTAGCGAAATTCCCCGTCGTAGTCGTCCTCGATGACGATCGCGCCCCGGCTGCGGGCCCAGCGAAGCAGCTGGAGCCGCCGGGCCGCGCTCAACGTCGCGCCGGTCGGGTGCTGTCGATTCGGGGTCAGCAGGACCGCACCCGCGTCGATCGACTCGAGCTCGTGGGTACGCGCGCCATCGGCGTCCACGCCGATCGCGACGAGCTCGTGCCCGGCGGCCCGCAGGATCTCGCGGTGCAGCGCCATGCTTTGGGCCTCCACCGCGACTCGCCGAACCCCGGTCGCGGCCAGGGTCCTGGCCATCAGAACCAGGCTCTGCGTGAAGCCCGTCGTCACCAGCAGGTCGCCGGCGGTCACGCGCAGCCCGCGGGCACGCGCGAGGTAACTCGCGAGCTCCGTACGCAGCTCGAGCCGGCCCTGCGGAGATCCATAGCCGAAGGCGTCGTCCGGCGCGATCGCGAACGCTTGCTTGAGCGCTCGCAGCCACTCGCCGCGCGGGAACGAGCTCGGGTCCGGTCTGCCCGGGCGCATGTCGAATCGCCACCGCGTCGGCATCGCTTCGCGCCGCTCCCCGCCGCTGGACCCTGGCGCAGCGGTGCGCGCGACCACGGTGCCTGAGCCGCGCTGACCGGAAAGCCACCCTTCAGCCACGAGTTGCCCGTACGCCTGTACGACCGTTCCGCGCGAGATCCCGAGGTCGCGCGCGAGCGCACGGCTGGGCGGCAGCCGCGTCCCGGCTACGAGCCGCCCGCTGCGGATCGCTTCGCGCAAGGTCTCTTCGAGACCCGCGCGGAGCCCGCGGCCACCGCCGCGATCGATGTCCACCAGCAGATCAAGGCCCGAATTGGCCCACGATTGCGGCGTAGGATTGGACATCGAAGCTGCGCCATTGTCCTCCTAGGGTGAAGGCCATGTCAACTCTCTCGCCAACGACGTTCGAGGAGCCCCGGCTCGACGTCACCCGACTCGCCCGCCCCGCCTATCGCGCGATGGCCGCGCTTTCCGGCGCGGTCGAACTCGACTCCGGACTCCGTGACCTCGTCTCCCTGCGCGCCTCGATCATCAACGGCTGCGCGTACTGCGTCGACATGCACACGCTCGACGCGCGCGCCCGCGGCGAGAGCGAGCAGCGACTTCACGCGATCGCGACGTGGCACGAGGCGCCGTTCTTCAGCGAGCGCGAGCGAGCGGCACTCCGCCTGACCGATGAGATCACGCTGATCGCCGGCACGCACGTCACGCGAGAGGCGTTCGAGGCCGCGCGCGGGCACTTCCCCGACGAAGAGCTCACCCAGTTGATCTGGGCGATCATCGCGATCAACGCCTGGAACCGCCTGGCGGTCGCCACGCGCATGCGGCCAGGCGAATACACCCCGAGTTGACGGTCACGGGCTGTACGGCGTCTTGGTCACGAGCGAGAGGACCTCGCGGTCGATGATCTTCGACAGGGCCTCGGCCGCCTGCACGAAGTCGGGGTCCTGATAGGCCGCGGCGAAGGCCGTCGGCACGGCGTTGGCGTCCTCGACCTCCCAGACGTCGTGGACCTCGTGGAGGTCGCCGACGAGCGTCATCCACCCGCCGACGAGCCTCCAGCCGTTCGCCTCCATCACCCGCTTGACCGTGACCATCGCCTCGTTGAACGCGGGGAGCCGGCCGTACTCGATCTTCACGTTGGCGTAGAGGTAGAGCATGGTGTCTAGGAGTCGGTCACGACGATGGCGCTCTCCGGGCAGGTGCCGGCAAGCTCCACCGCGAGTTCGCGCTGATCGTCCGGGATCTCGATCGGATCGCCGCCCCGGATCGTCACGAACCCCTCGTCGTCGGACTCGAGGTACTGCGGGGCGAGCGAGTAGCAGCGTCCGTGGCCCTGGCATGCGGTCGTCACCTGCAGCTTCACGACCCCACCTCCCAGCGCAGCGGGAGCGTCTCGAGGGCCATCATCGCGCCGCCGCCGCGCTCCTGCAGCGTGGCGTCGGAGTCCAGCTCGAAGTGCGGGATCACCGACAGCCACTCCTGAACCGCGATCGCCATCTCGCGCCGCGCGAGATGCATGCCCAGGCAACGGTGCGGGCCGCTCGCGAACCCGAAGTGGTTGTTCTTCTTGCGGTCGATGACGAACTCGTCGGCGCGCTCCCAGTGGCGCGGGTCGCGGTTGGCGCCGGACACGAGCGCGTAGACCATGTCGCCCTTCTTGAGCTGGACGCCGTGGAACTCGATGTCGCGGGTGACCTTGCGCCCGTCGCCGAAGATGATCGTGTAGTAGCGCAGCGTCTCCTCGACCGCGAGCGGCGCGAGCTCGGGGTCGTCGATCAGCTTCTGGCGATCGGCGGGATTGAGGGCGAGGTGGTGGAACATGTACCCGAGCTCGGCGCGCGTCGTGTCCAGGCCCGCGAGCGTGAGCACCGTGCACATGTCCAGCAGGACTTCCTCGTCCAGCGGCTCGTCGTCGACGGTCGAGTTGAGCAGGTACGTGAAGAGGTCCCCCTCCGGCTGCGGATTGATCCGCCGGTCGGCGAGCTGCTCGCTCCAGAAGACGCGCATCTCGCTGAGCGCCTTGCCCATGTTCTCGGCGCCTTCAGGATCGCCGCCGAAGCCGCCGAAGAACATGTCGACCCACTCGGCGAACTGCTCGGTGTAGGACACCGGCACGCCGATCACGCTCAGGAACGCCGCGGTGGGGTAGAGCAGCGCGAAATCCTCGATGAAGTCGCCCCGCCCCTTGGCGACGAGCGGCTCGATGAAGCTCCGGCACAGCTCACGCATCATCGGGGCCGCCGCCTCCATCGCCTTCGGCGAGAACCACGGGTTCAGGATGCGGCGGTACTTGATGTGATCCGGCGCGTCGACCTGCGTCGGCACGAACCGGTAGATCGGGTTCGGCTCCCACGGGGTGATCGACTCGCTGGAGAAGATCTCCGGCGTCTTGTAGATGTCCTTGACGGCCTCGTGGCGCGTGAACACCCAGTAGCCGCCACCGGAGTACTTGTTGTAGAAGTGCGGGCAGCTCTCGCGCAGGTCGTTGGCGAGCGCCCAGTAGTCACCCAGGTCGCGGGTCGTGGAGAAGTCCTGATGCATCACCGGGCAACCGGTGACCTCCTCTCCCTTCACCTGGGAAATCGTGCTGGCTTCCATGGTTTCGGTCTGCCTCTTACGTTCGCTGGACTGGGATTCAGGCGCCGCCGTGCGAGGCGGCGAGCACCGAGGGGATCTCCGCGGCGACGCGCTGAGCGATGTCGCGGCCGGCGAGATAGCCGAAGACCATCGCGGGGCCGAGCGTTCCGCCCGCGCCGCCGTAGGTCATGCCGAGCGGCGAGGCCATCGCGTTGCCCGCCGCGTAGAGGCCGGTGATCACGTCGCCGTCCACGTCCAGGACGCGCGCATGCGTGTCGGTCGCCGGTCCGCCCTTGGTCCCGAGTGCGCCGCTGAACACCTGGATCGCGTAGTAGGGCGCGGTCTCGACCGGCCCGAGCGAGGCCCGCGCGGTGCCGTCGCGCAGCGTCGGGTCGCCCCACCACTTGTCCTGCGCGCTCCAGCCCCGCTTGAAGTCGGGATCGTGGAGGTCACGCGCGTTGGCGTTGAACCGCTCGATCGTCGCCTCGAGCGCGTCGCCCGGGATGCCGAGCTTCTCCGCCAACTCGGTCGGCGTGTTCCCGGAGGTGATCCAGTCGGTGCGAGCCTTCTCGGTTCCGCCCAGGCCGCCGGCGAAGCCGTACTTGTCGAGCCAGGTCTGGTCGAACACGAGCCAGCACGGCAGGTTGCGGTACACGCCCATCGTCGTGTCCTGCTCGTGGAAGGCGGCGCCGAACGCGTTGTAGTTGGAGGCCTCGTTGGTGAACCGCTTGCCCTCCCGGTTGACCATGATGGCTCCCGGCAGCGTCCGCTCGTAGGTGAGCAGCTGCTGCCCGGTGGGGACGATGTCGGTGGGCAGCTCGATCATCGGCATCCACCACGCTTCGCGCATGTTCCCGAGCATCGCGCCGATGCGCATGGCCATCTTGAGCCCGTCGCCCGTGTTCGTGTCCACGGCGACCGTATGCGTGCACGGCCCGCGCAGGAACGCCCGCTTGAGCTCGGCGTTGTGCTCGAAGCCACCGGTGGCGATCACCACGTTGGCCGCGCGCACCTCCTTGCGCCCCTCGGGCGTCTCGAAGACGACGCCGGCGACGTCGCCGTCCTCCATGATCAGTTCGACGGCGCGGTGGCTGGTCTGCGGCTCGACGCCGCGATCGAGGCACGCCTTCAGCAAGCGGCCGCCGAGTGCGAGGCCCATCCCGCGCTCGTCGTTGGCGGCGCGGCGCTGCATCTCCTCGGCGGTCAGCTCTTGCGGGACCGCCTGGCCGAGCGTCGTCTCCCCGATCGTGAGGTGGTAGCTCGGGTAGTAGGGCGAGATGTGGACGCGGTCGGCCCACGCGCCGAGCTCGCCGTAGGGGAACGTCTCGGTCTCGAGCGACCGGCCGCCCTGGGGCATGCCGCCGGGCTGTTCGGGGTGGTAGTCGGGAAAATCCGGGACGGCCCTGAACTTGACCGGCGTGCGCTCGTCCAGCCAGCGGACCATCTCCGGGCCGACGTCGATGTACGTCTCCGCCATCTCGTCCGAGATGGTGTCGTTGGACAGCGCGCGGAGGTACTCGAGTGCCTTCTCACGGGAGTCGCCCTTCTCCGGAGGCTCGTGCTGGTTGAGCGGGATCCAGATCATCCCTCCCGAGTAGACCGTGGTCCCGCCGAGCGTCGCGCCCTTCTCGAACAGGCCGACGTTCGCCCCCAGCTCAGCTGCGGTCACGGCGGCCGTCAGTCCGGCCGCGCCCGTGCCGAGCACGATCACATCGTAGTCGCCCATCCGGTCTCCTCCACATCGCAGAATCGAACTTACTTCAGCTCGACCAAGCTACTCCAGGGTTCGAGATATGTCAACGGTTGCGGCCATTGCGCGTGCGAGTATGGTGTTCCAATCTGAGTTCAGGTAGAGGAGAGAGCAGATGGCGACGGGAGTGCTGGACGGCAAGGTGGCGATCGTCACGGGGGCGGCGATGGGCATGGGCGAGGCGACCGCTCGCGTGTTCGCCGCGGCCGGAGCCCATGTGCTCGTGAGTGACATCAACGCCGAGCTCGGCGAAGCGACCGCGGAGCGCATCCGCGAGGCCGGCGGGGACGCGTCGTTTCACCGGACGGACGTCTCGAACGCCGCCGACGCCGCGGCCATGGTCCGCACGGCCGTCGAGCGCTACGGGCGGCTCGACTGCGCGGTCAACAACGCCGCCGTCACGCCTGACACGCATCCGATCGCCGAGCTCGACGAGCAGGAGTGGGATCGCGTCCTGGCCGTCGATCTCAAGGGTGTCGCGCTATCGCTCAAGTACGAGCTCACGCAGCTGCTCGCGCAGGGTGACGGCGGCTCGATCGTCAACATCGGCTCGGTGAGCTCGAGCCGGCCGCAGCCGAACAACGCGGCGTACGTCGCGGCCAAGCACGGCGTGATCGGCCTCACCAAGGTGGCGTCGCTCGAGAACGCCCCGCACGGGATTCGCGTCAACACGGTCTGTCCGGGGGCGATCGATACGCCGATGATCCGCGGCGCGCTCGAGACGGCCGGCTTCACCGAAGCGGAGTTCGCTCCCGTCCTCAGCCTGTTCGGGCGGTTCGGCAAGCCGGAAGAGGTCGCGCAGGCGAGCTTGTGGCTGTGCTCGGGGCAGTCCTCGTACGTGACCGGCGCGGTGCTCGCCGTCGACGCCGGCTACACCTCCCGCTGATTCGCGGCTCGCTTGACGAGGCGGCGCGGCGGCCGTAGACTGAATCGAAGTAAGTTCAAGAACGTGGAGGAGAGAGCGGATGACCGAGACGACCATCGACTACGACACGATTCGAGCTCTGCAGGACCGAACCGACGTCGAAGAGGTGCTCTACAAGTACTCGTCGGCGGTCGACTCGTTCGACAGAGACGGAGTCCGCAGCTGCCTCGCGGACGACATCCATGCCCAGTACGGGAACGGCGAGGCCGTCACCGACGGCGACACGCTGGCCAACTGGATCGCCGACGCGACGGCGACCTGCACCTGGCAGCACCACCTGCTCAACGTCTACCACGTCAAGCTCGACGGCGACCAGGCCAGAACGGTGTCCTACCTGACGTCCTATCAGGTCTTCGAGGAGGACCCGAAGGCCGCGATCATCCTCGTCGCGCGCTATCACGACGTGCTGCGGCGCACCGCCGACGGCTGGAAGATCTCCGAGCGCGTGATGGAGCTGCTGTGGGGCGAGACCAAGCCTGACACGGGCTTCCTCGACGGCCTCGGCGGCCGCGGTCCCAAGGTCTGGGCGCGCAGCTGATGTCCGTGCGCACCGCGGTGACCATGACGCTGGACAAGGACGACCTCGACGAGGTCGTGGGGATCTTCACGACGTTCATCAAGGACGTCCAGGAGAAGGACTACGGCGTCCTGACCTACCACTACTTCGTCGACGACGGCGATCGCCCGGTGATCCACGTCTTCGAGGAGTACGAGAGCTCGAAGGCCCACCTGGATCACTTCGCCAACATCGACATGCAGGCCGTCGCGCGCCTGATGGAGCTCGTCACGCTCTCGGAGCCGCATTACTACGGCGAGCCGAGCGTAGACGAGCAGGAGCTGCTCAAGGGGTTCGGCAACGTCCACTATCACCGACCGCTGATCAGCATCGAGGAACCGGCGACGCGATGACTGTCTCGACACTCGAGTTCCAGCCGGAGGCCGAGCGCTACTACGCGGAGGGCTACTGGCAGGACGGTGATCTGTGGAGCGACTTCGATGCGCGTGCGCGCGAGCACGCCTCTCGCGTCGCTTTGGTCCTCGAGGACCGCGCGGTGACGTATGCGGAGCTGCGCCGAGCGGCGATCGCCCTCTCGCACCGGCTGGCCGACGCGGACGTCGGGGCGGGGGAGGTCGTGATCCTGCTCGGCCGCCACTCGATCGAGGCCGCGGTGGCGATGCTCGGGTGCCTGCACCGCGGCGTCGTGCTCGCTCCACTGCCGCCGATGTTCAACCAGACGCAGATGGCGGCGCTGGCCGAGCAGACGAGCGCGCGGGCGATCGTGACCTTCGGCGGCGACAAGGAGGTCGCCAAGTGCCGTGAGGTGGCGGGCGACCGCCTGCCGCTGCTGACCGTCGTGCCCGCGGACGTCGACAAGGCGCGCGCGCTCGATGACGCGCGCATGCCGCGCCACGCGGACGAGGTCGCGCTGGTCTTGCACTCCTCCGGCACGACGTCGGCGCCCAAGGGCATCGCGCACTCCTCGAACACGCTGCGCTATGCGACCCGAGGGGTGTGCTCGCGCTGGGGCCTGACGGGCGACGACATCTACCTGACCGTGGTCGAGTTCGGCTTCGTCGGCGGGCTCGTGTTCGGGTACCTGCCGGTGCTGCTGCAGGGCGCGACCGGCGTGCTGCTGAGCCGCTGGGACCCTGAGGAGGCGCTGCGGCTGATCGAGGCGCACCGCTGCACGTACGTGCTCGCGATGCCGACGCATGCGACCGACATGATCCTTGCCGCCGAGCAGACCGACCGCGACCTCTCGTCCATGCGGGTCCTCGCCGGCCCGGGCCTGACGCCGGAGCGGCGGATGGCCATGCACCAGGCGTTCGGAACCCCGCCGTTGGGCGACTACGGGCTCTCGGAGGTCCCCGGCCATGCCGCGCACGCCCCCGACGATCCGCCCGCGAAGATCATGCGCACCGAGGGCCGCCCGTACGACGGCACGGAGATCCGGATCCTCGGCGACGACGGTGAGCCCGTGCCCGCGGGGAACGTCGGCGCGGTCGTGGTCAACGGCCCGAGCCGGTTCCTCGGCTTCCTCAACAACGACGACCTCACGCGGACGTCGCTGACATCGTGGGGCGGCTACGAGACCGGCGACCTCGGGCTGCTCGACGAGGACGGCCACTTCGTCTACGTCGGGCGCTCCAAGGACATCATCCGCCGCGGTGGCGTGACCATCGTGCCGGCCGAGGTCGAGCCCGTGATCCTCCGCCATCCCGCCGTCCGCGAGGTCGCGATCGTGCCGCTGCCGGACGAGCGCCTGGGCGAGCGCGCGTGCGCGGCGATCATCGCCCGCGAGGGCTTCGCGGCGCCGACCCTGGCCGAGCTGCAGGAGTTCCTCGACGCCGAGGGCGTCGCCAAGTACACCTGGCCCGAGTCCGTCGAGGTCTTCGAGCAGTTCCCGCGCACGCCTTCGCTGAAGGTCGTCAAGCGCGAGGTCGTCGAGCTCGTACTGGCGCGCGTCACGGCATGAGCACCGCGTTGCGGCGCATGTACGAGGTCATCGACGGCCCCGAGCCCGAGCGCTGTCGGGAGCTGCTCGCCGACGACCTGCGGTTCTCGATCGTGTTCTCCACCGGCGCGGTCGCCGAGGACTTCGCCGGCGGGCGCGAGGCGTTCGACGCCTACCTCGCGCAGCGCGACGCACCCGCGTGGACCCACCACGTATTGAGCGAGTCCTCACACGGCGCCGTCGAGCTCGTGCTCGGCGAGACCCGGGTGGACGGCTGGCCGCTGGCGACGTTCGTCGCCGCGGCGCGCGTGGACGGCAGCGGCCTGATCGACCGCTACGTGGTCGGACGCTCGACCGCGGTGCTCTTCGACCTCTAAGGAGTCTGTTGAAGAATGGTCGGTGCGCCTGCCGCGGGAGGCGTATCGGAATTCTTCAACCGGCTCCTAGGCCGCCTTGCGCTTCGCCGCGGGCTTGCGCTTCGCCTTCGCCGGCGCCTCGGGCGGCAGGCCCGCGATCGCCAGGCAGCGGCCGACGAAGAACTCGCGGACCTGGTCGAGCGAGAGGCTGCCGCCGCGCGGGCGATACCAGTGCCAGACGCTGTTGTAGAGGCCGAGGATCGCGCGGGCGAGCAGCCGCGGATCGGCCTGGGGGATCGCGCCCTGCTCCATGCCGCGGGTGAGGAAGGTGGCCCAGGCGAACTCGATGTCGCGCATCTGCGAGCGGGCCAGCTGGCGCGACTCCTCCTCACGGGCGGACGTGCGGTGCAGGCCGGCGAGCGACTGCTCGGCGACCAGGACGCGGTTGCGCAGAACGTCGTGGTCGGTCAGCTCGAAGGCGGCGTTGAGCACGGCCTTCAGGGCCTCTGTGAAGTCCTCGTGCTCGGCGATCGCGTTGTCGAACTTCGCGCGATCGGCCTGGACGGCGAGTGCCTGGATCTCGTACAGGCAGTGGAGCTTGGACTCGAAGTAGTGGTAGAGGGCCGTCGAGCCGATGCCGACTTCCTTGGCGATGTCCGCCCACTTGGTGTACTCGTAGCCGTGCTGACCGAAGTACTCGATCGCCGCGTAGATGATGTCGTCGCGCTTGCTGCGCGAGGAACGCGGACGACGCTTCGCAGTGGGTGAGGCGGCCAAGGGGGAGCTCGATCCTGTCTAGTTGACTTCACCCCAACGTTACCAGCGGATCCGGCGACGATTCCCCTGCTTTTCACGCTCCTCGTGACAAACGTAACGTGACTTCAGCTCAGCTCACCCGGACGAGGGTCTTCCCGGTGGTGTCACCGGCGAGCATGCGCATGAGCGCTTGCGGCGCGTTCTCGAGACCGTCGACGATCGTCTCCCGGTAGGCGAGCCGACCCTCGGCGAGGTAGCCGGCGAGCTCGCGCTGGGCCTCGGGGAAGCGGTGCAGATAGGCGCTGGCGCGGAAGCCGCGCAGCGTGAGGTTGTTGGCGACCGCCTGGAAGAGGTTGGTCGGGCCCGGCTGGGGCTCGGTGCTCTCGTACTCGGAGATCGCGCCGCACATGGCGATCCGGCCCCAGGGGCGCAGCGCAGCCAGTGCGGCCTGCAGGTGATCCCCGCCGACGGCGTCGAAGTAGACGTCGATCCCGTCCGGGGCGGCCCCGCGCAGGAGATCGCCGACGGGGCCGTCGTGGTAGTCGAAGGCGGCGTCGAGGCCGAGCTCGTCGAGCAGGTAGCGGACCTTCGCCGGCGATCCGGCGCTGCCGATCACGGTGTGACCGCGCAGCTTGGCGATCTGTGCCGCGAGGCTGCCCACGGCACCGGCGGCGGCCGAGACCCAGACGACGTCGCCCTCGCGTAGCTCGGCGGCGTCGATCAGCCCGACCCAGGCGGTGAGCGCCATGTTGCCGACGGCGCCGAGGAACTTCTCCGGCGGCGCGAGCGAGGTGTCGATGTGCGCGAGCGTGCCGACGCCCCCGAGCGAGGGCTGCCCGGCCTTGACCACGGCGTAGTCGCGCCAGCCCCAGGCGTGCGTCACGGCGTCGCCGGGCGCGAACCCCTCGGCACGTGACTCCACGACCTCGCCGACGGTCAGGATCTCGTCCATCGCCGCGTTGAGCGGGAACGAATTGAAGTAGCCCGCCGGGCCGCTCTCGCGCAGCCGCAGGCGCATGCCCGGGTCGCACGAGGTGAACTGGTTGCGGACGAGGACCTCGCCTTCACCCGGGGCCGGCAGCTCGACCTCCGCGACGCGGAAGTTCTCCGGCCCGACCCGGCCGCTCGGATACGCGATCAGCTGCACCTGCCGAGCGGTCATGCCGCGCTCCGCAGCAGCAGGCACGAGGCGAGCGGGCCGGCGCCGGCCGAGACCGCGGCGACTTTCGCGCCTTCGACCTGACGCTCGTCGGCCTGGCCGCGCAGCTGGAGGCAGGCCTCATAGAGATGCCCGAAGCCGTGCAAGCGCCCGGCCGAGAGCTGTCCGCCGGAGGTGGCCAGCGGCAGCTCGCCATCTAGAGCGATCCGCGACCCGCCCTCGACGAACGGCCCGCCCTCGCCCTTGGCGCAGAAGCCCATGCCCTCGAGCCAGAACAGCGTCAACACGGTGAAGCCGTCATACAGGTTCGCGACGTCCACGTCGGCCGGCTTGAGGTCGGTCCGCGACCACATGTGCGCACCGGCGCTGGCCGCCGCCGTCTGCGTCATGTCCTCCCACTGATCCCACGACGCGCGGCCGCTCAACGCACTGCCGACCGCCTCGAAGTGGATCGGCTGGTTCGGCATGTCGGCGGCGTGCTCGGCCTTCGACACGATCAAGGCGGTCACGCCGTCGACGGCGATGTCACAGTCGAACAGACACAGCGGGTCGCTGATCATCTTCGAGGACAGATAGTCGTCCATCGTCAGGTCGCCCTGCAACACGGCCTTCGGGTTGCGCTGGGCGTTGCGGCGGGCATTGAGGGCGATCGCCGCGAGCTGCTCGCGCGTCGTGCCGTACTCGTACATGTGCCGCGTGGCATACAACCCCATCCAGTTCGGGCCCGAGAAGGCCCCGAACGGCAGCATCCACTGCATCGCGCCGGTCACGCCGCCGGCGTCGCTGTTCACGCGCTCGGTGACCGTCCGCCACACCGTGGCCTCGTTCAACGCGCGATAGACGAGCACGTGCTCGCAGACGCCGGTGGCGACCGCCATGCAGGCATGGATCACCGCGGCGAACATCCCGGGCGTCTCGGGGCCGCCGTAGTACCAGGTGGGGTTCAGGCGCAGCGCATCGATCACCGCGTGGGGGCCGGGGCCGGAGGACCCGGGGCTCGAAGGCGCGAGGCCGTCGGCGCGCGAGACCGCGCCGGGCCAGGAGATCACGCCGTCGATGTCGGCGGGCTTCAGGCCGGCGTCACCGATCGCCTCCAGTGCGGCGTCCAGCGTCAGGGCCATCACGCCCTTCTCGACGCGGCGCCCGACCTCTGACTGGCCGATGCCGGAGATGATGCACGCATCCTCGAACTTGTTCATGACGCGGGGCGGAAGAAGGGGATGAACGCGTCACCGCGGGGCTCGAACGCGACATCGACGGCCATGCCGATCGTCGGCGCCTCGCAGTCGACCACGCGGGCGATCAGGCGCAGACCGGGCTGCTCGGCGAGCTCGACGGCTGCGAGCACGAACGGGACCTCGAGGTCGGGCATCCACTGCTGGCGGTTGATCGTGTACGTGTAGACCGTCCCGCGACCGCTGACCGCCTCCGGCGCGACGTCATCGCTCCAGCACTCAGGGCAGCGCGGGGACGGCGGATGAAGGTAGTAGCCGCAGGCCTGGCAGCGCTCGAACCGCAGCTCGCCGTCGGCTCCTCCGGTCCAGAACGCGCGGTTCTCGTCGTTGATCTGCGGTGTCGGTAGGGGCATTTGCGAGTCTCTCCTCGAACTGCTACTTTGCCTGAACTGAAATCGTATCAGTAATCGAGACCAGCGTAAAAGCGTGCTTCCGGAGGAGATCGTCCAGATGAACCTAGCCCAGCTTGTGGCGACTCAGGCGGAGCGTTACGGCGCTCGCCAGCTCGCGCTCGTGGACGGCGAGCCGCTCAGCTACGAGCAGCTCGCGGATCGCGCGGGCCGCTTCACCTCCGGGCTGCAGGAGCTCGGCATCCAGCCCGGCGATCGCGTCGCGGTGATGATGCCGACGCGCGCGGAGTTCCTCTACGCGTGGTTCGGGATCCTCGGCGCGGGCGCGATCGAGGTGCCGATCCACGATGCGGCGCGCGGCCCGGGCATCGCCTACATCCTCGAGACCACGGGCGCGCGGGCGCTGATCGTCGACGAGGAGCACGTCGAGCACGTCGCCGGGTACATCGACTCCGTCGAGCAGGTGATCGTCCGCGGCGACGCCGGCGAGTTGGTGGCCCTGGACTTCGCGTCACTGATGGCGAACCCCGTCGCCGCTCCGGTCGAGCGCAAGCCGGGCGACCCCGCATCGATCCTCTTCACCGGCGGCACGACCGGCCCGCCCAAGGGCGTCGTGCTCCCGCACAACCACAACCTGAACCTGGCGCGGGGCGTCGTCGAGCTCGTCCGCTACACCGAGGACGACGTGCTGTTCTCGGTCTTCCCGCTCTTCCACGCCAACGCGAAGTACATGAGCGTGCTCGCGGCGCTGGTGTCAGGCGCGCGCGTGGTGATCAACCGCCGCTTCTCGGCCAGTCGCTTCTGGGAGATCTGCCGTCGTGAGGGCGTGACCGCGTTCAACGGCCAGGGCGAGATGCTGCGCATCCTGCTCAAGCAGCCCGTGAGTGACACCGACCGCGACAACACCGTGCGCGTGGTCGTCGGCGCCGCCGCCGCGACCGACCTCGTCGAACAGTTCGAGCAGCGCTACGACCTCGCCGTGCTCGACGCCTACGGGATGACCGAGACCGGCCCGACGATCGCGGCCTCCTGGGAGGCGAGGCGCGCGGGCGCCGCGGGGGTCCCGACGCCGTGGTATGAGGCGAAGGTCGTCGACGCCGATGACGTCGAGGTCGGGCCTGGTGTCACCGGCGAGATCGTCGTGCGGCCGAAGCTGCCGTTCGTGATGATGGAGCGCTACTGGGGCAACGACGCCGCGACCTTGGACTCGATGCGCAACCTCTGGTTCCACACCGGCGACAACGCCTACCGCGACGAGGACGGCTACTTCTGGTTCGTCGCGCGCGGGACGGACTCGATCCGCCGCCGCGGCGAGAACGTGTCCGCGTGGGAGGTCGAGCGGGTGCTCGCCGATCACCCGGAGCTGCTCGAGGCCGCCGTCTACGGCGTGCCGTCCGAGCTCGGCGGGCAGGAGGTCATGGTGGCCTGCGTGCGCCGCCCGGAGTCCGAGATCACGGCCGAGGAGCTGCTCGACTTCTGCACGGGCAAGATGCCCCACTTCGCGGTCCCGCGCTACGTCCGCTTCATGGACCGGCTCCCGCGCTCGCACGCGCAGCGGGTCTTGAAGCCCGAGCTCAAGTCGGCGGGCGCGGGTGCGCCGGGCGTCTGGGATCGTGAGTCCGTCGGCTACGTCGTCCAGCGGTAGGAGAGAGACCATGGGTTTGGAAGGCAAGGTGGCCGTGGTCACGGGCGGCGGCGCCGGGATCGGCCGCTCGATCGTGGCGCGGCTCGCCGCCGAGGGCGCGCGCGTCGCCGCGCTCGACATCCGGATGGAGACCGCCGAGAAGAGCATCGAGCTCGCGGGCGGCGACGGCCTCGCGGTCGTCTGCGACGTCAGTGACAGCGCGTCCGTGGACGCGGCGATCGCGCGCGTCGAGGCCGAGCTCGGCCCGGTCGACATCCTGGTCAACAACGCGGGCGCGATCGGCATGGACCATCTGCGCCGCGTCAAGCCGCTGATCGCGCGCCAGCGCGAGGAGGCGCTCAACGGCGGCGTCAAGACGCCGCTGGACGCGCTCGTGCGGCTGACCGACGAGGAGTGGCGGCGGATGCTCGCCATCCACCTCGACGGCACCTTCTACTGCACGCGCGCGGCGGCGCGCTGTATGGCCGCGCGGGGCAGCGGCGTGATCGTGAACATGAGCTCGATCTGCGGCCTCGAGGGCTGCACCGGGCACCCCCATTACTCCGCCGCCAAGGCCGCGATCCTCGGTTTCACGAAGGCCGCGGCGAAGGAGCTGATCGTGCAGGGCATCCGCGTCAACGCGGTCGCTCCCGGGCACGTGGGCACCACCACGCTGCAGGGCGAGATCAACGAGGAGCGCCAGGCGATCGCCAACTCGACGCCGGCCGGCCGGCTGGCCGAGCCGGAGGAGATCGCCGCGACGGTGGCGTTCCTCGCCTCCGGCGACGCGAGCTACTTCGTCGGCCAGATCCTGAGCCCGAACGGCGGGCTGGTCACGGCCTGAACGTGTGCCCGATCAGGTTCGCGCTCGCGACGCGAGCGTCGAGTTTCTCGTGCTCTGCTCACGAAAGTCGACGCTCGCTCACCATCCCATGAGTTTTAGGGCCTGAGCTCGCGCTTGAGGACCTTGCCTGCCGCATTGCGCGGCAGGCTGGTCACGAAGTGGATGGCGGTCGGCTTCTTGTAGCTCGCCAGGTGCGCCCGGCAGTGGCCGATGAGCTCGTGCTCGGTGCAGGCGCCGACGACGAAGGCCACCGGCGTCTCGCCCCAGCGCGGGTGGGGGACGCCGACCACTGCGACGTCGGCGACCGCCGGGTGCTCGCGCAGCACGCGCTCGACCTCGGCGGGGTAGATGTTCTCGCCGCCGCTGACGATCATGTCCTTCTTGCGATCCACGAGCCGCAGATAGCCCTCCGCGTCGCGGGTGGCGAGGTCGCCGCTGTGAAACCAGCCGCCGGCGAACGCCTCCGCGGTGGCGTCGGCGTCGTTCCAGTAGCCCTGCATGACGAACGGACCGCGGTAGACGATCTCGCCGACTCCGTCGACCTCGTCTTCGAGCCGCAGTTCGACGTCGCGCATCGGCTTGCCGACCGAGCCCATCTTGCGGGTGGCGTCAGGGCCTTTGAGGAGCGTCGTCGCGCCGGACATCTCCGTCTGGCCGTAGGCGCTCACGATGTCCACGCCGGGGTAGGTGCGCGCGAGCGCCTCGAGGGTCTTGCGGGAGGCCGGCGCGGCGCCCCACATCGCGACGCGCAGCCGCGTCCGCTGCGCGATGGCGGTGACCTGGTCCCACTGCGTCGGGACGAAGATGCACATCGTCACGGCGTGCTGCTCCATCAGCCGCACGGCATGCGCCGGGTCGAAGCCCGTCGTGGGGGTGAGGATCGCGGTGGCGCCGAGCGCCAGGAACGGCAGCATCCCGTTGATCCCGCCGATGTGAAAGAGCGGCTGGCCGGACAGCCAGACGTCATCGGCGGTCGCGCCCATCTCGTGGATCCAGCTCAGCGTGGAAGCGACCAGGTTCGCATGCGTGAGGACTGCGCCCTTCGGACGACCGGTCGTGCCGGACGTGTAGCAGAGCAGGGCGGGGTCGGACGATTCGATCGGGGCCCGCGGCGCGGGCTCATGGTCGAGTGGGCCGTCGACGAGCACGGCCGCACCGCAGTCGGCGAGGATGTAGTCGATCTCGTTCTGGGTGAGGCGGAAGTTGATCGGGACCGCGATCGCCCCGAGTCGCAGGCAGGCCAGCAGCGTCTCGGGGAACTCGAGGCCGTTGTGGAGGAGCATGGCGACGCGGTCGCCCGCGCGTACGCCGCGGGCGGCAAGTGCGCCGGCGACGCGGGAGGCGCGCTCGTGCAGCTCTCGATGGGTGCGCTCGACGCCGTCGAAGACGAGGGCAACGCGATCGGAGTGCTCGTGGTCGAGCAGCTCCGTCAGGTGCTGAGCACCGTGCACGCGCTCACTCCCGGCGCCCCGTAGACCTGGGTGAAGCCGACCCGCGCAGGCCCTGGGATCTGGCGCTCGCCGGCCTCGCCGCGCAGCTGGAGCACGACCTCGTGCACCTGGCGCAGCCCGGAGGCGCCGATCGGCTCGCCGTTGGCCAGGCAGCCGCCGTCGGTGTTGACCGGCAGGCGCCCGCCGATGCGCGTCGCGCCTGTCTGGATCAACTGCTCCTGTTCACCGTGTTGGCAGAGTCCGGTCTCGGCGAGGTGCATGATCTCGGCGCCCGACTCGGTGTCCTGGAGCTGGGCGACGTCGACGTCGTCGGGGCCGATGCCCGCCTGCTCGAACGCCGACGCGGCCGCCTCGGCCGTGGGCGACACGCCGTCATGCACCGGGATCGACGGGCTGAAGACCTCGAAGGAGCCGAAGCGGCGCGTCTTGAACACCGCCGAGCGCAGGTAGACGGGCGAGTTGCTCGCGCGTGCCTGCTCGCCGCGTGCGAGCACGAGCGCCACCGCGCCCTCGCCGGGCGAGCAGAACATGTACTGGCGCAGCGGGTCGTTGACCATTCTCGAGGCGAGCACGTCCTCCTCCGAGAGCGGCTGCCGGCGCCACGCGTTCGGGTTCAGGCTGCCGTTCTCGAATGCCTTGCTCGCGACCTTGGCCAGCGTCGACTCGCTGATCGAGTGCTGGGCCATGTAGCGCTGGATCTTCATCGCGAAGAACTGGGTCGTCAGCATCAGGCCGGTCTCGCCGTACCAGGAGCCGATACCCCACTCCTCGGGCAGCGGGTTGAAGGCGCCCGGCGGGTGCTTGTCGAAGCCGACCACGAGCGCCGTCTCGGCGCTGCCGGCGGTGAGCATCGCGTGCGCCGTGATCAGCGCGGACCCGCCCGTCGCGCAGCCGTTCTTGACGTTGATGAACGGCACGCCGGTGAGCCCGAGCACCGACACCGTCGTGTCGGCGTTGCCAGCGGCGTCGGAGCCGCCCGCGGCGAAGTCGATCTGCTCCCAGCCGAGGCCGGCGTCCTGGAGCGCGGCGCGGGCGGCATGCGCGGCCATCTCGAGCCCGGAGACGCCGGCGTGGCGGCCGAAGGGGTGGATGCCCAGGCCGATGACGGCGATGTCGTCGCTCATGACACCGGCCGGAACGCGAACGTGGCCTCGGGGATCAGCGTCAGCTCCATCTCCATGCCGATCTGGAGTTTCGCGGGGTCGGACTCGGTCAGCCGCGCCTCGACGCGCACCTCGCCCGGCAGCTCGACGTACCCGACGCCGTAGGGCTCGAACGCTTCCGGGCCTGTGTAGGGCGGGGACTTCGGGCGGAAGTGCTGGATCGTCCAGCTCCAGAGCGTCCCGCGGCGCGCGAGCCGGCGCTCGATGACGTCCGTGGACGTGCAGCGCGGGCAGGTGCCCTGGCGCGGGAAGCTCACGGTGCCGCAGCGGCGGCACTCCGAGCCGAGCAGCACGGGCTCGCTCGGCGTGCCGGCGAGCAGCTCAGCGTGCATGCGCGCGCGAGGGGAAGGTGATCGCGGGCGAGCGGCCGACCATGTAGCGGTCCATCCGCCCGTCGGCGTCGAGGTGCGCGACCGCGAGGAACGTGCCGATGAAGCGGCCGTCGTCCCAGCGCGTCTCGCCGAGCGCGAACTCCGTGTCGCCGTCGATGGCCGTGTGGACGACGTAGTGCGCCCAGCCGTCCATGTCGCCGGCGTCGACGAACTCGCGCAGCTGCTCCTTGCCGCCGCGCAGTTGCGTGGCCTTGCGATCGTCCCCGTTCGCCCATTCGATCGCGAACTCGACGTCGTCCGAGACGAGGTCGAGTGACGAGTACGGCTCTGGGCCGTCGAGGGTCTCGAAGTAGCGCTCGAAGAAGCTCATGCCGCGGTGCGCTCCAGCTCGGGGGCCGCGGGCGGCAGGCCGATCAACGCGAGCTCCAGTTCGGTGTAATAGTCGGCGATACGGCTCAGCGCGATGATCCCGTTCGGCCGGTACCAGTGCCAGATGCTGTTGTAGAGGCCGAGCACGGCACGCGTGAGCAGGCGCGGGTCGGTCTCCGGGATCGCGCCGTCGCGCATCGCGGTGGCGAGGAAGCTCGCCCAGGCGAACTCCAGCTCGCGCATCCGCGACCGCGCCGCCAGGCGGGCCTGCTCCTCGCGCTCGGAGCTGCTGGGGCTGGACAGCCGGCCCTGCTCGGCGACCAGCACGCGGTTGCGGTTGACGTCGTGCTCGGAGAGGTCGAAGCACCCGGCCAGCACCGCCTCGAACGCGCGCACGGGATCCCGCTCGTCCGCGACGATGGCGACGAACCGGCTGCGGAAGTCCTCGATGGCCTCGTCCATGATCTCGTACAGGCAGTGCTGTTTGGACTCGAAGTAGTGATAGAGGGCGGTCGCGCCGACGCCGACGTCGGCCGCGATGTCGGCCCACTTGGTGTGCTCGTATCCGTCTCGGCCGAAGCGATCCGTCGCCGCGATGAGGACCTCTTGCCGCTTGCTGCGTCCGCGGCGGCCCTTCTGCCCTTCCTGAGCTGAATTCATCTTGGTGGAAGCCTAGCAGTTGTCGGGCTCACATCAAAGGAAGTGGACGGCCTAGTTCGCTTCAGTTGCGACGACGTCTGCGAACTTACGTAGCGCGGCCTCGCGGCGGGTGGGGATGTGCTCGCTGGGCAGGCCGGTGGCCGGCACCGCGTAGCGGCGCAACTCGTGGCGCGCGACGAGCTCGCGGTGCACCTCGTCGGCGCCGTCCACGAAACGCGCGTGGCGGGCGAAGCGGTAGAGCATCTCCAATGGCATGTCACCCGAGTAGCCGAGCGCGCCGTGGATCTGCACGGCGCGGTCGATCACGTCGTGCAGCACGTTGGCACCGAAGAACTTGATCATCGAGACGTCCGTGCGGGCGGCGCTCGAGCCGTGGTTGTCCATCAGCCACGCGGCGTGCAGGGTCATCAGCCGGGCCGCCTGCATCTCGGCGGCGGAGTCGGCGATCCACGCCTGAACGGTCTGGGTGTCCTTGAGCAGGCCGTGCTTGACGGGGCGGTAGAGCGCGCGCTCGCACATCGCGTCATAGGCGCGGCGCGCCATTCCCAGCCAGCGCATGCAGTGGTGGATGCGGCCGGGGACGAGCCGCTTCTGGGCGATCAGGAAGCCCTCGCCCTCGCCGCCGAGCAGCGCGTCGGGGCCGAGCTGGACGTCGGCGTAGAAGATCTCGGAGTGGCCGCCGAGGACCCCGAAGCGCTCCTGCGGGTGCTCCATCGTGGGCACGTCGCGCACGATCTCCACCCCGGGGGCGTCGACCGGCACGATGAACATCGAGGCGCGGCGGTGCGGGGGAGCGTCGGGGTCGGTGACGGCCATGACGATCAGGAAGTCGGCGATCGAGCCGTTGGAGGTGAACCACTTGTGCCCGTTGAGCACGTAGCCGTCTCCGTGCTTCGTCGCGCGAGTGATCAGCTGCGTGGGATCCGAGCCCGGCGTCTCCGGCTCGGTCATCGAGAACGCCGAGCGGATCTCACCGGCGAGCATCGGGTGCAGCCAGCGCTCCTTCTGCTCGTCGGTGCCGGCGAGCGCGAGGATCTCACTGTTGCCGGAGTCCGGCGCCTGGCAGCCGAACACGGGCGGCGCGTAGATCGAGGTCCCGAGGATCTCGTTCATCAGCCCGAGCTTGACTTGGCCGAAGCCTTGGCCGCCGAGCTCGGGCGGGAGATGCGCGGCCCACAGGCCGCGCTGCTTGACCTGCTCCTGCAGCGGCGCATTGATCCGATCGAGATCGGCCTGGGTCAGACGGTCCTCGATGGCCTCGATCGGCCACACCTCTTCGCGCACGAAGGCGCGCATCCACTCGAGCTGGCGCTCGAACTCGGGGTCGGTGCTGAAGTCCCAGGCCACGTGGTCGTCCTTTCGACAGAACTGAACTCGGATAAGTTAGCAGGACCGGTGCCGTAAACTTGTCGCGTGACCGACTCCGACGACGATTCGACGTTCGGGCAGTTCATCCGCCATCAGCGCGAGATGCAGGACCTGACGATGCGCCAGCTCGCCGACCTGGTCGGCATCTCGAACCCGTATCTGTCGCAGATCGAGCGCGGGCTGCGCGAGCCGTCGGAGAAGGTGGTGGAGGCGATCGCCGACAACCTCGAGATGTCGGCTGAGACGCTCAAGCACTATCGGCCGCGTCCGGCGGCGGCAGAGTCCGAGGAGTCGGCGGTGGTGGCCGCGATCCGGGCCGATCCGGGGCTGGGTGCGAAGGAGCGGGCGGCGCTGATCGAGGTCTACGAGGCGTTCGTGGCCAGAAAGCACTGAGCCGCGGCGCCCTTATGAGGCGCCGCGGCTCAGGAGTCGCCGCAGGAGGAGGGGGAGGTTGCGGCGAAGCTCTAACGGGCGTCGACGAACTCGCGCGCGGCGCTCGTGTAAGTCTTGGTGAGCTCACGCGCGAAGTCGGCCTGTGTGGCGGCGATCGTCTGCAGCCACTCGACCTTGGTCGCGCCGGCGGCCTTCTCGTAGCCGTCGACGAACTGGGCGGCGACCTTCTCGTAGGAGTCGAGGTAGGCGGCGCCGGCCTTGCGGCCGTTCTCGGCGGCCTTCTCGTTGAACTCGGCGACCTTGGCGGTGGCCTTCTCGTTGAACTCGGCGACCTTCTCGGCGGTGGTGTCGATGGGGGCGGTCTTCGTCTGCGTGGCCATGTCGTTTCCTTTGGTCGGGGGCTGCTTGCTTGTGTTAGCAAGATTAGCAAGCGAGTTGGCTAAGTCAAGTGACTTCAGGTAAATTTCTCGGCATGCTCCACTTTGAATCCGTCGGCGAAGGCCCGGCGGTGCTGCTGATCATGGGCCTCGGCCTCCCGGGCGACGCCTGGTGGCGGACCGTCCCCGTCCTCGCGCGCTCGCTCAGGGTCGTGACGTTCGACAACCGCGGCTGCGGACGCAGTGAGCGTCCGGCCGGCGGGCTGACGCTCGCGGGGATGGCCGCGGATGCTGTCTCCGTACTCGACGCCGCGGGAATCGCCCGCGCACACGTGTACGGGATCTCGATGGGCGGGATGATCGCCCAGGAACTCACACTGCGACACCCGGAGCGCGTCGATTCGCTCGTGCTCGGCGCGACCTCCGCGGGTGGCGCCGCCGCGACGCCGCCCGACCGCGAGACGCTGGCCTTCCTCGGGCGCCGCGCCACGGTCCCCGACGAGGAGGGCCGCTGGGCGTCCGTGCCGTACGTGTACAGCGAGCGCACGCGTCACTCGAGCGGCGAGCGCATCGGCGAGGACTTCGCGCGCCGGCGTGCGTATCGGTTCGACCCCGTCGGCTACGGCGCGCAGCTCGCCGCCGCGACGGGGCACGACGCGGCAACGCGGCTCGGTGACATCGCCGCGCCGACGTTGGTCGTACACGGCGCCGAGGACCGGATGATCCCGCCGGCGAACGGCCGTGCGCTCGCCGCGAGGATCGCGGGTTCGCGCCTGCTCGAGCTCGACGACGCGGCGCACCTGTACACCACCGACGAGCCTGCTGCCGACGAAGCGGTACTCGAGTTCCTGGCCCGCTAGGTGCTTGAAAGTCAACCGCGCGGGGTGGGGAAGGCCCTCGCCGTGGTCGGCCGTGCGCGTTTGAGGGGCGGAGTGCGGGTTTCGATCAGGTTCGGACTGGTCGAGTTGGCGCGCGGGTGGGGGTGCGGAACGAGAGCTGCCTGACAGGCAGCCCTGGTTACACACCCCCTCGCCGCCCGTGGAAGCGGCCCCCTGCCCACGCGGGGCAGTCGGCGTTCGTCCCGCTAGCCGACGGCGTCGAAGAAGCGGGCGACCTCGGCGTCGGCCTCCGGCGCCTCGGTCGTGTAGAGGTGGCCCGTGCCCTCGAGGAGGTGCAGCCGGCCTTCGGGGAGGCGGCTCGCGATCAGATGGGCGTTGGCCACGGGCACGACGCGGTCGTCCTCGCCGTGCATCACGAGCGCGGGGACCTGGATGCGGTGCAGGCGGCTCGCGCAGTTGTGCATCGCGGCGGCCATCAGGTGGGCCTTGTAGGCATCCTCGTCGAACGTGTAGGCGAGGCGGTGGCGGATGTCCTCGGCGATGCGGTCGGCGTGCTTCTCGCGACAGCGGCGGCCGTAGTTGTACGCCACCGACGCCCAGGCGGCCTCCTCACGCGGCCGTTGGTCGCGGTTGTAGAAGAACGACATGACCTCCTCGTCGGCTGTCTTGGCGCGGCGGCCGCCGGGCGTCGTCGCGCCGAGCACGAGCGAGCGGACGCGCCGGGGGTGGCGCAGCGCGATCTGCTGGGCGACCATGCCGCCGAGCGAGAGCCCATAGACGTCGGCCCGCGTGATGTCGAGCGCGTCGAGCACGGCGACGGCGTCGTCGGCGAGCGCTTCGGTCGTGTAGGCGGGCGTGAGGCCGCGCGAGCGCCCGACGCCGCGGTTGTCGAACGTGATCACACGGAAGTCGCGGCTGAGCGTGTCCACCGTTCGCCACCACGCCCCGCCGCTCAGGCCGAGGCCCATGACGAGCAGCACGGGCCGGCCCTCGCCGGTGCTCTCCCAGTACAACTGGGTGTGCAGGTCAGGGTGCGCGGTGCCGGTGGCGGTCGCTGGGCGCATTAGAGCAACCATAGAGCACGGTT
This sequence comes from Solirubrobacter ginsenosidimutans, assembly GCF_027587205.1. The sequence continues at coordinate 75,290 of NZ_JAPDOD010000001.1, forward strand.
AGCAAGTTAGCTTCAGTTCTGCCAACCCTCCCGGGAAGCCGGACGAACGAGAGTTATTTGAAATGACTTCAGTTCTGGTGTAGGTTGCCCGCCATGAACGCTCCTACACACATCCGCCGCTTCGTCGTCCCCACCGTCCGCGAGCTCGGTCTTTCTCACGGTACCCGCGACGTCCCGCCCGAACAGCGCGTCGCGCGCCCGACGCAGCGCTCCCTCGTCGCCGCGTCGCTGCTCTTCTGCCCCGGCCGCGCGGGACGCGGCTGATGCAGGCCTTCCAGCTCGTCGAGTGGCAGCAACCGCCCGTCCTGCGGGACGTGCCGGTCCCGGAGCCGGGTCCGGGCGAGGTGCTCGTGAAGGTCGGCGGAGCGGGTGCGTGCCACTCCGACCTGCACCTGATGGAGTGGCCGGCGGGGTTTCTGCCCTATGAGCTCCCGTTCACGCTCGGGCACGAGAACGCCGGGTGGATCGAGGCGCTCGGGCCGGGCGTGAAGGGTTGGGAGGTCGGCGAGGCCGTCGCGGTCTACGGGCCGTGGGGCTGCGGACGCTGCCGCCCGTGCCGGACCGGGCTGGAGACCCTGTGCGAGCGCGCGGCGCAGCTCGGGGCGGCCGGCGGTGGCCTCGGCCGCAACGGTGGCATGGCCGAGTACATGCTCGTCCCCGACCCGCGGCTGCTCGTGCCGCTCGGGGATCTCGATCCCCGCGACGCGGCGCCGTTGTCCGACGCCGCGCTGACGCCGTACCACGCGATCAAGCTCGCGCTCCATCAGCTCGTCCCAGGCACGAGCGCAGTGGTCATCGGCGTCGGCGGCCTCGGCCACATGGCCGTGCAGATCCTGCGCGCGCTGACGCCTGCCCGCGTGATCGCCACGGACGTCGATGCCGCCAAGCTCGCGCTCGCGGTCGACGTGGGCGCAGATCACGCGATCGAGGCCGGCGAGGACGCCGCGGCCGAGATCCGAGAGCTCACCGGTGGCATCGGCGCCACGCTCGTGCTCGACTGCGTGGGCAGCAACTCCACACTCACGCTCGACACGCAGGTGGTCGCCAAGGGCGGGGCCGTGATGGTCGTCGGCGTGGCCGGCGGCACGCTGGAATACCGCTTCAACACGCTGCCGTCCGACGCGAGCCTGACCCACCCGTATTGGGGCAGCATCGTCGAACTCGGAGAGGTGCTCGAGTTGGCGCGCGCGGGTCGCATCACGCCTCACGCCGAACGCTTCCCACTCGAGCGCGTCGCCGACGCGTACGAGCGGATGCAGAGCGGCACCCTCTCCGGGCGCGCCGTCATCACGCCGCACGGCTGAGCCGGGCTAAGCCTGGATCCCCCGATTCTCGCGGGCCCTCGCGGCCGTGGACAGCGCTCCTCGCCGATCGGCCGGGACCCGAAGGGAACCACCCTGAGGGTGCCCGGCCGATCGACGATCAGCGGTGCCCACGACCACGAGTCATCCACGATCGATCGGTGGATCCAGGCTAAGCCAGCGGCAGCGCCACGGTCAGGACGGTGCCCGCGCCGGCCGGGCTGTCGATCCGCATCCTTCCTCCGAGGGCGGCAGCGCGATCAGCGATCCCGAGCAGCCCGTACCCGTCAGGGTCGGCGCCGCCGACGCCGTCGTCGCGGACCTCGACGGTCAGCGTGCCACTGCTGAGCGTCGCGATCACCCCCGCGGTCGCCGCGTGCGCGTGCTTGACGACGTTGGTCAGCGCCTCCGCGACGATGAAGTACGCGCTCGACTCGATCTCGGGCGGGAGCCGCGTGCGGGGCACCTCCACGTGGATGGGGAGGGCGAGGCGCGCGACGAGGCTGTCGATCGCGTCCGCCAGGCCTCCGCGGGTCAAGACGGCCGGGAGAATCCCGTGGGCGAGCTCGCGAAGCTCGACGTTGCCCTGCTCCGCGTGGTCCAGCGCCTCGGCGAGGAGCGACGCCGACAGCTCCGGGTCCTCGCGGTGCACGCGCTGCGCGAGCTTCAGGGTGACGATCGAATGCACGAGGCGCTGCTGGGCGCCGTCGTGAAGGTCACGGGCGACGCGGCGCCGCGCTTCGTCGCCCGCGGTGATCACGCGCGCGCGGGACGCGGTGAGCTGATCGCGGCTGTGGGCGTTGGCGATCGCGGTGTCGATCAGTCCCGCCAACTCGGCCAGGCGCTCCTCGGAACCGGTGGGCGGGAGCTCTCCCGCCTTCCAGCTCGCGGCGATGACTCCCCAGAGGCGGCTCTCGACCGTGATCGGCGCGCCGATCGTCACGTGGATGTTCGTACGCCGGGCGAGATCGGCGACGTCGCCGTGCCCCTCCTCCGAGAGGTCGATCCGCGCTGGACGGCCGCTCCGCAAAACGCGGGCGGTGACGCTGTCTCCCTCGAGCGACACGCGCATGCCGGCGCGGACGATGGACGGGTCCTGGCCGATCTGGGCGACGATCATCGCCTCCTGCGAGCTCTCGTAACGCATCATGCCGGCCTGCGCCGCTCCCAGCAGCTGGCGCACCTCCGCGATGACCGCGTCGAACAGGTCCGTCGGTGCGGCCTCCTCCGCGACGAGCGTCGCCACCCGGCGCAGTACCGCCTGCTCGGCCGCCAGGCGCTGGAGCTCGGCGCGCGCCTCCGCGTTGGCGATCGCGGTGGCGACCAACTCCGTGAACTGCGAGACGTGGCGCTCGGCGTCCGCGGGGAAGGGCTGCTGCTCGTAGTGGGCGACGACCATCGCGCCCCACGGGCGCCCCCTGACGAGGATCGGGCACCCGACCGCGGCGCGGATACCGTGCACCTTCGCGCGCTCGGCGATCGATCCGTCCGCGCTGTCGTAGTCGTCGAGGCGCACGGGACGACGCTCGCGGTACACCGTCGCCGAGATGCCACTGCCGTCGAGCGGCATTCGCACGCCCACGCGGATGCCGCCCTGCGGCTGCTCCCCGCACACGGCGACCACGGTCGCGGTCCCGTCGGGCTCGTAGCGCAGGATCGCGGTGTCGATCCGCTGTCCGAAAACGCCCGCCACCTCCGTGGCGACCTTGGCGAACAGCTCCTCGGCCGGTGCCTCCTCGGCCACCAGCGTGGCGACGCGCCGCAGAGCGGCCTGCTCGTCCAAGAGGCGGGCGAGCTCGACGCGCGCCTCGGTGTTGGAGATCGCGGTGGCGATCAGCTCCGTGAACTGCTCGAGCCGTGGCCCGGCATCGTTCGGCATCGTGGCGCCACGCAGGGCCGCCGCGACGATCGCGCCCCACAGGCGGCCCGCGACCCGGATCGGACAGCCGATCGCGGTGTTGGTCTTCAGGCGGCGCGCGCGCTCACCGATCTCGCCACTGGCCTCCGGGCCGACGTCGTCGATGCGGGCCGGCCGGCCGCTCCGCGCGATCTTCGTGACGACGTTCACCCCGCCGAGCGGCAGTCGCGTGCCGGTCGTGACCACCTCGCCGAGCCTGCCCCAGCCGGCGACGACCGTTGCCGTCTGCTCGCCGTCGAAGCGGATCAGGCCCGACGAGGCGGCGTCGAGGAGCCGCCCCAGCTCCTCCGCGACCGCGTCGAACACGTCCGGCGGTGGGGCCCCGCGGGCGACGAGCATGGCGACCCGCCGGAGCGCCGCCTGCTCGTCGGCCAGCCGCGTGAGCTGCTCGCGGGTCTCGCTGCTGGAGATGGCCGTCGCGACCAGCTCCGTGAAGTCCGCGAGCCGTTCCTCGATCCGATCCGGCAGCGGCATTCCCTTCGCCATCGCGACGCCGATGTGTCCCCACCCCGCGCCGTCGACGACCACCGGCGCCGCGGCGGCCGAACCGATCCCCACGCGCACCCCCGCCTCCACGGGATCGCCTGCGATGTCTTCCGCGACGTCCTCGATGCGGACCGGTTGGCCGGTCCGCATCTGCTCCCTCATCGCCACGAGCGAAGGGTCGTTCCACGCCCACTTGGAGCCGGCCGGGAACGGGTTCGGTCCGTCGCCCCAGGTCCCCGCGATGGTGACGCTCCCGTCCCGCTCCCACCGGTAGATCTGCACCAGCCGGGGGCGCAGCAGCTCCGCGACCTCACGAGCGATCGCCTCGAAGATGATCACCGGCGCCGCACCGTTGGCCACGAGGACCGCGACCCGACGGAGCGCCGCCTGCTGCTCCGCCATCGTCAGATCCGAGGCAGACATGAGAGGAGTCTAAATCTCCCGCTGAGCGACGATCGGCGGCGCCCATCCCGTCGAGGAGGCGCTGCCGGCCGGCGTGCTGCCTCAGGCGGCGCGGGGTCGCCATGGCTCGTGCTCGTGCGCGAGCCAGACCAGCTCGGGGTCGAGCGCACGTACCCGCAGCTGGCCTTCGCTGTGCGGCTCGTCGAGCTCGCCGAACCACACCGCCACGTCGCCGCCGGCGACGACCGGACGCCCGCCGGTCTCGACGACGACCACCTGCATGCCGCGCGTGTGGCCCGGCGCCGGGACGAGTCGGAGCCCGGGGAGCAGCTCGAGCTCGCCGTCGACCGGTACGTACCGCACGCCGGGCGCGTCGACCCACTCGCGAATGGTGTAGTCGTCCTCGCCGCGCGCGTCGTCGAGCTCCCGACGCTGGACGTAGATCGGCCTGCCGGCGAAGAGGTGGTTGCCGCCGCAGTGGTCGAAGTGCAGGTGCGTGTTGACGACGATGTCGATGCCGGCGAGATCGAAGTCCTGCTCGCTCAGTGGCTGGAGGCGAGGATCGAGGTCGGCTACGGCCGGGTGCAGCTCCGTCATGCCGGTGTCGACCAGCACGCGCGCGTCGGGATGGTCGATGACGTGCACGTAGACCGGCATCCGCTCGCCCTCGGCGAGCAGGTCGGCGACGCGGACCGGCGTGATGGTGATGGAGGCGGGGGCGTTCGGCATCCGCATTCCTCTCGTCTATGGGACAGTCGACCGGTATGACTGGGCGAGCCCTCGATAGTCATCGCAGCAACCTGAGCGCACCGCAGCCGGTGACGATCCGCAACGGCGGAGGTGCGCCGCTCAAGCTCGGCGGGGCGTCCGCGACCGGCGACTTCATCGTCGATGCGGGTGCGTGCATGGCAGCGCTTGCCCGGGTCGGCGGTGAGCTTCATGGGCGTCCGTCGGGCTGCTCGCGGCCTCCAAGCCGGGCTGTGGGCCGGTGCCCGCAGGACGGGAACGTGCCGAGCGCGTCCACGTCATAGCCCTCCGGGTAGATCGCGAACTCGCGCAGCTCGCGGACATGGACCGCCCGGCGGCGGGGCGGCAGATGGCGTTCGACCCGCGCGCGGGCGCGCATTCCCGCGACGGTCAGCACGCGCGTGACGGCTCCGGGATCCGCGTAGCGGAAGGCGTCGCGCAGCGGCGCGTCGAGCAGCGCGAGCGTGGCACGGCGCAACAGCGGCCGAAGCGGTCGCGGATAGAAGCCGACCAGCAGCGCCAGGGTGGCGTCCGACACGGCGAGTCCCCCCGGCGAGTAGGCGAAGTGCTCGCGCTCGTAGGCGTCGAGATGCGCGGCGAACTCCTGGTAGGTGTCCGGGCTGTCTCTGATGTTCATGTGGCGGCCGAGCTCGCGGTAGTAGTTCGCGCTCGCGACGCGCTCCGCCTCGGTCATCGCCCGCCATCCGAACCGGTCCATCCAGCGCATCGGGATGACCACGAACGTCGAGAGCACGTAGCGCATATCGTCGTTGGAGATCGCGTACGCGCCGTGCATCTGGTTCATGCGCCGGATCCCCGCACGACCCGTCGCACTGGCGAAGCCGTGCTCGAGGACGGCGTCGAGGATGAGCCCGGTGTCGGCGTAGCGCTTATGCGTGCGACGCTCGAACTCGCCTGTGGCCGCGAGCAGCTCCCCGATGCTCGGAACGGCGTAGGTCCGATACAGCGCGAGCCCGAGCGACTGCGTCATATCCCAAGGAAACTCGTGGCCGCTCATGATCCGATAGATCTCGACGAACTCGGTCTCCGGGTCCAGCCGCGCGATGCGCGCTTGCCAGTGGTCGCGCTTCACACGCCGCTTTTATCAGCTGGGCGAGGAATGCGGGCCGGCGGGCGGGCGCCTGTTGCAAATGCATCGCCGCGAGGCGCAAAGCGACGCCGGCGAAGGGCCGGCACAAAGTCACCGACGCGCAGCTCGCAACAGCGTGCAAGCAGGACTTCGCGCGGCTGCGCGACCAGGTCATGCAGACGCTCATCAGCTTCGAATGGATCTCAGGCGAGGCCGCCGCCCAAGGCATCACGGTGACCGACGCCGAGGTCAATCAGTCCTTCGAGGAACAGAAGAAGCAGAGCTTCCCCAAAGAGGCGGACTTCCAGAAGTTCCTCGAGCGGAGCGGCCAGACGCGAGAGGACATCCTCCGGCGCGTGAGGCTCGACCTGTTGTCGAACAAGCTTCGAGACAAGGTCATCGCGGGCAAGGATCAGATCTCCGACCAGGCGATCGCGCAGTTCTACGCCGACCACCAGGCGCTCTTCGCCGAGCCCGAGAAGCGCGCGCTGCGCGTCGTGCTGACCAAGCGCGAGGCCGACGCCAAGCGAGCGCGCTCGGCACTTGACCGCGGCACCTCGTGGAAGGCCGTGGCGAACCGGTACTCGATCGACCCCGAGTCCAAGCGCGCCGGCGGCAAGGTTCCCGCCGTGGCGAAGGGCACGCTGGACCGCAAGCTCGACAAGGCTGTCTTCAGCGCCGTCGGGCACCGACTGGTCGGCCCGATCCGTACGCGGTCCGGCTACTGGATCTTCACGGTCACCAGCGTCAAGCCGGCGCGCCAGCAACCGCTCGCGGAGGTCACGGACGTGATCAAGGAGACGCTCGTCTCGGAGGCACAGCAGGCGGCGCTCGACGCCTTCGTGCAGGACTTCACAGTGCGCTGGAGGGCCAAGACCGAGTGCGCGAAGGGATATCGAACGACCGACTGCCGCAACGGCCCGACGCCGACGCCGGCGCTCAAGTGAGGCAGTACCAGACCGTTAAATAGGTCCATACTCGCGGTGTGTTCGACCCACGCACCGCATGACGCCCAATGGGAACCGGTAGGTCGCCGCTAGACCGAGGGGCGTCCGCTCGAACCGAGGTGCTGCACGCGAGCGAACGCACGCGGATCACGCGCCTCTTTCTTCACGACCGCACGGTCATCCGCAAGGAGCCGCTCGGAGCGGACGCGGAGCGGCGCATGCGGCACGAGCTCGCGATGCTCGAGCGGTTGCGGGGCGCGGCAGGAGTCGCGCAGCTGGCGGACGCGCCGCGGTTGCCGGGCTCGATCGTGCTGGTCGACGTCGGCGGCACGAGCCTGGTCGAACTGGCGAAGCCGTTGGTCGTCGACGAGCTGGTACGGCTTGCGTTGCTCGTGGCCCGGGCGGTCGCGGCGATGCACCGCCAGGGCGTGATGCACCGCGACCTTGCGCCGGCCAACATCGTGGTGGCCGACGGCGGGGCTCCGTGCCTGGTGGATTTTGCGTTGGCGACGACGTTGGCCGAGGTGCGTCCAGACTTCGTGCACCCGAGTGAGATCGTCGGGACGCTGGCGTATCTGGCGCCGGAACAGACCGGCCGGACTGGCCGGTTCGTGGACGAGCGCGCCGATCTGTACGCGCTGGGCGCGACGCTGTATGAGCTCGCCACCGGCGAGCCGCCGTTCGGCTCGGGCGACCCGTTGCGACTCGTCCACGATCATCTCGCGCGCGTGCCGATTCCGCCGGCGCGGGTGAACCCGGAGGTCCCCGCACAGGTCTCCGAGATCGTCATGCACCTGCTGGAGAAGGAGCCGGACAACCGCTACCAGACCGCCGCCGGCCTGGTCCGCGACTTGGAAGCGGTGGACGGCACGGGGGACGCGTCGCTGAGCATCGGCGAGCGGGACTTCCTGGTGCGGCTGCTGCCGCCGTCACGGTTGGTGGGACGTGACGCGGAGGTTCAGACGCTGCGCGGGGCGTTCGAGGAGGCCCTGGTGGGCCGGTGTCGCGGCGTGCTGGTCAGCGGTGCGCCGGGGGTCGGCAAGACGGCGCTGGCCGCCGAGGTGCGGCCCGTCGTCGCGAGCCGGGGCGGCTGGTTCGTCGCCGGCAAGTTCGACCAGCACCGGCGGGATCTCGAGTTCGACGCGGCCCATCAGGCGCTTCGCGCGCTGGGCCGGGTGCTGCTGGCCGAGCCGGAGCATGAGCTGAGCCGGCTTCGGGCGGGGATCCTGGACGAGGTCGGGGCCAACGCTGGCCTGCTGACCGCTGTCGTACCGGAGTTCGCGGCGCTGCTCGCTGCCCCTCCCGACGCGGGGGATCCGCTGACGGCACAGGTCCGGGCGGCGCAGGCGGGCCTGGCGGTGTTGCGCGCTGTCGCCTCGCCGCAACGGCCGGTGGTGGTGTTCCTCGATGACCTTCAGTGGGCGGGGCGGACGCCGCTCGGCTTCATGGACCTGGTGCTGACCGGCGAGCCGATCGACGGCCTGTTGCTGGTGGGCGCCTACCGCGACGACAACCTGGACGGCGAGCATCCGCTCGAGGCGCTGCTGTCCCGCTACAACGACCAGGGCGGCGTGCGACACCTCCGGCTGGCCAATCTGTCCGGAGCGACCCTCGTCGACATGGTTGCCGAGATGCTGCACGTGGACCGGGAGCGGGCGGCGGGTCTCGTGACGGCGATCGAGCCGCACACGCACGGCAACCCGTATGACACCGTGGAGCTGCTCGACGCGCTGCGTCGCGACGGCGTGCTGACAGCGACGGCCGACGGGTGGCGATGGGACGACGCGGTTGCCCGTGCTCGCCTGCGACGGTCCGAGGTCGCCGAGCCGCTCGGGGCGCGCATCGAGCAACTCGGGCCGCAGTCACGGAAGCTGGTGCAGGCGATGGCGTGTCTGGGCGGGCGAGTTGAGCTGAGGCTGCTGCAGACCGCGACGGGCGAGCCGGCGGGCGCGGTCGAGCCGCTGCTCGCGCCCGCGCTCGCGGAGGGCCTGCTCGTGCTCGACTCCGGGGAACGCGAAGCGGCGCGGTTTCGCCACGACCGTATCCGCGAGTTGGTCCTGGACGGTCTGGACCCGCAACGGCGACGCGCCCTGCAGTTGGCGATCGCGCGGCGGCTGGTCGCGGCGCCGGAGTGGTTCGCGGTCGCCGCGGAGCAGTATCTGGCGGTCGTCGACGAGGTCGATGATCCGCCGGAGCGGCAACGGGTGGTGGCGCTGTTGCGGCGGGCCGCCGACCAGGCAAGGTTGATCGGCGACTACGCGCGCGTGAACGCACTGCTCGTGGCCGCGCTGCGGCTGGTCGACTCGTTCGACACCGCCGCGGTGCTCACGCTCCGCACCGGCCGCCACGCCGCCCTGTTCAGCCTGGGTCGTCTGGAAGAAGCGGACGCGGAGTACCGCGAGATCGAGCAGCTGCGACCGAGTGCGATCGACCGCGCGGAGGCGACGGCGGTGCAGGTGCGCAGCCTGAGCCACCAGACGCGTTTCGCGGAGGCCGTCGAGCTCGGCCTCGGAGCGCTGCGCGCGTGTGGCATCGAAGTTCCAGGTGCGGGTGGGTTCTCAGCCGGGCTCGACGAGAAGTTCGACCGCCTGCATCGGTGGCTGGACAGCACGGGCCCAGCCGAGGATCTGTCTCGCCGCGAGCTCAGCGACCCCGCTCTGCTGGCCACGAGCAACCTGATCGACGCGGTCCTGCCGCTCGGTTACTTCGTCGCCGATGCCCCGATGGTCGCCTGGCTGGCCATGGAAGCGGTGCGGACTTGGATCGAGCACGGCCCGAGCCGTCTCCTGGTCGGGTCGGCCGCCCATGCCGCCTATCAGGCCGGCCCGCAGCGCGACGACTACCCCGCCGCGTACCGAGCCTTGCGGCGCATCGTGGCGCTCGGCGAGGCCCACGGGTACGAGCCTGGCACCTCACAGGCGCGATACATGGCCGCCACCAGCGCCGGCTGGTTCGAGCCGATCGAGAGCGGCATCCACGCCGCGCATCAGGCCCGTGAAGGGCTGATCGCCGGGGGCGAGCTGGCCTACGGCGGGTACACCTACCAGATATCCGTGCCGTACTCCGCCGACTGCGCGCCGTCGCTGGCGAGCCTGGTCGCGGAGATCGAGAGCGGGTTCGCCTTCCTGCGCCGGACCGGCAACGAGCAGACCGGCCGGTGGCTCGACAGCTATCAGTGGCTCGCCGGTGTCCTGGGCGGCGAAGTGGCCGGCGAGGCGGTCCCGCTCGATCGCTACGCCGACGACCCGACCGCGCTGATCTACGCGCATCTGTGCCGCGCCATCGCTGCCGCCATCTTTGGTGACGCCGCCGGCCTGGCGCAGCACAGCGCCGCGGCGATCGAGCTGCTCCCGGCCGTCCATGGCTTCTACGTCGTCGCCCAGGTCCGCCTGCTGCGCGGGTTGGCCGTCGCCGACGAGGCCCGGGGCGCAGACGCCGAGGCGCGCGACGATCTCATCGCCGAGTTGGACGAACTCGCTCGCTGGCTGGGCGGCCGGGCCGCGCACGCACCCGACAACTTCCTCCACCTGCTGCGGCTGATCGAGGCCGAGCGGGCGTGGGCGGTGGGCGACTTCGGGGCCGCCGTGCTCGCCTTCGACGCCGCGCGGCGCGAGGCCGCCCGCCGTCAGCGGCCCTGGCACGCGGCCCTGATCGCCGAGCGAGCGGCCCGCTTCTATCGCGCCCACGACGTCGAGCAGGCCGGCGACGATCTCCTCGCCGAGGCTCGCCGCCAGTACCTTGCCTGGGGCGCGACGGCGAAGGTCGCCCAGATCGACTGGGCGCACCCGCCCCTGAGAAACCAGACCGACGCGGCCGCGGAGCACGGTGGAGCGGAGCCCGCCGATCTCTCCCGTCACCGCTCGACCGTCACGACCGGGACGATCGACCTGCTCGGGATCCTGTCCGCCTCCCAGGCGCTCAGCTCGGAGACGAGCATCGAACGGCTGCACGCGCGCGTGGTCGAGGTGCTCGGCGCGATGACCGGCGCCACCGGTGTCCACTTGCTGCTGTGGAGCGACGCGCTGCAGGACTGGCTGCTCCCTGCAAGCCGCGCCGGCGGCTCCGTTCCGGCGCACGACACCGACGAGCCGGCGGTCCCGATGTCCGTGTTGCGGTACGTCCAGCGGACGCGCGAACCGCTGGTCGTGCGCGATGCCGTCGGCGACGACCGCTTCACCCGTGACCCCTACTTCGCCGGCCTCGGCGCCTGCTCGGTGCTGGCCGTCCCGATCGTCAGCCGCGGCACGCTGCAGGCACTGCTGGTACTGGAGAACCGGCTCATCCGCGACGCGTTCACGACCCAGCGGCTGGACGCGGTCAAGCTGATCGCCGGACAACTCGCCGTCTCCCTGGACAACACGCAACTGTATGCCGACTATCGCCGCATCGCCGACGAGCAGGCGGCCCTGCGACGCGTGGCGACGCTTGTCGCAGAAGGTCCCGCGCCCACCGCGGTCTTCGACGCCGTGGCCACAGAGATGCAGGGGCTACTGGACGCCGACGGCGTGACGCTGGGGCGCTACGAGCCGGGCAACGCGATCACCGTCATGGCCCATCGCGGATTCGAGGGGTGGCAACTGCCCGTCGGCGAGCGTTTCACCCACGACGGTGACAGCGTGACGGCCAGGGTGCGCCGCACCGGGCGGCCGGCGCGGATGGAGTTCGCCGGCGAGCCGGACGCTGCCTTCACGCGGCTCGTCCAGGACCTCGGTGTGCGCGCGGGCGTCGGGGCGCCGATCGTCGTCGAGGGCCGGCTGTGGGGCATCGCGGTCGTGTACTGGACGCGCGAGCAGTCACCGCCCGCGGACAGCGTGGAGCGCATCGACCAGTTCGCGAAGCTGCTCGAGACCGCGATCGCGAACGCCGACAGCCGCGACCAGCTCATCGCCTCCCGCGCCCGTCTTCTCGCGGCCGGCGACGAGGCCCGCCGCCGCGTGGTCCGCGACCTCCACGACGGCGCCCAACAGCGACTCATCAACGCCACCCTCACGCTCAAACTCGCCCAGCGAGCGCTTCAGAGCGCCGACGCGGAGGCGGTGTCACTCGTCGGCGAGGCGCTCGAGGCGGTCGAGCAGGGAAACGAGGAGATCCGCGAGCTGGCACACGGGATGCACCCCGTCGCCCTCACGCGCGGCGGCCTGCACGCGGCGCTCAGCGCGATCGCGGCCCGCCTCGACGTGCCCGTCGACATGGACATCCCGGATGAGCGGTTCCCCGCGGAGATCGAGGCGAGTGCGTACTTCATCGTGGCGGAGGCACTCACCAACACGGTCAAGCACGCGCAAGCGACGCGCGCGCAAGTCAGCGTCTCCGTCGAGCACGGCCTGCTCCGCGCCGAGATTCGCGACGACGGGATCGGCGGCGCCGATCAGCACGGTCACGGACTCGTGGGGATGAGCGACCGAGTCGCCGCCCTGCGGGGACGATTTGCGCTCACGAGCCCGCCTGGCGCGGGCACGCTCATCGTCGCGACGCTGCCGATCGCACCCGGCTGAGCCCAAGCCCCGTCGCATTCTCACCCCGGTTGCTTGAAAGAAATTCGGGAGGCGGTGTCGGATCGGCCAGGTGGCGTTCGTAGTGGGGGTGAGGCCGCCCACAAGGGGGCGGCGCCAAGGGAAAGGAATCGCGACATGAAGCTGACGACCATGACTCAGGTCACCATCGACGGAGTGATGCAGGGAAACGGCGGCGCGTCGGAGGAGGACCGCAGGAACGGATTCGAGCGTGGGGGATGGGCGCTGGGGAAGGGCGACGCGGATACGCACGCCTTCATGAACGAGACCTACCAGCGCGCCGACGCGTTCCTGTTCGGCCGGCGGACGTACGAGCTGTTCGCCAGCTCGTGGGGGTCCTTGACGATCGAGGATGTCCCTGGCTGGGAGCGCGTCTGGCAGGCGTTGGACACCCGGCCCAAGTATGTGGCATCGACCACGCTCGCCGATCCGGCGTGGTCGGACACGACCGTCCTGTCCGGCGACCTTGCGACCGCCATCGCCGACCTGAAGGCCCAGCCGGGGGGCGAGCTGCAGGTGCACGGCAGCGGCACCCTGACCCGATGGCTGCTCGAGAACGATCTGGTCGATGAGATGACCTTGCTTGTCGTTCCCGTGATCCTCGGCCAGGGCGCGCGGCTGTTCCCCGACGCCGGCCCGGACCTCGCGCTCGACCTGGTCGAGTCGAGAGTCGACTCGAAGGGCGTGACGATCCAGGTCTACCGGCCGGCCGGGCGCCCGCAGTACGCAGGAAACTGACGCACCTGACCCGCGTACGACAGGAGACGATCTTCAGATGCAATACCTGCTTTCCGTGATCCACGACCAGGTCGGCCTCGCCACCCCGGAAGAGGACGCTGCGATCGACGTGTTCAATGACCGGCTCCAGGCCGAGGGCCACTGGGTCTTTGCCGGCGGCCTCGCCTCGCCCGACACGGCCACCGTCATCGACAACCGGGGTGGGGAGGCGCTGGTCACCGACGGGCCCTTTCTGGAGTCCAAGGAGTACCTCGCCGGCTTCTGGATCATCGAGGCCCCCGACCTCGACGTGGCGATCGAGCTCGCCACCGCGGGGTCGAAGGCCTGCAATCGGAAGGTCGAGGTGCGCCCGTTCCAGTGAACGTCGCCGACGTCGAGCGGGCGATCACCCGGGTCCACCACGAGGAGTGGGCGCGGGTGGTCGCCTCCCTGACGAGGCGCTTCGGTGACCTCGACATCGCCGAGGAGGCGGCCGCCGAGGCGTTCGCGACCGCCGTCGAGCGGTGGCCGGCCGACGGCGTACCCCCCAACCCCGGGGCCTGGCTGACCACCACCGCCAACCGCAAGGCCATCGACCGGATCCGGCGCGAGAACAAGCGCGACGACAAGCACAAGGAGGCTCGGATGGTGTACGACGACGACCCGCCCGAACCTCTCGGCGCCATCGACGACGACCGGCTCCGGCTGCTGTTCACCTGCTGTCATCCGGCGCTGGCGATGCAAGCCCGCGTGGCGCTGACGCTGCGCCTGGTCGGCGGTCTGACCGTGCCCGAGATCGCCCGCGCCTTCCTGGTGCAGGCGACCACCTTGGAACAGCGGATCACCCGCGCGAAGGCCAAGATCAAGGCGGCTCGCATCCCCTATCGCGTGCCCTCCGCCGAGGATCTCCCGGCACGCGTCTCCGGCGTGCTCGCCGTCCTCTTTCTCGTCTTCAACGAGGGCTACCTGGCGACCGGCCCCGACACCGATCCCCTCCGTCACGACCTGACCGCCGAGGCGATCCGGCTCACCCGCCTGATCCGTGCCCTGCTGCCGGACGACGGTGAGGTCGCCGGGCTGCTGGCGCTGATGCTCCTCACCGAGGCCCGTCGCCCCGCCCGGGTCTCGGCCGGCGGCGAACTGGTCGCCCTCGACGAGCAGGACCGTGGTGCCTGGGACGCCGCGATGATCGCCGAGGGCCACCGGCTGGTGCGCGAGCGGCTCGTCGCTGCCGCCGCCGGGGTGGCTCCGGGTCGTTACCAGATCCTTGCGGCGATCAACGCCGTGCACACCTCCGCCCGCGACATGCGCGACACCGACTGGTCGCAGGTCCTTGCCCTCTACGACCAGCTCGTCCGCCTCGACCCCTCGCCGATCATCGCCCTCAACCGGGCCATCGCGGTCGCCGAGCTCGACGGCCCGCAGGTGGCACTGGCGGCCGTCGACCGGCTTGAGGACGAGCTGGCCGGCTATCACGCCTACCACGCCACCCGCGCCGACCTGCTGCGCAGGCTGGGCCAAAGTCAGCAGTCGCGCGCGGCGTACGCCAGAGCCATCGAGCTGGCGGGCAACACCGCCGAGATCGCCTACCTGACACGCCGCCGCGACCAACTGCGGGTTTCCCGCACCAGTGGACGTAGTTCCCCCGCTCGAGAGCCGTAGTTCCCCACATCACCACGAATCGCGGGTTGCCGATACGGGTGGTGTCACCCCCAATCTGGAGCGAAGCAATCGATGTCGATTCATACCAACGAGCCGCAGACCGGTCAGGATTCGTCCGAGGGCCATCGGAATCCGAAGGCCGAGGCCAAGGCAGCTAAGGCATACGCCAAGGCCGTGCGCCCTTGGTACAAGAAGAAGCGCGTCCTGATCCCTGCGGGGTTGGTCGCGCTCGCGATGGTGGGCGCGGCGACATCGAGCCAGAGCCCTGAGAGCGGCAGCACGACCACCACGGCAGTTGCCGACACGAAGGCCGCCAAGTCGGATAAGAAGGCGGGCAAGTCCGAGGAGAACGTCGCCAAGGTCGGTCAGACCGTGACGAACGCTGGGACGACGTACAGGGTCACGACGGCGAAGACGACGAAGAGAATCGGCGATCCCGATCTGCTCGGCGCGCGTGCCGATGGCGTCTTTGTGGTCGTGAGCCTTGAGTTGACCAACACCAAGGACGAGACCAAGACGTTCATGGACAGCAACGCCAAGCTCAAGACGTCGGACGGCAAAGAGTATGAGACGTCCGACAAGGCAGTGATGGCGTTCGGCGATGACAGCCTGATGCTCAAGGACATCCAGCCGGACCTCACGACCCGTGGCAAGCTGGCGTTCGAGATTCCGCCGAGCAAGGTGAGCAACTCCACCCTCGTGATCGAGGACCTGTGGGGCTCGGGCGACGTCAAGGTCGCCCTCGGCTTGTAGAAGAGCTCCCCCGCGTCCGCGTCTTTGGTGATGCGCTGTCGGCCGCGCCGACCGCGAGCGGGCATTGCAGCCCGCTCGCGGTCGTTGGGCGGCCGCTGCTTGCGCTGGCGAGCGCGGGCTACTTGAGACCGCCCCAGTCCGGAGCGCTGTCCCACTGCGGGGTGCGCGTGACCGGCGTGATCGCGGTGCCATCCGTCAGCATGCGGAACACGTCGGCGGCGCCGTCGGTGCCGGTGAGGCCGAACGTGATCGAGGTTCCGTCGGGCGAGAACGACGACGAGTAGAGCTTCGTCTCGGCCGGCACGTGTGTGAGCTGCTCGAGCCCCGTCCCGTCCGGGCGGATCGTGTACATGTTCGAGTTGAGGAAGTCGTCGGTTTCAGGCGCGCGGAAGAGGATCCGCGATCCGTCGGGTGACCAGTCGGGGCCGTCGCCGGCGGACAGCTCCCACGGCGTGATGCGGCGCAGACCGGTCCCGTCGGCGTTGACGACGAACACGGCGCCCTTGTTGGCTGGCTTGGCCGTGATGTTGTGCCGGACGAATACGAGCCGCTTGCCGTCCGGCGACCACTGGACCTGGTCGTCCTCGGCGGCTCGCCGCGGCGGGAGCGTGACGCGGCGCAGGTGGCTGCCGTCCAGCCGCATGCGGTAGATCGAGACGTGCTCGATGATGTCGTCGACGATGCGCCCACTCGCGCGCGCGAACGCGATCTCCTTGCCGTTCGGCGAGATCGCGGGGTAGAAGTTGTCGGCGCAGCGTGGCGGCGCTTGGCCCGGGGCGCAGCCGTTGCCGACCTCGCGCACGCGCGAGCCGTCCGGCCGCACGGTGTAGATGTGGCAGAAGTCGCCGCAGCGCTGGAACGCGATCAGGCTGCTGTCCGGGGCGAAGTCCGGGAAGTCGTCGCTCAGGTCGTCGGGCGGGGTGGTGACCTGGCGTTCCGCGGTGCCGTCGGGGGCGATCGTGAAGATCGCGCCGTGGGTGCGGTCGGGCCCGAGGTAGCGCCGGAAGGCGATCGGGCCGTTGCGGCCGGGGGCCGTGGCGTGTGCCGTCTCCGCCGCAGCGCCGACGAGCAGCGCCGCGAAGGCAAGACCTGTGAGGGATCTGGCGGTCATGCCGTGACGCTATGAAGCGCCACGCGCCGGCACATCGGGGCCTGCACGAGACTTCCGGGCGCGCCGACTGTGGCTAGCCACAATGGCAGCGCGCCCGCTCTCTGAGACGATCGCCCCGTGCGCCCAACGGTGCTGGTCGTCGACGACCACGCGGAGTTCCGCCACTCCGCGCGTGCGCTGCTGGACGCTGAGGGTTTCGAGGTCGTCGCGGAAGCGAGCGACGGCGCCGAGGCACTGGCCGCGAACGAGCGCGCGAAGCCCGCGATCGTGCTGCTCGACGTCCAGCTTCCCGACCTCGACGGGTTCGCCGTCGCGGAGCAGCTGGCGCGGGGACCCGACCCGCCGGCGGTCGTGCTCACCTCAGGGCGCGACGCGCGTACGTTCGGCGCGCGGTTGAGCACCGCGGCCGCGCGTGGGTTCATCGCCAAGCGCGACCTCAGCGGAGCAGCGCTTGCCCGCCTCCTGGGCTGACCGCACGCGCCGCGCGCTGTGGCCTGCCGGCGCCGCGATCGGGTTGGCCGCCGAGTACGCGGCGAACGGGCTCGATGCGCCAGGCCGCGCGCTTGCCGACCTCGCGACGGGCTGGGTCGTGCTCGGCTGCGGGCTGCTGCTGTGGAGACGCGCCCCGCGCCGGACGACCGGCCCGCTGCTGGCGGCGACCGGTCTGACGTGGTTCGCCGGGAACTTCGCCGGCGCGCTCATATACGTCCACCGCGGCCCGCTCGTGCACGCGCTCGTACCCTCCTCGCCGGCGATGGTCGTCGCCGGCTACGCGGCCGCGGTGATCACGCCGGTGTGGGAGAGCGAGCCGGCGACGCTCGTGCTGTCGGCGGCGCTCGCGCTCGCGGGCCGTCGCGGGCCGCCGCTCGCACTCGCGCTCGTGCTCGCGGCCGGAGCGCTCGCGCGGCTCGCGTTCCCCGGCGGCGATGCGGACGACGCCGCGCTGCTCGCGTACGAGGTCACACTCTGTTGGATCGCGATCGCGCGGCTGACCGCGAGCCGCCGTGGCGCGCTCGCCGATCTGGTCGTGGAGCTCGGCGAGCATCCATCCCCGTCGCTGCGCGACGGGCTCGCGGCTGCGGTTGGCGACCCGGCGCTCGAGCTCGGCTTCTGGCAGGACGGCGCCTACTGCGACGCGCATGGCGACCCGATCGAGCTGCCGCCGCCAGGCGGGCGCCGCGTGGCGACGCTGATCGAGCGCGACGGCCGGCCGCTCGCCGCGCTCGTGCACGACGCGGCCGCGCTCGACGACCCTGCGCTCGTCGAGGCCGTCGCGGCGGCCGCCCGGCTCGCCGCGTCCAACGCGCGGCTGCAGGCCGAGGTGCACGCGCAGGTGGACGAGCTGGAGGCGTCGCGGCGGCGCCTGCTCGCGGCCGGCGACCACGAGCGGCGGCGGCTCGAGCAGCGGCTGCGTGAAGGGGCCGAGCGCCGCCTCGCGCGCCTGGCGGAGGTGCTGGAGCCGCTGCCCGCCGAGCGTGTCGAGCGTGCCCGCGGCGTGCTCGAGCGCACGCGCGCGGACCTGCGCGAGCTGGCGGCGGGGCTTCATCCAGTCCGCGCGGGGCTGGGCGACGCGGTGGCCGCGCTCACCCGCGACGGCTCCGTGCCGGTCGAGCTCACCGTCCCGTCGGAGCGTCTTGACCCCGAGGTCGAGGCGGTCGCGTACTTCGTCTGCGCCGAAGGGCTCGCGAACGTCACGAAGTACGCGTGCGCCACGCGCGTCGAGATCCGTGTCGAGCGCTTCGACGGGCGGGTCGTCGTGGAGGTCGCCGACGACGGCGTCGGCGGTGCCGATCCGGAGCGCGGCAGCGGGCTGCGCGGACTCTCGGACCGGTTGCAGGCGCGCGGGGGCCGCCTGCGGGTCGAGAGCCCGGACGGCGGCGGCACCCGCCTCGCGGCCGAGATCCCGCTCGACTAGCTGATCTTGCGCCAGGGCTTGCCGCCCCAGTAGACGCGTGCGAAT
Organism: Solirubrobacter ginsenosidimutans; assembly: GCF_027587205.1. Next base: position 93,897 of record NZ_JAPDOD010000001.1, read on the forward strand.
GCGTCGAGGCCCTCGCCCGAGGCGATGTTCGAGAGCCGCAGTTCGCCGCTGCGCAGGCTCCATGCGGCCGTGAAGATGTCCAGGCCGTATGCGTCGCCGCAGTCCGGATGGTCGGCGTGGACGGTGACGCGACCGCCGGCCACGGCGTAGCTGCCGCGGCAATCCGTCGGGTTGCTCGGGTTCCCGCCCACGTGGTGCAGCCAGCGCCCGCCGCGGAACGTCATCGTCATGATCCCGCCGTTGTCGTTCGCGGAGCCCTCGTCGACCCCGTGAGCGACCATGAACGAGATCGGCATGTCGGTCCGGTACACGCCCTCCGGGAACGACGGCGGCTTGTCGATCCGCGTCCACGGCCGGCCGTGCAGCAGCTCGCGCACCGCCTGATCGCCCGGCTCCGCCGGCGGCAGCGCGCGGACCCGGCTCCAGCGGATCGTCGCGCCATCGATCGTGTACGCGGCCTGCCACGAGCCCTGGCACTCGCCGCCGTCGGTGAAGACGATGACGTCGCCGGCGATCCGGTAGCGGCCGGAGCAGCGGTTCGCGCCATCGCGAGCGCGCCAGCGCCACTCGTAGCGGCCGCCGTCCATGTGGATGGTCTGGAGGCCCAGCTCGTGCCCGGCGACGTCCTCCGCGAGGCCCGCCCGGATCCCCTCGTCGTAGGTCACGCGGGCGCGCCAGACACCGTCGAGCGCGTGCGGATCGCCTGACGCCGCGAGCGCGGCCACCGGCGGGGGCTCGCACGCCGCGGGCGCCGCCACGGGCGTGCCCGTCTCCCGCGCCAGCCGGCGGATCCGGCCGATCAGCGCTTTCGTGCGCGGGTCGCGCTCGAGGTCCGCGTAGACGACCGAGGCGGCAGCGCGCAGGTTCGCGAGGCCGGTGGGCGTGGTCTGCACGACGCGGCCGCCCTGCTCGCAGTAGCGGCGTGCGCCCTCGGCCTCGGGGACGATCGAACCGATCGTCTGCTCGCGCGCACGCTCGGCCGCCTTGCGCAACACGTCGCGCTGCTCGTCGCTGAGCGCGTCCCAGGCCTCGCGGTTGACGACGATCGTGTCGGCCTTCGGGTACAGCGTCACGTTGGCGGTGGCGGTCGCCACGCGCATCGTCGCGAGCGCGAGCGCGAACGAGGACTCCGCGCCCGCCACGGAGCCGTCCAGCGACCCGCGCTTGAACTCCTGGTCGTTCAGGTCGGCGGGTAGGGCGCCGAACGTGCGCATGAGCGAGTAGGCGACGTCCGAGCGCGGCACACGGATCGTCGCGCCGAGGTAGTCGCCGGGCGCCAGCAGCGGACGCTTGAAGCCGAACGGATGGCGCAGGCCCTCGGGGACGAGCGCGAGGCCGACGACACCGGCGCGGTCGAGCCCGGCGAGCAGTTCGCCGGCGAGCGAGCCGCGGCTGATCCGGTCCAGCAGCGGCTCGGACGTGACGAGAAACGGCGCGTGCAGCGCCCGCAGGCTCGTCACGCCCTCGGTGTCCCACGCGCGTGCCGGGATCACGCCCATGTCGAGCTTGCCGGCCGCGACCATGCGCGCAACGCGCTGGTCCCAAGCGGGGTGCGACTTGCCCGCCGCCTGCCAGGCACCAACGATCCGGATCCGGCCGCCGGACAGCGTGCGCGCCTCGCGCGCAAGCTCGGTGATGATGCGCCCGGAAGGGCGCCCCGGCGTGTCGTCGGTGCCGATCCGCAGCGTCACCGTGCCCCCGGAGCCGCCCGCCTTGTCGCCGCCGCAGCTCGCCGCGAGCAGTACCAGCGGGACGATCAGGAGCTTCTTCATGGTGAGACGACGCTATGGCGACGCGCTCGCGCGCGCATCGTGGCGGTCACGAGGATTCTCTCCCACCGGCACTGTTGCCAGCAACAGTGCCGGGCTGAAGAATGCGGGCATGAGGTCCGCTCGCGTCGTCGTGTCCGTCCTCGTACTGGCCTACGCGCTCGCCGTCGTCCTCGTGCTGCCGCGCTCCGGTCCGCTGATCACCAGCTATGCGCGCGCGTCGGACGCCGCGCAAGCACTCGCGCTCGTCTGCGGCCTCGCGCTGCTCGGTGCCGGCCTCCTCACGCTGTGGGAGCGCCCGCGCGACGCGCTCGGCCCGGTCGCTCTCGCGGCGGGTGCCGCCTGGTTCGCGACAGATTGGGTCGGGTGGGAGGGGGGCCCGCCGCTTGCTCGTAGCCTCGGAATGGTGCTGGCGCCGCTGCTGCCGGCGCTGCTGCTGCAGCTCGCGTCGCCGCCGCGCCCCCTGGTCGTGGCCGGCTACGCGGCGACGGCCGCGGTGAGCCTCGGGCTCGCACTGTTCCGCGACCCGTTCGAGGACGAGCGCTGCTGGAGCAACTGCACCGACAACGTCTTCCTCGCACGCGCGGACGAGCCTGTCGCGCGCGTGCTCGGCGGCCTGTCGGTCGGCATCGCGATCGTGCTCGGGCTGGCGCTCGTCGCGACGACGGTACGCCGGCTTGCGGGCGCGAGTCCGACGGGCCGGCGCGCGCTCTGGCCGCTGCTCGCGCCGCTCGCCATAGCCGGCGCGGCGGGCGCCGGCTATGCGTTGGCGCTGTCGGTCGCCGTGGAGGATCCGCGGCGGACCGGCTTCGCCGCGCTCTACCTGATCCGCGCGGTGGCGCTGACCGGGGTCGCCGCGGGCCTCGTCTGGATCGCGACGCGCGCGCGCCGCACGCGCGCCGCGGTGGCGCGAGTCGCTGCAGCGCGCGCGGTGCCGCTGCGCGACGTTCTCGCCCAGGCCCTCCGCGACCCGGCGCTGGAAGTGGCCTATCCGCTGCCGGGCTCAGACCGGACGGTCGACGCGCGCGGCCGGCCCGCGGCGCTCGGCGGCAGCGGCCGAGCGCTCACCCGGATCGTTCGCAGCGGGCGGCCGGTCGCGATCGTCTCCCACGACGCGACACTGCTCGACGGCCCTGAGCTCGAGCGCGAGATCGGCGCCGCTGCGCGCCTCGCCGTCGACAACGAGCGACTGGAGGCCGTCGTTCGTGCGCACGTCGAAGACCTCCGCGCCTCGCGTGCGCGCATCGTCGAGAGCGGCGACCTCGCACGGCGCCGGCTCGAGCGTGACCTGCACGACGGCGCGCAGCAACGGCTGCTCGCGCTGTCGTTCGAGCTCCGCCTCGCGCAAGCCGGCGCTCAAGGCGGCGTCGCGGCCGCCCTGACTGAGGCCGCAGGCGAGGCGCAGGCGTCGCTCGACGAGCTGCGCGAGCTGGCGCATGGGATCTATCCGGCGATCCTCGCCGAGGCAGGGCTCGAGGCGGCATTGCAGACCCTCGCGGAGGCCGCGCCGCTGCCGGTCGAGCTCGGCGACATCACCGGCGAGCGCTTCCCGGCTTCCGTCGAGACCGCGGCCTATCTTCTCGTCGCGGCGGCCGTCGAGGAGGCCGGCGGCCATCTCTCCGTGGCGGTGCGGCGTGACGGACGCCTGCTCCGCATCTCGCTCGCCGACGGTCGCGGCGGGCCGGCGGCCGCGGCGCGCCGGCTCGCCGACCGCGTCGGCGCGCTCGGCGGCCGGATCGACGTGCACGGCGGCGCCGTCGTGGCGGAGCTGCCATGCGCGTAGTCGTCGCCGACGACGTGATGCTCACCCGCGAGGGCATCGTGCGGCTGCTCGGCGACAGCGGCATCGAGGTGGCCGGCCAAGCCGAGAACTCCGACGAGCTGCTGCGACAGGTGCGGCTCACACGGCCCGACGCGGCGATCGTCGACATCCGCATGCCGCCCACCCAAACCGACGAAGGGCTGGTCGCCGCCCAGCGCATCCGTGCCGAGCACGCCGGCGTCGCCGTGCTCGTGCTCTCCAGCTACATCGAGCCCGGATACGCGCTGCGGCTGCTCGAGGAACATCCCGAGCGCGTCGGCTACCTGCTCAAGGAGCGCGTGTTCGACGCCGCGATCCTCGTCGACGCACTGCGCCGCCTCGCTGACGGCGAGTGCGTGATCGACCCGACGATCGTCGCGCGGCTCCTCGGGCGCCGGCGCCGGCGCGATCCGCTCGAGGAGCTCACTCCCCGCGAGCGCGAGGTCCTCGGCCTCGTCGCCGAAGGGCTGTCCAACCACGCGATCGCCACGCGGTTGGTCGTGACCGAACGCACGGTCGAGGCGCACGTCAAGCAGGTGTTCCTCAAGCTCGGTCTCGGCACGGACGCCGCCACGCACCGGCGCGTGCTCGCCGTGCTGGCCTATCTGCGGGCGAATCCCTAGGCCGTTCCGATCGCCGATATGGTTCGAGTCGTGAGGGCGCTGATCATCCAGGGCGGATGGGACGGTCACTCGCCCCGTGCCTTCGCCGAGGCCTACGCGGGGATGCTCCGCGAAGAGGGATTCACCGTCGAGACCGCGGACTCCTTGGACGTCCTGATCGACGGGCTTGACGGCCTGAGCCTGATCGTGCCCGTCTGGACGATGGGCAGCATCTCCGAGTCGCAGCTGCGGGGGCTTCTCGACGCCGTCGCGGGCGGCGTCGGCCTTGCTGGTTTTCACGGTGGTGCGGGCGATGCGTTCCGTGACGCGGTTGAGTATCAGTGGATGGTCGGCGGGCAGTTCGTCGCCCACCCCGATGGCATCAAGGACTACGCCGTCGCGATCGTGGACCAGGAGAGCCCGATCACCCGCGGTCTCAGCGACTTCACAGTCACGTCCGAGCAGTACTACATGCACGTCGACCCGTCCAACCACGTGCTGGCGACGACCACCTTTCACCCGGCGACGGCTCCCTGGGCCGAGGGTGTGGTCATGCCGGTGGCGTGGACGCGCCGGTGGGGCGCGGGCGCGGTGTTCTACTGCTCGATCGGCCACGCGGTGGCCGAGCTCGACGTGCCCGAAGTGGCCGCGTTGCACCGGAACGGGATGCTCTGGGCCGCTCGGCGTAGCGCGGCGTGACGGCGGCGCGGCTGACGATCGATCCGTCGGGCCGCTGCCGGTCCGCGTAATGGCCGGTGTCGCCGGCGAGCCGCCAAAGTCAGGGCTTCGCATCCGCTCGCGCGCGCTCGTGTGGGAGGCCATCTGGGCCGAGCGGAAATGACGCCGTGATGCGAGTTCCAACGCCGACCGGGCTGTCGACGGTCAACTGGCCGCCGAGCGCGGCAACCCGGTCGTCCATCCCGATCAGGCCGGTTCCACCGGCGTTGGCGCCTCCCACCCCGTCGTCGCATACGTCGATCCGGAGCACCCCTTCCGCCGCGACGGCCGTAACGCCGGCGCGGGTCGCCTGCGCGTGCTTGGCGACGTTGGTCAGTGCTTCGCCGATCACGAAGTACGCGCTCGCCTCGATCTCGAGCGCGAAGCGGTGCGCGGGCACGTCCAGGTCGACCTGGAGGTTGGTCCGCTCCACGAGCGAGCGCAAGCCGGCAAGCAGGCCACCGCGAAGGAGCGGGGTGGGGAGGATGCCGTGTGCGAGCTCGCGCAGCTCCGCGTTGCCCTGCTCAGTCTGCCGGAGCGCCTCCTCGACGAGCGCGTCCGCGTCCGGCTGGCCGTCGCGTAGCGCGCGCAGGGCGAGTTTTTGGACGACGATGCTGTGCACCAGGCGCTGCTGCGCGCCGTCGTGCAGGTCCCGCACGACCCGGCGTCGCGCCTCGTCGGCGGCGGTCTGCACACGTACGCGGGAGGCCACGAGCTGATCGTGTGCGTCGGCGTTCGCGATGGCGGTGCCGAGCAGCTCGACGAATTGCGCCATGCGATCCTCCGACTCGGCAGGCGGAACGAGGCCTACCGCATGCCAGAGGGCGGCCACAACGCCCCACGTCCGGCCGCCGACAAGCACAGGTGCCCCGATCGCCGCCGTGACGCCGAGCTCGTGGGTGAGGCGGGCGATCTCCCCGCGTACCGCGGCATAGTTCTCGATCCGGGCCGGTCGACCCGTCCTGCGAATGATCGTGGCGAGGCTGTCACCGTCGTGGTTGAGTCGCGTGCCGGACGGGAAGCGCTCCGCGTCGCGGCCGACATGACTCACGATGATGAACTCCTGGCCCGGTTCGAATCGCATCAGCGTGACGCCGTCGGAGGCGAGGAGCCGGCCCATCTCCCGCGCGACGGCATCAAAGACAGCGGAGGTCGATGCGCCTTCGGCCACCAACGTCGCCACACGGCGTAGCGCCGCCTGCTCCTCAGTGAGCTGTAGCGCCTGCGCGCGCGCTTCGGCACCGCCAATCGCCGTCGCGACGAGGTCGACGTACGGGGTAACGCGAGCTTCGGTCTCCGGCGGCAACAGCTCTTCGTCGAGCGCCCACAAGGTCAGAGCGCCCCACACGTGGTCCCGGACGAGAATGGGACAGCCGAGCGCCGACCGGACCCCGACGTCGACGGTGCGCTCTGGGATCGTGCCCGCCCGGGCTTCGCTTGCGATCCACTTGGTCCGGCCTTCCCGCAGCACAGCGCCGACGATCGCCTCGTCGGCGTGGGGGCGCCGCGCCGCCACGGTCAACCGGGCCGCAGCGTGAGAGCCCGAGACGGCGACCACGCTGACCGTTCCGTCGCCCTCGTCACGCCACAGCGCACAGTCGACGTTTCCGATCGCGCACGCCGCCTCCCGCACCGCTTCGGCGAACACCGCGTCAAGCGGCACCTCCCTGGCGATCAGCGTCGCGACCCGCCGGAGCGACGCCTGATCCTCGGCCAGTCGAGCGACCTCAGCCCGCGCGTTGGCGTTCGCCACGGCCGTCGCCACGAGGTCGGAGAAGTTCGCCAGCCGTGCCTCGGTATCCGCCGCGAACGGACCCTGCTTTGAATGCACGCCCAAGGCCCCCCACGGCTGACCATCGACGATGATCGGAAACGCGACCGTGGATACTGCTCCGAGGACATCGCGGACATACGCCGCCAAAGGTCCGGGAACGTCTGACCAGTCGTCCCAGCGCACGCGAAGCTCTGGCGAGGCGATCGTCGTCGGCTCCTGTTCAGCCGCCCAGCGCGGGGCCCCGGATGGACGGCTGCCATCCGCCGCCCAAAAGGCAAGCGTTTCGACAGAGTCCCGATCAAAACGGGCCATCCCCGCGAAGTCGGCCTCGAGCAGCAAGCCGATTTCACGCGCGACGGCCTCGAAGACCTCGCTCGGGTCCGCGGCGCGGGCCACCAGTGTGGCCACCCGGCGCAGTGCCGCCTGTTCGTCCGCCAGGCGCTCGAGCGGGGGATCGTTACCGCCGCGCACGCGCCGACGTGCCATGCGCGGACAATACCGGAGCATCCACGGGCCCCGCGGCCCTCTGGGATTCAGCGTCACCCGGAGCGGGTGATGTGTGCGTCCACCGCGGCGGGATATCGTCGCGTGATGCCACTAAGACCGTTGCGTCGTGCGCCGATGATGCTCGGCGGAGTCGGCTTCCAGGTCGGCTTGGACGAGGCGCACCACAAGCAGCTGCAGGCGCAGTGGGAGGCGGCGAGGGCTGCCGCGCCGGGACCCGACGTTGTCACGCAGCTCAAGGAACTCAAGTCTCTCCTCGACGAAGGTGCGCTCACGCCTGAGGAGTTCCAGACGGCGAAGGGGAAGGTCCTGCAGAACTGAGCGAGGTGGGGAGGGAGGCGGAGGCGTCTCCGTTGCCGAGGCACGCCTGCGGCAGACGGGAACGCGCCGGCCGCGCGATGAAGCGCTTCCGACTGGAGGTGACCGCGGCGCCGTCCCAGCGACCGTCGGGGTGAACGGGTGTCGCTTCGACGCACGCGCGCAGCGCGTCGAGGTCAGCCGGGTCGGCGACGCCCACCAAGTCCCGCAGCGATCCCCGCAGCTGCGCGCGGAGGAACGCGTGCGTCGGGGCGTCGTCGGGCGCCGTGACGGTGTCGCTCAGCGTGTCCGACACGACGACCTCGAGCCCCGCGGCGGCGAGCATGGCGGGGTAGCGCTCGGCGTTCGACGCGCCCGGCAGCGACGGCGACACGCGTCCGCGGCGGGCGGCTTGGAGGCGGTCCCAGATGCCCGGGCGCCCGAGGTCGTCCGCGAGTCGCACGATCGTCGCGTCCTCGCGTTCGAGCACGCACACGAGGCCGTGCGGAAGGAGCAGCTGCCTGAGGTTCGTGAGCGTGGCGACCTCGTCGCGGGCGTGGTGGATCGCCATCGCCGCCCAGGCGAGGTCGAACGTCCCCAGCGCCTGGAGATCGTCACCGTCCAGGTCCAACGCGCGCGTCTCGACGCGATCGGCCACGCCGAGTCGTGCCGCTATGGCCTCCGCGCGGGCGAGCATCGCGGCGGAGCCGTCGACCGCGACGACGGTCGCGGACTCAAAGCGCTCGGCGAGCAGCGCGGTTCCGACACCAGGTCCGCATCCGAGGTCGATGACGCGGCGGACCGTGTCGCCGGTCGTCGCGAACCGGTCGGCGCACAGCGCGATCGCCTCGGAGGTGAGGCCGGAGGTCAATTGGCCCTCGACTTCAAGGGCCGCGGCGATGCGCTCGAGCTCGAAGGCTCCATGGTGTCCGTGCGGCATGCGACCTACGCTAGCCGCCTAGTGCGCTAATCGCATACCCTCTTGCCGATGACGCAAGAGAGTTCGCTCGAGAGTGCCGCTCGTCGCCGCTTGCGCGCACTCCGTCAGGCGCGTGGCTGGTCGCTCGACGAGCTGGCGCGGCACGCCAACATCGGCGCATCGACACTGAGCCGGCTCGAGACCGGGCACCGGCGGATGGCGATCGACCATCTCGTGACGCTCGCCCGCGTGCTGGACACGACGGTCGACGAGCTGCTGATCGCGGACGACGACGAGGATGTGGTGATCCGTCCGCGCCGCGACGCCGCGGGCAGCTCCACCTACTGGCTGCTCACCCGCCCGGACGATCCATCGGGACGGGTCGTCGCCAAGATGCGCATCCCGGAACACGCGCAGCTTCCCGAAGCGCGGGTCCATCCAGGCCGCGACTGGTTCTACGTGCTCGAAGGCACCGTGCGACTACGGCTCGGCAGCCGCGAGGTCCTGGTGACCAGCGGTCAAGCGGCCAGCTTCGACACGATGACCCCGCATACGATGGCCGGCCACGGCGGGCCCGCCGAGATCCTGAGCATCCTCGATCACCACGGCGAGCGCGCTCATCTCCACTCCTGATCGTGCCTCGGTCGGAGCGGGTGCGTTCACGTCACGCGCTGCGCCAGCCAGTAGTCCAGGCGCTTCTCCATCCGGCCCGAGTCGAGCAGGTCTCGTACCCACGCGTCGACGCAGGCCTTCCACGCCGGGTCGCCCTTCGAGAGGCCGAAGGCGACATCGAACGGGTCGAGCATCTCGTCGGCGGACACTCGCCGGCCCGTGACCCGCCCGTTGAGACCGACGGCGACGAGCGGCGGGTGTTTGAACTCATCCCGGATGATCTGCATCGCGGACGCGTCCGTCATCGTCGCTTCGGCGCGGCCGGCGGCGATCGGCTCGTAGAGGATCAGCTGGCCGGTGAGGCGCTCCCCGTTGATCCGCGCCCGCGGCAGGTACTTCTTGGCCAGCCCGAGCTGGGCCGTCCCGAACCCCGCGACGAAGCGGACGCTCGGGCGATTGAGGTCCGCGATCGTCTGGTACGGCGAGTCCCGCGGGACGTAGAACAGCTGGCCGGCCCGGTAGTAGGGCGTGGAGAAATCGATCAGCTTCGCCCGTTCGCGGGTCACGAACAGCTGAGCTCCGATGATGTCCGCCTGGCCGGTGATGAGCGTGCGCGCGAGGACGTCGTACGTGTACTCGGTGATGTCGTAGTCGACGCCCAGCAGCGTCGCCAGTTCGGCCGCGTTCTGCGCTTCGACGCCCGCCCAGCGGCCGTCGCGCAGCTTGAAGCCGAACCGCGGCGTCGCACCGATCGCCCAGAACAGCGTGCCTTCGTCCTTGATCCGATCGAGCGTCGGCGACTGCGCGTTGCAGGCCCGCGTGACCGCCTCGGGGAACCGGGTCTGGATCGGCGGCGGATCGAAGTCGCCGTTGGCCGCGTTGCCGGTGGACGCCGGGTGCGAGCCGTCGCCACCGCACGCGCCAAGCACAATCAGCGCGCTGAGGAGAACCGCCGGCGGACGACGCCGCCCCGTAGCCCGCGTAAGGATCCGCACAACCCCAATCCCGTAGTCTACGGCACGAGCGCGTGAAATGAACCAAGGGCTCACTGGCCGCATGGTCGTTGCGAGTGCCGTGCTTGCGCTCATCGTGGGAGCGGCGTTTGCCGTGCTCCTGATCGCCATCACGGGCCTTCGCGCGTCGACGGAGCTCGGCCGCGAGACCCAGGAGGAGCTGGCCGCGGTCGACGCGCTCGAGCGGTTGGCCGTCGATCTTGAAACGGGCCTGCGCGGCTATGTCATCACGCGCGAGCAACGCTTCCTCGAGCCGTGGGAGGACGGACGCACCCAACTCCCCGCGATCGCGGCGCGGCTCCAACGCCTGGCGGCCGGCGAGTCCAGCGATCTGGCGCGGGCCGAGCGCCTCGTCCAGGCGACGAACGACTACATCGGCGCGTACGGCGAGCCCCTGATCGATGCCGTGCGACGCTCCGACCCGTCGGCCCGCGGTGTCGCGACCACCGACGAGGGCAAGCAGCGAACCGACGCGCTCAGGGCGAGCTTCAACCGGCTCAAGCAGGTGGGCCGCGAACGCTTGACCGCGCGCGAGGCCGACGCCGAACGCGACGCGCGGCGGGCGACGATCGCGGCCATCATCGGCGTCGGCGGGTCGCTCTTGCTCATCGCGCTCTTCACGGGCTATCTCTCGCGCGTGATCGTCCGTCCGGTCCGCCGCGTGGCCGGCGCCGCGGGCAGGCTGGCCGGCGGCGACCTCGGCGTCCGGCTGTCCGAGGCCGGCGTGGGCGAGATCGGTGAGCTCGAGCGCGCGTTCAACCGGATGGGAAGCTCGCTTGAGGTCAGCCAGGAGCAACTGCGGCGCCTGGCCGACGAGCACGCCGCGCTCCGGCGCGTCGCGACGCTCGTCGCGCAGGCCGTCCCGCCCGCCGAGATCTTCGCGGCCGTCGCCACCGAGGTCCGCGGGCTGTTCGCCGCCGACAGCGTCGCGATCGCGCGGTTCGAGGACGACGGCGCGGTGGTGATCGTCGCGGCCGATCCCCCCGGGCACATCGCTGTCGGTGTGCCACTGGCGCTTGGCGAAGGAACGTCGATCGCCACGGTGCTCAAGACCGTTCGTCCGGTCCGGACCGACGAGTACGCACACCCCTCGGGTCCGCTGGCCGACGTGATCGACGAGATGGGGCTGCGTTCCTCCGTGGGCTGTCCGATCCTCGTCGAGGACCAGCTCTGGGGCGCGATCGCCGCCGGCAGCCGCGGGGAACCGCTCGGACCCGAGACCGAGGTGCGTCTCACCAAGTTCACCGGGCTCGTCGCCACGGCCATCGCCAACGCCGAAAGCCGCTCGGCGCTCGCGGCCTCGCGCGCCCGTGTGGTCGCCGCCGCGGACGACACGCGCCGCCGCATCGAGCGCGACCTGCACGATGGTGCGCAGCAGCGACTCGTCCACACGATCATCACGCTCAAGTGGGCCCACCGTGCGCTCGGGAACCGGCGCGAGGACGCCGGCGAACTGGTGCGCGAAGCGCTCACCCAGGCCGAACAGGCGCAGGCGGAGTTGCGCGAGCTGGCACACGGGATCCTGCCGTCGGTGCTCACCCGCAACGGTCTCCAGGCGTCCGTGGACACGATCGTGTCCAACACGCCCCTCGACGTAACGACCGAGGTGACCGATCAGCGCTTTCCGGCCGCGGTCGAGGCCACCGCCTACTTCGTCATCAGTGAGGCGCTCACCAACGTCGTCAAACACTCGAAGGCTGACCAGGCGGAGGTCAAGGTCGGCGTGAACGACGGCACGCTGCGGATCGAGGTCCGAGACGCCGGCGTGGGGGGCGCCGACTTCGAGGACGGTACGGGTCTGATCGGCCTGCAGGATCGTGTGGCGGCCCTCGACGGACGGCTTCACGTCACGAGCCCTGCCGCCGGCGGCACCGTGGTCGTCGCGCTTCTGCCCGTGGGTTGAGGCCGGCCGCTACTGCTTGAGCGTGCCGCGGCGCGTGAGCTTTTCCCACAGCCGGCGGTGCTGGACCTTGATGTCGCCGAAGAACGTCCCGCCGCTGAGCACGACCCGCGGCGCGCCCGGAGTTCGCAGCCCCGCGTCGAGCTTGGTGCGGCCGATCTGCGTACGCGCCCGGAGTTCGACCTCGACGCCCTCCGGAACGAGCAGGACCACGTTCCCGAACACCGCGCGCGCGTTGATATGCGTCTCGATCGTGGTGATCTGCGCTTGGCGGAGGTCGAGCTTGATGTTGCCGAACCACGTCCGGAACTCATTCTCCGCGTCCACGGTCCAGGTGCCCACGCGCTTGACGTCTCCCACCGCTCGGATGTTCGCCGTCGGCACCGCCTCGTGGACCACGATCGCGTCCGGCAGGTCGGACGTGAGCGGCACGAGCTCGGAGCGCATCACAGCGCCGGCAGCCGCTTCGATCCGGTCGGTCAGGTCCTCGAGCGTCAGTCGTCCCTCGGCCGCGGCTTCACGCAAGCGGTCAACGGTGGCGTCGCGCTCGGCATCGGAAGCCCGGATGTCCATGCCACAGCACTCTAGGCGCCGGCGTGAGGTCATTCCGAGGTCGCCCTGCCCGGCGGCGACGGACGTCAGGTTCTCCTCACCGCCACCTGATCCGCGCACTGCACTCCGTCGCAGATCACATCACAACACCCGCGACCCACGAAGGCTGAGTGGCCGCGCCGCTGGTCGCCTCGAGCGCGACGACGTCCTATCCCTCGATCTTCTTGCCGGCCGGCGAGACGACGTACCACTCCGCCCCGAAGCCGTCGACGTTCTGGCCCTTCGTATCGCCCGCCTTCTTGTCTTGGACGAAGTAGTACAGCGGGTGTCCCTTGTAGGTGACCTGCGTCGTGCCGTCCGCGCGCTTGCTGGTCCCGAGCAAGGACGCCTTCGCCGAGCCGGCCGCCTTCGGGCGGCCTTTGGTCGTCAGCGGCGGCCACGCTGTGGCGCACGCGTCCGCGCATGTGCTCTTCTTCGTCCGGTCCTTCTCAAAGAGGTAGAGCGTGCGGCCCTTGCTGTCGACGAGGTAGGTGCCGAGCTTGCCGTGACGCGTCTTCACGGTCGTCGAGCCGGTCGCAGCGAGCCCGGGGCCCGCGAACGTCACTAGGCAAGCCGCGGTCAGCGCGATCAAGCCGATAATCAAGCGCATGCTGAACCTCCCGTACGTCGCCCAAGCGGGGACCTTCACGTCTCGGGATACGCGCCGGTTCGAACCGAGGTTCGGCGTCGAGCTCGGCCGCGTGAGAGCGCCCTGAGAACAGCGAAGGTGGCCCGATCGTGATAGGGGGCGCTTCGACGGCTTCGGGCCGGAGGGCGCCGGTTGATGGAATCCCGGCTGGGTGGAGGCGCGGCTGGTCGATATCCATGGTCGGGAGTGGCTGTTTCACGACAAGCATCGTCGTCGTGACGGTGACGCGAAATCGCCACGACGGTGATGATCGCGCCGAGGAACACCGACACCTTGACGAGCAGCTTCCCGGCTATTGGTGGACACACGTTCGATTGGTGAGTCTGCGCATAACGGGTTTGAATGCCGCGCCGTGCACAGACGGACCCTCATCGCGCTCTTCTGTTCGACAGCGGCGCTGTTTCCCGTGGCTGCCCGCGCCGACACCGCCGGGGTCTGGACGACCGCCGGCGGCATGAGCGCGTCGCGGGCCGCGCCGGTCGCCTTCCCGCTTCCCGACGGTGGCGCGCTCGTTGCCGGCGGGTTCGACTGGACCCGCACGCGTGATGCAGAGCGCTACAACGCTGCGAAGAACTCCTGGACAGCCGCAGCGCCGATGCGTGAACGCCGGTACTCCGCGGCGACCGTGCCGCTGGCGGACGGCCGGGTGCTGGTCGCGGGTGGCATCAGCGACAGCGACCCGACGGCTACGGCCGAGCTCTACGATCCGGCGACGGGCGCCTGGACCGCCACCGGCTCGATGCTCGTCGCCCGCTCCGACCACGACGGCGTGCTGCTCGCGGACGGGCGGGTGCTCGTCTTCGGTGGGAACAGCGGCGGGTCACTCGCCGAAGGCGCTGAGATCTGGGATCCGGCGACCGGCACGTGGAAGCGGACAAGCGGCCCCGTGATGCCGCGCGACAGTGCGGCGATGGTGCGCCTGACCGACGGCAAGGTGCTCGTCGTCGGCGGCTGGAACGGCGACTATCTGGACACCACCGACGTCTATGACCCCGTGGCGGACACCTGGACGGCGGGGAAGCCCATGGGTGAGCGACGGGGTGATCCGGGCGCGGTGCCGTTGCCCGACGGCCGCATCCTGGTGGCCGGCGGGTACACGCGGGTGGGCGTGTTCGGTAACGCCAGCCGGACGAGCGAGATCTACGATCCCGCGCAGGACAGCTGGACCCCGTCCGGTCTGCTGCATCGCGGGCGTGCGATGTCGGAGATGGGCAATCTGGCCGGCGGGCGTCCGTTCATCAGTGGCGGCCACGAGTTCGAGCTCCACGTCATCGACGGCATGCTGCAAGGGGTGGAGCAAAACGAGGACACACTCGAGCTCTATGACATCGATACGGGCACATGGCAGATCTCTCCGCCCGCGCCGCTCGCCCGCTGGAGCCACGCCGCGGTCCCGCTCCGCGACGGCTCGTTGCTGCTCGCCGGCACCTCGCATCACCTGACCGGACTGTCTCCGACGACAGTGGACCGCTACTTTCCGCCCGGGCTGACGCCGCCAACCGCGATGCCAAGCCCTACACCCACCGCCACGCCGACCGTCACACCTGAGCCGACGCCGTCCGCGACCCCGGCGCCCGAGACCCCGCGCATCACACCGCAGCCCGTCGTCAAGCCCCTCCCGCCCGTGCTCGCCGCGTTGCCGAAGGCGCTGAAGGCGGACGCCAAGGGCCGGATCGCGCTGCGCCTGCGCTGCACCGGCGCCGGTACCTGCCGGGACACGCTCACGCTCAAGACACGCGCGGGCAAGCGGCTCGCCCGCACCGTGGTGCGCATAGCGGCGGGGCGCACCGCGACCGTGCGGCTCACGCTGGGCAAGGCGGGGCTGCGCGCGCTCAAGGGCCGCTCGACCAATGTCACGCTCGAGCTCACGCAGGCCAAGGTGCACGTTCGGGGCACGCTCAAGCGAAGCTGACGCGCGCGCACCGCGCCCGGTTTCGCGAGGGCCGCCCGGCGAGGCAGCCCGATACGGCTCACACGTCGCCGTAGTGGATCTCCAAGCTCGCGGGCACGACACCGAGGTTCCGCACGCCGACGAACCCCGGCCTCGAGGACCGGGTCATGCGCTCACTCCCGGAACCAAGGCGCGATCCAGGCGCGCCCCGGGCTTCGCAGGAGACAACCGAGCGCATTGGCGTTGGACGATTGCCGCCCCCACTGAAACGCCATGTTGCCGTCGGTGAGCGCGATACTGCGATCGCCGAGTACCTGGCACGCGCCGTTGTCGACGACGTCCCCGCCGATGGTCCCCGAGATCTGCGCGTGGGCGCTGTCGACCAGTGCCGAGAATCCAGCCGTGGCCGCGAGGATCGCGACCGTCGTTCCGAGCTTGGATGGGTACATGCGGTTCTCCTTCCGGGTGCCGATCTACTCTCCGAAGGCGAGCGTGTTTGAGGTTCCGTCCTTGACACGGGAGCCAAGAGGCAGGCACGTGAGAAACTCGAGGTCGGTCTGATTGTGCTCGTAGACGGACGCGCCGAGCCCGGCGTGGCCGTTGTAGCCGATCACGCCCGGCCCGTGAGCATCGGCGCACGCCGAACCTGCCGCGGCGAGCATGCCGACAGCGATCGCGAAGATCGCCAAGCAGTGCTTGAGGTCGATGTCGAAGATGGGCTCCGCCTTTCAGGATGTGTTCGGCGGTATGACCCCGGGGAGAGCGGCAAAGTTGGCCACATGCAGCACCCGTTCACGCGGTACTCGCAACGCGGCGTGCCGCTAGCGTCGAATCGCGAGACCTTTCGAGACCGTCTTCAGGACCGGCCGAACCTGTGCCTCGCGGCCTCGCAAATGATCAGGATCACGCCGTACACGGCACCTCCGAGTAGCGCTGTGATCACGAACTCGACAGCGCCGGAGAACGGGTCGAGTCCGAGAAGCGCCGCGACGCCGAAGGCCACCACCACGCAGGCGATCGCGTCGATGACCCGGCGAACCTCGGAGACGAGCATCGGCCTGCAACCTAACGGCTTTCGTCGCGAACGCCCGGCTGTAGAGTCCTGAGTGATGAAGGTACTCATCGCCATCGGCTTGGTCATCGCCGTGTTCGGGGTCGGCAGCGGCTTGGCCGCACTGCCGGTCACGGTGAACGAGCCGTGCTCGACTTGGTACGGCGCGAACGAGGCCGACGCGTGGCGACCGCAGGCCGCTACCAATCTGGTTCCACTCGGGACGCGGTGCGAGTATCCACCCGGTTCGCGCACCCTGCACGAGGATCACGTCCCGAGCACATTCAGTTATGCAGCATGGCTCGTCGTCGTTGCGGCGTCCTGCGCATTTACGGTCTCGCGCTGGTGCGTGGCCGCGCTGCGCGGAGCGGCGTGCGCACTGTTGATTGCGGGCCTGTTCGGGTTGCTCTACGTGTACTGGGGCGAGTACACCGCGGCGGCGTTCAGCTCGTGCGTACTGGGCGCTCCGCTCGTCTTCGCACTTGACGTGCGTGCCCGAGCCGATCTGCAGGGCTCACTGCTGTTCTGCCTGGCTCTTCCCGTGATCGCGAATGCAGCATGGTTCGTGCCCGGGTTACTGGGTGCCTACGCGGCTGCGGCGGCGTGCGTGGCACTCGGAGGCGCGCTCGCTTCGTTCGCGCTCGACCAGGCGAGCCGCTCGTTCGTGGCGGGCGCAGATGTGGCCTGATGGAGCGAGGATCGCGCCGCCGGTGTCTGAGATCGCTGCGCGCCACACCGCTCCGCCGGTCGAGCGATTCGCCGCCCAACCGAGAGTGATGCTCCTGTGGATAGTTGGGAGACACCGGAGCGTCGGACTTGGCGTGGCAGCCGTGACGCGCCGGCAGCAGAGCCGCTCTGAGTCCGTTCAGAGCATCGCCCGAGGACGACTGGGCGATGTCCGTGCGCGGCGCCTGCAAGCGCAACGAGGATCGATGCAAGTATTCGTGGCGATGAAGGTTGCGATCCTCGATGACTGGTTCGACACGCTGCGTGGTCTGCCGTGCTTCGAGCGGCTCGATGGTCACGAGGTCACGGTCTTCACCGACCACGTGCAGGACACCGAGGCGCTGGCCGAGCGCCTGCAGGGCTTCGATGCACTCGTGCTGATTCGCGAGCGCACGGAGATCCGCGCGCCGCTGCTCGAGCGCCTTCCGGAGCTGCGATTGATCAGCCAGCGCAGCGTCTTTCCGCACATCGACGTCGACGCGTGCACGCGGCTCGGGGTCACCGTCTGCTCGGACCTGCATGCCGGCACACCGTCGTACTCAACCGCGGAGCTGACCTGGGCGCTCGTGCTCGCCGCGGTGCGCGATCTCCCGCGGCAGGTGGCCTCATGCCGCGCGGGCGAGTGGCAGGCCGGGGTTGGCCGTTCGCTGGTCGGCAAGACGCTCGGGCTCTACGGCTACGGCCGGATCGCGAAGGTTGTGGCCGGTTACGGCGCGGCGTTCGGGATGCGGACCCTGGTCTGGGCGCGTCCGCAGTCACGCGAACGGGCGCTTGCAGACGGCCTCGATACGACCCCGACCAAGCAAGACTTCTTCGCGGACTGTGACGTGCTGTCGCTGCACATGCGGCTCGTCGCCGCCACGCGCGGCATCGTCACGCGTTCCGATCTGGAATTGATGAAGCCGACCGCGCTGCTGGTCAACACGAGCCGGGCGGGCCTGATCGAGCCCGGCGCGCTGGTCGCCGCGCTGCGCGCGGGCCGCCCGGGTATGGCCGCCGTTGACGTCTACGACGAGGAGCCGCTGCGTGACCCGTCCGACCCGCTGTTGACGATGGAGAACGCCCTCTGCACACCCCACATTGGCTACGTCACGCACGAGGAGTGGGACCTCCAGTTCGCCGACGTGTTCGACCAGATCAACGCCTTCGCGGCTGGGGCGCCGATCAACGTCGTCACCCCTCCGCGCGTATGAAGCCCTAGGGGGCGGCTCGGGCCGCCCCTGCGCCGCGGCTCGACGGTTGCGATTGAGATGGCGAGGAGTGCCTCGTTGGGGTTCGTCGCGTACGAGTTCATGGACTGCGGCGACGGTGAGTTGATGACGCGGGGAACTCAGCGAGCTCCTGCACATCGTGGACGACGTGTTCGCCGACCAGGTCGAGGCGATGGACGGCTTCTACGCCTACCACGCACTCGACTGCGGAGGTCAGGGAGTGACGATCAGCCTGTTCCGCGATCAGGCGGCAGGGGAGGCCTCCGACGAGCTGGCGCTCGAGTTCGTCCGCCAAGAGCTCGCGAGCTTCGGGATCGAACGCTCCGAAGTGATCGGTGGCGAGGTCCTGGTCAGTCGCGCCATGGCCGAGTTGCTCGAGCCAGCGCACGCGTGAGAAACCTGGCGGGGTGGGGCACCGCGCTCGTGTTCGCCCCGCTCCGCCGACCTCGGCACCGCCGGTCCGTCCCGGTGAGCGCCCTCGGTGAGCGGACGGTTGGGAGCGTGGACATCCCGGCGCCCGGGGCGGGCGCCGGGATGTCGCGCGTCCTATGGTCCGCTGGTTGACGCGGTGGTGGCGAACACGTCGGTGCGGTTGGCCAGGTTGCCGCTGTTGGCGCGGACCTGGAACGGCTTGAACCCTGGCCTCAGCCCGCCGCCGGCGAAGTCGAGGCCCGCATAGTCGCCGACGAAGTAGCCGAGTGCGTCGGGTGCGGTCGTCATGTCGAACGACGTGGTCCCGATCCTCTCTTCCGTCCAGCTCGCACCCCCGTTCGTGGACCGCAGGAGCCACGTGTCGGTGGTAAGCGGCGGGGTGGTGGCCGGATTGTCGAAGCGGAAATCGTAGTACTGAACGGCGACTGTGCCGTTCGACGCCACCCTGGGGGTCGCGGTGAAGGCCTGGTTGACCCCTCCGACCGTGCTGATGCGACGCGTGGCCGACCAGGTCCGTCCTGCGTCCGTGGACCGCGAGAACGCGATCTGCTCCTCACCCGTGAAGCGATCGTCCTGCCACACCACATACAGCGCGCCGCTGCTGTTATCGACCGCGATCTGCGGGATCAGATCGCCGGTGCGCACAGCGTGGCCGTCGGCGGGGTCGGTCACGCCGTCGGTGATCATCCGGTCGATCTCGATCGGGCGCGACCACGTGTCGCCCTTGTCGGTCGAGCGCATCACGGCCGCGGTGAAGCCGCGGTTTTGGTTGGACCCGACGTTGCGGATCAGGTTGAACAGCATCACCAGATCCCCGTTCGGCAGCACCACGATCTGGTTGCCGATCGTCTGCGCCTTGTTGCCCGGGTCGAGGATCGGCTTGACCACGTCGTACGAGGCCCCGTTGTCGTCCGAGCGGGCAAACCACGCGAGCGAGCGGAACGCGGCCGCCCGCACTCCCGCGCGTGCGCTGGCATTGTCGCTGGGCGCCACGATGCGCTGCCACGCGACGTAGACGAACCGCGAGTTCGTCGGGTCCGCGGTGATCGTCTCCTTGTCGTTGAAGAAGTTCGCCCGGTCGTCGAACTTGACCACCACCGGGTCCTCCCAGTTCGCGCCCTTGTCAAACGAGCGCGACGTCAAGACGGCGTTGGCGAAGTTGGAGTCGTTGATCGACAGCGCGACCTGGTGCGCCACGCCGTTCGGAGAGAACGACACCCACGGATCGGTCGAGCGCTCGAAGTCACCGCCGTTGGCGGCATTGCCGCCCGTACAGCGGCTGAACTTCGCCTGCCCGGTATCGGACGCGGGGCTGATCGGCGGGATCGTCCACGTCGTGCCACCGTTGAGCGAGAAACCGCTCAAATTGCCGCTCGCCCCGCCGTTGGACCAGCGGTCCTGCTGCCAATTGCCGACGAGGTTGTTGGCGTCCATCAGGTTGACGTCGACCCACGGCTCGACCTCGGCATTGCGGAACACCGTGCCGGTCTGGGGCGCGCCCTCGCACCCCGCGGCGAACGGACTTGGCCCGCTCACCACCGTCAGAGGATCGACGGCCGCCACGGCGGTGGCGGGAGACGTCGCAGCGGCCACCAGCAAGGCCGCGAGAACCGTCCTACGGGCGGAGGATCTGAGCATGGAGCCCTCCTTTTCGAGCGGCCCCTGCGTTTCCCCAACAGGGGTCCGCGGTGCCGCTACCGTACGCCCGGATACGAGACGCCGCAAGCGCAGAACGCGCGGCGGCTTCCTCTCCAGGTTGAAACCGCAGCTCGCGACAGACGCTCTGGGCTCCTGCTCGACACGAGGAGAATTCGCGCAGCCAGGCCCCTCCTGTGCCGTCGCTTGCATAGGGCAGCGCATCAGCCTCCGACCAGCCGCGCCCCGTTCCGTCTCACGGACTTCGCTGTCACCTGAACGCGACACCGTTCCTCGTCGCCCGGATTGTCGCGAGATCGTGGATGAGCGCGAGCTACTCGGTCGCAGCGCCTGGTCCGCTGGCCACCGCCGGGTGCGCGGGACGCGCGTGTTGTGGGTGCGTGGCTACATGCGAATGGTCCAGGAGTCGACGCGGCCGACGTCGGCGGCTGCGGCGTCTTGGACGCGCAGTTTCCATGTTCCGTTGGCGGGCTCGCTCGACAGGTTCACCGTGTAGGTCTGGTCGATGTTGTCGGCACTGCCGCCGGCCCGGTTGTGCAGCAGGTAGGTGCTGCCGTCGGGTGCGATCAGCGAGACGACGAGGTCACCGATGTAGGTGTGCACGATGTGCACCTCGACGGTGGCGGTCGCTGACGCGTTACCCGCGCAGCCCGAGACGGTGATCGGCGACTCCACGGTCGTGAGATCCCCGATCTGCACGTGGCTCCCGTTGGTCGCCCCGCAGCCAGCCGGGCTCGGCGTCGGCGTCGGGCTGGCCCCGAGGTTGACCGTCCAGGAGTCGACGCGGCCGACGTCGGCGGCTGCGGCGTCTTGGACGCGCAGTTTCCATGTTCCGTTGGCGGGCTCGCTCGACAGGTTCACCGTGTAGGTCTGGTCGATGTTGTCGGCACTGCCGCCGGCCCGGTTGTGCAGCAGGTAGGTGCTGCCGTCGGGTGCGATCAGCGAGACGACGAGGTCACCGATGTAGGTGTGCACGATGTGCACCTCGACGGTGGCGGTCGCTGACGCGTTACCCGCGCAGCCCGAGACGGTGATCGGCGACTCCACGGTCGAGAGATCCCCGATCTGCACGTCGCTCCCGTTGGTCGCCCCGCAGCCAGCCGGGCTCGGCGACGGCGACGGACTGGGCGTCGAGGTCGGGCTGGGCGTCGGCGTCGGGCTGGCCGTGGGCGTCGGGCTGGGCGTGGGCGTCGAAGTCGGCGTCGGGTTCGGCGTCGTGGTGACCGTGAACGACCGCGTCGCCGGCGATGGGTCGGTCCTGCCGTTGCTGGTCGCGCGGACCGTCAGCGTGTACGGACCGTCGGCGGTCGTCGTGTAGCCCTGGGGTGAGCTGCACGCTGCGTAGCTGCCGGCTCCCCCGGGTCGGTCCAGCTTGCACTCGAACGTCGAGCCGCCCAACGTCGCGTGGAAGGTGAACGACGGCCCCGTGTCGCTGGTGACGCCGGTCGGGCCGCTATCGATCCAGGTGTCCGGCGGGGAGCCATCGACCACGAACAGCCCCGAGTGGGCAAACCCCGGGTCGGGATTGCCGGCCGCGTCGATCGCCCGCACGAAGAGTGCGTACTCAACCCCGCCGGCCAGCGGACCGAGAGTCAGCGGAGACGCACACGGTTCGAAGAAGCCGGGTGTCTCGACGGTGTCCAGCCGGCACTCGAACGAACCCGGCTCGTTCGACGAGAACGTGAACGTCGGTGTGTCATCGGTCGTCGAGCCGACCGGACCCGAGTCGAGCGACGTGGTGGGGGCGACCGTGTCGACCCTGAACGAGCGTGTCGCCGGCGTCGGGTCCGTGCCACCCGGACCGACCGCTCGGACCGAGAACGTGTAGGCGCCGTTGGCGGTCGTCGCATACGCCCGCGGCGAACTGCACGCCGTGTAGCTGCCCGCGCCGGATGGCGTGTCGAGCTTGCACTCAAACGTCGAGCCGGCCACCGTCGTTGTGAACGAGAACGACGGCGCCGTCCCGTTCGTCAGCCCGCTCGGGCCGCCCGTGATCGTCGTGTCGGGGACTGTGGCGATGGTGAACGACCGCGTCGTCGGGGTCGCATCGGTGTTGCCCGCCGCGTCGGTCGCGCGCACCGCGAACGTGTACGCGCCGTTGACGGTCGTCGCGTACGTCCGTGGCGAGAGGCATGTCGCGTAGGCACCGACGTCGCTCGGGGTGTCGAGCTTGCATTCGAACGTGGAGCCGGCTTCGGACGAGCCGAACGCGAACGATTGCGACGCGCCGCTCACCGTCCCGGACGGGCCGCTGTTGATCGTCGTCTCGGGCGCGACCGTGTCCACCGTGAACGTGCGGGTGGCCGGCGTCGCGTCGGTGCTCCCGGAGTGGCTCGCGCGGACATAGAACGTGTACGTGCCGTCGGAGTGCAGGACGTAGGCTTGCGGCGAGCTGCACGGCCGGTAGACCTGCAGGGTCGTGGGCTCCTGCAGCTGACACTCGAACGTCGAGCCGGGCACGGTCGCCGTGAACGCGAACGACGGCCCCCTCTGGTTCGTCGGCCCGTCCGGGCCGCCCGTGATTGTCGTGTCAGGCGGCGTTTGGCCGCTCACCGTGAACGTGCGAGTCGCCGGGGTCGCGTCCCGGTTGCCGGCGGCGTCCCAGGCGGTGACCGTGAGCGTGTAGCTGCCGTTCGTCGGCGTCGGCCCCACCCATGGAGACGTGCACCAGGCGGGCGTCTCGCCGGCCGGGCCGGTGAGCCGGCAGTGGAAACTCGAGCCCTCCTCCGACGACGTGAACGTGAACGTCTGCGAGGTCCCGCTCACGTTCCCGGACGGACCACCGGTGATCGTCGTCTGGGGCGCGACCGTGTCGACTGTGAACGAGCGCATGGCCGGCGTCGGGTCGGCGCCGTGCGGACCGATCGCCCGAACCGAGAATGTGTACGCGCCGTCAGGGAGCGAGCTGTACCGCACGGGCTCGCTGCACGCCGCGTAGCTGCCAAGGCCGGACGGCCGATCGAGCTTGCACTGGAACGTCGCGCCCGCCGTCGACGCCGTGAACCAGAACGACTCCACGGTCTCGTTCGTCGGCCCGCTCGGACCGGATGTGATCGTCGTGTTGGGGATCGCCTCGACCGTGAACAAGCGCGTCGACCGAGTGACGTTCCCGGCCGGGTCCGTCGCGCGAACCGTGAACGTGTAGTCGCCGTCGGCGAGCGCGCTGTAGGTCTTCGGTGACGTGCAGGCGTCGAAGCTGCCCGTAGTCGCACCCGGGCCGTCGAGCCTGCACGCGAGCGCCGAGCCCGGCACGGCGGGTGTGAACGTGAACGCCGGCGCCGTGTCGCTGGTGTGGCCGGTCGGGCCGTCGGTGATCATCGGCGGGCGGCCATCCAGACGGCCGACCAGGAATCGTGGGTTGCCGATGGACGCGTCTCCCCAGCCGGCGATGACGAAGTCGCTCTCGGGTCCGGGCGCGACGGCCGTGGCGGCCTGCAGCTGACTCGACGGCACGGTCGACCACTCGAACGACGCTGCAGGCGATCCGTCGGGGTCGACGGGCGCGAGCAGGAGATTGGTCCCGTACATCCCTGAGAGCCAGTCACTCCAGTCCTGTTGACCGACGGCCAGGATCGTGCCATCGCCGCGGATCGCCACGTCGTTCGCCCCACCCCCGTAGGGGCCCATGTCGACGGTCTGCCGGCCACCGTTCCCGAACGACCAGTCGAGCGAGCCGTTGGCGAGATAGCGCGAAAGTGCGATCTGGCCGTTGCTCCCCGCCGTGACGATCCGGCCGTCGGCCTGGAGCGCCAGCGCCTCGATGTACTGCCAACTGTCCTGAACCACGCCTCCCGTCCCGAATGACCCGTCGAGCGAACCGTCGGGCCTGAACCGGACCAGGCGGTCGCGACCGGCGAGGACGAGCCTTCCGTCGGCCTGGATCGCCAGGGACTGGCTGATGTCGTCGGCGAACGTCACCATGCCGTCGCCGCCGAACGAGGTGTCGAGCGAGCCGTCGCTGCGATAGCGCGCGATCACGCTCTCCCAATGCCAGTCCGGCAGCTCGTGCACCCCCGCGACGACGATCTTGCCGTCCCGCTGCAATGCCACGGCGCCGAGCCATTCGCTGGCGCCGAGGTCGATCGTCGAGATGCCGCCCGTTCCGAATGTGGTGTCGAGCGAGCCATCCGCCCGATAGCGCGCGAGCAGGAAGTCCGTGGCAGGGGAGCGGCCCGTGACACCGGCGACGACGATCTTGCCGTCCGCCTGGAGCGTCATGTCGGCCACGCCGGCGGATTGGTCGGCGTCGACCTCTGTCGTCTGCTGGCCGTCGTCGCTGAACGAGCGATCGAGCGAGAGGTCCGGGTTGTAGCGCGCGAGCGCGACCCGACTGAGGTAGATGCCCAAGTCGTCGTCGTACGTGCGCGCGGCGCCTGCGAGGACGAACTTACCGTCCGGCTGGACCGCAACGGCGGCGGCCCCACTTTCGGAGCTGGTCGGGAACTCCGTGAACGCCCACTGGTCGTCGGCCTGGGCCGGAGGCGCGACGGCCAGCGTGGCGGCCACCAGCGTGCCGATCCGTCGCACCGTCGTGAGCCGGCCCATCCTGACCTCCTCGTCGCAGAGCTCGCGGCGGTATCTTCTTCGCTCCGCGACCCCAGCGCAATAGGCGATTCCCTATCTTTCGAGCAGCGTGGGCTACTGGCGTGCGCGACTCGGTGCGGACATCGCTCCCGCACCGAACTCGTGACGCTCCTCCTCACCACCTAGGAGCGTCTGTTTCGAAAGAGTCAAGCCGTACCGGTGACCCGAAGGGTGGCTACGGCGAGACCGCGCCCGGGTGGGGCTTACGGGCGGACCAGAAGCGAGGCGAGCACAAGCATGGGCTGCGAGACCGTCGTGCGGCCGTCGATCACCATGGGCAGGATCTCGCGGACCGTCGGGATGGAGAAGGTGTGTGCTTGGCTGGTTCGCATCGGATTGGCTCCTCGCTGGTTGTGAAACGCAAGCTATGCCCCGGCGAGCCGCTTCGCTATGGCGTAAAGCCCGAAAGATCGCTACCGCCTGTGGTGGGGTTGTCACAACAGATGGACGTTGCCGCGCGATGAATGCCCGCGCCGTCGAGGGTCGCCGGTCAGTCACGCAGCGTCGCAAATGCCTTGCGCACCGCCCTCGGAGCGTGGCCGAAGGCGGTCACGATCGTGCCGCCGTCTCTTGCCTCGCGGAACGTGACAGTCAGCGAGTTACCGGCGTTACTGACGAAGAACAAGCGCAGCGGCCTGCGCTCCTCCTCCACGAAGTAGCCTCGCAACTCCAGCCGCGGGACCATTTCACGCCACGCGGACTCGTAAGCGACGCGGAGACTCGCATGCAATCTCCGCTCCTCGTGGAATGCCGCGACGCCAGGAAGAAAAATGCGCCGGCGCTTCGGCACTGCGCTGTTCTCTGATTTCGGGAAGATCGGCGATCAACGCGTCCAGATCACCCCGTGTCTTCGCCCGATAGGCCGTTTCAAGTCTGTCCTCGAGCTCGTCAGCGTCAAGGCGCCCGAGCGACCAGTGCTCTCGCAGCTCTCTGGCTGTCGCGTCGCGGTCAGCGTCTCCTATGCGCATCTCAGAACGCGGCACTCCGCGACTATTGAAGCGCGGAAACGAACGGCCGCTCGCAAGGCAGCTACACGAAAGTCTTGAGCGCGTGGACGAGCGAGCATCGCTGAGCCGTAGATCGGCTACCGCGCCGGACAAGCACCGAGCCGCGACGGCGATCGAGATCGAGTTCGTTGAGATCGAGCGCCTCCTGGATCCGCAACCCGGCCCGCCAGAGCACGACGATCAAACCCCGGGCACGTCCACCATGAACGCCGTCCCCGCAACAGCGCATCACCGCGATGATCTCCTCCGATCACTCGACACGCGATTTCGCGTAGCCGTACCACCGCCAACCGATCGACGATGAGGACAAACCGCCGCAGCGACCGGAGGCCTCAAGCATGCCGCTGACGTCGACTCCGAGCGCGCGCCGAATCACTCTCGAACGCTGCGGCTACACGATCTCATCGCGCGACCTCGCGAGGTCTTCTGTGATGCCATCTCCGTCGACCACCGCGCGAGTTCGAGGTTGGGCGATGCGCGATGCTGGCGCGGCGAGCGTTGCGAGCTCTCGGCGAAGCCTGAACGGGGACGGAGCTGGATGTGAGGGCTACTCGTCGCGGGACGCGCGACCGGCGGCGGCGAAGAGGCTGGTGCGCCGCGCGCGCAAACGCTGCTCGGCCGCGCGCAGATCTCGCGCCGCCCGCCGCAACCGAGGGACGCCGATGTTCCCGACTATCGCGAACGCCACCAGCACGCCAAGACCCGGAACGTTGCGATAGCCAGGCCCCACCACGCCGAGCGCCGCTTCCCGCAAAGCGAATCCACCCATCGCCATGTCGGCGCCGGACACACGCAGGGGCGCGCGGAGCATCCGCTGACCGGACTCGTACGCCGCTCCGGCGGCGGTCACGGCGAGCACTGCGGTCAGCACGTTCGCCTGCTCGCGCGATGTGCCGAACATGCGATTCAGGGCGAAGTAGCGGGCATGGTTGAGCACCCCGAAGGCGATCCGCGAGTCGATGAGAAACATTCGTCCGGCCCCGAACTCGGATTCGGCGGCCGCTCGAGAGCTCGCGCCGGAGGCAGCGGTGGCATCCATGTCGCAACGCTAGATCGAGCGTACGTGGCTGCCATCGCCCGATTGGGGTGAAGTTTGCAATGTCTTCGCACGCCGGCAGGACTCGGCTCAAGCGCCTCTGGCACGCGGAGCTCCGCTGCGGTCGGCACGTCCATCTCAGCGAGCCCGCCATGCTGAATACTCCCGAGATTGCGGAGCTGCGGCACTGTTGCGGAGAGGCGTCGTACAGCGCGTTCTAACACCTATGGGACACCCTCGCCGTGGGCTCCATTCGCCCTGAACTCAACCCGAGCCAGCCGCCGACGTCCGGGCGCCCCTTGGGGCTGCGCGCGCTGCCGCCTCGCCGTCGAGTCAACGAGATGCGGCAGTGCCGAATCGGCCTCCAAGAGTGCTGCGTTTCCACCGGCAGGGCACGTTCGATCCCAGTGGCGCGCAGCGGACGTCACAGGTAGGGTTGGCTCCACGTAGCGCGGCGC
Source organism: Solirubrobacter ginsenosidimutans (assembly GCF_027587205.1). Next base: position 121,097 of record NZ_JAPDOD010000001.1, read on the forward strand.
GTTGAGCAGCCGCGCGAGCGATCCCCAAGGAGGTCCGTGATGGCGGATTCCGTGTTGTTGTTCGGGTGGGGAGTGCCGATTCCGGGGCGCGAGACGAAGGCGCTTCAGGTCTTCGGCGAGGCCGTCGAGTACTTCGCCCGATTGGAGCGGGACGGTCGGATCGAGGGCATGGAGCCGATGCTGTTGGAAGAGCACGGTGGCGATCTCGGCGGCTTCTTCCTGATCCGCGGTGACCACGACGGGTTGGCCGGTCTGCGCGGCGACGATGAGTTTCAGCGCATGGTCGCCCGCGCCGGACTCGTGGTCTCGAACGTGGGCGTCGTGGCCGGAATGACCGGCGAGCGCCTGCAGCGGCTGATGGCGATGTGGCAGGAGCAGGTTGCCGAGCTGGCCGAGCCCGCAGCGATGACAGCGCACGCCTGACAGGCTGGGCCGGCGGCTTGCCACGGCGAGGCGCCGGCTCCGCGCCATGATCGAGCGGGTCAAACTCCGGGCCGCGTCAAGACGCGGGCGCGATGGTGAGGCACGTACGGCACTCATCGAGCCGTTGTGGCGTGTTCTCGCCGTCGTCGACACAACGTAGCCCGACTTCAGGCGTCACTCGTGCGTCCGGGTCCGACCTCCTGCGACGAACGGCGAACGCCAGCCGTGACCCTTCGTCCGGCTCGGCGTTCCGCTGCCCAGACTCTGCAGGGACCAGGGGCGCGAGACTGCGAGCGCGCAATGTGCCCAGACCGTCGATAAGCACCACTTTGCCGGCGGCGGCGTCGCCGCTGCATTCGGCCCTACGTGGCAGGCGGCATACCCCTCAACCGGGCGCTGACGACGGTCGAGGACGCAAGCGGTACCCAGCCGCGTCGAGATCGCTACCCAGCTGGGGTCGCCTCCGAGAACACGCCCGCGCGAATGTCCTCAGCCATCTCCGAGGACTCCTTGCGATACCAGCCGCCGTCCTCGAGCTCGATCGCCGGAAGCTTGCTCTGCCCGGTGCCGGCGATAACGGCTGTGCGGCGGCCACGCAGGAGCGGTGTCTCCTTGACGATCTCACACGGCACACCAGCCTCCTCGAGCGCGCCTCACGCGCCAGCAGGGATTTCCGTTGGTCTTGGCCCACAAGGTCGAGCAGCGGTGAAGCTTCACGGCCACGGCGGCTCCTTTCTCGAAGCGGATCGCCAGCCGCTCGACCTTATCCCCGGATGGAGCGCGCGGATAGGCGCCCGCATGAACAGGCACGCGCCCCGTTGGCTGCCTCCAGGAGGCGGTCGGTGGACACAAACCTGGCGGCGCTTGATGGCACATCGTCAGCCCGAGCGAGTTTCGTCTACAGCGCGAGACGAACGAGAGCGACCGCGGCGGGCGATCACGAGCGCGGCCATGGCGCCCGGGCTGCTCCGGGCCAACGCCAAGTGGCAACGCGGCCGTGCGCAGACACGATCACCGAGCGCCCGATGCGCCGACCTCGTTGCAGGCCGGCGCGGGTTCGCGCTGCGCCTGGCGTTCGCGCTCGACCAGCACCCGACGCAGCAGCTTGCCTGCGGGCGACCTCGGCAGCTCGACGACCTCATCGATCGCGACCAGCCGCTTGTACGGCGCCACGCGTGCGGCGACGTAGGTGCTCAGCTCCTCGTTGTCGAGCGGGCCGCGCAAGACCACGAACGCCTTTGGGCGTTCGCCGTCGCGCTCGTGCGGCACGCCGATGACTGCGGCATCGGTGACGGCCGGGTGGGTGACGAGCACGGCTTCGAGCTCGGCGGGCGAGACCTGGAAGCCGCGGACCTTGATCAGCTCCTTGAGCCGGTCCACGAGAAAGATGGTGCCGTCCTCATCGATGTGACCCAGGTCCCCTGTGTGCAGCCAGCCGTCTTCGTCGATGGTCGCGGCCGTGGCCTCCGGATCGTCGCGGTAACCCGTCATCAGTTGTGGGCCGCGCACCCACAGCTCGCCGTCCCGGCTCGCCGGTAGCGTCGTGCCGCTGCTCGGGTCGACGACTCGGGCCTCGGTGCCGCCCACGAGCAGGCCTACCGATCCCGCCCGCATGAGCGACGGGTCGGCGAGCGGACAGACCGCGACCAGCGGGGATGCCTCGGTGATGCCGTAGCCCTGTCCGACGATGCAGTCGAGGCGCTTGGCGACGGCCTGCTCCAGCGCAGCGCCGGCGGGTGCCCCGCCGCTGCCGACCGTGCGCAGCGCCGACAGGTCGAAGGACGAGACGCTCGGGTGGTGGGCGAGCGCGGCTAGCAACGGCGGCGCCACGAGTGCCTGCTGCACCCCGTGGGTCTCCATCGCCCGCAGCATGACCTCGAGGTCAAAGCGCGCCAGGGCGACGACCGTGCCGCCGTTCGCCAGTGCATGGTTGAGCACGCAGGACAGGCCCATGCTGTGGAAGAACGGCGCGATGCCGAGCACGCGCTCGCCCTCTTCGATCGGGAACGGCACGGCCATCTGGACGAGGTTGGCCACGAGCGCGGCGTGCGTCAGCTCAACCGCCTTCGGCAGCCCGGTCGTACCGCTCGACGAGAGCATGACCGCGACATCGCGCTGGTCGGGCCGCGACACGGGCGGTGCGCCGGCTGCGGCCATCAGCTCATCGAACGACGGCTCGCCGAGTACGATCACGTCGTCGACGCCGGCCCGCGCGGCGGCCTCACTCGCCACCTCGGCCAGCGGGCCCACGGTCACCACACTGCGGGCGCGCGTGCGCCGCAACTGTGCGGCGAGCTCGCCGCTCGTCAAGAGCGGGCTGACCGGCGACACCGCGCCGCCGGCCCGCAGGCCCCCGTGGAGGACCAAGGCGAACTCCGGGATGTTCGGCAGATGCAGCGCGAGCACGTCGCCGCGGCCGAACCCGCGGGCGGCGAGTCCGGCGGCGATCCGCTCGACGCCGGCGGCGAGTTCGCCGTAGGTGAGCACCCGCCCGCTCGCGCCTTCGATGACCGCAGGCTCGCCGGCGAGGCGGCGGGCGTGGCGGAGCACGAACGTCGTCAGGTCGGAGCCCGGGATCTCGGGATCGGGCCAGGGACTGCGGACCACCGTGTGCTCGTCGAGCGTCGACATCGTCGACCTCCTAAGATGCAGCTTGCACCGTACGGTTCGAACGGTTAGGACCGTACGCTACTATCCGCACCATGTCAACCGGTGTGCGACTCGGACCCGTCTCCTACCTCGTCCTCGGGCTCATCGAGATGCGTGGGCCGTCCACTCCCTATGACCTCAAGCGGATGGTGCAGCTCAGCGTGGGCAACTTCTGGCCATTTCCCCACACACAGCTCTACGAGGAGCCCAAGCGTCTCGCCCAAGCCGGTCTGCTCGAGGAGACGCGCGAGGAAAGCGGCCGCCGCCGGCGCCACTACGCGATCACCGAGGCGGGCCGGCGGCCATTCGCCGAGTGGCTCTCCGAGCCCGTCACCACCCCCACCGAGTACCGGGACCTCGGGCTGCTCAAGCTCTTTTTCGCCGAACTCGCCACGCCCGAGGCCGTGCTCGCGCTCGCGCACGAGCAAGCTGTCGCCCAACGCGCACAGCTCGCCGGCTACGAAGCGATCGTCGCGCGATTCAGCGGCCGGCCGGAGCTAGCCCAGCGCGTGCGCGCCGCCGAGCTCGGCGTCCGCCTCGCCCGCGCTGCCGCAGAATTCTGGGAAGACGTCGTCGAGCGCGAGTCGCGGGCCGACGCCGCCTAAGGCGGGGCCTGGCACGGCCTGCCGTCGGGGAGCGGCTGACGGGGTGGAACGCCGGCTCGCTCGCGATCACACGCGGAGGCGTGTGGTGAGCGCGGCGATCTCGCGGTTGAAGCGCTCGGGGTCCTCGAGGTGTGGCGCGTGACCGACGCCGTCGTACCAGGACGCTTTGGCGACCGGGCAGGTGGCGAGTATGTGCTCGGCCATCGCGGGCAGCGCGACGGTGTCGGCCCGGCCGTGCGTCACGAGCACGGGCACGGTGAGCGTGCGCAGCACGTCGTCGTCGTCGATCTCGCGCGCGGCGAGGTTCGCCCGCACCCGCGCGGGGACGGCCATGTTCCAGCACACCGCGGTCTCCATGTCGGCCGTCGGCAGCGGCGTGGCCAGGCACGCCCGCACGAACGACCGCATGGTGGCGATGTTCGTCGGCAGATCGTCGGCGGTCGCGCCTGCGAAGTGGTCGAGAAACCCCGGGCCGATGAGTGTGCCGAAGGCCGCGGATCCGAGCTTGACGACGCCCTCGACGAAGTTGATCGCGCCGATGCGATCTTCGCCGTGCGCGCGCACGTAGTCGCAGATCACGAAGGCGCCATAGGACCAGCCGACGAGCACGGAGCGGTCGAGGGCGAGGTGCTCGATTATTGCCGCCAGGTCGTCGGCCCAGAGACGGCCGTCGGTGTAGTGCTCGGGCTCGAGCGGTGCCTCGGACATGCCGTGGCCGCGCAGGTCGAACGCGATGAGCCGGAACTCATCGGCCAGGGCGCTCTCGTACTGCGCGGCCCAGCAGAGGTGGTTCTGTGACCACCCGTGGATGAAGAGAATCGGCGGGCCGCCCGGGTCGCCCCACTCGCGAACGTGCAGCCGCAGGCCGTCGCCGCCCGTGACGGTGTGTACTTTGGTGCGCTGCGTCGCCGTTGCCATTCGCGTCCCTTTCGTGTTCGTCGAGTGCGATCCGATCGTCCCTGGCAGCCGGCGGAGGCGCATCGGGCATCAGGCCTTATCTTGGCTCGGCGGGCCGCCGTATCTTGCGGTCGCCCGTGGCCTAGGGCGATACTCGCGGCATGCAGATGCGCGCGAGCGCAGCGTTTGTCGGGCGCGTCCGAGAGCTCGAGGTGCTTGAGCGGGCGCTGAGCGCAACGCGGGCTGGAGGGGGCGCGACCGTGCTCCTCACCGGCGAAGCAGGGATCGGCAAGACGCGGTTGGCCTCCGAGCTCGTGACCCGCGCGCGCGGGGCCGGCTTCGAGGTGCTGCTCGGGCGCTCGCTGGACCTCGTCGGCACCGAGCTTGCCTTTCAGCCGCTCGCCGAGGCGCTGCGAGGGCTCGGAGGGATCGGCCCTGGAGGCTCGCAGCGAGGCGTGTTCGAGGCGACGCTCGCGCTGCTGAGTGAGCGCGCCGGGGTCATCCCCGTACTGCTCATTCTCGAAGACCTGCACTGGGCCGACGCCTCAACGCTTGACATCGTCGTCTACCTCGCGCACAACCTCGACTCCCGGCGCGTCCTCCTGCTGGCGACGCTGCGCGCCGACGAGCCGGCATCGGCGGCCCGATTGCAGCGGCTGGCCGACGGCGTCCGGCGCTCCGGCGCGGGGCAGATCCTCGAGCTCGGGCCGCTCGAGCGCGCGGAGCTCGCGGCGCTGCTCGACGCGCGCGCCGGCGCCCTGTCGGCGGCGGTCACGACCGCGATCCTGACCCGTTCGCAGGGCAACCCGTTCTTTGCCGAGGAGCTGCTCAGCGCGGTCGGCGAGCGAGACGACGCCGAGCTCCCGCGCGGCCTGCGCGACGCGCTCTTGACGCGCGTGTCCGGACTGGACCGGCGCACACAGAGCCTCTTGCGCGTGGCCGCCGCCGCTGGACGCGACGTGTCGTACCCGCTGCTGGTCGCCGTCACGGCGCTCCCCGAACGCGACGTGCGCGAGTCGCTGCGGGCGGCGGTCGAGCATGGCGTCCTCGTGGCCGACCGGCGCGGCGGGCGCTACCGCTTCCGTCATGCGTTGCTCGCCGAGGCGGTCTACGGCACGGTCCTGCCCGGCGAGCAGGAGTGGCTGCACGCGCGCCTCGCCGACGAGCTGGCGCGCGGTGACGATGCCGGACCGGCCGAGCTCGCCCCGCATTGGGCGCTCGCCGGACGCAGCCGCGATGCGCTGACGGCATCGGTAGCCGCCGCACGCGAGGCGCAGGCCGTCTTCGGGCTCTCGGAAGCCCGCGGGCACCTCGAGCGCGCGCTCGCGCTCTGGGACGTCGTGCCCGACGCCTTCGAACTGACCGGCCTACGCCTCGACGAGCTGCTCGAGGAGACCGCGCTGCTCGCCAGCCAAACAGGCGACGCGCCGCGCGCGGTCGAGCTCACACAGCAAGCGATCGCGCTCGTCGGCGCGGGCGACCGGCGGCGCGCGGCGATTCTGCACGAGCGCCTGGGGACCTTCGAGTTCCAGCGCGGCGGGGGCGACACCTTTCTCGCCGCCTTCGAGCGCGCGGTCGCGCTCGTGCCCGCGCACCCGCAGTCCCGAGAGCGTGCGCGAGCGCTCGAGGCGCTCGCGCGCGGTCTGACCCTGTTGTGGCGCTACGACGAATCGCTCGCGGTGTGCGAGCAGGCCCTGGAGCTCGCGCGCGCGGTGGGTGCGCGCGACACCGAGCTGCGCGCACTGATGACGCTCGGCAGCGACCTCGCATATCTGGGCCGGGGTGACGACGGCCTCGCGCACCTGACGCGGGCCGTCCAGCTCGCCGCCGGCGATCCCGACGCGCTGCACCGCGCCTACGTCACCCTCACCGACGCGCTGACGATGCTCGGGCGGCCACGAGCGGCGGCGCAGCTTGCCGAGGATGGCCTCGCCGCGCTGAGTCGGTACGAGGCCGACCACACGGTTCTGGCCGCGAACTGGATCGAAGCGCTGCTGGCCATCGGCGAGTGGGACGCGGCGGACCGTGCGAGCGCCGCCGCGCTGCGCGCGGTGACCGCCAACTACCCGCACATGCCGCTCATCCTCCGCGCCGACCTCGAGCTCGGCCGCGGTCGCTTTGACGCCGCCCGTGTGCACCTTGACGCGGCCCGCGCCACCGTGCGCCACGAGCCCGGCCTGGCCTACCTGGACGCGTACGTCGCCGAGCTCGCTCTCTGGCAGCACCGGTGGACGGACGCCGCCGAGGCCGTTCACGATGGCCTGGCACGGGCCCGGCCCGCCTGGGGAGCGCAGATCCGCGTCTGGCTGTGCGCCAAGGGACTGCGCGCGCAGGCCGAGCTCACCTCGCTCGCCCGTGCCCGTCGCGACGCCGACGCCGTCCGCGGCGAGCGCACCACGGCCAGCGCGCTCCTGGCCGACGCCCGCCGCGCCGCCACCGAAGCTGCAGCCATCACCCCGAACGCCGCTGGCTGGCTCGCCCTCGCCGAGGCCGAGCACGACCGCGCCGAGGGCGCGGTGCGACCCGACCGGTGGGCCGACGCCGCCGACGCGTGGGAGCGACTCGAGCGCCCACCGCTCGCGGCCTATTGCCGCCTGCGCCAGGCCGAGGCGCTCGTCGCGGCCGGTGCGTCCCGCACCGAGGCGGGCGCGCCGCTACGCGCGGCGCACGCCATCGCCGCGCGGCTCGGCGCGGGCCCGCTGCTGCGCGAGCTCGAGCTGCTCGCCGCGCGGGCGCGACTCGATCCCGCGCCACTGCCCGCCCCCGCTCCCCAGGCCGCCAACGCGCTCACGGACCTCGGCCTGACACAGCGCGAGGCGCAAGTCCTCGCACTCGTCGCCCGCGGCCTCACCAACCGCGAAATCGCCGCCGAGTTGGTCATCAGCGTGAAGACCGCCAGCGTGCACGTCTCGCACATCCTGCGCAAGCTCGACGCACCCAACCGCGTCGAGGCCGCCGCCATCGCCCACCGGCTCGCCCCGCCCCAAGCGCACGCCTGACCCGGCATCAGACCGCTACAGAACTCGCGACCACATGCTCCCCGAGGACGCCGCAGTCAAGCGGAGCGCACGCGGACGGTCATCGGGCTCTGCTCACTGTTCCCTTCCTCGACCGTCGCACCAGAGGTACTGCCCAGGCGCCACCACGCACCCGCCTGAACCTGTCCGCAGTCCCTTTCGCGTCAAGGGCGCGACGATCCGGCGGATTGTCGCCAGTTCGCCGAGAAGAGCGACTTTGCGTTCGCCTAACGGTGACGTCGGAGCCTGGGTGCGACACAGGTTGCTATCGCCACGGTCGCCGAATACCCTCGACGTCGTGATGAAGATTGCGATCGTCGCCGCGCTTGTGAGCGCCTACCTGCAACTCGGGTGGCTCGGGGTCGCTGCGGGACTCACGGGATGTGCGCTCGTGTGGGTCTTCGTCCTGATCTACGCGCTCCGTTACGACGAGACCGATCTCGAAATCGAGCGCTAGGTCCCACAGCTCGGGCGACCGAGTAAGCGATCGCCTCGCGCTCACTCGACCCAGAAGGAACATCTCGAGTTCGTCGAATAGCGAGACTCTGCTGGGTTTAGGGCATCCTCGCTTGGTCGCCAAGGCTGCGTGGATCGCCGCCGCCGTGTGAGCGCCGGCTCCGGCGAGCTCCGCTCACCGATCAGGCCGTGTCCGTTATGCCATCGCGCGCTCGAGGTACGCCAGCGAGGCGAGGGTGTCTGCAGTCGGCCGGTACTCCAGACCGATGTGACCTGAGTAGCCGGCCTCGTCGAGCCGGCGCAGAACTGTGGGCCAGTCGATGACGCCCGTGCCGGGCTCGTGACGCCCGGCGTGGTCGGCCACGTGGACGTGGCCGATCAGGTCGCCCTTCCCTGCGATCGGAATACCGGGATCCTCGCCCATCACCGCCGAGTGGTAGACGTCGTAGAGGAGCTTCACGTGCGGCGAGCAGGCCTCCTCGACCAGACGCAGGCCGTGGCCGGTGCCGGTCACGAAGAAGCGTGGATGGTCGGTGTCATTGAGCGGCTCGAAGAGCAGAGTGAGCCCGTGGCGCCCCGCGATCTCCCCGCCCGTGCGCAGCGCCGCGACGATCGCCGCCTCCTGCTCCGCCGCGGGCACATCCGGCAGCCTCTCGCCCGAGGCGACCACCAGCGTCGCGCAGCCGAGCGTTGCGGCCGCGCGCGCGGAGTCCTCCGCAGCCTCCGCGAACTCCGCCAGCCGCCTGGCATCCACGATCGGAACCTGCGGCTCGACGAGCATCATCACGATCGCCACCCCGCCCGCATGCGCCGCCTCGCCGACCGCCTCAAGGTCCTTGTCGCGCCAGTGCCAGAACTCCACTCCGTCGAGCCCCGCGTCCGCAGCGCGGCGGACCCGCTCCGGGACGGGCGCTCCGTCTTCGGCGAACAACCACTCGATGCAAGCCGACCGTGCGAATCTCGTCATGGCGAAAGGATCCTCGCTCGACGCGGGCGCGCGCGTCGCGGTCCGGGACGGGATCGTGCAGCTGGCGTTCGGCAGAGAGTCGCTACCGTCGACGAAAAAGACTTTCCGTGTGCTTACGCGTGTGGCCTGGCGGCGGCGCCGAGGCGGCGAGTGGGACCAGACGCTAGAACGTGGCTCATGCCTTCAGATCTCGTCGAGGATGCCGCGTTGCTGCTTGAGTTCGCTCAGCGAGATTGCGACTTCTCGGCCATTCGCGCCAGCGGTCAGCGTGCGCGGACGCGGATCGACTCGATGACCACGGGCGTGCTGGGCGAGCCCGTTGTCGGGTCGGCCTTGATCGAGTTGATCTTCGCGACGACGTCGCGGCCGCTGCTGACGGCGCCGAGCAGGGCGTAGTCGGGCGAGAGCGGGGCGGCCTCCTTGCCGCTGACGACGAAGAACTGCGAGCCGCTGGTGCCGACGCGCTCGCTGGCTGTCTTGGCCATCGCGACAATGCCCTTGGCGTATTTGAGCTGCTTCGGCGGCGCCTCGACGACGCGGTAGCCGGGGCCGCCGGTGCCGTCACCCTTGGGATCGCCGCCCTGGATTACGAAGTCGGCCACGATCCGGTGGAAGGTCAGGCCGTCGTAGAACCTCTGCTCGGCGAGCGACGCGAACGAGGCGGTCGTCTTGGGCGCGCGCTTGACCGCGAGGCGGATCTGGAAGCTGCCGCAGTTCGTGACTACGGTGGCGATGTAGACCCTGTGCGGATCGAGCCTGCGCTTGGGCTTGGCCGCGTGCACCTTATTGGGCTCGGCCGGGTCGACCGCGGTGCAGCCGTTGGCGTCGGGTGTCGAGACGACGGTGGCCACGCGGTCCAATGCGGAGCCGCAACCAACGACCGTGACCGCGACCGCGACCGCGACCGCGAGGATGAGAATCCGGCGCATGGTCGGGCCAAGAATAGGCGCAGTTGCCGGGTGCCGCCCGGGTCAGTGCCGGACGGCCCCAGGCCCGCGACCTCCACGCTTGTCGCGAGCGACCCGCTGCCCGTAGCTCGGTCGCGAGCGATCCGGCTGCCTATAGCTCCCCGGGAGGTCTGGTGGGTATCGAAATCGTCGAGAAGCGGCACACTTCGTGCTGTGGCCCGATTGGCGGCGGAGTTCGGAGATCTCGCCGATGTCCTTTCGCGCGTATCGAGCGATCGTCGTACTCGTGTACCGATGGGCTCTCATGGAGCGCTCTGCGCCCGCCTGAGACGATACGCCTGAAGCGATGGCGAAACGGAGCCTCATCGGCGTCCTTGCGTTGTCGGCGCTGCTCGCGTGCAGCCCGGCGGCGCTCGCTTCGTCGCCGGCCCTCGTGGGCCCGCCGGGATCCTGCCCTGCGTCGGCGGGCACGACGATCGCGTCCGCCGGCGCTCTGACGGTCGGCACATGCGTGTCCGGTGGCGGGGGGAGCAGCTATGTCGAGTTCTGGAAGCTGTCGCTGACGGGCGGCGACCGCGTGCAGCTGACCGTGCCGTCGGCGGTCGCGTTGGAATTCGACCTCTACAGCAGCGACACGACCGACGACCGCTTCACCGCCGTTCGCCCGGTGGACGTCGAAGTCACGTCGCCGGTCTCCGGGGCTGCGCAGGTGCTAACGATCCAGGCGCCGTACTCGGACACGTTCGTGCTGGCCGACTGCGAGCCGGTCGACTATGCGGCCAACGGCGGCGACTGCCGCGGGGTCTTCACGGGGGGTGGGGCCAAGTACACGCGGATGACCCAGCCGTACGCGTTCACGTCTGCCGCCGTCGGCAACGCGTGCGCCTCGCCACCGCTACGGGCGGGATCGAAGCTCGCGCTGGGACCCGCCCTCACGATCGGCGCATGCGAGTCGGGCGGCGGTAACGACATCGACTACTGGACCGTGGCGCTGAACGAGAACGACCAGCTTGAGCTCACCGTGCCGCCCGCAGCCGCCGATGTCGAGTTCGATCTGTACTCGCCCGGCACGACCGACGCTACCTTCCCACGGGCCACCCCCACCGACTCGCGGCTCGCCGCCGCCACCCAGGGAGGCGCCACCTCCCAGGTCGCCACCTTGACGGCCGCGTCGGCCGGCACCTACGTGCTCGCCGCCTGCGAACCCAAGGCATCAGCCACCATCGCCGGCAGCGACTGCCGCGGAATCGCCACCGGAACCGGCGCGGGCTACATCCTCCCGATGAAGCCCTACACCTTCACGACCTCCACGATCCCCCAACCGGCGTACGACAACACCGGATACGACTCGACCTCCTACGACTTCAACTTCCCCGCGGACGCCTGGACCGCGAGCGACGACGCACCGGCCTACGGCAAGCTCTCCATCGCCACGCAGACCGTGTCGGTGTCCAAGAATCGAGCCCTGCGGCTGAGCATCCGCTGCGCCGGCGCGCCGTGCACCGGCAAGCTCACGCTCACCGCGGTCACGAAGACGAGAACCGCCAACGGCACCAAAAACAAGACCAAGAAGGCGACCGTCATCGTGGCCAGCACCACACTCACGTCGCTGGACACGGGCACAACCCGCGCCTCGCTGATCCTCACCAAGGCCGGCCGGCGCCTCCTGCGGAACGCCGCCCGCGGCCGCCTGAGGACCACGGCGACCCTGAAATACGACACCGGCACGACCACCAAGTCCGCCCACGCCACCATCACGCTGCGCGCGGCCAACACGTGAGCACCCGCCGACTCGGATCCCCAGATCCGGCATCGGCCTAAGTGCTCCGCGACACGCTGTCCTCGGACCCTTGCAGAGCTCGCATGTTGTCGTGAGACAAGGATCCTTCCGTCGATAGGCAACACTCTGACGGTGGCGCCGGAACTGAAGCGCGTGCAGGTTCGCGCCATCGCCTACGATGCCGAGCCGATCGCTCGCCGGCTTCGCGTCGACTACATCACCCGACCCGCGCATCGGTTCGAGTCCGTTGCGGTGCAAGAGACGCCCGACGAGGTTCGAATCGCGATCTTCGCGACCGCGCCTCGGGGGCCGACGCGAGCCAGCGGACACATGCACTCCCTGATGATCGTCCTCGCCCAACCCGTGGGAACTCGCCGCGTCGTCGATACGCGGAGCGAGAGAGTCCTGCAGCGTCTGCCCGCGCCAGTCGATCCTCCACAGCCGGGTGGACCCGGCACCTAGGCGAGTTCGTCGACAAACGAGACTCTTGGGTTGAAGGCCGCCAACCAGCGTTAGTCATGAGCGAGGACGGCGCGAAGGTGCTCGACCGCCGTCGCGGGAAATGGATGTCGCCACTCGCGCGCGTACACATCCGCACCTTGACGACGCTGAAGATTCTCGAGCGCGACCACAAACGGACCAACGACACGCTCGACCGAGCCGGCGAAGGCGACGGACGAGTCCGGCCCTTCCCGGCGGTCGGTGGTCAGGGCGAGGCGGATCTCATCTCCGGTGCGCGCAAGGTCGAGCCGGTGCTGCGTCGGCTCATCATTCCAGGACACTTGCCTCGTGGTCTCGAAGGAAGCGACAGCGAGAAGAGCAGACACGAGCTCGGCGATCGCGTCGTTTGGCGTAAAGGAGGCGTCGAAGGCATACCGCCGTGACCCAGCCACGATCGCGACCGCGACCCAGCCGTTCATCGGTCCCTCGATGTCGACGCGCAGCTCATCCCGGATCGGCAACGCGACGGATCATCACATCCAGCGGCCCGCCCTGCGCACGTAGTCGCTGCCCGCGACGCTCGACGCGGATTCGTCGAGAAGCACCACTTTCCCAACGAGCTTCGGGACTGTCATTGCCGCCGCGCCTAACGTCTACGAAGGGCAATGGGCCGAGGACGTCTCGCAATGGCGGCCTCGGGGGAGTAGCGTCCAAAGCGACTGGCCCTGTGGCCAATGATCCTGGCCTCGGATCGGCGGCACGCCGACCCGTGGCGCGGACAGCATGCCGTGACCGTTTCCGTCGCGAGTGCTGGGCGGTACGCTCGTCGCGTAGCAAACGAGGAGGTTCCCATGACCTTCAAGGTCGGAGATCGCGTGGTTGCCGAGGCGGAATCGACTGAGCGCGTCGCACGCTCCGGCACTGTCCGTGAAGTGCTGCGCGAGGCTCCCGCGGCGCGGTATCGCATCGACTGGGACGACGGCCACTCAACGGTGTACACGCCCGCGGCCGGGGCGCTGCACGCGGCCCGCCAAGACGCCGAGCCGGCACGCTGACGCGAAACTCAAGTCCGTCGGCACTCGCGGCCGGCGCAGAGTGCCCAAGACTTCGATTACGCCAGCGTCTCTACCCTCCGAGCGGTAGCGCGCTCCGGCGTCGCTCCGATCGAGAACCGGCTCGCTCGTCGGGCGTAAGCTCGACCCGTTGAACCGGATGAGGAGGTGACGATGGCTCAGAGCAAGGAACCCGCGACCAATGAGCGGATTGTCCGTCTGCTCGAGGAGATCAAGGCGCAACTCGCTGACGTCAGCCAGAGGCAGGAGCAGATGGCGCATGACCTGACCCGGTTGCTCAAGCACGCGTAGCCCCGCATCTCACGCCGACTTCTGGAGTGGCTCGTGAAGGGCGGCGCTGGGAGGCGCCCGCGATTGCCGCCTCGGCACCAGGGGTGGACCAGCCCGGCCAGCAAAGCCATTGGGACGGGCCTCCAAAGTGCTGGCTACCGGCCTGCGCCGGTGCCGTGCCGTCGATCCAGGGCACGCTCGAGTGGGGGCCCTCACCGTACGCGTGCGTCGATCGAGGGCGCTCGTCGCCGCGCGCACAGCGCTCAACGAAGTGAATCCCACCACTCGTGCGCCGCTTGCCGGGCGTCCTGCGCCCATTGATCGGGAACTTCGACGTCGGGGAGGACCGCGATCTCTGCCAGATCACAGGCGATCGCGACGTGGGGATGTTGGTCGTCTGGCAGCGAGAAGCGCCACATCACGATCAGCATCTCGCGGCCGGCAATGAGGATGGTGCCGATTTCGCCGGGTTCGTCTCGTCCGCCGTCCAGGATGGTCTGCGAGATCGGAAAGCCATGGTGTGGGCTCGCGCGATCGGCGACCTCAAAGAGCGCGGGGATCGCGCTCGGCTCGCCGAGTTCTCGTGCGAGTTCGTTGAAGCGGGCGATCTCACCGAGGTGGGTGTGCTTGGCGTACGCCATCGTGGCAGCGTACGCCCGGCCGTGCGAGCAGCCGTACACTCGGGAGCCGACGTTCGACGAGCGCCCGGTTCTCGCCCCCCCGCCGAGCGGTGCTAAGTCACGCTTCCGCCTGGCGTCGAGAAACGACACTTTGCGGGTGCCGGCGCGCAGCAGCGCAAGCGCTGATCAGCAGCCGCGTGCGCTTCGACCTCGGCGCGGGCAGCGCGTCAGGCGCAGGGTGATCGTCGCGTGGCTCCCCTCGGCCTCGACGTCCTTCGTGATGTCGATGTTCGGTCGGCCGAAGCGCGCCCCGACGTCCGGCTTGAACGCAGCCACGGTGCCGGAGCCCAGGACGGTGCGCACGGGGGCGGGGATGGTGCGACCGAGGTCGGCGGGCACGTGGGGGGTGATCGCGCCCGGCGGGGCCGGCGGGCACACGATCGGCAGGGTGGTCTCGGTCGCCGACCCGGGCACGTCGCCCAGCCGGAAGCCGGACGCCAGCGCCAGGCCGCCGGTCACGGCCGAGAGGCCGTTCGCGCGCAGGCCGGCGGCGACGCGCTCCGGGCCTGCGCCCTTGACGTGGATGGTGACCTGACCGAGGCATGGGATCTTTCCGATGCTCTCGTCGGGGTTGCGCCACGTGGTGTTCATCGGCGTGGTGTGGCGCGTCAGGTGTTCGTACTCACTGCCCTTGATCTCGCCGGCGAAGGAGAACGAGGCGTCCTCGACGAGGTCGGCGGACGCGAGGAGCGCGGGCTCAACGCGGTCGCAGGCGATCGCGCCGCCGGCGGGCACGTCCGCCACATCGCGCGCCGTCTCCGGCGGGAGACGCGTCCCGGCGACCGAGCATTGGCGGAACACGATTGCGGCGCGGCTGGAGCGGAACGTCCAGCGCTGGTGCGCGAACGTCTCGATCGGGCCGCCGAGGCCGATCGTGCTCTGATGGAAGTCGACGTCGAGTTCGGCGCGATACCAGAGCCGGCTCGCGCGCCGGCGCACGCAGGCCACGCGCGACTCCCTGGAGTAGTCCAGCCGCGCGTAGCCGGCGCGGCAGCGCTTGAAGCAAAGCGGCGGCTGCTGCTGGGCGGCGTTGATCTCATAGCCGGCGCGACACGGCGGGCCGTGACGGTGCGGCGCGTGCGAATCGGGCGTGTACTCCGCCTGGGCGGCGTGCGTCGGCGCCTGGACGGCCAGCGCGGCGGCCGTCGCCAGCGCCGCCAGCAGCGCCACGCGGCCCGGTCGTTCCATGACTCGCATGGCCCGTTCCTCTCATCGATTCCCCTGCATGCAGGCTCATGGGCCAGGGTGCCCGGCCGCGACGCCCGCCGCCAGAGACCCTTGGTGTAAACGAGGACCCCCTGGGTCAACGCGACAACCCTGTCGCCCCGGCGTGCTGCAGTCGCGCGCGCGACCGATACGTTCAGCCATGTCGCTGCTTGGGAAGGTCCTGATCGTCGTCAGGTCGCTAGATCGCGAACTTCAGCAGGGAGACGCTCATCGAGAACATGCCTCAGCGCTGCCCGCGACGCTCGACGCGGATCGTCGACAAGCGGCACTTTGCTGGCGGCGCGCACCGCGCTTCTCCTTTTGCTGCTCCTATGTCAAGAGATTGATGGTGTGATCGTCTGATTCTGGGTGGTGGCGTCGGTCTGGAGCAAGTGCCAGAGGCGGCGGGTGAGGTGGCGTTTGAGGCAGCGGAGGGCTTCTTTGGTGCTCTTGCCTTCGGCGCGTTTGCGGGCGATGTAGTCCTGGGTCTCGGGGTGGCAGCGCAGGCGGGTGACGGCGATGCGGTGGATGGTGGCGTTGATCTGGCGGTTGCCGCCGCGGTCCAGGCGGTGGCGGTTGGTGTTGCCGGAGCTGACCGGAATCGGAGCGACGCCGGCGGCGCGCGCGAGCTTGGCGTCGCTGGTGAACCTGGCCGCGCCGGCGATCTCGCCGACCAGCTTGGCCGCGGTCAGCGGCCCAAGGCCTGGCTCGGACAGGAGCTGTGGCGCGATCTCGGCGACCAGGCCCGCGATCTCGGCCTCGAGCGCCTTGATCGTCTGCGAGAGCTCGCGGATGCGGCGTAGTTCGTCGCGGGCGATGCGGACGCGCATCGTCTGCTCGGTGCGCGCGAGCCGCCGGGCGATGCGTGGGCCCCAGGTGCCGTAGAACAGCGAGCTGCCGGGCAGTCGTAGCTCGGGCCAGAGGTCGTGCAGATGCCACTGCATCGTGTTGTTGAGCGCAACGCGCTGACGAACGAGGCGTTCGCGATGGTCCACGAGCAGCCGCAGATCGAGCTCAGGGCCCTGCAGGTGCGCGGCCGGCAGGGCGTCCAGGCCCTCGCGCAGCGCCGCCCGCGCGACCGCGAGCGCGTCGATGCTGTCGGACTTGCCGCGCGCGCGGGCGCGACGCCGCGTGTCGGCCATCAGCGTCGTCGTCACGCGCAGGACGCGCTCGCCGCGTGCGATCAGAAACCGCTCGAAGGAGCCCGACACGTGCCGACAGTCCTCCAGCGCCCACACCCGTTCGCTGCCGAGCTCGCGCGCCCAAACCACAAGCGCGGCAAATCCCTTGGCGCCGACCTGCACGGTCTGCTCGCCCAGCAGCTCGCCGGTCGCCGCCGAGACCGCGGCGATCGTGTGCGAGCGCTTGTGGGTGTCCGCACCGAGCACGATCATGACCTCGTCCACCTCCACCTCGGATTGAGTGGACGCCCGGCGGACACGGCTTGCTGAGGGCGCTGCCACGCTCCTATCAAGTCACGCCGGACCTCCCGACCGGCGACGAGCGACACAGCAAAAGGTGGTCAGGCCCGACGGCCGACAGCCTCAAAGAGAGTCAGCTCGCCGCCGGTCGCGGAGCCTTCACCTCGCATCGGACGTCACCGACGAACCAGATCCAAACAGCAAGCCTCGAAGTGAAAGCGCCGTCGCGGACCCTTCGCCGCGCTTGCCATGGTCCTGTCAGCGATCGGCTCCTGGTACGACGTTGACCGTCCAAATGCCGGTGAACGACCCACCGAACGCGAACGCGGAGACGACGAACGTGTGGCGGCCGGGCGGCAGGCCGCGCAGCACGCCGAGGTAGCCGACGACGACGACGGTCGTCGGTCCGGGCTCGGCCCCGAACGGGTTGCCGGGCTGCGACACGACACCGAACTGATCGGTGATGGTCAGGAAACGGTCGCTGAGGACGTTCTGCGGCGGGCCGCCGTCGACGCTGACCGTGACCCGGACGACGTCTTGGCGGACGTTCGCCAGGGCGCACTCGCGCTGCTCGGCCGCCGTCTCTGCGAAGAACGGCGCCGGCTCCGCGTCCGAGCACGAGGCGCCAGGCAACGGGACGAGCACCTTCGTACCGGGCTTGACCGTGCAGGTGCTTCCGGGCTGGGCAGCCAGGACCTTGCCTCCTCCGAGCCGCCCGCACGCCGGGACCGACTCGCCGGTGTAGGAGGGTATGAATCCGGCGATCAAGACCTCCTCGGCGCTCACCCCGCCGCCGGAGGTAAACGGCGCGACCTTGCCGGCGCCCGCGCCGGCGGGCGGGTCGGCCTGCGAGGCCGGCGTGATGACGGACAGCGCCGCGAGCGACGCGAGCAGAGCAACGGAGCGGTGGTACTTCATGACGAGCCCCCTGTGTCCGGTACGAGGCGAAACGGTGCCACAGCCACGAGGTCGGTGAACATGAGAACTCCAGGGCAGGCCCTGACTCGCCCCGGACCCGTGACGCGCCTCATCGGCTCCTCCGTAACGCCTATGCGGTTTCGTGACCTCGAAGCAGCGACGCACGAACACCCGACTGTCGCATTCGTGTGGCAGGACCGGCGAGCCGCAGCGACCGTCGCGCCAATGGCGGCCAGGATCATGCCGCGGCGTGCGTCGTGTGCGCTCAACTGCTCTCCCCCTCGGTTCAACCGTGGGTTGCGTGATGCATCCGAGCGGCGAGAAGCCGTCGCAGTGCTACAGAGCGCAGCTTGGAGGCCATGGCGCCGCCGTCGATGTCGAACCGGCTCTGACGCCGCCGGCCCAGGACCGACCAACCGACTATCTACCTCTCATCAACCGCTGTCAACCCGGGCGTAGTGCCGCCCCTGACCACTGTCCAACGACGCCCACATCGCGCGGAGCGCTCCTTCCAAGTGCGGTGCGCCCGGCTCCGGGAGGCCAACGGCAGCTGGCTTCGCGTGGTGGCATGGGAAGCGCGACGGCTGTGCTGTCTCGATGCTCCGCCTGAAAGCAGCCGCGACCCGCAGCGCGCTGCTTTCAGGTCGCGAAGTTCACGAGTTCGTCGAATAGCAGCACAATTCGAGTGGGCGGCGGCTCTGTTTGGACGGGTGGACCCGTCGCTTCAGCTGGCATTGGCGCACGAGCTCCGGGCGGGTACGATCGGCACGATGGCTCGCAGTAGGGGGGAAGTCAAAAGCGTTGTGAAGATCGCCATCAGTGCTAGCAGCGTGAAGAGGCGATCGTCAATCAGTCCTTGTTCGCGGCCGACGGTTAGAAGGACGATCTCGATCACCCCGCGGGTGTTCATCATCACGCCGATGGCGGCGGAGTCGCGCACGCTCTCGCGCGCGATGCGCGCTCCCGTGTAGGCACCGACGAATTTGCCCGCACACGCGGTCGCGAGGATGAGCGCGAGGTCCGCCAGATCGCTCTTTCTCAACCCGGGGATGTCCACCATCATTCCGGAGGTCACGAAGTAGATCGGGACGAGGAGGGCGCTGACGGGCGAGAGGCGCCGGCGGATCTCCGCGAGTGCAAGGTCCCTGTCCTGCCGTGGCATCGCCGCCCCAGTCAGGAAGGCGCCGAACGCGGCGTGGATGCCGATCGCCTCGGTGAGATAGGCGCCAGTGAGCGCCACGGGCACCACGAGCGCCTCGCGTGCCGGTGTCGCACTCCGCAGCAGGACACGGAGCAGTGGGCGTACGACCAGTGCGATGACGGCAACGAAGACGGCAGTCTCGACGAAGATCCGGATGTAGTCCCACGCTCCCCCCGCCTCGAGCGCCGTCAGCGCTATGGCGAGCGCGCTCCAGCCGACGATGTCGTCCACCGCTGCCGCGCTCAGCACCAGCACGCCCAGTCGGGTCTGCGACAGGCCGGTCTCCCGCAGGATGCGGGCGAGGACCGGGAACGCCGTGAGGGACAGCGACGCGCCGACGAACAGGGCGAACGGCCAGAACGGCACCGGCGTACCGTCGACCGAGTCGTGGGTCTCGTGGAGGTGGACGGCGAGCGCCAGCCCGAGCGCGAATGGCAACAGCGTGGACGCGGCGGACACGGTGGCCGCCGCCGTCCCGCGCCGCCTGACGAGCCGCAGGTCGAGATCCCACCCGACGGTGAACATGAACAGCACGAGCCCGAGCTGGCCGATTTGTCGCAGGACAGTTGTCGCGTCTGCTGGAAAGAGGGCGCTCGACGGATCGCCGGGCAGCGCGCCCAGCAGTGTCGGCCCCAGCGCGATGCCCGCCACGAGCTCGCCGATCACCCCGGGTTGCCCGATGCGCTCGAACAGCATGCCGCCGGCCCGGGCAGCCAGCAGGATCACCGCGACATCCAGCACGATCCTGCCCGTCGTGAGCGTGGGGTGCATCCCGGGAGCGGATCAGAGTGGCGGCAACGCTGGCTCCGGAGGCGGGCCTGCCTCCTCGAGGAGCACGCGCTCGGCCCGCCGGAACTCGGTCTCGGCCTGCTCGCGGCTGTCGCCGACCGCGGTCAGCCCGACGCGGCCGAGCTCGGCGATCGTGCTCATCATGTGGAAGACGATGCCGGTCTGGCGAGCCTGGTCGAAGTGCATGCGGTTGCGGACGGCGACGTCGAACAGGTCGTCGATCGACAGGGCACGCAGCAGGTCGGAATCGAGGTGGTCCGTGGCCAGGAGATGCTTCTCGCGCCCGCTCGGCGCGGTGAACAGCGCCGTGACGGGGTCATACGCACCGTCGGTGAGGAACTGCAGCGTCAGGAATGGGTGGGTCGTCCCGCCCTTGCGCAGGTTGATCTCGATCGCGTAGGCCCTCCACGACCCTTGGCCGTCGCGCACGACCACGAAGTCGACGGCGAAACGGCCGAGGACGCCCTCGCGCGCCAAGCGCTCTCCGATCTTGGCTGCCTCGCGGCTGATGGCCTGCGCGTAGCCGAAGTCGGCGGGGAACCGGCACCCGAGGTAGCTCTGACCGCTCGGGCCGCCGAGGAGCTGATCGTGCGTAGAGAGGAGCTCCACCTCGCCGTGCGGCGTCACCCGCAACTGGACGCTGGGACTGCGGAGCTCGGCACCGAGGAGACGCTCCTCCACGATGCCTCCGCCTGCGGCGAACTGCGCGAGGTAGGCCTCGAGTCGCATGTCCGGATGCTCGAAGGCCATCGCCTCGACGCGGTGACGGAGTTCCGCCCGCTCGTCGGCGGAGCCGGGCGCCGGCAGGCCGCGCAGATCGACGAGCGCGTTGCCTCGCCCGGAGACACCGTCGTTGAGCTTGACGATCACCTCGGCGACGTTCGGTCTGGTCGCGCGCATGTCCGCGAGCGCCGCTACCACGCCGTCGAGATCGTGCAGGTCCTCGTAGCCGAGCGGGTGCGGGACGCCGGCCTCCGCGAACAGCCGCCGGCAGCCGGTCTTCGTGCCGAACGCGAGCAGGCGCGGATCGGCGCCGTAGAGCGGGATGCCGAGAGTCAGCGCGACGTCGCGCTCCAGCGTCGTGGTCGCGTAGGGCACGAGGTGGCAGCGGGAAGCGTCCGGGATCAGCCCGCGAATGTGCGCCAGAACGCGCGGACGTTCGAGCAGCTTCGCCGCGAGCGGTCGCGCCGAGCCGTCGTGGGTCGAGACCATGTGCAGGCGAGCACGGGCATGCCGGGGGATGACGCCTGGCAGCAGCCCGAGGTAGTAGTCGACGACGCTGTCGGGAACCGGGCGCCCCGTCACGTAGATCACCCTCAGCCGCGGCTGCCGGAGCAGGAGCAGCAGGAAGAGCAGGCGCTCCTCGAGCGACTGCACCGCCGCTCCTCCCTGGGTCGAGTCCGGCGTCACGGATGGCACGACAACGATCGATTCGCCCGCCTGGTTGAGCCGCAGGGCGCTCCAGACGGGGAGGAGTCGCTGCTGGAGACGGGCGAATCGCGCGCTGCGCTCGTCGTCGCTCAATTCGCTGAGGCGCGGCGGGCTCTCGGCGACAGGGGTCACACTCCGGCCCGCGCCTCGTCGAGTCCGACCACGTTGTAGGCGCGCGCCGGACGAGAGAAGCCGCGCAGCGCCAGCTCGCCGATCGAATCGGCGACGACGATGTCCTCGGCCGCCGTGAAGACACGCTGGCTGATCAGGATCTGCCGGGGTGCCGCAGCGCCGCAGAGTCGGGCCGCCAAGTTCGTGACGCTCCCGATCGCGGTGTAATCGGAGCGTCCCTCGAAGCCGATCTGGCCGAGCGTGGCGTGCCCCTGCGCGATGCCGACGCCGAAATCCAGCTCATGGCCCTGACGGCTCCATTCCTCGACCAGCTGCGTCACGCGACCGCGCATCGCAACGGCCATGCGCACGGCGCGCCGCGGCCCGTCAGGGCAGGGCAGTGGATCGTTGAAGATGACCATCAGCCCATCTCCGGCGAAGCGCTCCAGCGTGCCCTCGAAACGATGGACGAGGTCGCCCAGGGCTGCGTGGTACTGGTTGAGCACCAGCATCAGGTCCTCGGGCTCCACCGTCTCCGCGAACGCGGTGAAGCCGCGCAGGTCGCAGAACACCACCGTGATCTCGCGGCGGTGGCTCTTGAGGAACGACTCGTCGCCGGAGGACATGACCAACTCGGCGAGCTGGGGCGAGAGGAAGCGCCGGAGCCGCCCCATCCGCTCCAGTGCGTCGACCTGTTCCTGCACCCTCTGCTCGAGTTGCCGGTTCCAGGCCGCGAGCTCGACCGCCTGCCTCTCGATCGTGTCGTGGTATCGCTTGATCCGCAGCAGCGAGCCGACGCGCGCGAGCAACTCGGCGTGATCGAACGGCTTGGCAATGAAGTCGTCCGCGCCCGACTCGATGGCGACGACCTTCTCCTGTTCGCCGCTGGCCGTGATCATCACGATCGGCAGGAAGCGCGTCGCGGGATCGGCTCGCAGCGTCCGGCAGACCTCGTAGCCGTCCATCTCCGGCATCACGATGTCGAGCAGGACGAGATCGATCGGCTCGGACGCCACGCGCTGCAGCGCCTCATGGCCCGACGTGGCCTGCACGACGGTGTAGCCGCGGGGTGCGAGCACCGCCTCCAGGAGCCGGACGTTCTGCGGCAGGTCGTCGACGACGAGAATGATCGCGGGTTCGGTCACGCGCGCCTCCCAGCTTCCGCAGCGGCCACCACGGCGGTGAGCTGCCCCGAGAGCTCGCGCACGTCAAGCGGCTTGCCGAGGTACGCGTCGAAGCCCGCGGCGAGGAATCGGTCGCGGTCCTCCTTCATCGCGAACGCGGTCACCGCGACGACGGGGATGTCGGCCGTCGCCGGGTCGGCTCTGAGTCGCGAAAGCGCCTCGACGCCGCTCATGCCCGGCAGCTGGACGTCCATGAGCACAAGCCGGGGCCGCTCGGCCTGCGCCAGTGCGAGACCGTCCTCGGCGTTCGACGCCTCCAGGATCGCGTGGCCGGCATGGCTGAGCACGTCTCGGGTCAGCTTCCGGTTATAGGGGTCGTCGTCGATGACGAGAATGGCTTGGCCGGTCACGACGGTTCGTTGGATGGGACGGTCGGTGCGGAGGCGACCCGACCGACGAGGTCGACGAGTTCGGCAGGTTGGAACGTCCCCTTTTGGGCGAGGAAGCTGATCCGGCCGGCGAGTCGCTCGTGGTCAGCCGGCGTGATCTCCTTGGAGGTGAGGACGACGATCGGGACGTCGGCGACCGTTGGATCGGCGCGCAGTCGCTCGATCACCTCAAAGCCGTCGACATCAGGCATCAGCAGGTCGAGCAGGACGACCGAGGGGCGCTCGCGCCGCACGAGTTCCACCCCCTCCTCGCCGCCGCGCGCACGCAGGACCGACCACCCCACCGGCGCGAGCACGGCTTCGACGAGTTCGAGATCGAGCGGGTCGTCATCGATCACCACGACCGTACGCACGCCCTTGGGCGGTGCGACGCAGCGTCCGAGCGCTTCGAGCAACGCCTCTCGGTCGATCGGCTTCACGAGGTACTCCGAGGCGCCGAGGGCGAACCCTGCGCCCCGCTCGTCGAGCATCGATGCGATCACGACCGGGATCGCGGCCGTCGCGGGATCGGCCTTGAGCCGCGTCAGCAGGTCCCAGCCGCTGAGACCGGGCAGGAGGATGTCGAGGATCACCGCCCGCGGGCTGAGCCGCCGCACCAGCTCGAGGCCCTCAAGGCCGTCGCCGGTGATGGAGACCGTGTATCCGGCACCGTCCAGGTAGACCCGCATCAGATCGGCGGAGCGGCGGTCGTCTTCCACCACTAGGACGCTGCCCGCGGATGAGCCACCATCCGGCACCGGCGTCGTGGCTTTCAGCGGTCGATCAACCCCCGGCGGCGAGGGAATCCCGACGGGAATCGCGAACGTGAACGTGCTGCCCACCCCGAGCTCGCTGTCCATCCAGAGGCGACCGCCGTGGAGACCGACGATCTGCCGAGAGAGCGTCAGGCCGAGACCGGTGCCCTCCTTGTTGCTCCGTGCCTCACGGCCGCCTCGCTGGAACGCTTCGAAGATCCGCTCGCGTTCGGACTCGGCGATTCCGATGCCTGTGTCGCGCACGCTGACCTTCGCGTTGCCGTCGACCAGCCCCGCGGTCACGACGACCGAGCCTCGGTCCGGTGTGAACTTGACGGCGTTGCTGAGCAGGTTCAGAACGACCTGCCTCAGCTTGAGCTCGTCCCCGAGGATGCTGCCGAGGTCCGCCGCAACCTCGAGGCTGACCGAGATGCCGTGCCGGTCGGCGCGCTCCCGCACCATCGCGACCCCTTGCGCCAGGAGGTCGGGGAGCGACACGGCGGCGAGCTCCAGCTCCATCCGGCCCGCTTCGACCTTCGACAGATCGAGGATCTCGTTGATCAGCTCGAGGAGATGACGTCCCGAGTCGCGTATGTCGCCGACGTACTCCGCCTGGCGCTCGTTCAGCTCGCCGAACATCCTGTCCAACAGCACGTCCGAAAAGCCGATGACCGAGTTCAACGGCGTCCGCAGCTCGTGCGACATGCTCGCCAGGAACTCCGACTTGTGGCGGCTCGCGACCTCGAGTTGACGCGTCTTGTCCTCCAGTTCGCGGAAGACTCGGGCGTTGTTGATCGCCACCGTCGACTGGCTGGCCAAGGTCTCGAGTAGAGCGACCGTCGGCTTGGGAAGCGCGCCCGGCACCTTGCTGCGGACGGTGAGCGCGCCGATGATCTCCTGCTCGCGTCGGAGTGGGACGGTGACCAGAGATCGCCACCCGTGACGGCGGAGTTCCTCGATGTGGAGGTCAGGCGGCTCGCGGTCGAGATCCTCGGCCTGCGCGGCTTCACCCGCGATCGCCGCGCGCCCGATGAACGTCTCGCCGACCCGGATCCGTATGGACGTGAGGGCCTCCGCGAGCTCTGCGCTGGTACCGAAGCAGGTCCGCAGCACAAACTCGGCCGTCGATGGCTCGTACTCGAAAATGGAACCGCCGTCTGCTCCGGACAACTCGACCGCCCGGGTCACGATCGTGTTGAGCACCTCGTCGAGGTCGAGGCTCAAGCTGACGGCCTGGCTGACCTCACCGAGTGCGCGCAACTCGTCGACCGACCGCGCCTGCTCTCGACTCCGCTGCTCGAGTTCCCGGAACAGCCGCACGTTCTGGATCGCGATCAGGCCTTGTGCGGCGAACGTCGTGACAAGCCCGATCTCCCGGTCGTCGAACGGCTCGACCCGCGAGCGCCAGACCGCAACGACTCCGACGACACGGCCCTCGGCCAGCATCGGGACGCCGAGCAGCGTGCGGAAGCCGCCGAGTTGTTGCGCGCGGTGCCATTCGTATTTCGGGTCCGCGGCGGCGTCGGAGATCTGCACCGTGCGCTTCTCGAGCGCCACGCGGCCCACGAGCGTCCCCGGGCCTTGCGGGATGGGATGCTGCTCCAAGTACCGCCGGTGCTCCGGCCGCCCGCCCAGGGCGACCTCGAGCCGGTAGACGTCGCCTTCGAGCTGGTGGACGTACCCCCCATCAGCGGCGCAGAGCCGGATGGCGTGACGGACCACCGTCTCGAAGACCGGCCGCAACTCGAAGTCCGAGCGCCCGATGGTCTCGAGCACCTGGCTCGTCGCGCTCTGCTGCTCCAACGCGTCGGCGAGGTATCGCGTTAGCCGATCGACCCGCTCGTCGGGCGGGGTTGCCTCTGGCTGGGCGGCCACCGCGGGGTCCAATATCCTTCACCTCTGTCGAGGGCCTACGACGCCCCCGGACGGCGGTCACGCGAGCATACACCCGCCTGTCAAGCCACAACTGACGCTTAGCGACGACGATCGCACGCGCTGGAGTGATGGACGCGCTGCTCGACGGTCTTGGCGGGGGACCGCGAGCGAGCGCGGATCGTGCTCGCGATCGCCGACGGTGCGGGATCCAGCGCCTGGAAGGCATCTACGACCAAATCTCATCGACGAGGTCCAGGAATCTCGGCGGCTGGGACCTCGAGGTCCTGGACCTGCCGTTCGCTGCCGACTTCGACGTCACGGCCAGGTCTCCATGGCATGAACTTCGGGGTCTCCAAGGGCAGCACGTTCGACCGGGTGCTGATCTTTGATCTTCCCGACCGTCCTGATGCGTAAGTATCTCGAGCACCGCGACTCGAGCCGGCTGAAGCGCCCAGAGAGTCTCTGCGTCGCGGTGGAAACGATGGCCTGCGCTGGCCCCACAGCTCAGCCGCAGCCGACTTTGCCACACCGCCGCAGCATCGCCGCATTGTGATCTACCCGGCGGGATCGTAACCGGCTACGGACGCCGAACGACACGCCTTCGTCGAGAAGCACCACTTTCGCCCCGGAACCTTTGCTCTTCAGCCTCGCTCTCGGCGGCTTCGCCGTTGCACTCGGCGGCGTTGCTTGGCCGCATCTCGCAGACCCTGCGAGAGCAGGTGCAGGATCGAGTCGCGGAGTGGGTCCAGGATCTGCGCAATCTCGAGTTGCTCAAACGGAATCCGATGCGGTACCGGCCAGTCGACGCGCGGACCGAGACGCCACGCACCGTCGTTGTTTTCAAGTCGCGCTTGGAAGCCGACGTCACCGGCATCGTTGACCGCTAAGACGACCAACCAGTCGATGCGTCCTGAGAGCGTGCTTCGGTAAGTAGCCCACAGAGCTACCGCGACTTCAGCGGCCTCGGCCTCGATGATGCTCTCGGCCACGCGCTTGCGAAAGTTGAGCGGATTTCTGCCGCGGTCGGCGCGCGAGTCGTCGGCCTCTCCGCCGCTGGGACGGCGCTCGATCCAGTCGGTCTCCTGCCCGCCAAAGTCCGCGACACACACGAGCCAATCCAACGACGGGCCTGCGAGAAACGCGTGGTCTTGCGTCGCTCGCTCCCAAACTCGCCCCACGAGTCGAAGCGGTGGGCAAACGGCCATCACGCGACCATAGGAAGATCAAGCGCTCGTCGGTCACCACGACGGTGACGGTCACGGTCAAGTCATCGGCGAAGGGCGCCAAGAGCGTGTCATCGCACAACACCCTGAAGATCAACAAGAACGCGAAGCGAGGTAGGTCGCCGAACAGACTCGACCCCGGGAACGATCGCCCCAGGGTGGTGTCCTATAGGACATGCTCGATGACGCCCATGCGTTCTGGCTGCGCGCGCCCGGGCGCGGAGAGATCCGGCCGGTCACGCTGCCCGTGCCACGGGACGGCGATGTCGTCGTCCGGACGTTGCGCTCCGGCGTGAGTCGCGGCACCGAGACGCTGGTATTCCGCGGCCGCGTGCCGCCGAGCCAGTACGCCGCGATGCGCGCGCCGTTTCAGGAGGGCGACTTCCCTGGGCCCGTGAAGTACGGCTACCTCAACGTCGGTGTGGTCGAGCAGGGACCGCCGGAGCTGCGGGGCCGCACGGTCTTCTGCCTGTACCCGCACCAGACGGCGTACGTGGTGCCCGCCGGCGCGGTGACCGTCGTGCCCGACGACGTCCCGCCCGCGCGCGCCGTGCTCGCCGGCACGGTCGAGACCGCCGTCAACGCCCTGTGGGATGCACCTCCGCTGCTGGGAGACCGCGTCGCCGTCGTCGGCGCCGGGATGGTCGGGTGCTGCGTCGCTCGCCTGCTGGCGCGGTTCCCCTCGGTCGAGGTCACGCTCGTCGACGTCGACGGCTCCCGGGCCGAGGTCGCGGCCGCGCTCGGCGCCGGCTTCGCGCGGCCAGAAGACGCCGCCGGCGGGTGCGACCTCGTCGTGCATACGAGCGCGACGTCGCCGGGGCTGCAGTGCGCGCTCGACCTGCTCGCCCCCGAGGGCACCGTGCTGGACCTCAGTTGGTACGGCGACGCCGAGGTGCGGCTCTCGCTGGGCGGCGCGTTCCATGTGGGCCGCCTGGGCATCCGCGCCAGCCAGGTCGGCACGGTCTCTCCCGCCCGCAGCGCGCGCCGCTCGGCGCGCGACCGGCTGGCCCTCGCGCTCGACCTCCTGCGCGACCCGGCCTTCGACGTGCTCGTCACCGGCCAGTCGCGCTTCGACCAGCTGCCCGACGTCATGGAGCGCCTGACAATCGGGACCCTGCCGGCGCTCTGCCATACCATCACCTACGAGGGAGGTAGCGCGTGTTCACCGTGACGATCCGTGACCACATGATGATCGCCCACAGCCTGCGCGGAGAGGTGTTCGGGCCGGCGCAGAGCCTGCACGGCGGCACCTACGTCGTCGATGCCACGTTCCGGCGCGCCACCCTCGACGACGACGGGATCGTCGTGGACATCGGCCGCGCTGCCGAGGCGCTGGGGGTCGTGGTGTCCGAGCTCACCTACCGCAACCTCGACGACGAGGCGGGCTTCGCCGGGGTGAACACCACGACCGAGGTGCTCGCCCGGACCGTCGCCGATCGGCTCGCCGACTGCGCGCGGACCGGCGGCCTCGGCGACGGCGGACGGCAGCTCGACGGTCTGACCGTGACGCTGCACGAGTCCCACATCGCGTGGGCGAGCTACGAGCGATCGCTGTGACCGAGGTCCACGTCATCGTCCCGGAGGGCATCGACGACCCGGAGCGGCCGAGCGGTGGCAACACCTACGACCGCCGGGTGTGCGCCGGGCTCGCCGCGCTCGGCTCGGTGGTGTACGAGCGCCCGGTGGCCGGCGCCTGGCCGCGGCCCGACGCGTCGGGGCATACCGCGCTGGCGCGCGCTGTCGAGCGGATCCCGGACGGCGCCGTGGTGCTGCTCGACGGGCTGATCGCCTGCGCCGCTCCCGAGGTGCTCGTTCCCCACGCGTGCCGGGTGCGGCAGGTCGTCCTCGTCCACATGCCGCTGGGCCACCGCCCGCCGGACGCCGAGGCCGGCGCGGTCCGGGCCCGCGAGCGCGACGTCCTGGCGGCGGCGGTCGCCGTCGTCGCGACGAGCGCCTGGACCCGGCGCCGGCTGGGGGAGCTGTATGCGCTGCCGGCCGACCGGGTGCATGTGGCCGAGCCCGGCGTCGACGAGGCCGATCTCGCGCCCGGAAGCGCTGCCGGGGGCGCGCTGCTGTGCGTGGCGGCGGTGACGCCCGACAAGGGTCACGACGTGTTGCTCGGCGGGCTGGCGACGGCGATGGACCTGCCCTGGCGCTGCGCGTGCGTGGGCAGCCTGCTCCGTGACGCGCCGTTCGCCGACGGTGTGCGCCGCCGCGCGCGGGCGGGCGGGCTGGGTGATCGGGTGCGTTTCCCGGGACCGTGCACCGGCGCGTCGCTCGACGGCGCGTACGCCGCGGCGGACCTGCTCGTGCTCGCCTCGCACGCCGAGACGTACGGCATGGTGGTCACCGAGGCCCTGGCTCGCGGCCTGCCGGTGCTCGCCACGGAGGTCGGCGGCGTGCCGGAGGCCCTCGGGCACGGGGCGGACGGCACCCGCCCAGGACTGCTCGTCACGCCCGGCGATTCCGCCGCCCTCGGTGTCGGCCTGCGGGCCTGGCTGGTCGATGCCGAGCTCCGCGGGCGCCTACGGAGGGCCGCCCGCCAGCGGCGCGCGTCGCTGCGCCGGTGGCCGGCCACGACGGCGGTCGTCGCCGGCGTCCTCGCGGGAGCGGCGCGATGAGCGCGACGGGGGTCCGCGTCAGCCCGCAGTGGCTCGTGCTGCGCGAGCCCGCCGACGCCGCGGCGCGCTCGGCCCGGCTCGCCGAGCGCCTCGCGGGCCACCTCTCCGGGACCGATCGCCTCGTCATCCACGACCTCGGCGGCGGCAGCGGCGCGATGGGCCGCTGGCTCGCGCCTCGGCTGTCGGGGCCGCAGCATTGGGTCGTGCACGATCGCGACGCCGACCTCCTGGACCTCGCCGTCGCCGCTGCGCCGGGCCCGGCGGCCGATGGCGCCGCGGTCACCGTCGAGGCGCGGATGTCGGACATCACGCGGCTGACGCCGGACGACCTGTCCGGCGCCGATGTGATCGTCGCCTCCGCGCTGCTCGACATCCTGAGCACGAACGATTTGCGCGGGGTCCTGGATGTCTGGACCGGGATCGAGCGGTGTCCTCTGCTGCTCACGCTCACGGTCGTGGGGTGCGTCGTCCTGACCCCGGGCGATCCCTTGGACGCCCGGATCGGCGCCGCGTTCAACGCCCATCAACGCCGCACGACGACGGCCGGGCGCCTGCTCGGCCCGGACGCCGTCGCGGCCGCCGTCGAGCAGCTCCGCCTGACGGGCGCCGAGGTCATCGTCGCGCCGAGCCCCTGGACGCTCGATGCGGCCCGCGCGGACCTGACGCGGGAGTGGTTGCACGGATGGGTCGCTGCCGCGTGCGCGCAGACGCCCGCGCTGGCGGTCGAGGCCGGCGCCTACCGCGACGTACGCCTGGCCCAGGCCGCCGCCGGGGAGCTCGCCGTCACCGTTGACCACGCCGACCTGCTGGTGCTGCGATGAGGTGGGCCGGCATCGCCGGCCACCACCGTGACGCTCTCCGTCCTGGTCTGGCGGCTAGGCACGGCGGTGGCGGCGTTCTACCGCTCGCTCTTCCTCAACGTCACGCTGCCGGGCGGGATGGTCGGCGACGTCCATCGCGGCATCAGGCACGGCTGCGACACCAGCGACGTCGCCCGCGACCGGTCCCGGTGGGGAGGGTGCGCGACGCCGTTGTGCGCGACCCGCGCGGCGGCCTGCTGGCTCGGCAAGCGTGGCCGGCCATCGCGCTCGCTTCCGCGCTGGTCGTGGCGGGGCACGCCATGAACTTCCTGATCGCCGCGCGGACGGCCGGAGCAACCGCGTCACCATCCCGGATGCTGTCGCTAGCGCTGCTCATGCTGCTGGGCGCCGCGCTGCCCAACATCGGCGGCTGGGGGCTGCGCGAGGGCGTGACGGCTTGGGCGTTCGCCGCGGCCGGACTGGGCGCACCCCTCGGGGTCGCCACCGCGGTGGTCTACGGCGTGATGGTGTTCGCCGCCAGCCTGCCGGGTGCCGCGGTCCTCGTCGTCGACTGGGTTCGCCGCACCCCGTCGGCGCCCTCGCTCGAGCAGCCGGCCGGCCGCGTGCTCAGGGTCCCTGCGCGGCCGGAGGCAGCCCCGGATGCCTGAGCGCCCCTACACCATGTTGAGCTGCAGCGTGTCGCTGGACGGCTATCTCGGTGACCACACCCCGCGCCTCGCGCTGTCCAACGACGCCGACTTCGACCGGGTCGACGCGGTGCGCGCCTCCTGCGACGCGATCATGGTCGGCGCCGTCACCGTGCGTGCGGACAACCCGCGCCTGCTCGTGCGGTCGCAGGCGCGCCGCGACGCGCGCACGGCGCGCGGTCTGACCCCGTCGCCGATGAAGATCACCGTGACCGACCGGGCGGACCTCGACGCTCACTCGGACTTCTTCACGACTGGCGAGACCGAGAAGCTCGTCTACACCTCGAGTGCGCGGGTGCCCGACGCCTGCGCGCGGCTCGGGCTGGTGGCGACGATCGTCGACGGCGGCCCGTGCGTGCGGATGCGCCGCCTCAGCGAAGACCTCGCCGACCGCGGCGTGAAGCGGCTCATGGTCGAAGGCGGCGGCGTCGTGCACACCCAGTTCCTGGCCGACGACCTCGTCGACGAGTTGCAGCTCGTCATCGCACCGGTGTTCGTCGGCGACTCGAGCGCTCCGCGCTTCGTGAGCGACGCGCGCTTCCCCTGGCACTGCGGCCGGCGCGCGCGGCTCGCCGAGACGCGCCAGATCGACGACGTCGTCCTGCTGCGCTACGCGCTCTCACCGCGGTTCGCCGACCGATGACCAAGCGACGGACATCCCGGTGGACGGGCCTGGCGGCCGGCCTGCTCGCCCAGGCGCTCCTGCTCGCCGTCCTAGAGACGACGGCCGGCGTCGGCGTGGCCGGACTCGCCGTCGGCGCGGCCTGCGCCGTGATCATCGCGGCGGCGCTCGCCCGCGGCCTCGCCCGCCGGCCGGGGGAGGAGCTGGGGCCGGCGTCGTGGGTGACGTTGGCCCGGGCCACGCTCGCCGTCGGCGTCGCCGCGCTGACCGTGGAGTCGTTCACCCACGACGTGCCGGTCGCGCTCCTCGTGGTGCTCTCCGCGGTCGCCCTCGTGCTGGATCTGGCCGACGGGCCGTTGGCGCGGCGCACCGGGACGGCCACCGCGCTGGGCGCGCGCTTCGACGGCGAGATCGACGCGTTCCTGATCCTCGCCCTCAGCGTCTACGTCGTGCCCGCGTACGGCGCGTGGGTGCTCGCGGCCGGGGCGGCGCGCTACGTGTTCCTCGCCGGCGAGTGCCTGCTGCCGTGGATGCGCGCATCGATCCCGCGGCGGGAGTGGCGCCGGGTGGCCGCCGGGACGCAGGGGGTCGTGCTGACCGTCGCCGCCGCCGACGTCCTGCCCCACACGCTCATGGAAATCCTTCTGGCCGCGGCGCTCGCCCTGCTCGCTGCCTCGTTCGGGAGCGTCGTGTGGTGGCTGTGGCGCCACCGGGCCGAGGCGCCCGCAATCGAGGCCGATGCCGTGCGGCCCGCGCCCGGGCCGGTGCGCACCGGCGTCGCGACGGCGATCAGCGCCCTCGCGCTGGTGCTCGTCTGGGTCGCCGTCGTCGCGCCCGACCACCCGAACCGGCTCACGCTCGGCGGGTTTGCGCGGCTCCCGCTGGAGCTGCTCGCCGTCGTCGCGCTGGCCGTCCTGCTTCCCACGGCGCCGCGCCGCATGCTCGCCGTCATCGCCGGAGCGGTGCTGAGCGTGCTCCTCCTCGTGAAAGTGCTCAACATCGGGTTCTTCACGGCGTTCGACCGACCGTTCAAGCCCGTTGACGACTCGGGCTACCTGGGCATCGGCATCGAAACGCTGCGCGACGGGGTGGGGAGGTCGTACGCCGACCTCGTCGTCGTCGTCGCGGCCGTGTTGAGCGTCGTGGTCCTCGCCATCCCGGTCCTGGCGCTGCTGCGTGTGACCCGGGTTGCGGCCGCCCACCGGGACTGGGCGCTGCGGTCGGCTGCGGTGCTCGGTGCGCTGTGGGTCGCTTTGTACGTCGCCGGCACGCCAGTCGCCTCGTCGAGCACCGCCTCGCTGGCGGTGCAGGAGGTGCGGTTGGTGCACACCGGCCTGGCCGATCGCGGCGCGCTGGCCCGGGAGCTCACCCACGACCGCTTCCGCGCCACGCCCGGCGACCAGCTGCTCACCGGCCTGCGCGGCAAGGACGTCCTGCTCGTGTTCGTGGAGAGCTACGGCAAGGTCGCGATCCAGGGCTCGTCGCTCTCGCCGGGGGTCGACGCCGTGCTGCACCGCGGCAGCGCCCAGCTGCAGGCCGCGGGCTTCTCCGCGCGCAGCGCGTTCCTCACCTCGCCGACGTTCGGCGGCCTCAGCTGGCTCGCCCACTCGACGATGCAGTCGGGGATCAAGGTCGACGGGCAGCGGCGCTACAACCAGCTCGTCGCGGACAACCGCCTCACGCTGACGGCGGCGTTCAAGCGCGCCGGGTGGCGGGCGGTCGGCGCGCTCCCGGCCAACCACCGGGCGTGGCCGGAGGGCTTCAGCTACTACCACTACGACAAGATCTATGACCGCCGCAACCTCGGCTACCGCGGTCCCGGCTTCGGCCTGCCGCCGATGCCCGACCAGTACGCCTTGGCCGCTCTCCAGCGGCGCGAGCTCGCCCCGCCCGACCGCAAGCCGCTCTTCGCCGAGGTCGACCTGATCTCCAGCCACACGCCGTGGACGAAGATCCCGCGGCTCATCCCCTGGGATCAGGTCGGCGACGGCTCGATCTTCAACCGCATCCCGCCGGCCGCGTCGTCGCGGGCCTCGCTCCTGGGCGACTCCACGCGGGCCCGCAAGGCCTACGGGCAGTCGATCGAGTACTCGCTGAGCACGCTCTTCTCGTTCGTGCAGCGCTACGGCAACGACAACACCGTCCTCGTCGTCCTCGGCGACCATCAGCCCTCGACGGTCGTCAGCGGCCAGGGCGCGAGCCACGACGTGCCGATCTCGGTCATCGCCCACGACCCCAAGGTGCTGGACCAGATCGCCGGATGGCGCTGGCAGGACGGCCTGCTGCCGAGTTCGCAGGCACCGGTCTGGCCGATGGCCGCGTTCCGCGATCGCTTTCTCGGCGCGTTCGGCTCGACGCCATCGAGCGACTGAGCCATGCCGACGCAGCACGACCGCACGCGGTACGACCGGGCGCTGCACGGCGCGCGGGTGTCGGCGTACGCGGCCGGCGAGTTCGTCGGACAAGAGAGCTTCATGACCGCCGGCGAGATCCGGGCCCTGGCCGAGCGGGCCGGCATCGGCCCCGGGGTCGCGGTGCTCGACCTCTGCTGCGGCGTCGGCGGACCCGGGCGCTTGATCACGCGGGAGTTGGGCTGCGACTACCTGGGCGTGGACGCCAGCGCGAGCGCCGTCGCGATCGCCCGTCAGCGCGCCGGCGACCGGCCGTGCCGCTTCGCGATCGGCCAGATCCCGCCCCTCCCGGCCGGTTCCTTCGATGTCGTGCTCCTGCTCGAGACGATGCTCGCCTTCGCGGACAAGGACGCCCTGCTGCGCGCCATCGCCGCGGCGCTGCGGCCGGGCGGGCGCTTCGCGTTCACGCTCGAAGAGGGGGCGCCGCTCACGCCGGGCGCGCGGGCGGCGATGCCCGCCGCCGACACCGTCCGGCCCGCCCGGCTCGACGAGATCTGCACGCTGCTGGAGCGGGCAGGGCTCGGCCTCGCATGGCAGGCGGACCACAGCGCCGCCCACCTCGCGACGGCGGAGGCGCTGACGGCGGCCTTCACCGCGGATGCCACGCGCATCGCCGCCGAGATCGGCCAACGCGCACTGGACGAGCTGCTCGCCGCCCACCGCCTGTGGATCGAGTGGCTGCGCGAGGGCCGGGTCCGCAAACTCGCGCTGGTGGCGGAGCGGGTCTAGTGGCCGACGGTCTCGTTACCGCGCGGCGTTCCCATAGCGTCTGCCGCCGCTCGTGGGCGGAAGGCAGGCCGCGCGCCAGCGCCTCGGTGACTGCCATGCCATACGTCTCGGCCCGCGAGGCCAGCACCAGCACATCCGCGCCGGCGTAGCTGCGGTCCAGATCGGCTCCAGTCCGTGGGCCTGGAAGCGCACGCGGCCATCGAGCCCGGCGCATCCGCGCCACCGCCGCGACCCACGCGTGGCTCGTCGACGAGGACCACGAAGGCGCGATCGCCGGCGACGCGCACGGCGGCGTCCACCGCACTCGCGCGGCCCTATCGCTGGACGACCGAAGTCACGGTCCACATCGACCGTCACGCCACCGCAAAGGCGTCGGTCGCGCGCTGTACGTCGCGCTGCTCGACCGCGGCTACCAGCCTGGCGGTCGCGGGCATCACGCTGCCCAACGATGCGAGCGTCGGCCGGCACGGGTCGCTCGGCTTCGAGCGTGTCGGGGGGTTTGCCGGCATCGGCTGGAAGCACGGCCGCTGGCACGACGTCGGCTGGTACCAGCTCCAACTGCACAACCCGCACGACGCGCCGCCGCCGCGGGTGGGCGGTGCACCAGGTACAAGCGCACCTGGTAGCGTCGCGGCGACGCACGATGGCGCTCAGAACGGAGAGCCGTGTAACAATCGCCAGCAGTGCCCTTGAGGTGTGGGCGTACCTCTGTGACGTCGGACGCTGGCCGGAGTGGGCGCCGACGGTTCTCGAATGTCGCGTTCGCGGAGGCGCTGCGCTTCAGCCCGGTTCGCGGCTGGAGCAGCGGGCGAAGGGGCCACTCTGGTGGACTCACGACCGGGCCCAGGACGTGACCGTTGTCGAGGCGCCCCGCTACTTGGCGTTCGCGGGCCCGATGGGCACTTCCGCGGCGCGCTGGGGAATGGAGCTCGAGCCGACGCCCGCTGGGCAGACCGAGGCCAAGATGTGGATCGAGGTCGACCTCGGGGGCATCATGCGCGTGATTCCCGGCCGGATTCTCCAAGGCAGGATTCAGCGTGTAAGCGATCGCGAGATGGCGGCGATCAAAGCCGCGGTGGAGTCCGCGACGCCGGGCGGCCCGGATTCCTAGATGGTGTGCGCGCGCGGTTCTACCGCGACGCTACCGAGATCGAGGAGCACACCGTGAGCGAGATCGACCGTAGGCGAGAGCATCTGATCGAGACATACCGCAAGAAGGCCAAGCACTACGACATCACCTCCCGGCTCTACCCCGCGCCTGGCTACCCCCAACGGGCACAACGCCGACGGGCCGTACACGCACTCGGCCTTCGACCGGGTGACAGCGTGATCGACATCGCATGTGGCACGGGTCTGAACTTCCCGCTGATCGAGGAGGCGATCGGTCCCGACGGCCGGATCGTCGGGGTCGATCTCACCGACGCGATGCTCGCCCGTGCCCAGGATCGGATAGCGACGAACGCCTGGAGCAACATCCGCCTCGTGCAGGCCGACGCGGGTGACTTCGACTTCCCAACTGAGGTCGACGCGATCCTGTCCACGTACGCGCTGACACAGGTGCCCGAGTGCGCAGACGTCATCTCCCACGGTGCCGCAGCCCTCTCCAGAGGCGGACGGTGGGTCGCGCTGGATCTCAAGGTTCCCAACAACACGCCTCGCTGGCTGGCGAAACTCGGAACCGCAACCGTGCGGCCTTTCGCCTCCATAGATGAGTGGATCATGCGCCGTCCGTGGGAGGCGATTCGCACAGCCATGCAGAAGGAACTGGCCGATCTCACATGGACCGAGTTGTTCTTCGGGACCGCATTCCTCGCTGCCGGGTCCCGCGGCACCCGAACCGTCGCCATCCGCGGCCGCAGCGATGACGACCCGTGCGGTGCGGTTTCGGTGCGGTCGGTGCCCCGATCTGACCGCTCCTGATCGTTCCTCACCGCCTTCGCCGGACGCAATGCGCAGCGGCGACACGAAGCGGAAACGGCGTAGGGCCACCGGTCCGTGGAGAACCACGTCGCGTTCGCGACGCTGGCATCACCCGGTAGCCCGGCGCGCCGACCGAGAGTGCGACCTACCAGCCGCCGATATGGCGGATCGTCGAACTGGGCACAGTTCTGCGGCGGCCAGCGCCCGCTGCTATTCGTTTGCATTGCGCAGTGAACGCGGCGTCGAAACCGGCGGGCCGCCACTGGCGGATTTCCTACAGCAGGCCGCCTACAAGCTCGGCGGCACACCCGCCTGCCTCGCGGTCGCGCGCAAGCGCGGCACACATAGCGAGCAGCATGATTCGAGCAGGCCGGGACCTCGCTTGTCATCGCGCCGGCAGTCGAGTTGTCGATTTCGTCGTACGTGCGTGTTGATGCGGAGGTGGCAAGACGGCCGGTCGTGTTTGCAAGCTTCGACGCAAGTGGCCAACCTCGATGCGACGCGCGGGGTCATCCCGCACGAGACCTTCACACCGACTGCAGAAGGACGGCTCTCGTGTATCGCAGACCACGCGACGAATTCCAAGACTCCACGATCATCTCTCGGCGATCGCCTCCTGAGGCGAAAGTTCGCGGGCTCGCCGCCCGTGCGCGGGTTTGGATCGGTGCCGGTGCGACGGTGGCTTCGCTCGCCGTCGTGGCCGCGGCCGCCAGCGCCGAGCCGACACGCGGCGGCGATCCCGGCGGGAACACCGGCGGCGCCGTCCTTGATGACTCGGTGGCCGGCCTCGACCCCCACATCCAGATCGCGCCGGCGTTCCCGCAGACGACGGCGGCGGCGGCCATCGTCGTCGACCGCGCCACGGGTACGGTGCTCGGCTCGAACAAGCCAGACAGGCGCTGGGCGCCGGCCAGCACGACGAAGATCATGACCGGGCTGCTGACCGCCGAGAAGATTCGCGCGGGAACGGTGTCGCTATCGGACACCGTGACGATCCAGAGCGACGTCAGCATCGAGGGCGGCAAGTCGATCGGTCTGGCGCCCGGCGACACGATCTCGCTGCAGGATCTGCTCAACATCACGCTGATCGATTCCGACGGCGACGCGGCGTCGGCGGTCGGCACATACGTCGGCAGCCAGCCGTGGGGTGACCCGAGCTGGATGGGCCGGGCGCAGTTCGTGCAGTGGATGAACGACCGCGCGGGCGAGCTCGGTCTGACCAACACCCGCTACATCGACATCGCCGGGCGCGATCCCGAGGACCTCGGCCGCGAGAACGACGACGGGCTCTGGCCGCCCGACGGCTACTGGCCGACGCAGGAGGTGTGCTCCGGCAACGACTTCAACAACCCGCCGTGCGGCCACTACACGACCGCGCGTGACCTGGCCGCGCTCGCGCGGGTCGCGCTCGACGAGCCGCTGTTCGCGCGGATCGTTGCGCGCCCCTCCTGGCGCACGACGACGTGGCGCAGCGCGAGCGGTGGGGTGCTCGACCGGACCGTCTACAGCAGCAATGAGCTGCTGCCCGGCGGGACCGCGGCATACCCCGGCGCCTACGGTGTGAAGACCGGGACGACGAACATGGCGCGCCAGAACCTCGTCTCCGCCGCCGCCACGTCCACCAAGGACGTCATCGCGGTCGTGTTGGGCTCCGACGACGATTCCACGGTGCCTGGCGACCGCTACACCGACAGCCGCGCGCTGCTGGACTGGGCGCTGCGATAGCGCGGTCGTTACGCGGGCTCGTCCTGCGCGACGCGGCCAACGGCATCGGTCGCCTCCTCATGCGAGAGGCCGATGCCGGTCAGCACGCCAGTGGCGGTCGAGCGGACCTGGCCGACGAGCACGCTGACGGACAGGTTCGCCGTGCCGCCCAATGAACCAGTGCTGTGTCGAGCTGCTCCTCATCCACGCAGAACGTCGACCTCGATTGCCGTTCGGAAGGCGGCGGTGAGTCCATGTTCGGGACTCTGAAGAGGTCAAGGCGCCCGGGTCAGACAGCCCATAAGTAGATGGCGATAAGACGGTGCTGCCATCCCCTGCGTTGCAGCGGCGACCGGATCAGCCCCTGGGCAGATGCCGAAGCGTCGGAAGCGTCGACAGGAAGCACTTTCGCTCCTCGCGCGCAAAGCAGCGGTGATGCGGATCAGGCAGCGCGTTGCTCACACGAAGCGGTTCCGAGCCAGGTGTGGGGATTTCGGTCCCAGCACCAGCCCAGCTTCGGCTTGCCGTCGCTGATCCAGAACGCCGGTACGCGTTGGTCACCACGTCGCGAGCCCGCCATCGAGAAGCCCCAATTCTTGGCGATGACGTCGGGCTGCTGGAGGACGAGCGCGATGCCTTCGTCGAGGGTCAACGGCGAGCGGCCGGCGTCCAGGATGTCGCGCAACGCATCCTCAGGACAAACATTCCGCGACTCGGCGCCGAGGTCGATGCCAGTCGCGACGTACGCGTCGGCCACCGGCAGCTGGACGGCATCAATAGGCACGAACGTCTCGAGCTCGTCCAGCTCGAGGTGACCGAGAACGAGGGGTCGACCGTGCCGCTCAACACGCGCGGCAGCCGCAGCGACGGGAACGACGTTGCGGGAGAGCACGAGCACCGAGCGCTCCAGTCGCCTCTGTGGACGTGCGACCTCAACGGTCGCTCTGAACGATGCTTCGTCGATGCTGATGCCCCGCGCCACCAGCGCGCCGACCTGGTCATCGAACGACAGCGTCACCATCTCAACCATGCGAGACAACCTATCGTCGCCGATCTGACGCTTCCGTGACCCGCCGCTTCTCGCTTCGCCTGGAAGGAGCTGCGCGTCGCGGCGACGGCCGAAAGTGGCGAGATTGTGGACGAGCGTCGCGGGGTTGGCAGCGCGTCGCCTGGCGTCATACCGATCAGCGGGCTCGCGGCAGCGTGAGCTCCATCCTGGCGGGGATCATCGGCGGGCGGCGGGCGTGGACGGTGTCGATGATCTCGTCGGGTCGATGCCTCGGAGGTAGATCGAGGTCACGCCCAGGTTGCGGTGTCCGAGTTGGCGTTGGATGACGTTCAGTGGCACGCCCTCGCGCACAGATCGAGCGCGTGGGCGTGGCGGAGCTGGTGCGGCGTGAAGCGCCGACGCACGCCGGCCCGCGCCGCACGCCTCGCGCGCGGCAGACGAGTGCCATGCCCGCCCGCGCGTGCGGCCGTCGATCACGCAGAACAGCGGACCTACCGGCATCGCCTGGCGCGCGCGCAGCCATGGCTCGAGTTCCTCGAAGCCCCGGTCGTCCATCCCGACCTCGCGACGCCGACCGCCTTTGCCGCGACGCACCAGCACCGACCCGCGGCGCGCGTCGAGGTCGAGCTCAGTCAGATCGAGCGCCTCCTGGAGCGAAGGCCGGCGCGCCACAGGACTACGATCAGGCCACGGGCACGGTCGCCGTGTAGCCCATCGCCGCAGCAACGCATCACCTGGATGATCTCCTCCGTGCGCGGTGGGTCAGGCGGGTAGCGCCGACCTTTGGTGCAAGATCGGCGTCCGGCGCGATACCCGGGCATGGCGGCCGGTGAGCGGCGGCGACCGAACGAATCCAGCGGCGGTGTACCGGACACCACAGCTCCTCGTGATCTTGAGGCCGATGAACGGCTCTATCACGACGACGCAGCTGCCTCAATCGGCGACCGTCGTGTCGGCTTCGCGACCGTCCGGGCCGACGGCCGCAGCGGGACGGATTCGTCGACAAGCAGCACTCTGTCGGCGGCTCCAGGGCTGCTGCGTTTGCCTCGAGGCCGCAGCGGCGTTGGACCGTCAAGCCGCTGCACGCGCCTGTGGAACGGGTTGCTGCGCCTCGCGTTGACAGGAGTCCGCCTTGAGACATGACGGGTGATCGAGGCACCCGAGGCCGGCGCCGAGGGTCGACGTGCGCCTCAGTGCCGACACTCCTTGCGCCAGGAGCGCCTTTCGTTGAGCGCGACGATGATCCGGATCGTCAGGTAGAACGTCCACGGCGGTGACGCCGGGGCCGGCTTCTGGCCCAGCTTGCGCCACGCCCAAGGCCCGAGCGTGGCCGCGACGTAGAACAGAGCTCCGGACACTGTGGCTCGGCGCGGCATGGTGTTGAGCCTGCGGAGGAACGGATGTAGCGTCTGCATAGAGGATCGTGAAGGGCAGCGAGCGACAAGCGCGGACGCCGACGTTTTGCGCGTTGTGTGTGTCTCGTTGCGGCGCGACCGCGGTGACCGTCGACGGGCGCTTCACCGCGCTTGAGCCCGACCCGGCGCACCCAACCGGGCGAGCGCTGTGCGTGAAGGGCAAGGCGGCGCCGGCGATCGTGGGCCATGCCGATCGGGTGCTGCACCCGTTGCGTCGTACGGCGCCGAAGGGCGCGGAGGACCCGGCGTGGGAGCGCATCAGCTGGGACGACGCGATCGACACCGTCGCCGCGCGGCTCAGCGCGATCGCGACCACATCGGGGCCGGAGTCGGTCGTGTTCGCCGCCGCGTCGCCGTCGACCTCGGCGATCAGCGACTCGGTGGACTGGATCGTGCGATTGCGCCGCGCATTCGGCAGTCCGAATTTCACCTGCTCGATGGAGCTGTGCGGATGGGGGCGGTATCTCGCCTCGATGTACACGTTCGGCGCGCCGGTGCCGGGGGCATTCATGCCCGACCTCGAGCGGGCCGGCTGCATCCTGTACTGGGGCTACAACCCGTCGGTCGCCCGGCTCGTGCACGCGACCGCGACGGTCGACGCCCGCCGGCGAGGGGCGAAGCTCGTGGCGATCGACCCGCGCCGCGCGGGGCTCGCGTCGAGCGCCGACCACTGGTTGCGGGTGCGCCCGGGGAGCGACGGCGCGCTCGCCATCGCGATCGTCGGCGTTCTGCTCGAGCGCGGGTTCTACGACGTCGAGTTCGTCCGTCGCTGGACGAACGCGCCGCTTCTGGTGCGGGCCGACACGGGACGGCTGCTGCGCTCGGAGGAAGCGGGCGGCGCCGAGCCGGGACGCTACGTCGCGTGGGACGCCGTCGCCGCGAGGCCGGTGAGCTATGACCCGACGACACGCAGCTACGGCGTCGACGAGGCGCGACTCGCGCTGGAGGGCCGCTACACCGTGGGCGGCCTGGAGTGCCGTCCGGTCCTCGCCGAGCTCGCGGACCACTGCCGCGAGTACACGCCGGACGCGGCGGCCGAGATCACCGGGGTGCCGGCGGCGGACATCGCCCGCGTCGCGGAGACCCTGTGGACGTCCCGACCGGTCGCGTTCTACACATGGAGCGGCCTCGAGCAGCACAGCGGCACGACCCAGACGATCCGCGCGATCAACGTGCTCTACGCCCTGCTCGGTTGCCTCGACGCGCCAGGCGGCAACGTGCTCTTCACCCCGGTACCGACCAACCCGGTCGACGGGCTCGATCTGCTCGCGCCCGAGCAGCGCGCGAAGGCGTTCGGCCTCGACGAGCGGCCACTCGGACCCGCGCGGTTTGAGTTCACCACCGGCTCGGACTTCTACGCGGCAGCACTCGACGGCCGCGCCCGAGCGCTCGTGAACTTCGGCGCCAACCTCGTCGTGGCCCAGGGCGACAGCGCACGGGGCCGCGACGCGCTCACGCAGCTCGATTTCGCCGTCCACGCCGACACGTTCCTGAGCCCCACGGCCGACCTCGCCGACATCGTCCTTCCGGTCGCGACCCCGTTCGAGGTCGAGGCGCTGCGAATCGGCTTCGAGGTCAACCAGCAGGCCCAGTCACTGGTTCAGCTGCGACGGCCGGTCCAGCCGCCGCGCGGCGAGGCGCGCTCCGACCTGGAGATCGTCTTCGCGTTGGCGAAGCGGCTCGGCCTCGGCGCCCAGTTCTGGGACGGCGACATCGATGCTGCGTGGCGACACCAGCTCGCGCCGAGCGGGATCACGCTCGAGCAGCTCCGCGCGCAGCCGGCCGGGATCGCGCTGCCGCTCAAGACCGTCCACCGTAAGCACGCACGGATCAGGGACGGCATCCCCGCCGGGTTCCGCACCCCCTCGGGCAAGGTCGAGCTGCTGTCCGAAACGCTCGCCGAGCACGGGCACCCGGCGCTTCCGACGTTCACCGAGCCCGCCATCAGCCCACGGTCGCGGCCGGACCTCGCCGTCCGCTACCCGCTCGTGCTGACGTGCGCCAAGTCGGTGCGGTTCGCCGAGTCCCAGCACCGGCAGATCGCCACGCTGCGCCGTGCCACACCCGACCCGCAGCTCGAGCTCCACCCCGACGCGGCCGCAGCACGGGCGATCACCGCCGGGGACTGGGTGCGGATCGTGACCCCCAACGGCGCCGTCCGCGCCCGCGCGCGCCTGAACTCGACCCTTGACCCCGGAGTCGTGTGCGGCCAGCACGGCTGGTGGCAGGGATGCGCCGAGCTCGGGCTTCCGGGCTATCCCCCGTACGGTCCGGACAGCGCCAATCTCAACCTGATCCTGCGCCAGGAGCCCAGCGACCCGGTCAGCGGCAGTGCCCCGCTTCGCGCATCGCTCTGCGAGGTCGAGCGGATTGACACCCAGAACGCCGCCACTGCACGGGCGGCCCGCTGATGCGTCACGCCACCTCGAAGTCGTGGCGGGAGGCGATCTCGCCGATCTTCTCGCGAGTGAGCGGCTGATCGGCCGCGGCGGCAGCCAGTTCGCGCATGTATCGCTCGAAGCCCGCCGGAGTGTTGAAGTTGAGGAAGCGCACGGGCTCGGGGCTGGGGTTCGAGAACGTGTGGACGACGCCGGGCGGAACGCACGCGAACCCGCCCGGTCCGACCTCGTGGACCTCGTCCTCGACCTGCATCGTCAGCGTCCCCGACAGCACGTAGAACATGTCATGCAACGTCCGGTGGCGATGCGGTGGCGGGCCGGGAAACCCGGGCTCGATCGTCGTCTCCGACAAGAAGAACGACCCGGCCGTCTGCTCGCTCCCGGCCTTGATCAAGATCGATGAGCCTCCGCCGGCGGCAAGTCGTTCGCCCTCGCTCGGGCCTAGCACGGTGGCTTTCACGCGTCAGATCCTGCCATGGCTGCCCGTGCCAGTGGCGTTGGCCGATCCGCCCGTATGTCGCCGCTCTCGATCCCGGCGCGCTCCGCGCCGTCCCGGACGCCGAACGCGCAACCGCCTCGGCCTCAGCCCGCACGGGTGAGGATCACACGATCTGCGCGGACCGGACGAGGATCAGGTCAGCGCACGAGCGTGGTGCCGAGCCGGTCTGCCAGCCGCACGCTGGCCTCGATCTCCAGCTTGCGGATCGAAACGGATTCGATGCTGATCCCGAACGGAACGCCCAGGCGACGGCAGAAGGACATCAGTTCGAGCGCGGTTGCCGCGGCATGCTCGACGGACTCGTCGAGAGTGTCCTTGGCGTGGCGCAGGTCGTTCTCGATCCAGCGAGGCACGTCGATGCCGAGCCATCGGAGGAACTCCAAGGTCCTCATCGAGCCACACACCGACAGGGTGAACACGATCGGGACCGGATCGATACCGCGGTCGCGACACTCGTAGGCGTAGTCGGACACCAGGTTCTTGGCTGCGTTGACGTCGTAGACGATCTGGGTGACGAAGTACGAGCACCCGGCCTCTTGCTTGGCGACCAGACGAAGATGCTCGGCGCCTTTGCGAGTGTGCCGTTCAGGTATGGCCACGCCGCCTAGGAGCAGATCCGGGTTCACTTCGGTGCGCAACTGCTGGGCCATGCGCAGCGTCGTCGCCACGGGCTTCTCTCGCGAGGAAGCGCCGACGAAGACAGCCATCCGCCCGGCGGTGTCCTGGGTCCTCATCCAGTCGCGAAGGTCTTGCTCGGTGTACTTCGCCGTCGCGCGATAGACGACGACCGGTGTGTGCCATGCCTGGAGGTATCGATCCAGATAGTCGGCCGGGTCCATCGTCGGCAAGAACGGGAACGGTCGTTCGTCGGGGTTGCGGTCGGACTCGTCGTCGATGTCATAGAGGATCAAGCCGTCCACGCCGAGGGGTTCCAGGCGCTCGAGGGTGACGTCGGCGATCTCCTGGGCCTGCTCCACACTGGTCGACAACCGTGGTGGGGTCAGG
The DNA here is from genome assembly GCF_027587205.1 of Solirubrobacter ginsenosidimutans. The sequence goes on from NZ_JAPDOD010000001.1 coordinate 165,586, forward strand.
GCGAACAGCAGGAACTCTCCCTGGCGGGAGACGATGCGACGCTGAAGATCCACGTTCGCAAGGCTATCTGGGGTAGGACGGGCCACTGAGCGGGAGCCGGCAGCTCGAGCGCGCTCTCGGTCTTCGCAACCCCCGATAGCCGCCGGGAATCCGCGTATCGCCGCGCTGTTATTACACGCCAAGCTACGGAGCCGGTCAGAGTGCCCAGAGCGTCGACGAGGAACACTTTCGCTTCCGGTCCCCATGTGCCCGCGCGCGGTCTTCGAGAGGGTCTGAACGACCGAGAGCGCGGGGCCTTTGCCTTGCGACTGCGCGCCCGCCCGCGGTCGACTCGTCGGTCTTACGCCGCGCTAACGGGCTGAGGGTGGGGCGAAGTCGTGCGGCTCGGGGACGAGCAATCGCTTGCCGGCAGCGTCAGGACGGACGTGCGGGCCGTTCGCTTTGCCCCAGTCCGCCTTCTCCGCCACTGCGGCGATGGCGGTTTCGTCCACGGTCAGGCCAAGGCCTGGCTGATCGCCGAGGACGATCGAGCCGTCCGCGAACTCTTGGTCCACTGTGATTCCCACGGGCGCGGCGAGGTCCTGGACCTCCGTGGCGATGTGGTTCGGGACCGCGGCGGCGGCGTGTGCGAGCGGGTTGCCGTTGTACGCAACCGGGCTGACCAGGAGGTCGAACGCGTGTGCCAACGCGGACACCCGGAGGAAGTGGGTGATGCCCCACATGCTTCCCGTCTGCACGACGTCGACGGCGCCGGCCTGGACGAGGGGGCGGAACTGCTCGAGGCCGGTGAGGTTCTCGCCGGTCGCGACCGCCGCGCGCACCGCACGGCTGATCTGGGCGTGCCCGTCCGCGTCCCAGCGGCGTACGGGCTCCTCGATCCACGCGAGGTCGACCTGCTCCTCAAGGCGTTGAATGTAGGCGATCGCCTCCTTGCGCGACCACCCCTCGTTGGCATCGAGCATCAGCCTCGGCGACGCACTCGCGGCCTCGTACACCTCGTGGACGAGCCGGAGGCGGCGAAGGTCGCCCGCTAGATCGAGGCCGCCCTTGAGCTTGGCCGCCCGGAACCCACGATCGGCGAAGGTCGTGTGGAGCTGAAGGAGCTCGTCGTCCTCAAGCGGTCCATCAAGCCCTGAGGCGTACGCGGGGACCACTCGGTCACGGGCACCGAGCATGCGCCACAGTGGCAGATCCGCGGCCTTCGCCTTGAGATCCCAGATTGCCATGTCGAGTGCACCGATCGCGCCGAAGACGGCGCCGGCATGCCCCGCTTTGAACACGGCCGCCAGCATGCGGTCATAGAGGGCGGTGACGGCTCGTGGGTCCTCCCCGACGATCGCAGGAAACACCGCCTCGAGACCGTCGCGCGAGCCTAGACCGACGCCGGTGAGCCCCACGTCGGTCTCCACCAAGACGATCGGCACGACGGTCACGCCGGAGACGACAGACCCGTTGATATCGCCGATGGGACGGCCCCAACGATGCACCGTCATCAGTGTGCGGTAGCCGGTGATACGCATGCCTGCATCTTCTCCCTAATGCGCGCGCTGTCGCGCACACTAACCCGCGGCCGGCCCCCTGGCCGCCCGCTCGCATCCGTGCGACCGATGAGTCCTCGCGGGGGGCTCGAGGTCTACCGTCGACAGATGAGCCCAGACCTGATCGGCGGATGCGCGTGCGGGGCCGTGACCTACACGGTGGCCGACGCGTTCGAATACGCGAACAACTGTCACTGCACGCGCTGCCGCGCCTCGACCGGCACGGCCTTCAAGGCCTTCGCCGGAATCCCACGCGAACGACTCCGGCTCAGGACAGGCGCCGATGCACTGCTCGTGGTCGGACAGCCCGGCGCCAACGACACCCGCTGCGCGCGCTGCGGCTCACTCCTGTTCTCGGTAGCGAGCGCGGGGAAACCCTGGGATCGTGTTCATTGCGTCAACATCCCGCAGGATGTAGGGTCGCGTCGTGCGCCAGCGCACACGGACAGAGTTGCGGCAAGCCCGCGGGGCTTCGGAGCCCGAGCAGCCCTCCGGAGCGCGTCCGGGCACACTCACCGTCGACCAAGTGCGGGCACTTCAGCGCAGCGCCGGCAATGCGGCGACGGCCAATCTGATGCGTTTCTCGCGCGTCTCAGCGCCGGGCGTAGCCCGCAGCAACGGCAAGTACCGGCTCTCGCAGAATGGCGCCTACCTGGTGGAGCCGGCAACTGGGTCCATGTATGCACACAAGCTCGCGACGGCGCCTCGCTCCTGCGCAGCGACCGGCCAGTCCCATCCGAAGTCGGCCGACTACATCGAATACGCACCCTCGATGGGTTTCATCACCGATTGCCTGCACACCGCTGAGGAGATTGTCCACGGCAAGTCGCTCGCCCAGGAGGGCGACTACACGAAGGTTGCGGGGACCGGCGAGGCCTTTGGTCTCGGCGAGGACGAGAACATCAAAGCGGCCAAGAAGTACAAGAAGGAGGCCGACAAGCTCGGGGGAAAGGCGCCTGTCAACGACGGTGCGGCTCCGGGGGTCGGCCAGGCATTCGTGATCGTGGACACGACACCCAAAAAGAACAAGTCGTCGTTCCGCTACCCGTACCACGCGGCCGGCGTGATTGCTCGCGACGGCGATGACGCCGTGACGATGGAGATGTTCGCGTCCGACGAGGACGCGATGGACGTCGATCGCGGTAGCGAGCCGCCGCAGTTCCAGATGTACGGACCCGGGCTGACGTTCCACAGCGCGTGGAGTTCGCACTACGCGACCCCGGTCACCATCGTGATCGAAAAGGCATAACGAGAACCGGGAGCAAGCCGACGCGTGGACCCGCATGGACGCGCACCGTCGGAAGCCCGGATATCCATTCGGCAGCGCGCGACGGCCGCGCCGCGTTGGCGCCCCGCTTGCATCGCACGCACGCGCCGAAGCACGACGGCAACAACACGGTGCCCGCCAGCGTGAGCCGGTACACCGGGCATGGCTCAGAGCCTCCCAACCGTCGAAACGAAGCACTCTGGCCCCGGCGGGCGGCGCACAACATCGGACTCGCCCTTCAATTTCAAATCACCGCGTCGATGAATTCGCGGCCGAGTCGCAGTCTGAGGTGCGATGCAAACACCGACACGAGGCGCGAGATGAGCGACACCGAGCCCCAGACCGCGAGCGGCAAAGTGCTCTGGCACTTCTTGATGTCCCTCGACGGATTCGTCGCAGGGCCTAATCACGAGATGGACTGGATGTCCGGGGTCTCGGTTCGCCCAGGCCTGCATGACGAGTACATCGAGACGACCGGCGCCGTGCTCGGGGGTCGCGACGGCTGGAACGTCGTGAACGAGAACCGGCCGTACGGCGGAGCATGGAAGGGGCCGATCTTCGTGCTCACCCATCACCCCGAGGACGCGCTGCCCGCCGACGATGTCACGTTCTTGAACTGTGGCCCGGCCGAGGCGGTGCGGATCGGGCTGGAGGCGGCCGGCGGCAAGAACCTCGAGGTGTTCTCGCCCACGATCGGCCGTCAGCTCCTCGAGCTCGGGCTGATCGACGAGATCGACCTGCACGTGGCGCCGATCCTGCTCGGCGAGGGCATCCGGCTCTACGACAACCCAGGAAGCGACCCGATCCGCCTTCACCGAGTCCACGAAGGCGACCCGACACTGGCGATCAACGCCCGATACCGACCCGCCACACCGCGGCCTTCATGACGTCGCGGACCCCAGAGACCACGACGACCGCCGGCGCACGGACGCCGAACAACACGCCTTCGTCGATAAGCAGCACTCTTCGCTGCTACGTCGACGACTCGCTCTGGCCCTCCAGACCGCCGAAGCCTCTGGTGCCTCTCGCCCGGGTAGCGCCTTCTCGTGTCGCAGCTGCTCTCCAACCCGCCGCGATGGCTGCGCATAGCCGCTCTCGTAGTCATCCTCGCTGCGCCCGTGCAGTGCCTGCTCGGTGCACACTCTGTGGGCGATTGGCTGTGGGCAGGCGCGATAGCCGTCGCCGCCGTGCTTGTCGGAGCCGGGCTCATCCTCGATCGCAAGCGCTAGCCATCCACCCAGACTCGCGCGCGCTCTGCGTGCCTGTGAGGCCGTCGGCGAGGATGCACGAAGCGTCGAGAAGCGAGACTTTGCGCGATGGCGCCTGACGACAAAGGGACGACACGACTCACGGCGGCGGAGCGGGCTGTAGCCCGGGCCTTGGCCGACGAGATCAACCGCTTCAACGTCCAGACGACTGGCATCGATGATTTCGAGGAGCTGTTGGTCACCGAGACCGACGAGGACGGGGCCCTGATCGGTGGGATTTACGGTTGGACCTGGGGCAGTACGTGCTGGATCGATGCCCTCTGGGTCCGCGAAGACACGCGCGGCCGGCGCGTCGGCAGCCGCCTGCTGCAGGGCGCGGAACGCATCGCGCTCGCCCGTGGCTGCCTCCAACTGGCGCTCGACACGCACAGCTTCCAAGCGCCTGACTTCTATACGCGAAACGGATTCGAGGTCGTAGGCGATCTCCCGGACTATCCCGTCGGCCATTCCAAGTTCCTCATGCGCAAGCGCGCCAGCGGGGGATAGAAGGCCGGGCGCCCGACGCGCTTCCGTCGACACTAGGTTGCTGACACGGTCGTACGCACTTCATGGCGGGCATGGGGCGCGCACTTCTCTTCGAGCGCGTCCTTGGCTCCTCCCGTCGTCCATTGCGATAGCGCCGTCCGTCGCCGGCCTGGCTATCGCGTGTGCCTCAAACGGCAGCGAACGCGGCCGTACCAGGTCGAGCGGCGGTCGTTCGAAGCTCCGTCGTCGCCCGGCCAGAAGGCCGCTGGGGCGCGGGCCTTCTGCGCAATGGATTGCAACCAGCTTCTCTAGTCGTCGCCGTGGTCGCGGTCGTCGGAGTGGCCGCCTCGAACGACCTTGAGGATGATCGTGATGAAGAGTTCGCGGGAATTGTCAGGGTGGACTACTTCGAGCGTGACGGTGTGGCGGCCGGGCCGCAGCGAGTGGACCACGACGCCCCATCCGTGGGCGGTGAAGGTCAGGGGGGTTCCCGCAGGCACGTGGAAGTCGTTGTCGGCGGGCAACGCGATCGTTCGTTGTGGCGAGATGAGCTCAAACCGTGGCCTGACGATGTTGATGGGGTCGCCGTTGTCGACGGTGACGTTGAGCTCCTTCAAGGACTCCTGGCTGACGGCCCTGGCGCACGCGAGCTGCTCTCGTTCGGTCACAGGGAACGGATCCTCGAGGTCGTCGCAGAAGGAGCCGAAGCCGACGTACAGTCGCGAGCGTGGCGTGGCCGTGCACCTCGCGATTCCGTCGTCTCCTCCGTGCCCTTGCAGCACGTCGGGCGCGAGCGTCGTGCAGGTTCCCTGGAAGGTGGCGTTGCTGCCGCTGAGCGACCGTGCCCATGCCTCGGCCTGCAATTCGCCGCCGGTGAGTCCGCCGCCGCGCGCGGGTGAGATCACGGCGCGTCCGTGGTCGTTGTGTTGGTGAGCGGCGGTGGCGGGCGCTGCGCACAGCGCGATCGCCAGGGCCGTCAGAACGGTATGACGTAGATGCCTCATGGCACCCTCCTTTGAATCGGTAGCGGATCAGCGGGTGGGGCGAACGCCGGCGCGCGAGCCTGCCCAGGCGCCGCCGACGGCGAGCAGGACGATCGCGGCGGCGGCGGCGGCCCCGATGCCGGCCGAGCCCCAGTCGAGTCCTCTGTCGTTGCGGCGGATGACGGTCGGGGCGGGTGCGTGCGCTTGGGACGCTCCAGCCGCGGGCGGAGTGGGCGGTGCGGAGGTAGGGATGGTTTGCACGGGGCGCGCGCCGGCGGCTGGTGTGGCGAGGGCCGTGGCGGCGAGGGCGCCGGCAACGGCGCCCCTGAGACGGCGGGGCGGCATGATGGACCTCGGCTGAGGTGTGCGGGACGCCCGGGAGGCTGCCGCGGCCCGGTCGATCGCCGGTCGATTCTGGGTCAGTGGCCGGTCGATTCGCGGTGGCCGTCGCGGGAGTAGGCTCGCTCTGTCACTCCTCCGCCGTTCCTGCGGCATGGACATCCGCCTTCTCGGACCGATCGAGACCAGTCTCGACAGCGGGCCCGCTGCGCTCGGGCCCAGGCAGCAGCGTGCCGTGCTGGCGATGCTCGCGTTGGAGCTCAATCGCACGGTGTCGACCGATCGGCTGATCGAGGGGTTGTGGGGCGAGCGGGCGCCTCCGAGCGCGCCCAAGCTCGTGCAGCTCTACGTGTCGCAGTTGCGCAAGCTGCTCGGCGCGGAGGCCGAGATCGTCACCCGCGGCCGCGGCTATGAGCTGCGCCTGGCGGCCGATCGCGTCGATGCCGCCCGGTTTGAGTGTCTCGTCGCTGAGGCCGCCGAGGCCAACGGCCCGGGCGCTGGGCTCGCGCGCGAGGCGCTCGCGTTGTGGCGCGGGCCGGCGCTGGCCGACGTCGCTGATGAGCCGTTCGCCGGTGCGGAGATCCGCCGGTTGGACGAGCTGCGGTTGCGCGCGACCGAGCTCGCGATCGATGGCGAGCTGGCCGCGGGCCGGCATCGCGAGCTGATCGGCGAGCTCGAGGCGCTGGTGGCCGCGCATCCGCTCTCTGAGCCGCTGCACGGGCAGCGGATGCTGGCGCTGTATCGCTCCGGCCGCCAGGCCGAGGCGCTGGCGGCCTATCGGCACGCCCGCCGGGTTTTGGTCGACGAGATCGGCGTCGAGCCCGATCGCGAGCTGCGGCGCCTGCATGACGCGATCTTGCGCCAGGACGCCGCGCTGGATCTGCCCGCCGCCGTGGCGCCGTCTGCCGCGGTGTCGTCTCCGGTGGTGGCCGGGGGCCGCGCGCCGCCGGTCGTGGCACGGACGCCGGGTCGGCGCGTGCTCGTTGCCGTGGCGGCGCTCGTGTTGGTCGGCGGGCTCGCGGTCTTCGCCGTCGGCCGCTGGAGCGGGCCCGAGCGGATCGCGTCGATCGACGAGAATGCGGTCGGCGTGATCGACCCGGGATCGGGGCAGATCACGGCGCAGTATCCGGTCGGGCGGGGAGCAAGCGCGCTCGCCGTCGGCGGCGGGTCGGTCTGGGTTGCCAACGCGGGCGACGGCACCGTGTCGCGGATCGAGCCCGGGCGCGATCAGATCGTGACGATCCCCGTCGGCGAGGGCCCGTCGGATCTTGCGTTCGCGGCCGGATCGCTGTGGGTCACCGATCGAGGCGGCGCGGTGTGGCAGATCAGCCCCGCGGTCAATCGGGTCGTGCGCAGGATCGCCGCGGGCAACGCCCCGCGTGGCATCGTCGCCGGGTTCGGGGCCCTGTGGGTGGCCTCCGAGGCAGACCGCACTGTGACCCGGATCGACCTGGAGCGCGGAGCGGTGACGCGCGAGATCGATCTGGGCGCGAACCCCACGGCGCTCGCTGTCGGCGAGGGTGCCGTGTGGGTCACGAGCGAGGAGGGCGCGACCGTGTTTCGGATCGAGCCGCGCTCGGGCGACGTGGTGAAGACGATCGCCGTCGGCAACGGCCCGGTCGACGTGGCGGTTGCAGGCGGGGCGGCGTGGACCGCGAACCGCCAGGACGCGACCGTCTCGCGCGTCGACGCTGCGACCGACGCGGTCACCGACATCGTCAAGGTGCCACGCGATCCGAGCGCGATCGCAGCCGGCGACGGCGGGGTGTGGGTTACGAGCTCGACCGATGGGACCGTCTCGCGGATCGACCCCGTGACGCGGCGGACAGCCGAGCCGATCGCGGTGAAGAGCAGTCCGATCGCGATCGCCGTCGCCGACGGCAAGGTGTGGACGGCGGCGCTCGCGGCGCCGGCGACCCACCGCGGCGGAACACTGCGGGTGGAGGCGAACCCGCTCGACTACGACCGCCTCGAGCCCGCCAGCTACGGCGACCTCACAGCCGACGCACTGCTCTCGCTCGCCTACGACGGCCTCGTTGCCTACCGGCGCGCCGGCGGCGCGATGTTCGGCCCGCTCGTCGGTGCTCTCGCCACCGACGTCCCGCCCCCGAGCCCTGATGGGCGAACCTACGTCTTCAAGCTGCGACCGAAGCTGCGCTACTCCGACGGCTCGCCCGTCCGCCCGGAGGACTTCCGCGCCTCGCTCGAAGCCCTCTTCCGCCGCGATCCCGGGCTCGGGTCGTACTACCAGGGGATCGTGGGCGGGCAACGGTGCGCGAGACGGCCCGCGAGATGCGACCTGTCCGCCGGGATCGTGGCCGACGCGCGCCGGCGCACCATCACAATTCACCTGACGCGACCCGACGGTGAGTTCCTCCACGGGCTTGCGTACTCGCTTGCGGTCGTCGCGCCGGCCGCGCAGCCCTTCGGCCGCGCGCAGCCTCCGGGAACCGGGCCCTACCGGATCGTCAGCTACGACCGAAAGCGCGGCGCGCGGCTCGTCCGCAACCCGCATTTCGGTGCGTCGTCGCCGGGTGCGCGCCCCGACGGCTTCGCCGACGAGATCGTCGTCCGCGTCAACCCTCACCGCGACGCCGAAGTCGCCGCCGTCCAGCGCGGAGAAGCCGACGTCGTGCCCGTCGTCGGGCCGTTCGGCGGTGCTGTGCACGCCAGCCTGCCGGCGCTCGCGACCCGCAACGCGGGACAGCTCCACACCACTGCCATGCCCGAACTGGACTACATGTTCCTCAACGTGCGCACGCCCCCGTTCGACGACCCGCGCGTCCGGCGCGCGCTCAACTACGCCGTCGACCGGCACGCGATCACCACGCTCGCCGGCGGGCCCGACCTCGCCCAACCCACCTGCCAGTTGCTGCCGCCCGGCTTCCCGAACTACCGACCGTCGTGTCCATACACGCTGCACCCGAGCCCCGGCGGCGGCTGGAGCGCGCCCGACCTCGAACGAGCGCGGCACCTGATCGAGCAGTCTCAGACCAAGGGCACGAAGGTCACGGTCTGGATCAACCGCGAAAAGCGCGACATAGCCCGCTACTTCGTCTCGCTCCTGCGCGAACTCGGCTACCACAGCTCACTGCGCGTCTTCGGTGACTACCAGACCTACCGCAACGCGATGGCCCGTTCGCGCACGCCGCCGCAGATGGGCATCGACGGCTGGGCCGCTGACTCCTCAGCTCCATCGAACTTCGTGCCACCGTTCCGGTGCGCAGCGATCGCCCCCCGGTCGCCCGGCAACGAAAACCTGGCCCGATTCTGCGACCGCCGCCTCGAGTCGCGGATCGAGGCGGCGCTGGCCGCTCCCGGCCCGCGCGCCGACGCGCTCTGGAGGGGTGTATACCGCGACCTTGAGGCCGCGGCGCCCGCCATCCCGCTCGTCAATCGCCGCGCCATCACCTTGGTCTCAAAGCGCGTCGGCAACTACCAGCATCACCCCGTCTGGACGACGCTCCTCGAGCAGCTCTGGATCCGCTAACGCGCATCACGGTCGGCCCCCTCTCTAGCCGCCCGGATGGATGCACCAGCGCGCTTCTCCTTCCGCCTGAACGGAGCAGCGCGCCGATGGGCGCTGGCCGTCTCTAGGTCGTCGAGGAGCAGCACAATCGAGACGACGCCGACTGCGTAAGCGCCGCCGATCGTGGGTTAGGCGCTAGGCCGCAAACACGTAGAGGTACGCGTAGATGAGCAATGCTGCGTAGAGGGCCAAGCCGATACCGAACGCCGTGGCGATCGACGCGACTGCCAGCGACGCCGCGCGGTCTCGCGAGCCGCCGGACCGCCGGCAGTGACGAAACGCCAAGCCGGCCGTCGTCACGGCTCCCGCCATGATCGAGGGTGCCGCGGTGAAGACGAGAAGCACGTCATCGAACGCGCCCGCGCTCCAGGATGCGAGGACCGCGAACACAAGCAGCCCGCCTAGCGGAAAGCAGCCGTAGAGCAACCACGTTTTCGGGCGCTGCCCTCGCAAGGAGCGTGGGGTGTCTGACCTGCCGTCCACTCGACGAACCTATCGCGCACACCCCAGTCCGGAGCAGCCGCGGCCGTGCCGCTGCGTGTCATCGAGAGGGCAGCAATCCGCGTGCCGATTGGCGCCGCCGCGTTGACACGGAGTCCCTGCAAAGTGCTGGAGGCGTCGACAAGCAGCACTCTCGACACCGCCGCCTGCGAGTGGGCTTTACGCCTCTCCGGACCCGTCGCGCTTACGCTCGTGCCACGTCTCGAGCACGAACTCGACGATGGCGCGAGCTGAGTTCGCGGCAAGGCGCGCGTGACGGGCAAGTGCCGGCGAACACGCGGTCCGACCGTGACCGAGCCCAAGTTCGTTACGCAGCTCCGCCAAGCCTTGAACTGCCGTGGCGAGATTCTGGAGACGCGATGTGCGGCGGCCGAGCCCTTCGCGCTAGCTGGCACCGCTTCGCGGCTGAGCCGCAGCTCTCTGGCAACTAGCTTGTAGAGATCGGTCAACCCAGCTGCTCGCGGGTACTCGACGCCGTTGTCGTCGAGCACGAACTTGAAGCTGCTCTCTAACCAGTTCTTTGGCCGAGCCCATAGCTGCCGCCGGGTCCGCAGCGATCCCTGCTTCGATGCGCCGAGGGGCTCCATCAACACGCGCGGCTCACTCAGCCGGTCAAACTTCTCCACGGCGAGCGTTGGCGCGGTCGCGCCGAGCACCAGGTTGCCGTCGTCATCGACGGGAGCGCCGTCGCGTTGCAGTGCTCGCACCAGCGCGCGCGCATCATCAAGCAGTGGGTCGTCGTTCGGATCCGGGGTCGGACCGAACCAGCTGCTCGCGCTCCGGCGTCCCCAATCATCGACGGCGACCAGTAGACAGATACTCCCGGATCCGAGAGGTCGAGGCCTGCCTCTGCGGCTTCGCAGACCGAGCGACGGGCGCGCCCCTCGGTCGCTCGGAAGCCCGGCGGAAGCACAAAACCGTGGGCTTCGTAGACGTCCTCGATGGTCCGGACGGTGCCGAGAGACGTCGCCATATCGGCGAACTTCTGCTGCGATCGGCGAGAAAGCTGCACGCCGTCAGCCTAGGGTTGTTCAGACCCCCCGTCGACCACCGTCGCGCGTCGCAGCAGCGCCATTGATGCCGGCCATCGCGTCCAGATCGTCGAGAAGCGGCACGTCCTCAAGCGGTTGGGTCGCCGACCCCGGGTCGGGCGCCAGCGAAGGCTTCGCGGCCAGGGTTGACCGCGGCAGGCCGTCGTTCGCCGCCCCCGGACCTGCATCGGGCAGGACGCGCCCGCCGAGCCCGACCTAGTGACCTCGGCGCTCATCGTCGCGCTCGCCTCCTCGGGCTCCCCTACTGGCTCGAGCTCGCGGCGCTGCGCCGACTCCCGGAGGCGGTGTTCGGCGTGCTGATGTCGCTCGACCCGGCGGTCGCCGCGCTGGCCGGCTTTCTCATGCTCGACCAGAACCTCGGTGCGCACGAGCTGCTCGCGATCGCGATTTTGATGGTGGCCAGCCGCGGGGCCGGCAGCCTCAGCCACCGACAACGATCTCGCCAGTCCGTGCGCAAGTGTCCAACCTCGGCGCGTCGTGAGGGGTCTTCGTTCTCGACAACCCCCACCACCCACGGAAGGACCGACATGGCGTTCGGACAGACACAGACGAAGAACCTGGAGATCAAGTTCGTCAATAAGACGGACCTGACGCTCTTCATCCCCGAGACGGGGCACCGGGTGAAGAACCCAGGTGCCCTCGAAGGGTGGAACGACATGACGCTCGGCGGCAGCATCACGAACCTGAAGCCCGGGCAGTCGCGCAGCGTCGTACAGACGGTGAGCGTCAAGCAGGACGACGACATCGAGATGGAAATCCACTACAGCGCGCCGAGCGGGCGCGACTTCACGCAGCTCTTCAGCGGCCTGAACACCAACGACAAGCTCGCGGTGCTCTCGCTCACCCACCACTAGGCCGTCAGCCGAGCGCGTAGCGGAGCCAGTGCGGTGAGACGGCCTCGAGCCGCCAGCCCCTGGCCCGCGACGCGTCGGCGACGAGCTTCCAGCGCAGCGCGAACTCGCGCTGGCGGTGGAACGAGCCGTGGAGAGCGAACGCGGCCGGTCCCGGGCGTAGGCGGCGCGAGCTTGGCCCGAAGCGGTAGGTGCAGCACGAGCGTGGTACCGCGCAGTCGCAGTGGAGTCGCGTCAAGCTCCGCAACGGCGCGCAGGACGACGTGGTCGGAGCCCGCGTCGAGCGGCGCCGGGTCGCCGAAGATCGCGCAATCGTCGAGGAGCAGCACTGCCGACGAAGTCGAACAACGCCTGCGGCAACTCCCAGCTGAGATTGGCGTCGTGGTCGCGCAACCGTTCGACGGCGCCGATCGGGCGTCAGCGTCGGATGTTCCTTCGACGGCGTCGCAGTGCCCGGGCGATCAGCCACACGGTCACGAACACGAAGGTCCCAGCGCCGGCCCAGAACATGCGCGCGTAGTTCGCAGCCGCCGTGTCGGATGGGCAATCGCCGGAGTCGCAGAGCGCCGTGCCGATCGAGCCGAGCATTCCTACGGCGCACGCCGCGGCGCCAGAAGGAGCACGTAGCCCCAGATCAGCACGCGGACGGTGCGCATCGCTGTTGCATCGGCAGAATCGGTGGCGATCTCAAGTGTGCTGACGTCGTCCGTTCGCATCCCGCATCCGTCGATTGGGGCACTCTTGCGGGCTTCTCGGCTTTAGGCGCCCTTCGAGTGATGTCCCGGCGTCGAGTCTGAATTGACGCTCGGCGCCAAAGGGCAGAGAATCGACTCGACAAAGGAGGTTCTATGGCGAGGAAGATGGCTGACTGCCGTCGCTGGCCGAGCGACACCAACTGCTCGCTCACCATCATCGGTGAAGAGGAGGAAGTCATTCGCGCCGCCGCCGAGCACGCCGCCTCAGTGCACGGACACGAGGACACGCCGGAGCTACGCGAACAGATGCGCGAGTTCCTCGAGCCGGCGGATGCCTATTCGAACGAGCCGCGCGCGCAGGAACCGCTGCCCGGCTAGATGGAAGGCGCGCCGCCGCCACAGCAGCGCGGCGCGCCAACCGATCTGTGAGCAGCGCGACAGGCCAGCACGATCCGCAGAGCGCTCAGATCGTCGAGAAGCGGCACACTCGCGCCCGTGGGGCTCGCGCTGGGTATCGACTAGGTGTGGGCGCGCGTCGCCATACACCTAATCCGAGCTCACTACGACGGGCCCAGTCACGCAGCACCTCGGCGCGCCGAGCTCAAGCGTCAGTCCGTACCAGGGCTTGGTTTCCGCCTCCACGAGACCATCGGTTCGTTCCACAACACGCCCGACTCAGGCACCGGTATGCGGATCGGCTCGGGGATCGCCGGTCGCTGGTCGACGGGTGTCGCGTCGCAGCGCCGCTGGGTTTCGCGCGCTGCGTCGGTGATGTCCCACGCAATGCCATAGTCGGCCGGAGGATCGGGACCGTCGAAGCCGTCGCGTCGAACGTCGGTGAGGAGATCGGCAAAGCGATCTCGCGCCCAGAAGTCGAACCACCGCGCGAGGTCCCCGACACCGGGATCAAGAGCACTACAGGCGGGTCCGGAGCTGTATTGCCAGAGTGTTCCGGATCGGCCGCAGACCTCGATCGTGAACTCTGTCGAGACCTCGAACCCAATGCCCACCGGACCATAGGCGTCCACGACGGCGAGCATTCGAACGATGGTGGATCCGCGGAGCGACACGAGACGACCATTGTGCACGGGGGTTCACCGAGGTCCTAGATCATCGAGAAATGAAGTCATCCCGACACGGCGGCGCTTTCGTCGACAAGCGACACTTGTCGGCGCGCGCGTCGCTGCTCCCTTTGCTGCTCCTATGTCAAGAGATTGATGGTGTGATCGTCTGATTCTGGGTGGTGGCGTCGGTCTGGAGCAAGTGCCAGAGGCGGCGGGTGAGGTGGCGTTTGAGGCAGCGGAGGGCTTCTTTGGTGCTCTTGCCTTCGGCGCGTTTGCGGGCGATGTAGTCCTGGGTCTCGGGGTGGCAGCGCAGGCGGGTGACGGCGATGCGGTGGATGGTGGCGTTGATCTGGCGGTTGCCGCCGCGGTCCAGGCGGTGGCGGTTGGTGTTGCCGGAGCTGACCGGAATCGGAGCGACGCCGGCGGCGCGCGCGAGCTTGGCGTCGCTGGTGAACCTGGCCGCGCCGGCGATCTCGCCGACCAGCTTGGCCGCGGTCAGCGGCCCAAGGCCTGGCTCGGACAGGAGCTGTGGCGCGATCTCGGCGACCAGGCCCGCGATCTCGGCCTCGAGCGCCTTGATCGTCTGCGAGAGCTCGCGGATGCGGCGTAGTTCGTCGCGGGCGATGCGGACGCGCATCGTCTGCTCGGTGCGCGCGAGCCGCCGGGCGATGCGTGGGCCCCAGGTGCCGTAGAACAGCGAGCTGCCGGGCAGTCGTAGCTCGGGCCAGAGGTCGTGCAGATGCCACTGCATCGTGTTGTTGAGCGCAACGCGCTGACGAACGAGGCGTTCGCGATGGTCCACGAGCAGCCGCAGATCGAGCTCAGGGCCCTGCAGGTGCGCGGCCGGCAGGGCGTCCAGGCCCTCGCGCAGCGCCGCCCGCGCGACCGCGAGCGCGTCGATGCTGTCGGACTTGCCGCGCGCGCGGGCGCGACGCCGCGTGTCGGCCATCAGCGTCGTCGTCACGCGCAGGACGCGCTCGCCGCGTGCGATCAGAAACCGCTCGAAGGAGCCCGACACGTGCCGACAGTCCTCCAGCGCCCACACCCGTTCGCTGCCGAGCTCGCGCGCCCAAACCACAAGCGCGGCAAATCCCTTGGCGCCGACCTGCACGGTCTGCTCGCCCAGCAGCTCGCCGGTCGCCGCCGAGACCGCGGCGATCGTGTGCGAGCGCTTGTGGGTGTCCGCACCGAGCACGATCATGACCTCGTCCACCTCCACCTCGGATTGAGTGGACGCCCGGCGGACACGGCTTGCTGAGGGCGCTGCCACGCTCCTATCAAGTCACGCCGGACCTCCCGACCGGCGACGAGCGACACAGCAAAAGGTGGTCAGGCCCGACGGCCGACAGCCTCAAAGAGAGTCAGCTCGCCGCCGGTCGCGGAGCCTTCACCTCGCATCGGACGTCACCGACGAACCAGATCCAAACAGCAAGCCTCGAAGCGACAGCGTTAGTCAACAGGGCGAGTAGGCGAGCAAGAGCCGCTGACACGTCGGAGTCCTTGTCTAGCTAGCTAAGGACCCCGATCTGAACATCGCCTCCTGTGGTTGCAGCGTCGGTGATCAGGGCTCAGCTCGTTGCGTATTGCGGGCGCCCCACCGGTCGGAAGACCTGGATCGTCACGCCCTTCGCGTCGACGTGCGAGTCGACCAGCTCGAGCGCGTGGTCGGGGCCGGTCTCGGGGAGCAGCCTCGTGCCCTGGCCGAGGATCACCGGGATGACGACCAGCGTCATCTCGTCGACCAGGTCGTTGTCCAGCAGCCACCGGATCAGGACGCCGCTGCCGTGCACCTGCAGCTCGCCGCCCGGCGTGGCCTTCAGGTCCGCGATGGCGCCCGCGAGGTCATCAGGCAGGACGGTGGTGCCCGCCCACGCCGGGTCGACCAGGGTGGTAGAGGCCACGTACTTGGGCCGGCTGTCCAGGGCCCGCCAGGTGGGCACCCAGCCGGGGACCTCGTCGATTGTCAGGGACCCCCACGAGCCGGCGAAGATCTCGTACGTCCGCCGGCCGAACAGGAACGCGTCGGCGCGCGCGTAGGTGTCGTTGATGAACTTCGTAGTGCTCTCGTCGCCCGTGCCCCGCGCCCAGCCGCCGCGCTCGAATTCGTTCCGGGGGTCGTCGTGGCCGCCGTTTCCCTGCATAACTCCGTCGATGGTGACCTGCGTCATGGTCGTCAGCTTCATGTCGTCGCTCCTGGTGCGGTTGTGCCGCTCCTCGTGAGCGGCTCACCCTTACGACGAAGGGGATGGCCTCGATCCGACATCGGGGCGCATGCCGCGATCTCGTTCACGCTCACCGCGTGCACGCCGCGCTCGCAGAAGAGCTGCGGTGCGGCGTCGAGGATGCGGCTGGAGCACGACATCAACGCGACGTCGAACGCGTCGGCGACGGCAGGCAGGTGCTGGGTCAGCGTCGGCTTGGCCGGCGAGGAGGACTATGTCGGCTACGCCCGCCGCGACGAACTCCTCCACGACGTGCTAGAGCACCGGCCGGCCCGCGAGGGGGAGCAGCTCCTTTCGGAACCGTGTGGGTCGCCAGTCGCAGCCGCGTGCCCGGCGGGTTTCACACTGTCGTGGGTCTCAGTTGACGAGTGAGCGATGCATCTCGGGCACGGCGGCGGTCTGTAGGGATATGAGCACACTCGTTTCGACTCTTGATGATCATTGGCGGGCCACCAACGCGTCCGCCGCCGAAGCCGGCCTGTCGCCGGAGGAGTTCGCCGCACTGAACGCCCGCTGGGGGGACGTGACCGCCGAGCCGGGCGCGGTCGACTACGCCGAGATCAACGCCGGCGGCGTGCCCGCCCTGTGGGCTGTCCCGCACGACGTGGGCGGCGGCGTGATCGTCTGCATGCACGGCGGCGGCTTCATCGGCGGCTCCGTGTGGACGCACCGCAAGCTCTTCGGGCACCTCGCCAAGGCGGCGGGCGCGCGAGCGCTGATCGTCGAGTACCACCACACGCCGATGCACCAGCACCCCGTGCAGGTCGACCAGTGCACTGACGTCTACGGTTGGCTGCTCGAGCAGGGCGTCGCCGCGCGCGACGTCGCCTTCAGCGGCGACAGCGCGGGCGGCGGCCTGGCCCTTACCACCGTGCTGCGCGCGCGTCAGCGCGGGCTTCCCGATCCCGCGGCGCTGCTGCTGCTGTCGCCGTGGACCGACATGACCTTCGACTACCCCTCGATCGAGACCAACCGGCCGACCGATCTGCTGTTCGGCGACCCGTCGCCCGCGGACCTGCACGGCCTGGCCGCGCTGTTCCTCGGGCCCGACGGCGACGCGCGGGATCCGCTGGCGAGCCCAGCGTTCGCCGACCTCGTCGGGATGCCGCCGATGTACGTCCAGGTCGGCGGCGCCGAGATGCTGCTCGACGACGCCCGGCGGCTCGTCGCGCGCGCCGAGCAGGCCGGCGTCGCCGTGCGGCTGGACGTCGTCGACGGCCAGCAGCACACCTTCCAATTCGACGCGGGCCACGGCGACCCGGCGGACGCCGCGATCGCGAGGCTCGGGGCATGGGTCTCGCCGCTGATCGGCTGATGCGCGAAGTGCCCTTCGTCGCGGCCACCGAGGCCTACCGCGCCGAGCTGCTCCAGCACTGCTACCGGATGCTCGGCTCGGGCGCGGACGCCGAGGATCTCGTGCAGGAGACGTATATGCGCGCGTGGCGCGGCTGGGCGGGCTTTCAGGGTCGGTCCTCCGTGCGGGTGTGGCTCCACCGCATCGCCACGAACGCGTGCCTCTCCGCGCTGGAGGGACGTCCGCGCCGGGCGCTGCCGAACGGCCTCGGCGCACCCGGGGACGACCCGTCCCAGCCCCTTCCCGAGGATCGCGACGTGCTGTGGGTGCAGCCGTTGCCCGACCCCGCCGACGTGGCGACCGCCAACGCCAGCCTGCGACTGGCGATGATCGCCAGCCTGCAACAGCTGCCGCCGCGCCAGCGCGCGGTGCTCATCCTGCGCGACGCGCTCGACTGGAAGACCGAAGAGATCGCGGACGCGCTCGGCACGACCGTACCCGCCACCCGCAGCATCCTGCAACGCGCCCGCGCCAAGCTCTCCGAGGCGCCGCTCGACGAGCGCGACGTCGTCGAGCCGACCGAGCCCGAGGTCCGCGCGCTCCTCGACGGCTACATCACGGCCTTCGAGCAAGCCGACATCCACTCACTGGAACGCGTCCTGCGTGACGACGCCACGCTCGAGGGGACGAAGTCGAAGACATGGTTTAGCGGCAAACGGACCTGCCTAGAGTTCATCGGGCGTTCTCTGCACCAGCCCGGCGCCTGGCGCCTGATCCCGACGACGGCTAACGGGCAGCCCGCCGCCGCCGCGTACTGGCACGGCACGCCCTACGCGATCGTGGTCCTCACGATCGCCCGCGACGGCATCACCGCGATGACCGTGTTCACCGACACCGCGCTCTTCCCTCGGTTCGGGCTGCCCGCCAGCGCGCCGCCGCACCCGGGGCTGACCAACGGGGACTAGACCTGCTCAGCCGGCTCGAGGAACGCGGCCAGCCCCATACCAGTCCGCGAAGCGGCGATGCACGGGCCCTAGCTTCCGATGCTCCGCCTGCGGATCTGTGCCAGCTATCTCCTCCTCGCGCACCGGAGCCCACAGCTCGCATTCGCCGCTTTCGCACACGGTGATCTGGCCCGCCGTCTCGCCTCGGGTCACCGCTAGCCACGCCGAGGCGCTTTCCCGCCCGTCATCGGGACTGCGCTCCAACGTCGCGTCAATGCCTCGCGCCTTCAAGTCGGTGCGCTCCCGTTCTTACGAGGATGCGAGTTGCTCGACCATTTCAGCGGCAGTCTGACGGGCGACTGCTTCTTTTCGCCTCAAGCAGCGACGACGCCACGCGCCGGCGGTAGCGTCGCGAGGTATCGAAACCGTCGAGAAGAGGGACTCTCGGACGTTCCGGAGCGCCGGTCAATCGGGCAGCCAGCGTGTGCCGTCCGAGTCAGGTGGACCGGGCGAAAGGGCGTCGGCGGCCTCCAGGGCTTCCTTCCAATTGGCGACGACTGTGCCCGCCCAGCCGATTCGCGAGGCGCGATCGGACGCATCGCGAGGCACCGCTTCCACGCGATAGGCAACCCGCCCGCCGGGAAAGCGCTCGGCGGTGCACCCGATTACGAGGTCGAGTCCGTCCAAGCGAGCATCACAGTTGGTCGCGCCTGCCGGCGGAAATCGCTCAATCTGCTCCGCGGCGGCGCGAAGTACGTCGCGCGCAAAGACGTCGTCCTCTTCCGAGCTGGTGACCATCAGGTCACGGTAGCCGCCGCCGCGACACCGGACACCGATCGCGCCGGAGGCAGGGCAGAAGGTTCGAATTCGTCGATGGGCACCATTTCGTCCACAGCAGCGATCCCGACCGTGTGACCGAGACGATCACACCACCAACCGCACGAGCCCAGCCGCGGCCGTCCCGGCCTCGACCGGCGGAACGCGAAGGCCAGGGGCGGCTATGCGCCAGGACTCCACCGACCCACGCGTGCGACCCCCGTCCACTCGTTGTGGAACGCTTCACCGGTGCTCGACGGGATCAGCGAAGGCGATCCGGCCCGGATCGCGCGGGCGTTGCGCGGCCTGCCCGAGGGCAAGCGGCGCGCGCTCGCGCCCGAGCTACTGCGGCACGCGCGCGGCCTCTCGGGCGACTACTACCGGGAGTCCGTGGTGCACGTCGCGCTGCTTGGCACGGCGACGCTGAAGGAGATCCGGCGTCTCGGCGGCTGGTCGGCTTCGATGGTCAACGCCGAGTACGGCCTGGCCGTGCTTCTGGACCGGCGCCCCGACTGGCTGCAGGAGTACGCGGAGTGGCGGCTCACCGCCGATCGCTTCGAGTCCCCGTGGCCGCTCGTGCGCGGGCTCGTCCGCGCGGGCGCGATCGAGCGCCCGGGGCCACCGTACCTGAGCGCGCTGATCGCCGAGGGCCGTGCCGAGGGCAGCGGCGGCCGGGCGGCCCGGCTCGTCGCCGACGACCCGGCGCTGCTCGATCGCGAGCTGTGGGACCTGCTCGTCGCGGACACAGGTCCGGAGTCGCTGCGCGCCGCCGACGTCAGCAACGAGTGGACGAAGGGCGCCGGCTTCAACACGGTGATCGCGGAATGCGCGGCCGACGGCCGGATGCCCCGTGAGCGCGTGCTCGACGCGCTCTTGGACGGGCTCGCGAACGACATGATCGCCTACCGTGCGCCCTGGCACACGAAGCTCTGGAAGGCACTCGCGCCGACCCGGGTGGAGCTCGCGGCCCGCGCGGACCGGCTGCGCGTATTGCTCGGCGCGGCGGCCGACCCGATCGTCGCGTTCGCGGTCGAGCAGATCACGCACGCGCAGGTTCCGGTGGCGGCGGACGACCTCGCCCCCGCGCTGGCGGCGAGCTCGAAGAAGACCGTCCGCGGAGCGCTCAAGCTGCTGGACGACGAGTCCCTCAATGCGACGATCGCCCTCGGGCACCCGGACGCCGCCATCCAGGGCGCGGTGCTCGATCGGCTCGAGCGCACGACGCTCGACGACCGTGCCCGCGAGGCGCTGCTCCAGCACCTGGACCTGCTGGCCGCGACCCAGCGCCCGCGCGCCGAGGCGCTGCTCGGCCTGGAGCTCAAGGCCGCGGCACCGAAAGTCTGCGTCGACGTCGGCGACATCCCGCCCGCGATCCAGGCGGCGCTGAACTTCGGCGGACCGCTGCCGCCGGCGCCGATCGCGGGCGAGCCGGTGCTGGGTGAGCCGATCGCACCGATTGCGACCGTAGAGGAGCTCGCCGAGGCCTTGCGCACGTATCACGACGCGTTCCCGCAAGAGGAGCGCAAGCTGGACGCAATCCTGCGCTTCTGCGGCACGCGGGAACCGTTCGAGGGCCCGCTCGCCCCCCTGGTGGAGAAGCTCCGCGAGGTGGCCACGAGCGGCGCGATGATCTCGACGTCCGGTGCCGCCGCCAGCTGGCTGACCGGGCGGGCGCCCGTGCTTCGCCCCGACCACTCGGCCCGGGCGCGCCGGATCGCCGCGGTGGGCGCGCGGGCGGCACGTGGCGAAGCCGGACCGCTGCTGGGACTGCCTACGCACGTCGGCGCGTGGATCGACCCACGCGTGCTGGTCGAGCGCGTCGTCGCGTCGGGGTCGGGAGTGGACGAGGTCGAGTTCACGCAAGCGCTGCTCCGGCTCGCCCCGGACGGACGTGCGGAGGCGCTCGCCATCGCTGTCGGCGTGCCCGGCGATGTCGGCACGGTGCTGCGCTGCGCGCTCGGGGGCGAGCCCGTCGAGGATGAGGGGATGGCCGCGACCGCCGCGCGGGCTGCCGCCGGGCTCACGCCGTTCCTGATCGACGTCGCGCATCGCGCGGAGATGCCGCGCCCTGACTCCAGGCTGCAGGTGCGCCTGGCCGAGCCGCTCGCGCCGTTCGGCGGTGGCCCACTCGGCGACCTCCTCACCGCGGTGAGCAGCAGAGACCGGTCCGACTACGCCGATCCTGACACCTTCCCGGCGCGCCGTGAGCTCCCCGCGGCTGCGGTGCTCGCGAACATCGGCCGGGGCCTCCAAGACGAGGCCGCGCCCTTCGGCACCGGGGCGCTGCTGCGGCGGCTGCTTCCCCCGTGGGAGCCGATCGCGCCGCTGTCGCTGCGGGTCGCGGTGCTCGCGCTGGGCTCGCGGGAGCCCGTCGATCACCTGCTCGCCGTGGACCTGCTGATCGCCGCGATCGACGACGGTCGCGTCGACGCGCTGCCGCCCGACGACGTCGGGTTGCTCAAGCCGAACCGGCTCGCGGTGAGCCTCACTCGGATCGCTGAGTCCGGCCCACTTCGGCGCGTGGTCGTGCGGGAGCTTCTCGACGCGTCCATCCACCTGGTGCCGGCCCGGTTCGGCCCGCTGCTCGTGCTCTTCGACGAGCTGTGCGCGCAGACCGGTACCGGGCCGCGGACCTCGCGGGACCATCTGGCCACGCTCGGGCACAAGGCGGCGAAGGCGCTCGTGAAGCGCGGCGGCGAACCGGCGGAGCAGGAGGCGCAGCTCGCGTTCGCCGCCCGCGTGCGCCGGGCACGACGCTGGAGCGACGCATGACGGCGCTTCCCACGAACCTCTCCGAGCTGATCACCGGACTGCACGGCCTTCCGGAGCCCGAACGACGCAAGCACGCCCCGGGGCTGCTGCGGTCGGTGCGTGCAATCACGACCGACTCGAGCTCGGACGCGCACGTCCGCTGGGGCGAGATCGCGCTGCTGCAGGTCGCGCTCGCCGGAACCGCGACGTTCACCGAGATCCGCCGGCTCGGCCGCTGGTGGGCGGTGCAGATCGATCCTGAGCTAGGCGCGGCGGTGCTGCTCGACCGGCGTCCGGCCTGGTTGGCGGACTACGTGGCTTGGCTGCTCGGCGCCGACGAGACCAACCCGCCGTGGACGTTGGTGCGGGCGCTCGTGCAGGCCGGAGCGATCGAACGCCCACCGGCGCCGCTCTATCTGAACGCGCTGGTCACGCACGGGAGAGACATCGGCGCCCGCCGCGCCGTGCAGCGCGACCCTGCGCTGCTCGAGCACGAGTTCTGGGCGCTGCTGACGGCGGACACGGGCCAGGAGTCGCTGCGTGCCGCCGACGTCAGCAACGAGTGGACGAAGGGCGCCGGCTTCAACGCGGTGATCGCGGAGTGCGCGGCGGACGGCCGGATGCCGCGCGAGCGCGTGCTCGACGCGCTGCTCGACGGGCTCGCCAACGACATGATCGCCTACCGGGCGACCTGGCACACGAAGCTGTGGAAGGACCTCGCGCCGACCCGCGCCGAGCGCATCGCCCGCGTGGACCGGCTGCGCGTGCTGCTCGGCGCGGCGGTCGAGCCGATCGTGGGGTTCGCCGTCGAGGAGCTCGCCCGGTCCGGCGTCGCGGTGCCCGCGGCCGATCTGACCCCCGCGCTGGCCGCCTCCACGAAGAAGACCGTCCGCACGGCGCTGAAGCTGCTCGACGAGGCGCCCGCCCAGGCCGCGATCGCGCTGGGCCACCCTGACGCAGCGATCCAAGGCGAGGTCCTGGACCGGCTGGAGCGCTGGACGCTCGACGCGGCGGGGCGCGACGCGCTCCTGCTCCAGCTGGACGTGATGGCGGCGACCGTCCGGCCCCGCGCCGAGGCGTTGCTCGGGCTCGCGCTGCCGACGACGCTCGAGACCGTCGAGGTCGACCTCGACGACATCCCGCAGCCGATCCAGGAGGCGTTGAACTTCGGCGGCGCGGTGCCCCTCGCGCCCGTGCCGGGCGAGCCCGTGCTCGGCGAGCCGCTCGACGCGGCGACGCTGGACGAGCTCGCGGAATCCCTCGGCACCAAGTGGACGCGCGACGAGCGCCTCGTGGACCTGATCCTGCGCGAGTGCGGGTCACGCGCACCGTTCGAGGGCCCGCTCGCCGCGCTCGTCGAGCGCCTGCCCTGGTTCGTGGAGCACCAGCACTGCGAATGGCCGATCCACGTTGCCGGCGCCTGGCTGACGGGCACGGTGGCGGACCTCAGTGATCGTCCCGAGACGTGGCACCGGCGCCTGTTCGCGGCGAGCCGGCGCGCCGCGCGGGGGGAGGCGGGACGGCTGCTCGCGCTGCCGACGCACGTGGGCGGCTGGATCGAGCCGGCCGTGCTGGTGACCCGGCTGCGCGAGGCCGCGGACGCCGACGAGGAGGAACTCGCGACGGCGCTCTTACGGATCGCCCCTGACGGTCGCGCCCCTGCGCTGGACGCCGCGGCAGACGTCGAGGGCCGGCCGGGTGCGCTGCTGCGCTGCGCGCTGGGCGGCGAGCCGATCGAGGACGCCGGGCCCGCCGCTGCCGCCGCCCGCGCCGTCGCGGGGGTTGCGCCGGTCACGGTGGAGCTCACGCTCGACCTCGACGGCGTGCGGCCGATCGACCGGTTCGTCCTGACGCACGACGGCCCGACGGGCGACGGCCCGCTCGCGGATCTGCTGGCCGTGACGGAGCCGTCCGAGCGAGAACGCTGGCACCAGACGCCGGATCAATTCGTCTATCCCGGCCGGCGGGACCTCGGCGCCGCCGGGGTGATCAACCGGCTCGGCTGGAACCTCGACACCGAGTACACGATGCTCTCGGGCGCGCACGAGCTGTTCCCGCCCCTGCTGCTGCCGACGGAGCCGATCGCGCCAATGACGGCGCGCTGCCTGCTGCTCGCCCTCGGCTCGTCCGTTGCGGACGAACACCTGTTGGCCGCCGACGTCCTGATTGCCGCCATCGAGGACGGTCGCGTCGACGCGACCACGCTCGCCCACGGCCGTGCGGACCTGCCGGCGATCAAGCCCAACCGGCTCGCTCCGCGTCTTCAGGCGATCGCCGAGGCCGGTCCGCTCCAGCGCGCGGTCGTCCGCGACCTGCTCGACCTGACGATCGAAGCGGCCCCCGCTCGCTCGGGGCCGCTGCTCGTGCTGTTCGACGAGCTCTGCGCGCAGACCGCCACTGGGCCGCGGGCCTCGCGGGAGCACCTGGGCACGCTCAAGCACAAGGCGGCGAAAGCGCTCGCCAAGCGCGCAGGCGACCCGCCCAAGCACGAACGGCAACTCGCGCTCGCTGCCCGCGTGCGCCGCGCACGTCGCTGGATGGAGAGAACATGATCGAGCACGCCTACGTCTACACCGCCCCGTCGACCGCGACCACCGACGCGCTGAACCTCGCCACGAGCGGCGGGGTCGCCGCGCACCCGCAGCTCTTTCGCGGTGAGCTGAACCAGCCGGCGATTCACGCGAGCGCGGTCCTCGCCGTCGCGCGGACGGCCCGTGCGCAATTCTTCGAGCACGGCAAAGTGATGACCGACCCGGTCGTGACCTGCCACGCGGACCAGCTCCGGTTCGAGGCCCTGAGCTCCTGCGCCGGCGTCTACGCGCGCCACGACGCGCGGCTGAGCGGCGCCGACGGCGAGGTGCTGCGCGTTGGCGTGACCAACGTCGACATCAACGAGGCCACGCGAGCGGTACTCGCGCGCGTCGGCGGCTCGTCCGGGTGGCTGCACCTCGACGTCGGCGACGACGGCCTGCAGCTCGCTTCGCCGGGCGGGGTGGCGATCGAGCGAAAGGTCGCGCTGCCGACGCGCTGGGTGAAGGGCTTCGGAGAGGTCGGCGTCGCGGCGCGCGCTCTGCAGGCCGGCTTCGAGCTGCCGGGCGCGCTCGCGCAACGGTTCCTGCGGGCGAGCATCCCGCGCACGCGCGAGGTCTACCTGACGCCCGCCGGGCGCTGGTCGGCGGCGGGCGGCCCAGGCGCCGTCGCGGTGCGCGACCCCGAGCGGCTGAAGCTGCTCGTGCCGCTCGCCCGCTTCGGCACGGCACTGCGCGTCTGGGGCGGCTCGACCGGCATCAGCGCGTTCACGCTCACGCTCGGCGACGCGGGGACGTTCACGCTCGTGCTCAGCCCAGCCAAGTCACGCGGCTTCAGCGGCGAGGGCCAGACGCTGGCGCCACTGGCCACCGAGGCGCTCCAGCCCGCCGCCGACGATGCCGAGCTGGACCTCGCCTGGCAGCCGCGCCTGATCGGGGACCCAGCCGTGCTCGACGTCCTCGCCGCGCGCGGCCGCGCAGGTTTTGACCTCGAAGCCGGCACCCACTTCCACCGCGACCTTCCCTACGACCTCACGCAGGTCGAGGCGCTACACCCGCGACTGCTCGCCGCGCGCAAGCTCGTCCCGCAGGTGCGCTGGGAGGGCGACCACGCGTTCGTCGGCGCCCACCGCGTCACCCCACCCACCTGCACCTGCGAGTGGTGGTCGCGCTACCGCGGTGAGCGCGGTCCATGCAAACACGTGCTCGCGGTCGAGCTCGCGCGTACCGCCTGAAGCGCAACACGGGCCGCCGGGCCCGGCGTGGATGCCTCCCGCGACGACCACGAGAATGGCAGAACCGTCGAAACTCGAGACTCTTGCTTCTCGTTGAAACCGGCGACGTTCAGCGACGGCAGCCGCATCCGGTCGTCGTCGTTTCCACACGAAGTAGCAGCCGAACACCCCCGGGATCCACGCTTGCTGTAGACGACTGCAGGCCCGGACGGCGGTCGCCCGCCGCCACTGAGGCTCCGCTTGAACGAGACGGCTCGCACGCAAGGAGACGTTTGCTGCTGCGCTCTGCGCACTGGAACTGCGGCCTTCTATGGAGATCAAACTGAACCACCAAGACCATGAAGCGACGTCACGTCGACTACACGCGTCGTCTCCTTTCCAACCCTCGGCTTGTGCGTACCATCCGCGTCCAGTAGGACGCGGGATTCCGTTGCCGTTCGGGATGGGAGTCATGGCTGAGGAGCACACCATTGCTGGGCCGGCCAAGGGCGAGCCCTTGCCCCAAGGTCGCGTCGGGGTGCGTCTGCGCATCCCCTTGTCAGGCGGCCCGAGTGGCCGCTGGTCGCGTGACTTGAGCGCGCGACTGACCGCAGAGTTGACCGGGCATCCGAGCGTCGGTCATCTCGTCCTCAATGAGATCGTCCAAGGTCAGGAGATCGTGCTCGACGGGGTCGAATCCGAGGAGGCAGACGCGCTCGCGGGCGCGGTTGAGCGTGCGGTCGATGCGACCAATCGAGCCTGCGCGGACGCGCCGGACAACTCCGTTCCGCTCAAGGCCTGGGAGGAGGCCGATGCCATCGCTCGCACGGTCGCGAAACACCAGCGCCTCGGTGGCCAAGGGATTCCGGAGGGACACGAATAGCCCGGAACCGCTTGTCTGCGCCACAGGGCAGTCGCCGAATCGGACACCGGCACGCGTACGACCGCCTGCGCATGGCCAAATCAGCGACAGCGGCAGCATGATTCTCGAAACCGTCGATAAACGACTCTTTCGCTTCTCGTTCCGCTGCGGGTAGCGCGCGCCGTGGAGGGGCGCTACCGCGGGGACCTGCGTGCCGAGAGCACTAATCGCGTGATCGGGACGCGCCGACCGCGGCCTGACGATCCGATGATGCTTTCCGATCCTCCGCTGCTTCTAGGACCGCGCGTACACCCCCTGACGTCGCCGCAGATATTGCCCCGCCAAGCAGCGAGCCGCAAACCGCAGCGCCAGCGACACCGCCGGCGATAGTGAATCCGGTGGTCTTCGCGGCTTTAGGAGGTGGTTCGGAGCGAGATGGCGCCGAAGCCGACGGCGGCGAGGTCGAGCCAGAGCGAGATCCGGGCGACCTCGTCGCGCATCGCGATGAGCGTGTCAGACGGAGCTGAACTTCAACAATTGGTGCACCGTCGTGCCCACCGACACGAGGTCGTTGCCGGCCTTGGTGTCGATAAAGAGCGAGTCCAGGGTGGGGTCGCTGAAGCGCGTGGTGACGATCGCTGCGAGCCCGGTCTCGCGCACCTCCGGGCCGCTGGCGGCGACGCTGATCGCGTCGTTGCCGAACGTGCCGTTCACCGTCAGGCTGTCGGCCGCCTTGTCGCTCGCGGTTGTGGCTCGGCCGATCGCCAGGTCGAAGTCGACGTGGTCGGTGTCCGTCCCGCTGAGGTCGTCGACGCGCATGGTGTCCGCGCCGCCGCCCGGCAGGATGTCCAGGCGCTCGACGCCGCCGAGGTCGGCACGCACGTTGCCGACGTCCACGTTGACCGTCGTGCGGCCGCCGACCGGGGACGCGGTGAAGCGCTCGTTGGCGCTGCTGCCGTCCATGCGGAGGAAGTCGGTGCCCGCGCCGCCCTCGACGATGTCGCTGCCGTCGCCGGCCGCCCAGTTGAACGTGTCCAGGCCGCCGCCCAGGAGCGCGACGTCGACGCCCGTGCCGCCGGTGATCACGTCCTGGCCGGGCGAGCCGACGATCAGATCCTTGCCGCCCGCGCCGAACAGGAACGGCTGCGTCTTGTCCTTGGTCATGGCGGACGCGTCAATCGTGTCGTTGCCCTCGTCCCCGCCGATCGCGAGCTTCTGGCCTGGGTCGGTGGAGCGCATGATCACTGTGGCCGCGAGCCCGGTCACGGTGTGCGCGTCGGTGCCGCTCGCCGCGACCTTGATCGAGTCGTCGCCCGGCGTGCCGGCGACCGTGAGCGTGTCGAGGCGCTGGTCCGGCCGGCCGAGGTCCACGTCGACGCTCTTGATCGCGGAGCCGGCGAGGTCCTGCACAGACACGATGTCGGTGCCGCTGGCCGGGCTGGGAGCGACCGTCTCGACGCCGCTGAGCGCGGCGCGGCCGGCGCCGCTGCTCACCGCGCCGGCGGATACGTCGATCGTCTCGTCGGCGCTTGAGCCCTGCGCGAGCAGGCGGTCCTCGCCCGCGTCGCCGCTGATCGTGTCGTCGCCGTCCAGCGGCCGCCACACCGCGGTGTCCGCACCGTCGCCGAGCTCGATCGTGTCGTCGCCGCCGTTGCCGCGCACGGTGTCGGCGCCCGCGCCGCCGCGCAGTACCTCGCCCGCCGCCGCGCCGGTGATCGCGTCGTTGCCGTCGCCGCCGTCCAGCGTGAGCCCGAGCTGTCCGCCGACGGCGCCGATCGCGGTCAGCGTGTCGCTGCCGCCGAAGCCGAAGATGGTCAGCCGGTCGTTTGCGCCGGCATTGTCGACGCGCAGCTCGCCGCTCACCGCGACGGTGTCCCCGCTCGCGGAGGCCTGCAGCTTGTCGCCGCTGTCGGTGCCCGCGAGGAAGACACTGTCGGGCGCGTCGTCGGCGAGCCCGAGGTCGGCGTCGACGCGCGCGAGCGAGGTGCCGGTGAGGTTGCCCACGTCAACGAGGTCCTGCTCGCCGCCGGCGTCGAGCGCGAGCAGCTCGACGGCGATGGTGTCGGCGGGCGCGAACGCCGTGTCGCGCGATACCCGCGCCAGTGCGCCGACGGCCTGCACGGTGAATTCCTCGGACTCGCCCGAGCCGTTTTCCTGCAGCGTGTCGTTGCCGCTCTGGCCGTCGATCTTGTCGGCGCCGTCGCCCCCGGCGTGGATGGCGGTGTCGTCGCCCGCGCCGAGGAAGACGCTGTCGTCGCCGGGGCCGGCCAGGACTAGGTCGGCGTCGACGCCGCCGGAGATGACCTCCGCGCCGGGACCGCCGACCACGACGTCGGCGCCCGGGCCGGCGTCGATCGTCGTCGTCTCGCGCAGCAGCGCCTCGACCCGGATCTCGTCCGCCCCCGCGCCGGACTTGATCGCGATCTTCGAGAAGGTCGAGCGGTCGAAGGAGCGGACGCTCGCGCCGTCGTCGACCGCGAGCACCTCGGGCGCGGACAGCCGCAAGGTCAGATGATCGGGCGCGGCGTCGCCGGTGATGGTCAGCGTGTCGCCGGAGACGGCGGACAGGACGGAGGCGTGGGCCGCGGTGGGGAACGCGGCCATCGCCAGCAGCAGGGGGAGCAGGAGTCGGCGCATCGCGGCATCCTGCCGCCGGGCGCGCGCCGGCGAAAGGGGGGAATCCCCGGACCCGTCCCTGAACTTGCAGGGACAGCCCGCACGTTGGGGTCGCGTGTTCGTCCTCGAAGCGGCGGAGGCCGGGGATCTCGACGCGCTCCGCGCGGCGGATCTCGCCGTCTGCAAAGCCCCCCATGACCGAGACCTACGAAGTGCGCGAAGGCGAGCTCGAGCTGCTGATCAACCGCTCATGGCTCCGCCTGCGACCCGGGGATCGCACCCGGGTCGAAGCCGGCGCCGTGCACACATTCCGGCTCAGGCCAGTGCCCGCCCGGCGTCCGCAATGTGCACCGGCCCGCGTGCGACTTCGAGCCCCACATCCGCGCGTTGCGCTCCACCGCGAACGCGCGTGATCTGGGCGACCTGGGTGGCCCCCGCGCACTGCTCTACATCGCCATGCTCGTCGACGAGTTCCCCGAGCACTCGCGAGCGGCAGGGCGGGCGCTCGACCTTGCCACCGCTCCCCATGCCAGCCTGGCGCGCTTCCTCGGGCTCGGGCCCCTACACGCGCCGACGTCATAGCCCCGACGGCTCCCGCCACCCCCCGTGTCCTTGCGCGTCTATGCAAGGCCCGCCGGCGTTGCGAGTTCGTCGAAAAGAGAGACTTTGAGTTGGTCCCACGTGCGCCAGGCGTTGCGTTAGGCTGGGACGCCTCGCCGTGGGTGGCCGTCAGGCGATGGCCAACCTGCGCCGCTGTGACCTCGACCACAACTATCGCGGGCCGCGCCCGGATCAACGCACCGGCTACGCGCTCAGGATCTTCCCCGGTAAGAGGCTCGACCCGACGTTCGCGCGCCGGAAACCGATCCCGGACGAACTCGGCGTGATGATCGAGACGTGGCTGGTCATGGTCGACAAGCTCCACGAGTACAAGACAGGCGCGAAGTACCCGACGACGTGTCTGTCACCGACGGCGAGGACGAGGTCAAGCGCAAGAAGAGCGGTGCGCTGCTCCCGGCCAACGTGAAGTCCTCGAACGGACTGACGGCCGTATACCTCTCGCATTACTTCTCCGGCTGCTTCCCGACGCCTAAGACGATGCACCAGTCAACGCGCGGCATCCCGGCGATGGTCACGCGCGCATTCGACGAGCTCCCCGGCGAGATCGTCGAGGACTACATCGAGCGCTACACGGAAGCGGCAACGCAGCAAGGAACCGAGCTGCCGTCGGAGGAGCACATCAAGACAGTGCTCGCCCGCTGCTTCGGCTACTCGCCGAACGAGTATCGACATTCGCGTTCCAGCTCGCCGAGCGCGCCGGCGTCATCTGGAACGAGCGTGTCGCCGGCAAGATGCAGAACATCGTCGAGCCGAGGCTCTACGCGCACGCAATCGCCGACCACGAGAACCTGCGGACGATCGGTCAGGTCGCGGCCGCTACAAGGACCTCAAGACCAGTAGGTCTTTCGAGCTGTTTCCCGGACGCGCCATCGAGCAGATATGGCAGTTCCCCACCACGGACGACGGCGCACGCAAACGTCCCGACGTCGCCAAGTACGTCGAGACGCTGCATCGGCTGCGCGCCGCCGTGGACGACTCCCAGACGCTCGTGACGCGAGCTCATGCTCTACGGATGCGTCCGCCGGTGCGTCAGCCAGCGCGGCGTACTGTCCGAGATCCCTGCGTCCCAGGCTGACCAGGACACGAAGCTCGACTTCCTGTTGCTGCATAACCACAGCTTGCATCAGGCCGTCGGGACGCTGATTGCTCAGGTCGAGGACTTGCGCAAGATCGCGCTGGAAGGTCACGATCTGACGTTCGAGGCGGTAAAGATCAGCGCTCAGCGCGACGAGCTCGTCCGCCAGCTCGACGAGCTGCGGCACAACCAGGACACGTGGCTGGCGGTTCTCGACAACAAGGTCCACGAGGAAGTCGTGGAGCGCGATCGAGCTCGGCGAGCTCGGCTACAGCATCGCGCCGCAGCTCGAAGCCCCAAGCCGCTCCGCGACTGGATGACGCCAGAGGAGCTCCGCCGGGCCGCGGTCGCCGAGAACCGTGCGACCGTCAGCCGCTGGCTGAAGGGGAAGAACCTGCCTCGCCGGCGCGAGTTCTGGCCCTGGGAACACCCCCGCGGTTCCCGTCGACGAGTCGCTGCCGAAGCGTCGCCGCATCTGGGTCCCCGGCATCAACCCGGGGTTCTGGCAGACCGACTTCATGCGTCAGGAGCTTGACGCGATCCTCACCGTCTGGCCGAAGTGAACGCGGCTGGACCGACCCGGACACCAGGGAGCCGCGCGGGATCTGCTTCGCGCCCCTGGTGCTCCCCGAGCCGTTTGAGTCCGAGTGCGCCGAGGTGCTCGTGCCCGACGAGCTCTAGGCGGCGTAGGGCTGGCGGGCGGTGTCCACTGCGGCACCCTAGGGCGCCGGCGGATGCCGGTTAGAAGTCGAGCGCGTCCGGATCTTCGTAGTCGCAGGCGTTGAAGTCGCTGGCCGGCCAGTAACGGGGCTTCGAGCTGCCGATGTCCTCTAGCTCCTTGTAGCCGGACTTGACCGCGGCCCAGTCTCCCGCGTAGTAGGCGTCGGCGAGGCCGTGCACCTTCGTCAGGACCGTGTCGCCGCGGTTCCAGAACGCGTCGAGCTGAGCCTCGTCGCCCGTCGGGCGCGGCAACGTGCGGAGCTTCGCGACGGTCGCGAGCCCGCGCTCGGAAGCGAGCTGGAAGAACGACACCGTCTCGGGTACATCGAACAGCCCGCTGTCGCCTTCGAGGGCCTCCGAACGACGAGAGAGCTCGCCGTCGGCGTCGATCTGCCTGCAGATCTTCTCGGCCGCGGCGACGTACCCAGCGCGCGTGACCTCTGTGCGAACGACCGGAACTCTGGCCGAGTAGACAGTGCGGGTCTTCTTCGAACGCGCGTTGTACGCGTCGCGAGTGCCGTACAACACGGCCTTCACGCGGTACTCGACGGGAGCTCCGTCCGGGCTGGAGATTCGCTTGGTGAAGCGGCCGCGGCTGTCGAACTTGGCGCTCGCGACGCTCCGCCACTTGCCGTTGCAGGCGCTGCGACGCTGAACCGTAGCCTTGAAGCCCTTGCGCGCAAAGTACCCACCCTGGTTGCCCTTGAGTGTGATGTAGCCGCGGACGTTCTGCGCGGTCTTGAGGATGATGCGGCGCTTCACCGAGACCTTCGCAGAGGTGACGCTGCCGAGGCGCGCGGTCAGCTCGCCGAGGCGTTCGTTCTTGCTCGCGATGATGCTGGCGCGGAATGAGCCGTCCGGCTCGACGGTCGCGACGCCGATCGCGCGAGTGCGGGCCGAGTCCATACGCACGATCTTGCCGACGTCCGCCGGGGTCGCCTCGCCCTGGATGATGATGTAGTGGTATTTGAAGTAGAAGCCGGGCCCCTGGTCTCCCTCTGGGACGTAGTAGGCGTCGCGGATGACGAGCGGCGAGCTGTCGCAACGCAGCGGCATCGGCGTCTCACCCCGGAGGACTGCCTGCGAGCCGTAGCTGGTCCAGATCCTGGCGGAGGCGCCGGATGCAAGGGCGAGTGAAACGGTGAGCCCCAGCACGCAGTTCGTGGCGATCAGACGGAGGCGGTTGTGCGAGAGCATGGCTGCAGAGTGCCCGCATGCGAACCCCCGCAGTCGGAATCCCGCTGGGCGGCGCTCCTTGGCGGGGCTGTATTCGGCGGGCAAGCCCTCGCGAGAGGTAGCCCTCGGGTTCCGGTGTACGCCGGCAGGCGCTCCACGCCTTCTCGGATCGCGGCGCGCGCGACCCCGGTGGCGTCGATGACGTCTGATTTGCCGCGCTCAAGGGCCGAGCGCCGCGCGCCTGCCATCAACTTCGGCGCGACCCGAACCACCATCTCCCCACGCGCGACCAAGAACCGTTCCATCCGGCCCGAAACATGTCGGCAATCCTCAATGGCCCACACCCGCTCGCGTCCTAGCGCGCGTCCCCACACCAACGCGCGGTGCATCCCGTTCAGCGACGACGCCGCCTCATGCAACGCGACAGCGCGCTTGGGTCGCCAGCCAGAGTTTCGGAAACGTCGAAGAGCAGCACTTTACGTCCGATGGCACCTCTCAGGTCGCCGGTGGCCCTGGTGCGCGAGTCGGTCGTCGCGAGCGCCGTGCTGCCGGCCAAACCTTGTGTCAAGCTCGTTGACCAGCCCGAAGTACGGCGGCCCACGCCGTAGGGTTCGTTGGGGCGACCTTCGGGCAGCACATCGACGCTGAACCCGCGCGGGCTCATCGGCTTACCGCTCGTCCCCCCTCGTGAAGTCACGGACGGTGGCGCCTGGGTGCGAGGACATCGTGAGGTCATCGCTGGCTTGGTCGGGAGGGAGGGTCTCGGCCTGCAGTACGTCGGTGACGGTCGTGCCGAATTCGAAGCGAACGGGAAGCGAGGTCCGCTTGTCGATGTAGTAGACCCGCTCCGGGACGGGATCCTCGCCGGCTGTCGTGGCGGACAACGCGATGACGTGAACGGGGATGCCACGGATCGTGGTGTCGTCGCGCTGGGAGACGCCGGGCTCACCGGCGCCGGCCTTGCTGAGGAGCTCGAGCGGATCGTCGTCCGATGCGGTGTTCAGGCTCCGGTAGAGGACGTTGTCGTTGGCGTTCCAGGAGGACGAGATGTCGCCGTCCAGGGTTACTTCGCCGATCAATGTGCCGCCGGCGGACCGCACCAGCGTGCGCTGGTCGCCGTTGGGCGCGTGCCAGGTCTCGGCACGGCTGGACGGACGGCCGTCCGGGCCGAGGGTGACCGTGACCGTATGCAGGACGCCGGGACCGCTGAGCGCGGCGGCGGCCTGGGCGATCACGTCGCGGCCGTTCGCTCCGGGGAGCGCGAGCGAGAGGGCGGCGGCGACCGCCAGCAGCGTGCCGCCGCTGCCGACGCGCGCGACGTTGCGGGTCGCCCGGCGCCGGCGGACGGCGGCGACGCGCTCGAAGGACGGCGGCGACGCAGCGGGGTGCGCGCCGGCCGGATCGGCGACGCGGACGCGCTCGAGGATGCAGTCGTCTGAGGTCATGCTTGGGTCTCCACGTTCAGGGTCGAGGGGATTGGGCGGGGCTCTGCGGGGGGCGGCGGCGGGGGATCGAGCGCGGCGGCGAGCCGAGCCTTCGCGCGTGACAGCCGGACGGCGAAGGTCGCGGCCGAACAGCCCGCGACCTTGGCGGCCTCGGTGTTGCTGAGCCCTTCCCAGGCGATGAGGCGGATCGCTTCGCGCTCGCGCTCGCTGAGCTCCGCGAAGCCGCGGCCCAACGCCGGATCGCCGACGACGAACTCGGCGGGATCCGCCGAATACCGGTCGCCGCCGCGACTCATCAACCGCTGGATCAGCGCGTCGCGGCGTGCGTGGCTGCGCCGGTGCCCGTGCACGACGCGCCGCGCGACGCCGTACAGCCACGGCAGCGGGTCACCCTGCGCCGGGAGTCGGCGCCATGCGATGGCGAACGTCTCGGCGACGATGTCGTCGACGGCATCGACCTCCACGCGTCGGGCCGCGTAGGCCCGGATCGCCGGGGCATACCGCTCATAGGCGAGCGCACGTCCCTCGGAGCGGCCGGCCTTGCGATCTGAACTGGTCACATCTCATTTCTGCCGCCTCGGCCGCGGACATTACG
Source organism: Solirubrobacter ginsenosidimutans (assembly GCF_027587205.1). The sequence goes on from NZ_JAPDOD010000001.1 coordinate 200,017, forward strand.
TCGCCGCGCCAGATGAGGCTGGATGCGTACGGCGAGGTCGGCGACCCGGGCCGTTCCTCGAGGCCCACGACCTCTACGAAAGCGACCGCGCAGCCCGTCGCATAAGGCCGTCGAGCCGGTCGCGCACCTCGCTCGACGGTCCCAGGTCGCCGGGAAAGTCCGCGAGTGCGGAGTGCAACGCCGGCTCTACCGAAAGCACAGACTGGGACCGCTAGTGTGCCGCCGGTGTTGCGCCGCCCGCAGGACGTCCACGCTTCCGACGATCAGCCGCCTCGGTTGGCGGGCTATCGCAAGTCGGCCGAGGAGTACGCCGCACGGTATGAGCGGGCGCTGGCTCGGGGCAAGGATGCTGCCGCGTGCGACGCGCTCTGGGGGCTGGTCGCTCGGGGGACGGAGAGCGTGGGGTGGTGTGAAGGCGCCTTGCGCTCAGGCGATGACCTGAGAATCTCCGACGCGGCCGGCGTGTGCCTGTGGATCGGCCCACCGTCGACGTTGATCGAGACGCTCCGGAGCCTGGTGGAAACGTTGCCGGACTCCGAGGGGCGCGACTCGGCCGCTGCGGCTCTGCCGGCCGAGGTGCGCGCCGAGATGACCCGCGAGGAGGACGATGCGGCGCCGGACATCGCGCCGGGGGACAACCTGCTCGAATGCACGATCGTCTGGTACGTGGAGGCCCCGCTGGAGCGGGTCGTGGCCGACCACGAACAGCGGCCTGCCAGGCAAGACGCGTCCGAGCCCGCCACGCGACACTCGGCGCCGCTGATCGAGCTGGGGCCGTTGCTGGAGTGGTCTGCTGAGACCCCGTGGCGGAGGCCCTATCTGATGGTGAGCGCCGGGGACCGGTGGACGGCGGTCTTTTCTCGGACCGCCGACCACTCGTGGGTGGACTCTTTCTCCCGGCGGCTGGACACCCGGGTGCTGCGCACGAGCTGCAGCTCCGAGGATCCCTATCCCGGGGTGGCGTTCTGGCTCACCCTGCCGGGAGGCAAGGAGTGGCGCTCGATCCAGGTCGGCAAGGACGACTCGGGCTGGTTCTGGCATCTCCGTGGGTCCGAGCAGGCCTTCGAGGAGCCCGAGCGCTACCAGGAACGGCTCAAAGCCAAACGCTTCGACGTCCAGATGCTCGATCGGTATTGCCTGGCGCTCAGGATCGACCGAAACAACCCGGATTTCTACGGTCCAGACGCCGTCCTCTTCGTCGACGGATCCCCCGACCGACCCAGGCGGCGGCGACGCTGGTGGCGATGAGCGCAAAGGAGATCAAGGCGCTCCTCGATCTCGGCTAGACCTCGTTGCACTCGGAGCCGTCGACTTCGACACGTCGCAGCGCTGTGCAGAAGTCGAGATGGATCCCTTCGTCGAAACTCGAGACTCTCGCTTTGTCGTCTGAAGGGGCGGCGCGCCGAACCGCGGATTGTCGCCAGTTCGGCTAAAAGGCCACTCGCGATTCGTCCAAACGACTGCACACCCGCATGTGTGACGCGCCTGTCCGTTCAAGTTGGCGTCGTCGTTGAGGCCCGACGCGCGCGGATGAGTTAGCGCAATCGCCGGTCGTAGAGGCCGTTGGACCTGCCGTGACCGCCGGGGTGTTGACGACCGAGGAGGCGATCTTGCGCGTCCCGCGCCACGATGCTGGTGGGCTTGAGCATGATCGCGTCCGCTTCGGCCGCGTCGAAATGCCAGGCGAACACGCGCTTGGTCGGGTCTCCCGGCATGGGCTCGGTCGAGACCCGTACATCGCCGCGCCGGTCGCCGAAGGACACCGAGGCCGCGTCCGGGATCGTGACGCCCGCGACCGCCATCCCGTTCGCCGTCCGATACCAGCTCGCCTCCACGGCCCATTCGGAGGTGAACGCCTCATCGGAGTCATAGCCCGGGCCAACGAGGAGCAGTCTGGGCCGGCCCTGCGAGTCCCGAGACCACGCGACGTCCAGCCCGTGATGCTCGAGCACGAGGCTGGACCACGGCGAGATCGAATCCTCCTCGACGTTAAACGCCTCGGCCATCTGCGCCCGGTCGCTCTTGTGGACCTCGACGTCGAACCAGAATGTGAGCCGGTTCGATGCGACCAACGCAACCACGACCATCACGACCATCGCAACCAATCCCAGCACGGCGCCTTTCATGGCACGCAGTGTCGCGCATGCGCGGGGAAGGTGAACTAGTTCATTCGGCCAAGAAGGCGAGTAGGCGCGCGGTGAGCTGCGTGGCCAGCGGCTGGTGTCGAGCCGGCACCGTCGAAAGCGCGAAACCGTCGACAAGCAGCACTTTGGTGCCCGTTGCTCGATCGATCCGTAGTACCGCACCATCCAAGCCGAACGCGTCCTGCCTTGCAGCGCCTCGACGAGTCACTCGACATCGCGTAAGTTGCGCCCCATGAAGCGCGCCGTGGTTGTGGTCGCTGGATTCGTAACCGGCATCGGAGTCCTCGTCGCCGCTGGGCTACTGTCGGTGTCGATGACGCGCGGGCCGTCGGCCACCGACAGGTCGAGCGATGACCCTCAGAAGGTCGCTGAGGAGTTCGGGTGGGTCGATTCCGGCGCGCAGCGCTGGTCGCCGCAGTCAATGGCGGGCAGCGGCATCCGATTTGCCATCGGGACCCAGCGCGGTGCGCCGTGCATCCTTTTCATCGGTCCGGGCACTGGGGCGCCGTGCTTCGGGTCTGGGTGGGCGGTAGAGGTTGCGTTCAGGTCGGTGCAAGACCAGACGTTCGTCCTCGGGTCGACGATTCCGGAGGCCGCGTTCGTGCGCTTTGGAAAGAGTCGTGACGCATTTCGTGTCCCGGTTGAGCGGGTACCTGGCCGCGCTGAGGGCTTCATCGCGTTCGTCCTACCGGATGGGGCCCTTGACCGAGTGAAGACCAACGACATCGTCGCGCTCGATAGACGCGGCCGTCTGCTGGGCCGACAGCACGCAAACGATGGGCACGGTGGCTTCGGGGCGATGGACGGCATCTACGACCGGCGGCTCAAGTAGTTCCGCGTCGTAGCGCGCTGTCCGAACGGTTCGCGCTCCGACGCCGGCGCCCGCGGCGCAGCCACTCGCCGTACAGCAGGTGCGCTCGCGCGAGCTCCGCCTGCACGCTGGTGCCGCCGAGCCGTTCGATCGCCTCGCGATAGAGCGCCGTGGCTCTAACCGCGTGCGTCGACACGCTTACGATCTGGAACACGTTGCTCGATCACCCGATCCCGATCGAGATCCGCGGCCAATCGTCTGTGCGAGTCACCGGCGGGTGAACCGAAGAGCAGGATTCGTCGAACGCAAGACTCTGCGGCCCCTGGCACTGGCTCGACTGCGCGTCGTCGCGCCGCGCGCGAAGTAGCCTTCGCGGGTATGCGGAGCGTGGACGCCGAGGCTGAACTGATGGCCCGCCTGTCGACGTTTGGGGCGAGTGCTGAAGGGCCCTCGTATTCCGACGTCGAGCGGACGTGGCAGACGCTACGCGCCTTCGCGGATGAACCCGTGGACGACCTGGACGCGCGCGATTCGTCGGCTGACACGTGGCTTGCCCAACACGGCCCGTACGGAGGCGGAACCTTCGTCCTCGACATGACGCGCGAGTTTCGGTTCGTGGACGAAGAGGGCCGCTACAGCCACTCGGCGGTCTTGAGTTGCGGCCTCTACTTCGCACCGTTCCTGGCGTTGAAGGGCCTCGAGGCGGCTGACCTCTCGTCGGCCGGGCTCAGTCTCGACGATTTCTTTCGCCAGGCGCTCGAACTCCCGGGCTTCAAGCGAGTGCGCGACCACCAGCCGGCACCGAACGGGCTGAGAGTCTTCTACACGGATGTCTAGAGAGGCGGCCGGAGCGCCTCCATCCGGAAGTCTTCTCTTCGTCGGGGGCTGTCGCGTAAGTCCGTCGATGACTGCGGCGGTGCCGCGGCGGTGTGGCAAGTCGGCCGCGGCGGGCCGTGGGGCCGGCGGCCGTCAGGCCGCCGTGTTGGCGAGTTGGTGGTTGTGGAGCTTGAGCAGGTTGTGGGTGGCCATGCAGAGGCGCCATTCGGTGCGGACGGCGGTTCTTCCGCGGCGGTGGAAGCGGGTGATGCCGCGGTTGTGTTTGGTGTTGCCGAATACGGATTCGATGATGTGTTGTCGCTGCTTGTAGAGCGCCTTGCCGTGTTCGGTCGCCAGGACGTTGCGCATGAAGTCATAGATTCCGCCGCGCCAGCCCGGCCGGGGCGTGGTTCGCAGGCCGGACTCGGGCCGGATCAGGACCGGGATGCCGTCGCCGGTGAGCCGGTGGATCTGCTTGGTGTGCCAGTAGCCGGAGTCTGCGACAACGACGCTCGGGAGTTCGGTGATGCCCGCGGCTGTGAGCTCTCGGCGGACCGCCGCGACGGTCCGTTCGAGGTGGCCGAAGTCGGGGGAGATGACTTCGATCTCGGCGGCGATGACGATCTGGTGCTCGTTGGCTGCGGCCTGGGCGTTGTAGCCCTGCAGGAACCCGTGTTGGCCTTTGACCATTCGCGAGTCCAGGTCGGTGGTGTTGATTTCGCCCTCGGGGACCTCGGGTGGTGTGTAGGGCTTGGGGACCGTCCCGGGTCCGAGCCGCCAGCCGCGGTGATCCTTGCCGCCGGCGCGGGAAGCGTTCGTAGGCGTCGTTGGCGCGCGCCTCGATCCAGAGTTGCTCATCCATGCGCTCTTTGGCCTCACGCAGCCGTGCTGACCGATCGCGCGGAATCGGCGCGCCCTCGGCGGCGCGCTGATCGTCCAACCAGCGCTTGGCCTCCTTGAACCACTGCCTGCGCCCTCCGTGCGTCGAGATCTCCGGCGGCAACTCATCTCCCCGGCGATCACCGAAACGCTCGTCCTCCTCGGCGTCGATTGCTCGAGCGTCTTCGATCACCTCGCGGGCCAGACGTTCGTAGTCTCGGTTGGCCGAGCGGCTCGCGTTGGCGGCGACCTTGCTGCCGTCGACGGCGACGACGCTCAGGCCGACCAAGCCAGCCTTCGCGCACAGCCCGAGAACGCCGCCGAAGAGCTCCGCGAGCGCGTCCTGGTGGCGCTCGACAAAGCGCGCGATGGTCGCGTGATCGGGCTTGCTCTGCGCCGCGATCACGCGGTAGGCGATGTCCTCGACGCACGCTCGCTCGATCGCTCGCGAGGACCGGTTCCCGCGCGCGTAGGCGTAGAGGATCAGCGCGACCATCATCGCCGGATCAAACGCGGGCCGGCTGCGCCCGACGGCTCGATAAGCGCCATAGAACGCGTCGAGTTCCATGGACTCGACCGCGCCGAGCACGAACCACGCGAAGTGGTCTTCGGGCAGCCACTCGCGCACGTCGGGTGGCATCAAGAACGACTGCTCGCGATCACACGCGATGAACCGTTGCGCCATGCCCGGAATCGTCTTAAACGCGCCGGACGGGACGTCGCCACGCGCATCCACGCAAAAGCAAGCGCCAATTCCCGACTTACGCGACAGCCCCTTCGAGGAGCGGCACTCTGCTCACGGCCTGGAGCGGTGAGCAGCGCTGCACCATCAGCGAAGCGGGCGAGTCGCATGCCCGACGCACCGAAGGGCGTCCAGCCCGCCGGTCGACAAGTAGGGTTTGCAAAGTGCGCCGTCTCCTCCTGCCACTTGGAGCGACCTTCGTCGCATGGCAGATCGTTCAGGCTGACTGGCCTTCCGCCGTGTTGGTTGCGGTGCTCGTCGTCTGGCTCGTCTGGCGCGACATTCCGCCGCGGTTGTTTCAAGCAACGTCCGTGATTGCGTGCGCCGCGGTGGTCGCTGATGCCGTGCGGTCAGGCCTACCGTGGTGGATGATTGTGCTGGCCGCCGCTAGTGGTGTAGCGCTCGTCTTCATCTTCGTGCTTGCGTTCGCCTTGCGGCATGGGATCCGTTCGCCCGCCGTTCCGCCGTCCGCCCCGCGCTGAGCGCCCTCGTGGCTGCGCGGACCGGCGGAGCGCGGGTCTGTCTCCATCGCCCCGAATGGTCCGGTTGCCGGTTGCGTCGAAGGTGTCGCGTGACTACGGCGATTCCGTCTTAGAGCCACCGCTGCCAGCCGACAGAGGCTCGCGGAGCCCAGGAGACGATCAACCAGACCTTGCTGTTGCAGAGAACCGGAGACGGCGCCGGGACCGTTTCGTTACAGGCTTTCCGAAGTGCCGGAAGAACAGAATGCCCGCTGAGAGAGCGACAAGACCCAGGCTGCCGCACGGCCCGACCGCGACCCCGACCCCGACGAGTCCGGTCACGGACGCGCCGCCGCCGGTCTCCGACGACGCCGTCACCCCCCGTCATGCCCGAAAAGCAAACCTTCACTAGATCATTCGTCGAAGGGTGCCGGCGGGTTGGCGCCTCGCGTCTAGAGTCCGCGCGATGAAGGCTGCCCGCGCGACTGTGGAGCACCGGCTTCTCGCCGTTGTGAATCTCGTCGGCGGCAGCGTCGCGCTCGCGCTCGCGCTCTCTGGCGACAAGGCGGCGTTCGACACGTTCGCCGCGGTCTTCGTCGCGTTGATGGCGATCGCGATCGCGCTGGCCACGTTTTGGATGCTGCGGAGCCTGCGTCGCGCTGAGCCATTTCCCGACTGGGCGACGCGCGCACGTGGCGTCGGGCCGAGCCAGTTCCTGAGCGCCGCGATGTCCGCGGCCGTGACCGTCTTCATCGCCACGGCCCCGTCGCCGAGTACTTGGATCGTCGCCGTCGCCCTCCTCGCTATCGGTCTGTTGCATCTCTGCACTGCCATGCTTGCCGCGCGGGTCGAGCGGCGCATGGGCTCGGACGTTCTGCGCTTCGAGAACCGGTATTTCCTTGCCCACTAACTAGCCCGGGTGCACGCTGGCTTACCAAGGACAGCGTGTCCGAGCGCTCTGCTCGGTCCGGATCCCGCCGCCGCCGCCCGCCCCCGCTGACGGGCTGACACAAACGCACGCAAACCACCATCTACGCCGAGAGGCTCGAGTTCGTCGAGAAGCGGAACTATCGTCGCGTGACGATGGATGCTCTGCCGATCGAGGAGTTTGCGCGGTGGTGGCGCGAGACGGGCGAACACGAGCTTCGCCAAGTACTCCTTTGGCGATGGGATCCGATCGGTGTCGCTGACTGGTTTCCGAGCGCCGCTGACGAGTACGACAGCTACGCGCCCCAACTCGTGCAGGTACTCCGCAACGGCGGAGACACGGATGCGGTCATGACCTGCCTTCGCAACGTTGAGCTCGACGCGATGGGGCTGCCAGGAACGTCGCCCGAACGTCTTCGGGAGGTGGCGAGGGTCATCGACGAGTGGTACGGCAACTCGCAGAAACACTGGTCTGAGTTCGGCCCGATTCCTCGCTGAGGCGGAACGTTGTCCGCCAGCGGCGGCGCCCGCAAGCCGCCGGCGCCCCGTTCTGTGGCGATCGCGTTCTGCCGCTCCCGTCGAGGAATGAGACTTTGAGAGCCTGCAACGCCGCGCAAGCCGCAATGGACAAACGTCTGCTCGATCGCGCCGACTGCTTCTGAAAGAATGATCAGCGATGCCTGATCGAGTCGTCTATTCGGCCCTGGGACTGTGGGCCCTCTCGCTCGCGGCACTTCTTGTCATCGGGCGGGAACTCGGCGAAACCGTGGTGCTCGTCCTGTTCTGCCTCATGATGGGCTGCGCGGCCTTCATCGTGGCTAGCTGCTACGGCCTCGTCGGACTGCTTCGTTTGCTCGCGCTCGCGTTGCTAGGCGGTGTCTGCGTCGCTGCCGTGACGCTCGTCCTGCCCGAGGGCGTAGACGAGGTCGTCGCGTGGCTTGGTCCGATCGTTCTCGGTGTACTCGTCGCTGCGGTCGAGCGCCGCAAGCGGCGCCGCCAGCGCGTCATCATATTGACGACGAGCGAACGCACGGTCGTCTTGACGACAGATGGCTAGGAAGCGTCCGGAAGCGCGTCATCGTGGAATTGACCGACAACCGACGACGAGCGCCAGTCGGCCGACCGTCTCATTTGTGCCTGCCACTGCTGCGCGCGATCGAGCGTCAGTTCTACGCCGTGGCCGACCTCGGCGTTGGCTCCGGGCGCCTGCCCAAATCGTCGAATAGGGGCACTGTGACGTGGTGCCCGCGCGCAACTCCGTTTCGGATATCGCGAGAGCGACGGCGTTCGAGTTCGATCCTGTCGGAGCACGCACGCGTGCGCCACGTCGTGCCTATGCACCGCATCGTTTCACTCGAGCCGCGTGGCACTTCTGCTGTTCGTCGCGTGTTCGGTTCGGCCGGGAACCTCGCTCCCATTGCCGCGCAAGAGCGAGGGGCTCGGTTCGTCAGAACGGCGCAGCGGACGGCGACAGGCCGGCGGCGTTGACCTCTGCTTCGGTCGCCGGCGCGAGGCGATCAAAGGTGTCAGCGTCAGGCGGGCCGGCAGATGGTTCGGTGGGGCTGGCCGGGGAGTGCGTCCTGCCACTCGCGCGATGTGAGGTCGCGACTCGCGACGAGGCACGCGTGCCGTTTCCATGTCTGCGGGGAGATGTCCAAGCGGAGGCCGCCGTGCCGGTCGGAGACTGCGAACAGTCGCGAGCCGTCGGGGGCGAGGACGGCGGCGGCGAACGTGTCCGGTTCGACCGTGAGAGGCGGTCCGATGGGGTTCCCGGTGCTGACGTCGTGCAGCCCAACCGTCCCGTCGGCGCCGCCGGTGACGAGCACCCGCCCGTCGGGGGTGAATTGCATCGACACAAACCGCTGCACGCCGTGGCCCTCGAAGCGAGGCCCGACCGGCTTCCAGCTACGCGTCGACCACAGCTGCGCCGTGCCATCCATGTGCCCCGTAGCGAGCCGGGTGCCGTGGGGAGAGAACGCCAGCGAACGCCCGCCGTCGGGCGTCACAAGCCGCGCGACGAGCCGGCCGGTGCGTGCGTCGCGGACCTCGGTGGGGCCCTCGCGGGCGGCGGCGGCGAGCAGCGTGCCGTCGGGACTGAAGGCCACCGAGGCCGACGTCACTGCGAAGCGCACACGGGTGAGGGCGCGCCGGCGGACGTCCCATACGCGCACGGTGCCGTCGTCGGCTGCCGTGTCGTCGGTCGGCGTGCCGATTTCTGCGGCGGCGAGCAGGCTCCCGTCGGGCGAGAAGGCGAGTGCCTGTGACGTCGTCGACAGTCCACTCAGGTCGCCCACGGGCTGCAGTGAGCGCGCGTCCCGGAGCGTCACCTGTCCGCGTCTACCGGCGATCGCGAGCAGTCGCCCGTCGGGACTGAAGGCGACGGCCGCGGCGAAGCCGTCCAGCGCATGCACGCTGCGGCGCGGGCGCAGCGTCTGCGCGTCGATCAGATCGACGGTGCCGTCGGTCTGCGTGACGGCGACGGTGCGACCGTCGGGGCTGACAGCAATGCCGCGCGGCGACCTGTCGCCGGGATCCACGAGAAACGGCGGTCCGGCGTCGAAGCGCCGGATGAGCCGGCGATCGCCGGCGAGGTCCCACACGAGCGCGCGCTCGTCCTCGCCCGCGCTGTAGAGGGTGCGTCCGTCGGCGGAGATCTGCAGTCCCCATATATGCCCGCGGTCGTGCCCCTGCAACCGCTCGCGCAGTTCTGCGCGCGCGACGTCCCAGACGAGCAGTTGCCCGTCGTCGTGGGACGTGACGAGCGTCCGCCGATCGGGCGTGAACGCGAGCCGCGAGACGGCCGCGGCTTTCCCGCCGGTGAAGCGCCGGACTTGTCCGGAGCGCAGGTCGAGCACGCGGACCGCGCCGCGCGGCGAGCCGAGCGCGAACAGGCGTCCGTCGGGGCTGACGCTCCCGGTAGCGTCGCCCACGGGCCAGCGGCGCAAGGGGCGCAGCCGCTCGGTGTCGATCATCACCGTCTCGTTCCGCGGCGCGCTGGTCATGACCAGGCGCCGGCGATCCGCCGTCGTTGTCAGGCCGAACGCGGCCTGGGGCAGACGCAGCGCGCGGCCCTCGGCGGCGCCGGTCGTCGCGTCGAAACGGCGCAGCACGACCGCGGCCTCGATCGACGGCGGGTTGAGGATCTGCTCGATCAGGAGATCGCGGCCGTCGGGCAGGAACGCGACGCTCGCGGCGCCGTACCTCGACGGGTCGAGCGCGATCCGCAGCCGCCGCGTGCGCGTGCGGGGGTCGATCAGGTCCACCACTGGCCCGGACGGCAGCGTTATGGGCGCGGCGAGCGTGGCTCCATCCGGCGAGAACCTGAGCGGGCCGACGTCTCCGTCCGCGACCCGGTAGGGCGCGCCGATCGAGCGGCGGCTTGCGACGTCAAAGACGCTGACCGCACCGAGAATGCCTCCGACGGCTGCCAGGCGCCCGTCCGGACTCACGACCACAGAGCTGAGGGGCCAGCCGTCGCCTGGAAGCACGCCGATCACCGCCGAGTTGCGCGCCAGCACCGAGAGCAGGTTGCCGCGCGTGGCGGCGGAGTCGTGCAGCTCTACGCCGGCGCGCGCGAGCAGGAGCGCGTGGTCGAGGTGCTCGCGGCCGACCGCGTCGGCGCCGACGCGCTGTGCGTCGGCGACCACGGTGGCGTCGCGAGCCTGGCCGCGCTGGGCGACGGCGATGGCACCTGCCGCCACCGCGAGCGCCAGCAAGGCTCCGACTCCGGCCAGGAGGACCCGCAGGCGGCGATTCGCACGGCGCTGCCGCTCGCCCTCGCGCTCCGCCTCGGCGCGGCTCGCAGCGACGAACGCGCGCTCGAGCCCGTCCAGCTCGGGCTCATGCTTCGCAGTCCAGTCGAGCGTGGAAGCCAGTCGGGCGCCTCTGTAAAGCTCCGCCGGGTCACGATCGGCGGATTGCCAGCCGCGGGCCGCGTTCATGAGGTGCAAGTGCAGCCGGCGCCCGTCGGCGTCTTCCTGGAGCCATGTACGCAGTCGCGGCCACTCGCGCAGCAGGGCTTCGTGCGCGACCTCCACCTCGCCCTCGCTGATCGAGATCAGCCGCGCCTCGGCGAGCACGTCCAAGACGTACGCGACGTCAGTGCCCTCGAACTCGGTCAGCCGGGCCCGGCGTCGCACAACGGCGTCGCCCTCGCCGTCCCCGGCCAGCCGCAGCAGGACGCGCCGTGCGAGCCGCCGGCCCGCAAGGTCAAGCCGCTCGTAGGCCTGCTCGGCCAGCCGCGCGACCGCCCCGCACACTCCCCCGGCCTTCTCGTAGTCGGACAGGCGCAGCGACCCGCCCCCGCGGCGCTGCCACAGCTCCAGCAAGGCTGAGGAAACCAGCGGCAGCGCACCGGGCTGCCCCTGAACGTCGGCGACCAGCGCGTCGACCAGCTCGCTCTCGACCGGCACGCCGGCCCGGCGCGCCGGCAGCTCGATCGCACGGCGCAGCTCCTCGCGGCGCATCGGGCCGACGAGCACGTGGCCGGCGCCCAGCAGCCGCGACAGCTCCGTATAGGCGGCGCAGCGACCGTAGAAGTCGGCGCGCACGGCGACGACCACCAGCGCGGGCCGGCGCACGTCTCGCACCGAGGCCATGAGCGCGTCGACGAACGCCGCGCGCTCTGACTCCTCGCCGCAGATCGTGAACGCCTCCTCGAACTGGTCGACCGCCACGACCAGCCGGCCGTGACTCGGCGCCCGGGCAAGCGCCTGCTCGAGCGCGCGCAGCGGACGCTCCCCCGGCCGCAAAACGGCGAGCGTCCAGCGCTCGCTGCCGGGAATTACATCCGCCGCGAGCGCGGCGAGCAGACCGGCATGCAGCACCGAGGACTTCCCGCTGCCCGAAGGCCCGACGATCCCCAGGAACGGGGCGCCCGTCAACCGGGCGACCATCTCTGCCACCAACCGCTCGCGCCCGAAGAAGAAGTCCGCATCGCCGGCCTCGAAGGACGCCAGCCCCTTGTAGGGGCAGACGGCTTCGACCGCACGCGACTCGGTTCGCTCCCTGGCGACCTGCAGCTTGACGATGCTTCCGACGAGGTCGTCCTCCGCGGCGCGCAGCCCGGACCGATCCCCGTTGATACGGCCCACCGAATCGGCGAGGCGACGTAGCTCCAGCATGCGCGCCCACTCCGACGCCACACCGTGCAGCGACCGCGGCAAGCCGCCGCTGGCGACCAGAAGGCGCTCGACCGGCACCGCAACCTTCGCGCCCGCATAGAGCCGGGCGAACGCGCGGGCACCGTCGGCGTTCAACGGAGCCAAGGCGAGCGTCCCGGCCGCCCGCAACGAGGGCACCACCTGCTCCGCGGTCGCCACCACGAGCACCGCCCCGGCGAATCGCTCGTCGAGCGGATCGAGGTCGCGCGCGACGTCGTCGAGCACCAGCAGGGTGGGTCGGGAAGCCATGCGAGCGGCGGCCAGCGCATGCGACGCGTCCGCCGAGCGGCGAGCGGACACGTACAGCACGGCTCCGCGGTCGCGCAGCACCTCTTGCGCGAGCTCGGCGACCAGACGTGTCTTGCCGATTCCGCACTCGCCCACGACAAGGACGCACCGGCCGTCCCCGGCGAGCGCGCGCTGCCAGTGCCCACGCAGCCAGTCCAGATCGGCCTCTCGGCCCAGGAGCGGTGTCGCCGTGTCGAGCTCGGGCGCCAATCGGGTCGCTTCGACCAGAAGTGGTGGCTCGAGCCGGGGATCCTGGCGGAGGATCGCCTCGTGCAGGTGGCGCAGCTCGGGGCCGGGCTCCACGCCGATCGCGTGCACGAGCGCCTGGCGAGCTTCGCGATAGGCCTCCAACGCCTCCGCTTGCCGGCCTGAGCGATACAGCGCGAGCATGTATTGCCCGCGCAGCCGCTCGCGCAACGGCTCATCGGCGATCAGCGACCGCAACTCGGGCAGGACCTCGCAATGGCGGCGCGCGCCCAGGTCGGCGTCGATCGCCAGCTCGGTCGCCTGCAGTCGCAACTCCTCCAGCCGCCGGATCGCCGCGCTCGCGAACGGCTCATCAGCTACGTCGGCGAGCGGGCTGCCACGCCACAACGCGAGCGCCGCCCGTGCTTCCCCGTTCGGCGCCCCGCCGGCCTGCTCGGCGGCGTGAACAAGCCGCTCGAACCGGACGGCGTCGACGCGATCGACCGCCAGCCGGAGCTCGTAGCCGCGACCGCGCGTGACGATCTCCGCCACGCTCCCGCGCAACAGCTTGCGCAACTGGGACACGTACAGCTGCACCATCTTGGGAGCCGAGGCCGGCGCGCGCTCGCCCCATAACCCCTCACACAGCCGATCGGCCGACACGGTCCGGTTGACCTGCAGCGAGAGCATTGCCAGCACGGCGCGCTGCTGGGGCGCCCCGAGGGCTACCGGGCGGCCGTCAAGGCTCGCCTCGACCGGCCCGAGGAGACGGATGTCCATGTCAGACCCTGCGAGCGACCCTACTCCGGTGCGCGCCGCGGATCAATCCGCCCATTGACCGCACATATACCGGCGTCGGCAACGGTGCAGAGCGTTCCCACCCCAGCGTCCCGAAAGGCCAAAATGCCCTGTTCCTTCCGACCCATCAAGCGTGCGCTTGTCATCGTGGCGGCGGTCTCCGTGGGAGGCCTCGTAGCGGGCGCAGGAACGGCGCTAGGCGCCTTTCCGGGCGCGAACGGCAAGATCGCGTTCGGCAGCGACCGCCCGGTCGCAGGCCAGCCGCCCAACGACAACATCTGGACCATGCGCGCGGACGGACGCAAGCTCGTCAACCTGACGCCGGATTCGCCGACCAGCGACGACAACCCGAACTGGCGGGCAGACGGGCAGCAGATCGTGTTCGAGAGCGATCGCCGGACGCCGGGGAATCCGATCCCGAAGGGGTTCGAAGGCCCGGATTTCGAGATCTTCTCCATGAACGCCGACGGGTCCGACGTGCGGCAGATCACGTTCAACGAGCTCGACGACGAGGACCCCGCCTGGTCGCCCGACGGCCGGCACATCGTCTTTGTCCGGGACTTTGACCCGGTCCGAGGCCAAGTCAACTACGACATCTTCACGATGCGGGCCTCCGGGGGCGACGAGCGGAACATCACGAACCATCCGGATCCCCTTGACCAGGTTCCCAATTGGTCGCCGGACGGCGAGCGGATCGCGTTCACCAGCAACCGTGGCGGCGGCGACGGGGTCGAAGCCGCTGAGATCTACACGATGCGCGTCGACGGCTCGCGCGTGCAGCAGCTCACCGACAACGACACGTTCGACGGTGCGCCGAACTGGTCACCGAGCGGCCGGAAGCTCTCCTTCCAGAGCCATCGCGAAGGGCAGCTCTCGATCTACACGATGCGCCGTGACGGCGGCCGCCAAGAGCGGTTGACGTTCGACGTACCTGGCGCCTTCGGGTCAGCCTGGGCCCCGAACGGTTGCCGCGTCGCTTTCTCGAGCTTCGCGAATCCCGAGATCTTCACGATCAACGTCGACGGCACCGGTCCGCGCAACCTGACCAACAACCCGGCGTTCGACTTCGCGCCCGACTGGCAGCCGCTCGACGACCACCACGGCGACGACGACGACGAGGTTGCCCGCGACCAAGTGGACCGCTCGATCTGCCGGGACTGACCGAACCGGCCGGGCGGGCTACCCGCTGCACCCGTCAACCCAACGTCGGCCGTCGCGCTCAGCGAGAGACCCTCGACACGCGCCGCGCGGCACTGCGACCGAAGCGAGCCGCCCCTCAGGCACGCCATCGGTGCGGTGCGTGTACAGGTGGAGGAGCGCTACGGCCGGCGTGAGCGCGCGAGCGTGAGCCCCCGCGCCGGCCCACGGAGGCGATCCATGGCTGGCTTCTCGACCGCAACAAGCCGTACGCTGCCACGCTGATCTCGCTGGTCACGTATCGCTTCGTAGTTCGAGTGCCATGGATCCGTCGCTCCACCGCCCGCGCTGGACAACCAGGAGCACCGCACAGCTCCAGGGAGGAACTGCGGTGCATACGCACGACGTCAGCGAGCGGGAAGTCCTGCAAGGACGGAGCCGGACGGCTGTCGCTCTCGCAATCGCTCGCAAGCGGCGGCCGACGAAGCGCACCGCTCGCCCGTGCGAAAGTTCCGAAATCGCGGAACGGCGAACTCCCTCGGGCGTCCGAGACCCCGGTTACGGTCGGCGTCGCGGCAACGTGAGGCCGACGCTGGCCGGGATCATCGGTGGCCGGCGGCCGTGCACGGTCTGGATGATCTCGTCCGGATCGATGCCCTGCAGGTAGATCGAAGTCACGCCGAGGTTGCGATGACCGAGCTGGCGCTGGATGACGTTGAGCGGCACGCCCTCTCGGGCGAGCTCGATCGCGTGCGCGTGACGCAGCTGGTGCGGAGCGAAGCGACGCCGCACTCCGGCCCGGGCGGCCCGTCGCCGCAGCGCGGCGCGGGCGGCCGAGGCATACCAGGCACGCCCGCGGGTGCGCCCGTCGATGACGCGGAACAGCGGGCCGACCGGCGTCCGCTCGCGCACCACGAGCTACGGCTCGAGTTGTTCAAAGCCCCAGTCGTCCATACCGACTTCTCGTCGGCGCCCGCCTTTGCCGCGCCGGACCAGCACCGAGCCGCGACGACGGTCGAGGTCGAGCTCGCTGAGGTCGAGCGCCTCCTGGATCCGCAGCCCGGCTCGCCAGAGCACCACGATCAACCCACGGGCACGGGCACCGTGGACACCGTCGCCGCAACAGCGCATGACGGCGACGATCTCCTCGGTGCGCGGCGGATCTGGCGGATACCGTCGGCCCTTGTTTCGTGACGGACGGCCAGCGAGATAGCCGGGCACCGAAGCTGGCGAGCGGCGCCGCCCAAGCGAATCCAACGGCAGTGAAGCGGTCATGTTCTCTCCGATCACTCGACGCGCCATCTACTCGCGTCGTACCACTGCCAACTTCAGGGCCGATGAGGACGCTATGCACCCGCGCCCGACTGTGCCCCTGGCGTCGAGAGAAGAGACTTGCCTCTTAGGCGGGACTTGCTGCGTATAGCGGCGTCCCGTCAAGCTTGCCGACGGCTGTCGTAGCCGCTCGCCGCGCCTACGGTTGTCTGATCTGCTTCGTCGTCGCCCGTTGGGAAGCGCGTCTCCCAGATCGCTGCGCGCTCGCATGGATAGCCGCCGCCGTGTGCTCACCGCCCGCCGCGGGCCGCTCATCGATCGGCCGTGACGCTACGCCATAGCGGCCTCGAGGTACGCGAGTGAGGCGACGCTGTTAGCGGTCGGGCGATACTCCAGTCCGACGTAACCCGAGTAGCCGGCCTCGTTGAGCCGGCGCAGCACCGTCGACCAGTCGATGACGCCCGTCCCGGGCTCGTGACGGCCTACGTGGTCGGCCACATGGACATGGCCGATCAGGTCGGCCTTCCCGGCGATCGGAACGCCGGGATCCTCGCCCATCACCGCCGAGTGGTAGACGTCGTAGAGCAGCTTCACGCCCTGTAAGCCGGCCTCGTCGACCAGCCGGAGACCGTGGTCGGTACCGGTCACGAAGCAGTGCGGATGGTCGGTGTCATTGAGCGGCTCGAAGAGCAGAGTGAGCCCGTGGCGCCCCGCGATCTCGCCGCCCGCGCGCAGCGCCGCGACGATGGCCGTGTCCTGCTCCGCGACCGGCACCTCGGGCAGCCTCTCACCCGAGGCCACCACCAGCGTCGCACAGCCGAGCGTCGCGGCCGCCCGCGCGGACTCCTCCGCGGCCTCGGCGAACTCGGCCAGCCGCCTGGCATCCACGATCGGAACCTGCGGTTCGACCAGCATCATCACGATCGCGAGCCCGCCCGCATGCGCCGCCTCGCCGACCGCCTCGAGGTCCTTGTCGCGCCAGTGCCAGAACTCCACCCCATCGAGCCCCGCTTCCGCGGCGCGACGGATCCGATCCGTGACCGGCGCGTCGTCCTCGGCGAACAACCATTCGATGCAGGCCGACCGTGAGAATCTCGTCATGAGGAGAGGATCGTCGCGGCACCACAAGAGGGCAAGCTCCGGTGGTTCGCGCCCGCCCCGCGCGTTGTCTACGACGCAAGACCGGGGCTCTTGAGTTCGTCGAATATGAGCACTCTCGCTTCTCGCATGCCACGCAGCCGCTGCGTGGACGTCGCTGAGCGTGCTGCTCCCGTCGAGAAGAGAACCTTCTCGTCCGCCTGCGGGTGGGGCAGCGGTTGCGTCGTTCAGCCGGCGCTACGTCGCGATGTCATACACCAAGACTCGTTCTGAGAGTTGCTGCGCCAGCGCGCTAATCGGGGAGTGCTCCGGGTGGGGTAGGTAGTGGTCGCGGGCGTGCTCGTCGGTGAACGTGATCAGGAAGCCGTAGCCGTAGCCCTGCTCTAGGCCTTCAGGGCTGTTGCTGGTTCCGAAGCGTACGGACTCGATTCCCTCGATCCGCTCGGGCAGTCCGGCGAGCAGTTGGCCAAGGCTCAAGAGGTCGGTCTCAGTGACGCCGGCGCGCAGGGCGAGCAGGACGACGTGATCGGTCATCCGGCAACCGTATGACAACCGACGCCGGCTCGGCGGCCACCACGAGGCCGCCTCCACGAAGCGTCGGATCGTTGAGAGGCAGATGATCGTCCTCCGCATGTAAGACCTGGCGACGGTTGTTCTCTCGAACTCCCGGCTATCCCTTATCAGCCCTCTACGGGATAGCCCTTACCGGCTGTCGGCCAGAGGACCCACGGTACCCGGGATCCGAGCGGCTGAAGATTGCTGCGATCGTCGAGAAGCACCACTTTCGCTTCTCGTTCTGGCCCCAATGACGCCGACGCGATGCCGGCCGCTGGTTGTGCCTCTAAGGAACAGTGCGGCGAGCGGCAACGGAGCTACTCGGCGCGCTGCGCCGTATCGTCCCAAGCGCTGGTTAAGGACCCCCGCGCTGTCGACGCTGAGCGGCGGCGTCTGGACCCACGGCCCCGAGCGGGCCGAGCTTGTCGATCAGCCACTCGCCCGTCGCGATACGTCGCAGCTGGACGATCTCGTCGTTCGAGAGAATGGCGGCCGCTCGGTCGCCGCTAATGGCGATTGCGTGGACCGTCGCGCCGCGGAAGTACGTTCCCCACTCCGGCGTGGCCGCCCTGCAGTCCGGGATGGGCGTCCCCCCTGCCCGTTGGCACGTCACCTGCTCGCAGGCGGTCCGGGTCATGTAGTCGGTGCAGGTCTGAGGGCTGGAGGCGAAGTGTCGCGCCCACTTGTTGGCGGTCTCGGCGATCGGCCCCTTTGCCCCTGGCGACGCGCCCAGGAAGCTCACGAACGCGACGAGGTTGCCGGACTGGTCGTAGAGCCGGCACCAGCTCGAGACGTCGCGCGGGAAGCGGTAGCTCAGGCTCGTCTGGCCGTCCGGCCAGCGCCGGGTGAGCGTGGTCTCGCGCCGCGGATCAGCGACGTTCGCGCCGCAGGTCGCGCTGATCCGCGCGCCGCTGACCGTTGCGAAGGTCTGGTTGCGCACAGGAGGAAGCAGCTGCACCGTCAGTACCCGTCCGTCGAGGCTGAAGCGCACGCCGGCCTCGACGTCGGTAGCGACGACCTTCTTGCCCGGCGGCGTCGCCGGCCGTTCGACGTCAGACTCGCGCGTGACGGTCAGGACGACCGCGACGAGGGCGGCGACCACGGCGAGCGCGACCAGCGCTCGCAGGCCGGTCGCGGGAAGGACCGGCAGCCGCCGCCGCAGGTCGAAGACACGTGAGCGCGTATGGCTCTCGGTGTCGCGACGGTGCGCCCGGCGCAGCTCACGTTCGAGGTCGTCGAAGAAGTCGGTCAAGGGGTCCGCTCTTCCAGCTTGCGTCGCAGGCTCGCGAGCCCGCGCGAAACGCGCTTTCGGATCACGGCCTCGGACGTGTAGGTGGCGGCGGCGATCTGCTCGTACTCCTGCTCGTCGAGGACGCGGGCCTCGATCGCGTCGCGCTGGTCAGCCGGCAGCCGTTGCAGGAGCTGGACGACGTCGCCGTCCGTGGTCACCACGAGCTCGATCGCCTCATCATCGAGCGCGAGCGGCACCATGCCGAGCGCCCGGCGGGCGCGGTCCTCGACGCGCCCGTGCTCCAGCGTCCGCGCGAGCTTGTGCCGCGCGATCCCGTACAGCCAGCCGATCGCCGGACCCTTGGCGGGGTCAAAGCTGCGGCGCGACGCGAGCGCCGCGGCGAACGTCTCCGCGGTCAGGTCGGCCGCCAGCTCGCCGTCGCCGGTGCGCCGCATGAAAAACCCGGCCAACGGCCGCGCATTCCGCCGGTAGAAGGCGGCGAAGGCCTCCTCGTCGCCCACGGAGGCGACCAACAGCTCCTCGTCGGAGACCGTCATCAACAGATCATTGCCGGGCCTGGCCGCGTTTGTGACCGAATCGCAAAACGTGATGTCCAGCCGATCCGAACCGGGAGCGCGCGGGGCCGTCGGTCGAGTAAGCCGCTGACGTGCAGAACATGGTCCCATACGCGACACGGCCCGGCTCGTCGCGAGCCAGTGCTCCCATCGCCTCGGACCTGCGGCGACTGGAGGCGACTTGCCGACGGCCGCAATGTTGTCGAGTCCGTCGATTTAGGGCACTTTCGCCGGCCATGCGTCGGCGCCGCTCCGTTCGGACGAAGAACGACGACTGTCGAGGCGCGTCTCTGCGCACTAGCGGGCTGTGGCTCGTCGCTCGACCCAGGCGAAGCTGGCGTGGTGATTTGCGCTTTCGAGGTTCAGATCGGGAGGCGGGCGTAAATCGTCGTGGGGCCGCCGGCGGGGCTGTCGACCGTGAACGTCCCGGTGAGGGCTTCGATCCGATCGGCGAGGCCGCGCAGGCCGCGGGTCGGGGTCGCGCGTCCGTGGCCGTCGTCGCGGATCTCGATCAGCAGGGTTGTGCTGTTCACCTGGACGGTTACGGTCGCGTGCCTCGCGCGGGCGTGGCGGGCGACGTTGGCCAGTGCCTCTGAGCACACGAACCAGGTCGTCGCGCGCAGCTCGTCGGTCAGGATCTGGAGGTCGCCCGTGATGCGGAGCGTCGTCGACACTGGCGAGCGGCGCGCCATTTCCTCCAGTGCGCCGGGGAGGTCGGCGCGGGTGAGCGCCGGCGGGTACAGGCCGTGGCCCAGGTCCGTGAGCTCCGCGGTCGCTGCACGGAGCTCGTCGCGCAGCGCGCCGGTCAAGGTCCCGGGGGATTCGTCGAGCAGTCGGTCGACGCGGCGCAGTCCCGCCAGGGGTCCGTCGCTGAGTCGCTGTTCGAGTGCACGGCGTTCGGCGTCGGCGGCGGTCAGCAGCCGTCGGCGCGAGGCGCGCACGTCGGCGGCGTGCGTCTGCACCGCGGCCTCGAGGCGGGCGGAGTCCAGCGCCAGCGCGGCGGCCGCGGCCGCCGCGGCGGCCAGCCGCAGGTCCCCGGGACCGACCGCGCCGTGGAGGAGCGCGACCTCGCCGCCGCCGGGCACCGCGGCGCGCGTCACGGGGTGCCCGTCGGGTGCGGGTACCGCGTGTCCGCGCTCGTCGACCCAGCCGACGTCGGGAACCCCGTAGCGCAGATCGAGGTCGGGGTCGCCGAGGGCGCGCGCGAGTTGCGCGGTCACCGGCCGATCCGGGCGACGATCGGCGGCGAGCTCGATGACCAGCTTGCCGGCGGCCTGGCGCTCCCACGCGCCGGCGCAGGCCGCCAGAGCGACCACGCCGGCGCCAAGCACGATGACGTCGTTGAGCACCAGCAGGGTGGTGTGGCTTGCGAGGTTGAGCGCGGCGAGCCACCACATCGCGCTCAGTCCGGCGGCGGCTGCGGCCGTGGCGAGGAGCGCTTGCCGCCGGCCCGCGGCCGACCGCCTGGCGCGCGCGAAGAGCACCGCGGCGACGGTCGCCGCGATCCCCGCCGTCGCGGGGCCGGCGACGACGGGGCCGAGCAGCCCGGCGATCCAGGCCGCGGTGGGCAGCGCGCGCCCCCGGGCGCCCGGGACGCGCCCGGATGGCACCGACAACAGCAGATGCAGCAGCGGGCCGCGGTAGGCGAGGACGCAGACGGCGGCGAGCGCGCCGGTGCTCGCACCCGCTAGCGTGCCGAGGTACCAAGTGATCGCCGCGAGCAGCGCGAGCCGCCCGGCGGCGGGCGCCCGGTCCAGCAGCCACGCGCCACCACCGCCCAGCGCCGCGCCGACGGCCCAGTCGAGCGTTGTCGCGAACGGCGTCGCCGCCGGCGCGACCGCCTCCGCGGCCGCGCCGAGGGCGAGGATGCCGACGCCCGCTGCCGACCGGGTCAGCGCACCTTGCGCCATGGCTGCCGCAGGATGACGCGCTCGCCCGCGCCGGTTACGTCGGCCGGCTCGAACCGCAGTACGCCGTCGAAGTAGCTGAACTCCATCGTCTCTGGCGCCGGGAGCGGCGGTGGCGTCGGCGGCTCCCAGACCAGCGTGAGCCGGTTGCCGTCGACGTGATAGCTGCCACTGCAGGCCGGGTGCGACGGGGTAGGGACGTCGGCGCACTGGTCCGGGAGGGTTGGGGTCACGGTCTGCGTCCAGCGACCGCGCCTGAACGTGGTCGTGAAGACGGTGTCCTCGTCGTACGGAACGGGAGCGCCCGCTGCCCGGAACTGCGCCGCGGTGACCTTCGCGACGTAGACGCCCTCCGGGAAGGCGCTGCGCGCGGCTTGATCCTCGCTGCCGCCGGGCGTGCACGCTGCGGGCAGCGGAGCGGCGAGTGGCTGCGGACCGGCGCCGGGCAGGATCCGCATCGCGTCCAGGACACGAGCGGCCGCCGGGTTGCTCTCCAACGCGGCGAGCGCCGGCTGAGTGGCCTGCGCGAGCGCGCGCAACTGCTGTGCGCTGGGAACTGCGATCCGGACACCCGCAGCGCAGAGCACGCTCAGGTCAGAACGCTCCTGGTCGGGGATGCCGGTGCGCGCCGACCTCACCGTTTCCGCCGCGGCCTCGCGCATCGCCGCCTGCTGCGCTTTCGAAAGGCGCCGCCAGGCCCGCCGGCTCATCGCGATGCTCTCGAACTTCGGGAAGATGCCGTAGCCCGATAGGTGGCGAAGCTGGTTCCAGTAGCTGTTCTCCGCGATGTGTACGGGGGCCGACTCGGCGGCGTCGAGGCGATCGTGTTCCAGTGCGCGGTTGACGTCGCGCGCTGACAAACCCTGGATGGCCTGCGCGCCGAGTGCCTCGAACGTCGCCGCGGACTGGGGATCATCGACGATGCGCAGCCGCAGCCGGCTGAAGTCGGCCGGCGTCAGCGGCGGCCGGTCGGCCAGCACGCGCCGGGTCTGGGCTGGCACCAGAGCCAGGCCGACGACGTCGTGCGGGAGCGTCGCGAGCACGTCGCGCCCGAGCTTGCTCGACGCGAGCGCCTGCGCCGCCTTGTCTGTTGTCAGCACGAACGGGGCGAGCAGCGCCCTGAACTCGGGTAGGCCCGCGGCGGACCACGCACGCGCCGGCACATAGGCGACGTCAGCCCGGCCGGCTTCGAGCGCCCGCACGAGGCGCAGCTCGTTGGCCGGCAGCGCGCCCGAATAGCCGTTTCCGAGCTTCAGTTGCACGCTGCCGTTGGAGCGTCGCGCGACGGCCGCGGCGAAGGCTATCCCGAGCTGATCGCCCTGGTCGGGCATCTCGAGCGTCAGCGTCACCGCGCGGTCAACCCTGGCACCGGACTTCTGGACGGCCTGATCACCGCATGCGGCCACGCTCACGGCCGCGATCGCGAGAGCCACGGGGCAGCTGAATTGGAGTAATGGGTGCATGCCGACAGCCTCCCGGCTGTTGGGCCTTCGGTCATCGGGGCGGCCACCGAGCGTGCGCGGATGGCTCAGGGTGCACCCTGACGCGAGTGGCGATCGCCTGTCAACTCGGGCAGGATCGGACGATGCCGCCGCGCCGGCGCCTCGTTCTCATACTCGGCCTGCCGCTTGTCGCGGTCCTGGGCACGGCTGCGCTCGTGCAGGCGCGGCGCCATCCGGAGCAGGCGCTGGGCGGCGCGGGCGCCGGGGCGCTTGCGCTCCAGCTCCTTGCCGGGTTCGGCGCCTGTGCGGCTGGAGCCGATCTCGATCTGCGGCGCTCGATGCGACTCTCAGGAGGGCTGCTGGCCGCGAGCGGGGTCGCGCTGCTCCTCGGCGCCGTGCCGCTCCATGACGCTGGCAGCGCCGTCCTGTTCACGGCGGCGCTGGCCGGCGGGGCGTTCGCGCCGGCGTTCGCCGGGGCGGCGGCGGTGTGCCATCCGGTGGCGGGACGGCGGCTTGGAACCGTCGTGGCCGGGATGGCGGCGGCGGCCGTGGTCGTGCTCGGGGTCGTGCCGACCGCGCTCTTTGACCCGGTGGCGAGCGGGTGCCTCGCGTGCCCGCGCAACCTCCTGCTCGTGCACGGCTACGGTGCGCTGCAACTTCCCCCGGTGAGCGTCGCGCCCTGGGCACAGGCGCTCCTGTGCGGGGGTCTGTGCGTGCTGGCGGTGGGCCGCTGGGCACGCCGGCCGGCGCTGGCGCGACGCGCGGGCGCCCCGGTCGCCGTCGGGGGTGCGCTCGTCGCCGCGCTGGGAGCGGCGGCCTTCGTTCACGCGGCGGTGGTGAGCGGGCCGCGCGTCGACGAGACCGCGCGCTCGCTCTGGCTGGCACAGTGCGCGTTGCTGGCGCTCGTGGCGACGGGCGTCGCGGTCCAGGCGCTGCGGGCGCGCCTTCTGCGCGGGCAGATCGCAGACATCGTGGTCGCGACGCTGTCGTCCCCGGAGCGGTTGCGCGAGGCGCTGGCGCGCCGCCTGGGTGATCCCGGGCTGGCGATCTGCTTCCCGGGCGCGCGCAACGGACCGGTCGATGCCGAAGGGCGCCCGTCGCGCGTTCCGTCGCCGGGGGCGGCGACCACCGAGGTGGTCCGCGGGCGGCAGGTCGTCGCGCTGCTCGCTCACGACGCGGCGCTGACGCACGCGCCCGACCGACTGGCGACCGCGGCGCGCGGCGCCGGCCCGGCGCTCGAGCACGCGTCGTTGCGCGCGCGCTTACGTGCTGAGCTCGCCGAGCTGAGCGCGTCGCGCACACGGATCGTCGAGGTCGCCGACGAGGAGCGGAGGCGGGCGGAGCGTGACCTGCACGACGGCGCGCAGCAGCGCCTGATCGCGCTGTCGGTCGCGCTGGCGCAGGTCGCCCACCAGGACGGCTCGCTGGCGCGCGCTGCGGACGAGCTGCGCCGTGCGCTCGAGGACCTCCGGGCGCTCGCGCATGGCCTGCATCCCGCCTCGCTCACCGAGGCGGGCATCGCGGCCGCGCTCGGGGAACTCGGCGAGCGTAGCCGCGTGCCCGTCCGCCTGACGGCGCTCCCGAGCGGCCGCTGGCCGCCACTGGTGGAAGCGGCCCTCTACCGTCTGGTGCTCGATGGCGTCGGCTGCGCCGAGCGCGCGGGCGACGGCGGGGTCGTCGTCGTGGCCATCGAGCACGTCGGCGCCGGCCTCGGCGCCACCGTCACGCTGCCCGGAGTCCGCGCGGCGACGGCGTCTCTCGGCCTCGAGCACGTCTACGACCGCATCGCGGCCCTCGACGGCGCGCTGACGCTGCACGAGACAGTCGCCGGAGTGCACCTGGAGGCGCACCTGCCGTGCGGATCGTGATCGCCGAGGACATGGCGCTGATGCGCGCCGGCCTCGCCCGGCTGCTCGCCGACCGCGGCTTCGAGGTCGTCGGCGAGGCCGAGGACGCCGAGACGCTGCTGCGGCTCGTCGAGCGCACGCGCCCTGACGCCGCGCTCGTCGACATCAAGATGCCGCCGACGCACACGGACGAGGGCCTGCGCGCCGCGGCCGAGATCCGTTCGCGCCGTCCGGACACGGCCGTGCTGCTGCTGTCGAGCTACCTCGACTCCCGCTACGCGGCGACGCTGTTTGCCGACTACCCCGCCCGCACTGGCTACCTCCTCAAGGAGCGCGTCGGCGACGCGGGCGTGCTCAGCGACGCGCTGCGAAGGATCGCCGACGGCGAGTGCGTGCTCGACCCGACGATCGTCAACCGATTGCTTAATCGGGCACGCGAGCCCGGCCCACTCGACGAGCTCTCCCCGCGCGAGCGCGACATCCTCGCGCTGATGGCCGAAGGGCACTCCAACGGGCGCATCTGCGAGCTGCGATTCCTCAGCCCGAAGACCGTCGAGAGCCACGTCCGCAACATCTTCCTCAAGCTCGGGCTCGACGACGCAGCGGCGAGCAGCCGGCGCGTGCTCGCCGTCCTCACCTACCTGCGCGCCTGATTTCAGGGCGTGCCCTGAACGCCCTGACCGCGGTTCCGGGGCCACACGGTTTCCCGCCCAACCGGCGGTGCGTAGCGTCGCTCGGGCTCTGTCGACCAGCGTGAGAAGAGGCAGCAAATGCTTGCAGCGAGCAGACAGCGACGGACGATGCTGAGAGCCGCGCTCGCGATTGGCCTGTGCGGCACGGCCGCGGCGCCTGCGAGCGCCGCGAACCTGTGCGTCGCCGAGCGCGGCGGCTGCTACCGCAGCATCCAGAAGGCCGTCGACGCGGCGCGCGACGGCGACTCCATCCGCGTCGGTCCCGGCGTGCACGCGGGCGGCGTGACGATCGACAAGAACGTCCAGCTGCGCGGCGCCGGCGCGAGCGCGACGCGGATCCGCGGCGGCGGACCCGTGCTCACGCTCGGTACCCCGTTCGCACCCGATCCCCCGACGATCGCGATCAGCGGTGTGACGATCAGCGACGGCGTGACAAGCTCGGCGATCCTCGACGGCGTCCCGGTCACTCACATGGCCTTCGGGGGCGGCGTACTGATCCCGTCGTCCCAGGACCGTGCGCCAGGCGCCGCGGTCACGATCACCGACAGCGTGATCGAGCGAAACGTCGCCGCGCCCAGCGCGACCGTGCCCTCGCCATCAAACAGGCAATGCCCCGGCGGTCCCTGCCCGTACGCCGGCGGCTACGGCGGCGGCATCTACAACGCCGGCAGCCTCACGCTCACCCGCACGACCGTGGCCGCCAATCGCAACGGCACGCGCCCCGGAGCGGCGCCGCTGGCCAGCGACGCCGAAGGCGGCGGGATCTTCTCGATCGGCCCGCTGACGCTGATCGATTCGCAGGTCGTCGACAACGAGTCGCGCACGTTGCCGCCCAACGCGCGCTACGCCAACGGCGGCGGGGTCTTCTCGCAGTCCGGCGGCGTCACCCTGCAGCGCAGCACGATCTCGGGCAACCGAGCGATCCTCGAGTCGTCCTGGCCGGCGAGCGTCGAGCAGCACACCGTCGGCGGCGGACTGTTCGTCGGCGGCGACTCGCCGGCGACGATCGAGCGCTCACGGATCGAGGACAACGCGCTGACGGCGTTCAACACGGTCGGCGACGCCATCGCCTTCAGCGGCGGCCTTCAGGGCAACGGGCCCGTCATCATGCGCGACAGCATCGTGGGTTCCAACCACGTGACGGCCAGCGTGCCGCCCGGATCGACCGGTATGGCATCGGCCGACTCGGGCGCCGGCAACCTCAACGTCGCGAGCACGATCGCGGGCTCACGCCTCGTCGCGAACACCGCGACCGCCGTGGCCGGCGCCGGGTCCGCGATCGCCGGCGCCGGCGCTCTGTGGGCGTGGTCTGACGACACGATCGACGTCCGCGGCAGCGTGATCTCCGGCAACCAGGTCAGCGCGATCGGCAGAGGCACCGTCGCGGCCCGCGGCGGCGGAATCGTGAACGTCGACGCGCTCGCGCTGCGCGCTACGGACGTCTCGCAGAACACGGTTCGGGCCATCGGCCGCTCGGGCGAGGCACTCGGCGGCGGCATCTTCAACGGCCGCGTGCCGGATTCCCAGGACTTCACCCCGCAGTTCAGCGCGGCCGACAGCGAGATCACCGGCAATGCGATCGCGGCCGGCCCGGGGATCGTCGCGCACGGCGGAGGCCTCTTCACCAGCGAGCCGATCACACTCGACCGCACCCGCATCCGAGGCAACCGACCCGACCAGTGCGCCGGCTGCTGACCCGGGCCACTCGCGGCGGCGGTGCTCGCCGCCGCGAGCAGGCAGGGCTGGCCGCAGCGAGCGAAAGAGGGTTCGCACCACTGACTCGCTCAAAGCGCCGGCGCGGGGCCGAGCAAAGTGTCGAGTTTGTGGGGGGCTGTCGCATAAGTCGCGAGTTGGCGCTTGCTTTTGCGTGGGCGCAGGCGCGCGCGGCGATGCCGGCAGGATCGGTCTGCCTCGGGCGCTAGAAAGGACGTTGAGATGACGTTGGCCACGTGGTTGTTCGATGGCGTGCGGAGGACTCTGGACGCCGTGATTGACGAGCTCGCCCCGCTGGCGGCGGCCGGATTGGTGGGGCTCGTCGCGACCTGGAGCCTCGAGGTCGGCGTGATCGCCGTGATCGCTGTCGGGCTGGCTGCGCTGTGTCCGTGCGTGCGAAATCGCGAGCTCCTTTTGCGTGGATTGACCTGAGAGCGATCGCGTCCGGCTCGTTTAAGACGATTCCGGGATGGCTCCGAGCTTCGTCGCGTGTGATCGCGAGCAGTCGTTTCTGATGCCACCCGACGCGCGCGAGTGGCTGCCGGAGGATCACTTCGCGTGGTTCGTGCTCGGCGCCGTCGACGCGATGGACCTGGAGGCGATCTACGGCGCCTATCGAGCTGACGGACGCAGCCGGCCGGCGTTTGATCCGGCGATGATGGTCGCGTTGATCCTGTACGCGTACGCGCGGGGCAATCGGTCCTCGCGGGCGATCGAGCGCTCGTGCGTGGAAGACATCGCGTATCGAGTGATCGCCGCCCAGGCCAAGCCCGATCACGCGACGATCGCGCGCTTTATCGAGCGCCATCAGGACGCGTTGGCCGGCGTGTTTGGCGAGGTCCTGGGGCTGTGCGCGAGCGCCGGGTTGGTCGGGCTGAACGTCGTCGCGGTGGATGGCAGCAAGGTCTCGGCCAACGCGAGCCGCGAAGTGAATGTCGACTATGAGCGCCTCGCCCGCGAGGTCATCGAGGACGCCCGCGCGGTCGATGCCGAGGAGGACGAGCGTTTCGGTGATCGCCGCGGCGACGAGCTGCCGCCGGAGGTCTCCACCCACAACGGGCGCCAGCAATGGTTCAAAGAGGCCAAGCGCCGGCTGGATGACCAGCGCGCCGCCGAGGGCGCGCCGATCCCGCGCGAACGGGCCAAACGCGTCCGCGAGGCCAAGCGGCGCATGGATGAGCAGCTCTGGACCGAGGTTCGTGCCAACGAGGCCTACCTGCGCTTTCGCGCCGGCGGCAAGGACCACCGCGGCTGGCGGCTCGGACCGGCCACCACGCCGAAGCCCTATGCGCCACCTGAGGTCCCGCCGGCCGTGGTCAACACCACCGATCTGGATTCGCGGATGGTCAAGGGCCAGCACGGCTTTCTGCAGGGCTACAACGCCCAGGCCGCGGCCTACGAGCACCAGATCGTCATCGCGGCCGAGATCGAAGTCGTCTCACCCGACTTCGGGCACCTCGAACGGACCATCGGCGCGGCCCGTCGCGAACTCGCGGCGGCCGGTGTCACTGAGCTCCCGCGCGTGGTTGTCGCGGACTCGGGCTACTGGCATACGCAGCAGATCCAACGGCTCGCCGGCGACGGCATTCCGGTCCTGATCCGGCCCGAGTCCGGGCTGCGAACCACGCCCAGGCCGGGCTGGCGCGGCGGGATCTATGACTTCATGCGCCGCGTGCTGGCGACCGAGCACGGCAAGGCGCTCTACCGGCAACGACAACACATCATCGAGTCCGTGTTCGGCAACACCAAACACAACCGCGGCATCACCCGCTTCCACCGCCGCGGCAGAGCCGCCGTCAGAACCGAATGGCGCCTCTGCATGGCGACCCACAACCTGCTCAAGCTCCACAACCACAACCTCGCCACCGCGGCGGCCTGACGGCCGCCGCCGGCCCGACGGCTCTGCCGCGGCTGACTTTGCCACACCGCCACAGCATCGCCGCAGTCATCGACCGACTTACGCGACAGCCCCGTCGAGAAGCAGCACACTCGTCGCGTCGACAGCAGACGTCAGGTTGGAGTTCGCAAGCTGCCTCGGGCGGTGTGGCGCTTCACTGGCCGCCGGACTGCAATCTGCACGCACACCGGGATCTGGCGCGCGCTGACATCAATGCTCAGCGCTTCCGCTTGATCACGCAGGTGACGGCCCACGCCTGACTCGCGTGGATCGCTCGCCTCGATGCCGGCAACGCTTAACTCGTCCCGCGCTCAGAGCGCAGCTACGAGCAATCGCTCACACTCGCGGGCGTAGCGCGTTGCGCCCACCCGCGTGAAGAACTCCAGCGCGTGGTGAAGCTGGGCCGGTTCGCCGCTGCGCAGGCGCGCGAGCGCGGCGGAGCGGGCAGCGCCGTGGGTGTCGTAGATCGCCGCCGCGCGCGGGGCATCGCCGGCCATCAGCGCACGGGCGGCCTGAAAGGATGGCCACTCCGCAGCGGCGAGCGCGCGCTGGGCGGGCTTCGTGCGGTCGATCATCGGCGCCGCCCAGGCAACGTCGCCCCCCGCGTGACCGATGTAACGGAATGCGGCCGGGTCGAGGCTGAGGAGCTCGTCGAAGCGCTCGCGAGCCTTGTCAAGCCGGCCGGTGTCGGCGTGGACGTGCACCGCGACGGCGAGCGCGTAGTACAGGTTTTGGGGGTCCTTGGCCACGCGCGCGTGTTCGACCGCGAATGCCTGATCGGCGATTGCGCCGTCGAGGTCGCCGAGGCCGAGCCGCAGCATGGCCCGGACGAACGCGACCGCGATCGCGTTGTAGAAGACGCCGAGGCGCTCGGACTCCGCAAGGAACTCATCGGCGGCGGGGACGGCGAGCTCCCAATCTCCGGCTTCCGCCCACTGCTCGATCATGTTCGTGCGAACGACGCGCCATTGCGAGGGGCTGCCCAAACGCTCTACGGCGTGCAGTGCTTCATGGTTGGCCTCCAGCGCCTCACGCGCCCGGCCGTGAAAGTTCAGCCCCGAGCAGAGATTAGTAGCGCCCCGGGCGACCGCCCACAGCCAGTTGCCCGCGCGCGCGGCCTCCAGGCCCTCCGTGAGCTGCTCGAAGCCCTCGTCGTCAGCCTGCCCGACGCGGGCCGTCCCGGCGCTGATGAGCACGTGCGCCCGCAGCTCGTCCAGCCCGAGCGCCCCGGTGATGTCGAGTGCGGCGCGCACGCGCTCCGCGTCATAGCGCCCCGCGAACATGTCAAAGCGGACGAATTCGGCGAGCACCCGTGCCTTTACCGGGCTCGCGGGGGCGTCGACCACGAGCTCCCACGCCAGGTTGAGGTGATCCCAACAGCGGTCGTGCTCGCCGGTCAACCACCAGACGTCGGCCCGCAGCCGCGCCAGATCGGCCACGAGCACCTCCTCCCCGGAGGCGCGCAGCGCCTCGATGGCCTGATCGAGGGCCTCGCCCCGGTCCTCCTCACCCCGCTCCGACGCGGCCACAGCGCGCCGGTGGATCAGCTCGGCGCGCTCGTGCTGCGCGTCCTGCGGCCACAGCGCGAGGGCGTCGCTGTAGAAGCGCTCGGCCGCGGCGAACGCGTAGAGGACCCGGGCGCGGTCGCCGGCGTACGCGAGCGCGGCGCGGGCTTCGGGAACGACGGGGCCGAGGTCGCGTTCGGCGGAGCGCGACAGGGCCAGCGCCTGCTGGTAGTGGTGGCCGAGCAACTCGGCGTGGTCGTCCGGTCGTCCCAGCGCCTCGATCCAGCCGGCGGCGCCGAGGTGCTTGACCATGCGTTGGGCGCGCGGGATCTGCTCGTAGGCCACTTCGCGCAGCAGCGCGTGCACGAAGCCGTACTCCGGCTGGCCGGCGATGCTCGAGCGCCGGTTGCGGCGCACGAGCTGTCGGCGCTCGAGCGCACGCAGCCGCTCCTCGGCGTCTTGCGCCGTGACGGCCGACGGCCAGAACACTTGGCCGATCACCGCGGCGTCCTGGAGCAGGTGCCGGTCCGATGCGGGAAGCGCGTCCAGGCGCGCCGCGATGATCGCCCGCACCGTGTCCGGCAGGTCGGGCGTGCCGCCGTCGCTCTCGCCCAGCGCCTCGACGTACTGCTCGGCGTAGAGCGGGTTGCCGCCGGAGCGCTCGATCAATTCGCCGGTCTGCCGCGGCGTGAGCGATCCGCGAGCGAGCGCGGCGACGAGCGCGGCCGTGTCGTCCGCCGATAGAGGCCCGAGCGTGAGCGTGGTGCTGTCGGGCTTTCCGCCGCCCCACTGGGGCCGGCGCTCGAGCAGTTCGGGGCGGGCGGTGGTGACGAGCAGCATCGGCGCCTGCGTGGCCCAGTCGACGAGATGGTCGATGAAGTCCAGCAGGCCGTCGTCGGCCCAGTGGACGTCCTCGAAGACGAGGATCAGCGTGCGCTCCTCTGCCAGCGCCTCGAGCAGCGTCCGCCAGGCGGCGAACTCCTGCGCCCGCCGGTCGCCCGCGGGTACGGCATCCGTGGGGCCCGCGCCCACCAGTCCGGTGGCGTGCCGGAGGACCCACTCGGCGGCGCTGGCGTCGCTCACCGTGTCGGCCACGAGCGCGGCGAGCTTCCCACCGGCGTCGGCAGTGGAGTCGCTCTCCAACACGCCGGCGAGGCGCTTGACCATCTCGCCCAGCGCCCAGAAGCTCAGGCCCGGGCCGTAGGGGAGCGAGCGGCCCGTCAGCACGCGTGCGCCCTGCGGATCCAGCTCGGCGAGCAGGCGCGACTTGCCGATGCCCGGCGGCCCGACGACGGTGAACAGCGCGGGCGCGCGCGTCTCGCACACGCGCTCCAGCCCGGCGGCGAGCAGCGCGAGTTCCGCCCGGCGGCCGGCCAGCGGGGCGCGCGCCGGCGGCCCTTCGCGGATCCCGGTGCGCGCGGCCAGCGCCTCCCAGCCGTTCTCGACGAGGCGGTACTCGATCGGCTGGCGGGTCGCTTTCCGGGTCCGGTCGTCCACGACCACGCTGCCGGCCGAGACGGCGGAGAGCAGCCACGTGGCCGGCCCCGCGAGGTCGCCGGGGTCGCTGCCCTCACCCACCAGGGCCTCGGTCGTGGCCACCGCGACCCGCACGTGCACGCTCGGCTCATCGCGCAACTCGTCGCGGATCGCCAGCGCCGCACGAACGGCTCGCTCCGCGTCGTCCTCGTGCGCGGCAGGCACGCCAAACGCCGCGGGCAGGGCCCCAGCGCTCAGCGGCCCGGACATCCCACCGAAGCGCTCGACGTGGACGCGCACTCGCTCGCCTACGGCGCCGATGAGCCTGCCGGCGTCCTCCGGATCCGCTTCGGCATGCACGGCGGCCAGCAGTGCGATGACCGTGCGGCGGTCGAGCCACGCTGGCGCGCTCGACGCCGCGTCCAGCGCGTCTGGCGGCGTTGCTTCGCTTGCGGCCGCGATGTCTGGCGCCGCCGACTTCGGCCGCGGCGGCGGGTCCAGCGAGACGTGGTGGGCCAGGATGGCCTGCTGTAGGCGCTGGAGCTCCTCGCCGGGGTCTAGTCCGAGCTCGTCGACGAGCGTGTCGCGGGCGCGCTGGTACTCGGCCAGCGCGTCGGCCTGCCGCCCGCATCGATACAGCGCGAGCATGAGCTGGCCGCGCAACCTCTCGCGGTAGGGGTGCTCGGCGATCAGCGCCGCCAGCTCGCCGGGCAGATCGGCGTGGCGGCCGAGCGCGAGGTCGGCGTCGATGCGCGCCTCCACCGTGCTCGAACGCAGATCTTCCAGCCGAGCCGCCTCCGGCCGGGCGGACGGCTCATCGGCCAGCTCGCCGAGCGCCGGCCCGCGCCACAGGCTCAACGCGGCGACGAGCTCGCGCCGTGCCGTCTCGGGATCGCCGGCCCGCAACGCCGCGGCACCGGCGGCGGCGCGTTGCTCGAATTCGCTTACATCGCACGCTTCGGCGGCGATCTCCAGCACGTAGCCGCCGGGCACCGTGCGCAACGGCAGCTCGGAGCCGAGCGCCTGACGGAGCGCGCGGATGTGCATCTGCAGCGCCGTCCGCGCCGTCGCAGGCGGCCGGCCGACCCACAGCTCCTCGGCCAGCCGGTCGCTCGTCATCAGCTCGCGCGCATGGAGCACCAGCAGCGCCAGCAGCGCACGGCGACGCGCGCCGGCGAGCGGGACCGGCTCGTCGCCGCGCGTCACCGCAAGCGGCCCCAACAGACCGAACCGCAGCCCGTCACCGGACACGCGGACAGTCTATGGCCACGTCGACAGCGGCGCCACACCCGGAAACGGATGCCACGTATGACCCGGCGCGCCGCACGGACGATGGCCTCGAGCGCGCGATGCCCGCAGCCGCGGGACGGTCGAGCGCGACGCGCCGATGCGCCATTCCTCCCCCACCGCCGCGCTAACGCCGCGTCGCCTTAGCGCGACGTTAGCGCGGCATTCGCGGCGCCCGCGAGGGTGCCCACAGTCGACCGCATCCCGCAGTCGAAATCCCAAGGAGCGACGCGCATGCGCCCCACCCGCACCATCACCGTCCCGCTGGCCGCCGTCCTGGCCGCCGCGGCGCTGGCCTCGCCCGCGACCGCGCAGCCGATCGACTTTGCCGTTCACCTGAGCGACCCCGCCACGCGCACGTCGGCGAACCTCAGCTCAGCGGACCCCCAGCACGCGCCCTGCACTTCCGGCCTTGCCGAGACGACGTCGCGGCCGAGGCAGAACCCGCGGTCCATGCTCGAGTCCGTTACTCCCCGCGCGCAAGGCGACCGCGTCATGCGTGAGCTGCGCGAGACCACGGTCGCCCCCTAGGGCGTGCCGCGGCCCGGGCGACCTCCGTCCGTGTCGATCGCCCATCCGAAGGACAAGAAGCAAGAGATGCTCAAGCTCAAGCCCACGCTGTTCGCCATCGCGATCGCGGCGGCCACGCTCCTGCCCGCCGCGTCAGCCAGTGCGGGACTCGGTCCCAATCACAACGAGACGCTGCTCCTCGATGACTGAACCCTTTTGCAGGACGACATGCTCAAGCTCAAGCCCACGCTGTTCGCGATCGCCGTGACGGTCGCCACGCTCATCCCCGCCGCTTCCGCCAGCGCGGGGGGCACGTTCCCGAATCACAGCGAGACGCTGCTCCTCGACGACTGAACCCTTTTGGAGGACGACATGCTCAAGCCCACGCTGTTCGCGATCGCCGCGACGGTCGCCACGCTCATCCCCGCGGCCTCCGCCAGCGCGGGCCTGGTGCTGGGGAACCACAGTGAGACGCTGCTCCTCGACGAGTGATCCGAGCGAGGCGGACGATGTCGGCGCGGCGAGGTCGGCGAGGCTCCTCCAGAGTGCCGCGGCCCGTTGGGTCGTCCGCCACCAGCGCCTCGCCGCCAAGCACCGCCAAACCGGTGACCTCGACGGCGCCGAGCGCCACTACCGGCGCGCTCTGGCGCTCGCGGTCCGTGCGCTGCCCGCCGACCATCTCGCCACCGGGAGCGTCTGCAATGACCTCGGCGTCGTGCTCAAGTACACGGGCGCCTTCCGTGAAGCCGCCGCGCTGTATGAACGCGCGTACGCGGTGCTCGCGCTGAGGCTAGGGCCTGAGCACCCCGAGGTCGCGACGGTGCTGCACAACATCGGCGGCCTCGCGCACGCCGCCGGGCGACCCGCCGACGGCGAACAAGCCGCTCGCCGAGCAGTCACGATCCGAGAGGCCAGTCTCGGCGCCGACCATCCCGAGGCCGCCGCCGATCGCGCCGCACTGGCCGCCATCCTCGACGCGCTCGGACGCCACGACGAGGCGGCGGAACTGCTCGAGGCCGCTCTCGCGGTGTTCGAGCGAACGCTCGGGCCCGACCACCACGAGGTCGGGGTGACCCTTGCGAACCTCGGCGCGATCGACGCGCGCCGCGGCCGCCTGGACTCCGCCGCGATGCGCCTGCGCCGAGCCCTGGCGATCAAGGAGCACACGCTCGGCGACGACCACGTCGAGCTCGTACCCACGATCGGCACCCTCGGCGTCGTCTGCCGCCGCGCCGGCGACCCGGACGCCGCAAGACAACACACCGAGCGCGCCCTGCGTCTGCTCGAAACCCGCGGGCTCGACGGCCATCCACAGGCCACAACGCTCCGGGCAAACCTCGCGCGACTCGACGACACGCAGCGCCCAGGCGATCCAGACCGCCGGTCACCCTGACACGCGTCGGGTCGCACTGGTCCGCTCCGGCTCGCACCGCCCAGAGCGACGCAATTGTGGAATCTGAAGACTCTTGGGCGCTGCTGCTTTGCGCGAATTTCGAGACTCTGCCGTCGCGTAGTTCGTTGTGGCTGTCGGAGGAGGCCCCGTTGCGGCGCATCGATCGAGTACGCGCGGAGGACCGGATCTCTGCCCGCGGCAGCGATCCGCCGCGGCGCGTATGACCCCGGGCCGTGCGTGGACTCGAGGAGATACGCGATCTGGTTCGCCCGCCGGCCACTCCCGCCGGCGCGCCGTTCGACTGGTCCGCGGCCGAGAGCAGGCTCGGGACGGCGCTACCTGAGGACTACAAGGCCTTCTGCGACACGTACGGCCACGGCAGCTTCTCCAACGGCTGGTCATGGTCACCGCTCACTCCGTTCGCGCAAGATCGGGGAGACGACGTCACCTCGACGTTTTGGCGCGACATGGCCATCGACTACGAGCATGGGATGCCGATGTTCCCGGACCCCGGCGGCCTGTTGCCGTTCGCGACCGGTGAGCTCAAGTACCTGCTCTGGTGGCGTGTGGCGGGACCGCCGAACGAGTGGACGACCTTGCTTGAGGATGACGGTGGCACCTGGCACCGCTACCAGCTGACGGCCACGGAACTGCTCGCGGTCGCGCTGCGCGACGAGCTCTTCCGGCCGAGCGAAGTGATCCGCGAAGTGACGTTCTTCAGCCGGCCCGCGCGGCCGAGGGAGCGACACCAGCCGTTCGTGATCAGCGGCTACGGGATGGCTCTCGGCGTCTATCACGTCGACCTCGACCTCGCTGGTGCTCTGGGCGGGGCCCGAGCGCAACGGCTCGACGAGCTCCTCGCCGCGCTCGATCCGTCGATCTGTAACCGACTCGCAGGCTCGGTGGCGATGCGGAGCAAAGAGGTGCTCTACGTCCGCGTCGATGAGGACATCACCCCCGTCCGCGAGGCCGTCCAGGCGTGGGCGGATCGCGTCAGCGGCTGGGTCTGAAGTGCCCTGGCCAGATCTGCCGTGCTCGGTCGCCAACACGCGGCGCATGAAGTCATAGATCCCGCCGCGCCAGCCCGGCCTGGGGGCGGTTCGCAGCCCGGACTCGGGCCTGATCAGGACCGAAATGCCGTCGCCGGTGAGACGCTGGATCTGCTGGGTGTGTCAGTAGCCCGAGTCCGCGACAACCACGCGCGGGAGCGCAGTGACACCGGCCGCCGTGCGTTCGCTGCGGGCCGCGCCGATGGTCCGTTCGAGGGTGTCGAAGTCGGGTGAGACGACTACGCGATGTCCTCACGCACGCGCGCTCGATCGCCCGCGACGACCGATTACCCCGCGGGTACGCGTACAGGATCAACGCGACCATCATCGCCGGATCAAACGCCGGCCGGCTGCGTCCGTCAGCTCGATAGGCGCCGTAGAACGCCTCCAAGTCCATCGCCTCAACGGCACTCTGCCGGGCCAGGACGCGGAGCCGCCGTTGGGCCTCAGCTCGTGGCAAGCAAGACGATCCCTAGCGCCATGAGCGCCAGGCCGGATGCGACACCTCCAATGCGACGACCACGTGTCATCGGGAGCCGGTCTTCGCGATACCCGAACCGCGCAAAGCGAGCTGGCGACCGGTCGTTCCAGCGATCGTCGTAGTCGGAGGCGCGCAGCGCGTGCCACGCGCCGACGCTCCCGAGCAAGAACAGCAGTATTCCGGTCGCGGCAACGATCACCCGCCCAAGCTATCGTCGCGATGAGGCCCCACGCCGACGCCTTGCTCGTCACGGGCAATCGGTAGCGGAAGACGTCGCTGTCGATTCTCGCGCGAGACGGCCTCGCCGAAGACGCAGCTTTCTCGGATCCGAGGTCGCGTGGGGTGAACTACTGACTCCGTTAAGGGCGGGTCACGCGCTCGATCAGCCACGCGGCCAGCGCGAGGCCGAGCGCGCCCAGCGCGAGCACGATGCCCCAAGGGAGCCCATACCCGAGCGTTGAATCTGTCTGTCCGCTGTAGCGCTTCGCGACGATCGTCGGACCCGTGAATACGATGCGATCGGCGATCAGCCGCGTGCCGCATCGTGTAGCCGCGATCGAGAGCCGCTGACCGGGGCGGATCGGTTGATACGCGGGCCGATTCACGAGCACGGTACGCGCGTCGACCCGATAGAAGCGGCTCCGCCCATCGGCGATCAGCTCGATCGAGTCGAAACCGGCCCTACCCGCGGCGCCCCCGCGCGTCGACTTGCGCGCGCAACGCCGGCGGGCGACGCGGCCGGTCGACCGGTGCAGTGGGTGTGTCGCGAGTGCGGTGAGTGATCCGTCCGCGATATACACGTTGGAGCCGTCGACGGAGCGCACCGCTATGTCGGCCGGGACTCCTGCGAACCGCACGACCGTCGTCCTGCCGTCGGGTCTTCTCGGGCCGCCGTCGTTGCAGGCGGGGTTCACGGCGGAAATCTCTCCGGCCGGGCGCGGCAGCGTCCAATCGGATGCGCCGTAACCGATCAGGACCGCTCCATCGACGATCACCGCCGAAAGGCAGCTCGCCCGCGCCTCCGGTGTGGACACGCACACGACCGCGACAGACACGCTCGCCACGACCAGCCACACACGCTTCATGTACGTACTACGCACCGGCTGCGCGGTCCATCACATCGGTCAGAGCTGGTCGAGCGTTCAGGGTACGGGCCGCGTGCTCTAGGTGCGGAAGGACTCGACATGGTCGTGGTGACTTTGGCGTTATGGGGTTCCGGCCTCCTCATTGTCTTCCTGGTCGTTCGAGAGGCCGTTCGCTACTGCCTTGCTCACCCGTCGGATGGCGAAGCCATTGGGCTCTACCTCCTAGGTGGTGGACTCCTCGCCAGCGCTGCCCTTTGCGGCATCGCTGCTCTCGCCGGATTTCGCGATCGGGAAGTCGCGCGAGCCGCATCAAGGTGGCTGCTCGCTATCGGAGGCATTTCCGTAGCGGCGTGGCTGACCGGCGCCGCCCTCGTTCTGGGAAACGTGAATCTCGACACCACAGATTGGGGTGCGGGGGACGACGGCTGACTTCTGCGACACGTCGGTTAGCGAGCCCGTGTCTCATCCGCGGATGCGCATTGCGCGGACGCCCGCTGCCGGTCGTTCGGGTCAGTGGTCGTCGCCGAACAGCGATCGCGACCCCCAGTCGGGCTTGTTGTCGCTGATGGCGCCGCTCGAGGCGCGTCGCTGCCCGTCGCCGGTCACCCACGCCGTCCAGATCTCCGACGTGTCTGCGCTGATTCCGTCGGGCAGTAGCGGCCACTTCGCGTAGCTCACCCGGGTCCCGTCCGGCGAGAACGATGGGTTCTGGTAGTAGCTGTCCTGGGCGCCGCGGACGATGACCTTCTGGTGCGAGCCGTCGGCGAGCATGACCATGATGTGCCCGGCGTTCGGCGCCAGGCCATCGTCATGGGTGTCAAACGCGATCGCCAGCCCGGTCGGGTGCCAGTCGGGCGCGGACGCGTTCAGCTCGGGCCCGGTGAGCTGCGTCAATTGCGTGCCGTTGGTGCGAACCTTGAAGATCCGGGTCAGGCAGTCGCTCGGGTCATCGTCGGCGCATTCGACGCTGTAACGGGTGAACGCGATCCAGCGGCCGTCCGGGGAGAACTGGGGCTCGGAGTCGAACCCGCCGTCGGTCACACGCGTCACCCGCTGTGCGCTGGCGTTCGTCAGCGGCGCGCCGGTGCGGGGCTTCGCGGGGATGAGGAAGATGCCGGGGTCGGGCGCCACGAAGCTGTCAATCGCCAGGGTGCGACCGTCAGGGGAGAACCCCGGGTCGTACGCCCCGTCGGGGAACGCGGTCAGCTGGCGCGGGTTGCGCCCGTCCGCGTCGACGAGCCAGAGCTGCGTCGTGTCGGACGCGACGTCGAAGCGCTGGAACGCAACCGTGCGCCCGTCCGGAGCGTAGTCGGGAAAGTCGCTGAACGTACCGAACCCGAACGCCGTGAGCTGGGACAGACCCGAACCATTGGCGCCGGTCGTGAACAGGTGCCTAACGAAGTTCGGGTCGTCAGCAATCAGGCGCCCGAAAGCGATGTTGCCGTTGCGACCGAAGAACGTCGCCTGGGCAGGGCTGGCGACGGCGAGCGTGAGCAGCGCAGCGACAACCAAAGAGCGGCAAAGCAATCCCACGGGTTCACCTCCGTGTCGGACCTGACGCCTACCGCTAAATCGACCCTATACACAGCCGCGGCGCACGTCCAGCAGACGCCTCACGGCTCATGATGCGCGCTGCCGTCGTGGTCCAGTCGATCGCATGCAAGGCTGTCCAAGTCGCCCCGGACGAGCTTTGGCCGCACAACCACAGCGGCATTCCGATGACGTTCCTGGCGCAGGTCAACTGCGACGAGCTACCGGAGTGGGCTGAGGAATGGACGGCATCCGCATTGCGGCCGCCCGCCGGTTTGCTGCTGCGCGCGTTCGCCAACCAGCGAGCGTGTCTGCGAGTTGCCCGAAGTGCCGGTACGGCCGACGGGCTTCCTCACCGCGCCGGAGAGCCATCCCGTCCTGAGCCCTGACGGCTGGCATCCGTCTGAGCCATTGGCCGAGAACGCGACGGTCGCCGCCTTCCTCGGATACCGACCTGATGCGCAGCTTGCAGACCCTGGCGCCTGGCAGACCCTGCTGTCGCTGCACAACGACGACAGCTTCGGCCTTGAGATCGTCGACGTCGGGGCTTACACGGTGCTCATCCCAACGGGCGATCTCCGCGCGGGCACGTTCCACAGGACGGTCTGCGCGATCCAAAGCTGTTGATCCACGTCAGGCCATGGCGGCGGGATCGTAGGCGTGTCCAGGTTTGCCGCTCAGCGCCAGTAGCCGAAGGCCATCGGGGCCCGGCAGAATCTTGCGTCGAGCGGTAGGCCCGACCCGCATGATGTGCGTGTCATCGAGCGGGTACCGGAGGCCGTCGATCTCCACTTCGGCCGATCCGCGTAGCGCGATGTACACCTCCTCCTGGCCGAGCTGCTGGGCGGGCGGATTGCCAGGGCCCTCTGAAGAGTGATCGTGTGCCGGATAGTCAGTCGTTCCGGGCGGCATGTCGATGATCGACATCCCAAACGGTGTGACGTCCAGCTGCGCGCCGGCACGGCGAAACGTGAATCCGTCCAAGAAGTCGACTGCGGTGAGCTCGTCGATCGCTGCGTGAGAGACGTCAGGCATGGCGTTCGGATTACCCGTCCATACGCCGATCCTGCACGTCGTTGACGAGATCCTTCGGCGAAGCGACGCGAACGGCGGCTGGGAGGCGCCCGCGTCGGGCGCCTCCCAAGCCAAGCCGAACGGTGATCAGCCGAGTGGCTAGAAGCCGTGGTCGGTGTCGTAGCGGCCGACGGTGTGGCCCAGGTCGGTGCCCACGTCGACGGAGTGGCGGAAGTGGAAGCCGGCGAGGATGCGTGCGACGCCGACGTCGTCGACCGCGTCGTGGAGACGGCGGAAGGAGCGTGTCGTGCCCGTGACGCGGCTGTCGAGTGAGAGCCCGACATTGTCGGTGCCGAAGAACGCCTGCAGCGCCGTGACGACCGCGCTGGTGTGGCAGGCGTGCGCCGCCGGATATTCGGGGTGGTTCGGCGTCGAGCCTAGCGGGCGCCACAACGCGTCCGCGACCGTCAAGGGATTGCCGTCCAGGTCAGCCTGCGGGATCGCCTGGTAGGGCCGCCAGGACCAGTAGTGGTACTTCGCGTCGAAGCAGGCGATGATCGCGTCGGCGCCGGACACGTGGGCCATCGCCAGCATGCGGGCGGTCTGCACGAGGTTCAACCCGCGGGCCGCCGCGAGGCGCAGCAGGCCGTCGTTCCACTGCCGGGCGTCGTGGTCGGTCCAGAACAGCGCCTGGGTCGTCTGGTCCGCGGTTCGGACGCTTGAGACCGCCCCGCCGATCGCCTTCATCTCGTTCACGTCGCGGGCGTACTCGGGGCTCGCGAGCGCGAAGGGCGGTCCGGGCCGGAACTGCGACGCGCTGCGCAGGACGAGCGGCCGGACCCCGGGGAGGCGCAGGCCGGCAGGTGGTGGCGGGGTCGTGGCGGGCGGGACGGCCGGGTTCGGTTGCCAGACGCCGATGCCCGGCGCCGGCGGGTTGAGGTCGGAGAGCACCGGGTTGCGCTCCAGCCCGTCGTTCGCGCGCCACGCGAGCACGGCCGCTGCGATGCGCTTGCCCACCGCGGCCCCAGCCTGCTTGGCGGGGCCGTCCGGCACGGCCGCGAGATACGCGGCGTAGTCGGCGGCGAGTGTCGCCTGCCCGCCGGGGGCGAGGGCGAGCGTCGGCTGGAGACCGGCGAGGGTGTCGTAGGTGGCTGCCGCGATCGCCGCGGGCGCCGACGGGCGCCACGAGCGGCGGAAGTGCGCCGACCACGCACCGTGGCGGCCTTCGACGGCCGCCGTCGCGTGGTAGATGGCGACGTGGACGATGCCCATGTAGACGGCGGCGTCACCCGGGAACTTGTTGCCGAAGTTCTCCGGCCCGGCCGAGGCGGGGACGACGGCGCAGCGCGCCTCGGTGCTCCAGTAGGCGACCGGGTTCGTCGCGGCCGCGTAGTTGGCGGTGGGCGAGCACTGGGTGGCCGGCGGTGTGGCGGCGACGCTGGGCTCGGCACCGGCCAGGACGGCCGCTCCCACCAGCGCGGTCAGAACTGCGGATCTCGATTTCACAGCCCTCTCCTGTTGTTGGATGTCCGCCCATCAACGCTCATGGCGGTCGAAGCTCGGTAGAGGGGCCTGCCTCTACCGAATCTCGACCGGCGGGCGCCACCGTTCGGGGATGAGCGCCGGGGAGCTCGAGGCAGCGGCGGACCGCGGCGCGCTTGCGGCGATCCTCGAGGCGCGCGGACGCGATCGCGAAGCGTGGGAGGTCCTCGGCGAGGTCCTGGCGACGCTCGAGCGGGTGCTCGGCCCGGACCACTACGACGTCGCGGGGGTCCTCGACCGGCTGGCGTCGATCGCGGATCGCCGCGGTGACCGAGTGGCTGCCGCCGAGCTGCTCATCCGCTCGCTGACGATCCGACGGCGGGTGCTCGGGGCCGAGCACGCCGAGGTGCGGCGCACGGCCGCCGCGCTGGCGCGGACGCGCCCGGAGTGCGAGGATCGCGACGGGTAGCCACATGCACGTCAATCTCCTTGGGCCGGTCGAGGCCGTCAGCGATGACGGCGCGATCGGCCTCGGCGGCGTCAAGC
Source organism: Solirubrobacter ginsenosidimutans (assembly GCF_027587205.1). The sequence goes on from NZ_JAPDOD010000001.1 coordinate 241,955, forward strand.
AGCGTGCCGTGCTCGCGATGCTGGCGCTGCAGACCGGATCGACGGTCAGCGCGGACCGGCTGATCGACGGCCTCTGGGGCGACCACCCGCCGGCCTCGGCGCTCAAGCTCGTCCAGCTGTACGTCTCCCATCTGCGTAAGGCGTTCGGCGAAGAGGACGTGATCGCCACGCACGGCCGCGGCTACGAGCTGCGTCTCGCCCGCCAGGACGTGGACGCCGGACGGTTCGAACGGCTGCTCGCGCAGGGCGCCGCCCGCGAGGCGCTGCGCCTGTGGCGCGGCTCACCGCTCGCCGACGTGGCGGGCGAGCCGTTCGCGGCACCCGAGATCCGCAGGCTCCAAGAGCTCCACACCGCGGCACTCGAGGTCGCGATCGACCAGGACCTCGACGCCGGCCGCCATCGCGAGGTGCTGCCGGAGATCGATGGACTGCTCGCGGCGGAGCCGCTGCGAGAGCCGCTCCACGCCCGCCGCATGCTCGCCCTCTATCGCTGCGGCCGCCAGGCCGACGCGCTCGAGGCCTACCGCGAGGTGCGGCGCGCGCTGATCGAGGAGATCGGGGTGGAGCCCGGGCCGGCGCTGCGCGCGCTCCACGAGTCCATCCTGCGCCAGGACCCCGCCCTGGACCCGCCGGTTGACGGCTCCCGCCGCACTCCGCTGTTCGGCCGCGAGCAGGAGCTCGAGCGTCTGCGGGCGCTCTGGCGCCGGGTGCGCGACGGCTCCGCCGCGACCGCGCTGATCAGCGGGGAGCCGGGGATCGGCAAGACGCGGCTGGCGCTGGCCCTGGCCGACGACGTCCGTCGCGAGGGCGGCGACGTCAGCTGGGGGGACCTCCAGGCGCTGGCACCGGGACGGCCCAGCCTGCTCGTGCTCGATGGCGCCGGCGTGGCGCCGCAGCGCGTTCCCTCGGTGCTGGTGCTCATGACCATCGTCGAGCCGGACGGGATCGTGGCCGACGAGCGCGTCGCGCTCGGCGCGCTGGGGCCCGACGAGGCCGCGCGGCTCGCCCGCTTCGACGCCGGAGACGATGAGCCGGTCGGCCGCATCGTGGACGCGAGCCGGTGCGTGCCCGGCCTGATCCGCGAGGCGGCGCGGGACTGGGCCCGCGCGCAGGCGATGGCGCGCGTCGCGGACGCCGCCGCCCGTACCTCGGCCGACCGCGCGCAGTTGCAACTCGCCGAGGGCGATCTGACGCTGCGGGTCGTGGAGTTTCAAGGGATCCGCGAACCCGCCTCCGCGACACCCGGCGCGTGCCCGTACAAGGGCCTCGAGACCTTCGACGTCGAGGACGCCGCCGTGTTCTTCGGTCGCGAGCGGCTGGTGGCCGAGCTGGTGGCGCGCTTGCCCGGCGCGCGTTTGCTGGGCATCGTCGGACCATCGGGGAGCGGTAAGTCGTCGGCGATGCGCGCCGGGCTGCTCGCCGCGATCGGCGCGGGCGTGCTGCCGGGCAGCGAGACCTGGGCGCAAGCGGTGATCCGCCCCGGCGAGCGCCCGACGCTCCCGGAGCCCCCGGCGGGTTGGGCGGTGCTGGCCGTCGACCAGTTCGAGGAGCTCTTCACCGTCTGCCGCGACGAGGGCGAGCGCGCGGCGTTCGTCGCCGCCCTCCTCGACCGCGCGCGCCACGACACGATCGTCATCGTCGCCGTGCGGGCCGACTTCTACGGCGCGTGCGCCCGCTATCCCGAGCTCTCCCGCCTGCTCGGCGCCAACCACGTGCTGGTGGGCCCGATGCAGCGCCACGAGCTGCGGCGAGCGGTCGAGCTGCCCGCCGGCCACGCCGGCGTCGCGATCGAGCCCGGGCTCGCGGACAACCTGGTCGCCGACGTCGAGCAGGAGCCGGGTGCGCTGCCGCTGCTGTCGACGGCGTTGTTCGCGCTCTGGGACGAGGGGCTGACGCTGGACGCGTACGAGCGCACGGGCGGCGTCCGCGGCGCGGTGGCGCGCCTGGCCGAGGCCGCCTACGCGCGGCTCGACGACGGCGGTCGCGCCGAGGCGCGCCGCATCCTGCTGCGGCTCGCCGGTGACGGCGACGTGCGCACGCGCGTGCCGCTCGCGGAGTTGGGCGACGGCGCGGTCCTGTCCGCACTCGCGCGCGATCGCCTCGTCACCGTCGGAGAAGGCGAGGCCGAGGTCGCCCACGAGGCGCTGCTGCGTGAGTGGCCCCGGCTGGTGAGCTGGCTGGAGGAGGACGCCGAGGGACGGCGGCTGCATCGGCACCTCACCCAGGCCGCGCGCGACTGGAACGGAGACCCGAGCGAGCTCTACCGCGGGCCGCGGCTCGCGGCGGCGCTGGAGTGGGCCGACGCCCACGGATCCGACCTCACCGCCCGCGAGCGGAGCTTTCTCGCCGCCGGGCGCGCCGCCGGCGAGCAGGCGCAGCGCCGCCTGCGGCTCGTGCTCGGCGGCGTGGCCACGCTCCTGGTGCTCGCGGTCATCGCCGGCGCGATCGCGATCAATCAGCGGGGCCACGCCCGCGAGGCGGCGGTGGCCGCCGACGCACAGCGCGTCGGCGCCCAGGCGCTCACCGCGGGCGACCTCGACCGCGAACTGCTGCTCGCTCGCCAGGGCGTGGCGCTGGACGACTCGCTGCAGACACGCGGGAACCTGCTCGCCGCCCTGCTCAAGAGCCCGGCGGCGATCGGCGTGTTGCGCGGCGACGGGGACGGGCTGATCAGCCTCGATCTCAGTCCCGACGAGCGCACGCTGGCGTTCATCGACATCGACGGCACGGTGACCTTCGTCGACCGGCGCACGCACCGGCGGGCGGCGCCGCCGGCCGCCGTCGGCGGCCAGGAACCCTGCCTCATCGTCGCGCAGGTCAGGCTCGACCACCTGCGCTTCAGCCCCGACGGCTCACGGCTCGCCGTCGGCGGGTGCTCTCCGGTCATCCTCGATGCTCGCACCCATCGCGTGCTCGCTCGGCTGCGGGTCCCCGACGAATTCATCTACACGCTGCGCTTCTCGCCCGACGGGCGCACGCTGTTCGCTGCCGTCGGGCGCCCGCTGAAGGGCGACACGGCGCTCGTGCGCTTCGACGCGCGCAGCGGCCGACCGCTCGGCCCGGAGCGGTCCGCCGGCGAGGGCCTCGGGTCGTTCATGCTCACGCGTGACGGACGGCGGGTCGTGACGAGCTTCGAGGGCGCGACGGTGATCCGCGACGCGGGGACCCTGCGCCCGCTGCGAAGCCTGCCGGTCGGCGCAGAGACGGCGGCCCTGAGCCCGGACGGTCACACCGTGCTGCTCGGAGGCAGCGACGGCTCCGTGCGCTTCCTCGACCTCGTCAGCGGCAAGGTGCGCACCGGCTCCGGACGCCATGAAGGCGCAGTGGTGAAGGCCACGTTCAACGCCGACGGCGCCTCCGCGATCACGGCCGGCCAGGACGACCGCGTGATCGTCTGGGACGTCAAGCGGGCGGAGGCCGGCGAGACGCTGGAAGGCCACGGCGGCCAGGTCACCGGCCTGGCGATCAGCCACGACAACCAGACGCTCTACAGCTCCGCCCTCGACGGCAAGGTCCTGATCTGGGATCTCGCGGGCACCCGCCGGCTCGGCCGCCCGTTCGGCCTCGGCACCGGCGGCGCGACGCTGCGCTACGCGCTGAGCCCCGACGGCCGCGTCCTCGCCGCCGGACACGCCGACGGCACCGTCACCCTGATCGACGCCCGGACGCTGACACCGCTCTCCGGTCCCGTCCGTGTGCTCCGCGACGGACCGGTGGGCGGCATGGGGTTCGTTCCGCATAGCCGGCTGCTCGTCGTCGGAGACAGCACAGGCTTCGTCACCCTCCTCGACAGCGAGCGCCGGCAAGTGATCTGGCGCCGTCGCGCCGGCGACGCCCCGATCTTCACGCCCGGCTTCAGCGCCGACGGACGCCTCTTGGCCACGGCCAGCGACGACTTCAACGACCGCGAGGACGGCGTCGTGCGCCTGTGGGCGCTGCCCTCAGGCCGCGAGATCGGTGGCCCGCTGAAGTACCCGTCGGTCGAGGACGTGTCGCTCAGCCCCGACGGGCGCACGCTGGCCATTACCGCGGGGATCGATCGCAAGGACCTCGACAAGGGGGATGTCGAGATCGTCGACGCGGGCACGCACCGGCGCCGCGCCTCGCTCCCGGAGACCGAGACCGTGACGGATCTCGCACGCTTCACCCCCGACGGGCGCTTCATCGTGGCTGGAAGCTGGAAAGGCTGGGCAAGGTTGTGGTCCACCAAGACCTTCAAGCCGGCCACCCGCCCGTTCGTCGGGCACGCCGGACGCGTGGAATGGGAGTCGATCAGCCCCGACGGCCGCACGCTCGCCACCGGCGGCCCGGAGGGCGCCATCCGGCTCTGGGACCTGCCCACCCAACGGCCGCTCGGCGCCCCGCTCCCCGCGCTGCCCAACCACGAGGCGGTTCCGCAATTCACGCCCGACGGCAACTACCTGTTCGCCATCACCGACGCCGGAAGGGCCTACCGCTGGGACATGCGCGGCGCTTCATGGGCGCAACATGCCTGTGACGTCGCCGGCCGCACGCTCACCCGGACCGAGTGGAACGCCGCACTGCCCGACCGCGCTTACGCACCGGCCTGCGCCCACTGAGCGACCCTCACATGCGGTGCGCGAGGGGGCGTAGTGTCTCCGTGTCCGGGAGTTCATCGGACCATGCGACGATCACGACCCCGGCCCGCACCATTTCCTCGTACAACGCGTCGCCCGGCGGCGCCGTCGGCGCGCGCGGAGCGACGGGATCCGCGATGACGGCGGAGAGCCATTTCCGCGGACCAGGCGGCCGTCCACGCCTGCGAGGCCGGGCGAAGGAATGCGCGCTGCTGGATGACCTGGTCGCGGCGATCGGGCGCGGTGAGAGCCGGTCGCTGGTGCTGCGGGGAGAGGCCGGGATCGGCAAGACGGCGCTGCTGGAATACCTGATCGCGGCGGCGCCGGATGCGACCGTCGTCCGGGCGGTGGGGGTCCAGTCGGATATGGAGCTGGCCTTCGCCAGCCTGCATCAGTTGTGCGGGCCGCTGCTCCACCGCCTCCAAGGGCTTCCGGCGCCGCAGCGAGAGGCCATGGAGATCGTGTTCGGGCTCACCGCCGGCGAAGCCCCGGATCGGTTCTTCGTCGGGTTGGCGGTGCTGAGTCTGTTCTCGGAGGTGGCCGAGAAGCGTCCGCTGCTGTGTGTGGTCGATGACGCGCAGTGGTTGGATCAGGCGTCGGCGCTGACCTTGGCGTTTGTCGCACGTCGCCTGCTGGCGGAGCCGGTGGCGATCGTGTTCGCCGCACGCGAGCCTGGCGAGGAGCTTCTCCACGTGTCCGAGTTGGTGGTCGATGGCGTCCGGAATAGGGATGCCCGCGCGCTGCTGAACTCGGCGGTGCGGTTCAAACTGGACGAGCGAGTCCGAGACCGGATCATCGCGGAGACACGCGGGAATCCGCTGGCGCTGCTCGAGCTCCCGCGGGGCTTGACGGCGAGGCAGCTTGCGGGCGGCTTCGGCCTCGTGGAGGCGCAGGGGCTTGCGGGGCGGATCGAGGAAAGCTTCGTTCGCCGGGTGGAGACGCTCTCCGACGCAGCACGCTGTCTGCTGCTGGTCGCGGCGGCCGAGCCGGTCGGCGATCCGCTGTTGCTGCTGGCTGCGTCCGAGCGACTCGGGATCGCGGTTTCGGCGGTGGACGCGGAGACGGACGGGTTGCTCGCGTTCGGAGAGCGCGTGACCTTCCGGCATCCGCTGGTGCGCTCCGCCGTCTACCGGACAGCGACCAGAGAGCAACGCCAGCAGGTCCATCTGGCCCTGGCGGAGGCGACCGACCGCAGCGTCGACCCCGACCGTCGCGCGTGGCATCTGGCCACCGCCGCAACGGGGCCCAGCGAGGCGGTCGCCGCGGCGCTCGAGCAGTCCGCCAGCCGCGCGCAGGCGCGCGGCGGCCTGGCCGCGGCAGCGGCGTTCCTGCATCGCTCCGTCGTTCTGTCCGGGGACCCGAAGCAGCGGGTGCGGCGTGCGCTTGCCGCTGCCCAAGCGAGCTTGCATGCCGGTATCTACGAGAGTGGGCTCGAGCTTCTGGCGTTGGCGGAGGCCTCGGCGCCGGACGATTTGCAGCGGGCGCAGGTGGAATGGCTCCGCGGCCAGATCGCATTCGCATCGAGCATGGGAAGCGCAGCGCCGCCGCTGCTCTTGGACGCAGCCCAACGCCTCGAGGGACTGGACCCCGAGCTTGCGCGCGAGACCTACCTCGACGCGTGGGGAGCTTCGTTCTTCGCCGGTCGCTTCGCCTCCGCCGGCAGCCTGGTCGACGTATGCCGTGCCGCCAAATCGGCTCCGCGGCCGACGGGCCCGCTCCGTCCATCCGACCTGCTGCTCGATGGCCTCGCCACCATCGTCACGGACGGACTCGTGGCGGCCGCGCCACTGCTCAGGCGGACGGCGGTCGTATTCGCGGACCAAGCGTCACTCGCCCAGGAGAACTTCCGCTGGGGCTGGCTGACGACCAACCCGTGCAGTCTCGTCTGGGATGAGGACAGCTGGCATGCCATCAGCGCGCGCAACCTCAAGGAGGCCCGCGACGCCGGCGCGCTGGCCCGTCTGCCGATCGACCTGGCCGACTGGGGCATCTTCTGCGCGTGGTGCGGCGACTTCAGCGGTGCCGCCGCCGCGATCGCCGAGACCGAAGCGATCATCACGGCGACCGGGACCTACATCGCACCCTATGCCCAGCTGTTGCTCTCCGCGCTCCGCGGCCAAAGCGACGCCTTGCCGCTGGTCGAGTCCACGATCCGGAACGCCGAAACAGGCGGTCAGGGGCTCAGCGTCACGTGGGCTCAATGGACGAGCGCGATCCTGTTCAACGGACTCGGCCGCTATGACGAGGCGCTCGCCGCGGCCCGGCGACCGGCCGAAGGCACGCCGCAGCTCCAGCACTCCTGGTGGGCATCGATCGAGCTGATCGAAGCGGCGACCCACGTCGGGCGGCCCGATCTCGCGATCGGTGCGCTCGAGCGCGTGCTGGCCGCCACCGCGCCCGCCGACACCGACTACGGCCTGGGCATGCGCGCGCGCTGCCGGGCCCTGTTGAGCGAAGGTGAGGATGCCGACCGGCTGCATCGTGAGGCGATCGAACGACTGGCAAGGACCCGGCGGCGTCCTGAACTCGCCCGGGCCCATCTGCTCTACGGGGAGTGGTTGCGCCGCGAGAATCGCCGGCGCGATGCCCGCGTCCAACTTCGCGCCGCCCACGACCGGTTCGCGTCGATCGGGATGGAGGGATTCGGCGAGCGGGCCAGGGGTGAGCTGCTGGCGACGGGGGAGAAGGTGCGCAAGCGAACGGTCGCGACGCGCGACGTTCTCACCGCCCAGGAGCGGCAGGTCGCGCGTCTGGCCCGGGAGGGCCTGTCGAACCCGGACATCGGCGCGCGGCTCTTCCTCAGCCCGCGCACCGTGGAGTGGCATCTGCGCAACGCGTTCATGAAGCTCGGGATCCACTCGCGCCGGGAGCTGACCGACGTGCTGTCGAGCACTGGGTCAGAGCTGATCACCGCCTGAACGGCGAGCGCAGCCCAGCATGCAACCCCGTGAGCAACCCCAGGGTTCGCTACGGGGGCGACGTGCGGACGACACGAGCAGGCTGCTGGGCGTCACCTCACCACCGTCCCCAGCAAGGAGGACCCCATGGCTGCCATGGTCGAACGCCCGGCGGGCGCCACCACGATCCGGCCGTTCACGATCGAGATCCCCGAGGCGGATCTCGAGGACCTCCGGGCGCGCGTCGCGGCGACGCGCTTTCCGGAGAAGGAGACCGTCGAGGACGACTCGCAGGGCGTGCCGCTCTCGGTCATGCAGGACCTCGCTCGCTATTGGGCGACCGAGTACGACTGGCGCAAGTGCGAGGCGCGGCTGAACGCCGTCCCGAACTTCATCACCGAGATCGACGGGCTGGACATCCATTTCGTCCACGTTCGCTCCAAGCATGAGGACGCGCTCCCGATCGTCGTCTGCCACGGCTGGCCCGGCTCCGTCGTCGAGCAGCTGAAGCTCATCGGCCGCCTCACCGATCCGACGGCGCACGGCGCGAGCGCGTCGGACGCGTTCCATGTCGTGATCCCGTCGATGCCGGGGTACGGGTTCTCCGGCAAGCCGACGAGCGCGGGCTGGGATCCCGTGCGCATCGGCAAGGCCTACGTCGAGCTGATGAAGCGCCTGGGCTACCAGCGGTTCGTGGCGCAGGGCGGCGACTGGGGAGCGGTCGTCGTCGACGTCATGGCCGGCGGCCGGGCAGATCCGGCGTCCGCGGAGCCGGCGCCGCCGGAGCTGGTCGGCATCCACACCAACATGGCCGGCGTGATCCCGCCGGAGCTGTTCGTCGCGGCCTTCGTCGGCACTCCGGCGCCGTCGGGTCTCTCCGGCGAGGAGCTGAGCACGTACGAGCAGCTGCTCAGCTTCTTCGGGGCGCATGTGGCGTACGGGCTCTACGCGGGGACGCGTCCGCAGACGCTCTACGGACTGGCCGACTCACCGATCGCGCTGGCCGCGTTCATGCTCGATCACGGTGACGGGAGTGGTCAGCCCGGCATCGTCCAGCAGGTCCTCGAGGATCGTCTGGAGCGGCCGAGCGACCTCACGCGCGACGACATCCTGGACAACATCACGCTGTTCTGGCTGACCAACACCGGGGTCTCCTCGGCGCGGCTGTACTGGGAGAACAAGCTCCCATTCTTCTCGGTGAAGGGCGTGAAGGTCCCGGTCGGCGTGAGCACGTTCGCCGACGAGCTCTACCGCGTCCCGCGCAGCTGGGCCGAGCAGGCGTACCCCAACCTCGTCTCCTACACCCAGCACGACCGGGGCGGGCACTTCGCCGCCTGGGAGCAGCCGCAGCTGCTCTCCGAGGACGTCCGCGCGACGTTCCGGTCGCTGCGGTAGCGATGACCCCCTTCGAACGCGTGCATCTGCCCTCGTTCGCCGGCGCGACCGAGTGGCTCAACTCCGAGCCACTCGGCACCGCCGAGCTGCTGGGCCATGTCGTCCTCGTGAACGTCTGGACGTGGACGAGCATCAACTGGCTGCGCCAACTGCCCTACGTGCGAGCGTGGTCGCGTGGCTACCGCGACGACGGGTTGATCGTCATCGGCGTCCACACGCCTGGCATCATCCGCGACCGGCATTTGGGCGAAGGCCGGTACGAGCAATCGGAGCGCGTCATCCGGATGCTGCTGGGCGTCGAGCGCCGGCCCGTCCCGGTCCCTCCCACAGGGCCTGCGCCTCAACCACTGGGCCCTCGCCGGCGAGTGGACGATCGGTGCCGAGAACGTCGCCTCCGACCAGGCCGGCGACCAGGACGGCCACGGTGTACTACGCGAAGACCGCATGTACCAGATGGTGCGCCAACACGATGCCGTCCACGACCGAACACTGGAGATCACCTTCCTCGAGCCGGGCGCCGAGGCGTACGCGTTCACGTTCGGGTAGCAGTCGGCCGGCGGCCTGTGGCCGGTCGGGCTCGGGAGCGGATCCTCGGTGCATGACCGCTGTCTCCATGACCATCGCCGGGGTGCGCATCCCGGACAGCACGCTGGCTCGCGAAGCGACCGAGTTCGTGCGCGACGTCTCCAGCGAGCTGCTGTTCGACCACTCGCGGCGCGTGTTCCTCTGGGCATCCCTGTACGGCGACAAACGCATGCTGCTCTATGACGCCGAACTGCTCTACATCGGCGCGATGTTCCATGACATCGGCCTCGTCGAGGGCCATCGCTCCGCCCATGAGCGATTCGAGATCGATGGCGCCAACGCCGCTCGCAGGTTCCTGGAGAGCCATCGGCTGCCCGAGGAGGATGTAATGACGGTCTGGGAGGCGATCGCACTGCACACCACCCCCGAGATCCCGGCCTATATGCAACCCGAGGTGCGGCTGGTGACGTTCGGGGTCGAGTACGACGTCCCCGGCCGGCATTTCGACGAGCTGACGGAGTCTCAGCGCGAGGCCGTCGTCGCCGCTCACCCGCGAACCGGGTTCAAGGAAGGGATCATCGCGGCTCTGGATGCCGGCATGCGCGACAAGCCCGAAACCGCGTTCGGGACGACGCACCCGGACATCCTCGAAGAGACCCTGCGCGACTACGTCAGGCCGAACTTCTGCGACATCATCCGCAACTCGCGCTTTGCCTCGTGACGAGAGGAGCCGAGGGCGGGGCACGCCCGCGGGGACATCTATGACGTCCCCGCGGACGACCCGACGGTCCCCGGACTAGTGCATGACGACGGCCAGGGAGCGCGAGTTGCCGGTGCGCCCCGCGGGGTCGGCGGGCGTCACCGTCGCGCGATAGTGACCGCGTGGCAGGCGGCGCCCGTGGCTGCTCTTGGGCACCGCGATCGTGATGCGACCGGCCTTGGCCACGGTGCGCGCGATCGTTGCCTTGGTCGAGTACCGAGTGCAGCTGCGGCGCTTGCCGGCGGACGTCTCACAGCGGCCGGCGACGCCTCGCTGGAGCCGCAGCGTCGCCGATCCCGGGCCTGACAAGGTGAAGACGATCCGGCCGTGGGAGAGCTTCAGCTTGGACACGGTGGGCACGCGGGTGAGACCGGCCGGCGACACGGGCGCGGCCGCGGGCGGCTGCCCCGGGTCGGGCTCGGGAACCGGCGCCGGGCTCGGCGACGGGTCGTTCCCGGGCGTCGGCGTCGGCGAAGGCGCCGGGCTCGGGGACGGCGTCGGGAAGGGCGTCGGCGTCGGGAAGGGCGTCGGCGTCGGGAAGGGCGTCGGCGTCGGGAAAGGCGTCGGCGATGGGGTCGGCGTCGGCGATGGGCTCGGCGTCGGCGTCGGCGTGGGCGTCGGCTGACCCCCCGCCGGGGCAGCCGGGCGCGTCAGTGACGCATTGGGGTGACGCATGAAGAACTCGTACATGGCGGCGGTCTCGTCGGGCCCCGCCGGATCGGCGTACTGCTGCGACGCGTTCCCGCCCGACCAGGCGTGGTTCATGCCGTGGACGACCCAGGCGCTTCCCAACTCATTCTTCGCGCTATCGGTGTAGGTGCTGATCGTGTATGGGCGGCTTCCCGACCCGCCCGAGGAGGTCGAGGAGGCCTTGGTCGCCACGGAGTGGTTGGCCGCGCCGTCGTCCGCCAGATCGTTGGTCATCAGCCACTGCTGCACCCGCTGGTCGGCGTTGATGGGCGGCACCGTCGTGTCCTTGTCGCCCTGGAAGTCGATGAACGGCATCGGGTGGGCTCGCACGCCCATCTCCTTGTAGGCCGCCTGGGCGGCCTGGGTGGGGTCGGCGCTCTGATAGCCCGCGCACGTGGCCGTGGCCGCGTACTCACAGCCCGAGCCGATGCCGATCGCGGCGAAGTAGTCGGGATAGGTCGCCGCCATGACCGAGGCCATCCCGCCGCCGGCCGACAACCCGTTCACGTAGACCTGATGGGGATCGACGTTGTACGTGTTCTCGATCAGGCTGGTCACCGCCGCGATCCGCGCCGCGTCGCCACCGCCGCGGTGCATGCTCGAATCCTGGAAGAAGTTCCAGCACCTGAGCGAGTTCGAATCGGTGTCCTGCTCCGGAAAGACGACGATGAAGCCCTTGGCTTCCGCCTGCGTGTCCCAACGCGTCAGCTGCCGGAACCCGTCGGCGGTCTGTGTGCAGCCGTGCAATGCCACCACCAACGGCACGGGCGTGGTCGACGTGTATGACGACGGGACATACAGCTGATAGTGAATGGCGCCTTCGGCACCGCTGTAGTCCCCGGTGGTCAACTTCGCTCCGGCGGCCGACGCGGCCGCGGGAGCGAGCGCTGCGACGACCGCCAGCACCGCCAAGGCGGCCAAGAGGCCTGTTCGCCGCGGCGCGGCTCTCCCGCTTGGCGCTCGCGTCGCTCTCTCGAGCCGAAGTCCTTCGGTGCGCCCGCCCTTGACCTTGCTCATGTGCGCGTCGTTCCTCCCAGAACGTGGACATCACCATCCATGGCCGCGTCCACGCGAGACGAACCTCCCCAGCGCAGTCGGGCACCGACGTGGCATCGCTGCCGGCGCGATTCGGCCAGTCGTGCCTCCGATTACGGCTGGCCCGACAGACCGAGTTTCTATCGGTTAGTGCGCGGGAGATCTCTGCGAGGATCCACAGAATTCCGCCCCAGATGACTGCGGATCCTGCAGATGGTGAACCCGATCAGCAGTAGATGACGGCGCAGTCATTTGCGCCGGCCGGCTTTGTCTGCCGGGGTGCTTTCCGGGGAGCCGCCGTCGGACGAGCCGGGACAACTCTCGGCGCCGCTGCCGGTGCCGCTGTCGCCCGTGGGGGAGGCGCCGACGCAACGATCGTCGGTCGCGGCGACACAGGTTTCACCGGAGTCTTTTGCGGCGCCTTCGGACGGCGCCGGCTCGCGCGCTTCTCCGGTCGGCGCTTGTTCTTGGCCTGCTTCGGCGTTGCAGCAGCAGTAGCTCGCGGCGTGGGAGCCGGCCTCACTGTTGGGCTCGCCGCGGGACGCTCCGGTGTCTCCCGCACCGACACCGTCGAGGCGGACGCCGGGACGCTCGTGCGGTCATCTCCGCTCTGTTGCGTTCGGTTGTGAATTCGCGCACCGACGAACAACACCAGCACGATTGCGACAGCACTCAGCGGTCCTGCCCAATCCTTGAGGTGGAGTCTCGCCCTACGGATCCTGGTGGAACCGCGGAGCCTCCACGACAGCCGCTTGAGGAAGTTCTGGTGGCTCAAGCTCAGACCCCCAGCACCTGCATCGGCAACCCGCAGAACGTCCGCGGAGCCTTCCGGTGACGCACCACCAGCGCGCAGCCGGAGTCAATGAGCCGGATCATCGTCACGCGCCCGGTGACGCGCCGATCGAAGAAGAACTCGATCTGTGTCACGGGCACCCCCAACGACACCAAGGTCTGGCTTCCCGGAGCGTGGACGAGGGAGCTCACCCGGCGCAGTCCTTCCCGCGGCACCCGGAAGGCGGGCCGCATCGTCCGCGCGAGACCGTTGCGCATCACGCGAAGCGCCCTCCGATACTGCCAGGCATACGCCCGCCTCAGAACCCGGTTGAACGGGCACGCACCCGGGCAGGAACCGGGAACCAGTCCGGTGCCACAGTCGAACTTCTTCAACTGCGTGCGACCGTAATTGTAAAACGCGACCGGCTGCTCACACCCGCCCGCGACGATGACGTTGGGCAGTCGGTCGTAGACGCCGAAGCGCGCCTCGATCTGCACGGCACCCGGGGTGTAGGGGAAGGTGTATCCCGCCGCGGCCTGTGCTCCCGCGAGGCTGATCGAGGCGGGATTGTCCGCCCGGGCTGGGCCGGCGATCGCCAGCGAAGCTCCTAGCGCCGACACGACTATGCGGGTCCACCGCATTCGCCCACCTCGAAATCGGATTGATCAAGACGACGTGACTGTCCACCAAGATCATAGGTCCGTCGCGCTACCAGTCGAAGGCGGTCAGCATGAGCGGCGCGCTTTCGGGCGACTCCTTTCGAGTCATCGAAGCGCGTTCGGCGGGGACGCCGGCAGGCACGCGCAGCGGAGGCTGAGGCAGCTCGATCGTGTCGGCGACACCAGCGGCCCCAACTATTGCCCGGTGCCGCTCGACGGGATGGGAATCGCCGCCGCGACCAGCGTCCCGCCGCCGGTCGGGCATTCGACCTGCAGCCGCCCATCGAGCGCGGCCAGCCGATCGCGCAGGCCCTGAAGCCCCCGTCCCTCGGGGCGGGCGCCGCCGACGCCGTCATCGCGGATCTCGAGGCGGAGCATCCCGTCCTGGATCCGCGCTGCGACCTCGGCGCTCGTCGCGCGGGCGTGCTTGGCGACGTTGGTCAGCGCTTCGGCGACGACGAAGTAGGCGGTCGCCTCGATCGGGGCGGGCAGGCGGCCGGCCGAGAGCTCGACCTCCACCGGCACCGGCATCCGCGACGCCAACTCCCGGACGCCCGCCCGCAGGCCGTCCGTCGTCAGCGTCGCCGGCAGGATGCCGTGGGCGAGCTCGCGCAGCGAGCCGATCGCGCGCTCCGCCTGCTCGCGCGCCTCGCCCACGAGCGACGGAGCGTCCGCGCCGTCGCCTTCGAGCGCCTGCTGTGCGAGCTTGAGCGCGAGGACCGTGTTGACCAGGCGTTGTTGCGCCCCGTCGTGCAGGTCGCGCACCACGCGCCGCCGTTCCTCGTCGGCCGCCGCCGCGATCCGCGCACGCGACGCGGTGATCTCGGAACGTGCCTCGATGTTCGCGATCGCGGTGGCGACCAGCTCGGTGAACTCGCCCAGCCGCGACTCCGTGCCCTGCGGCAGCGCCTCGGCCGCAGCCGCACCCATCGAGCCCCATAGCCGCCCGTCGACGATGATCGGCACGCCGACGGCCGAGTGGACCCCAGCCTCGCGCGCCGCGATCCCGGCCTCGCCGGTCGCGTCCGCGTAGTCGTCGATGCGCGTGGGCGCCGCGGTCCGCAGCACGCCCGAGCTGATGTTGTGCCCTTCCACGGGGAACCGGGTGCCGACGGCGATCTCGGCGGTCATGTCGCCCCAGCTCGCGACGAGCGTGGCAGTCCCCGCGTCCTCGTAGCGGAACATCCACGTGGTCTGTACGCCGAGGAGCCGCCCCACCTCCTCGGCGACCGCCGCGAAGACCACGTCAGGCGAGGACTCGCGCGCCACCAACGTCGCCACGCGGCGCAGCCCCGCCTGCTCATCGGCCAGTGCTGTGCGGTCGGTGACATCGCGCCCGATGCCGTACACGACACCGAGCTCCGGCATCGTGCACGTGTTCCACTCGAACCGGCGCACCGAGCCGTCGGCACCGACCATGCGGCTCTCGAATGCGACGACATCCTCGCCGGTGGCCAGACGAGCGAGGACGTTGCGCGAGGGCTCCACGTCGTCCGGATGCGTGAGGTCCAAGAACGGCCGCGACATCAGCTCCTCGCGCGAGTAGCCCAGCACGCGTTCGAACGACGGGTTCACCAGCTTGAAGTACCCGTCGAAGCCCGCGATGCACAACAGGTCGCGCGAGAGATGGAAGAACTGCGTCAGCTCGTATCCCGGCCCGGGCGACGGCATGCGCTCAGTATGACCCTCCGCGGTCAGCCCCGAGACGCCGCTCGATCGGGCTCGTCAGAACGAGCGCGGCATGCCGAGGACGTGCTGGCCGATGTGGGCGAGCACGAGGTTGTTCGAGACGGGCGCGATCGAGTACAGGCGTGTCTCGCGGAACTTGCGTTCGATGTCGTACTCCTCGGCGAAGGCGAAGCCGCCGAAGGTGTCCATGCACGCGTTGGCGGCGGCCCAGGAGGCTTCGGAGGCGAGCAGCTTGGCCATGTTCGCCTCCGCGCCGCAGGGCTCGTCGGCCTCGTAGAGGGCAGCGGCCTTGTGGCGCATCAGCGAGGCGGCCTCGATCTGGGCGTGGGCGCGGGCGATCGGGAACTGGATGCCCTGGTTGGCGCCGATCGGGCGGCCGAACACGTTGCGCTCGCCGGCGTAGGCCGACGCCTTCTCGACGAAGAAGCGGCCGTCGCCGATGCACTCGCTCGCGATCATGATCCGCTCGGCGTTCATGCCGGTCAGGATCTGCTTGAACCCCGCGCCCTCGACGCCGATCAGCGCGTCGCCGGGGACGAAGAGCTCGTCGAAGAACAGCTCGGTCGTGGAGTGATTGACCATCGTCTTGATCGGCGTGATCTGGAGCGCGTCGCCCGCGGTGCGCATGTCGACCAGGAACGTCGACAGGCCCTCGGTCTTCTTCTGCACGTCCTCCAGCGGCGTCGTGCGGGCCAGCAGCACCATGAGGTCGGAGTGCTCGGCGCGCGAGGTCCAGATCTTCTGCCCGCTGATCGAATAGCCGCCGTCGACCTGCTTGGCGCGCGTCTGGATCTTCGTCGTGTCCGAGCCGACGTTGGGCTCGGTCACCGCGAACGCCTGCAGCCGCAACTCCCCTGAGGCGATCCGCGGCAACCAGCGCGCCTTCTGCGCATCGCTGCCGTGACGCAGGATCGTCCCCATCACGTACATCTGCGCGTGGCACGCGCCGGCGTTGGCGCCCGAGGCGCAGATCTCCTCGAGGATCGCCGCCGCGTGCGAGAGCTGCAGACCCGACCCGCCGTACTCCTCCGGGATCAGCGCCGCCAGCCAGCCGTTGCGGGTGAGCTCCTGCACGAACTCGGTGGGATACGTCGACGGCTCAAGACCCCGCCAGTACTCGCCGGGAAAGCGCGCGCAGAGCTCGCGGACGGCTGAGCGAATGCTCCGCGTGTCGTCATCGACGGTGAAGTCCACGTTCGCTCTCCTCGATCCTGCCGGAATGACTCTGGCTCATTGAACCAGCCGCCCGCGGCGAGATGAGGCCCACCGGTCCCCGCGGCACCGCCGCGGGGACCGGGACCTGCGGACTGCCGGCTACGGCGTGGTGGCCGACAGGGTGAACGTGATGCGCTTGCTGTAGTGACCCGCGACCAGCTTGTCGGTGGCGCTGACAGGCTGCTTGAACTCGAGGGTCACGGGGTCGTTGGCCAGCGGCCCGGTCCAGGACTTCAGGAGTGCGGGCGTGCTGCCGATCGGCGCGAACGGGCCGCCGGCGCCGACCTGCAGCGCCTGCGGGAGCACCGCGGAGCCGTTGACCAGATGGCCCGGAGCGTTCGTGCTCGGGTCCACCGCGGACAGCGACGTGGTCGGGGAGCTGGAGGTCACCTTCGCCGCCAGCGACGCGGTGTAGTCCTTGGCCACACCGGGGGCCAGCGGGCCGACGGCCGCCGTTCCGGTGAGCTCGAGCGACATCACCAGCGGAACGTCCGCGTTGACGTCGGTGTCCTCGGAGTCACCGACCGAGGGCGCCGCGATCGCGAACGCCACGGACTTGGTGGCCTCGGTGTTGCCGGCCTTGTCCTTGGAGCGGTACTCGACGACGTGTGAGCCGACGGCCGAGACTCCGACCGTGTTGACGAACGGGCTCGCCGAGCTCGTGTTGTCCTTGCGGACCCACTCGCCGGTCGCCCCGCCCGTGTTGATGCGGTACTCGGTGTAGTCCACGCCGGAGCCCGGGGTGGAGCCGCCGCCCGCGGTGACGGTGACCTTGCCGACCATGCCTTCCCAACCGTCCGTGCCCGGGTGCGCGTGCACCGAGCAGTAGAACGAGTAGGCACCGGCCGCGGCGACGACCGAGGTGGCCGACGCGCCGCCCGGCACGGTGATGCCGGCGATCTGCGTCCCCGCGCTCGTCGGGGCCTCGCCCGGCTTGATCAGGTGCACGTCATGGACCGTTCCCGCCGTGGCCGTCGGGAAGTTCCAGCGCACCGTGTCACCGGTGTTCGCCGTCAGCGCGTTGGGCTCCCAGTGATCCGGGAACGCGTTGACGTCGACCGTCTTCGGCGTGCTGGAACCGCCGGCCTGAGCCGGATCGGTCGCCGACAGCAGCACGCTGACCTGGCCGTTGTAGGTCCCGCCCGCGCCCGGGGTCGCCGGGGTGAGCGTGTGCGTCGTCACGGGCGCCGTGGTGTCGCCACCCGCCGCGCCGATCGTGAAGTCGACCTTCTTGGTCGCCTCCACGTTGCCCGCGACGTCGGTCGAGCGGTACTCGACCGTGTGGGCACCGTTGCCGGTGACCGTCACCGGACCCTTCACCGAACCCGCGTCCAGCGAGAGGATGCGGACGTTCTTGTAATCGATGACGTCGGCGTCGGAGTGATTCTGCAGGCCGACATAGCCACGCGTGAACTGGCGATCCGTCGTCGACGGGTCACCCGACCGGGAAGACGTCTTCCCGGGCGTGTTCTGGAAGGTCTGCAGGACCTCGCCGTTGCGGCTGATCGTGTAGGTCTGGCCGACGACCTTGATCTCGTAATCCACCCAGGTACCGCGCGGCTGAACCTTCGCCTGCGTGGCGTTGAGCGGCGAGAAGTTGTAGATCGAGCCCGTCTTCTGCGCGTCTGACTGGTAGTCGTTGATCTGGATCTCGTGACCGCAGTAGATCGCGACCCACGCCTGATCGCTCGTGGCCGAGCCGACCTGGCACGGGTAGCGGTTGGCCGCGGTGCGCGTCACGGCCTCGGCCGGGTTCGGGAAGCGCACGAACGCGCCACCGTTACCGTTCGAACCCGTGGCCGAGTCACGCCACTGGAACTTCATGACGAAGTCGCCGTAGTCCTTGACCGGGTACCACGGCATGCCCAGACCGCCGGACGGGCGGAAGAAGCCGCCGCCGGCCGCGTTCCAGGTCAACTTGCCCGGACCGGCCTGCGCCCACTTGGCCAGATCTGCCTCCGTGTTGAGGATCGTCTCCTCCTCCACGTACGGCTTCCAGTCGCCGCCGTCGACGCGGATCTCGGTCGTCTTCACGCCCGAGGTCGCGTCCGTGGCGTCGAGGTCGACCGCGACGTCACCGGTGTAGGTGGCCTTCGGATCCTCGCCGTTGAGCTTGGCGGTGGTCGCCGGATTGACCTTGTCGATCTTGAACGTCACCGTCCGCGTGGACTCGACGTTGCCCTTCTTGTCGGTCGAGCGGTACTCGATCGTGTGCGAACCCGCGGTCGTGACGTCGAACGGGGCGCTGTAGGCGGTCCAGTTCGCGGCGCCCTGCTCGCGGTACTCGGTCTTGTCGAGGCCCGAGCCGCCGTCGTTGTCCTTCGCCGTCAGGGTGACCTTGACGTCGGTGTCGTACCAGCCGCCGTCACCGTTGGGCGTCGCCGGAGCGAGCACGTGGGTCGTGGTCGGCGCCGACGTGTCATTGCCGGTGCCGCAGTTGCCCGACTCGAGCGTGAACGACTCGAGCTCGACGTTCTTGTTCGCCGAGTTGCCGTCGCGCTTGCCGAACACGCCGATGCGGTAGCCACCCGGCTGGTTGAGGTACTGCGTCGTCGAGATCGGCGCGCCGAACGTCGTGAACGTGGTCCCGTCCGTCGACGTCGCCGTGGTCAGCGTCTTGGCCACGTCGTCATAGGCGAGCTGGACCCAGATGTAGGCACCGCTGGGGGAGAGCGCACCCGAGTTCGGGTACGGCACGGTCGCCGGCGGCAGCGTGATCGCCGCCCCGTTGGAGGTCAGCACCCGCTCCGCCCACTTGCCCGGCTGGTTGCCGGAGGTGTTCGGGTCGGTGTCGTTCTTGTACTGCACGCCCGCCTTGACGAAGTAGTTCGGGTTGAAGCTGTTGATCAGCCCCAGCCCAAGCGCCTCGCCGTCCGCGGTCAGACCCGCGTGCACGACCTTGGCGGTCGCGGTCCACGAGCCCGTCGGGACCGGCTGCAGCAGCAGCTGGGCGGTGCCCACCGCCGCGTACAGGTCGGCCTGGCGCAGCGGGACCACCAGGCGGCCGTTGGCCACCGTCGGGTTCGCGCCCGCGATCGGGTTCACGAGCGCCCACTTCGGGTCGATCGCGGTACCGTCGAACTCGTCGGTCTCCGGGCACTGGCCGTTGCCGCCGCAGTCGTCACCCGGCGTCTGCGGATCGGCGCTCGCCACGACGTTGAACGCGTCGAACTGGGCGATGTCGTCGGTGCCGCCGGCGTCGTGCTTGGCGAACACGCCGACGCGCAGCCCGCCCGGCTGGGACAGGTACTGCGTGACCGAGATCGGTGCGCCGAACGACGCGAACGTCGTCCCGTTCGAGGAGGACCAGGTCGTGATCATCTTGGTGGCGTCGTCATAGACGAAGCGCACCCAGATGAAGTCGCCGGACGTGCTCAGTGCACCCGAGTTGGGCCACGGAACCGTCGCCGGCGGCAGGACGACCGACTGGTTGTTGGAGGTCAGCACGCGCTCCGCCCACTTGCCCGGCTGGTTGCCGGCCGTGTTCGGATCGGTGTCGGCCTTGTACTGCACCGTCGTCTTGAGCAGGTTGTTCGGGTTGAGCGTGTTGATCAGCGCCAGGCCGGCCGCTCGGCCGTCCGCGTTGATGGTCGCGTGCGCGACCTTGGCGGTCGCGATCCACGAGCCGGTCGGCACGCTCTGCATCAGCGCCTGCGCGTTGCCGACGTTCGTATACAGGTCGCCCTGCAGCATCGGCATCGTCAGACGCCCGCCGCCCACGGTCGGCGGGTTGCCGGCGGCCGGGTTGACGATCTGCCATTTCGGATCGAGCGCCGAGCTGTTGAACTGATCCGACTGCGGCGAGCAGCCACCGTTGCCGCCGCCGGGAAGGTCGATCGCGAACGTGACCGACCCGTTCGGGGTCTCGACGTTGCCCGCGCGGTCACGCGAGCGGAACTCGACCGTGTGGTAGCCCTCGTCGCCGATCGTGAACTCGGTCACGAACGGGGAGGCGTTGGCGGTGTTCTCGCGACGCGTGTAGGCGCCGCCGTCGATCCGGTACTCGGTCCACTCGACGCCGGCACCGCCGGTGCCGTCATTGCCGCGCAGCGAGACCTTGACCGCGGCCGTGTAGGTGGCGGCCGGCGTCTGATCGTTGAGCTGGACGGTCGTCGTCGGCGCGGCGGTGTCGTCGCTGACCGGGACGCTCGTCGTCTTGGTCGCCTTCTCGCCGTCGGCGTAGGTCACCGTCAGCTTGGCCGTGTAGTTGCCCGCGTCGGCGTAGGTGTGGAGCGGGTTGCTGCCGGCCGACGTCTGGCCGTCACCGAAGTCCCACTCGTAGGACACGCCGCCGGAGGCGCCGATCGAGAACTGGATCGAACGCGCCGCGGCGGTCTTCTGCCACTGCGGGTCCGGGCCCGGAGTGTCAGCCCCGCCGGTGTACTTGAACCGGTACAGGCCGGCGTTGGAGCCGGTGGTGAAGAAGCCCTCGTAGACCTGCACGTAGAGCGCGCCGTCCGGACCGAACTTGGAGTCCATGTAGTTCGCGCCCCAGGGGAGGGAGCCGCGGAAGCTGTCCGCGTAGATCGGCTGGGAGCCGTCCTGATCGGTCGCCGGATCGAGCAGCAGCGCGTGCTTGGCGCTGTTGTTGCCGAAGTCGTTCAGGAACCAGCGGCCGTCCCAGTACTTGGGCCAGCGCGCGGAGTTGTCGGCGCCTTCCTTGTAACGGTAGATGGGCCCGGTGAACACCGTCGCGCCGGAGGCGGTCAGGTACGGGCACAGCTGGGTCGGGTTGCTCGCGCCGTAGTTGGGCGCGTTGTTGGCGCCCAGCTCACGCGGGAACACCGGGCAGCCGTTGGCGTTGTTCGGGTTGCCGCGGCTGTACCAGACGTTGTTGGAGTGGGCGGTGCCCGCGTCCTTGCCGGTGCCGGTGACGTGCGGCAGGGTCACGAGACCCGTGTTGTTCGTCGAGTCGTTGACGAGGTTGTTGCAGTCGTACCAACCCGCGGTCGGGGCCGAGGCGGGCCCGCCGTTGACGTAGCCGGCGACGTTGGTGGTGCGCAGCGAGCCGTCCGCGATCCGGTCGCGGTAGGCCTGCTTGTTGCCCATGCAGTACGGCCAGCCGTAGTTGCCCGCCGTGGGCAGCTGCGTCGCGGTCTCGTACGTCGACGGACCCTGGGTGGCCGAGGGCGAGCCGGCGTCCGGGCCGACCCACGCGGCGAACGGGATGTCCGTCTCGGGATCGATCGTCATGCGCGAGGGGTTGCGCAGACCCATGGCGTAGATCTCGGGCAGCGCCTTGCCGCCGCCGCCCTCGGTGCCGTCGAACAGGTTCGGCCCGTTGGGCGAGCTTGCCGTCGGCAGGGAGTACGTGGTGCCGACGCCGACCACCGGCTTCGCCCCGTCGGCGAGGTTGTCGATCGGGTTGAAGCGCAGCATCTTGCCGTTGTAGTTGTTGGTGTTGCCGGCGGTTCTGCGCGCGTCGTTGAACGCGACGTTGTTGGCGCCGCAGTGCGTGTTGGTCGCCTGCGTCGGGTCACCGGTCGGGCAGCGCTGGGGCTGGTAGTTGCCCGAGTAGCCGTTCGTGCTCTGCGACGAGTTGTCGTCGCCGACGGTGACGTAGAGGTTGCCCTCGGAGTCGAACGCCATGCCGCCGCCCTGGTGGCAGCAGCTCCAGATCTGCAGGTCGTAGTTGAAGATCACGACCTCGGAGTTGAGATCGAGCTTCTTGGTCTGCAGGTTGATGGTGAAGCGCGAGATCCGCGCCTGGGCCATCTTCGTGATCCGGCGCTGGTCGCCGTCGGCCATGCCCGCGTGAACCGGGTTGTCCGGGTTGAACGTCGGGACGTACTGCAGGTAGACGTGGCCGGTCGTCCCGAAGTCGGGCGCGGCGGCGACGCCGAGCAGACCCGTCTCGATCTTGCCGTTGACCTCGTTTCCGCCCCCACGATCGCCGTAGACGGGCAGCACTGCCGCCTGCGTGACGCCGGAGTTGACGGTGCCGTTGTCGGCCTTCGGGTCGTAGACATGGATCGGGCCGCAACCGACGCCGACGTTGCGGTTGGCGAAGTCGCTGATGATCGGGGTGGAGGCCTGACCGATCATCTTGCCGCGGTCGGCGTTGGTGCGGCAGTCGGCGCGACCGATGTAGATGGCCCAGCCGTTGTTGGCCAGTGACACGCCGTGCGACTCGCCGCTGTTGGTCAGGTCGCCGCTGGCGGCGTTGACCAGGCGCTCGGTCGAGTAGTTGGACATGATCGTGGCCTTGCAGCCACCGCGGACCATGCCCGCGGACCACTCGATCGCGCCGAGCAGGTGCTTGGTGAAGTTCGCCTGGCCATAGCTGGCGGCGGTCCGGCCCATGCCGGTGTAGAAGGTCCGGCCGCCCTGATAGTCACGGCACCAGGAGATCGGCCAGTCGGTGCCGCCCGTGGTGGTGCCGTCGCCGGCCGCCGCGCCGACCGCGCGGTAGCGCGCGACGGTGTGGACCGTGCCTGTGGGGCGCGTGGTCCAGCGGTAGTAGATGTCATTGCGGGTCCACTCGAGCGGCAGGCCCTTGGTGGACGGATGCACGCGGTCGCCGAACACGACGACCTGGTCGGAAGCGGTGGTCGGGCTGGCGGCGTCTGGACGGGCGCCGATCAGTCCGGTGACGAACGTGTTGCTGGGCTCGGCCTCGGCGGCCGAGCCGATGCCGACGAACCCGCCGCCGCCCTGGATGTAGCCCTGCAGCGCGGTTTCCTGCGCGGCGTTGAGGAGGTCACCCGGGTTGTTGAGGAACACCACGGCGCGGTACTGCGCGAGGTTCGTCGCGGTGAAGTTGGCCGCGGACGGGGACGCGTCGACCGCGAAGTCGTTCGCCGTTCCGAGATCCTTGATCGCGGCGATCCCGGCGTCCACGGTCGCATCCGACGGCCCGTGGAACACGAGCACCTTCGGCGGCGTCTGCGTGCCGGTGATCAGGATCCGCTCGACCGCGTCATCGCTGTTGGAATCGATCACGATGCGGGCGACCGAGGTGAAGTTCGAGCGCGTCGGCTTATAGCCGACGTTGAGCGTGCAGCTCGCGTTCGGCGCCAGCGTCTTGCCGCGGCAGTCCTCGCTGACGACCAGGAAGTCCGCGGCCGTGGCAGCGCCTCCGTCATCGGCGTCGGCCAGGATCCGGATGGCGTTGTCGCCGTTGTTGATCACGAGCGGGGCGTTGCCGTCGTTGGTGACCTTGATCGGCACCTGGTTGGCGGACGCGGGCGTGCCCTTCGGCACCGAGGAGAAGAGCGTCGGGCTGGCCTTCAGCGAGGGGGCGGGATCGCCCTTCATCGCGATCGCGCTCTCGGCGCTGTTGCGGAACGGGTTGAAGTTCGTCGCGCCGCCGAGCCCGACCGGGTCGCGCTCGGAGAAGTAGTACTTGGTCTTGCCCTTGGCCGACGCGAGCATCGGCGCGAAGTTGATGCCACCCTGGCCGACCGTGCGCTGGTCGCCGTCGCCACAGTCCGGGCGGATGCCGCTCGCGACCATGTCCTTGACATGGAACGAGACCACCCGGCTGCCGAACTTCTGGATCATGCGGTTGACGTAGTCCGCGCCGACGGCCGGATCTGAAGGCGTCGCGTGACCCGAGGACCCGCACACGGCCCAGCCGATGTCGATCTGCGCGGAGACATAGCGCGGGTCGGTGTGGTCCATCACGATCTCCCACGCGCTCTTGAGCGAGCCGTCGTCGGTGAAGCGCGTGCTGAACTCGCTGTTGTGGTTGTGGAAGTACGCGGGGCCGACGCCGGCCTCGACCGAGCGCTTGCCGAGCTTGTTGAGCTGCTGGGCGGTCGAGAGCGTCTGCGCGAGGCTGCCGAGACCACCGGCGCCGTCCGCGCCGCCCTCGCCGACCATCTCCTGGCCGAGGATCTTCGCGGCGGCGATCTCCCCGTCCCAGGTGCTCTCGCTCAGGCTGCCGTGACGAGCCGGGAAGCGGATGCCGTACTTGTCTCCCAGCGCTCGCAGGTCCAGCAGGCCCTGCCGGTTGCCCTGCGGGCTCGAGCCGCTCGGGAACGGGTTACCTGGATACCCGTACAGCTCGACGTTCTTGATCCCCTGCGCCTGCAGGAACGCGAACAGCCGCTCCATGCGCGCCGTCACGTTGTTGGCCGGCAGCGTCGGCACGCAGTAGGGCGTCGCCGGTGCCGGTGACGCCGGACAGAGGATCTCCCCGGACCCGCTGCTCAGGTAGTCCCTGAAGTTGTACAGCTGGATGCCGCTCTGGCCGACAGGCGCGCCCTCGCCCAGCGACGCCGGCCGCTGCGCCTGTGCTGCGCTCGCGGTCGCAAGCAGCGCGCCCGTCGTCAGTGCGGCGGCAATGGCCATCCGCACCTTCCGGTGTCCCCGCATTCACCCTCTCCTCTCGCTGGACCGACTTCTGTCGGTCCTCACGATGAAAGTCTAAGCGAAGGAGAAAGATGAGCGCAAGTTAGACGTCATCGAGGCGCTGAAGATCGATCCTTGTGCAGTTGTTAACGCCTGGATCGGCACTTTTGCGACCAAATCGTATCTCTCGATCTCATGGTTGCACACTCGCGTACTCATTCGGCGGACGGCGAGCCGAATGCCACGCCGCCTTTCCCAGGGACCTCGGCCAGGGCGTTGACGGGCGCGATGCGGCGCGGGACCGGCGAGCATCCCGGTGCCACACGACCTAAGGAGGACCCCATGTCCGCGACGGAAGTCTCAGCGGGTGCCGGTACCGACGTCCGGGAGTTCCAGATCGGCTTTGCCCCGGAGGACCTCGACGAGCTGCGCCGGCGCATCCGCGCGACCAGGTGGCCGGAGGAGGAGACGGTCGACGACGACTCGCAGGGCGTGCCGCTCGCGACCATGCAGGAGCTCGCCGGCTACTGGGCGACGAGCTACGACTGGAGCAGATGCGAGGCTCGGCTGAACGGCCTGCCGAACTTCCTGACCGAGATCGACGGGCTGGACATCCACTTCATCCACGTCCGCTCGCGGCATGAGCACGCGCTTCCGCTGATCGTCACGCACGGCTGGCCCGGCTCGATCATCGAGCAGCTCAAGATCATCGAGCCGCTCACCGATCCCACAGCGCACGGCGGCAGCGAGACGGACGCGTTTCACCTCGTGATCCCGTCACTGCCGGGCCACGGGTTCTCCGCCAAGCCGACGACCCCCGGCTGGGACCCGGCGCGCACCGCCCGCGCCTGGGCGCAGCTGATGCACCGCCTCGGATACACCGAGTTCGTGGCGCAGGGCGGCGACTGGGGCGCGGCCGTGACGCAGAACCTGGGCATGCAGGCGCCTCCCGGTCTGCTGGGCATCCACTCCAACATGCCGGGCACCGCCCCGGCCGAGCTCGTCCAGGGCTTCCTGATCGGCGACCCGCCACCGTCCGGCCTCTCGGACGAGGAGCTGCGCGCGTACGAACAGCTGCGCACGTTCTACGCGAAGCACGTGGCCTACGCGCAGATCATGTCGACACGCCCGCAGACGCTCTACGGGCTGGCCGACTCCCCGATCGACCTCGCCGCGTTCGCGCTCGATCACGGCGACGGGACCGGCCAGCCCGGCCTGGTCAAGCGCGTTCTCGACGGCTCCTACCAGACCGACCTCACGCGGGACGACCTGCTCGACAACATCACGCTCTACTGGCTGACCAACACGGGCGTCTCGGCGGCTCGCCTGTACTGGGAGAACCAGGCGGGGTTCTTCGAGGCCAAGGCCATCACGATCCCGTTCGCCATCACCGTGTTCCCGGACGAGCTCTACCAGGCGCCGCGCAGCTGGGCCGAGCGCGCGTATCCGAACAACCTCATCCACTACAACCGGGTCGACCGAGGCGGACACTTCGCAGCCTGGGAGCAGCCCCAGATCTTCTGCGAGGAGCTGCGCGCCGCGTTCAGGTCGCTGCGCAAATAGCGCCGGCATCAGAAGCATTCCGTGCGGTGATCACCCCGCGGCGAGGGGGTGTGTAACCAGAGCTGCCTGTCAGGAAGCTCTCGTTCCGCACCCCCATCCGCGTGCCAGCTCGAACAGTGCGAACGTCGCGACGACGACGAGCCCGACGACGTTGTCGAGCCCGGTCGCCGCGTTGGCGATCACCCCCCACCGTCGTGGGCGTCGGCGCTGGGGTCCGGACGTGGCCGGCGTCGAGGACGCCGGCCACGATCCGCATCGGGGGAGCGTGCTACGCCGCCGACGTCGTGCGGGCGGGGGCGAAGAAGTCGATGAGCAGCTGGTTGACGCGCTCGGCCTCGTCGTGGTGGACCCAATGTGACGCGTCGGGCAGGCGCTCGACGCGGTCGAGGTTGGGCACGTCTTCGGGGTGGGGCTCGGCGAGGTCCGGGCCGAGGTAGCGATCCTTCTCGCCCCAGATGACCAAGGTCGGCGCCGAGATCGGGAGAAGCTCCGTCTTGGTGCCCTTCGGCGGCCGCACCGCGGCGCGGTAGTAGTCGATCATCGCGGTCGCTGCGCCCTCCTGCTCCCACGCCTCGAGGTAGCGTTCGGTCTCCTGCTCCGTATAGGGCGGCTGAGCGTCACGCAGGAAGTGCTGGAAGAACTCCCAGTCCTTCGCGCGCACGTGGTGCTCGGGCAGGTCGGGGAGGGCGAAGTAGAAGAAGTACCAGGACCGAGCGAGCTGGCTCGGGTGGCGCAGGCCCTCGTTGAGCTTGCGCGGGTGGGCGGCGTTGAGGATGGCCAGGCGGTCCACGACCTCGGGGTGGTACATCGCCGTGGCCCAGGCGGCGGTTCCGCCCCAGTCGTGACCGACCAGGAGCGCGGACTCGGCGCCGCGCTCGTGGATCAGATCGCGCACGTCGTCGGCCAGCTTGCCGGCGGTGTACGCCGCGGTGCCATCGGGCTTCGACGACAGGTTGTAGCCGGGCAGGTCGGGCGCGACCACGCGGAATCCGGCCGCCGCGAGCGGCGCGATCTGACGCCGCCAGCCGTACCAGAACTCCGGGAAGCCGTGCAGCAGCACGACCAGCGGCCCGTCGCCGGCCTCGACGTAGTGCAACGTCACGTCCCCGAGATCGGCATAGCCCTCCCGAAGTTCGGTCCCATCCTCCAAAACAAGCCTGGTCACTGCATCGGCCGAGCTCATGAGTATCTCCTCTCCAGCGTGTTCGTTGATACAGACGAGCTTGGCGCTGTCGCTCCGGCGTCGCGCCCGTGGGGGCCCTGGTCTCCTCGCTGGTGTGGCCCGTGTCGCCGGCGGGTCCCGTGCCGCGACCAGTGCGAGCTGCGCCGGCTTGCCGCCGGAGACACGTTCAAGCGCCGCGCGTGAACACGTCCGCCAGCACGAGCGCGAGCGCGGCGGCGACGAACGCCGCGATGCTGACGATGCCGTGGCGGAACGCCGAGGCGTAGTCGCCGTGCGACGAAGCGAGCTGGGTGTAGAAGACGCTGCCGGTGATCGCGATGCCGGCGGCCGTGCCGATCCGCTGGCCGGTCTGCAGCACGCCGCCGGCGCTGCCGGCGCGCTCGACCGGCACCTGGGACAGCGTGAGGGTCAGGTTGGGCGAGATCACGAGCCCGCCGCCGAGGCCGGCGATCAGCAGCGGCAGCGCCGTCCACAGCGCGACGTCGTGGCCGGGATGGGCGCCCACCGCCAGCCAGACGCCGGCCAGCCCCACGAGGACCATCGCGAGCCCGAAGGCCACGAGCTTCGGGCCGCTGCGGAGCACCTGGCGGCTGCCGGCCGACGCGACCAGCGCGCCGCCGAGCGCGAACGGCGTGGCGGCCAGACCGGACTTCCACGCGGGGTAGCCCAGCCCGAGTTGCAGGTACTGGGTGAGGATGAAGAACACCGCGATGAACCCGGCGAAGTAGAAGAGGCCCACGGGGGCGCCGAGCGCGTAGGAGCGGATCCGGAACAGGTCGAGCGACACGAGCGGCTCGCGGGTGCGACCGTAGCGGCGCTCGTGCAGCACCCACGCGACCAGCAGCGCGGCGGCGAGCGGGAAGAGCGCGAGTCGCAGCGGGCTGTGCCACGCGCGCTGCTCGATGAACGGGACGAGGATGCACAGGACCGCCGCTCCCAGCAGGACGACGCCGAGCGGGTCGAGCGCCTGGGGCCGGCGCTCGGCCGCGGTCGGCGCCGGCAGGTAGCGGCGCGAGAGCAGCAGGATCGCCGCACCGATCGGCAGGTTGACGAAGAACACCGCCCGCCAGCCGTCGTGGACGCCGAACAGTGCGATCAGCGCGCCGCCCACGAGCGGGCCGACCGCGGTCGACACACCGATGGTCGAGCCGAACAGGCCGAACGCCCTGCCGCGCTCCTGGCCCCGGAACAGGCTCTGGATGAGGCCTGAGATCTGCGGGCTGATGAGACCGCCGGCGAACCCTTGGACGATTCGCATCAACACGAGCGCGAGCGCCGTCGGCGCCAGCGCACACGCGGCGCTGGCGACGACGAACAGCGCCACACCGACCATGAACACGGGCCGCCGGCCGTGCGCGTCGCCGAAGCGGCCCGACGGCACGAGCAGCAGGCCCAGCGCGAGCGCGTAGCCGGCGACGATCCACTCCAGCGCATTCGCCTGCGCGTGCAGGCCCTGCTCGATGCTCGGCAGGGCGACGTTGACGATCGAGACGTCGAGCAGCGTCATGAATCCGGCGGCGAGGACGACGGCGAGCGCCTTCCAGCGATCCGGGTCGGGGCGGTATTCGTCCGGCGGCGGAGCCGCCGTCTTGGCTTCTTCCATCGGCAACGTCGGCATGTCCTCACCGTGCCATCGCGCACGATCGGTCGCACCTGTGTGCACCCCGGTCAGCGCGCGGGCCCGCAAGCCCGCATCCGCGCACGGGGATTCGCGGGCGCGAGCGATCGCCCGAACCGCGAGTGTCTTCCGCATGGGCCAAGAGGCAGTGGCGATCGTCACCGGCGGCTCCTTCCCGACCGGCCGCCGGGTCGCTCGCGGGTTGGCCGGCTGGGGCTGGGCGATCGTCGTCGTGTACCTCGAGCATCAGCGGACGGTCGAGGCGACGGTCGTCGAGATCCTCGCCACGGACGGCAGGATCGTGGCCGTCCGCGCCGACCTCGCCGACGACCTCGACGTCCTGCGCCTGTTCGCGGAGTCGCGCGCCGCGTTCGGGGACGTGGCCGTCGTCGTCCATACGATGACCGCCCGCGCCCCGCTGCTCCTCCGGCACGGGGCGCAGCACGTCAACCCGGGAGGCATCATCGTCACGGCAGCGGTCGGCGACCAGGTGGACCCGGTCGTCGCACGCCAGTTCCGCGAGCGCGGGATCACGGTCGACACGACCTCGCCCGACGAAATTCTCATCTTCCTCGACCGTTGGCGGCGACGTTAGAGTCGTCGCACGATGCCTAGCGCCCGAGGGCTTGGGTTCGTCGGCAGGACACGCGAGCGCGAACGCCTCGACGCAACGCTGGCGCCGACGCGCGACGGCCACAGCGCGGTGCTGGTGATCCGCGGTGAACCTGGCATCGGCAAGACCGCGCTGCTGCGCTATGCCGCACGACAGGCTTCCGGGCTGCGTACGATCGAGGTCGAGGGCGTCCAGGCGGAGATGGAGCTGGCGTTCGCCGGGATCCATCGACTCTGTCTGCCGCTGCTCGACAAGCTCGAGACGCTCGCCCCACCGCAACAGAACGCGATCGAGGTCGCCCTCGGCGTCGCCGCGGGCGATCCCCCGGACCGGTTCCTGGTCGCCGTAGCGGTACTCAACCTGCTCTGTACGACCGCCGATACCCGCCCGATCCTGTGCCTGGTCGACGACGCCCAGTGGCTCGACGCCGCCTCGGTGCAGACGTTCGGATTCGTCGCGCGGCGCCTCGCGGCGGAACCGGTGGCGATGGTGTTCACGCTGCGGGAGCCGATCACCACCACGGCGCTTCACGGGCTTCCGGATCTGCAGCTCCACGGGCTCCAAGAGCCCGATGCCCGCGCGCTCCTGTCGAGAGCCGTGCCGGGGCGACTCGATGACCGCGTCCGCGACCGGATCATCGCCGAGACCGGAGGGAACCCGCTCGGGCTCATGGAGTTGTCGCAGCGCATGAGCCCGTCGGAGCGGGCCGCCGGGTTCGCCCCGCCCGCGGCGAGCGACCTCCCGAGCCGGCTGGAGGAGCGATACCTGCGGCGAGTCGCCGAACTGCCCGAGACGGCGCGGCGCCTGATCCTGCTGGCCGCGGCCGAGCCGCTGGGGGAGGCGGCGCTGCTGTGGCGGGCGGCCGAACGACTTTCCATCGCTCCGGACGCGCTCGCGCCCGCGACCGAGGCCGGACTGCTGGAGATCCAGGAGCGGATTCGTTTCAGCCACCCGCTCGTGCGCTCGGCGGTGTACCGCGCCGCGTCGCCGGAGGAACTGCGCACCGCGCACGAGGCGCTCGCGGAGGCGAGCGATTCCGAGCTCGACGCCGACCGCCGCGCCTGGCACCTCGCGCTCGCGGCCGCCGGACCCGACGAGGGCGTGGCGGCCGCCCTCGAGCACTCCGCCGGACGGGCGCAGGGCCGAGGCGGGCTCGCGGCCGCGGCGGCGCTGCTCGAGCGGGCGACCGTACTGACCCCGGATCCGGCCCTTCAGGCAGGGCGCGCGCTGGCCGCGGCGGGGGTGAGCCTGCAGGCCGGCGCCTTCGACGCGACGCAGCGGCTGCTGGTCATGGCCGAGACCGGCCCGCTCGACCCTTTCCAGCGCGCGCTCGTGGGGTTCCTGCGGGGGAACATCGCCGTCGCGTCGGTCCGCGACTCCGGTGCTGCCGCGACGGTGATGCTGGACGCGGCGCGCGAGCTGGAGGCGTTCGACCTCGAGACCGCCCGCCGCGCCTACCTCACCGGCTGGCAGGCCGCGATCGCCGCCGGGTATCTCGGCGGAGCCGACGTGATCGTCGAGATCTGCCGCGCCGTCCGCCGCCTCCCCGCACTGCCGCCGGACCCGCATGCCCTCGACGTGCTGCTCGACGGTCTGACGCTGCTGACCACCGACGGGCGCGCCGCCGCGACGCCGGTGTTGCGGCGGGCGGCGAGCGCCCTGGTCGAGCTACCCGAGTCCGACGTCCTGCGCTGGGGTGTCGCGGCTCCCACGGCCAGCAATGCGATCTGGGACGCCGATGGCGCCACTGCCATCGCCGAACGGATGACCCGGATCGTGCGCGACGCCGCGGCGCTCGCCGTTCTGCCCACGCACCTCTCCGGCCTGGCGATGGACAGAGCGTGGAGCGGCGACCTCGCCGCAGCCCGAGCACTCATCGCCGAGAGCGACAGCGTCGCCGCGGCGACCGGGAGCCGGATCCCGCCCTTCGCCGCGGTTCGCTTGGGAGCGCTGCGAGGAAGGCTGTCCGAGGCGTCGGCGTCGATCCAGGCAGCGATCGCGCACGCGGAAGCCAACGGACAGGGGACGAGCGCACAGTTCGCCCATTGGTCGGCCGCGGTTCTATACAACGGCCTCGCCCGCTACGAGGAGGCACTCGCGGCGGCGCAGGAGGCGACGGCCAACGCCATCGATCCGTTTCAATCCATGTGGCCGCTCCCCGAGCTCGTCGAGGCGGCCGTACGCGCCGGTGAGCCCGAGCTGGCGCACGAGGCGCTCGAGCGCCTGGTGGAGACGACGCAACCGGCCGGCACCGACTTCGCGCTGGGGATCGAGGCGCGCTCGCGGGCGCTCGTGAGCGACGGTGCCGCGGCGGAGGCGCTCTACCTGGAGGCGATCGAGCGACTGAGCCGGACCCGGCTGCGACCGGAGCTCGCCCGCGGGCAGCTGGTCTTCGGTGAGTGGCTGCGGCAGCAGGGTCGCACGGCCGACGCTCGCGAGCAGCTACGCGCGGCCGAGGATCTGTTCGCGGCGATCGGCATGGAGGCGTTCTCCCAGCGCGCCCGCGCAGAGCTGGTGAGGGCGGGCGCGACGGTGCGCAGCTCCCCGGTCGAGGCGCATCAGCAGCTGACGCCGCAAGAGGATCAGATCGCCCACCTCGCCCGCGACGGGCTTACCAACGCACAGATCGGCGATCAGCTGTTCATCAGCCGGCGCACCGTCGAGTGGCACCTGCGCAAGGTGTTCGCCAAGCTGGCGATCGACTCGCGCAACGGCCTCAACGCTGCCCTACCGCGGGCGGAGTAGCGTGTGGTCATGTCCGCCCTTTGGGGGCACGCGTTCGTGGGCCGGGCAGCCGAGCGCGATGCGCTCGACGGGCTGCTGACAAGGGTGCGCGGGGGCGAGAGTGGGGCTCTCGTCATCCGCGGGCAGGCGGGGATCGGCAAGACCGCGCTGCTGCGCTACGCCGCGCGCCAGGCGTCCGGTTTCCGGGTCGTGGAACTCATGGGCGTGGAGGCGGAGATGGAGCTGCCCTTCGCCGGGATCCACCAGCTTTGCGCGACGATGCTCGACCGGCTCGCCGCGCTCCCGGCGCCGCAGCGCGAGGCCCTGAGCGTCGCGCTCGGACGTACCGCAGGGGACGCGCCGGACCCTTTCCTGACCGGGCTCGCTGTGCTCGGCCTGCTGGCCGCGGTGGCGGAGGAGCGGCCGTTGCTGTGCCTGCTCGACGACGGCCAGTGGCTGGACGGGGCGTCCAGCCAGATCGTCGGCCTCGTCGCACGACGCGTGCGGGCGGAGTCGCTCGCGATCATCGTCGCGGTACGTGAGCCCCTTGCGGCGCCGGACTTCGACCGCCTCCCCGAGCTGCGTCTCGACGGACTGCTGGAGAACGACGCCCGCCTGCTGTTGGGCAAGATCGTCACGGGCCGGCTTGACAGCCACGTCCGGGACCGGCTCGTCGGCGAGACCGACGGGAACCCGCTGGCGCTGTTGGAGCTCTCGCGGCGCATGACCGCCGCGGAGCTGGCGGGCGGCTTCGAGCTGCCCGGTGCCGGCGGGCTCACGGCGCAGCTCGAGGACCGGTACGTACGGCGCGTCGGCGAGTTGCCCGAGGAGACGCAGCGGCTGATGCTGCTGGCGGCGGCCGAGCCCTTGGCCGACGCCGCGCTGGTCCTGCGCGCGGGCCGGAGGCTCGGCATCCAGACGGGCGCGCTCGCTCCGGCCGAGACGGCGCAGCTCTTGGAGATCGGCGCCCGCGTCCGGTTCCGCCACCCACTTGTACGCTCTGCGGTCTACCGCGCCGCATCGCTCGACAGCCGGCGGCGCGCACACGCGGCCCTGTCGGAGGTCAGCGATCCGGACTCCGACGCCGATCGGCGAGCGTGGCACCGAGCACTGGCGGCGGAGGGACCGGACGAGGCGGTGGCGGCCGACCTCGAGCACTCCGCCGGCCGGGCCCAGGCGCGCGGGGGCGCCGCCGCGACGGCAGCGTTCCTCGACCGTGCCGTCGCGTTGACGCCGGACCCGGCACGGCGCGGCGAGCGTGCGCTGGCGGCAGCCCAGGCCAGCGTCCAGGCCGGTGCGTTCGCGCGGGCGCGCGGCCTGCTGGCCACCGCGGACGCGGGGCCGCTTGATGCACCTCAGCGCGTGCTCGTCGACCTGGTGCGCGCGCAACTCGCGTTCGTCAGCAGCCGCGGCACCGACGCCATCCCGCTGTTGCTCTCTGCCGCCCGCCGGCTCGAACCGCTCGACACCGCCGTCGCGCGGGAGACCTACGTGGACGCGTTCGCCGCGGCGCTGTTCGGCGCACGGCTCAACGGCGAGGTCGGGATCGCCGAGGTCGCTGACGCGGCGCGTGGCGCGCCCCGTCCCATGGAAGGCGAGGCGGCGGCCGCGGATCTGCTTCTCGACGCGCTGGTGGCCCTGGCCGAGGACTACGACTCGGCGGTGCCGCGCTGCCGTGCGGCGGTCCAGCGCCTCTCCGGCGAGGAAGCCTCGGACACGGAACGGCTGCGCTGGCTGTGGCAGGGCTGTGTCATCGCCCTCGAGGTCTGGGACGATGACCATGCGCGCTCGCTGTCGCGCTCCAGCGTCGACATCGCCCGTGAGACAGGGACGCTCGCGGAGCTCGCGCTCGCACTCAGCGCATACGCGCCGATCCTCGTGTTCTGCGGCGACCTCGACGGTGCTGCCGCCGCCGTGTCCGAGACCCAGACGGTCGAGGAGGCGACGGGCATCCGCGCCGCGCCGTACGGCGCGCTGATCCTCTCGGCGTGGCGAGGCCGGCGGCGCGAGACGGCTGACTTGATCGAGACGACCGAGCAGCAGGCGGAGGCCCGCGGAGAGGGAATCGGGCTGGCGATCTGCGCGTACGCGCGCGCCGTGCTGTGCAACGCGCTCGGCCAGTACGAGGAGGCCTTGGAAGCCGCCGCCGGCGCCGGCCGGCACCGCGAGATCGTCGCGGAGAACTGGGGGCTGAGCGAGCTGGTCGAGGCGGCCACGCGCTGCGGGAGGACCGACCTGGCGGCCGAGGCCCTCGACCGGCTGGCGGGCAAGGCCGGCGCCGCACGAACCGGTTGGGCGCTCGGCATCGAGGCGCGCTCGCGAGCCCTTCTCGCCGAAGGCGCCGAGGCCGAGCGCTGGTTTCGCGCGGCCATCGACCACCTCGGCCGGACCCACGTGCGCTCTGAGCTCGCCCGCACGCATCTGCTGCACGGCGAATGGCTGCGGCGCGAGGGTCGCCGCATCGACGCCCGAGCCGAGCTCAAAGTCGCGGTCGAGCAGTTCGCGTCGATGGGGATGCGGGCGTTCGCCGAGCGCGCCCGCATCGAGCTCGTCGCCACGGGCGAGAAGGCCCGCCGGCGGGTCGACGCGACCCGTGAAGATCTCACCCCGCACGAACGTCAGATCGCCGAGCTGGCCCGCGACGGACTCTCG
This sequence comes from Solirubrobacter ginsenosidimutans, assembly GCF_027587205.1. The sequence continues at coordinate 276,841 of NZ_JAPDOD010000001.1, forward strand.
AACCCCGACATCGCCGCCCGCCTGTTCCTCAGCAAGCGCACCGTCGAGTGGCATCTGCGCCACGTGTTCTCCAAGCTCGGAATCACGTCCCGGCGCCAGCTGGAGAGCGCGCTCCAGTCCTCCCCGTGGCGCTGAGCTCAGAGCCAGGAGCCGACGGAGATCTCGCGGACGTCGCGCTCTGGGTGTTCGCGCACGCCGTACAGCGTCTGCACCCCGGCCCAGAGGACCGTTCTGCCGAGGTGGTCCGGGTAGCGCTCGAGCTTGGCGTTGAAGAAACCGAGCGCGGTGTCTTGGGTCGCGAGGAGCTCCTCCGCGTCGTCGAGGTACCCGCGGGTCTCGGCGATCGTGCGCTCGGCGTCGTCGTCGAGCCGCCGGTTCTGGTGGCCGGCGACGATGTGGCGGGGCGCGAGGGCCTCGACCTTGTCGATGGCGGCACGCCAGGGCCCGAAGCCGCCCACGATCGCAGGCTGCGCGAGGTACATGTGAACGCCGTTGTAGATCACGTCGCCGGCGACGACGAGGTCGAGGTCCGGGACGTGCAGGACGGTCGTGTCATCGCTGTCGGTGGAGCCGACCTCGACGATCGCGAGCTCGTGGCCTTCGAGCGTGAACCGGTTGTCGGGCACCGTCACCGCGGTCACCGGCGAGTCGGGGAGCCCGGTGTAGACCTTGTCCCACAGCAGCGGCCGCGCGGCGAGGTTGCCGTACATCTGCGCGATCGTGCCCGCGGAGGCGACGATCCGCGCCCCAAAGCGCTCGGCGAGCAGGCCGGCGGCGAACCAGTGGTCGCCGTGGCCGTGGGTGATGAAGATGTCGGTCACGTTGCGGCCATGGCTCGCGACCCAGTCGCCGAGCACGCGCGCCTGATCCTCCGTCATCCCCGGATCGGTCAGGACCGCGTCCCGGGCGCCGTAGATCAGCGTGCTGGCCATCGGGGAGAACAGCTTCGGCTCGCCGTTGGGCAGGAAGCCGTCCTGCGGCGGGGCCTCGTTGACGAAGACGTCGTAGCCGAGTTGGGTGGTGGTCATCTCGCGCTCCGTGGTTGGTGTTGTGGCATGAGGTTCCCGCGAACCGGCTTCGGTCGCACCCGGGTGGGCACTGGTCTGTCCCGGGCCGTTTACGCTGTGCGGCGCAATGGCTGCAGAGCATCTGCGGGGCCGGACGAGCGAACGCGCCGAGCTGGACCGGGTGCTCGAGGCCGCGCGCGGCGGGCACAGCGCCGTGCTCGTCATCCGCGGCGAGGCGGGCATCGGCAAGTCAGCGCTGCTGCGCAGTCTCACCGAGGACGCCGCCGGCTTCCGCGTCGAGCAGACCGCGGGCGTCGAGTCCGAGATGGAGCTGGCCTACGCCGGCCTGCATCAGCTGTGCGCGCCGATGCTCGACGGGCTGGATGCGCTGTCGGAGCCGCAACAGGTCGCGCTCCGCGTCGCCCTGGGGCTCGCGTCCGGTGACCCTCCCGACCGCTTCCTCGTCGCGCTGGCGACGCTCGGGCTGCTGGCGGCCGTCGCCGAGGAGCGACCGCTGTTGTGCGTCGTGGACGACCTGCAGTGGCTCGACGACGGTTCCGCCCCGGTGCTCGGGTTCGTCGCACGCCGGCTGCTGGCGGAGCCGGTTGCATTGGTGTTCGCCGTGCGCGAGCCGAGCGGCGAGCCGTTGCTGCCGGGTCTGCCGGAGCTGCGGCTGCGGGGGCTCGACGAAGAGGAGGCACGAGCGTTGCTGGCGATGGCCGTCCCCGGTCCGATCGACGAGCACGTCCGCGATCGGATCGTCGCCGAGACGCGCGGCAACCCGCTCGCCGTGCTGGAGCTGGCACGCGGCGTGAACGCCGCCGAGTTGGCCGGCGGCTTCGAAGCGGCGATCGGGGCGTCGGGCAGCGTCGACTTCCGGCCCCGGCTCGCCGCGCTGCCGGCCGACACGCGACGCCTGCTGCAGCTGGCAGCGGCCGATCCGGTCGGCGATCCGCTGCTCGTGTGGCGAGCGGCCGAGCGGCTCGGGCTCGGTCCGCAGGCCGCCACGCCGGCGGTCGACGCGGATCTGCTGGAGATCGGTACGCAGGTGCGGTTCCGTCATCCGCTGGTGCGCTCGGCCGCGTATCGCTCGGCGCCCGCCGCCGAGCGACACGCGCTGCACGCTGCGCTCGCGGAGGCGACCGACGCCGACGCCCATCCCGACCGGCGTGCATGGCACCGCGCCCATGCGGCGCCCGGCCCCGACGAGGCGGTGGCCGAGGAGCTGGAGCGCTCGGCCGCGCGTGCGCAGATCCGTGGGGGGATCGCCGCATCCGCGGCGTTCCTCGAGAGCGCGGCAACGCTTACGCCCGAGCCCGGCGAGCGTGTGCGCCGCCTGCTCGCGGCAGCGCGCGCCAAGCGTGACGCGGGCGCGCTCGAGGCGGCCCTGAGCCTGCTCGGAGCGGCGTCGGCCGGCCCGACTTCGGCCGTGCAGGCCGCGGAGGTCGAGCACCTGCGAGGGCAGATCGCGTTCGATCAGCGCCGCGCCGGCGACGCCGCGCGGCTGCTCGTCGGTGCCGCCGAGCGATTCGAGTCGCTGGACCCGGCGCTGGCACGGGAGACACATCTGGAGGCGATCGGAGCGGCGATCTGGGCTGCCGACCCCGACGGCATACGCGCAGCTGCCGAGGCGGCACGCGTCTGCCCGCGCGCTTCCGGCGCGGTGGACGTGGTGCTCGACGCGCTTGCGGTGCGGTTGACGGAGGGCTACGGGGCCTCGGTGCCGGCGCTGCGTCAGGCACTGGGTACGGTCCTGGCGCAGAAGGGTCCTGACGGCGATCTCGGGCGCTGGCTGTGGTTGACAGGGCTGCGGGCGACCGGACTGATCGCGCTCGAGCTGTGGGACATCGACGCCTGGCATGAACTGGCCTCGCGGCAGGTCGAGGTCGCTCGTGAGGCGGGCGCGCTCGTGCAGCTGCAGTTCGCGCTCAACTTCTTCGCGCGCTGCCGGCTGGCCTGCGGCGAGCTCGCCGATGCCGCGGTCCTGATCGAGGAGGAGCACGTGATCGCGCAGGCGATGGGCGGTTCCGCGGTGGGCTACAACGAGATGCAGCTCGCGGCCTGGCGCGGCGAGGAAGCTCGCGCCACCGAACTGATCGAGCGGATGACTCGCGAGTCGAGCGCCCGCGGGCTCGGCCGGATGGTCGACGTCGCCGCCTACACGAAGGCCGGCCTCTACAACGGCATCGGTCGCTACGACGCGGCCCGCGACGCCGCGCGAGCGGGATTTGCGCACCGCGACCATCTCGGGTACGGCATGTTCGTCGTCGCCGAGCTGGCCGAGGCGTCATCGCGAACCGGCGATCCCGCGCTCGTCGAGGCCGCGGTCGACTGGCTCTCGGAGCGCACGCCGGTGGTCCGTTCGGACTGGGCGCTGGGGATCGAGGCCCGCGTCCGAGCGCTGTTGAACCGCGACGACGCCGAGCGCTCGTACCAATCGTCGATCGCGCATCTGGGGCGCACGCGCCTGCGCATGGAGCTCGCGCGCGCCCAGCTGCTCTACGGAGAGTGGCTGCGCCGCAACGGCCGCCGTGCCGATGCGCGCGAGCACCTGCGCAGCGCGCTCGACACCTTCGATGCGATCGGCGCCCGCGGGTTCGGCGAGCGCGCGCGCCACGAGGTGCTCGCGACCGGCGCGACGGTCCGCAAACGCCGCGACGACACCCGCGACGATCTCACGCCGCAGGAGGAGCACATCGCGCGGCTCGCGCTCGCGGGCAGGTCGAACCCGGAGATCGGCGCCGAGCTCTTCATCAGCCCGCGCACCGTCGAGTGGCACATGAAGAAGGTGTTCATCAAGCTCGGCATCAGCTCGCGCAAAGAGCTCGCCGGCGCCCTGCCGGTACCGGCCTGACCTGGGCGCCGGCGTCTCCACATCGCGATCAGGCGTCGGGCAGCGATTCGACGACGCGGTGGCCGAGCGAGCGTTCGAGGTCGCTGTCGGTGTTGAGCCCGAGGGCTTGTAGCCGCGCCCACTGCGCTTGCTGAGCGGGACGGGCGAAGAGCTCGCGGAAGTCGGTGATCGCGCCCGTCAGCTCGGCTTCGGCGGGGAGCGTGGCCCGGTCGACGTGGGCCTTCGTGGACCAGACGGGCGAGCCGGGCCATCGGAGCGCCGCCGGGTACGACGCCGATCCCGACCTCGAACTGGCCGAGCAGCGTGTTCTCGCGCGAGGCGAAGCGCAGGTCGCAGGCGAGGATGAACTCGCTGCCGGCGCCGCGGGCGCGTCCGCGGATCGCGCAGAAGAAGCGTCCCGCGACTCGTCTGAGAAATCGCCAGTGTCTTCACGGGCAAAGACCCCGGGGCTCACGGGTGCGATGCACGCCAGGCGGCGGGATGCTTACGCCCCAACAACACCACGGTCCAAGGAGCTCACCATGAGCACCACCGACGTCCACCCTGATGGCCCGGCCACCGGCCAGCAGATCGCGACCATCGACATGAAGCTCGAGGTCGTGACGCTGCCGGTCTCCGACGTGGATCGCGCGAAGCGCTTCTATCAGCGCCTCGGATGGCGCTTGGACGCCGACTTCGCGATCAGCGACAGCATTCGCGCAGTCCAGTTCACGCCGCCGCGGTCAGACGCCTCGATCTCGTTCGGAAAGGGTCTGACCACTGCCGAGCCGGGCTCCGTTCAGCGCCTGGAGCTCGTCGTCTCCGACATCGTCGCGGCACGCGAGGACCTGATCGCCCGCGGCGTCGAGGTCAGCGAGCTGTTTCACCGCGGCGCCGAAGGGCTCGCCCCGGGCCCTGACCCGGAGCGGCGGTCCTACTTGACGTACGCGTCGTTCAGCGACCCGGACGGAAACGGGTGGCTGCTCCAGGAAATCAAGACCCGTCTGCCGGGGCGCCTCTGGGAGGACTGAGGACTCGGCTGCGCGGGTCGCGCGGATAGACCGCCAGCGCAGCGGCTCCGTCGAGGCGCTCGGCCCAGTCGAGTGCCTCGACGACCTCGTCCTGGCTCAGCTCCACGCGCGCACGCCCAGCCGCGATCGGAAACACCCCGTCGGGAACGTCGGTTCGCCAGCGGACGGTGCTCCACCAAGCGTCGGCGACGACGCCGGGACAGCGCCGGAGTGCGTAGTAAGAGGTGTTCTCGACCAAAGGAAGCTCCCCGCGAAGCTGTGAAAACCCTGTGAAGCCGTCAGGCTACACGAGGTTCGTGCGGAGCCTGTGAAAACTCGCTCCGTCAAGCCGCCGCGTTCGCGAGTGCGCCCCTGGTCAGCGAAACGACGGGGTAACGGACACGGTTCACAAGCGCGTTACCTAGAGGTCCGAGGTAACCCGGACGATGCCGCCGTCGTGTTTCTTTCTAAAGGGGTACATATGGCGAGCGGGTCCGAACCAAACGATGGCGTAGAAGGGGTCGGTGTCCACGTCACGAGACGACGCCGACGGGTCGCGAAGACCGGCTTCGGCGGAAGGCCGCGTGCCATCGCCGCCGGCGCCGTCGCCATCGTCCTCGCAGGCGCGGGGGTGACCTACGCCGCCACGGACGTGTTCGGCCACAACCAGGTCGGAACCGAGTACGCCAACGGGATCCAGGTCTCCGACGACCAGATCATCCAGCCGCTGGGCGAGCGCCTGACGACCCAGCTGGGCAAGTTCATGGGCTCGACGGTCAGCCCGGACGGCCGCTTCCTCGCGGCCACCAGCACAGACCGGTCGGTCGTATTGCAGATCTTCGACCTGCAGAGCTACAAGCTCCTCTGGTCGGTCGGCACGTCGGCGTCGGCGAATCAGAAGTTCAGCAACGGAACCGTCGGGCAAACCGGCCCGACGTATTCGCCGAACGGGAAGATGCTCTGGGTCCCGGAGCAGACCGGCCTGAGCCGCTTCCCGGTCAACAAGGACGGCACGCTCGGCACGCCGGTCACCGTGACGATCCCGACGGTGAGCGGGCACGCCCCGCTGACGGGCCAGATCGCCTACTCGCCGGACAAGGCCACGCTGTACGCGGCGGTCAACGGGCAGAACACCGTCGTCTCGATGGATCCCAACACGGGTGCGATCCAGCACACGTGGAACGTCGGCATCGCCCCGCGCGAGCTGAAGTTCGTCGGCAAGAAGCTCTACGTCAGCGACGAGGGCGGCCGCGCGGCGCGCCCCGGCGAGACGACGATGGACTCCTACGGCACCGCGGTGCCCGCCGATCCGTACAAGGGCACGTCGACGACCGGCGCCGTCAGCGTCATCAACACCGCGGACGCGACCGCGGCGGTCGGATCGATCGCCGTCGGCCTGCACCCGACCGCGATGTACTCGCCCGCCAAGGGCGTCCTGTTCGTCGCCAACACCAACAGCGACACGGTGTCGGTGATCGACACCAAGAAGGACAAGGTCGTCCAGACGATCGACACCAAGCCGTGGCCGTCGTCGGACACCGGCTACGCGCCGACCGGCATCGCGCTGACCGCCGACAACCATCTGCTGGTCACGCTCGGCCGCGCGAACGCCGTCGCCGTGTATCAGTACGAGGGCGATCCGCAGGAGCCGGTCTCCTACATCGGCCTGGTGCCGACGGACTATTACCCGGCGGACGTCGCCACGGTCGGCGACAACATCTTCATCACCAACACCCGCGGTATCGACGCGCGTGGCCCGAACCTCTCGTTCAGCCAGGGCGTGGGCACGACGGTCGCGGTCGGTCACGGCACGCACGGCACGACGGCGTCGCTCACGCGCTTCACGCTGCCCAAGGACAAGCAGATCACCAACCAGTACACGGACAAGGTCTTCGCGCAGAACGGCTGGGGCAAGAAGGACGTCCAGCAGGCCGCCAACAAGAAGGCCGCTCCGGTGCCGGTCCCGGCGAAGATCGGCGACCCGTCGACGATCAAGCACGTCTTCCTGCTGGTCAAGGAGAACCGCACCTACGACCAGGTCTACGGCGACATGGCCCAGGGCAACGGCGACGCCACGCTCGCGCAGTTCGGCGCGACGGTCACGCCGAACCAGCACGCGCTGGCCAAGCAGTTCGGCCTCTACGACAACACGTACGACGTCGGCACCAACTCCGCCGAGGGGCACAACTGGCTGATGCAGGGCGACAACCCGGAGTACACGGAGTCCTCCGCGGGTGAGTACCAGCGCAGCTACGACACCGAGGAGGACGTGCTCGGCCACCAGCGCTCGGGCTTCCTCTGGACCGCGGTCGAGGACGCGGGCAACACCGCGCGCAACTACGGCGAGTTCGAGTACACCGAGGGCAAGCCGGCCGGCAGCACGTGGCAGCAGTACTACTGCGCGTCCAAGGGCGTCGGCGCGGGCGGGGATCCGGCCCAGTTGACGACCGCGCAGCTGAAGGGCAACTACGGCTCGGTGATCCCGTCGCTGAACGCGATCGCCGATCACCTCTCGCCGCCGTTCGACACCTCGATCCCGGATCTGTACCGGTACGAGATCTGGAAGCAGGACTTCCTGCAGAACGGCCCGGCGAACCTCAACATGATGTGGCTCTCCAGCGATCACACCGGCGGTCCCGTGTCGCCGCGGGCCCAGGTCGCCGACGGTGACCTCGCGGTCGGCAAGATCGTCGACACGATCTCGCACAGCTCCTACTGGAAGGACTCGGTCATCTTCGTGGTCGAGGACGACAGCCAGGCCGGCGCCGACCACGTCGACGGCCACCGCGCGCCGATCCAGATCATCAGCCCCTACGCGCAGCACGGCAAGGTCGATTCGACCTACTACTCGCAGATCACGATGGTGCGCACGATCGAGCAGATCCTCGGCGCGCAGCCGCTGAACGAGAAGGTCGCCGCAGCGACGCCGATGGCCGGCGCGTTCACGACGACGCCGGACATGACGCCGTTCACCGCGGTGCCGAACCAGGTGTCGCTGACGGAGAGCATCAAGGCCGCGCCGGAATGCGGCCTCGACACGCCGGGCCAGACCACCACGTCCACGAGCTCGACCACGACCGTGACCGGCTCGGTGACCCCGGACCCGACGGTGGCCGCCGGCCAGCAGGCCATCGCCTCCGCCTGGAGCGCATGGCTGGCCAAGCAGAAGACCACCGGCAACGGCGCCACCCCCGACTACGCGAACCCGGAGCAGATGAACCGGTACACGTGGTACGTGACGCACGACTGGAAGGTGCCCTACCCGGGTGACTCCAAGATCTACGCCCCGGAGGACGTCCCGGGCGCGTACATCCCGAGCCCGGACAGCAACTAGCAACGACAAACCAGCGCAGTGCGACGGCCCGCCGGTTCCGCCGGCGGGCCGTCGGCTGTCTTTTTGAGATGCCTGAATTACAAGCAGTCCGCGCGCGCGGAGTCAGTAAGTCATTTGGCGAGGTCGTCGCCCTCGACGGCGTGGACCTCGAGATCACGGAGGGCCAGGTGCACGGCCTGGTCGGACCGAACGGGGCGGGAAAGACGACGCTCCTAGGCCTCCTGCTCGGCCTTGCCCAGGCCGACGGCGGCGAGTTGGAGATCCTCGGGAGTCCGGTGCGCCGGACGCTCGCGCTTCCGGATGGGGTCGCGGGGTTCGTGGACGGGCCGGGGTTGTATCCGTCGTTGACCGCCCGGCAGAACCTCGCCGCGCTGGCGCGGCTGCGGGGCGAAGGCTCGGGTGGCATCGCCGATGCGCTGGAGCAGGTCGGGCTCACCGACGTCGCCGACGATCGTGTTCGCGGCTTCTCGCTGGGGATGCGCCAGCGGCTCGGGCTGGCCGCCGCGCTGTTGACACGTCCGCGGCTGCTGGTGCTCGACGAGCCGGCCAACGGTCTCGACCCGATCGGCACCCGGCATGTGCATCGTGTGCTGACGAGGCTGGCGGCGCATGGCACGGCGGTGGTGCTCTCCAGCCACCGGATGGATGACCTCGCCGCACTGTGCAGCGAGGTGACGCTGCTCGCCACGGGTCGCGTGGTGTTCTCCGGCCCGATCAGCGAGCTCGCTGCGGATGCGGACGAGTTGGACTACCGGTTGCGGACCTCCGACGCCGTCGTGGCGCGGCGGGTCGCGACCGAGACGCCGGGAGTGCGCGTGCTCCCGGACGACGAGCTTCTGCAACGGCAGGATGCCGACGCGCTCCTGGTGCGCGTGTCGGTGCAGGCCTTGGACGAGCTGGTCGCGCGCCTGGTCGGCGCCGGCGTGGGGGTGCGCGAACTGGCGCCCGTCGTGGCGCCGCTCGAGGCGGCCTTCCTGGCCCTGACCGCGAAAGCCCCGATGAAGGATGAGGAACTGTGACCGCCGCGGAAGCCGCCACCCTGACGATCGCCGACGCGCGGCCGGCGCCCGTCGGGCGCAGCTTTCGGTTCGAGCTGGTCAAGCTGCTGGCGCAGTGGCCGGTCCGGCTGGGGCTGCTGGCCTGCTGGCTGGGCCCGGCGCTGCTCGTGGCGATCATCAGCCAGCAGAGCTCGCTGCCGTCGGACACGGTCTTCGGCCGTTGGATGGGTCAGACCGGCTGGTCGGGATCGCTGGTGGTGCTGACGTTCTCATGCAGCTGGGTGCTCCCGCTGCTGACGTCGCTGGTCGCGGGCGACGTGTTCGCCACCGAGGACCGGCTCGGCACGTGGCGGCACCTGCTCGTCGCGGTGCGCTCGCCGCGGCGGATCTTCGCGGCCAAGGCGCTGGCGAGCCTCATCGTGATCGCGCTGCTCACGGCCGGCTTGACGATCTCGGGCATCGCCGGAGGGCTGGCGGCGGTCGGCAACCGGCCGCTGGTCGGCCTCGACGGGCACCTGCTCGCGCCCGGCTCGGCAGCCGGTGCCGTCCTGCTCGCGTGGGTGTGCGTGCTGGCGCCGACGCTCGCGTTCGCGGCGATCGGGCTGCTCGGCTCGGTCGTGTTCGGCCGCTCCCCGATGGGCCTGATCATGCCCGCGCTGCTCGCTCTCCTGCTGGGCATCGTGCAACTGCTCCCGCTGCCCGTCGTCGTGCGCGCCGCGCTGCCCAGCTACGCCTTCATCGCGTGGCGGGGCCTGTTCACCGACCCCGCCCAGATCGGCCCGCTCGCCGTCGCCGTCGCCGTGAGCCTCGTCTGGGCGGTGGCCGCGACGTTGCTGGCCTACCGGCTCTTCATGCGCCGCGACTTCACCGACCTCGCCTACGACGGTGCCGGCCGCCGCGTCCTCGCGCAGGCGGCGCTGCCCTTGGCGGGTGTGCTCGCCGTCACCGTCGGGGTGCTCGGCGTCGCAACCTCGGCGTCCGGCTCCGGGGTCGACAAGGCCAAGCTCGACGGCTCGCTCGCGACCGCGTTCGCCCACCTGTACGTCATGCAGACCGACGAGCTGCACCGCCCGGCGGTCACGGAGGCGGACCTGCGCACGCGCGCCGCCTGTGACAAGGGCGGCTCCCGCGTCGACGACGTCGGAGCGGGCAACGACTGGCGCTGCGTCGTGACGTGGCGCCTCCCGGGCTCCACGGCGACCGGCTCAGCGATCTATCAGCTCGACGTCACCCCGGATGGGCGCTACGTCGCCGACGGCGACGGTCCGCAGCAGGTCAACGGCTTCTTCCAGGTCCGGACCGCGACGGGCGACCAGCCGAACCCCCTGTGGCAGTTCGACGGCCTCGTCAATCTGCTCACGCAAGCGCCCGGGGCGGCGGCCGGCGGGACGAGCCCAGGCGTGCGGTGACCCCGCGGCGGCGCGCGCGCAGCGCGAAGTACAGGAAGGCCAGCGAGGACGCGGCCGCGAGGCTGAACGGCTGTCCGACGCCGTTGTCGTGTGTGCGCACCAAGGTGTCGATCCCGCGGAAGAGGAAGATCGCCGCCACCACGGCCGCCGCCGCGGCGCCGACCAGCAGTTCGAGGTCGAACAACTCCCCGAGCCGCCCCGGCAACGACCAGCGGCGCTGCAGCGGGACGTAGAGCACCAACACCAGGATGCCGATCATCCCGCAGGCCAGCGTGTCTATGAGGTAGTGCGAAGCATGTACCGCGGTCGTCACGTCCACGCAGCCGTGTGCGGTGGGCGCGGCGGCCTGCCACTCGCGGCATTCGGCGGCGGTATAGGAGTCGGCTGGGAACGCGGTGGCGATTGCCGCCGGGCCCCACAGCGCCCGCACGATCAGCCCCAAGACGCCGGCGAGCCCGATCGCCACGCCACCCACGCCGCCGATCAGCAGCAGCGAGAGCGAGGCTCGCCGGCGCAGCGCGGGAGTGAGATAGAGCGTCACGCGCGGCGGGCCGGCGGCGACCTCGACGGGCCCCATCCGCCGCACCGCCTCGGCGCGTGCTTCTTCGCACGACAGCCCTGAATCCTCAAGGCTCGCCGCCGATTCGTAGAGGTGTAACTCGGCCTCGGCCAGCGCGCGCCGGATGTCACGCGGGGTACCGGGCAGCGCGACGAGCAGCCGGTCGAGGTACGCCTCGATCGGATCGTCGACCATCACGCTCACGCGGGCTGTACCCCGATCATGCGCGAGACCAAGGTGCTGAACGCCGTCCATTCCGCACGCCGTGCATCCAAGCGCGCGACCCCGGCATCCGTCAAGGCGTACGTCCGGCGGCGCTTGCCACCGACGAACTCGTCGGTGGACATGATGAACCCGGCAGCCTCCATTCGGTGCAGCGCGGGGTAGATCGTGCCCTCAGGCATCGCGAAGACCCCGCTGCTGTCATCGCGCAACCGCGCGATGACCCCATAGCCATGCGCAGGCCCCTGCGCGAGCGCGGCCAGCAAAAGCATGTCGAGTTGCCCGGCCGTCTGGTCGACCTTCATCTGGCGGCGAGTGTAATCGCGCCGTCGATACCTAGGGAGCCGAGGGTTACATGTCGTTCACGGGATCGGATCGAGAACGGCATTGAATGGCTCGCGGTCCGTGACGTGAAGGAAGTGGAGACCTCGATGTTCAACCGCCGGAGACTGATCGCCGCAGCCATCGCGCTCGCGATGCCCGCAACGCTGCCGGCGCTCGCGTCCGCCGCGAGTGTGTCCGCCGACGCGGCCGGCGGGATCACGCTGCGCGACACCGGCTCGGAGACCAATGCCGTCACGGTCACGCTCGATGCGCCGACGGAGACCTGGGTGATCCGCGATTCCGCCACGTCGTTGACGGCCGGCGCCGGCTGCACGCAGTCGGCGGCCAACGAGATCCGCTGCGCCCAGACCGGCGAGCGCCCCAGTGCGTATCTCGGCGGCGGCGACGACGCGTTCACGGCACCCCAGGACGGCGGCTGGATCGTCTACGGCGAAGACGGAGCCGACCAGCTCGCCGGCGGCGCGGGGGCGGACACCTTCTTCGGCGGCCCCGGCGCCGACACGCTCACCGGCGGCGGCGGCAACGACCGCCTTGACGGCGGGACCGGCGACGACACGATCGACGGCGGCACCGGCGAGGACCTGATCACCTACACGTCGGCGACCGCTCCCGTGACGGTCGACCTGACCGCGGGCGCGGGCGGACAAGCCGGCGAGCACGACGCGCTCACCGGCATCGAGGACGTCACCGCGAGCGGCACGCTGGCCGGCGACGACGGGCCGAACTTCCTCACGGGCGCCGGCGGCGCCGACGTCATCTCCGGCAACGGCGGCGAGGACACGCTCGTCGGCGAAGGGGGGAGCGACACGCTCGGCGGCGGCGCCGGCAACGACCGCCTCTACGGCGACACCACGTTCGGCGACGGCAACGGCGCCGACCACCTCGACGGCGGTCCCGGCGACGACCGGCTCGACGGCGGCTACGGAGCGGATCAGATCGACGGCGGATCCGGCTTCGACATCCTCGACTACAGCGCCCGCTCCTCCGGCGTCGACGTCGATCTGCGCCGCGGCGCGCCGCAGGGCGAGCCGGGGGAGGGCGACTCCGCCGGCGGCGTCGAAGGCGTCTACGGCGGCGCGGGCAACGACACGCTGGTCGGTGACGACGGCGACAACGTCCTGCACGGCGGCGACGGCAACGACACCCTGCGAGGCCTCGGCGGCACCGACACGCTCGACGGGGGAGCCGGCGTCAACCTGCTCGACTGCGGCGGAAGCACCGACACGGTGATCGCGGGTCCGCAGGACTCGGTGATCGGGTGTGGCGACGCGACCCCGCCGCCGCCCGGCGACAGCCAGAACCCGCCGCCGCCGCCCGTCGGCGGCGCCGGCGGCGAGAACCAGAGCCCGAAGCCTTCGCCCGCCGTTCACGCCACCCGCCTGACGGTGCGCCTCCTCGCCAAGACGCTGCGGCTCGGCCGCGACGGGAAGCTCGCGCTGCGCGTCAACGCCTCGTCCGCCGGCAAGCTGGCGGTCGCGCTCAAGCTCGGAAAGGTCACCTACCTGCACCGGTCGGTCACGGTCAAGCGGGGCGCCTCCACGCTGCACCTCAAGTTCTCGGCGAGCACGACGCGAAAGCTGCGCAAGCACGCGAAGCTCACGCTGAAGCTGACGCTCGGCACCCTCCACGCGAACGTGGTGGTGAAGCGGGCGTAGGGGAGGGACTCGCGTCCCTCCCCACACGAGCGCCTGCTAGACGAGCGTGAACTCGGAGACGAGTCGCTCCAGGGCCTGCGCGGAGCTCGCCAGCTCCTGAGCGGTGGCGGCGATCCCCTGCGTGGAAGCGGAGGTCTGCTCGGTCGAAGCCGACACCTCCTCGGCCGACGCCGAGGACTGCTCGGCGACCCCGGCGACTTCGCCGATCTCGTCGTGCATCCGGGCCGCGCTGCCCGCGATGCGCTGCGCCGCGTCCGCGATCTTCTCGATGCGGGCGCTCATGTCCTGGACGGATTCGCCGATGCGCTCGAACGCGTCCCGCGTCTGGGCCACCGTGGCGACCCCGTCCTCCGTCCGCCGGTTGCCGCCTTCGACGACCGTGACGGCGTTCAGCGTGTCGCTCTGGATCTGTCCGATCAGCCCGGCGATCGAGGCCACGAGCACGAGTTACGGACAGCGTCCGCAGGGTGACTTTCATAGTGAGGTCCAGGGTTGGAGGGCACGCCGCGGATAGGCCCTCCCGGCGCGGATTGCCCTCACCCCGCCCACGGCAAACGTGACACGTGGGATGGTGAGCGAGCGTCGACTTTCGTGAGCAGAGCGCGAGAAACTCGACGCTCGCGTCGCGAGCGCGAACCTGCTCGAGCCTCAAACGCGCACGGTCGACCGCGGCGACGGAGAGATGGGCGCGAAGGACACACTTTCCTTCTCCGTAGCCCGCAACTGTCGGTATCCCGGCACGGCGATTCGAGCCAAGAGAGCCGCGCCGCGAGCCGGACTCACGGCAGGCAGACCCGGAGGGCGAGCCACTCTCGCGTGGCGTCGGGGGCGTGCACGCCGTGGCGTGAAACGCGTCATGCCCGCGGAGCTTGGAGAAGCGCGTGTTCCCGGTGTTCTGGTCGCCGTCGCGGCGCGCGACCGCCGAGCGCAAGTTGTCATAGACGCATTCGCCCCGGCCGATAACCCGTCCGCCTGCGCCGGCCGAACGACCGCCGGACGCAAGCTCGGCAGCCGCCGCTTGTCCAAGTCCACCGACCCCGTCGACGGCCGCGAATATCGCGGCGGCTCATCTGCCGCAGCCAACCGCGCGACCGTCCGCCGATTCAGTTCCAACCGCTGCGCGATCTCGCGCTGCGAGATCGCGTCCGCGGCCAACGCCCGCTCCTGAGCCCACTCCATCGCGCTGCGCACGTCCTCGCCGCCGCTTTCGCTCGAGCCTGTACTCGAGAGATTGGGAAGCGGTGCACGGATCTCACCTCTGGTCCGGGCACCCGGACGCTTCGTTACTCGTGTCGTAACGATGCGACGGCGACGAGGACTGCGCGCTATGCCCGATGACGACCTCGTGACCGCCCCGGCCGTCTCCATCCGCCGGCTCGAGCACACGGATGAGCTCGATGCACTCGAGCCGTTGTGGCTCGCGCTGCACCGCCACCACCGCACCGTGCTGCCGGATCGGCTGCTGGTGGCCGACGACGCGGTCTCGTGGCAGCGCCGCCGCGACGTCTACCGCGGTTGGCTGGACTCCGGGACCGCGCTGGCGCTGGTGGCCGAGCGCGACGGTCACCTTGTCGGCTACGCGTTCGCGCACGTGATCGACGGCCCCGACGAGACGTTCGCCGTCGGCCGGCGCTACGCGGAGTTGTACTCGCTCTCGATCGCGCCCGAGGCGCGCGGCGGCGGGATCGGCACGCGGCTACTCGACGAGCTCGACCGCGAACTCGCCGCCGCGTCGATCGTCGATCTCGTCGTCGCGGTCATGACCGGCAATCATGCGGCCCGGCGGTTCTACGAACGACGCGGCCTGCGCGCCGTGGAGACCCACTATTGGCGGATCGCCACGGAAGCTCCGGATTCAGGCGGTCGCGCGGGTGAAAGTCACATGGGTGACTCCACTGGGCGATGACGTGGCCTCGACCACGTAGTCCTTCTCGAGCCCCTCGAGGCCGTCCCAGAGGCGCACCCCTCGGCCGAGCAGGATCGGAACCACCACCGTGTGCATGTGGTCGACGAGCCCGGCAGCGAGGAAGTCGCGGATCATCGTGGGACCGCCGCCGATGCGTACGTCCTGGCCCTTCGCGGCCTCGCGGGCGGTCTCGAGTGCCTCCGCGGGCGACGCGTCGAGGAAGTGGAAGGTCGTGCCGCCTTCCAGCTCGATCGGCGGGCGCGGGTGGTGGGTGAGGACGAACACCGGTGTGTGGAACGGCGGGTTGGATCCCCACGCGCCCTTCCACTCCGGGTCCTCGTGCCAGCCGGGGTGGCCGAACTTGCCG
Organism: Solirubrobacter ginsenosidimutans; assembly: GCF_027587205.1. The sequence continues at coordinate 292,486 of NZ_JAPDOD010000001.1, forward strand.
GCGCCCATGATCTCCGCACCGATCCCGGGCGCGAACATCCGCGAGAAGGCATCGTCGACACCGCCGCCACCGCCGGGGCGCCCGAGCATCTCGCGACCCCACCGGGTCTCGAACATCCATTCGTGCAGCCTGTCCCCGGCGTGACCGAAATGCGCGTCGGCGCTTTGGCCCTCACCGGTGCCGAAGCCGTCGAGTGAGATGGCGAAGGACTGAACGCGGGCGAGTGACATGGCCCCAGGATCGGTGCCGGACATGCCGCGATCAACTGCCGACCGCGCAACGGAGCGAGTAGTGTCGCTTATCGATGTGGGAGACGGTCGAGCTGCGCGAGATCCGTGTGTTCCTCGTCCTGGCCGAAGAGCTCCACTTCCGCCGCACCGCCGACCGGCTCGGCCTCACGCAGTCGCGCGTCAGCCAGAGCCTCCGGAGCCTTGAGCACAAGCTCGGCCTCGAGCTCGTGCATCGCACGAGCCGGCGCGTCACGCTCTCGCCGGCCGGCGAGCGGTTCCGCGAGGAGGTCGGCAGCGTCTACGGCGAGCTCGTCGGGGCGCTTCAACGGACGCACGAGGTCGGGCTCGCGGTCTCTGGCGAGCTCCGCCTCGGGGCGCACAATGCAGCGGCGGTCGGGGCGCGCCTGCTCGGCGTCATCGATGCGTTCGAAGCCGCCAACGAGCGCTGCTCCGTGCGGGTCATCGAGCTCTCCTTCGGTGATCGGTTCCACTCGCTTCGGCGCGGCGAGATCGACCTCATGCTCACGCGACTGCCCTTCGACGAGCCGGATCTCGTCGTCGGCCCGATCGTGGACCGCGAGCCGCGCGTGCTCGCCGTCGCCCACGATCACCCGCTGGCCGGCCGCGCCGCCGTCTCCATCGAGGACCTCGCCGACTACGACGTCGGCTGGGCCGACGGGCTGATCTCCCAGATCAGCGACGCGTTCTGCCCGGGGGAGACCCCCTCCGGCCGCCCGATCCGACGGGTGCGGCTCGGGATCGGGGACGTCGGCGAGCTGATCGTCATGGTTGCGCGCGGCAAGATCGTGAACCCGACCGTCAGCTCGTTCGCCACCCACTACGGACACCCGAACGTGCGCTACATCCCGATCACCGACATGCCGCCGGCCGAGACCGTGCTCGTGTGGCGCCGCCGCAACTCAGCGCCCGCGATGCGCGAGTTCATCGGCATCGCGCGCCGGGCGCTGCACGATCACGACGGATGAGCGCTCACGTCAGCCAGAGCGCGGCCGCGATCGCGAGGGTCCCGACGATCTGGGCGATCCAGAAGCTCGCGTGCTTGGTCTTGTGGCGCCAGATCAGCATCCCCGCCCACCCGCCGAGCGCGCCGCCGATCACCGGCAGCACGAGCAGCGCCGGTTCGGTGATGCGCCGCCCGCCGCGGACGGCCTGGAGCTTGTCGTAGCCGTAGGTGAGGAAGGTGATCAGCCCGAGCCCGAGGACGTAGGCGACGATCACCGACACGTCGGTCGCGACGACAAACGCGGCTGCGACGAGAACGCCGGCGGCAAACGCGGCGATCAAAGTTCTCGTGGTGAGCTCGCGCTTGCTGTGCATGGAGCCTTCTCTATCAGTCGGTGATGACGACCACGCCGGACGGCGCGTCCAGCAGCTCGACCGTCCGTTCGGCGGCGCGGTCGATCCCGACTCGCGGCTCGGCGGGGACGCGCTGCTCGTGGTAGGTGCCGGGTCCGTAGAACTGGCCGTAGCTCAGCACGACGCCGCCCTCGGCGAGGACCGATCGCTCAAGCTCCGCCACGGCCAAGGCGTCAGGCCCGTCGGGCAGCTGCCACGCGACGGTCTGCGCCAGGAGCTTGGGCGACCCGCTGCGGCGCGCGGCGTGGATCAGGTTCTGGTTTCCCTCGGTGCGGATGCGCGCGTTGCGCCCCGCGTAGGCACCGATGCTCGCGGCGTCGTCGGGCAGGTCCGTGAGCTCGTTCAGGATCACGTCAGGTGCGAAAGCGCGAACGGCCCCCTCCAGCGCTTCTCGGTCGAAGACATCGCAGACGATCGGCTCGGCGCCGAGACGGCTGAGCAACTCGGTCTTGCCGGCCGAGCGCGTCATGCCGCCGACGACGTACCCAGCCTCGATCAGCCGGGGGATCAGTCGTTGGCCGAGCACGCCAGACGCTCCGGCGAGGAACACGCGCGGGTTATGGATGGACGGCATGGGTCTGCCTGCTTTCTTGTAGGGGAGTGCGGCGCTTGAGGCGCTCCTGGGCAAGGAGGCTGAATAGCGCGAGGAGGACGACCACTGCGCTGTACCAACCGACGGTCGGCACGACGCCGAGGACGTCTGTGAGCTGTCCGGCGAGGACGACGGGGACCCCGAGACCGAGGTAGGAGACGACGTAGACGGCCGCGACGACGCCCGCACGCTGGTGCGCGGCCACGAGCGGGATGACCAGCCCCAACGAGGCGGTGAACGCCGCACCGAAGGCGAGGCCGGCGACGGCCTGCCCGATGAACATCGTGGCAAGGCTGCCCGCGGACGCGCCGCCGGCGATGCCGATGGACCCGAGGATCGCCGCGTAAATGCCGATGGTCATCGCCGTCCGGGCGGGCACACGTGCGAACGACAGGCCGATGATCACCGAGACCGCCGGCGCGATGAACCCGGCGAGCCCGTCGAGCAGGCCGCTGTCGAGTCCGAACACGCTGTGGACCATGCTCGGGGCGAGGCCACCGGAGAGCCCGGCGAGCATCCACACCGCTGCGACCACCGGCGCGGCGGCGACGAACTCGACGCGGGCCGCGAGCGGGATCGCGACGTTCGGGATCATCGAGCGCAGCGCTCCGGGGCTTCGGCGCATGGTCTCCGGAGCGGCCGCGACGGCGATGCCACCCACGACGGTGAGTGCGCTGAGAAACACGAAGGCGATCGTGTTCGCCGAGGGCGTGAGCTGGATCGCCAGGCCCGCGAGCAGCGAGCCCACGGCAAGACCTCCGGTGAGCCCGACGCTGCCGAGGATCGGTCCAAGCCGCTTCTGGTGGGGCGGCGCGAGCTCGACGAGCGCCGCGGTGAACGCTCCGGTCGCCGCGCCACTCGCGAGGCCCTGCACGATGCGGCCGGCGATGACCCAGCCGACGTCGGGGGCGACGAGGAACATCAGGTTCGACACGAGCTGGACGACGAGGGCGCCGATCAGCACGGGCCGCCGGCCGAGATGATCGGAAAGCGATCCCAGCACGAGCGCGGCGGCGAGGAAGCCGATCGCGTAGACGGCGAACGCCATCGTGAGCTGCGAGGGCGCGAGATCCCACTGCTCCTTGTAGACGACCAGCAGCGGTGTCAGCGCACCGGCCGCGAGGTACATGCTGGTGAACGCCAGCGCCGCACCCGCCAAGGCCAGGCGCGGCGCGCGGGAGGCGCCCGCGGGTTCATCGGTTTCGTTGGTTGGCATGGCGTCAACCGTATGACCGAAGAGGTCCGAATGTAAGATCCATTTCTGTGGCTGGATCTCAGACCAATTCTGTGGGGGTGGACCTCCATCTGGAGCTGCGCGGCCCGCGGGTGCGAGCCGGACTGAGCGACGCGCTGCGAGAGGCCGTGCGCTCGGGGCGGCTGCCGGCGGGCAGCCGCCTGCCCGCGTCCCGGACGCTCGCGGCTGATCTCGGCATCGCCCGCAGCACCGTGACCGAGTGCTACGCGGAACTGGTGGCGGAGGGCTTGCTCACGGCTCGACAAGGCTCCGGCACACGCGTCGCCCAGCGGGCCGCGCCACGCCGCGTCGCGGCCACCGGCTCACCAGGTGGGTCAAACCGGCGTCGCGCCACACACGGCCTGCTGCCCGGTGCGGCGGACTTCGCCGAATTCCCCCGCACGCCGTGGCTCGCTGCCGCTCGCCGCGCCCTGGCGGTGGCACCGCCTGACGCCTTCGGCTACGGCGATCCCCTCGGGCGCATCGAACTGCGCACAGCGCTCGCCGACTACCTGTCCCGCGTCCGCGGCGTGGATGCCGAGCCGGAACGGATCGTCATCTGTCCGGGCTTTCACCACGGGCTGACGTTGACCGCACGGGCACTCAAAGCGCGGGGCGTGCGGGCGGTCGCCGTCGAGGGATACGGGCTGGGCCTCTATCGCGCCCTGCTGACCGACGCCGGCGTGAGCATCCCGCCGCTCCTCGTCGACGAGCACGGCGCACGCACCGGCGATCTCACGAGCCTGAACGGCGCGGGCGCCGTCCTCCTGACACCTGCGCATCAGTTCCCGACCGGCGTCGCACTGTCAGCGGAACGCCGAGCGGCCGCGATCGACTGGGCTCGCACCACCGGCGGGCTGATCTTGGAGGACGACTACGACGGAGAGTTCCGCTACGACCGCAAGCCGGTGGGAGCGCTGCAGGGCCTCGACCCCGAACGGGTCGTGTACTTCGGCACTGCGAGCAAAGCCTTGGCACCGGCCCTCCGCGTCGCCTGGCTGGTGGCACCCGAACACCTCCTCCCGGACATCGCGGCGGCGAAGGGCCCCGTGGACACGGTGAGCGCGCTGGAGCAGCTGACGCTCGCGGAGTTCATCACGTCAGGTGGTTTCGACCGCCACGTGCGCTCGCGGCGGCAGACGTACCGCCGCCGCCGCGACCAGCTGGTCGAAGCGCTGGCACAGCGCGCGCCCGAGGTCCGCGTGACCGGCATGGCCGCCGGGCTGCAGGCGGTCCTCGAACTTCCGCTCGGAACCGAACGCTCGGTGCTCCACGCCGCGGCGCGCCAAGGGCTCATGGTCAGCGGGATGGCGGAATTTCGCCATCAAGGTCTCGGCGGGCCGGCCGCTGCGCAGGATGCGCTCGTCGTCAACTACTCCGCCGTCTCGGACAGCGCGTGGGGAGGAGCGCTGAACGCACTGTGCAGCGTGATGCCGTGACGACGCGTTCATTGGCGGCGAGCTGGTCACACCGACCGCAGGAACGCCAGGACGGCGAGCACTCGGCGGTGATCCTCGGCCGCGGGCGGCAGGTCGAGCTTGGAGAGGATCGCGGTGACGTGCTTCTCGACGGCGCGGTCGCTGACGACCAGCGCGTCGGCCATGGCCGCGTTGGAGCGGCCCTCGGCCATCAGGCCGAGTACCTCTCGCTCGCGCGGCGTGAGCGCGGCGAGCGGATCCTGCCGGCGGCGACGGCCGAGCAGCAACGCGACCACCTCGGGATCCAGCGCCGAGCCGCCGAGCGCCACTCGCCGCACAGCGTCGGTGAACGAATCCACATCGCCGATACGGTCCTTGAGCAGATAGCCCGTGCGCTCGGTCGTTTCCGACAGCAGGTCGAGCGCATAGGCCTCCTCGACGTACTGAGAGAGCACGAGCACGGCGGTGCCGGGGTGCTCGGTGCGGATGCGACGGGCGGCCAGCAACCCCTCGTCGGTGTGCGTCGGGGGCATTCGCACGTCGATGACAGCGACATCCGGCCGGTGCGCGCCGACCTTGCGCAGCAGGTCTTCGCCGTCGCCGGCCTGGCCGACGACCTCAAAGCCCGCCCGCTCGAGCAGCCGCGCGATCCCCTCGCGTAGGAGCACTGAATCCTCGGCGATCACCACACGCAGCCGATCGACCACAGCCGCGGGTTCACGTTCGCCGTGCTGCTCGCCCGTCGGCATGACCTCAGACCTCTCATGCCCTGTCCGGACGTCGAGTCGCCGAGCGGAAAGAGCGGCAGTTCCCGGCGACACCCGCGAGTCTAGTCCTCTCGCTTTACCCCGCTCCGTCGACCGAGGCGAGGTGCGTGCCGAACCACCGCTGGGTCGCGTGCGCGACGCGCTCGAGCGCGCGTGGCTCCGGGAAGCCGTGCGTGGCGCCCGGCACGACGATCGTGTGCGTCTCGCAGCGGCGCAGCAGCGCGCGGGCGTCACGCACCCAGCGCTGCTCGATGTGATCCTCGCCGGCGGCGATCAGGAGCGTCGGCGCCGTGATCGAGGTCAGCACGTCGGGGTCGGGCTCGTGATGCCCGCCGGCGACGACGAGCGCGTCGGCCTGCTCGCCGGCGGCCAGCACCGGCTCGACCGCCTGACCCAGCCCGACGAACCCCATCGCCAGGCCGCGCGCCTGCGGACGCGCGCGCACACGCTCGATCGCCTGCCCGAGGCCGTCTGCGTGCTCGAGGCGCAGCGTCGCGAAGCCCGCGCCGGCCAGCGCCTCGGCCACGGTCAGGTCCACCGGCGGGACGAGCACAGTCAGCCCGCGCACACCTTCGGGAATCGCCAGCACGCCATCAGCGTCCTGTGCCCGTTCACCGCCGGGCAGCGGGATCGCCGCGTCCTCCGCAGAGGCCAGGAGCGGCTGGTCGTACCACTGGAGCAGGCTGGCGGCGAGCGGGGCGCACCGGACGCAAATGACCTCGTCGAGCAGCTCGCCCAGGTAGGCGATCGCGTCCGCCGTCGCCACCGGCGCCGCCGCCACCACCCGTGCGGCTCCGCGCCGCCGGGCCGCATACCCGGCCGCCGCGGCGGCACGCCCGGTCGCGATCCCGTCGCCGACGAGGACGACCGTCCGGCCCGTCAGGTCCGGGATCGGCGTCGTGCGCCGCGCCGCGCGGTCCGCCACCGCGTTCTCGGCCTCCTCGCGTGCCGTCGCGAGCGCCACCACGTCCAGCTTGTAGCTGCGCGCGAGGCGGTGGTCGATCAGCGGCGGGCCGCCCTCGGCAACGGCTCCCACGCGCCGCCCGGGCTCGCCGATGCGGGCCACGGCGATCACCCCGAACGGCGCGCCGAGCACCTCGGCGGCCACGGCACCGACCGGCACACCGCCGGGCTCGAGCGCGAGGATCACAGGATCGTCTTCGCGCAGCCGCTCGAGCCGGGCGGCCAGCGCGAGCCCGGCGGTCCGGCGATTCGGGAACGGATGCTCTGCGGGTGCCGGAGGAGGATCGTGCACTTCGTCACGATCCTACGCCGACTACGGGGACAGCGGGGCGCCTAACCTCCAGATCCGTGATCCGGCGCGGGGCGAAGTCCGGGGCGGTGTGCACGTAGGGGTCGAACGCACCGCGCACCAGCTCGCGCGCGGTCGGACGGGACAGGATGCTCAGACACGAACGTGAACCGCATGGTCGCGGGTCGATTCATGCCGCGCCGCAGTGTCGAGCGGGAAGGGCATCGCTGCGGTACTAACCCGCGGCGAGCTGGAGCGCGAGCTGCCGGCGGGACTTGATCGCGAGCTTGCGGTAGACGCTCGAGAGGTGGGTCTCGACCGTCTTCTCGGTCAGGTAGAGCTCCTGCGCGATCTGGCGGTTCGTCATGTCGCTCGCCGCCAGTTCGGCGACGCGGCGCTCCTGGGCGGTCAGCGCCTGCACGCCGCTGACCTGCAGGCGTGGGAGCCGCCCGCCGCCCTCGCTCAGGCGCGCTTCGGCGGCGGCGACGAGCGCTGGGGCGGCGCATTCGGCGGCGAGCGCGCGGGCGTCGCGGAGGTGCTCGCGGCCGTCCTTGCGCGGGAGCGCGGTGCCGAGCTCGAGCAGGCCGCGCGCCAGCTCGAGGCGCGCCTCTGACGCGCGCAGAGACAGGACCGCCTCCTCGAGGAGGGAGACGTCGCCGCGCAGCACGCCCTCGGTGCGCAGCGCGACGCCGAGCGCGCCCGGCGCGCCGAGCTCGCGCGCCACGGCGAGCTGCTCGCCGGACAGCGCCAGCGCCGCCTCGCGGTCCCCCAGCGCCGCGTGCGCGAGCGCGGCGTCGGCCGCCCAGTAGCGCGGCGCGAGCATCCCGCGCGGGCCCCAGACACGCTCGCGCCGCCCGACCAGCAGCAGGTCGTCGAGCGCCGCGACGGCGTCGCCGCGGGCCAGCCGCAGGCGCCCGCGGGCGGCGAGCAGGTCGTCGCACATCGCCGCGTCCGGGAGCGGCCCGTCCAGCTCCGTGGCCGCGAGCACGGCCTCGGCCTGGTCGAGCGCGCCCTCCTCGATCAGGCAGTGCAGCAGCGTCGCGTAGAGAAGCCTGCGGGCGAAGTTCGACGGCTCGCTGACGTCGAGCCCGAGCTCCGCGTCCGCGCGCGCCGCGGCCAGCGCGCCGCGGGCGCGGGCGGCGCTCGAGCGGTTGCAGTAGACGACCGGGTCGGTGACGAGGTTCCCGCGCGCGTGGGCGAGCCGCAACGCCTCGGTGAGGTGGCGGTGCGCGGCCTCGAAGCGCTCGCACATCAGCAGCGCGTAGACAGCCATGTAGAACGGCGGCCGGTTGGGGGAGAGCGGGCCGCTCAAGGCACGCTCGGCCAGTGCGACCACCTCGTCGCGCGCGCCCAGGGTGTAGGCCGCGTCGATCGCCGCGTAGGCCGTGGCCATCGCCCGGAACGGCCCGTCGGGCGTGGCCGCGCGGAACGCCGCCGAGCGCTCCCGCCACACCTCGGCGAGCGAGCTGCTCAGGCGCGCGCCCCCCACGAGGTCGGCCTGGAGCGTCAAGGCGAGCTCCGGGTCCTCGTCGCCCATGCGGTCCAGCCCGGCGGCGAACGCGCCGGCGGCCGCGGCGGTCTCCCCGACCACGTTGAGCACGCGACCCAGGCTCAGCGAGCAGCGCCCGTAGGCCACGGCGTCGTCGGCCAGCTCGAGCGCCCCGCGCAGGTGCGCCTCGCCGCGGCGCAGATCTTGGCTGTAGCCCTCGCACAGCCCGAGCATCCGCAGCAGCTCGCCGCGCTCGGCCCCCGGCTCGCCCAGCGCGCGGCGCAGGTGGACCGCGGCCGTCTCCAGGCTCGCGCGGCGGCGCGCCTCGTCAGCCGCGCGCAGCAGCACCTCGAGCCAGCCGTCGCCGGTGTGCTCGGGTGCGGCGAGGATGTGCGAGGCGACCTGCTCGTCCGGTGCGCCGCGGCGCAGCAGCGCGTTCGCGGCGCGGGCATGGATGAGGCGCCGCTCGCCCGGCGCCAGCTCGTCGTAGACCGCGGCGCGGACGATCGGGTGCACGAACGACAGGTCGGCCTCGAAGAAACCGCCGCGGACGAGCGCGTCGGCGGCGAGCGCGGCGTCTGCCTCGGCCAGCCCGGCGAGCTCGGCGGCCACCGGCAGCGGCGCCCTGCCGCCGAGCACGGCGACGGCCTGCGCGAGCGTCACGGCCGCGCCGCCGAGGCTGGCGATCCGGTGGCGCACCAGATCCTTGACCGCGCGCCCCGCGACGCGCTCGACCGCATCCACCGACGGCTCCTCGCCCTCCAGCGCGAACAGGAGCTGGCGCAGGAACAACGGGTTGCCGCTCGTCACCGTGTGGCACGCGTTGCACAGCTTCGCCGGAGCCTCCGAACCGAGCCGCTCGCGTACGAGCCGCGCGACCGCCGCCTGGCTCAAGGGCCCCGGGCGCAGCACTGTGACGGCCGGGTCGGCAGCCAGCTCCGCGAGCAGGCGCCGGTATTCGCCCTCCTCGGCGTCACGCGCGGTCAGGACGAGCAGCACGGGGAGCTCCTCGACGCGCCGGGCGAGGTAGTCGATGAACGCCAGCGAGCCGGGGTCGACCCAGTGCAGGTCGTCGACGACGGCCAGCAGCGGCCCGCGGTCGGCGACCTGAACGAGGAACCAGAACAGCCCGTGCAGCAGCTGGAAGCGCGTCTCCGTGCGCTGCGGAAGCCCGATCGCCGGGAGCGTGCCGAGCGCCGGCTGCGCGCCGGCCGCCGCCGCCGAGAACAGGTCCGCCCGCTCGGCGGGCGTGGCCCGGATCACCAGCCGCTCGAACAGCTGGCGCACGACCCCATAAGCGAAGCGCTGCTCCAGCTCCGCGCCGCGCGCGCGGAGCACCGTCACGCCCGCGTCGGCGCCGAGCGACCGGGCCATCGCGCCGATCGACGTCTTGCCCACTCCGGGTGGCCCCACTACAGCGATCACGCGCCCGCGCCCGCCCGGCAGGGCGTTGACGGCCTGCACCAGCGCGCTGTGCTCCGCCCCCCGCTCGAGCAGCCCCTTCAGCTCCAGCGGCCGGGCGACCCGCTCGGAGGAGTGTGCTCCCGCCACGGTCTGAGAACCGTACTCCGGGGGTCGTCTCAGGGACAAGTTCAGGGACGCTCCCGAGGCGCCGGTACCCGGCCGAGCAGAGAATCGCCGAGCCCTCGATATCCCACAAGGAGTTGCTCGTCATGGAGGACAAACGGAGGCGCTTGAAGCGCCGGCCGGTGCTGCTGGTGCTGGTGGCGTTGATCGTCAGCGCAGCGCTGGCCATCCCCGCGCTCGGCGAACCCACCAAGGAGGTGACCGTCGACCCCGGTGCGGCGGCGACCGCCTCCGGGTTCACCGATCTCGACACGCTCACTTATGCCCAGGCCAAGGACCGCCTGGACCAGCTCTCGGCGATCACGCTCCCGGTGCAGATCCCCGGGCTCGAGCGGCTTGGTGTCGCGAATGTGACGCTCGGCTCCAACGACGCCGGCCACTCGCTCTCGCTGTCGGGCTCGGCCGACGTGCTCGGCCAGGACGTCGATCTGCTCGTCACGGCAGTCTGGCCGGATGACAGCTCGACCACGCCGGCGCTCGCCATCGCGGCCAAGACCGACGACCTGTCACTGTCGCGCCTGAACCCGCGCTGGGACGACTCTTACGGCGACGTCAGCTTCGCCACCGTGCGTCTCGCCGTCGCCGGTGCTGACCAGCAGATCGACCCCGACGCGCTGCCGGGGGCCGCACGCGCCTTCTACCCCGAGCCCACCGACCTCGCCGGCGGCGTGAACCTCGCCGGCGACCTGCAGCTGGACGGCCGCCTCGCCGACGCGTTCGGCTTCGCCGGCTACTCCGGCGACGTCCACGTCGAGGGCTCGCTCGCGGCCTCCGCCGCGGCGCTGTTCGGCCGCGCGACGGACGCGCAACTCGGCGACCTGGAACTGAAGGCGACGCTGGGCAAGAGCCCGACCGCGCCGGCCTGGATCGCCGACCGCACCTCGACCTACGTGCTCAAGCTCGGCGGCGGACGCCCGAGCGTCAGCGCCGACGAGGACATCACGCTCGCTGTCGACGGCACCCGCAACCACTTCACCGGCCACGTGGCGATCGCGCCCGGCGGAGACGTCGAGGCCGAGCTCGGCCTCGACGGCCCGCTCGACGCGCCGTTCGGCCTCGACGCGTCGGCGCTCTCAGACGTCAAGCTGCGCCTCACGCGCGACGCCGGCTCGCTCGCCTTCACCGTCGGCGGGGTGCACGTCGACGCCGCGTTCGACGGCGACCGCGCGGACTTCACCGCCGAGGGCCCGCTGACCGCCACCCAGCTCGCCGATCTCGGCGGGCGGCTGCTCGGCACGCCGGTGGCCGCGGTCCCGGGTGGTGACGCCGTCTCGCTCGACCGCGTCTCGTTCTCGCTGAACCGCAGCACGTTCAGCGTGTCCGCGAACGCCACCGTCAACGATCTCCACGCGTCCGCGCTGCTCACCTTGCGCAAGCAGACCGGAGCGCCAGCAAAGCCGCTGCTCGGACTGCGGCTCACCGACTCCGGCTGCGAGGACTGCGTGCGGCTGTCCTCGCTGCTGCCGGCGGCGCAGCTCGGCGACACGCTGAGCGGCGTCCGGCTGCCCGCGCTCGACCTCACCGCGACGTCGCTGACCTCGCTGTCCGCGGACGACCTGACGCCGCAGGAGCGCGACTTCTTCGGCGCCGCGTACCCGTCGCTTCCGCCCACGCTGGAGTTCTCGCCCGGCCTGAACCTCGAGGGCCGGCTCCCGCTCGACGCGCTCGGCTACCCGCAGGGGAGCGAGGCCACGCTGTCCGGCACACTCGGTGCCGACGTCACGCTCGGCTCGCTGCGCTCCATCTCGCTGCGCAACCTCGCGCTGGACGCGACGCTGCCGGCGCCCCCCGCGGGCCTGCCGACGTGGGTCCAGCCGACCGGCCCGACCACGCTGTCGTTCCGCTACGCCAGCGGCTCCGTCGCCGCGTCGCTGCGGACGGACGCAAACGTGACCGTGCGCGGCTCGACGTTCTCCACCACGCTCGCGGGCCGCGTCGCGCGCTCCGGCGCGCGCTCGGAGATCGGCTTCAGCGGCACGATCCACAACTGGCGGAGCCCGTTCGGCGCGGCCTGGCTCGGCACGCTCGAGTCGGCGACCGTCGAGCTGGACACGAGCTTCGGCGGCGGCAGGCCGGCCGACGTGAACGCGTCCGTCAGCGCCAGGCAGACGCTGGCCGGCAAGCGCTTCGCGCTCGACTTCGCGCTCGCGAAGGGCCCGTCCACCACCGCCACGCTGACCGCTCGCTTCCTCGACTCGGCGAGGTTGTCGGACGGCGTCCGCGCCTTCGGAGACCTCAGCCCGGCGGGGCCCGCGCTGCCCCGCGACATGGCTGACCTGACGCTCAGCGATGCCTCGGCGAGCGTCACGCTCGGCGGCGGCTCCAGCGCTTTCGCGCTGAACGCGACGACGACCTTCGGCAGCCACGACTGGTACGTGCTCGTGGCCGCCCGGCCCGGGGGCGGGTTCACCGCCGGCGTCAAGCTGCGCGGCCAGGCCTCCCTGAGCGACCTGACACCGGCGGCGCGCGCCATGAATGTGAGGCTGTCCTCGGCCGCGCTCGTGCTCGGCAGCGAGACCGGCTCGCGCCCGGCGAGCGGGCTCACCGACGCGGAGTTCGACTTCTACAAGTCGCTCTACGGCTGCGCGGACGGCGCCACCCGCACCGACTGCACGCAGTTCGCCCGGCTCGACGTGACGCGCGGCCTGCGGCTGCTCGCCGGGTTCGAGCTGGGCCGCGACGTCGACCGCATGGCCGGCGCGATCGGCATCCAGACGCGCGGCCGCGCGCTGCTCGAGGGCACGATCCCCGTGTTCGGCGGGACGGACTTCTCCCTGCGTGCGTCGCTGGGCAACTTCCGTTTCGACGATGCGCCGGACTGGTTCGACCACGGCGACGTGGCGCTCGAGATCGGCACCGACGGCCTGGCGTTCGACGGCGACCTCGGCGTGAAGATCCAGCGCCAGGGCTCGCAGTGGATGCCCGCCTGCGACGGCGGCGTCGTGAAGAACGGCAAGTGCTACGACGTGCTCGACTTCGGCGTCACCGCGCGCGCGGCGCTGAACCCGCCGAGCTTGACGCTGACCGGGCGGCTGACCACCGAGCGCCCGTGGCGCAACGCGTTCGGGCAGAACTGGCTGCAGATCAACCGGCTCGCGCTGCAGCTCGGCGTGGCGATCGCGCCCACCGGCCCGGCGGTCACGATGGGCTTCCAGGGCGACGTCAAGATCGGCTCCAAGGACGTCGCGGCCGCGCTCAAGGTGGGGCTGACGCCCGCGCCGCCGCCGGCGTTCGTCCGCCCCGACCTGATCGGCTTCTCGGCCGCCAGCCACGCGGGCCTCGCGCTCAGCGACCTCGTCTGGCTCAACAACCAGCTCACCGGCACGCAGCTGAACGCGTCCAATCTGCCGGACGTCTCCCTGCGCAACCTCTACCTGCAGTTCTCGCAGCAGACCGACCGGGACCTGTGCCTGACCAAGGGCGTGCGCTTCTCCGCCGACCTGTACGTGGGCAGGAACCTGCCAGCCGTCGAGCCCGGGGCCGATGACCCGAGCGGCTGCCGCACGCTCGACACGGATCCGAGCACGCGCCAGACGTGCCTGAACCGCCAGGCCGACGGCTGCCTGGCCAGCGTGTACGGGCGCTTCGATACCGGCGGGCTGGTGGCCGGCGGCGAGATCAACGCCTTCCACCTGGGGCCGATCTCGCTCGACGACACATCACTGGCGCTGGCGCTGACGCCGACGCAGCAGTCGCTCAGCCTGCACGGCGGGGCGCGCATCGCGGCGGGCGCCTACGAGGTCGCCAGCGGGCGGGCGGATCTGGACGTCTCGCGGTCCGGATTCGCGTTCTCCGGCGACGCCGCGCTGTTCAATCGCACCATGCACGGCTACCTCAAGGCCAACGCGGCGCTGGACCTGCATAACCCGTCGTTCGCCGTGGAGGGTTGGCTGCGCGAGGACGCGCGTGGCGCGATCACGTCCGCCGTCAATCCGAAGGCCGAGGGCCTGAGGGCGCCGATCGCCGCGTTCGGGAAGGTGCTGGGCGTGGTCAACGGCAGCGGCAGCGTGAGCAACGTGCGCGACCTGCCGGTGCAGCTGCGCAACGCCGGCGTGACGGTGCCCTCGCAGGTGGACACGATGACCCGCGTGCTGGGCGACGCCCAGGACCAGACCTCGAGGTACAACCTCGGGACGCTGACGCTCGACCGGCTGCTCAATGGCTTCTCGATCCCGATCAGCGGGATCCCGGGCTACTGGAGCACCTGCGGCGGCGTGGAGGTCGACGGCACATGCCTCGGCATCCGCGTCGACCGGTACTGCGTCGGCACGACGGTGGTCGGGGGCGACTGCTGGGTCACGCCGCCCACCTCGATCTCCGTGGCGGGCGTCTGCTCCACGCTGCACTACACGGGCACGTGCTCGTGGGCGGGGCTGATGCGCGCCTACGTGCGACCGGCGCTGCTCGCGGCGTTCCAGACCGCGACCGGGTTGAGCGTCTCGGACGCGACGTTCGACCAGGCGCTGAACCGGCTGGTGAACGGCTTCGCGACCGCCGCCGGGTCGGTCGTCAACGTCAACTGCGCGTACTTCCGCGCTGACGCGAGCGCGCTCGCCTCGGGCAACGTGAACGTCAACCTCGCGCTGAACGCGAGCCTGTTCGGCCAGCCGCTGCAGTTCGGCGCGGGCTGGGACTTCCGCGCCGGCGGCAGCCCGGACGACACGTTCAAGAGCATCGTGCGCACGCTGTTCTCGCCGTCGTCCACCACGTGCCCGGCCTTCCCGGCCGGTCACGAGCAGCCGGCGGCCGCCGCCGGCGGCGCGACACTGCAGGTCGCGGAGGTGCCCATGGTGGACGAGGGCGACGAGACCACGGTGAGGGCCACGTTCGACGCGATGGCGCTGCACTACCCGGCCGTGCGCGTGCTGTGGGGCGACGGCACCGCCTCGGACATCGCGGCCGGCGAGGCGCGCGTGGTGACGGCGACCCACCGCTACGCCGAGGGCGGCGACCCCGTGTCGGTCTACCCGATCACGGTGACCGTCCAGGACTCCGGCGCGTCCAGCAAGTCAGCGTCGGGGAAGGTCCGCAACGTCGCGCCCGCGCTGACCGGGCTCGCGGCCGACCCGGCGTCGCCGGTCGAGGGCAAGCCGGCGACGGTCGCCGGCACGTTCACCGACCCCGGCACGACCGACAGCCACACGGTGCAGATCGAGTGGGGCGACGGCACGGCGGCGCAGATGATCGCGCTGCCCGCGGGCGTGCTGCGGTTCGTCGCGTCGCACCGCTACGCCCAGGACGGCCCGTACCGCACGCGGGTCACGCTGACCGATGACGACGGCGCGACCGGCCGCGGCACGGGGACGCTGATCGTGACCAACGATGCGCCGGTCGACGTCCGCATGAAGCTCGCTTCGGGCGCCGTCGCGGGGCAGGCCGGCCAGTACACGATCGACTTCGCCGACGCCGGTGAGCGCGACGCGCACACCGTCACGGTCGACTGGGCCGACGGCGGGCCGGAGCAGACCGTGCAACTGCCGGCGGGGACGACCCGTGTCGCGTTGCAGCACGCCTACACGCGGGCGGGCAAGTACGCGGCGCGCGTCACCGTGGCCGACGACGCGGGCGCGAGCGAGCAGGCGACGGTGGTGGTGCCGGTGCTCGCCGGTAAGCCCTAGGTCGCGGCGAGCAGGCGGTCCGCCTCCTCGCGCTCTTGCTCGGGCAGCCAGCCCTTGGTCTGCACGACGTCGAGCACGACAGCGAGGAAGTTGCGGACCGCCGGCGACGCGTCGTGGCGCCAGCAGAGGTGCATCGGGATCGGCAGGAGCGGCTCGATCTCCCGCCACACGAGTTCGGGCTCGAGCTCCGTGTACTGGTTGCGGAAGCCGATCCCGAACGCCGCGCAGGACGCGATCTCCGCGCGCGCCTCGGGGTCGCCGGCGAGGATCCCGGCGCCGAAGATCGCGAGCTCCTCGACCGGGCCGTTGAACCCCGCGAACCGCAGCGAGTAGACGATCGTGTCGTAGAAGTGCGGTGAGAACGGCCGTGGCCAGATCTTCAGCGCCTCGCGACGCAGGTCGGTGACGCGGACGGTGTCACCGAGCGCGGCGGGATGGTCGGCGCCCAGCACGAGGCCGAGCGGGGACTGCAGGATCGGCACCGACAGCACGCTCTCGTCCGGCACGATCGGGCGCGAGCGGGTGATCGCGACGTCGGTGAGGCCGTCGGCGAGCGCGGAGTCGCCCCACCACACTTCGCACGACTTCACCGCGATGTCGGGCTGGCGTGCGCCGAACTCCTCCAGCAGCAACGGGAGCAGCTCGCGCCGCACGGTCGGCGAGTAGGAGAGCAGCACCTGCCCCGCCTCGCCCTTGTGCACGCGCTGCACGTCCTCCCACGCGCGGTCGGCGGCCGCCAGCAGCGCGACGGCGTGCGCGAGCATCGTCCGCCCGGCGGTGGTGAGCTCGACGCGGCGCGTCGTACGATCAAACAGCGGCACGCCGAGTGACGCCTCCAGCTGGCGGATCTGGAGGCTCAGCGCCTGCTGGGTGATGTGCACGCGCTGCGCGGCGCGGGTGAAGTGCAGCTCTTCGGCGACCGCGACGAACGCTCTCAGATTGCGCAGATCCGGGGTGATCACTAGACGCTAGCGCGATTCACCACTCTCGCTTGTGAATCGGCGCGGAAGTCTCGTTGGATCCCGCGGGGGGTCAAGTGACAACGTGCATTTGGTCGCACCCGAGGAGGAGAAGTCTCTTGTCGCAAGCCCGCACGCTCGATGTCGGAGTGGACATCGGCGGCACCTTCACCGACCTGTTCGCCGTCGATAGCGCGACCGGCCGGGTCTATCAGGCCAAGTCGCTGACGACGCCGCACGACCTGGCCGCGGGCGTCTTCGACTGCCTCGAGAAGGCCTCGTTGAGCCCGGAGGATATCGGCACGCTCGTGCACGGATCGACGGTCGCGATCAACATCGCGATCGAGCGCACCGGTGCCCGCGCGGCGCTCGTCGTGACCGAGGGCACGCGCGACGTCTACGCGATCGGCCGCGGCAACCGGCCGGACGCGTTCGACCCGTTCTTCCGCCGCCCGCAGCCGCTGATCCCGCGCAGCCTCACCTTCGAGGTCGGCGAGCGCAAGCTCGCCGGCGGCGCGACGCTGCGCCCGCTGGCCGAGGAGCACGCCCGCGACGTCGCGCACGCCGTCGCCGAGGCGGGTGTGGATGCGGTGGCGGTCTGCTTCCTGCACGCCTACGCCGACCCCGAGCACGAGGCGGTGATGGGCCGCATCCTGGCCGAGCTGCTCCCCGACGCGCACGTCTCGCTCTCGCACGAGATCGTCCGCGAGTACCGCGAGTACGAGCGGATGTCGACGACGGCGCTGAACGCGTACATCGGCCCGCGGGCGAGCGAGTACCTCTCCGGCCTCGAGGATGGCCTCGCGGCCCGCGACTTCGCCGGGCGGCTGATGATCATGCAGTCCAACGGCGGCGTGATGGCGCCTGAGACGGCGAAGCGCACGCCGGTCGCGATGATGGAATCGGGCCCCGTCGGCGGCGTGATCGCCTCGGCCCACGTCGGCGCGCAGGCGGGCTTCCCGGACGTGATCACGTTCGACATGGGCGGGACGACCGCCAAGTCGAGCCTGATCAGCGGCGCCGACCCGACGATCGCCCACGGCTACCACATCGGCGGCTACGCGAGCGGGCACCCGGCGATGCTGCCGGTGGTCGACATCGTCGAGGTCGGAGCCGGCGGCGGCAGCATCGCGTGGGTCGACGAGGTCGGAGCGATGCGGGTGGGTCCGCGCAGCGCCGGTGCCGCTCCCGGGCCGATCAGCTACGGCCGCGGCGGCACCGAGCCGACCGTCACCGACGCCAACGTCGTCCTCGGCCGGATCGGCGCGACGTCCTTCCTGGGCGGCGAGATGCCGCTCGACGAGGCGGCCGCCTACGCCGGCATCGCCGAGCGCTTCGCGCCACTCGGCCTGGACCCCGTCGAGGCCGCCTCGGGCATCGTCCGCCTGGCCGTGGCGAGCATGGTGCTCGCCGTGCGCGGGGTCTCGGTCGAGCGCGGCTACGACCCGCGCGACTTCGCCCTGCTGGCCCAGGGCGGCAACGGCCCGTTGCACGCGGTCGAGATCGCGCGCGAATTGTCGATCCCCACAGTGCTCGTCCCGCGCCTGCCCGCGATCTTCTCGGCCGTCGGCATGCTGATGGCAGACCTGCGGCACGACTACGTCCAGACGCACTACACGGCGCTCGCCGCCGCCGACTTCGGCGAGCTGGCGGGGCGCTTCGACGAGCTCGTCGCGCTCGGCCGCGACCGCCTGGCCGGCGAGGGCGTGGCGCCGGAGGCGATGAGCTTCGAGCGCTCGCTCGACCTGCGCTATGCGGGCCAGGAGTTCGCTTTGGCGATCCCGGTCTTCGAGCTCGACCCGCGCAGGATCGCCGCGCGCTTCCACGAGGCGCACGAGCACCGCTACGGCTACGCCACGCCGGCCGAGGAGGTCGAGATGGTCAACCTGCGCGTCGTCGCCCGCGGCGAGCGCGTGCATCCCGAGCTGCCGCCGAGCCGCGTCGGGCACGCGGACGCGCTGCTCGGCCGGCGGGCCGTGTACTTCTCCGACACGCCGGTCGAGTGCCCGGTCTACGCGCGCGAGCGGCTGGCGATCGGGCAGCGGGTCGAAGGACCTGCGGTGATCGAGGAGACGACCTCGACCACGCTGCTGTGGCCGGGCGACGTGGCGACCGTCGCCCCCGGCGAAGAGCTGGTGATCGCCGTGGAGGCCGCATGACCGCGTCCAGTGACATCGGGGTCGACCCGATCACGCTCGAAGTGCTGCGCAACGCGCTTCCCGCCGTCGCCAACGAGATGTCGCTGGACCTCCAGCGCTCCTCGTACAACATGATGATCTACGAGGTCGGCGACTTCTCGTGCGCGATCCTCGCGCCCGACGGATCTCTGATCGCGCAGAACATGGGCGGCGTCTCGCACTTCGTCGCCGACCTCGGCGTGATCATCCGCGACGGCGTCGAGCGCTTCGGCCCCGACGGCTTCGCGCCGGGCGACGTGATCCTCACCAACCACCAGCGCGTCGCCGGCCAGCACCTCAACAACATCGTCGTCTACACGCCGATCTTCCACGCGCGGCGGCTGATCGCCTTCGCGGCGATCCGTGCGCACTGGGTCGACGTCGGCGGGATGTCGACCGGATTCGGCGCCTCAGGGCTCGCGTTCGACCCGTGGGGCGAAGGGCTCCAGCTCGACCAGCTCAAGGCGTGGGAGGCCGGCGTCCCCGACGAGAAGGTCCTCAAGCTGATCGCCGACAACATCCGCTTCCCGGACTCCTCGCTCGGCGACCTGCGCTCGCAGGTGGCGGCCTGCCGGCTGGCCGAGCGCCGCCTGGCGGAGCTCTACGAGCGCTACGGCGCGGCCGTCGTCGAGGACGCGATCACCGCGATCTTCCACCAGACCGAGCAGCGCTGCCGGCGCGCGGTCGCAGCGATCCCCGACGGGGTCTACGAGGCCGAGAGCCACCTCGACGGCGACCCGAGCGAGCCGGAGCCGATCCGGGTCAAGGTCAAGGTGACGATCTCAGGCGGCGAGATGGAGATCGACCTCAGCGGCTGCTCGTCGCAGCGGCGCACCGGCGTCAACGGCCGCACGCTCGCGGGCGCGCTGGTGGCGTACAAGGCGCTCACCGCCCCGCTCGACGCCGTCAATGAGGGGTCGTTCGCCGCCGCGCGCGTGGTGATCCCCGAAGGCAACGTGATGATGGCGTCCTTCCCCGCGCCGATGGCGGGCTGGAGCCAGATCCTCCCGACGGTCGTGGACACCGTGTTCCGCGCGCTCGCCGACGGGATCCCCGACCGCGTCGCCGCGGGGCACTTCGGCATCCTCGGCATCCCGCTCGTGTTCTTCGGCTCCGACAACGGGCGCCGGTTCGTGTCGCAGAGCATCGAAGGCGGCGGGTGGGGTGGACGGCCCTTCGGCGACGGCGAGTCCGCGTCGGTCTCGATCTGCCAGGGCGACGTGCGCAACTCGCCGATCGAGAACATGGAGCTGAAGGTTCCGCTGCTGGTGGAGGAGCGGGCGCTGGTGCCCGACTCCGGCGGCGCGGGCCTGCATCGCGGCGGCCTCGGCGTGAGCGTGCGGCTGCGCTCGCTCGCCGAAGGCCGCTGGAATCTGCGCCAGTCACGGCGCCGCAGCCTGCCGGCTTGGGGCCTGGAGGGAGGCTCCGACGGCGGCGGCTCGGACAACCTGATCCGCCGTCCGGGCGAGGACGAGTTCACGAGCGTCGACGCGGCCCACGTGCAGGCGCCGGCGCACACCGTGGTGATCCAGACCAGCGCGGGCGGCGGCGGGTGGGGCTCGCCGCTCGAGCGTGACCCCGAGCGGGTCTTGGAGGACGTGCGCGAGGGCTACGTGTCCGCGCGCGCAGCAGAAGAGGAATACGGCGTCGTCCTGACGGACGGCGGCACGCAGGTCGATGCCGCGGCGACCGCGGCGCTCAGGAGCAGTAGGAGGAGAGTGTGATGGCCAGCACCAAGCACCGGTGGGCCGTGCTCGCGACGACGATCGCCGCCTCGGCCGCCGTCGCCGCGTGTGGATCGTCGAGCGACTCGTCGTCAGGTGGCGGCGGGTCGAGCGGCGCCACCGCCACGATCACCGTCGGCATCCCGACCGACGACGCGAGCTACGCGCCGCTGTACCTGGCGGAGGACCGCGACCTGTTCGCCAAGTACCACGTCAAGGTCAAGCCCGTCGTCTTCAAGGGCGGCGCGGACCTCGCCAAAGCGGTGGCCGGCGGGTCCGTCGACGTCGCGGTCAGCGCGCTCTCGGAGATGCTGCTGGCGGTCCAGCAGCACCAGGCGATGAAGGCGTTCTGGGGCGGCTATAACCAGACCACGTTCGCGTGGTTCGGGCAGAAGGGGCTGACGTCGGTGGAAGCCGGCAAGGGCAAGAAGTGGGGCGTCACGAAGATCGGTTCCTCGACGGACTTCCTCACCCGTTACCTCTTCAAGCAGCACGGCATCAACCCGACCAACGGCGCCAAGGTCATCGGCGTCGGCAGCTCCGCCGCGCAGATCGCGGCGCTGAAGGCCAAGCAGGTCGACGCCACCAGTGCGTCCAACCTGACCGCCTACCAGCTCGAGGACCAGGGCTTCCCGGTGCTCGCCAAGCAGAGCGACTTCGCCAAGGAGTACCCGAACCACGTCGCCTACGCCAAGGAGTCCTACCTCCAGCAGCACCGGACCGACGTCCAGCACCTGCTGCAGGGGATGATCGCCGGCTTCGAGCTCGCCAAGTCCGACCCGAAGGCCGCCGCCGACGCGCTCGTCAAGCACATGCACGTGTCACCGCAGAACGCGCAGCGCGCCTACACCGACAACGTGGGCGGCTGGTACGCCGACGGCCGCCTCCCGGGCGCCGCCGACATGAATGTCTTCTGGCAGATCGGCGTCCTCAACGGCCAGTGGCCGAAGGCGATGCCCGAGTCCCAGTGGCTCGACAAGTCCTTCATCGACTCCCAGGCGAAGTGGAAGGGCGCGACCGCGTGACGCCGCAGACGCCGCTCGCCGCGTCGCCGCCCGCGGCGACGCGGGCCGGCGCCGCCTCGCACCTGACGGTCCGCGACGTCGCCATCACCTACCCGGCCCACGCCGGCAAGCCGGCCTACACGGCGGTCGACGGCGTCGACCTGCAGGTCGACGCCGGTGAGTTCGTGACCGTCGTGGGGCCGAGCGGCTGCGGCAAGAGCACGCTGCTGCTGGCGATCGACGGGCTCGTCAAGCCGTCGCGCGGCGAGATCGCGCTGGGCGGCAAGGCCGTGACCGGCCCGGGGCCCGACCGGGCGATGGTCTTCCAGGAGTTCGGCCTGCTGCCGTGGCGATCGGTCCAGCGCAACGTCGAGCTCGGGATGGAGCTCAACAAGCGCTCCGACCGTGAGGCGAAGGCGCGCGAGCTGATCCGGCTCGTCGGCCTCGAGGGCTTCGAGCGCCACCACCCGCACGAGTTGTCGGGCGGTATGCGCCAGCGGGTCGGGATCGCGCGAGCGCTGGCGGTCGACCCCGACGTGCTGCTGATGGACGAGCCGTTCGGCGCCCTGGACGCGCAGACGCGCGAGATCATGGCCGAGGAGCTGCTGAAGATCTGGGATCAGCGGCGGACGACCGTGGTGTTCGTCACGCACGGCATCGACGAGTCGATCTACCTCGCCGACCGCGTCGTCGTGATGGGCGCGAAGCCAGGGCGGATCCTCGAGACGATCGAGATCGACCTGCCCCGCCCGCGCACGCCCGACGTCCGGGCCACGCCCGAGTTCCAGGCCTATCGCGCACGGATCTCGGCGTTGCTGTTCGGGCAGACGATCGACGAGCGCCGCGTGCAGGATCTGTCATGACCGCGATCGCTGCACCCGCGGCGGTGCGCGCCCGCATTCGCTTCGGAAGCGAGCGCGTGTGGCTGCCGGTCGCGGGGATCCTCGCCGCGCTGGTCGTGTGGCAGCTGCTCAGCGGCGCGCGCTTCCTCGGGATCTGGACGACCTACATCTCCAACCCCGCCGACGCGCTGTCCGCGGGGTGGACGATGACCACCAGCGGCGAGCTGTGGACGAACGCGAAGGGCTCGCTCACCGCGTTCGCGATCGGCTTCCTGCTGTCGGTGGCGGTCGGCATCCCGGTCGGGATGCTGATGGGCTGGAACGCGACCGCGCGGCAGCTGCTCGAGCCGCCGATGATGGCGCTCAACGCGATGCCACGGCTGGCGCTGTTGCCGGTGATCGTGGTGTGGCTGGGGATCGGCGTGAAGTCGACCGTCGTGGTCGTCTTCCTCGACGCCGTGATCCCGGTGATCGTCAACGGCATGGCGGGCATCCGCGACGTCGACACCAAGCTCGTGCAGGTCGCGCGCTCGTTCGGCGCGCGCGGGCTCGAGCTCTTCAGGAAGATCCTGCTGCCGGCGTCGCTGCCCGCGATCCTCACCGGTGTGCGGCTCGCCGTCTCGCGCGGCGTGCTGGGCGTGATCGTCGCCCAGCTGTACGTCTCGACGGTCGGCATCGGCACGCTGATCTCCAACTACGGCCAGGAGTTCCAGGTCGACCAGGTGATCTTCCTCGTCGGGCTCGTCTCGGTCTTCGCCTACGTCGTCAATCTCGCGCTGGCGCGCCTGGAGCGCCGGTTCGAAGGCTGGAGGGCCGCGCCATGAGGTTGCGACCGATACTGCTCGGCGCGCTCTCGTTCGCCGTGATCCTGGGCTTCTGGCAGGCGATCGTCGAGCTCGGCGTCGTCGACCCGTTCCTCGTCGCGAGCCCGTCGCGGGTCGCGTCGGCGCTCTGGGATCAGGCGACCGCGGGGCTGCTGTGGGACAACGTGCGCGCGAGCTTCGTCGAGCTGATCATCGGGCTCGCGCTGGCGACGCTGGTCGGCCTCCCGCTCGGGCTCGCGATCGGCTGGTACCGGCGCGTGAGCCTCGCGATCGAGCCGCTCGTGTGGCTCCAGTACTCGGCGCCGATCATCGCGCTGTATCCGATCTTCACGCTGATGTTCGGGCTCGGCGCCAAGGCCGTGATCGCGATGACGTTCCTGCTCACGGTGTCGCCGATCATCATCAACACGTCGCGCGGCGTGCGCAGCGTCGACGCGAAGCTCGTGCAGGTCACGCGCTCGTTCGGCGCCGGCGATCGGCAGCTGTTCGCGAAGGTGATCCTGCCGGCGTCGCTGCCTTTGGTGATGGCGGGCATGCGGCTGGCGGTCGGTCGCGCGCTGATCGGCGTCGCCGTCGGCGAGCTGTTCGCCGGGACGTCGGGGCTCGGGTGGAGCGTTTCCTACTACGGCGGCGTGCTCAAGACGACCGACATGCTCGCGTCGGTGATCGTCATCGGCGCGCTCGGCGTGCTGCTCACCTCAGCGGTGGGGATGCTCGAACGCCGTCTCGACTCGTGGCGCGTGGAGGTGTCGGCATGAGGGATCGCGTGGGGAGGGAGCGACTTTCGGCCGCGCGAGCGGCCGTCGTCGCGGCGGAGCTGGACGTCGCGCTGGTGTGCGGCAGCGGGCGCCATCACTTCATCGGCGCGAACCTCGCATGGTGGTTCTCCGGCGTGCGCCAGCTGGGGCGCGACATGGTCGTCGCGGTGCCGGCGTCGGGCGACCCGGTGCTGCTGGTGACGCCGAGCTGGGACGTGCAGCGGGTCTCACGCCGCAGCTGGATCGCCGACGTGGTGGGGGTGGACGACGTGGC
Organism: Solirubrobacter ginsenosidimutans; assembly: GCF_027587205.1. The sequence continues at coordinate 316,612 of NZ_JAPDOD010000001.1, forward strand.
CTCCGCCGTGGGCGGGCTGCTGCGCTCGCGTGGATGGAAGCGGGTGGGGGTGGCCGGGCGCGATGCGGCCTCGCCGGCGGTGGCGGCGGCGCTTTGCGAGGCTCGCGACGTCGTGTTGCCGACGGGCCACGACGAGTGGTCGCTGGCGTGCATCGAGCGTGCCGTCGGGATCGCCGAGGCCGGCTACCGGCACCTCGTGGCCACGGCGCGCCCGGGCATGCGTGAGTACGCGCTGGCCGCGGAGGCCGACGCCCACATGCGCGAGCTGGGCGCCGACGACAACTTCCTGCTGATCTCCGCCTCGCAGCACAACCGGGCGGTGCACGCGCCGACCGATCGGGTGCTCGAACGCGGCGACGTGCTGCTGGGCGAGATCTCACCGAGCGTCGACGGGCAGTTCGCGCAGATCTGCCGCAGCGCGACGATCGGGGAGCCGGACGCGCGGGTGGAGCGGGCGTACGACATCTTGCGCGAGGCGTTTGACGCGGGATTGGCGGCGGCCGGCCCGGGAGTGGGAGTGCCCGAGGTGGCGGCGGCGGTCAACGCGGTCGTGGCCTCCTACGGCTACGAGCGCTACACACGCCCGCCGTACATGCGCACGCGCGGCCACGGCACCGGCCTGGCGCCGCTCGTCCCGGCCGACGTGTCCGATCGCTCCGACGTGGTCTTGGCGCCCGGGATGGCGTTCGTCCTGCACCCCAACCAGTACTTCCCGGACGCCGGGTATCTGCTCTACGGCGAGCACGTCGTGATCGAGCCGGGCGGTGCCCGCGCGCTCTCGGCGGGGCCGGCGTCGATCGAGTCGACGGACGCGCGGGTGGCGGCATGATCACGATGCACAACGTCGTCAAGCGCGGGCGCACCGCGTGGGACCGCGCGCTGTTGCCGGAGGACGAGTACGGCGAGCGGGTGCGGTTGGTGCGAGAGGCGATGGCGCGTGAGGGGATCGACGCGCTCGTCGGCATCGGCCACACCGCGTCCTACGGCTCGCTCACGTACCTGACGGGCAACGTCCCGCCGCTCGGGTGGATGGCGGTGGTGTTGGGTCGCGAGTCGGGGCCGTGTCTGGTCACGGGAGGTGGCTCGCGCGACCTGCCGTTCCTGAGTACGCAGACGTGGATCGGGGATATCCGGCCGAGCGCGAGCCTGTTCACCGGGCCCGCCGAGGTCGTGGCGCAGGCGGTCGAGGAGATGGTCGGGTCCGGCGGCACGATCGCGCTCGCCGGCGCACGCGAGAACCTTGCCGTGGAGGCATATCGCGAGCTGCTCGCCGCGCTGCCCGGCCGTGCGCCGGCCGACGGCGACGCGCTGCTCGCGCCGCTGCGCGCGGTCAAGCGTCCGCGGGAGCTCGTCGCACAGGCGCGGGCGCAGGAGATCGCCCACGCCGCGGTCGACGCCGCGCTGGATGCGTGGGAGGCGGGTGCGCCGAACGCCATCGCGCTCCTGGTCGCCGAGCGCGAGGCGCGGCTGCGCGGTGCGCGTGACGTCCGCGTGCTCGGGACCCTGGCGGGACCGTGGCTGGAGCCGGTCGAGGACGTCTCAGACGTTCGGCTCTCCCACCTGGGACTGACCTGCGCCGTGGAATGCGTCGGCTATTGGGGTCAGGCGTGCGGTGACAGCGGCTCCTCGCTGAGCCCGGCGCGCCGCGCCGTCGACGCGATGACGGTGCTCGTCCGCGCCGGCGTGCCGGTTGCCGAGCTCGCCGATGCTGTGGAAGGTGTCGAGCTCGCCTACGGTCTCGGCGGGGCGATCGGCCTCGGGCTGGACGAGGCGCCGCGGGTGTGGGCGGGGAGCGACGAGACCTTCGTCGAAGGTGCTGTCGTCGCGCTCCAGGCCTTCGCGGTGGACGGCGACGCGCTGACCTGCGCGGGTGAAACGCTCGTCGTCGGCCGCGACGAGGGCGTCCCGCTCGTCGAAAGCAAGCTTGATCGGGCACAGCCCGAAGAAGTTGACGTTCGTCGAGCATGATCTCCACGACCACATCGCGCGGCGTCGCGCACGCGCTCGCCGAACGGTTCGCGGGAGCCGCGCACGCTACCGCTCGCCCGGTGGTCGCCGACATCGTCCGGCGCCGGGTGTTCGACGCGCTCGGCGCACTCGCCGCGGGGCGCGGGATCGCCGACCACGCGCTGTTCGCCGCGCTGCCCGAGCGCGGGCTGCTCGCCGACGTGCGGCGGCTGTGCGCGGTCATCCGCTCCACCGAGGTCGACGACCTCGACCGCCTGTCCTGCACTTCGCCCGGCTCGGTCGCCGTGCCGGTGTCACTCCTGGTGGCGGCGTGGCGCGGGCTGGGGGAGGAGGAGCTGCTGGCGGGCGTGGCCGCGGGCTATGAGGCGATGGCGGGCATCGGTCAGGCGCTCGGCGGCCCGCACCGGCTGCCTGACGGCGTCTGGCCGAGCTACGACGCCGCGCCGCTGGCCGCCGCGGCGGCGTCCGCGGCCGTGCTCGGCCTCGACGGCGACCGTGCCGCGCACGCGCTGGCGATCGCCGTGGCTCGCACCCCCGGGCGCGCGGGGCGGATCGCGGGCGAGCCGACGTCGCGCTGGCTCGGCTACGGCAGCGCGGCCGCCGACGGGGTCGTCGCGACGCTCGCCGCCGAGGCGGGTGCGCACGGTGACCTCGCGCTGCTCGACCTTCCCGCGTTGCGCGTCGACCCGCCTCCGCAGGCGCAGTGGCTCGTCGAGCGTGCGGACGTGAAGCCGTTCTGCACCGCCCGGCAGACGCAGTCGGCCGTCGAGGCCGCCCGGATGACGGCGATGGACCTCCAGGGCGCCACGATCGTGGAGGCCGAGGTCGCGGTTCCGGCGGCGTACCGCGCGATGATCGACCAGCCGCGGCCACGGACGCGGCTCGCCTCGATCGCGAGCGCGCAGTTCCAGCTGTCCGCCGCGTTGACCTCCGAGGGGGTGCTGTGGGACGTCGTCCGCGCATCGCCGGCGCCTCCGGCGGTGGCGATGCGGGTGATCGTGGACGGCCGGCTGAGCGCCCTCTACCCGGAGGCCTGGCCCGCGCGCGTGCGGCTGCGCACCGCCGGGGGAGACGAGGCCACCCGCACCATCCTGGGCGGCGACGAGCCACTGCCCGGGTGGCACCAGCTCTTCACCAAGCACGCCCGCCTCGGCGCGCTCGCGCCGCCCGAACTGGACGCCCTGCGCGCCGCCTGCCGCTCGATCGCGCCGGGCGAACTGCTGCACCTCGCCGACCCTGAGAGGACCCGATGAACGCCGTCGACGCCCACATCCACTGGTTCCCGAACGCCTACTACGAGTTCCTCGCCCAGCGCACCAGGCTGCCGCGCGCCGAGCGCGACGGCGACGACGCCTGGTTCTACATCAACGGCAACCGCAGCGTGCGGATGTGGCCGGAGTGGTTCGACCTCGACATGCAGTTCGAGACGTTCGCGTCGACCGGCGCCGAGATGACGCTGATCACGTCGATGGGGATCCACTCCGACCTCGACGGCCTGCCCGCGGACGAGGCCCGTGAAGGTGCCCGCATCGTCAACGAGGCGTGGGCGGACGCCCAGCGCCGCCACCCAGGCCGGTTCTTCGCCGCCGCCGCGATCCCGCTGCAGGACACCGCGCTGGCCATCGATGAGCTCGAGCACGCGATCGGGACGCTCGGGCTGCGCGGCGCCAGCCTGCCCGGCAGCATCGCCGGCGAGCCGCTCGACGCGCCGCGCCTCGAACCGTTCTACGCCCGCGCCGCCGAGCTCGGCGTGCCGCTGTTCATCCATCCCACGGACGGCGTCTTCGTCGACGTGATGGAGGGCTACGACAACGGGATCTACAAGAGCCTCGGCCGCGTCGTGGACTCCAGCGTCGCGGTCCTGCGCCTCGTGCTGAGCGGGCTGTTCGACCGCCACCCGGACCTCAAGGTCCTGCACTTCCACGCCGGCGGGGTCCTGCCCTACGCCGCGGGGCGGCTGGACAAGAACGCCAAGGTCGCCGCGCTGGAGCAACCGCCGACCGCGTACCTGAAGCGGATGTGGGTGGACACCGCGATGCCACACCCGCTCACGCTGCGGATGGCGCTCGACTTCTACGGCGCCGACCGCGTCCTCTACGGCAGCGACAACCCGTGCTGGAACCCGCTCGCCGCGCTCGAGGCCCTCCGCTCGCTCGAGCTGCCCGAGGCGGAGCTCAGGAACACGCTGTCCGGGAACGCGGGCACGCTGCTGGACCTCCGCGCGCCCGCCCCGGTTGGCTGACGTCAGGCCTGCAGGAAGGCCAGCAGGTCGGCGTTGATGGTGTCGGCCTGGGTGGTCGGCATCCCGTGCGGGAACCCCTCGTAGGTCTTCAGCGTCCCGTTCTGCACGAGCTTGGCCGACAGCGGCCCGGAGTCGGCGTAGGGCACGATCTGGTCGTCATCGCCGTGCATCACGAGCACCGGAACCGAGATCTGCTTGAGATCCTCGGTGAAGTCGGTCTGGGAGAACGCCACGATCCCGTCGTAGTGCGCCTTGGCGCCGCCCATCATCCCCTGGCGCCACCAGTTCTCGATGATCGCCTCGGACGGCTCCACGCCGGGCCGGTTGAAGCCGTAGAACGGGCCGCTTGGAAGTGCTCGGTAGAACTCGGAACGGTTGGCCGCCAGTTGGGCCTGGAGGTCGTCGAACACGCTCTTCGGCAGGCCGCCCGGGTTCGCTTCGGTCTGCACCATCAGCGGCGGCACGGCGCTGATCAACACCGCCTTGGCGACGCGGCTCTCCCCGTGGCGCGCGATGTAGTGCGCGACCTCGCCGCCGCCGGTCGAGTGGCCGACGTGAACGGCGTCCTGGAGGTCGAGATGCGCCGTCACCGCCGCCAGATCGTCCGCGTAGTGGTCCATGTCATGACCGCCGGCCGTCTGCGTCGAGCGCCCGTGGCCACGCCGGTCATGCGCGATGACCCGGTAGCCGTGCTGCAGGAAGAACAGCATCTGGGTGTCCCAGTCGTCGGCCGAGAGTGGCCAGCCATGGCTGAAGACGATCGGCTGGCCCGAGCCCCAGTCCTTGAAGAAGATCTCGGTGCCGTCAGTCGTCGTGATCGTGGGCATGCGTTTACCTCCGCCGGTTCGGGATATTGCCGCGTTTGCGAAGGACAATGATCGTCGATCCGAGGTACCGCTCGCTCTCCGGTACGTGGCGGTGGGGTTCGACGAGGAAGCCGAGCTCGGCCGCATCGGCCTCGACCTCCTCGGCCGACACGCGGTCGAGATGGACGACGACGTCTTCGGCCTGCGGGGGCCGGTGTGGTCCGGTGATCTCGCGGCGGCGGTGGAGCGCCGCGCGCCCGCCATCCTCGACGACCGCCAGGAGCTGGCTCGCGTAGCGCACGTCCGCGATGTCGCGGGCGTCGGGCGGCGGCGGCGCGTCGTGCTCCTCGTCGAAGCAGTCCATGGCGTCCGCCAGCGCCGCGGCGACGACACCGCCCGGCTGCAGATGCGTGTGCGCGCAGCGCAGGAACGCCGAGCGGCCTCGCCGTCCCCCGAGCAGTTGCAGCGTCTGCATCGGCACCACGATGAGGGAGAATCGGTGCTCGGAGTCGAAGCTGCGCGCGTCGGCGACGACGGTCTCCACCGCGAGGCCTCCGGCGCGGTGTGCGAGGGCTCCGAGCAACGCGGCCTCGGTGTCCAGCGCGACCACCGCCAGACCCTGAGCCGCGAGGTCGAGCGTCACGCGCCCGGTTCCCGCCCCGACGTCGAGCACCGGACCGCCGGTCTCAGCCGCCAGCGCCCGCCACGACGGGAGATCCTCCCGATACTCACCGCACTCGAGGTCGTGCCACAGCGCGTCCAGGTTCATCACCACCCATTCTTCACGACGGCCGCGCGATCTCGTAGGTGAGGAACGCGATGCCGTCACCGAGCGTCCGCATGTCGAGCAGGCGCAGCGGGTGCTTGGTGTCTCCGAAGAGGCGCTCGCCGGCGCCGAGCACGACCGGGAAGACCTTCAGCCGCAGCTCGTCGACGAGGTCGTGCGCCAGCAGCGTGTGCACGAGCTGGAAGCTCGCGAGGACGACGATGTCCCCGTCGAGCTCGTGCTTGAGCTTTGAGACCGCGGCGAGCACGTCGCCCGCCAGCACCGTCGAGTGGTTCCAGCCGGGATCCTGGAGGGTCGAGGAGACGACGTACTTGGGCATGGTGTTCAAGCGGTCCGCGAGCTCACCGCTCCGGGATGGCCAGCGCCCCGCGAACCACTCGTAGCTGCGCCGGCCGAGAAGCAGCGCCTCGGCACCGAGCGCCTCGTCGAGCGCGACCTTGGCCACGTCGGGGAGGGCCGCGATCCGGCCGACCCAGCCGCCGTGCGTGAACCCCTCGTCGCCCGCTGGGTCCTGGACGACCCCGTCGAGCGAGATGTTGTCGCTGATGATGAGCTTTCCCATGCACCTCGAGACGTCCGCCGGCACGAGAATTGGGCGACGAATCCGCGGCTCGCGAAACGTCGTTACTCAGATGCGCATGCAAAACGACGAGGATGCGAGTGTGAGCGACCCGACCCTTGCCCGCGCTCGCGCCGGCGACGAGGAAGCGTTCCGCAGGTTGACCGACCCCTACCGGCGTGAGCTCCAACTGCACGTCTACCGGATCGTCGGCTCCACGCAGGACGCCGAGGACCTGCTTCAAGAGACGCTGCTCGCGGCGTGGCGGGGCCTCGACGGCTTCCAGGAGCGCGCGTCGGTCCGCGCCTGGCTGTACCGGATCGCCACGAATCGCTCGATGGATGCCCTCCGCGCGAGCCGCCGCCGCCCCGAGGGCACGAGGCGGATGACCGACGCCGACGTGCCGGAGCCGACGCGGCGGGCCGAGCCGATCTGGCTCGAGCCGTACCCCGACGTCCTGCTCGAGGGCATCCCGGACCGCGCCCCGGGGCCCGAGACGCGCTACGAGACGAAGGAAGCGGTCGCCCTGGCGTTCATCGTCGGGCTGCAACACCTCCCGCCCCAGCAGCGAGCGGTGCTCGTGCTGCGTGACGTGCTCGGCTTCCGCGCCGAGGAGGTCGGCGACATGCTCGACACCACCGCCACCTCGGTCAACAGCCTGCTGCGTCGCGCGCGGGCCTCGTTCGAGTCCCGCCTGCCCGCGACCGGACGGGAGCGCGCGCCGGTTCCGGACACGAAGCTCGAGCGCGACACGCTCGAACGTTTCGCCGACGCCGTCGAGGCGGGTGACATCGACACCATGGTCGAGCTGCTCACCGACGACGCCTGGCTGACGATGCCGCCGGAGCCGTGGGAGTACCAGGGCCCGGCCGCGATCGGCGTGTTCCTGCGCGACCGCGAAGTCAGCCGCGGGCGGCTGCGGCTGGTGGCATCGCGGGCGAACGGCCAGCCGGCCTTCGCGTGCTATCTCCCGCTCCCCGACACCGGCATCGCGCGCCCCTACGCGCTGTTCGTCCTTGCGCTGGAAGGCGCGCGGATCTCCGCGATCGCCTGGTTCGCCGACAGCGGCGTCTTCCCGCACTTCGGGCTGCCACGGACGCTGCGCTGATCGAGGCCAAGCGGCCGCGGCGATCATGATCGCCGCGGCCCTCAGCTCACGTCACGGAGTCGTGGTCGACAGCGTGAAGGTGATCGTCTTGCTGTACGCGCCCGTACGGAGCGCGTCACCGGCGCCGATCGCCTGCGAGAAGGCGATCGCCACCGCGTCGTTGGCGACCGGGCCGCTGTAGGCGAGCAGCGCAGTCGGAGCGGCGGTGCCGCCCACGTCCGCGAGCGCGCCGCCGCTGCCGAGCGGGCTCGTCGCCTTGACCTGGAGGGCCTGTGGCAGCGAGAACGCCCCGTTGACGAGGTGACCCGTCGCGGTGGAGCCGGGATCGGCGACGCTCAGCGCCGCGTCGCCCGCCGTCGAGATGACGTTGGCCGTCGTCGACGCGGTGTAGGTGCGCCCGACGCCTGGGGTGAAGGCGCCGAACGTGGCCGGAGTGCCGAGGGTGAGCGCGAGGGTCGCCGGAACGGCCCCTCCCGTGTCACCCGTGGCGCTGGTCGACTGGACGGTCACGCCGTTGCCGCCGAACTCCGCCCAGTTGAGGTTCAACAGGGTGCCGCCGGTCGCTCCGCCGGTGACGGTGCGGAACGTGAGGAACAGCTCGTGCGCACCGGCGGCGGCGCCGGTGAGCGGGACCGTGGTGGTCGCCCAGTTGCCCGTGCCGCCGGTCGACGTGAGGTTCGCCGAGGCGATCACCGGGCCGGTGATGGAGTCCTGTCGGAGGTCGATCCCGGCCAGCGGGGAGCCCGCGGTGCGACCCGCGCCGCCATCGGCGTAGCGGAACGCGATCGTGTCGATCTGGAACAGGTTGATCGGGCCGTTCAGCTGCAGCCAGTCGGTGTTGGCGATGCTGTTGCGGTGCACGCCGGCGCCGCCGTCGGTGTTGGCCGCGGTGGTCGTGCCTGACTGGTTGATGACGAACTCGACCTCGGTGTGCTTCTGACGGATCTGGTTCTGCGAGAAGCCGGTCAGCGGCGGAGCCTGCCCGCCGCTTCCGCCCTTGTCCGTGTAGGACGCGCTGATGACGCCGAACACGTTGCCGCCGTGCGAGACGTCGGACGCGATCGTCTGCAGGAACCCGGTGCAGCCCGTGCCCGTCTGCTCGGCGTGGCCGTGCGAGTCGTGCCCGAGTACGAACGTCACCTGGACGTCGTTGCAGTTGATCGACGAATCCTCCGCGTCCGTGACCGTGACCTTGTACTGGATCGTGTCACCGAACGTGAACAGGCCACCGTTCAGCGGCGCGGTCACAGTGAGGGTCGGCGTGGTGTTGCCCGCGGTGATGATGGTGCTCGTCGCGGTCTTCTGACCGGAGGAGTCGAACACCGTCAGGATCGCGTTGTAGCGCCCGGCCTTCGTGTAGACGTGGGTCGGGTTGGCCTCGGTGGAGATGGCGGAGCCGTCACCGAAGTCCCACTCGTAGCGGATCGAGTCGCCCGGATCCTGATCGAGCGAGCCCGTGCTCGTGAAGTTGACCGTCAGCGGCAGCGCGCCGTCGGTCTTGTCGGTGTTCAGCACGGCCTTGGGCGCGCGCTGGCCCTTGACGTAGTCGAAGCGGTAGAGCCCCGCGTCCGGGTTGGCGGCGTAGTAGCTGTCGCCGTAGGTCATCAGGTACAGCGCGCCGTCGGCGCCGAACTGGATGTCCATCGGGTTGTCGCACTCCATGTCGAACACCGGGTTGGCGATGTTCGCCTGGCCGCAGTCCAAGAGGCTGTTGATCTTGAAGATGCGGTTCTGGGAGTCCAGCTTGATCTCACGGAGCGTGTCCTGCGTGTACTCGCCCAGGAAGATCGAGTTGTCGTAGTAGGCCGGGAACTTGTGCGCGCTCGCGTTGGCCGGGTCGAAGTGGTACTTGACCGCGCCGTGCGGACCCACACCGCCGGTGTAGAGCTCGGGGAACAGCCGCGGGCACTCCGTGGTGGAACCGGGCGCGATCGCGCCCGCGGTCGGCGCGTAGTAGCCGAAGCACGGCGTGCCGAGCGGCGAGCCGGCCGCGTTGTCGCGGTAGGAGTACCAGATGTCCGGGTTCGTGATCGGCGGCAGATCGCGCAGGCCGGGCTCGAAGCCCGGACCGCCGTCGCGCACCCAGCGCGAGTCATTGACGAACGGGTCCGCGCCGCAGTCGATCGCCTGCGGCGGGTTGTCCAGCGGGACGCCGAGCGTCGTCGTGCCCGGGGCGAACTCGCGGAAGTTCCACTTGTAGTAGCCGAGGTCCTTGCGGTAGCAGACCGGGTACCCGTAGTTAGCGGGATGGCGGACGACTTCCATGCGCCCGACGCCTGACGGCCCGCGGCTGCGCTGCGGCGTCTGCGCGTCCGGCGAGTAGTCGGTGACGTAGGCGACGTCGTTCTCGTCGACCTGCAGGCGGAACGGGTTGCGGAAGCCCATCGCGTAGACCTCCGGACGGGTCCGTGCCTGGGGCGCGCCGCCCACGAGCGGGAACAGGTTCCCGGACGGGATGGTGTACGCGCCGCCGGCGCCGAGGTCGGCCTTGTTCTGGTCCGCCGCGGTGATCGTGTCCTTGACGTTGATCCGCAGCAGCTTGCCGCGGAGGTCGTTGGAGTTCAGCGTCGAGCGGCGGTCGTCGCCGGTGGGCCGCTGGTACCAGCCGCCCTCCTGCGCCGTCGTCGTCGCCACGGTCGGCGACGTGCCGGTCAGGGCCGCGCCGTTGGCGGTGATCTGATCCTGGTTGGACTGCTGCAGCGCGCGGCGGAAGAACACGTTGACGTTCGAAGTGTTGACCGGGCCGCCGCTGGTCTGGATGTTGTTGACGCCGACGTTCGAGAGCGCCTCGAGCGCCGCATCGATCTGCGCGCCCGTCGCGTTGTAGGCGATCGGGGCGGTCGTCTGACCCTTCCAGGTCAGCGTGAACGTGCCGCCGGTCGCGTTGGTCGCGCGGACGGTCTGCTGCTCGTCGAGGAGCTGGTCCTCGAACGGGCCGTAGCCGTTGGCGTCGATGCCCGCCGCCGGGGTGTCATCGCCCGTGGTCATCCACAGGTTGTTGTGCTTGTCGAAGTCGATGTCGCCGGCGACGTGGCAGCACTCCTGGCGGTTGTTGGAGACGCGCAGGATCTGCTGCTCGGAGCCGAGGTCCAGGCGCGGCGGGTTGGTGCCGTCGCCGTCGATGAACTTGAAGCGCGAGAGCTGGAAGTAGCCGACGTATGGATCCCAGGCCGACAGCGACGCGGCCGCGTTGGGCGGGTTCGTGTTCGGCGTCGTCTGGGTGACGATCGACCCGTCCGAGAGCTTGACGTTGGTGACCGTCTGGGGCGAGTAGTAGAGGTAGACCCAGTGGTCGGTCGAGAAGTTGTTGTCGACCGCGCCGCCGTAGAGGCCGTCTTCCTGGTTGGTGTAGATCCGCATCGTCGTCGGCACCGTGGTGGCGGCGAAGTCGGCGAGGACCGTTGTGGTGCCCTTGACGGGATCGTGCAGGCGGACGGTGCCCTGGCGCGCGGTCTGGATGATGCGCCCGTCGGGGAGCTGGTCGAAGCTGATCGGCTCGGCCAGGTTCGGCGGCGCCGAGATCTTCGTCTCCTGGTAGTTGGCGCGCACGGTCGCGCCGCAGTCGCTGTAGACCGGGTCGCTCTGCCCGGCGGCCCAGTTGATCGCGCCGCGCAGGTGCTTGACCATGTCGGCGTCGAAGCTCGCGGGCGTGTTGCCGAGCGTCGTGTAGAAGGAGCGCCCGCCCAGGTAGTCCTTGCAGAAGGAGACCGGGTGGTTGGCGCCCATCGTGCCGCCGGTGATGCCCTTGAGCGTGTTGCCGCCCGGCTGCGGCTCGAACGGATCCTCGACGACGCTCGACAGGATGTGCGAGGCGCCGCGGACGTTGACGGTGTAGTTGTAGAAGTTGTCGGTGCGGTCCCAGTACTCGGGCAGCGTCTTCGTCGCGTCATGGACGCGATCGAAGACCTTGACGGTGCCGGTCTGGACCGTCGTGCGACCCGACGAGCGGGTGCCGAGCGCGTTGCTCAGGAACGTCCAGGCGGGATCGGTCTCGATCGCCGAGCCGATGCCGACGAACCCGCCGCCCTTCTTGAAGTACGTCTCGTATGCCGCGCGCTGCGTGTCCGTAAGCGGACTCGCCATGCCGGTGTTGAGGAACACCACGGCGCGATAGGCGTCGAGGCCGGTCGCTGTGAACAGCGCGCCGACGTCGGCGGGCGCGGGCGCGTCGACCGTGAAATCGCCGCTGCTCGCGGCCTGGTTGATCGCGTTGACACCGGCGGTGGTCAACGCGTCCTGCGTGCTGGTGACGACCAGCACCTTCGCCGGAGCCGCAGCTTTCGGCTTGATGTTCGCGGACGCACTGGCAGGCGCCGCGAGAGCCAGGCTCAAAAGAGCCAGGCCCAGACCTCTCCCCTTCATTTCTCCCCCTCAGTAGACCCCGGGCCGCGGAACGCAGCCCGCCCTCACCTGCAGTTAATTGCTCGGCAATACAAACAACATGGGCGGCCTATGTCAATGGTCGAGGCGGCTCCTGGATTCGGTCCAATGCGAATTGTTGGATTCGACGACAAAAGCGCGCGCTAGGACGCTGCAGAAGTACGCCTCGCCGCTGAGCGCGGAAGCGTCATCGCCGCCGCGCCCGTGACGACGCAGATCAGACCGATCCAGGCGACGGCGGTCGGCGTCTCGCCCAGGAAGAGCACGCCGATGACGACGCCGACAGGGACGCGCAGGTAGGCCTGCGCCGTGGTCGCGACCGAGCCCAGCGTCTGGACGAGCCGGAAGTAGATCACGAACGCGAGCGCCGTCGAGAACGCGGAGAGCGCGAGCAGCGCCAAGAGCGACACGGTCGATGGCGCGAGCGTCCAGGGCCGATCGACGACCAGGCTCGCCGGAACCAGGATGGCGGCGCCGCACAGCATCGACCCCGCCGCCGGCAGCATCGGATCGACGCCTGCAAAGCCGCGGCCGAAGACCGCCGCCCCCGCGTAACAGACCGTGGCGGCCACGATCGCCAGCTGCGCCGCGCTCGCCTCCCCGAGCCCGTGCAGAGCCTCCACGCCCACGATCAGGCAGACGCCAGCCATCCCGGCCACGACCCCGAGCAGCTTGCGGCCGGTGGCCGGCTCGTGCCGCGTCACGGCTGCCGTCAGCAGGAACGCGAAGATCGGCGAGGTCGAGTTCAGGATCGTCGCCAACCCGGCATCGACGGTGAGCTCTGCCCACGCGATCAGGGTGAACGGCACCACGCTGTTCAGACACGCCTGCACCAGGAACCGCCACCAGAGCCCCGAGCGCGTCGGCAGGCGTTGCCCACGCACGGCCAGAACGCCGAGCAGCAGCGTTCCGGCGATCAGCGTGCGCGCGGCGATCAGCGTGACCGGCGGGATCGTCTCGACCCCGACCTTGATGAAGCTGTACGACGCTCCCCACAACGTGGCGAGCACGCCCAGAAGCAGCAGGCCGACACCTAGTCCCGGCCGTTTGCTCTCCACCTCGCCAGTGTCACCCGCGAACGTTTCGGCGACGGGCGAACCGTCAATCGCGTGGGTTGCGGAGGCCGTCGACGAGCAGCGCCACCATGCGCTGGCCGTACTCGGGGCCCTCGCGGGGCACCGGATGGCACAGGAGCGCGACGGCGCTCAGCAGGTCCTTGGCGCTGATGTCGGCGCGGATCTCCCCGGTTGCCCTCGCGGCTTCGAGCAGGGCGTCGAGCACCGGGCCGAGCCGTTCCCAGAAGTAGCCCGGGAGGGCGTCGAAGGCCGGGTCGCCCGAGTGCAGGGCCGCGGCGAGCCCGTGCTTGGTCGCGACGAACTCCGTGTAGCGGTCAAGCCAGCTCGTCAGCGCGTCGTATGGCTCGTGCGCGGCGCTGAGCGCCGGTCCCGCGTCGGCGCAGGCGTCGATCTCATGTTCCAGCACGGCCACAACCAGGTCCGAGCGCCGCGGGAAGTGCCGGTACATCGTCCCGACCCCCACGCCGGCGCGCTCGGCGATGTCCCTCGCGGGTGCATCCACTCCAAGGGTCCCGAACGCGGATTTGGCCGCGTCGAGCAGCGCGTCGACGTTGCGTTGGGCGTCCACGCGTTGCGGCCGTTGGCGCGCTTCGTTCGGCGTCGTCTTCCTGGTCATCTGTTCGGTGCCCTTGTGATCCGGAACACTGTTCCGTATAGTTCCCGGAACGACGTTCCGCTTAGTCCACAGTACTGGAGCACGCACATGCAGTATCGAAGCCTCGGCCGGACCGGCATCAAGGTCAGCCCCTACGCGCTCGGCACGCTGATGTTCGCCACGTCGGTCGGCAACCCCGATCACGACGACTCGATCCGCATCATCCACAAGGCGCTCGACGCGGGCATCAACCTCGTCGACACCTCCGACGCCTACGGCGACTCCGAGGAGATCGTGGGCAAGGCGCTCAAGGGGCGCCGCGACGACGTCGTCCTGGCGACCAAGTTCAGCCGTCCGCTGGGCGAGGACCCCAACCAGCGAGGCGCCTCGCGGCGCTGGATCATGACCGCGGTCGAGCGTTCGCTGCGCCGCCTGCAGACCGACCACATCGACCTCTACCAGCTCCACGTGCCGGACCCCGACACCGACGTCGAGGAGACGCTGTCGGCGCTGTCGGACCTCATCCACAGCGGCAAGGTCCGCGCGATCGGGACCTCGAACATGCTCGTGTCCGACATCGTCGAGGCCCAATGGGTCGCCGAGCGGCGCGGCCTGGAGCGCTTCCGGACCGAACAGCTGGCCTACTCGCTGCTCAACCGCGGCGTCGAACGAGAGGTGCTGCCGGTCGCGCAGCGCTACGGGATGGGCACGCTCGTGTGGGGTCCGCTCGGCCAGGGCATGCTCACCGGCCGCGTGCGCAAGGGCCAGCAGACCGACGTGATCCGCGCGTCGTTCTTCAAGACGTTCAGCGACGAGCGCCGGTTGGACGCCGTCGAACTGCTCATCCCGCTCGCCGAGGAGGCCGGGTTGCCGATGACCCACCTCGCGATGGCGTTCACGATCGCCCACCCCGGCGTCACGAGCGCGCTCCTCGGACCGCGCAGGATGCACCACCTCGACGACCTGCTCGCCGGCCTGGACGTCACGCTCACCGACGACGTCCTCGATCGGATCGACGAGATCGTCCCGCCCGGCACCGACATCGGCACGCTCGACCAGGCCTACGTCCCCGCGGCGCTCCAGCGCACGGGTCTCCGCCGCCGGCCGCTCGAGCAGCGCGCCGCCGCCTAAGCCTGGATCCACCGATTCTCGCGGCGCCTCGCGGCCGTGGACGGCGCTCCTCGCCGATCGGCCGGGACCCGAAGGGACCACCCTGAGGGTGCCCGGCCGATCGACGATCAGCGGTGCCCACGACCACGAGTCATCCACGATCGATCGGTGGATACAGGCTAAGGCACGCTCAGTGCGCGGGTCCAGCTCGCCGCCGCTGCGCTCATGCCGTGTTCGGCGAGAACCGTGCGGCGTGCGGTCTCGCCGATCTGGGTGCGGAGCGGCGCGTCGTCGACCAGGCGCAGCAGCTGGTGGGCGAGCTCGTCGACGTCGCGCGCGGGCACGGCGTTCGGGTAGGTCTCCGGGTCGGCCACCAACGGGGTGCCGAGCGCGCTCGCCTCCAACCAGCGCAGCTGGCTTCTTCCGCGGCGCCGGGGTGAGACGGTGGGCGGTTCGAAGACGATGTCGAACGCGGCCAGCGCCGCCGGGTACTGCTCGACCAGGACCATCGGCAGTCCGGTGCAACGGTCCGCGCCGACGAGGTTGGCGGCGAGGTCGGCGACCGGCTGGCCGAGGCTCGCGAACTGCACGTGCGGCCGCGCGCGCATCAGCTCGGCGATGGCGGTCACCGAGCCGGCGATGTCCTCGATGGCCATCGTGGTTCCGGCCCAGCCGATCGTCACGGTGTCGCGCGCCGGCTTGGCGAGCGCGTAGCCGCGCGGGTCGAGCCCGTTCTCGCAGACGTGCACGTTCGCGTTGAAGGCCGCGTAGCGTTCGCGGAGGAACGCGGTCGCGCACAGCACGCCGTCGCAGGCACGCATCAGCGTTTCGATCCCGCGCAGCGCCGGCACGTCGTCGACGTGCTCGTGCAGGTTCCAGTCGACCTCGTAGAACACGCGCGTCCCGCGCCGGCGCAGCTGCCCGATCGCGTCGAGCCAATCGGGCGTGGACGGCATCTGGAGCACGACCGTGTCGTAGTCCGCCGGCGACGGCTCGCCCGGACGCCCGCGCACGAAGCCGGGCCCGAACTGCCACGCCGATTGGGCGGTGCACCAGTCGCTGCCGAGTGCCGTCGCCGGCAGCACGATGCGGTGATAGAGGCTGCCCGGCCCCGCGGTGCCGACGAACAGAGCGCGCAGTTGACCGGCGAAAGGCGGCGAGTCGCCTGGCGTGGGAACGTCCGCGATGTGCTCGCTGAGCTGCGCGAGGGACCACTTGGCCCGAAAGCGCGCGTAGCTCTGGGTGTGCCAGGCATCGAGCTTGGGGGAGGGGCGACCGCGGAAGGCGGCTTCGACGTGCGTCGCCCTCGCGCGGCCTTGGCAGACGGACGCGAAGCCGGCGTCGCCGGCTCGCAGGCAGAAGTCGAGGTCTTCGGAGCCCATCCGGAACTCGGGGTCGTAGACGCCGATCGCGGCGAGCACCTCCGGCCGGATGTATTGGAACGCGCCGCTGACCGGGCAGGCGGCGACCTCCAGCGCCGCCGGCAGGTCGGCGGGGGCGCCGGCGAGACGATGCTCGGCGGTGCCGGTGACGCGCGAGAAGTAGAACCCGGCGTGCGCGATCTGGCCCCGCGGCGACAGCAGCAGCGCACCGACGATCCCGGCGCCCGCCGCTCGGCAGGCGTCCAGCCAGCCGTCCGTCAGCACGACGATGTCCGCGTTGACCAGCACCACCTCGCGGTGTTGCGCACGCGCACGCTCGAGCCCGACGTTGACCGTCCGCGCGAAGCCCGCGTTGACCGCCACGCGGACCAGTTCGACCTCGTGCTCCGCGGCGGCCTTCGCCGCGAAGACGTCCACGAGCCCGGACGCGGGCGAGCCGTCGTCGACGACGAGGATGTCGACCGTGTCGCCGGCGGTGCGCCGCAGCGACGCCACACACGCCGCGAGCAGATCCACGTCGGACGGCTGCGACAGGTAGCTCGGAATCACGACGAGCGGCTTCGGCACGGCCGGATACTACGAGCAAGCCGATGAGCGCCGGCCACCCGCCGCGAACCTCAGCGGGCGCACTCCGAGAACCCGCCGCACACCGCCCACCAATGCAGGATCAGGCCGTCGAGCACGGCGAGCGCGGTGATGATCGCAAGCATCGCGGCACAGAAGAGACGCCCGCTCGCATCGGCGGTCATGAAGTCGCGGACCAGCTTGTAGTCCGCGTAGACGAACGCGGCCATGAACGCGAGCAGGATCATCGTCATCGGCGCAGTCTCGCCACATGCTGACCGGCGGTCAACAGGCGGCTAACAGCGCTTAATGACCGTCGGTCAGCAAGGGTTCGAACGCCGCCGCGACGAGCACGGCGACGAGGTCACGCAGGCCGGTCGCGAGCCCTGGATCGCGCAGCTCGCCGGAGGGCAGGAAGGCGTCGTGGGCGCCGCCGACGGCGAGGTCGGCGTCGACCACGCGGGCGCCGGCGGTGCGCAGCGACTTGCGCAGCTCCGCCTGCGCCCAGATCGCGCCGAAGATCCCGGTGCTCGCGCCGATCACGGCGACCGGCTTGTCGCGCAGGGCGTTGGCGGGGAACGGGCGCGACGCCCAGTCGATCGCGTTCTTGAGGCCGCCGGGGACCGAGCCGTTGTACTCGGGCGTCGCGATCAGGACCGCTTCGGCCGCGGCGATCGCGCGGCGGAGCTCCTCGACGGCGAGGGGCGGCCGCTCGCCGTCGTCATCCTCGCTGTAGAGCGGCAGCGCGGCGATCCCGGTGAGCCACTCGTGGGTCACGCCGCCCGGGAGCGCGTTCGCCGCCGCACGCAACAGCGCGGCGTTGTGCGACCCGCGCCGGAACGAGCCGGAGACGAGGAGCACCTCACCCTTGGGCATCGGCGTCCTCGCGGATGAACAGCAGATCGATGTCCACCTCGACGTCCCAGCCGACCGCGTCGCCACCGCCCGGCAGCTCCAGCTGCCAGTCGAAGCCGAACTCGCGGCGGTCGAAGCTCGTCTTGAGCTGGAGTCCGGCGACCTCGCCGTAGCTGCTCGCCCGCGGCGGGGAGTAGCGACCCGCGCCGGTGACCGGGCGCGTCACGCCGCGGATCGTGAGCTCGCCGTCGACCTCGGCCTCCCCGTCGTCGGACAGGCGGATCGCCACCGAGCGGAACGTGATCTCGGGATGGCGCTCGGCGTCGAAGAACTCCGGCCCGAGGACGCTCGCCCGCATCGCCGCCGGCTCGACGACGGAGACGGACTCCACGCGCGCGGCGCCCTCGAGCACCAGCGCGTCGCCGTCGCCGCGCAGCGTCGCCGTGACGTCCGAGAGCGACCCGCGGAACCAGAAGACCCCCGAGTGGCGCACCGCGAAGGCGAAGGTCGACGGCACCGGCTGGGCGCGGTAGGTGCCCGAGAAGGGCTGGACGGCGATCGATGACATGGGAGAACCTCCGGGTTGTGTTCAGCTGCTTCGGAGGTCTGACACGGCAGGTGGCCGCCCTGTGACAGCTCAGAGGTGACCGAGCTTGTCCGGGTTGCGCACGACGCGGATGGCCTGGATCCGGCCGTCGACGACATCCACGGTGAGCACGCTCCAGACGCGGATCTCCGCCTCCTGTCCAGGCACCGGCCCGGCGTCGCGAGCGTCTTGCGTGAGGGCGGCGAACCGCTCGGCGCCGGCGTCGCCGGACTTCAGGAGCTCGAGCGCGGTCTGCGTCGCGAGCCGCCCCGCCTCGCCGAATTGCGGCTCGGCCGGGCCGCGCATCAGGCGGCCGGGCTGGCCGTTGACCCGCACCCGCCGGCGCTCGAACTCGCCGGAGGGCGGGCGCAGCCGCGCGACGGCGGCCATGAACCGGGCGATGATCGCGGCGCCGACGAGCGGCTCCTGCGGCGCCATCGCCTTGCCGCCGCCGTCGGCGTACAGGACGGCATCGTTGGCGAGCATCTCCTCCAGGGCCTGCAGGTCACCTTCCTCGGCGGCCGCGAGGAACCGTTCGAGCAAGGCATCGCGGGCGGCCTCGTCGGGGTCGAAGCGCGGCCGGCTGGCCTCGAGACGCTTGCGCGCCCGCGTCACGAGCTGCCGCGAGTTCGCCTCGGTCCGCTCGATGATCCCGGCGATCTCGGCGTACTCGTAGCCGAACACCTCGCGCAGCAGGTATGCCGCCCGCTCGACGGGGGTCAGCTGCTCCAACAGCACCAACAGGGCCAGCGACAGCGAATCCGCGAGCTCGGCGCGAGTCTCCGGGCCGGGCGCCGGGTCCTCGAGCAGCGGCTCCGGAAGCCACGGCCCCACATAGGCCTCGCGGCGGATCCGCGCCGACCGCAGGACGTTGATCGAGAGCCGCGTGGCCACGGTCGTGATCCACGCGGCCGGCTCGTCGATCGGGCGTTCGTTGCTCGTCAAGCGCAGGAGTGCCTCCTGCGCGATGTCCTCGGCCTCGGACACGCTGCCCAGCATCCGGTACGCCACGCCGAACCCTTGCCGCCGCAGCGCCTCCAGCTCGGAATCGACCATCGGCACGCTCGCGCTCATCGACCTACCTCCCGCCATGCAAACGTCTCATCACGACCCCTGACGTGATAGCGCGGCCTCCTGTGACAGGTTGCGGGTGATGGCGGCGAGCGTGACATCGTGCGCGCGCACTGGCAGCGGTCGTCGGGCAGCCCGGCGAACGGGGACTGGTCGGGCGGGAAGTGCTCGGGCATCGACTCGAACACGAACCGCATCGAGTCCCAGTCGACGGAGCGGCCTTCGTAGTCGCCGAACACCGTGGCGGTCAGATCGGCCTTGGACGCGTGCATGGTGGTGCTCCCTTCGAGGGGATGGTCAGGGTGAGCTCGACCGCGATCCTCCGGGACGACCGTTCTCGCACCGCTCGGCTTGCGTGAAGCCCGCGCGATCAACGAGAGTGATGTGCGTGTTGCGGGTCTGGTTGGGCGGCGGTCTACGGCTCGAGGCCGGTGGCGAGGAGCTGCCGCCGCCTCCGTCGCGCCGAGCGCGCGGCGTCCTCGCGTACCTGGCGCTCCACGAAGGCCCGCACCCCCGCGGGCAGCTCGCCGCTCGCTTCTGGCCCGACGTCCTGGACGACTCGGCCCGGACGAGCCTGCGGGCGGCGTTGAGCGAGCTGCGGCGTGCGCTCGGCCCGGCGGCCGCGCAGATCGTCGCCACCCGCGACGCCGTCGCGCTCGCCGCGGACGTGGACGCGCGCCGGTTCGACCGGGCACTGCGCGCGGGCGACCCCGGAGCCGCCGTGCGGGCGTGCCCGGCCCAGATCCTCGAAGGCTTCGACGACGACTGGGCGTATGAGGCGCGCCGGACCCACGGCGAGCGGCTCACCGAGGCGCTCGAGCAACTCGCCGCGGCGACGGACGATCCCGCCGAGGCGGTGCGGCTCACGCGTGAGCAGGTGGCGCTCGACCCGCTCGCCGAAGAGCCCAACCGGCGGCTGATCGAGCGCCTCGCGAACGCCGGCGACCGTGCCGCGGCGCTCGTCGCGGGCGAACGCTATGCCGAGCGGCTGCGCACGACGCTGGCCATCGCGCCGTCGCGCGAGACCCGCGCCGCGCTCGACGCGCTGCGACGCACCCCCGCGGCCGATCCGCCCGCGGTTCCAGCGGTGCTCACCCGCGAGCATGAGACCGCATTCGTCGGGCGCGCAAGCGAGCTCGAACGCCTCCGCGCCGCCTGGGCGGACGTTTCGTTGCAGCGCAGCCGCCGCGTCGTGCTGATCGCGGGTGAGCCCGGTGTCGGCAAGACGCGCCTGGCCCACCGCTTCGCCCGCGAGGTCCTCGACGGCGGCACCCGCGTGCTGCTCGGCCGCTGCTGGGAGGAGCCGCTGGCGGCCTTCGAGCCCTTCGCCCAAGCGTTGCGCGCCCTCGGCGCGGCGGATGTCCTACACCCCGGCGCGGACGTCGGCGCCGGCGCCCGCCATCGCCTCTTCGACGCCGTGGACGCCGCCCTCACGAGCGAACGCGGCCTGCTGCTGATCATCGACGACCTGCACTGGGCCGACCAGGGCACGCTCCTGCTCACGAGCTTCCTGCTGCGCTCCGATCGTCCCGGCCCGTTGCTCGTCCTGGGCACGTATCGCGACACGGAGCTCGGCCGGCGCAGCCCGCTGACCGGGGCGCTCGCGGAGCTCCAGCGCGACGCCGGGCTGCTGCGCGTCGGGCTTCGCGGGCTCGCCGAGGGCGACGTCTCCGCGCTCGCGCGCTCGCTGCTCGGAGATGACGCGGTCGCGGCGCGGGTCCACGCCCGCACCGACGGCAACGCGTTCTTCGTCGAGCAGGTCCTGCGCGGGCTCGCCGAGAGCCCGGAGCTCCCGGAGAGCGTGCGCCAGGCGGTCGGGATCCGGCTGAGCAGGCTCGGCGAGGACGCGAGCGACCTGCTCGCCGCCGCGGCGGTGCTCGGGGCCGAGTTCGACCCGCGCGCGCTCGTGGGCATGACCGCGCTGGAGCCCGCCGCGGCCGAGCTCGCGCTGGACGAGGCCCTGCGCGCGCGCCTGCTGCGCCCGGTACCGTCGGGAGGGCGCGTCGAGTTCGCGCATGCGCTCGTGCGCGAAGTGGTCTACGCCGAGCTCAATGTCCTGCGCCGCGCCCGTCTGCATCGACGCGCCGCTGAAGTGCTCCGCGAGCTGGGGGAGAGCCGCCGGCTCGAGGAGATCGCCTTCCACCTCTTCGAGGCGGCATCCACCGGCGACGCGCGTGAGGCCGCCGAGCTGCTGGTGCGCGCCGGTCGGCGAGCGGTCGACGGGCTCGCGTACGAGGACGCGGCCGAGCACTTCCAGCGGGCACTCGACGCGCTCGAGCTCGCCGGTGCGGAGCCGGAGGCCGGACCGGTGCTGCTGGCACGTGGGGACGCGCTGTTGCGGGCGGGCGAGCCCACCACGGCACGCGCGCAGTTCACGGCCGCCGCGCGGATCGCGCGAGCGACCGGCGACACTGCGCTGCAGGCCGAGGCGGCGCTCGGCTACGCCGGGCTCGGGATCGCGATCGTCGGGCTCGACGCGGAGACGATCGCCCGGCTCGAGGAGGCGCTCGCTGCGCTCGGCTCCGGCTCGCCGGTCCTGCGCTCACGGGTGCTGGCACGCCTGGCGGTCGAGCTCTACTACGCGCCCGACCGGCGCCGTTCAGAAACGCTGAGCGCCGACGCCGTCGCCGCGGCGGCCGCCGATCCAGGCGCGCTGGCCGCGGCGCTCAACGCCCGGCACGTGGCGCTGTGGCGCCCCGATCGCGTCGCGGAGCGCCTGAGCACCGCGACCGCGATGATCGCCGCGGCCCGGTCGGCCCGCGCACCGCAGCTGGAGCTGCAAGCCCGCAACTGGCGCGTCCTGGACCTCTTCGAGCTCGGCGACATGCCCGCCTGCCGGGAGCAGATCGCCCGTCACAACCGCCTGGCGGACGAGCTGCGCCTCCCGTCCTTTCAGTGGTATGCGCCCCTGTGGGCCGCGACCGAGGCGGCGCTCGCGGGCCATTTCGCGGACGCCGCTCGCCTGGCCGCCGAGGCGCGCGCCGCGGGCGAGCGGGCGGGCGACGGCAACGCCGATCTCTTCGCGGGGATGGTGGAGGAGCTGATCAACTGCCAGCGCCGGGACTATGACCGCACCGACACCGCCTTCCTGCTGGACAAGGTCGCGAACTCGCCGGCCGGGCCCGCGTATCAGTCCTATCTCGTCTGGCACCTCGCGGGCACGGGGCGCGACACAGAGGCCAGGGAGCACCTGCGCGAGTGGGTCGGTCGCGAGCTGGCCTTCGACGCGAACTGGCTCTCCGCTCAGGCCGAGGCGGCCGAAGCGATCGTCCTGCTCGACGACCCGACGCACGCGCAGGTCGTCTACGACCGGCTCGCCCCGTACGCGGGGCGGCCCGCGACGTCGGGCCGGGCGGTGATGAGCTACGGCGCGATCGATCGCCACCTCGGCGGGCTCGCCGCGGTGCTCGGCCGGCGCGACGCCGCGATCGCCCACCTGCGCGCCGCGATCGAGCGCAACGCCGAGCTCGGCTGCACCGTCTGGCGCGAGCACAGCCAGACCCTGTTCGAGCGCGTCGCGAGTGCTCAGCGGTATTCCGGATTGGGGTGATCCGGGTGTGACAGGTCCCAGTCGTGCGTGGAGTTCCCGTAGGTGGGGACGCCGCCGGCATCCTTGAGCATGCGGGCGTAGTGGAGGATGTTCCAGGTCATGAAGACGGTGTTGCGGGTGGTCCAGGCGTTCTCGGGGCCGCCGCTGCCGGGGTCGGAGTAGGAGTCGCCCGGGCCGGCCTCGCCGTTCCAATAGGCGTCGGACTGCGGCGGGATCGTGAGGCCGATGTGCTGGAGGGCGTAGAGGACCTGGGCGCTGACGTGCTTGCCGCCGTCCTCGTTGCCGGTCGTCACCACGCCGCCGACCTTGCCGTAGTAGGACCACTGGCCGGCGGCGTTGACCTCGCCGGAGTACGCGTAGAGGCGCTCGATGACGGTGCGTGTCTGCGAGCTCTGGTCACCGAGCCAGATCGGTCCGGCGATCAGGATGATGTCGGCCGGCTCGACGAGCTCGCGGTAGATGCGCGGGAAGTCGTCGCGGTCATAGCCCTGGGTGGTCATGTCGGGCCAGACGCCGGGCGGGATCACGTGGTCGACGATCCGGACGACGTCGACCTGCACGCCGAGGCGCTCGAGGAGCCCGCGTGAGATCGCCAAGAGCCCGTCGGTCTGGCTCGGCTCGGGTGAACGCTTGAGCGTGCCGTTGAACACCACGGCTCGCAGGTCGCCGTAGCTCGTGGGAGCGGCATCGGCCTGGCGGTCGATGAACTGCTGGATGCTGGCGGGGATCGGCATGACCCGGAGTCCCTGGGACGCGCCGGCCGTTACAGGCTATTCCCGGCAATGGCGCACGCACGCCCGAGGAGGTGGTGTGCACGTCCTTGTGGACGGGACCGATCCAGATGAGGATCGTGTTCACTGCGCCGAAGGAAAGGACTTCGCCGTGACGCTCTTCTGGCTCGTCGTCATCCCGATCGTGTGCGTGGTCGTCGCGCTCACGCTCTATGACATCTTTCGTCACCACCTCGGCGGCTGGGGGACGGCAGGCTGGTGCCTGCTGGTCGTGATCCTGCCGATGATCGGCTCGATCATCTGGTGGGCCGCTCGCAAGCCGATGCCGGGCGACGTCGACGCCGCGTACGTGGCCGAGGCCGAGATCCGAGCCCAGAACCAGCGGTCGCCGGTCGATCGAACCGGCCTCTGAGCGGACGGTCCGATCGCCGTGGAGGCCAAGGTGGGAAGCTGGCGGCGACCGCTCGCGATGGCGCTGATCGTCGCCGCGACGGTGGTCGCCTTCCTCGCCATCCTGGCGATCTGGCTCAACCGCCAGGCGCTCAACACCGACAACTGGTCGCGGACGAGCAGTGAGCTGCTCCAGCAGCCCGTCGTGCGCGACCAGCTGGCCGCGCGGTTGACGGAGGAGCTGTACAGCAGCGTCGACATCGAGGGCGAACTGCGCGACGCGCTCCCCGACCGGGCGAAGGTCCTCGCGGCGCCCGCCGCCAACGCGCTGCGCAACCAGGTCGAGAAGACCGCCCGCAAGGCGCTCGCCCGGCCGGACGTCCAGGCCCTCTGGGTCGATGCCAACCGCAACGCGCACGAGCAGTTGCTGCTCGTGCTCGATGGCGGAGGCAAGACCGTCTCGACGCGCAACGGCGTGGTCGTGCTCGACGTCAAGCAACTGCTGGCCCGTCTGCAGCAGGAGGTCGGCGTCGGCGGACGGCTGAGCAGGGTGCTCCCCGCGAGCGCGTCGCAGGTCACGCTGATGCGCTCCAACCAGCTCGAGACGGCCCAGACGGTGCTCCGCGTGCTCAAGCCGCTGCCGGTCTTCCTCGTCGTGCTCTCGCTCGTCCTCTTCGGCGCCGCGGTCGCCGTGGCTCCGGGCTGGCGGCGGCGCGCGCTGCGCACCTATGGCATCGGCTTCGTCGTCGCGGGCGCCGGCGCGCTGCTCGCCCGCTCGGTCGCCGGCGACCAGTTCGTCTCCTCCCTGGCACGCACGGCGGCCGCCGAGCCGTCGATCGCCACGGTCTACTCGATCGCCACCGCGCTGCTGGTGAACGTCGCGGTCGCGACGATCGCCTACGGCGTCGTGATGATCGCGGGCGCGTGGCTGGCCGGGCCGACCGGCATCGCGACCACGGTGCGCCGCGTCGCGGCGCCCTACTGGCGCGTGCCGTGGATCGCGTACAGCGCACTGGCCGTGGTCGTGGCGATCCTCGTCGCCTGGGCGCCGACGCCCGCCTGGCGCAACGGCCCGATGCTCGTGATCCTGATCGTGCTGCTGGCCGCCGGCGTGGAGGCGCTGCGGCGCCAGATGATCCGGGAGTTCCCCGCGGCTTCGCGCGCGGACGCCGCGCGCCGGCGGCGGGAGCGCTGGGCTCGCATGACCGCCGCCGGGCGGCGCCAGAGCGCGTCGCTGCGGCAGACGGCCGTGCGCACGGCGGGGACGGCGACGACCGCGCTCGCTTCGTCGCGCGACGCCGTCACCGGCCGCGCCACGAGCACCGACGAGGAGCGGATCGAGCAGCTCGAGCGCCTTGGCAGGCTGCGGGCCGCCGGCGTCCTCGACGACGAGGAGCTGCGGACCGAGAAGGCCCGGATCCTGCACGACGACCTTGTCGGCAAACCGTAGAGGAGCTCCCATGGCCGTTCAGCCCACGACGCCCCAGGCCCATTCGACGCGCAGCGGGTGGGTGACCTTCGCCGGGGTCATGTTCCTCCTGGTCGGCGCGTTCAACCTCATCGACGGCATCGTCGCGCTCGTCAACGACGACTACTACGTCGCCGACGAGCTGCTGTTCGGCGACCTCACGGCATGGGGCATCTGGTGGCTGGTCGTCGGCACCGCGCAGGCGGTCACCGGCATCGCCATCCTGCGCCGCGGCACGATCAGCTGGATCTTCGGCCTCGCGATCGCCAGCGTCAACGCGCTGACGCAGCTGCTGTGGCTCGGCGCGTACCCGGCCTGGGCGATCGCCGCGATCATCGTCGACGGACTGATCATCTGGGCGCTGACGACCCACGTCGACGAGTTCGTCTGACGCGGCGCGCTCCGTCAGGACCGGTTCGGGCGCGCCCGCCCGAGGTTGCTGACGATCAGTGACACCACGGTCACGAGGTAGATCTGACCGATCAGCGCCTCGAAGACCGCGAGCGTGTGCCCGAGGTCGGTGCGGGCGGTCAGGTCCCCGTAGCCGACCGTGGTCAGCGTCGTGAAGCTGAAGTACGTGCAGTTCGAGACCGTCGCCGGCGTGCCGTTGGTGAAGAACGGCGCGCCGCCGAGGTTGTCGAGCGCGCCGTAGAGGAACGCGAACAGCATCCCGAGCAGCATGTACAGGGCGAGCACGCCCGTGACCGCCTCGATGCCGATCCGCCCACTGGCACGCAGGCTGCGCAGCAGGCCGACGACGAGCGCCGGCGGCCCCAGCGCGACGAGCGTCAAGCTCATCAGGCGGGACTCGCCGTCGCCCAGCATGTCTCCGGTCGCGCTCAGGAGGGCGACCACGGCCCCCGCAGCCGCCCAGACGTAGGCGAACGTGACGACGAACGGCCTAGCCCGGGCGATCTGGAACGCGAGGATGAGCGCGGCGCCGAGCAGCAGGTTCACCACCACTTGTTGCGCCGCGCCCGGGGGGACTGCGCCTTGGACGGCGACGGACGCGGTCGTGCACGTCAGCAGGAGCCCGTAACGCGGCCACGGCTTGTCGCCGCCGATGAGCAATCGATCAGAGGCCGCCGCGGGCCTCCGCCCAGCGCGCCGTGAGCGCGTAGATGACGATGACGTCGAGCGCGATGATCATCACCGACCAGATCGGATAGGCGGCGAGGAAGAGCGTCTGGATGATCATGCTCACGGCCGCCACGATGATCGCGAGCACGCGTGCCCAGCCGTGACCGCTGTTGAGCCCGAGGCCGGCACCGGCCTGCACGGCGCCCCACACCACGAGGATGACGCCCCACGTGTCGAAGTTGGCGATCAGCAGATCGTTACCGCTGCGCACGACGAAGTAGCTGTCGTTCAGGAGCGCGGCGAGCCCTTGGATGATGTTGATGCCACCGACGACGACGAGCATGATCGAGGCGAAGACCACCCACCCGGTCCACCGCCCCGAGCCCTCGGTCATCTCTGCGAGTGGCACGGGGACCTGCGTCTTGGTCATGGCCGGCTCCCTTACCCGAGGATCTTGTGCTTCTCGGCGGCGAACTCCTCTTCGGTGAGGATCCCGTCGTCGCGCAGCTTGGCCAGCTCCCGCAGCTGGGCGATGGGGTCTTCCTGCGGCTCCGGCGGCGGGGGCGCCTGCTGATACTGCGGCGGGGGAGCCTGCTCCTCATACTGCTGCTGGTCCTGCGCGGCCCAGCGGTTCGCCTGGCGGCGCGAGACGCGGTTGCTGACGGTCGTCGCCGTTCCGGCGATCACTGCGGTGCGGGCAACCCCGCGGAGCAATCCGGGCATGTGTCGTTTCCTTCCTGTTCTCAGCTCGTGACGGCGGACGGGTCGAGTGCTTCGAGCGCGGCCAGCATCGCCTGGATCTCGATCCGCCCGCTGGCGACCAACTGACCGCCCGAACGGCGCAGCGCGACGGCCACGGGGGCGGCCCAGCGGTTCTCCCACATGAGCACGGCGGCGGACGTGCCGGGCTGGAGCGCGTTGGCGGCCTCTTCGAGATCCTCTTGCGAGAGCAGCCCGGTCGAAGCGCCCTGGAACTCCGCGAAACCGCTGTCGGCGTCGAGCTCGCCGAGGTCGATGGCCGCGATCGAGCCGTCCTCAGCCTTGACCATCAAGGCGATATCGAGGATGCGGATGATGCCGCGGTCGACGAGTTCGAGGATCAACGGCGCGGCGTCGCCCTTGGGCTGCCGGCCGGGCCATTCGAGCACGACATAGTCGATCGGGCCCATCTCTTCGATCGATTCGGGTGCCATCGTTTCCTCCTTCGGGTGGGATGTCGATCATCGATCCAGGAGGGCGAATGTGCATCATCCCATCCGGGTGAGCTGCGTTCGGCCGGCCGGCGGGCTCACTCGGCGCGGCGCCGCAGGACGAGCTTCCAGAGCTCGGACGCGACCACCACGGTGAGGCCGGCGCCGATGCAGATCAGCCACTGGTTCCCGGTGAGCTCCACCGTGTCCAGGACGCGCTGCAGGAACCCGAGCTCGGTGGCCAGGATGATCGCCGCGACCGACAGCAATGACGACATGACGAACGTCCGGTCGTTGAACGTGTCGAGGCTGAGCGCCGAATGCACCTTGTCGCGGGCCGTGAACGAGAACACGAGGTTGCCGATCGCGAACGTCGTCAACGCCATCGTGCGCGCGAGATCCTCGCCGTGGGTGTGCTCGGCGCCGGCCGCGACCGCGAGCGTCGCGGCTGCCATGACGATGCCCGCGACGACGAACCAGCGGGTGTCGTCGCGTTTGAGGATGGGCTCCTCGGGCTTGCGCGGGCGGCGCTCCATCACGCCTTCGCCGGGCGCGCCGTAGCCCAGGCCGATCGCCTGGAAGACCTGGGTCGTGAAGTTCACCCACAGCGTCTGCGCCGGCAGGAACGGGATGCCGGACGCGATGTAGAGCACGCTCGCGCCGAGGAAGGTCAGGATCATCCCGGCCAGCGCGCCCATCTGGAAGCGGATGTACTTGACGAGGTTGTCGTAGAGGCGGCGGCCGAGCTCGACGGCCTTGACGATCGTGGCGAAGTTGTCGTCGGTGAGGATCATCGCCGCGGCCTCCTTGGAGACCTCGGTGCCGGTGATGCCCATCGCGATGCCGATGTCGGCGCGCTTGAGCGCGGGCGCGTCGTTGACGCCGTCGCCGGTCATGCCGACGACGTGCCCCTTGCGCTTGAGGATGTCGACGAGGCGCACCTTCTGCTCGGGCGTCACGCGGGCGATCACGCCGATGTCGTCGATCTCCGCGTCGGCCTGCTCGTCGCTCAATTCGGCGAACTGCGCGCCGGTGATCGCGCGGCCCTCGATGCCGAGCTCGCGCGCGATCGCCTCGGCGGTGATCGCGTGGTCGCCGGTGATCATGCGGACCTGGATGCCGGCGGAGTGCGCCTTGGTGATCGCCGCCTTCGCGGCCGGGCGGGGCGGGTCCACGATGCCGACGAGCGCGAGCAGCGTGAGGTCGTCCATCAGTGTCAGCAGGTCGGCGCCGGGGTCGAACGCGGACGGCTCGAAGTCCCTGCGCGCGGTCGCCATCACGCGCAGGCCCTGCCGGGCGAGGCGTTCGTTCTCGGCCATGTAGCGAGTGCGGAAGGCCTCGTCGGCGGCGACGATCTCGAGCGCGGGATCGAGGTGCGTTCCCGCGCGTGCCAGCAGCTGGTCGGGCGCGCCCTTGACGAAGCAGCGGATCACGTCGCGCCCGGTCTCGTCGGTCATCCGGTGAAACGTCGCCATCAGCTTGTACGCGGTGTCGAACGGCAGCTCGGCGACGCGCGGGTAGCGGTCCCGGGTCAGCGTCAGGTCCAAGCCGCCCTTCTCCGCCAGGACGACCAGCGCGCCCTCGGTCGGGTCGCCGATCATCTCGCCGGTGTCGGTGAGGACGGCGTCGCAGGCGAGCGCGAGCGGGAACATGAACGGCTCGAGCGGCACCGGCGGCTCGCCGCCGACGTGCTTGATCTGGCCCTCGGTCGAGTAGCCGGTGCCGGAGACCGTGTAGTGGCGGCCCGGGATCGTGAGCTCGACCGCGGTCATCTGGTTGAGCGTCAGCGTGCCGGTCTTGTCCGAGCAGATCGCCGACGTCGCGCCGAGCGTCTCGGTCGAGCGCAGGCGCTTGACGATCGCGTTGGCGTCCGCGAGCAGCCGGGTGCCGCGCGCGAGGATGGTGGTGACGACCGCGGGCAGGCCGGTCGGGATCGCGGCGATCGCGAACGCCACCGCGACGGTGAACACCGCGGTGAAGCTCTGGCCGCGCAGCATGTTCAGCACGACGGAGACGACGAGCGCCAGCCCGGCGATCGTCACGAGCTGCTTCGTCAGCTTCTCGAGCTGCACCGTGAGCGGGGACTTGGAGTCCTCCTCGTGCTGGAGCATCCCGGAGATGTGCCCGACCTCGGTCGCCATCCCGGTCGCGGTGACGACGAACTCGCCGGTCCCGCGCGTGACGTTCGTGTTCATGTAGACCATGTCGGTGCGATCGCCGAGCGGGGCGTCGGGAGCCGAGACGCTCTCCACGCCCTTGCCCACCGGCAGGCTCTCGCCGGTCAGCGCCGCCTCGGCGACCTCCAGCGTCGCCGCCGACAGGACGCGTCCGTCGGCGGGCACGACGTCGCCCGCCTCGATCTCGACCACGTCGCCGGGCACCAGCTGCTCCGCGGGCAGCTGGGCGAGCGCGCCGTCGCGGCGCACCCGCGCCTTGATGATCATCATCTTCGCCAGCGCCGCGACCGCCGCGGCGGCCTTGCCCTCCTGGTTGAGGCCGAGCACGGCGTTGAGCAGCGTCAGCGCCAGGATCATGATCCCGGTGCCGGGCTGCTTGACGGGGTAGATCGAGATGACGCCCGCGGCCAGCAGCACGATCTGCATCGGGTCGCGGAACTGGCGCAGGAACGCATGCCAGCGCGGCTCGGACTTGGCCTCGGCGAAGCGGTTGGGCCCGAAGCGCTCGAGGCGCTTGGCGGCTTCCTCGCCGCTCAACCCGCGCTTGGGCTCGACCTCCAGCTCGTGTGTCGCGCGTTCACGCGAGAGCACATGCCACGTGGGCGCTTGCGTCTCGGGTGCCGGGGGTGCCGTCGTCGCCATCGTCGATCCCCTATCTCGCCAGCGTGGCGACCATGACCGCCTTGATCGTGTGCATGCGGTTCTCGGCCTCATCGAAGACGATCGACGCCGGCGACTCGAAGACCTCCTCGGTCACCTCGAGCGCGGTCAACCCGAACTTGCGCTCGATCTGCCTGCCGAGTTGCGTGTCGGTGTTGTGAAACGCCGGCAGGCAGTGCATGAACCGGACGCCGGGGTTGCCCGTCAGCGCCATCGTGTCCGCGTTGACCTGGTACGGCATGAGCAGCCGTATGCGCTCGCCCCGGACGTCGTCGGAATCGCCCATCGAGATCCAGGCGCCGGTCAGCAGGACGTCGCAGCCGCGCACCGCCTCGGCGACGTCCTCGGTGATCGTCACCGGCCCGGGAAGCTCCTGCGCGTGGTCGATCAGCGCCTGCGACGGCCACAGCGACCGCGGGGCCGCGATCCGCACGTCCATGCCGAGCTTGGTCCCGGTGATCAAGTAGCTGTTGGCCATGCCGAAGCGGGCGTCGCCGAGGTAGCAGAACGTCATGTCCTCGTAGGCCTTGCCGAAGTGCTCGCGCATCGTCAGGAAGTCGGCGAGCATCTGGGTCGGGTGGCACTCGTCGGCCAGCCCGTTGTAGACCGGCACGCCGGCCCAGCGCGCGAGCTCGACCGCGACCGCTTCGCCGGACCCGCGGTACTCGATCGCGTCGTACATCCGGCCGAGCACCCGCGCGGTGTCCTTGACGCTCTCCTTGTGGCCCATGTGCGACCCGCCCGGGCCGATGAACGTCACATGCGCACCCTGGTCGTAGGCGGCGACCTCGAAGGCGCAGCGCGTGCGCGTCGAGTCCTTCTCGAAGATCAGCGCGATCTCCTTGCCGACGAGGTGCTTCTGCTCGCGCCCGCTGCGCTTGGCGGCCTTGAGCTCGGCGGCGAGCTCGATCAGGTACCGGATCTCCACGGCGCTGTAGTCCTCGAACGTAAGGAAGTTGCGGCCCTTCAGTCCGGCGGCCACGTCACGGTGCTGGGTGGTCGTCGTCATGTTCGAGTCCTTTCACGCATCAAGGGAGATCGGTTCACCTCGACCCCCGCCGTGGCGGGGTTGGGTTCGTTGCGCTCGCGAGCCGCACGCCATGGCCGAAGAATCCGCTGCGGACTGGGCCTCCCACAATGGTGCATACATGCTTCAGGCGGGGAGGCGCGCGCCCTTGCCCGCGAGGGTCGCGCGGGGCCATCGTTCACCCTATGCCTGCAGCTCGATCGGACTCGACGTGAGCGTGCGGCCACGACCCGTCCGTGTCGTCACGGTCGACGACCAGGCGGTGTTCCGAAGCGCGGCGCGGGCGATCGTCGACAGCACCCCGGGCTTCGAGCTCGTGGGGGAGTCCGCTGACGGCGAGTCGGCGCTCGAGCTCATCCCCCGCCTGGATCCGGACATCGTGATCCTCGACGTCCGGATGCCGGGCATCGACGGCATCGACGTCGCGGACCGGCTGCACCGCGAGGACCCGGATCGGATCATCATCCTCGCCTCGAGCCTCGAGCCCGAGACGCTCTCGCGCCTGGCTCGCGGGTGCGGCGCGACCGCCCTGCTCCAGAAGCACTGGCTGACGCCGCGGCTGCTGCGCGGGCTGTGGGTCGTGCACAGACGTGGCGACCGCCCGCCGCGGGACGCGACGGGCGGTTAGTGAGGCGCGGGGCCTAGGCCGCGGCGACCGGCTCGCCGAGCGCGACGCGCAGCCGCTCCTCGGCTTCGTCGTCGAGCGACGTCTGGATCAGCTCGCCCCCGTACGGGCGCATACGATCGATGACCTTGGCCGGCGCTCCCGCGCGGCCGAGGATGATCAGGGCCGCCCCGCCGGGCGGCATGTTGGCGCCCAGGTTCTTCAGGAAGTCGTCGTTGACGCCCGTGTCGGTCATCTTGCCGGCGAGCGCGCCGCTCGCGCCGCCGATCGCCATGCCCAGCAGCGGTGCGAGGAAGAGCAGGCCGATCAGCCCGCCCCACACCGCGCCGCCGGCGGCGGCTGTGCCGGCCGGGCTCATCGCCTGGTGCAGCTTGATCTTCCCGTCGGCGCGGTGCTCGACCACGACAGCATCCTCGAGCTGGAGGATCTGCTCCTTCGTTGCCTGAATCAGCTCGGCGCGCACCTTTTCCGCCGTCTGCAGATCGGGATAGGCGATTGCCACCAGTGTGCTCACCCGTGCATCTCCTTCTTGGTTCGACTACGGCCCCAGTCTCATGACGGCTCGCCGTCGATGCCTCACCCGGATCGGATGATCGCCGGTCGCTCAGCGGTCGCTGAGCGCCTCCCGGAGGCGCTCCTCCTGCTCGACCGAGAGCTCGGAGCGCAGGACCGTCGCGTCAAGGTCGGCAAACGCCTCGGCGACGGACTGCGCCGAGGATCGCGTGCTGATCAAGAAGATCGCCGAGGTGCCCGGTGTCACCTCCTCCCGGACGCGCATGACGAAGTCGTCGGAGACACCGAACTCCGAGAAGCTGCCCGCCACCGCGCCGGCGGCGGCGCCGAACCGGGGGCCGGCCAGCGGTGTGAGGA
The DNA here is from genome assembly GCF_027587205.1 of Solirubrobacter ginsenosidimutans. The sequence goes on from NZ_JAPDOD010000001.1 coordinate 349,469, forward strand.
AGATCAGCCCGAGCAGCATGCCCCAGAATCCGCCCCACAGCGTGCCGGGCCCGGTGAGGCCTCCGAGCTCGCGGATCGCCGGCGTGCGGCGCCCCGAGGGCCACGAGACGAGCGCGGCGTCGTCAATCGCGACGCGACCGCTCCCGGTGCCGCCGTCGAGGCGACACACCAGCCGCTCGGCGGCATCCGGGCCTGGGAAGCACCACACGCTCAGAGTGTCCATGAGAGCCTGAAGCATCCCGCGCGGAACATGAGACGACCAAGGGGGTGTGCCCGCTAATTGTGAAGGCGCGCACACCACACTGCGTGTGCCGCGTGTACACCTCCCGGCGACGGAGAAGCCGGCACCCTTGCCTGAGTCGCGAAGCGACGGTTCGATGATCTCATGCACCAGTCGCGATCGCTCACCATCGTGCGTGCCGCCCGCGCGCTCACCTACCTGGTCTACACGTTCACGATCATCGCGTTGATCATCCTCGTGCTCGGGTTCTTCCTGCTGCTGTTCGGGGCGAATCCGGACGCCGGGTTCGCCGAGTGGGTCTACCGCAGCCTGGACCGCGTGATGGCGCCGTTCCGCGGGATCTTCGAGTCGATCCAGCTGACCGGCAACTCGGTCCTGGACACCTCGGTGCTGTTCGCCATGATCGTGTACGGCATCGTCGGGTTGTGCCTCAGCGCGTTGATCGATTGGCTGTCCGAGAAGGTCTACCAGCTGCGCGCCCGGCAACCCGTGGGCGGGCCGGTGCCCCAAGCGGTGGTCGAGGATCCGGCGCGACGCCCAACCGCGGTGTGAGCCGGGTACGCGTCGCGGCGGAGCGCGCGGCCGCGTACGGCCGCGCCACCCGCGTCATCCCGACCGGATGATGCGCCGCAACCCGGGGCGGTTCGATGCTGCGGGCATGATCTTGCGCCCGCAGAGACCAGGACGGTTCGAGTCGCTCGTGCTCAACGTTGCCGCGTCCGCGTGGCTGGCGCGCGGCCTTTGGCGTGTGACGCGCGGACGGCCGCCGTGGCGTGGCCGTCGCGCGTGACGAGCTGTCGCTCAGGGAGCTCGAGCTGTTCGATCTCGGCACAGATCACCTGCCGGTCGCGGTCGAGCGCCTTGACCTCCCAGACGAGGTCCGCATGGTTGGTGACCATGCGCCGCCACGTCGAGCACTCGCCGCACTGCAACGACACCTGAGAGCTCACGTCGCTGATCCGTTCGTCGCGCACGTCGCGCAGCGCGTCGCCGTGACACACCGGGCAGTGGCGAAGCTTCCCGCGGGACCTGTGGGCTGACGCGAACGTCCGCGCGAACACGACGACGAGCACCCCGGCCATCGCGCTGAGGATCAGGATGGCGACGACGGGGTTCACGCCCGGCGTGGCCTCCGCGTCGGCGAGGGTCATGGGCGCAGGATCGCCGCGCACCGCGCGCGCTCCATCATGCGGATCGGGTGATGGAGATCCGCGGCGCCGCTGCCACGCTCGGCGCCGGGTCGATCGTCCACGCAACCACCGCCATGGGGGGAACGAGATGTACACCGATGCAGGGGTCGAACACGAGAGCAGCCGCGGATGGGTGATGTTCGCCGCGACCTACCTCGCACTCGCAGGCGCGGCCAACCTGATCTGGGGCGTCACCTCCCTGGCCAAGAAAGAGCATTTCGCCGAGGGCGGCCTGCTCTTCTCGAACCTCGAGACCTGGGGCTGGATCTCGCTCGCGATCGCCGGCGTGCAGCTCGTCACCGCGGTCCTGCTGGGCCTCCGGTGGTTCGGCGGGACCCTGCTCGCGATGTTCGTCGCGGTGTGCGGGGTGCTGGCGAACTTCCTGATGTTCGGCGCCTATCCGGCGTGGTCGAGCATCGCGATCGTCTGCAACGCACTCGTGCTGTGGGCCGTGACGGCGCACGGCGACGCGTTCATACGGGATTGACGGCGAGTGCGTACCGCTCGGCGAGCAGACCGTGCCGCAGGGCGCGGTCTGACACGGTGAGCGCGTCCGCTCCGAGCAGCTCCAGGACGGTACGGACGATGCATGCGCCGGCGAGGATGACCTCGGCCCGCGCGGGCTGCAGCCCGACGATCGCGCGCCGCTGCTCGGCGCTGCGCGTGCGGTAGAGGTCGATCTGACGATCGATCTCGAGCCGGTCGAGGACCGTGCCCTGGACGACGTCACGGTCGTAGGTCACCATGCCGTGCTTGACCGCGGCGAGGTTGGTGACGGCGCCGCCCATGCCGATCACGCGAGCGGGTGCGCGCCGGCCGTCGAGGCGGACGAGCTCGCCCGCGATCGCGACGGTCACCGACGAGAGCACGTCCTCGGAGACGGCGTCGCCGAGGGCGAAGTGCTCCGTGAGGCGCACCGCGCCGACGTCCACGCTGAAGCGCTCGGACACGTGCCGTGGGTCGCCGAACGTGAACTGCGAGCTGCCGCCTCCGGTGTCGAAGACGACCAATGCGCCGCTCGCGTCGAGGCCGGACGTGGCGGCCACATAGGCGAGCCTGGCCTCTTCTTCTCCGGAGATGACCTCGATGGTGATGCCGCAGCGGGCCTGCACCGCCGCGATGAACTCCGCGGCGTTGGGCGCGCTGCGCAGCCCGGCCGTGCCGACCGCCGTGATCGCCTCGGCGCCGGCCCGCCGCGCTTGATCGGCCATGCCCGCGATCGCCTCGACCGTGCGCGTCATCGGGGCCGCTCCCAGATGTCCGGTCCGTTCGACGTCCTGGCCGAGTCGCGTCACCTCGGCCCGATCGGCGAGCGTGGGCCACGTGCCGTCGGCAGCATGCGCGGCGAGCAGGAACTTGACCGAGTTGGTGCCGACGTCGATGATCGCGACGCATGGCCGGCCGAAGGCCGCGAGGAGTTTGATGCCACGCGCGATGGCGGTGTTTCCGTGCCCGCCGAGGCCGAGCGCGCGCCCCGTCCGGCCCACGAGCTCTGGATCGTTCGCCTCGACCGCGACCGTCCGGGTCGATTGCGTGCCGGCCGTGAGCTCGGTGAGCTCGGCCATGCAGCCGCCGAACGTGTAGTGCCGGCGCCGCTTGCGCACGTGCAGGGCGCGCAGGCCAGGGCTCGCGGCGGCGAGTTCGCCGATCGAGTGGACGCCACCCGCGAGCGTCGCGCCGACGCCGAGCGCCGCCAGCACACGGCCGGCGGCGTCGGCGTCCAGGGGGAATGGCGCTTTGAGCACTGGGAGCCATTGCTGCAGCCCGTCGGGCCGCACGTCCTGCAGCTCCTTGACATCGATCACGCCGTCGCGGAGCTTCACCGACGCGTCGCTGGCGGACGAGAGCAAGTAGACCTCGTCGCTCTCCTCGACGGAGTCGGCCGGCAGCGCCGCCAGGTGACGCTCCGCCTCCGCGATGTCAGCCCCGAAGGCCCGCCACTCCCAGCGGCCGACCGTGGGGAGCGGAGCGGAATGGGTCTCGGCGGTCGGCATCTCCGCCCGAGTCTGCGCAGCCGCGCGCGCCCACGCCAGGGCGCAGGCACGAGGCGGGGCGGCATGCAGGCACGTGGCCAGACACCGGCGAGCGCGGTGGCGCGACACCCGCCCGTTCGCGAGGCTCGTGGGCAATCACAAGGAGGGCGAGATGACGACGACGCAGCGCGCTTATACCGACGAGACCCTGCCGGAACTGCTGTCGCTGATCGAAGGGGCCGACAGCGTGGAGCTGAAGGTGACGGTCGCCGAGCACGCGCACGCGGCGACGGTGCACGCGCTCGGGCTCGACCCGCTCGACGCGCAGATCCGCCAGGTGTTCTTCTTCGACACGCCCGATCTCGCCCTCAACAAGCAGGGCGTCGTCGTGCGTGCGCGTCGCGTCCAGAAGCGCCGCGACGACTCCGTGATCAAGCTGCGACCGGTCGTCCCGAGCGAATTGCCCAAGGCCATCCGGCAGTCGGCCGCGTTCACGGTCGAGGTCGACGCGCTGCCGGGCGGGTTCGTGTGCTCGGGCACGATGAAGGCGATGCTCGGCGCCGACGACGTCCGCCAGTCGGTGCACGGGAAGCGGTCGCTCGAGAAGCTCTATTCGAAGGAGCAGCGACGGCTCTACGCGGACCACGCTCCGGACGGGATCGCGATCAACGATCTCGCCGTGCTCGGCCCGGTCTTCGTGCTCAAGCTCAAGGGCCTCGTGGAGGGGTTCGACCGCCGGCTGGTCACCGAGCTGTGGCTCTACCCGGACGGCTCGCGCATCCTCGAGCTCTCGACGAAGTGCGCGCCGGCGGAGGCCTTTCAGGTCGCGGCTGAGACGCGCGGCTTCCTCGCGAAGCGCGGGCTCGACCTCGGCGGCGAGCAGCAGACCAAGACGCGCAAGGCGCTGGAGTTCTTCACCGGCGCGCTCAACGCCCGCTAGTTCTCGATCACGCCGGCGAGGCGACCGCGGTCGACCGCCTCCGAGCGGCATGAGACATCGAGCTTGCGATACACCGACAGCGCCTGCGTCTTGACCGTGTTGGTCGAGACGTGCAGGCGCTCGCTGATCTCGCGGAACGTCATGTGACTGGGCAGCATCCGCAGCACGCGGAGCTCGGCGTTGGTGAGCGTCGGCCCGTCGCCGGTCACACTGCAGGCGAACGCGTCGGCACGCTCCCAGCCGTCGTGAATCCACTCGGCCAGGACGGGGGAGTCCTTGACCTGCCCCGCGAAGCGTGCCGCGCGGGCCAGGTGCATGCGCGCGGTCGGGCCGTCGCTGAGGCGGATCTGCGCGCGTGCCAGCCAGACGTGCGTCTGCGCGAGCAGCCACGGCGTCGTGTCGGTCAGCGCGGCCAGCAGACGGCCTGCGTGGGCGGCGTCGTGGCGTGCCTGAGCGACATCGGCCCGCTGCGCGGCCACGACGCCGAACACGGCGAGGGCGAGGGCGTGCGCGGCGTCGGGTGACGGCCCGGGGGCGAGGGCGGCGTACGCGGCGTTGGCGTGCGCGTCGGCCTCGGTCCAGTCGGTGGCGTCGATCGCCAGGAGCCCCAGTTGGGCGTGGATGAGGCCGTTCAGCACCGGATAGGCGTCGGCCGAGCGGCAGGCGGCGTCGTCGAGCCGCTCACGCGCCGTCGCGCCAGAGCCGCCGAGGTGGTGCGCCACGCCACTGAGATACAGCGCGAGGCAGTGCCCGGCGCCGTCCAGTGGCATCCGGTCGCAGGCGTGCTCGGCATCGGCTTGGAGGCGGGCGATGCCATCGCGGGCGAGGCAGGCGCGGATGAGCGTCGCCGGGCCGGACCAGTCGCTCTTCGCGGCGGGCAGCAGCCGGTCGGCTGCTTCCGACCAGCCCTGCGCGCGGCCGCGCCGGTCCTCGGCGAGGTGATACGCCGCCGCGGCCAGCGCGAGCCCCGGATGCGAGGCGATCTCGCTCTCGCGGAACCGCGTCAGCGATCCGCCGAGTCGTGCCCCGCGACCCTCGGCGAGGATCTCAGGCGCGATCGACCAGAGCATCCGGCCGGCGATCTCGGTGTCACGACACGCGATGGCGTGCTGGATCGCGGCGGTGGTATCGCCGGCTTCGGCGTACCAGAGCGCGGCGCGCCGGTGCAGGGTCGGCTCGAGCTCCGGTTCGGCGCGCATCAGCTCGGCGCGGAGCATCGACGCCAGCAGCGGATGCTGGCGAAACGCCTGGTCGGACCGGTCCAGCGGCGTCAGCGGCAACCCGGCACGCACCAGGCTGCGGAGCGTTGCGCCGGCGCCGTGGACGTCGAGCACGGCGTCGCACAACGGCCCGCTCAGCCGGCAGAGAATCGAGCAGCGGCGCAGGAGCGTGCGCTCGGACCGCGTCAGGCGCGCCAGCAGGTCGCACTGCAGATAGTCCGCGACGATCCGGTCGGCACCGTCGAACCCGGCGATCGCGCGGTCGACGTCGTGCACATCCTCGAGCGCGGTCGCCGCCAGCGAGAGCGCCGCCGGCCAGCCTTCGGTCCGCGCGAGCAGGCGCGTGACCTGGTCGTCGTCCAGCCGCAGCCCGGCGGCGGTCAACATCCGCGCAGCCTCGAGGTGCGTCAGCGCGAGGTCCGCGGGTCCGAGCTCGAGCAGGAGGCGCTCGGCGCGGAGCCGACCCGTCGGCTCGGCGAGCGCCGCACGCGAGCCGAGCGCGAGCATCGCGCCCGCGGGGAGGTCTCGGGCGACGTCGAGGATCCGCCGGAGCTCTGCGGGCGGGAGCCGGTCGGCCTCGTCGAGGACGACCACGCGGTGCGCGGGGGCGCCCGCGGCAGCCTGGATCGCCGCCAGCGCGGCCGCGCCGGAATCGACCCACGTGAACGGCCGCTCGTCGCGCAGCGCCCATTGCGTGAGCAGGGTCGTCTTGCCGTAGCCCGCGGGCGCGGTGATCATCGCGATCGGCCGGTCGCGGCAGGCGGTCAGCGGGCGCACGAGCCGTCCGCGCTGCACGGTTCCCGGTCGCAGCCTCGGCGGGCGCTCGCCCGGGTCGAGAGGCCTCGAGAGCGGGTGAAGCAGGAATGCGGTTTCCGGCGTCATCACGGAGGAACCAGCATCCCTTGACGCCGGTGCCGCGCCAAGGAGGCATACCCGCCTCGCGTGAGGGCGCCCACACCACCCTGTCGGGCGCAGAGCATCACCCGAATCAGGCGATGCCCGCCTCCGGCGCCCGGCATAGCGTCGGTTCATGGAGTCCTCCGCATCCCAGTCACGCGCGCCGATCGTCGCCGCCTTCGCCCCGGGGCCTGCGGCGCACGAGCCGATCGAGTTCGGCCTGGCGGCGAGCCGCATCACCGGCGCGCCGCTGGTGATCGTCTCGGTCGACCACGGCGTCCCGCTCATGAACGACGTCGTGTACGAGCACGACGACCAGATCTCGCAACTGCGCAAGGAGCTCGTGCGCCGCGGCATCCACGACCCGGACATCCGGGTCTTCGACGACTCGAGCGCCGCGCGAGGGCTGGCGCAGGCGATGGACGAGATCAGCCCTGAGCTGATCGTGCTCGGCGCCTCGCGGCGGGGAACGCCGCGAACGCTCGGCACCACCGCCCAGCGGGTGATCCACGCCAGCTCATGTCCAGTGGCGATCGTTCCGCTCGGTTATCGCCGTCCCGAGGGTGGCATTCGCCTGATCGGAGCGGCGTATACCGTGACCGACGAGGGCCGGGAGGCGCTGCACGCCGCGATCGCCCTCGCCCGCGCGGCGAGCGTCCGGGTCCTCGCGATCACGGTGCTGGACCCCAAGCACGCCGCCCAGCAATCGCACGGCATGCTCGCCGAGCAACACCACGACGTCAGTCCATCGGAGCGCCAAGCGGCGCGGGGACGGCTCGATGCCGAGAGCGAGCTGGCCGCGGTGGTCGCCGAGCTGGGCGCGGGCGTGGACGTCGAGACCGACGTGCTGTTCAACGAGGCGGCCGAGGGCCTGCTGGCGGCGTCACGGCACGTTGACATGCTGATCATGGGCTCGCGCGCGCTGGGGCCCAAGCGGGCGGTGCTGCTCGGCAGCGTCTCGCGCAAGGTCATCGCAGCCGCGACGTGCCCGGTGCTCGTGCTTCCGCGCGGCGCGGATGCGAAGACCGACGCGCTGCTCGCGGATGCACAGACCCAGGCGGCACGCGGGACTTGAGCGATCGCCCGGCCGGTTCCCGCCGGCCGGGCGAATGCCTAGCGATCAGTGCGGGGTCGGCGTGTGCTGCGTGCCGCCCGGCTCGGCGAGGAGCATCAGCGCGGCCGCGACACGCTTGGAGACATCCTCCGCGTTGGCGAGCCCGAGCTTGAGGAAGATCGCGTTGATGTGCTTCTCGACCGCGCGTTTGGTGAGGAACAGGGAGTCGGCGATCGCCATGTTGCTCTTGCCCTGCGCGATCTCGCTCAGCACCTCGCGCTCGCGCACCGTCAACTCCTTCAGCGGGGAGTGATCGCTCTCGGAGCGGGCGTGCACCAGCCCGACGACGACGCCCGAGTCGACCACCGAGCCGCCGGCGGCGACGGCACGGATCGCGCCGGTCAACTCCGCGCGGTTGTGGATGCGCTCCTTGAGCAGGTAGGCCCGTCCGTCGGACCCGTCATCGAGCAGCGCGATGGCATAACTCGGGTCCGAGTACTGACTGAGGACGACGACCCCGATCTCCGGATGGCGCGTACGGAGTTCGGTAGCAAACTGGATACCCTCATCGTTATGCGTCGGGGGCATGCGGATGTCGGTCACCACGACCGCGGGGCGCTCTCGCTCGCAGACATCGCGCAGCTCGTCGACGTCTCCGACGGCGGCCACCACGTCGATCGAGCAGTCGGTGGCGAGCAGCTGGCGTACGCCTTCCCGGACCAACAGGTTGTCCTCGGCCAGTACGACGCGGATCGTCATGTGGCGGACCGTAGTCCATCGCCGCCGGAATTGCATCCTCTGCGAGGTTTGGCTTCAGAGCGCCTGCTGACACGTTCCTCATGCCCCGGAGGTGCCCGGTGTAGGCTGCGCCCCTGGAGGGGTTCAGCCGTCTCGCAGCTATTCGAATGACGCACGCGTACAGCCGACGTACGGTCAATGAAGTCGCGCTCGCCGTCGCGGCCGCGGCGCTGGCGGCCGGGGCGGTGGTGATCACGCTTCGCGCCCACCCGCCGGATCCGCTCGCCATCGCCATTCGACAGGCCCTGATCATCTGCGTTCCGATCGCCGGTGGAATCTACGGGTTGCGGAATCCACAGACCCGCCGGTTCGGTATCGCGTTGATCGCCGCGGGATTCATCTGGTCGCTGACGGCGCTCGGCTATACGGACTCCAATCCGGCGTACAGCATCGGACGTGTCGTCGCCTGGCTGATCTTCCCGTTCTTGCTCTACCTGATCCTGGTCTATCCCGAGGGGCGCCTGCGAGCGGGTGCCGAGCGGAGCCTGTACGGGGCCAGCGTTCTCCTCGTCATGACCTCGTTCATCGGCTCGGCCTTGTTCGTCGAGGCGTATCCGCTGGGAACACCGTGGGCCGTATGCACCACTGACTGCCCCCCGAACGCGTTCCTCATCCTCGATGCCGAGCCGGCGTTCATGGACGTGGTCAGGCCGATTCGCGAGTTGCTCGCCGGGATCCTGATGATCGCGATCGTCGTCGTGTTGATCCGCCGGTTGCGCGGGGCCAACCGGCAGCGACGGCGACAGATGGCACCGGTGACGGTGACGGGCATCGGCTGCTGTATGACACTCGCCGCCTACCTCGCGGTGCGTGAAGCGGCGCCGGACTCGAGCGCCGTCAACACGCTCGGCGTGCTCTGGAGCCTCTGGATTCCGGGTATCGCCGCCGCGTTCTTCATCGGGCTCGTCGCACGCCGGATGCTGGTCGGTCAGATGCTCGAGCGCCTGAGCATCGTGTTCAGCGCCGAGCCCGGGGCGACGCAGTTGCAGGCGGAGCTGGCGGCGGTGCTGGACGATCCCGGCATCGATGTCCTGCTCCCGGATGGCGTCGCCGGCCGTTGGCGGACCACATCAGGCGAAATCGTTTTCGGGGCGATGGCCAGCGATAACGGCCGTGCGCTGACGACCATCACCGACGGCCGGGTGCCGCTGGCCCTGCTCGTGCACGACCACGCCCTGCGCGACGACGATGAGCTGCTGCACGCTGTCCAGGCGCTGATCTTGTCATGGCTGCGCCATGCGCAGATGCGCCGGAGGCTCGCCGGGTCGCTGCGACAGCTCGAGGACTCCCGCGCGCGGTTGGTGCGGGCGGCCGACAAGGAGCGCTCCCGGATCGAGCGCGACCTGCACGACGGCGCGCAGCAGCGCCTGATCCTGTTGCGCATCAGGCTGTCACTGGCTGAGGAGCTGCTTGCGACCGATCCGGTGGCCGGGCGCAAGGCGGTGGGCGACCTCGGCTGCGAGATCGAGCAGGCGCTCGAGGAAGTCCGCTCGATCGCGCACGGCGTCTACCCGGCGGTGCTGAGCGATCGCGGCTTGGAGGACGCGCTGCGCGGCAGCGTTTCGGGCTCGGTGCTCCCGGTCCATCTGATCACGCATCGCGTGTCGCGCCAGCCGCCCGAGATCGAGCTGGCGATCTACTACGTCTGCATCGAAGCGCTGCAGAACGTGCAGAAGCACGCGCACGGGGCCACCGCGGTGTGGATCACCATCCGCCAGGACGATCACCTGACGCTCGAGGTCCGCGACGACGGGGCCGGGTTCGTGCCCGGGCCGGCCCCCGGCGGGCTTCGGAACATGTCGGACCGGATCGAAGCCGTCGGCGGGCGCCTGCTGATCGATTCCGCGCCGGGCCACGGTACCCGGGTGCTCGCGGAGGTGCCGCTGCTGCGCGCGGCGGGCCGGGCCGGCGAGAACGGCCGACTCGCGTAGACACCACCCGCTGTGGTGTGCGCACCCTATTGCGGCCGGCGCGCGACGGCGAGAGGGTCTGGCCATGGGCGACGCGATCGTCGCGGCGCATGTCGATCCGGACGTCGCCAACGAGCCCCCAGCCTGGCACGCACTCCCCGGCGCCGATGTGCTGCGCGCCTTCCATGTCGACCCGCGCGTCGGTCTGACGAGCCAAGAAGCGGCGCAGCGTCGCGCCGTGTTCGGGCCGAATGCGCCGGCGGCGGCCGAGCGCGAGCCACGCCGTTGGGCGTTCACCCGCCAATACATGGAGCCGATGCCACTCCTGCTCGCCGCGGCGAGCATCGGGTGCTTCGTGCTCGGTGAGCCGCTCACCGGCTTCGTGGTCCTCGCGGTGTCGTTGGTGCACGCGGTGCTCGGCGTGCGCTCCGAGGGCGAGCCGTCCGACGCCGGCTCCGCGTTGCAGCGGCTCTTTCCCGCGAGCGCGTCGGTGCGGCGTGACGGGAGGACGCTGCGCGTGCCTGCCCGGGAACTGGTCCCGGGCGATGTCCTGCTCGTCGAGGCGGGTGAGCCGGTGGCGGCTGACGGGCGGCTGCTCGAGAGCTTCACGCTGGAGGTCGACGAGTCGGCGCTCACGGGTGAACGCGTCCCGGCGAGAAAGGGCGTCGACCTCGTGATCGACACGGACGCTTCGCTGGCGGAACGGACGGACATGCTCTATCTGGGCACCCGCGTCACGCACGGCACCGGCGAGCTCGTCGTCACCGCCACTGGTCTGGCCACGGAGGCGGGGCGCATCTCCGAGCTGCTCGCGGCGCCCGGCGAGGTCGCGGCAGCGATCACCAGCGGGCCGCCGTGGCTCATGCGCCGGAGCCTGATCTTCGGCGGCGTGGCGCTGATCCTGATGGTCGCGCTCGGGCTCCTGCGCGCCGAGGATGCCGACAGCATCGCCCTGGCGGCGGTCGCCCTCACCGTCGGCGCGCTCCCCATCGGCCTTCCGGTGGTCGTCGCGGTGATCGTCGCGCGCGCCGCGAAGCTGCTGGAACGCGCGGGCGCGGTCGTCCGCCGGGCGCCGGCACTCACGGCGCTGGGGTCGATGTCGGCGCTCAACGTCGGCGCGAGCGGGGTGCTGACGCACGGACGGCCGGCCGCGGTCGAGTTGGTGCTGCCGCGCCGGCGCTACTCGACCGCCGGCACGATCAAGCACGTGGCCGGCGACCCCGAGCTGGCGCTCGAGCCGGTTCTGACCGGGCTCGCGCTCAGCACCGGCGCGGTCATCAGCGATGGTGAGCTGACCGGCGATCCGGTCGAGGGCGCGCTCGTCGCCCTCGCGGAGAAGGGCGGTGTCGACGTCGCCGTCACGCGCTCGCGCTGGCCGCGCGTCGCCGAAGCGCCCTACGACGCCACGCACGGGTTGATGGCGACGTTTCACCGGATGTCCGACGAGTCGGGCACCACCGTGGTCCGCTGCTTCGCCCGCGGCACGCCCGACAGCCTGCTCGGCCGGGCCGTGACCGAGCAGGGGCCGGGCCCGCGTCCGTTGCGCATCGATGCCCGTGCTCGCGAGCGGTATCTCACCGAGAGCGCGGAGCTCGCCGACCGCGGGCTGCAGGTCGTCGCGTTCGGCCACCGTGACTTCGCCGACACCGGCTTCGAGGTTCCCGCGAATGCGCTGACGATCGTCGACGGGCTGACGCTGCTGGCCCTGGTGGGCATCGCCGATCCGCCGCGCGAGGGGGCGAGAGCGGCGGTCGCGTCGGCCAAGGCGGCCGGCGTCCGCGTTCGCCTCGTCACGGGCCGGCCGGTGCCGGTCGCCGAAGCGCTGGCCAGGTCCGTCGCGATCGAGGGCCGAACGATCACCGGTACCGCGCTGGCGGCGATCAGCGACCGTGAACTGGCCGGCGAACTCGACCGGATCGGCGTTCTGGCCGGTGCGACGCCCGCGCAGCGCGTCCGTCTGGTCGCGGGACTCGAGCGTGCAGGCCATGTGGTCGGCGTCGCCGGCCGTGGCCTCGACGACGCGCCCGCCGTGCGAGCCGCGGACATCGGGATGGCGACCGCGGGTGACCGGACGGACGTCAGCCGGGCGGTGGCCGCGGTGACCCTGACCGGCGATGTCACGACGTGGATGGCGGCGGTGATCGGGGGCGGTCGCGGCGCCTACGACGACCTCGTCCGGTACACGCGCTTGGAGTCCGGCGTGCTGATCGGGACGATCCTCACGTTCGCCGGGGCGAGCGTGCTGGCCGTCGCGGGCGGGATGCCCTTCCTGCCGATCCAGGTCTTGTATGGAGGCTTGACAGCGCAGCTCGCGCAGGGGATCGCGCTCGGGTGGCGCGGGCACGATCGCGTGGACGCCACTCCGCGGCCACCCGTCCCGTCAGCGCCCGGCTATTCGCGCATCGCCCCCGTCGCGGCCGTGCAGGCGGCCGTGACGCTCGGTGTGATCGCGCTCGCCGAGGGGAACTGGGGCACGCCGGTGGCACGCACGATGGGGCTCGCGACGTTCGCCTTCACGACCGTTGCTCTCTCATTCTCCGCCCGCGCCGAGCGGACTCCGGTGCGTCCGCTGCTGCTCGCGGCGGCTGTCTCGATCGGCGCGATCGTGCTCGGGGTCGAGGCCCGCCTGACGCAGATGGTGCTCGAGACCGAGGGCTTGCGCGCGGGCCAGTGGGCCATCTGTGCCGGCGCGGCGTTCCCGTTCCTCCTCGCGGCGACTCGCCGTTGAACGGGTGCCTGCCTTCCTGAATCCGGATGCGTACTCCCTTGGCGCGCCGCGTGCCGCGGAAGATGCTCTGAAACGACCCCTGGAGGAGGAACACACATGTGCCGCTGGATGGCTTGGCTCGGGCAACCGGTCCTCATCGAAGAGCTCCTGTTCAACACCCAGCATGGGATCGTCGACCAGAGCCTGCATTCGCGCATGGGCGCGGAACCGACCAACGGGGACGGGTTCGGCCTCGGCTGGTACGGCTCGGGCGAGGGTCCCGGGCTCTACCACTCCGTGGCGCCGGCCTGGGGTGACGCGAACCTGCGCGAGCTCGCCGGCCACATCGAGTCGCCGTTGTTCATGGCGCACGTGCGCGCGGCGATCGGCTCCGCGGTGCAGCCGACGAACTGCCATCCGTTCCGTCACGAGAACTGGCTGTTCGTGCACAACGGGTACATCGGCGGCCTCCACGCAGTCCGCCGGGACCTGATGCTGGCGATCGAGCCGGGCCTGTTCGCCGACGTGCAGGGATCGACGGACACCGAGGTCGTCTTCCACGTCGCGCTCACCTTCGGGCTGCGCGAGGATCCGATCGGCGCGCTGGAGCGCACCGTGGGCCTGATCGAGGCGGTGGCCGAGCAGCATGGCATCCCCGATGCCGTCCAGGGAACGTTCGGCGTCTCCGACGGCAGCACGCTGTGGGCGGTGCGCTACGCGACGCAGGGCCCGGCGCGCACGTTGTTCGCGTCCTCGGACGCGGACGCGATCAAGCGCCTGCACCCCGACAACCCGCGCTTCGCGCGCCTGAGCGCGGAGGACCGCTTGATCGTCTCCGAGCCGTTCTCCGACCTGCCGGGCCTTTGGCACGAGATCCCGCAGTCGAGCGCGGTGACGGTGCGCCACGGAGGTGTGCTCGAGCACCAGGCGTTCACACCGCGCGTGCCGGTGAGCGCGGCGCATGCCTGAGTGGGCCGAATGGAATCCCGCGGCCGCCGACCGGCCGTGGACCGTCGGCATCGAGGAGGAGGTGCTGCTGCTCGATCCGCTCGACTGGTCGCCGGCCAACCGGGTCGACGACGTCCTCGCCGCCCTCCCGGAGCACCTCGTGCCGCACATGTGCGCCGAGACGCACGCGTGCGTCGTGGAGCTCAGAACAGGGCCGCACGGGACGGTGCGCGAGGCGGTCGATGAACTGCGTGGGCTGCGCGACGATCTCAACGAGGTGGTCGTGGGCCGGCTCGGGCTGCGAGCGGCGGTGGCCGGGACGCATCCCACCGCGGCCGGCGAGGACGTCCAGACGGCGTCCGGAGCGCGCTACCGCGAGGTCGAGTCGACGATGCGGGCGCTCGCGCATCGCGAACCGACGATGGCGCAGCACGTCCACGTGGCGATGCCCGACGCCGACACCGCGGTGCGCGCGCTCGACCGCCTGCGGGGCGCGCTTCCGCTCCTGCTCGCGCTGTCGGCGAACTCGCCGTTCTGGCGCGGAGCCGACTCCGGCTTCGCCTCGATGCGCACGCCGCTCTTCGGCGCCTTCCCGCGCACCGGGATGCCGCGGCGCTTCGGCAGCTACGCCGCCTACGTGCGCACGATCGAGCAGTTGCTCCACACCGAAGCGATTCCCGAGCCCAGCTTCGTGTGGTGGGACGCCCGGCTCCAGCCGCGGCTCGGCACGCTCGAGGTGCGCATCATGGACGCCCAGTCGCGGACGGCCGACGTGGGCGCGCTGGCGGCGGTCGTTCAGTGCCTGGGGCGCAGCGCGGGCGTGGAGAGCTGCATGGCCGCGCCGGAGCTGCTCGCCGAGAACCGCTTTCTCGCCGCACGCGACGGGATGCGGGCGGAGATCGTGGACCCGGCCACCATGCAACGCCACTCGATGGTCAAGTGCGTGGCGAATCTGCTCGTCGCGTGCGCGCCGGTGGCGTGTCAGCTGGACTGTGAGGACGAGCTGGCCGCGGCGGCCGAGCTCGCGATCGCGCCAGGGGACGCGCGCCAGCGCGAGTGGGCTCGCCACGACGGCGCCGGCGCGCTGCCGGCGCGGCTCGCCGAGCAGTTCGCACCGGCGCGGGAGGCGGCGGTGGCGTGACCGCGCGAGTGCCGTAAGTCGTAAGTTCTCACCCGCGCCGATCACCCCGCCGGCACGCGGTGTGGTCACTAAACGTTGTCAGGCCACGTTTAGTGACCACGCTCCGCGAACCTATGCGGTCGCGGGTTCGAGCAGCTCCGCGTTCGCGCGGCTGACGGCGATCTCGCCGCGGATCGAGACGATCCGCTCGGGGCGGAAGTCCGCGAGCTCCGTGCGCACGAAGTGCGCCGCTCGCTCGTCGGCTTCCTCGATCGCCTCGTCATCGCGCAGGACGCTGATCCACAGCACTTCGTCGTTGCCGCAGTCGAGCAGGTGGTAGGCCTCGAAGCCGTCCATCGCCCGGATGCGATCGGCGAAGACCTCGTCGACGCGCTGCAGGAGCTCTTCGACGGTGCCGTGCCGCAGCCGGTAATAGCGGATGCTCGCGCGCTTGCTCGCGGCATCGGCATGGCCCGGCTCGAGCATGCCCGGAGCGGCGCGGTTGACCAGGCTCGCGCCATGGATCGCGTCGTAGCGCGTGTGGGCCATGTCCTGGAGGTTGTCCTGTGTCCAGCGTCGCGCCAGCTCACGCGAGGTCTCGGCCTGACCGGGCTCGAGGAACATGCTCATCGTGAAGAGATCCCCGCCGCCGCAGTCGATGAGCTCGTAGCAAACGAACCCCGGCTGAGTGGCGATCCGGTCGGCGAACGAATCGTCGACCCGGCGCATGAACTCGGCCTGCTGCCCGGCCTGAAGTCGATACCGCCTCATGCTCGCGAACACCTGCGTCTCCTCCCTTCGCCTTGCCGTCAACCTACACCCCGCCGGTCGTCAGTCAAGCGACGTCGCTCCCTCGCGGAGCGCTTTGCGGCTGCTGACATCGAGCTTGCGGAAGACCTTGTGCAGGTGGTACTCGACCGTGCGCGGGCTGATGAACAGCTGGGCGCCGATCTCCGTGTTGGTGTGCCCTTCGCGAGCCAGCCGCGCGACCTGGAGCTCCTGCGGCGTCAGGACGTCGCGCGTCTCCGGGGTGAGCCGGCGCACGGTCTCGCCGGTGGCGAGGAGCTCGCGGCGGGCACGCTCGGAGAACGCTTCGGCCCCCATGCGGCTGAAGCTCTCGTAGGCGCCACGCAGAAGCACGCGCGCGTCGGTGCGCCGGTGCTCGCGCCGCAGCCACTCCCCGTACACGAGCCGGCTGCGCTCGAGCTCGACCGCTGCGCGACTGCGCCCGAGCCGCTCGATCGATTCGCGGAAGCGCGATTCATCGCCGTCGACCAGCGCGTGGCAGCGCGCTTGGACCCCGAGCGCCCATTCGGTGCCGCTCGCGTGCGTACGCCCACTCAGGCGCTCGAGCGCCGCCGCGGCCTCGTGCGGGTGATCGGTGCGCACGGCCGCCTCGATCAGTTCGATCAGCGCCCAGCCGTAGATCACGGCGTCCTCGTGCTCGCAGGCCTGCCGCGCGGCCGCCAGCGCCTCGTCGTAGTGGCCGAGGCCGTTGTGCAGCCGCGCCATGAACAACCAGTACCCGCTGACCGCCGAGCCTTCGCCGCGCGCGAGCGCACTCGGCAGCGCGACGTCGGCGATCGCCTGCATCCGGCCTTGATCGCCGCGCCCGGCGGCCAGCATGCCCGTCGCGTACTTCAGCGGCGGGAGCCCGGTCGCCTGCGCGAGCGCATCGACCTCGGCGATCTGCGCCGCGGCGGTGGCGAAGTCCCCGGAGTGGACGTTGACGACGGCGAGGTGGTTGAGCGCGTTCGGGAGCAGGTGGAGTGCGCCGGTGTCGCGCGCCACGCGTACGCCGCGGGTCGCGAGGAGGTGCCAGAGATCGTCGTCCCAGAGGTCCTGCGCGAGCCGGCACGCCAGCCACAGCCAGCGCAGGTCCGTTCCGCCGCCGTCGGGCTCGCCGAAGGCGCGCAGCGCCCTCGAGAGCGGCGCGACCGCTGCCGCGTACCCCTCGGTGAAGCGCGTGATCAGGGCGTCGAGCAGCACGTCGGCCACACGCGGGTCAGACAGCGGCTGCGACGCGCGCGCGGACTCGGCGACCTCACGCGCGTCCGGGCCGCTGCCGAGGCGACCCGCGAACATCGCTGATGCGATCGCCTCGAGATAGGTCTCGCGGGCCATCGCGGCGTCCATCGGTTCAAGCCGCCTGGCCGCTTTGAGCAGCAGGGGCGGCGCGTCGCGCCCGCGCTGCGTGTTGAACACGATCTGCGCGCGCAGGCGCTCCAGCCGTGCGCGCTGGAGCTCGTCGGCCGCCGCGAGCTCGGCGGCGCCGAGCAGGGTGGAGGCGGACACGGCGTCGGCGACGTCGAGCTTCGCCCGTGCCGCGTCGAGCAAGCGCTCGACGCGCACGGCCGGGTCCGGCGTCAGCTCGGCTGCGCGCTGCAGGAACGCGGCGGCCGCGGCCAGGCCGCCTCGGCGCTGGGCGCGGTCGGCGGAGCGCGCCATCTCCGCGGCGACCGCTTCGTCGGGCGCGGCGGTCGCCTGCGCGCGATGCCACGCCCGCCGGTCGGGATCGAGCACCGGGTCGGTGACCATCGCGAGCGCCTGGTGCGCGTCGCGGCGGTCACCGGGGTCCGCCGCCCGGTAGACCGCTGAGCGGACGAGCGGGTGCGAGAAACGTACGCGCAACCCGAGCTCGATCAGCCCGGCGGCCTCGGCCGGCCGGCCGGCGTCGACGGCGATGCCGAGGCGCTCGGCCGCGTGCCGCAGCAGGCTCGAATCGCCCAGCGGCTCGGCCGCCGCCGTCAGGAGCAGCAGCTGCGCGTCGCGCGGAAGCGTCCGGACACGCTCGAGGAAGGTGTGCTCGATGCGGCTCGCCAGCCGGCGCACCTCGAGGAGCCCGAACCCGCCGGCGAGCTCGGCCGGCGTCAACCCGCGCGGCAGCTCGATCAGGGCCAGCGGGTTGCCGCGCGTCTCGGCGAGGATCTGTGCCCTGACCCGCTCGTCGAGCGGCCCGGTGACCGCCGAATCCAGCAGCACCTGCGCATCGTCGGCGGCGAGCCCGTCGATCACGAGCTCCGGTAGCCCTTCGAGCGCGTGACCTTCACCCGGCTCGCGCAGCGCGAACACCAGACCCAGCGGTTCGGCCAAGAGCCGGCGCGCCACGAACGCGAGCGTCTGTGCCGACACCCGGTCCAGCCACTGCGCGTCGTCGACGATGCACACGAGCGGCTGCTCCTCGGCGGCGTCGGCCAGCAGGCTCAGGACCGCCAATCCGACGAGGAACCGGTCGGGCGGGGGACCGGTGCTCAGCCCGAACGCGATCCCGAGCGCATCGCGCTGCGGGGTCGGCAGATCGCGAAGCCGGCCGAGCATGTGCGCGCACAGCGCGTGCAGGCCGGCGAACGGGAGCTCCATCTCGGACTCGACGCCGGCTGCCCGAGCGATCCGGACTCCGTCGGCGCTGGCCGACAGGTGCCCGAGCAGGGCGGTCTTGCCGACTCCCGCCTCGCCGCGCAGCACGAGCACGCGACTCTGGCCCGCGCGCACGCCCGCGACGAGCTGTTCCAGCGCGTCGCGCTCGCCTACGCGGTCGAGCAGCCCGGATGACCGGTGGGCGTCGAGCATGGGGCGCACCGCATTATCGCGAAGCGGCGGGTGCGGCGTAGGCTCCGCACATGCGCCCCTCATCCGACGCCGAGCTGTCCCCCCGGTGCGACCTGCTGCGGTCGCTGCACCGTCCCGGCGCCCCGCTTCTGCTGCCGAACGCCTGGGACGTCGCGACGGCGAAGGCCGTGGTCGCGGCCGGGTTTCCCGTCGTCGCGACGACCAGTGTCGGCGTGGCCGCCACGCTCGGCTACGACGACCACGAACATGCGCCGGCCGAAGCGATGCTCGGTGCCGCTGCACGGATCGCCGGCGGTGTCACGGTGCCGGTGACGGTCGACGCCGAAGCCGGCTACCGGATGCAGCCCGCGGCCCTCGTCTCCGCGCTGCGGAGTGCCGGGGCCGCCGGCTGCAATCTCGAAGACACCGATCACGCCGCCGGCAAGCTCCACGATGTCGACCGGCACGCGGAGTGGCTCAGCGGCGTTCGACAGGCCGCGTCGGAGGCCTCCTACCCGCTGGTGATCAACGCGCGCGTCGACGTCTTCTTCGCTCCGATGCTCGCGGGCGCCGGCCCTGAGACCCAGGACGAGCTCCTTCCCGAGGCGCTGCGGCGCGCGCAGGCCTACATCGAGGCCGGCGTCGACTGCGTGTATCCGGTCGGCCTGTATGCGGCGGAGCCGCTGCGCCGCTTCATAGCGGAGGTCAGCGCCCCGGTGAACGTCGCACGGCTGCCGCAGGCGCCGCCGCCGGCCGAGCTGGCCGCGCTGGGCGTAGCGCGGATCAGCTGGGGACCGTTCCTGTACTTCGATGCGATGGCGCACTTCGGGGAGCAGCTCGCGTCACTCGCCGAGCCCGTGTGATGCGGGTGGTTCGATGGCGGCGCCGCCCGCGCCGGGCCACCCTAGGCGGCCGCGGGCATCCGCGAAGCTTCGAGGATCAGCTCGACGACCTCGCGGGGCCGCGAGACGCTGGCGGCATGCGAGGCGCCGGGCAGCTCGAGCGTGCGTCGCGCCCCGGCGCGCTCAGCTTCGAAGCGCTGCAGGGCGGCGGGGATGATGCGGTCCTCCTCGCCGATCACGAACCATGACGGCACGTCCTGCCACAGCGGGTCGCCTGACGGTTCGACGAGCGCCTCCTGGGTGGCCGGGCGCTGCGTCGCGGCCATGATCGCGGCCTGCGCCGCGGGGACGTCCGCGCAGAACACGTCGTGGTAGCTGTCCGGAGCGATGTAGAAGTCCGTCGTGCCGTCGCTGAGCGGCACCGGCCGCACCGTCTCCTCGCCGACCATGCTGCCCGGGTACATCGCGGCCAGCCCGAAGCAGTTCTCTCCGGCCGCGGGGGCGAACCCGTTGACGTAGACGAGCCCGACGATCTCGCCGGCGCCGGCGTCGACGTTCGTCATGACGGCGCCCCCGTAGGAGTGCGCGACCAGCAGCACCGGGCCGTCGATCGAGCGGACGACGTCGCTGATCGCCCGGGCATCGGCCGCGAGCCCGCGCAGCGGATTCGCGGCCGCGATCACGGGGAGATCCGCCTCGAGCAGCGCGCCGGTGACACCGTCCCAGCTCGCCGAACCGGCGAACGCCCCGTGCACGAGCACGACAGTTGACTTCATGAGTGGCCCTTCCGGTCGGGGTGCAAGTACCACCCATGACCGGATTGGTCAGTCGTTCTGTGACACCGTCGGCTGACTGGATCAGGCGAGCGCCTTGGCCTTCAGCGCCTCGAACTCCGTCTGGTTGATCGCGCCGCTGTCGAGGAGGGCCTTCGCCTTCTCGATCTCGCCTGCGGCGCCACCGGTCGCGGCCACCGACTGCACGTACTTCGCGAGCTGTTCCTCGTTGGCCTGCGCCCGCTCGGCACCGCGCTCGGCCATGCCCTTGCTGTTGGCGATCAGATAGACGAGCACGCCGAGGAACGGCAGGAAGATCAGGAAGATGACCCAGAGGGCCTTGATCCAGCCTGAAGTGTCGTGGCGGCGGAACAGGTCGGTGATGATCCCGACCAGGATCCAGATCCAGGCGACCCAGAAGAAGAACAGGATCATCGTCCACAGGACGTCCAGGAACGGGTAGTCGGCGGCGAGCAACATTCGATTAATCCTCCGGGGTGGGTTGGCTCACGTCTCGAAGCAGGACGGTGCCGGTCCCCGGGGTGATCCAGGCTCATCCTGCCAGGACGGTCCCGCGCCGGGTGCAGCCACCCTTGACATCGGACACGCCTGTCTGATTTCTTAATCCAGACACTGTTGTCTGGATTAGATCGGGGCTTGAAATGCACGGCCGACATCGCACACCGAACACCCGCTGGCCACTGCTTCTGCTGCTGTGCGTGGCGCAGCTGATGGTCATCCTCGACATCAGCGCGGTGAACGTCGCGCTGCCCGACCTGGCCAAGGATCTGGACATCGCCAAGGCCGACATCGGGTGGACGATCACCAGCTACTCGCTGATCTTCGGCAGCCTGCTGTTGCTCGGCGGGCGCGCCGCGGACCTGCTGGGCCGGCGCCGCGTCTTCCTCACGGGCCTGGGCATCTTCACCGCTGCTTCGCTGATGACGGCGCTCGCCGGCGATGCCGCGACGCTGTTCGCCGCGCGCGCCGGACAAGGTCTCGGCGCGGCGCTGCTGTCCCCGGCCGCGCTGTCGATCATCACCTCCACCTTCCACGGCCCCGAGCGCGCCAAGGCGCTCGGCGTCTGGGGCGCGGTCGGCGGGGCCGGCGCCGCCATCGGCGTGCTGCTCGGCGGCGCGCTGACCGAGCTCGTCGACTGGCGGGCGATCTTCTTCATCAATCTGCCCGTCGGCCTCGCGCTGGCCGCCGGCGCACTCACGATCGTGCCCACCGATCCGGTCCGGCCGCAGTGGCGTGGCCTCGATCTGCGCGGCGCAGTGCTCGCCACGGCCAGCCTCGGCTCGCTCGTCTACGCCCTCACCCAAGCGCGGAGCAGCGGCTGGACCTCGGCTCAGACGCTCGGTCTCACCGGCGTCGCGCTCGCCGGGCTCGCCGCCTTCGCCGCGCTCGAACTGCGTACCGCCAAGCCGCTGCTGCGGGTGCAGCGTCTCCGCGATCGCGGCGTGGGCGGGGGCTTCGTGATGATGCTGGGCGCCTCGGCCGTGCTCTTCGGGTCCTTCCTGCTGTCCTCGCTGTACCTCCAGACCGTGCTCGGCACCGGAGCGCTGGCCACCGGACTCGCGTTCCTGCCGTTCGCCGTCGCGATCGGCGCCGGCGTGCACGCCGGAAGCCATATCATCACCCACGCCGGGGTCCGGATCCCGCTCGCCGCCGGCTTCGCCGTCGCCGCCGCCGGAATGCTGCTGCTCTCCGGCGTCACCGCACACGGCAACTACGCCGCGGACGTGCTGCCCGGGATGCTCGTCGCGGGCGCCGGCCTCGGGCTGATCCTCGTCTCGGTCTCGGTCTCGATGCTCACCGGCGCCGCCGAGCACGAGTCAGGGATGCTCTCGGGCCTGACCACCACCGGGCATGAGATCGGCGGGTCGCTCGGGATCGCGATCCTGTCCACCATCGCCGCCGGGCCCACGGCCGCGAGCGGGATCGGCGACGCGTTCCTGGCCGCCGCCATCATCGCGGGCGTCGCCGGCGCCGCCGCGCTCGTCATCCTCCCCTCGGCGAGGACCTTCCTGCCCAAGCTCGCGCTCGCCCCGCGCGTCGCCATCCACTGAGCCGCCTTGCCCGCCCACCACGCCACGACACCCGACCCACCGCGCCGGCGCGCCGACGCCGAGCGCAGCATCGCGCGCATCCTCGACGCCGCCGTCGACGCCCTCGCCGGCGACCCCGAGGCCAGCATGGCGCAGGTCGCGCGGCAGGCGGGCGTGGTGCGGGCGACGATCTACGTGCACTTCCCGACGCGCGAGGCGCTGCTCGAGGCCGTCACCCACCGGGCGATCGCCGAGGTCGCGCGCGTGATCGACGCCGCGGAGCCGGATCGGGGGCCTCCGGCGGAGGCGCTCGGGCGCGTCGTGACCGAGACCTGGCGCACGCTCGGCCGCTATCACGCGCTCGTGGCCGTCAATACGGAGCAGCACGGCGCCGAGGCGCTTCGTGACCGTCACGCTTCCGTGCTCGACAAGCTCCACCCCTTGATCGAGCGTGGCCAGGCTGACGGGAGCTTCCGTTCAGACGTTCCCGTGGCCTGGCATCTGTCGATGCTGCTGGCGCTGATGCACGCCGCCGGCGCTGAGCTCGGCGCCGGCCGCATCGGCGAGGCCGACGCGGGGCCGGCGCTGGCCGCCACGATCCTCGGCGCGCTCGCCTGACGCTGTGCGGCTTCAGCCCTGGAGCGCGAGCAGATGTCGCTGTAGGGCCGCCATCAGCCGCCGGGTACCCGCCAGCTCGTCGGGCTCGGCGGTGGCGCGGCTCAGGACGCGGACGGTGACCTGGCCGAAGCGCTCGAGGAACGTATGCCGCTCCAGCAGCGACGCGGAATGTGCCTGGGCCTCGCGCATCAGCTTGACGCTCGCCTCGAGGGTGCGGCCGAAGTCACCGCTCACGCTCGCGTCGAGGAGTGTCTTGCGCCAGGCACGGAGCGCCGGTTGCGCCTTGCTGGTCGCGAACCAGCCCGGGGGCTCGTCGCCGTAGACCGCGGCCACCGTCGCGGTCGTGATCTCGCCGCCGAAGGTGCGCAGCACGCCCGCGAGCTTCGGGAGTGGGGCACGGGGCAGGGCGATCGACCGCAACAGGCCGAACGAGCGCTCGTCGGCGGCGAGGCGCCGCACGTCGTCGAGCCTGAAGCGCCGATGCCCTCCGGGCGTGCGCGTCACCTCGAGCCGGCCTTCGTCGGCCCAACGGCGCACGCGCGACGGCGGGATCGCGAGGACCGACGCGGCGGTGCTGACGGTGACATAGTCCTCGGGAGCCCCGCACTCTCCCGCGCGGTACTTCGTCAACACGGACCGCATGGCGTCCATTGCGTCGAGGAAGGCGTCCACGACCTGCGGGTCGAACTGCTGTCCGCGCTGCGCCCGCAGCACGCCCGCGGCCTCCGCGACGCTCCCCGCCCGGCGATAGACGCGATTGGTCACCAGCGCGTCGAAGGCGTCGGCGACCGCCACGATCCGCCCCGCCAGCGGGATCTCCTCCGCCGCGATCCCGCGCGGATACCCGCCGCCGTCGAAATGCTCGTGATGGGTCAGCGCGATCCTCGACGCGAGTTCCAGCACGGGCGTGGACGAGCCGGCGAGCAGCGCGTGCCCGATCTCGGGGTGGGTGAGCAGCTCCCGGCGCTCGCGCTCGGTCAAGGGACCGGGACGCACGCCGACGTTCATTGCAACCATTCCGAGGTCATGCAGCCACGCGGCAGGCGCGAGCACCTCGGGGTCCGCTCCCAATGGCCCGCAGATGGCGATGCAGTACGCCGAGATCCGTTGCAGGTGGGCGCGCGGCTCGATCAAGCGGGCGACGGTAACCCGCACGTGCGCCGGGTTCCGGAAGTTCACCCGGGTGAAACCGCGTGCCGCGGATGAACGAGCCGGTGCGCCGGAGCAAGGTCACGCCGCCGCGCTCGCCGACGCCACCGGTCGACCGGCCGCGGGTGCATGCGCTGCTGGGCGACGCCGCCGCGAGGCCGGTCACGCTGGTCTCGGCGTCCGCCGGTTTCGGCAAGACGGTCGCGGCGGAAGCCTGGCTGCGGACGCGCCGGCTCAGGGCGGCCTGGATCACGCTCGACGCCCACGACGACGACCCATTGCACCTATGGCGCTACGTGGTCGCCGCGGTGGCGCGGGTGCTGCCCGGCGTCGGGAACGAGGCGATGCGGCGCCTGCGCCGCGCCGAGAGCACGGCTGAACCGGCGATCGAAGCCTTGCTCGAAGAGCTGGAGGAGGACCGTCGTCCGCTCACGATCGTGCTCGACGACCTGCAGGAGCTGCGTGCGCGACGAGCCCTGGACACGATCGGCTACGCGGCCGACCGCCTCCCGCGGCATGTGCGCCTGGTCCTGTTGACCCGGTCCGACCCGGCGCTGCGGCTCCCGCGGATGCGGGCGAACGGGCGCCTGGCCGAAGTGCGCGATGCGGACCTGCGCTTCACCCGCGAGGAAGCGCGAGAGCTGCTGTCCGAGCAGGAGCTCGACGCGGTGTACGAGCGTTCGGAGGGCTGGCCGGTCGCGCTTCAGCTCGCCCAGTTGCGCGGGCCCGACACACCCCTGACCGGTCGCCGGCGTGACATCGCCGCCTACCTCGCCGCCGAAGTCCTCGCCGAGGTGGACGAGGACCTCCGCGACTTCCTGCTGCACAGCTCACTGCTGCCGCGGATGAGCGCCGAGCTCTGCGACTCGGCGCTCGCGCGCGCGAACTCGGCCGCCATGCTCGGGAGGGTCGTGCACGCCAACCTGTTCGCCGTCTCGCTCGACGACGAAGGCGTCTGGTATCGCTACAACGCGCTCTTCGCCGAGTATCTGCGGCTTCGCCTCGCCGCCGAGCACGCCCAGGCCGCGGCGCCGCTGCACCGGCGCGCGGCGGACTGGTTCGAGGCGCACGGCCTGATCGAGGACGCGGTCGAGCAGGCGTCGAAGGGCGACGATCTCGAGTTCGTCGCCCGCGCGCTGGAAGCGCATCAGATGCGGTTGTCGCGCGCGGGTCGCTCGGCCACGATCGAACGCTGGATGGGCCTGCTGCCACCGAGCATGGTGGCGATGCGGCCCGGTGTGCTCACCGCCGGGGCACTGGCGGCCGGCGTCGTCGCCCGTCCGCGGCCGGAAGTGCGCAGGATGCTGGCGCAGGCGGGCGCCGCCCGCGATGCGCATCCGGATCAGTGGACGGGCTACCACGAGGCGGCCCGAACGCTGCTGGCCGCGACCTACGGCGACGATGACGTCGCGGCGACGCTCGACCTCGCCACACGGGCGCTGGACCTCTCGCGGGAGGACGCCGAGACGCTGGTGGTGCCGGCGATGGCGATGCTGGCGCTCGCGCGGTTGCTGACGGGCGACCTCGACGGCGCGCTCGCATTGGCCCGCGAGACGATCGTGCACCCGGATGCGGCCGACCGGCCGTTCGGTCACGTCGGTGCGCTGGCGGTCGAGGCGATCGTGGCCGCCGAGCGGGAGAACTCCGTCGTGGCTTCGCGGTTCGCGGAGCGGGCGCTCCACGAAGCCGCCCGCGCGGGTGTGCTCGACAGCGCTCCCGCGGCGTGCGGCTACTTCGCCGAGGCGCTGGCGTCACGCCTCGCCGGGCGCCCGGCAGACGCCGAACGCGCGTTGCGGCGAGCGTTGCGGATCGAGCCCGCGATCGACGGCGGTGCACTCCACGTGTGGCTGTTGACGACGCTCGCGTCCGTGCTCGCCCGCCGGGGCTTGATCAGCCGCGCGCAGCAGACCCTGGCCGAGGCACGCGGGTTGATGATCGCCTGCGACGATCCGGGACCTGTGGCGCGGCACGTCGAGGCAGTCGAGCGGGAACTCGAGGCCGCGCAGGTCGTGCCGGCCACGGCGGCTGAGACGCTCTCGCCGGCCGAGTTGGCGGTGCTGCGTGAGTTCGGCACCGGCCGCACCGCGCGTGACATCGGCGCGGCGCTGTTCCTCTCCGCCAACACGGTGAAGTCGCACATCCGGGCGATCTACCGCAAGCTCGGCGTCGCCTCGCGCGACGACGCCGTCTCACGAGGCATCGCGCTCGGGCTGCTCGAGAACGACTCACCCGGGTGAATCCCGTAATCTAGACAAACTCGATCAAGTTGATGTACATTGCCCTCGTCGCGCTGCGAGCGCCGGGTCTATTGGAGGGCAAAAAGGCATTATGAACTGGGATTGGTCGGCGGTGGCGACACTCGCTGCGGTAGCGGTGAGCTGGGCCGGCATCTGGTGGATGCGCAAGCGTGGCGTCCACTTCACCTTCATCGCGCTCAGCGCCTTGGCGGCCGGCGTGCCGATCGGCATCGTCGCGGGAAATCACGTCGAAGCGATCGACCCGATCGGGCACATCTACATCAACGTGCTGCTCGCCACGGTCGGGCCGCTGATCCTGGTGGCGATCGTCTCGGCGATCCTCTCGCTCGGCGGTCTGGAGAAGCTGCGCACGATCGGGCTGCGCTCGATCTTCTGGCTGATGCTGAGCAACGCGCTGGCGGTCGTGCTCGCGCTGGGGCTGGCCTTCGTGTTCCAGCCGGGCAGCGGCGTGCACCGCAAGCTCGGCGGGCTCTCGACCGACGCGATCCAGGGTCAGGTGCAGAGCTTCGGCCAGGTCGTCGTCGGCTTCTTCCCGACCAACGTCGTCCAGGAGTTCAGCGCGAACAACATCATCCCGATCATCGTGATCGCGGTCACGCTGTCGGTGGCCTACCTGTCGCTGGCCGAGAAGGAGCCCGAGAAGGTCCGGCTCTTCCGCGACGGCATCGAGGCGCTCAAGCTCGTGGTGTTCAAGGTCGTCGGGTACGTCATCCGGCTCACGCCGTACGCGATCGTCGCGCTCACGGCCTCGATGGTCGGCAGCAGCACCAACCTCGGGGGCGACTTCCAGTCGCTCGTCGGGCTCCTGGTGCTCGTCTGGGCCGCGTGCGCCCTGCACGCGTGGGTCATCAACGGCGTGATCATCGAGGTCTTCGCGGACGTGCCGATGGTCGCGTTCTTCCGCAAGATCTTCCCGGCGCAGCTCACCGCGTTCACGACGCAGAGC
Source organism: Solirubrobacter ginsenosidimutans (assembly GCF_027587205.1). The sequence continues at coordinate 376,653 of NZ_JAPDOD010000001.1, forward strand.
AGCATCGGCACGCTCCCCGTGACGACGGAGCAGCTCACCCGCCGGGTCGGCGTCCACCCGGAGATCGCGCACTTCACGGCACCGCTCGGGTCCACGATCGGCATGCCGGGCTGCGCCGGCATCTGGCCGATCATGATCGCGGTCTGGGGCATCAACGCGTACGGCCTCTCGTACTCGCTGTCGGACTACGCCGTTCTCGCGGCGCTCGGCGTCGTCGTGTCGATCGGCGTGGCCGGAGTGCCCGGCGCGGCGACGGTCTCGGCCGCCACCGTCATGGCCGCCGCCGGGCTGCCGCTCGAGTTCGTCGCGGCGACCATCCCGATCGGCGTGATCGCGGACATGGCGCGCACCGCGACCAACGTCACCGCGGCGGCGGTGAGCGCCACCGTCGTGGCTCGGCAGACCGGGCTGCTCGACGACGAGATCTTCGCGGGCCGGGCCGGCTACGTCGACAAGGACGAGGTCGCGCCACCGACATTCGTCGCGCCGGCGCGACCTCCGTTCGTCGCGCCCGCGCCGCCGGTTTCCGTGCCCGAGCTGGTGGGAGCCCGATGATGCGTGCGAAGAAGTGGGCCGCCGCGGTCCTGGGCGTCGTCGCGCTGCTCGCCACGCCAGGGGCCGCGCACGCCCAGGGCGTCACGAACCCGGCCGACCATCCGGCTCCGATCAGCGTCACGATCGACGGCCAGACGTACACCGACGGGCGGGACACACTGCCCGGGTTCGACGACGAGGCCTGCACGGCCATCCCGAACGTGCAGTACGACTTCGCCAACGACGAGATCCAGTACTACTCCAACAGCGGCGACCTGATCGACAGCGCGCACTGGACCGAGTGGTCGCGGATCAGCTCGTACGCGACCTGGAAGGCGCAGCAGGGCACGAAGACCCCGACGCCGACCCCGACGGCCGCCGCCACCGCCACCGCGACTCCGGCTCCGTCGAGCAACGCGCAGACGAGCCCGTCGACCACGACGACGACCAACACGACGGCCCCGGCGTCGACGAGTCCGTCGACGACCACCCCGTCCACCTCGACCACGACGGGCAAGAGCCCGTCCACCAAGAGCACGACGACGAAGAGCTCCTCCACCAAGAGCACGACGAATAAGAGCCCGTCCACGACGAGCTCCACGAGCAAGAGCTCCTCCAGCACGAGCTCCTCGACGACGAGCTCCTCGACCACGAGCCCGTCCTCGGGGAGCACGTCGACCGCGACCAGCTCGTCGTCCGGCAAGAAGAGCGACACGTCGACGGCCTCGTCGGCGACGGGAGGCACTGCGACCGGCGACGGCGCCGCGACAGCCGCCCCGTCCGGCGACGCCGCGCCGGTCGACTCCGCCGGCACGACGACGGTTCCCGCCGGGACGACCGCGCCCGCCACCGGCGCTTCTGCTCCCGCTGCGGGTGCCGGGGCCGCGGCGTCGACCTCGTCGAGCTCGGGAGCGACGACGAAGTACAAGCTGGCGAGCCAGCATCTGGGCGCCGACGTGGCCGACACCCGCCTCGCCGGAGTCGGGATCCTGGCGGCGATCTTCGGCGTCGCCGGCCTCGGACTCGTGTTCCGTGGCTTCGCCCGTCGCCAAGGGTTCAGTCGCCAGTGGTAGCGCCGCGCCGCTGACCGCCTGACCTAGCGCAACACCCCACCCGCGTCCCTCACCCAACTGAGGGGGCGCGCGCCCCTGCGCGCCTCCGGACCAGACCAAAGACAGACAAGAGAGGAAGACAGTGCCCATTCTCACCCGTTGGAGGCGATCGGCTGCCGCGCTGGCAGCGGCCGCCGCGATCGTCCCGCTCGCGGCGGCGACGGCCGATGCCGCGCCGGTGCGCACCGCGACCACGACCAAGTACACCAACGCGACGTACTTGCAGCACGCGCTGGGCCTGCCGACGACGGAGACCAACCCGGCGATCGAGTCGGTCACCTATGACCACTTCCAGTGGCTGCTCCAGCAGCCGGGCAACTTCGCCTTCCTGATCGGTGACCCGGTCCTTGACCCGACCTTCGCGGCCCGTGCCCAGGAGGTCGAGACGGCAGCCGACGCCGCCGGCGTCAAGAACGTCTACTGGTTCGACCCGAACCTCTCGGGCAGCGCGAAGGTGGGCACCGTCACCGAGCCCGCGCTCGACATCCGCAACGCGTCCACGATCACGCAGATCAACGCGACCTCGCAAGGCGTCTACACGACCGCCTGGCTGCACCTCATCGCCAACTACCTCGGCAATGGCGCGACGACCACGCTCGCCAGCGGCGCGGTCGGAGACGAGACCCCGAGGTTCACCTCCGCGACCGGAACCGCGACCGTCAACGACGCCGGCCTTTCCTCCGGCGGGGTGCTCTACGACTACTCCAGCGGCTCGGCGCCCGCGAAGGCGCTGGACAGCTACTTCTTCATCTACAACAAGGACAAGACCGCGCCGGACGGCAAGGCCGCGAAGATCGTCTCGTGGGTCGACGTGACCGACAAGGGCGCCGCTTCCCCCGCGGCCGTGAGCGCGGCCATCAACAGCGTGGGAGGCGCGAACCTCGCGACCCTGAGCCAGTTCGACTGGTGGAAGTCCTCGGTCAACTGGCGGCAGACGTTCACGTCGACGACCGACGCCCGCGGCAAGCAGGTCCCGGTGCTCACCGATGCCGACAACGCGGACGGCTGGCGCATCAACCAGGTCACCTACCCGGAGATCGTCGACCTGCTCAAGAACGGCGCGCAGGACGCGAACGCGGTGATCCTCTTCGGCGGTACGTGGTGCCCGAACACCCGCCCGGTGCTCCCGGCCATCAACAAGTACGCGCAGGAGAACAACGTCCAGGTCTTCAACTTCGACACCGTCCTGGACGGCGGCACCGTCGGCGGCTCGACCACGGGGGCGTCCGACCCGCTCCAGACCCGCAACACCGTCAACAACGGCTCGGCGGCGGGGAACGCCTTCGCCAACCCGACGTTCCTCTACGGCGACCTCGTGAGCCAGTACCTCACGAACATCAAGACGCAGTACACGACGACGGGCACCGGCGGCAACGTCAACCCCACCAGCTACTACGCGGGCGGCGACAACACGAGCACCAAGCTCCTGGCCCGGAAGCTCCAGGTGCCGTTCGTCATCGGCTACAAGGGCAAGGCGGGCGACGATCCGAACCCCGGCGTCGCTCGTCAGTGGATCATCGACAACGGCAGCGACACGTACACCGAGTACATGTCGCAGTGGTGGCTGACGAACCCCAAGCCCAACCAGCTCGGCATCGCGATCCCGCTCGACGCGCCGATCTGGCCGACGATCAACGCGCGGCTGGCGACCTTCACGTACAAGACGGACCCGCTCCCGTACTACACGAACTCGGCCACCGATGCGGACGACACCGACTTCCTCGTCGCCACCGACACGGCGTCGGTGACCTACACCGCCGCCCAGCAGCGCTGGCAGATCACGACCGGCGGCGCGATCAACAACAGCCCCGCGGCGCTGAACGCCGCGCTCGCTGCGCTCGGCGCGTCCGCTCCGGCGAACTTCGCCGCGGCGAAGCCCGCCCTGCTCGCCGCGCAGGCGGCTTCGCCGCAGGACCCGGCGCTGATCGCCAACCTGACCACGGTCGTCGCCGCCTGGGGCATCGCCCAGGCCCGTAAGACCGCGGTCAACAACGCCTGGGGCAACGCCACCAACCCGGGCAGCGTCTCCGGCGGCCTGAACGCCGTCCACGCGCTCGACGTCTTCTTCGGCGGCCTGCCGGGCGGCGTCGTCTCGCGGCGGACCGTCACGGCCGACCCGGTGAAGTACCCGGCCGCGGCCAAGATCTCGGTCGCGATCGCGAACGACTTCGGGCGCGTTCCGGCGGGCAACGTCTCGCTGGTGGTCAAGCAGGGCGGCGCGACGGCCGCGACGGCCTCGACCGCGGTCACAGGCAACGCGGCGTCGTTCACGCTCCCGGTCCTGGACGCGGGCACGTACGAGTACACGCTGTCGTACCCGGGTGACGACCAGATCGCCGCCTTCACGGAGACCGGGTCGCTGACGATCGCCGCCGGCGATCCGCAGCCGGAGGAGACCGCGACGCCGGTGCCCTTCGTGGCGACGCCGACGCCCACGCCTACGTCCACGATCACGAAGGTCAAGATCAGCAAGGTCGCGGGTGCCGTCGCCAAGGCGCCGACGAGCAAGGCCGGCGGCAAGTACAAGGTCACGATCACCACCCCGAAGGGGCTCTCGGCGGCCACCGGCAAGGTCACGATCAAGCTCAAGAAGGGCAAGACCACCAAGACGATCACCGGCAAGCTCTCGAAGGGCACCGTGACGGTCACGCTGCCGAAGCTGGCGAAGGGCACCTGGAAGGTCACGATCTCGTGGCCGGGTGACTCGACCTACCTGACCGCCTCGGCGGCCGGGACCTCGATCAAGGTCAAGAAGTAGGGGCTCGACATCTCCGCGACGCACACGCAGGCCCTCACCGCCGGCAAGCTCCTCGAGCTTGTCGGCAGTGAGCTGCGGGTACCGCTCGTCTCCGGCGAGTGGGTCCGCTACGCGAACCTCGACAACGCGGCGAGCGCGCCGGCGCTGCGGCAGGTCGCCGACGCCGTCGCTGAGCTGCTCCCGTACTACGGCAGCGTGCACCGCGGAGCGGGGTTCGCCTCGCTCGTGAGCACGGAGGCGTACACGCGGGCGCGCGAGGTCGTGCGCGGGTTCGTCGGAGCGCGCGACGACGACCTCGTGCTGTTCACGCGCAACACGACCGACGCCTTGAACCTGCTGGCGAGCGCGTTGCCGCCGGGCACGACGGTGCTGACGTTCACGGGCGAGCACCACGCGAACCTCTTGCCGTGGCGGCGCGGCGACGTCCGCCACCTGGCGATGCCGGCGACACCCACCGACGCCCTCGATGCGCTCGAGACGGAGTTGCGCGCGCTCGGCGGACGGGGAGCGCTCGTCTCGGTGACCGGCGCCTCGAACGTGACGGGCGAGGTGTGGCCGGTGCAGGAGATCGCCCGGATCGCGCATCGCCACGGTGCACGGGTCGCGCTCGACGCCGCGCAGCTGGCGGCGCACCGTCCGATTGACATCGCCGCCTGCGACGTCGACTACGTCGCCTTCTCCGGCCACAAGGTCTACGCCCCGTACGGCGCGGGTGTCCTCGCGGGGCGTGCGGACTGGCTCGACGCGGCCCGTCCGCACCTCGCGGGCGGCGGCGCGGTGCGCAACGTCACCGCCGCCGACGTCGAATGGACGACCGGCCCGGCACGCCACGAGGGCGGGACGCCCGCGGCGCTCGGCGCCTTCGCCGTCGCCGCCGCGGCGGGCGCGCTTCGCGGGACCGGCTGGGAGCGCATCCGGGCGCACGAGCTGGACCTGCTCGAGCGCCTGCTGACGGGCCTCGACGCGATCGGCGGCGTGCGTACCTACGAGCTCTGGGAGCGCGGCCACGACCGCGTCGGCGTGGTGAGCTTCAACGTCGATGGCCTCGATCCCGCGCTGCTGGCGGCGGCGCTCGGCGCCGAACATGGCATCGGCGTGCGCGACGGCGCCTTCTGCGCGCACCCGCTGATGGACCACTTCGCCGCCCGCGACGGCGGATCGCGCCACGCGGTGCGCGCGAGCATCGGCGTCGGCACCTGCGCGGATGACATCGACCGTCTGCTCGACGCCGTCGAGCGCATCGCGCGCGACGGCCCGCGCTGGAGCTACCTCGAGCGCGGCGGCTACGTCCTTCCCGACCCGGACCCGCGTCCCCGCCCATCGCTCGGAGGTCTGCTCAGCGGGCCGGTCGCGGGTGGGGAATCGGCCTGTCGCGATTAGGCGTGCACGAGATCTGCACGATCCCGCCATAGCGCCCACACGGCCCGCGCCTACGATCGGCCGCCATGCCTGCACGCCGCACAAGCTTGGTGGCCGGGGTCGGCGCGGGCCTCGTGGTCGGAGCGCTCAGCTCGATCGGACGCTCCCACCTGGACGGGACACTCGAGGCGTTGGCGAACTCGACGAGCACCTGGCTCGTCGCGCCGTTTCTCATCGGCACACTCGCGGCGACCCGCCGCGAGGCGGCCGTCGCGGGGTTCGCCACGTGTGCCGCCCAGCTCGCCGGCTACTACGTCGTCGACGCTCTGCAGGGCATCGGGACGAGCGGCTCGCTGATCGCGTTCTGGACGCTGTGCGCGATCCTCGGCGGGCCGGTCTTCGGGATGGCGGGGCACGTGTGGCGCACCGCCGGGCCGCCGTTGAAGGGGCTCGGCATCGCGGCGCTCGCGGGCGTCTTCATGGCCGAGGGCGCCTACGCCTACGTGCACCAGCAGCACCACTACCTCACGGCCGCGGTGTGGATCGCCATCGGCGTCGCGTTCGCGGCGTTGTCCAGCCGCGGGCGCGTGGAGCAGCTGCGCTGGCTCGGCCTCACCGTGCCGCTGGGCATCTCCGGGGAGGTCGCGCTGACGCAGATCCTCCACGGCTTCTTCTAGGTCGGTGGATTCGAACCGGGGGGAGGCGGGCAATCCAGGCGACGAGACAGGCTCGCCGGTCGAGGCATAGTGACGGAATGGCTCGAGTGCTCACGCCACAGGCAGAGGATTTCCCCCGCTGGTATCAGGACGTGCTGGCCAAGGCGCAGCTGGCGGAGAACGGCCCGGTGCGCGGCACGATGGTCATCCGCCCGTGGGCGTTCGGGATCTGGGAGCTCGTGCAGCGAGGCCTCGACGACCGGATCAAGGCCAGCGGCGCGCGCAACGCCTATTTCCCGCTGCTGATCCCCGAGAGCTACCTGCGCCGCGAGGCCGATCACATCGAGGGGTTCAGCCCCGAGCTTGCGGTCGTGACCGTCGGCGGTGGCAAGGAGCTGGCGGAGCCCGCGGTCGTGCGGCCGACGTCGGAGACGATCATCAACGCCTCGCTCGCGCGCTGGATCTCGAGCTACCGCGACCTGCCCTTCAAGATCAACCAGTGGGCGAACGTCGTGCGCTGGGAGCTGCGCCCCCGGCTGCTCCTGCGCACCTCGGAGTTCCTCTGGCAGGAAGGCCACACCGCACACGCGTCGTGCGAGGAGGCCCATTCGTTCGCCCTGGAGATCCTCGAGGACACGTACGCGGCGACGATGGAGCGCGACCTCGCGATCCCGGTCTGGCGGGGGCGCAAGACCGACCGCGAGAAGTTCGCCGGCGCGGTCGTCTCCTGGTCGTGCGAGGGGCTGATGCGCGACGGCAAGGCGCTGCAGATGGGCACGTCGCACGAGCTCGGCCAGAACTTCGCGAACGCCTTCGACATCGCCTATACGGACGAGCGTGGGACGCGCCAGCGCCCGTGGCAGACCTCGTGGGGCGCCTCCACACGACTGCTGGGCGCCGTGATCATGGTCCACGGCGACGACCAAGGACTGCGGCTGCCCCCGCGCGTCGCGCCGGTCCAGGTCGTGGTGCTGGTCGCGCGCGAGGGCGAGGGCGTGTTCGAGCAGGCCTCGCGCCTGGTCGCCGACCTCACGCGCGCCGGCGTGCGCGCCGAGCTCGACCCCCACACCGACGTCTCGGTCGGCCGCCGCATCGTCGAGTGGGAGCTGCGCGGCGTGCCCGTTCGCGTCGAGCTCGGCCCGCGCGACATCGCCTCCGGCCAGGTGCCTGTCGCCCTGCGTGCCGAGGCCGTGAAGACGACGCACGCGCTCGACGGCCTGGCGCAGGCGATGCCGGCGATCCTCGAGACCCAGCAGGACGAGCTGCTGCGCCAGGCCAGGGCGTTCCGCGATCGGCTGACCAGCCGCGTGACCACGATCGGGGAGGCCATCGAGCAGGCCCGCGTCGGCGCGGCCCGGGTCCCGTGGGCGACGCTCGGGCTCGACGGGGAACGGCGGCTGCTCGAGGCCGGCATCTCGGTCCGCTGCCTCGTGCGTGAAGACGGTGCGCTCGTCGATGACCCGGAAGCGGGCGGCGTCGACGCGATCGTCGCCCGCGCCTACTGATCGGCAGGTGTGCCCGTGGACGCGGTCTATCTTCTCTGAGTGGCATCCGACCGCACGCGCGCGTCCGACACCGAACGCGAACGCGTAGCCGAGCGCCTGCGTGAGGCCGCCGCTGCCGGCCGCATCACGGTCGACGAGCTCGATGAGCGGAGCGCGCTCGCGTACGCGGCGGTCACGCGCGCTGAGCTCGCAGGGCTGCTCGACGACCTCCCCGCGCCGCGCCGGGAGTCGGCTGCGCAACCGCGGCGCAAGCTTCCGCGGGTGCCCGGAAGGTTCGCGTTCACGGCGTCCTGGCGCGGGCCGGCTGACCCGCGCAAGGCCGGCGCCGACATCCTCGAATTCCTCTCGCCGTTCTTCCACGCGTACGGCTACGACCTGATCGATCGCACCCCGGACCGGCTCGTCTTCGCCCGCCGCTATCAGCCGTTCTGGACGATTCTCGTGTCGATCTTCTTCTTCCCGCTGGGGCTGCTCGCGCTCCTCGCGCGCGGCGACGAGCGGATCGCCGTCGACATGAGCGAGCGCGAGGGGTACACGCTCACGGTCGTCCAAGGCGTCGCGCCGCTCAGGGTGCGACGCGCGCTCGCGGAGCTCGAGGACTAGGACCCGAATGGAACACCCGTCTGCACCTTCACCGGCACGCAACCGCGTGACCCCGCTCGGCGACATCGAGGCGTTCGAGCTGCGCGGCGCCTTCACGGGGAACCGGGGCATCCTCCACGACGGCGTCGAGGTCGTCAGGTTTCACGCCCACGATGCGTGGATCACGTGCGCGCTGCGCTTCAAGGACCGCTGGAGCGAGCAGTGGCGGCCGCACCGGTTCACGTGGCTCTACTTCTACGACGAGGCGGTCTCGTTCGCGGCGGGCCATCGCCCCTGCGCCGAGTGCCGCCGGCGCAGCTACAAGGACTACCAATCGGCCTGGGCCCAAGCGACCGGCAGGCCCGCGTCGGCCAAGGCGATGAACAAGCAGCTCCACGCCGAACGCCTGGTGCGTGGGACGCATCGTCGCCGGCTGCACTCGCTGCCCATCGGCGATCTCCCCGACGGTGTCTTCGTCATGCTCGACGACGCTCCGCACGTCCTCGTCGGAGATACGGCGGTCGAGTGGACGCGCGACGGCTATTCGGCCCGGCGCCGGCGCCCGGCTCACGGCGTCGTGACGACGATCACGCCGCCGTCGACGATCGACGTGTTGCGCTGCGGCTATGCGGCGCAGATCCACCCGAGTGCCGTCGACCCGGCCTGAGCCTCAAGCGATGTGCAAGTGATCCTGAAGCGCGGATGTCTCATGGCGATGCTGTTCGTGACAGGCCTGGCCGCGTGCGCTGAGGACGCAGAGCGAGCTCCGGCTGAACGTCGCAACACGGCTGCGTTGAACACCATCCCGAGCCCACCCGGCGCGACCGTGGTGAAGACGGTGACCAGTGGTCACCACGCTCCGGACACGAGCGACGGACCGATCGTCGGCTGGACCACGGTTCGCGAACTGCGCCTCGACGGCCGGTCACGTGCTGCCCAGGTCGTCGCGCGCGCCCGACGTGACCTCCAGCGCGCCGGCTGGCGGATCCTCGATCGCGCCGACTTCTACCTCAACGCCCGCAGGGACCGCACGTGCCTGCACCTCTTGCCGGGCCCGCGGACACCGTCCGAGGAGGAGACGATTCCTGAGTTCACCGCCACGGACGAGGCGCCGCAGAGCGAGGAATCCGCGCCCGGCGACATGATCGCCCACGGTCTCGTTCTCAGCGCGAGCGACTGCTGACGACGCGGCGGTGGTCAGCGGAGCGTGCGCGTCAGTCGTAATAGCGGCGCACGCTCGAGCCGATGCGCGTGACGTCGGTGCCGTAGATGTGGATCGAGATCGCGGTGGTGTCGGACGTGTTGTGCACGCGGTGGATGTCGCCGGGGGGCGCGAAGCCACTGACCTCGCCGGTCTGGTTGTCGCTGCGGCCGAGCAGGTTGAGGTCGGCGTCGTAGAGCTCCTCGTGTTCGACGCCCTGGATCACGCCGAACACGCACCAGGTCGTGTGGTCGTGGATGCGGGTCAGCTGCCCGGGACGCCAGACCACGGCGATGATCGAGAACGTGCCATCAGGCTCGACGTGCAGCGTGTGGCTGGTGGCGTGCTCCGGCGCGCCGGAGCGCTGCTCGGCGGTCAGCACGTCCGGGGTGGGGAGGTGCCGGCGCAGCTGCTCGGCGACGAGCTCGGTGGTCTCCGACCAGTCGGCGTGGGCGTTGACGGCGGTGCGGACGCCGGAGACCAGGTCGGTCAGCTGGGACGTGGGGAGGGTCTGCATGGCGGTCATGCCAACAGCTTGCGGGTGAACGACTCATACGTCCAATGCCGATTTTCGTGCTGACTCATAGATAGAGTTGATCCATGCTCGACGTCAACCGGCTGCGCGTGATCGACGCGGTCGGCCGCCATGGGTCGGTGACCGCGGCGGCCAAGGAGCTGCACTACTCGCAGCCGTCAGTCACACATCACCTCGCCCGCCTCGAAGCCGAGACCGGCGCGCAGCTGTTGCAGCGGGTCGGGCGCGGCATCCGGCTGACCCCGGCGGGACAGATGCTCGCCGATCGCGCGGCCGAGATCCTCGGGCGCATCGCCGCCGCCGACGCGGAGCTCTCCGCGCACGTCGGGCTGACCGCCGGGCGCGTGCGCCTGGCCGGGTTCGCTTCCGCGATCAAGGCGCTCGTGCTGCCCGCCGTCGAGCTGCTGGCGCGCCGCCACGTGGGGCTCGAGGTCGGCCTCACGGACACGCACCCGCCCGAGGCGATCGAGCTGCTGCGCACGGGCGAGGTCGAGGTCGCCCTGATCTTCCGCTACGACGACACCGAGCCCGAGCCGGCCGGCGTCCGCCTCCATCATCTGCTCGACGATCCGCTCTACCTGCTCTCGAAGGGCTCCGGAAGCACGCTGGACGCGCTGCACGACGCCACCTGGATCGCCGGCTGCGAACGCTGCCGCAGCCACCTGCTGGCGACGTGCGCGGAGGCCGGATTCGAGCCGCGGATCGGCTACAGCTCCGACGACATGGTCCTGATGCAGGCGCTGGTCGCCGCCGGGCTGGGCGTGACGACGATGCCGGGGCTGGCCCTGCGCGCCCACCGCGCCGAGGGCGTCGTCGCGACGGAGCTCAGCGCGCGCCGGCACGTCTACGCCGCGACCTACGGTGAGCCGCCGGACCCGCCGGCGACCGCCGCCCTGCTCGCCGCCCTGGCCGAGGCCGCCGGTCAGCCGGTGCGCGGCTGACGAGCCGGATCAGGCGGGAACCGCGGTGAGCGCGGCGCGGCGGTCGGTGGCCAGCATCGTGCGCGCCGTGAGGCATACGACGAGCGAGCCGATGGCGATCACGCCGAAGGTCGCGCGGGTGCCGACGGCGGCGACGAGCAGGCCGCCGCCGCAGTAGGAGACCAGGAAGGCGCCGGAGATCATCGCTCCCTTGAGGCCGAACACGCGGCCCTTGATCTCGTCCGGGATGAGCTGCTGGAGCAGGACGTTCTCGGAGGTGAGCGCGATGCCGTTGCCGATGCCGATCACGAAGAACGCGCCGACGGCCACGGCCAGAACCGGCGCGAGCGCGCAGGCGGCCATGCCCACCCCGACGATCGCGATGCCCCCGAGGTACAGGCGCCGGCCGATCTCGGGTGACTCGCCGCGGGCGGCGAGCAGCGCGCCGCCGGTGACGCCGAGGCCCATGGCCGCCGTGGTGATCGCGTAGGCGGCGGCGCCGCCGTCGAGGGTCGTGTTGACCAGGATCACCTCGGCGACGTTCATCGCGCCGAAGAAGCAGACGAAGAAGGTGGAGCTGACCACGACCGTCCAAGCCGCGCGGTTGCGGCGCAGCGCGCGAGCCCCGTCGCGCGCCGAGGACAGCAGCGGCGGCTTGCGGACGCCCGGCTCCTGGGCGACGCGCGTGATCGTGAGTGTCGCGAGCAATGCGGCGGAGATCCCGAAGGTGATGCCGTTGACGAGCAGCACTCCGCTCGCGCCGATCAGCGCGAACGCGCCGGCGCCCAACAGCGGGCCGACGGTGTAGCCGAACTCGCCGATCGCGCCGTAGACCGCGGTCGCGGCACCGAGTCGCTGCTCGGACACCAGCGACGGGATCGACGCCATCACCGCCGGTCCGAACGCGGCCTGGCCGACACCCGCCAGCGCAGCCAGGGCGACGGTCGCGGCGAACGAGTCCACCAGCGCCAGCCCGATGAACGCTCCGGCGCGCAACACGTCCGCGCAGATCAGGATCGTCTTGCGCGACCAGCGGTCGGCGGCGGCGCCGAGCACCGCGCCCAACATCAGCGCCGGCAGGAACTCGCACAGCAGGATGGTCGAGACGGCGAGCGGCGAATGGAACCGCTCGTAGGCGATCACGAGCAGCGCCACATACGCGGCGCCTGTCCCGAGCGAGGATTGGAGGTGGGCGGCGAGCAGCGGGCGCGCGGAGCGCTCGTGCGCGATGAGTTCTCGTAGCTGCTTCATGTGGCGTCGGCACGAGACCGTAAGCCGGGTAATCGGCCACACCACGCATTACTTGTCCAGGCTGCTCGGTCAGGCGAGCGCCGCGGCCTCGACCGAGGCCGAGGGCTTGATGTCCGGCAGGCGGATCATCCGCATCGCGTCGAGGAGACCGAGGAAGCCCGCGAGGATCGGCACCAGCAGCGCCACCTGCAGGGCGAGGTTCGTCGCGTCGACGTTGATGCCGAGGATCGCTTCCTGCACCGCCGGAGGCTCCTCGGCGAGCAGCTTCTCGAGTTGCGTGTTGCTCACGACCTGCGCGTCGTCCTCCAGCGTCTGCGCGATCTGCTGCTGCTGCGTGGACGGGATCACCGGGCTCGCGTTCGTCATGTTGGTGAACGCCAGGGAGAGCGTCGCGAGCAGGACGCCGCCGGCCACCGCGAGGCCGAACGACAGCCCGAAGGACCCGGCCGCCGAGTTGATGCCGGCCGCCTCGCTGATCCGGTCGTCGTCGATCGGGGCCAGCGCGTAGTTGTTGAGCTGGGAGACCAGGAGGCCGAGGCCCGCGCCCGTGATCATGAGCGGGATGACGAGGTACCAGCCGGAGTCCGCGCGGGACACGATCGGGACGATCAGCACCAGGCCGAGCATGCTCAGGGCGAACCCGGCCCGGATGATCTCCGCGGGGCGCCGGCGGCCGGACTTCCGCCCCGCGCGGATCGCGACGAAGAACATCGTCAGCGAGAGCGGTGCCAGCGACAGCCCCGTCTGCATCGCGTCGTACTCCAGCTTGATCTGCAGGAAGATCGGCAGCGAGATCATCGCCCCGCCGAGCATGACGTTCTGCAGCATCTGCCCGGTGATGCCGGCCCGGAAATGGGGGAGACGGAACAACTCGGGATCGAGCAGGGTCACCTTGCCGTCGCGGTGGCGGCGTACGAGCCGGTGCGAGAGCGCCCAGAGCGCGAGCGCTCCGATCGCGATCAGCAGCAGGACGTAGTCGCCGCCTTCCTGCCACACCAGGATGCCGAGCACCACGCCGCCCATCCCGAGGACGGAGAGGCCCGCGCTGGGCAGATCGGCTTTGCGGTCCCCGGTGTACGGCACGTCCTTGACGAGCCCGATCTGCGACAGCACGCCCGCGATGACGACGACCTCGAGCAGGAAGCCGACGCGCCACGAGAGATACGTGGTGACGAAGCCGCCGAGGAGCGGGCCGACCGCCGCGGCGATCGCGGCCGCCGCTCCGATCAGCGCATAGGTCTTCTTCTGCGCCGCGCCCTCGAAGTTGCCATGGACCAGCGATTGCATCGCGGGCAGCAGCAGCGAGGCGCCGAGGCCGCCGATGATCGCCCAGAAGATGATGATCGCGGTGATGCTCTGGGCGAGTGTCATCGCCAGCGCGCCGATCGCGTACGCCAGCAGACCCACGATGTACGCCCGCTTGCGCCCGAACAGGTCGCCGACCTTGCTGCTGATCAGGATGAACGCGGCGGAGACCAGCGCCTCCAGCGCGATCGCGCTCTGCACCGCGCTGACCGTGGTGTCGAGGTCCCTGACGACCGCCGCGATCGACACGTTCATCAGCGACGTGTCGACGACGAGCACGAACATGGCCGCGGCCAGCACCAGCGACAGCCGCGTATTGCCGGCGGGTGCGGTGGGGGCGTTCGTCACGTCTCGGCTCGCATCGGCTGCCGGCGACCGTACGTCGAGGCCGCTCGGTGCGCATCACCCGTTTGGGATGAGCACCCGCCGCGTCAGCGCGGTCCGCTAGTTCCGCGCGTGTCTGGCCCGGCGTTCCTGGATCTGCGCCCGGAGCGTCTCCCAGCGCAACTGCGCCTCGGTGGTGATCTCGTTCCATTGCCGCTGGACTTCGTCGTCGGCCGGCTTCTCGCCACGACGGACGCGGCCGAGCTCGTCGTGGATCTCACGGCCGGCGGCTGCCGAGCCGACGACGACCACCATGACGCAGAACAGCGCCGAGATCATCGCGAACACCGCGCCGATCACGCCGTAGCGGGTGGTGTACGTGCTGAAGAGGTGTGGGACGTACACGGCGGCGCCGATCGAATACACCGCCAGGACCACCGATCCGAGGAGGCCGAACGGGATCAGCGCCCGCCACGGGATCCGCTTGGCGCTCAGCACCCACCCGCTCCAGACCAGGAAGGCCGCCGAGAGCGGCAAGCCGAGCAGCGTCGGCACGAGATCGACGCGATTGCGTCCCAGCGCGCCGTGGAGGCCTCCGCTGAGGGCGAGGTAGCCCGAGATCCCGGCGATCCAGAGCAGCCCGTTGAACGTGTTGCGCACGCTCAGCGGCGGCAGCTCCCACGCCTGCTCGAACAGCCGCTGCACGGCGCGGGAGAAGCTCAGCACCGCCACCAGGAAGAACAGGAACCCGAGGAGCCCGACGCTCGTGCTGCTGCCCGAGGGCGGCGCGAAGACGTCCCTGATGGCCTCGGCGCCGCCGCCGGTGAGCTCGTAGCGGTCGATGATGCGATCGGCGGTGCCCTTGCCGCCGAGGTGCGTGGCCAGCGCGCTCGCGAGGATCGCCAACGGGATCAGCGTCGTGAACGCTCCGGAGGCCAGCGCGATCGCCCGGTCGAAGCCTGCCACCTTCTGAAACCGATTCACGACCCGCAGCACGAACTCGGGCCGAAACCAGAACGTCAGCGTCCGCAAGACGCGTTCGCGTTCCATCCGCCCAGCTATACGAGCGCCACCGTTGCGGTCGGCGAGTCTTCATTGGCGGCTTCGGCGAGCGACGCGGAGGGGAGCTTTCGCGTGAACCACAGTGAGAGCACCGCCGCGAGCGCGACCGCGCCGAGCGCCAACCGCAGGGCTTCGAGCTGGGCGTCGCCGTAGTCGTCGGCGACCGCGCTCGCCTGCGCGGGGGTGAGGCCAGCCTTCAGGACGGCGTCCTCGACGGCGGAGACCGGCACGATGTCGATGCCACCCTGGACGCTGGCGACGAGCTGTGTGCGGGCGGATTCCGGGATCGCGTCGTTCTGGCTGATGCGCTGGGTGAAGCCGGTCGCCAGCGCGCCGAGCAGGACGGCGCCGATGATCGCGGTGCCGAGCGACGAGCCGAGGTTCTGCGCCGTCCCCTGCAGCCCGCCGGCCTCGCTGGTCTGCGTGGGGGCGACGGCCGACATGATCACGTTGCCGAGCTGGGAGGCGAGCAGGCCGGCGCCCGCACCGGTCAGCGCCAGCGCCAGCTTGAAGCCGGTCTCGTTGAGCGTCACCTCGAGCGTGGCCAGCATCACGACGGCGCCGATGCTGACCGCGACCAGCCCGGCGCGCGCGACCGCGCGCGGCGATCGGCGCGCGGCGATCCGCGGACCCAGGAGGGCGAAGATCAGCATCGCGACCGACAGGGGAAGCAGGCGCTTGCCCGTCTCGAACGCGTCCAGGCCGAGCACGACCTGCAGGTACACGGGGATCACGAAGAAGGTGCCCATCAGGACGAGCTGCTGCCCGACGAGCGTGCCGAGACCGGCGCGCAGC
Organism: Solirubrobacter ginsenosidimutans; assembly: GCF_027587205.1. The sequence continues at coordinate 392,552 of NZ_JAPDOD010000001.1, forward strand.
GTCGCGATCCCCAGCAGCGCGGTGTCGAGCAGCACGTCCTGTCCGCGGCGGGCGCGCCGCGCCTCCCACGCACTGAACCCCCACAGCAGCCCGAGGCCCCCGAGCACCATGAACGGGACGACCGAGAAGCCGAGCGGCGTGATCTCCGTGCCGCCGATCGTCAGCGGGGTGCGCGACTGGACGAAGCCCCACACGCTGCTGCGCAGGATGGCGAGCACGACGATGCCCAGCCCGCACGAGGAGAGCACGACGCCCACGATGTCCAGGCGCGGCCGGTGCTCCGCGGCGGGGGCGCGCGCGATCTGCCCGCGCAGCAGGAGGATCACGATCACGACGACGGTCTCGGCGGCGAAGACGTAGCGCCACGTGAACGTCGTCGTCACCCACCCGCCGATCAAGGGGCCGGCGGCGACGGCGATCGCGGCGATCCCGCCGAGCAGCGCGTACGCCAGCGCTCGATCCTTGCCCTCATAGGTCGCGGCCGTGAGCGAGGCGATGGCCGGCACGACCAGGACCGCGCCGAACCCCTCCACGCCCGACCAGCCGACCAGCAGCACGGCCAGGTTCGGGCTGAGAGCGGTGGTGAGCGAGCCCACGCCATAGATCGCCAGCCCGATGGCGAACGCCTTGTTGCGGCCCATGATGTCGCCGAGCTTGGCGCCGAGCAGCATGAACGCCGCCATCACGAGCGTGTACAGCGTGATCGCCGTCTGGACGCCCTGGATCGACGTGTCGAGGTCTTCGACGATCTGCGAGATCGCCACGTTCATGACGCTCGAGTCGAGCACCATCACGAACTGCGCCGCCGAGAGCATGAACATCGGGATCCACTTGCGCACCGCGATTACGCTAGGCCGCCGGGGGAGCGCAACGCATCATCCGAAGCGGGTGAGCCAACGGTTTCGAGACCATTCTCCGCGACGATCGGCACGTAATGCGTGACGAGGGTGCCGGCGATGCGGTCGTGCAGTCCGCGGCGACGATCGTCGACCAGGATCAGGAGGAAGCCGGCACCGAGCGGAATCGCCGAGAGGTACATGCCCAGCAGGCGGCGCAGGGCGCGCACGAAGCCCGGCGGGGCGCCACGGCGGTCGGTCACGCGGATGCCCATGAAGCGCATGCCCGGCGTCTGCCCGGTCAGACACCAGAACACCACGAGGTAGTTGGAGATCAACACGACCCAGCCGATCGCCGCCAGGCCCGCGACGAGAATGCCGCTCGGGTTCGATTCGATGCCCAGCACGTTGGCGGCCCAGGCCAGCGCGCCGCCCAGCGCCAGCACCGCGACGTCGATGATCGCGATGTCGATCGCGAACGCCAGCACGCGGGTGGCGAAGCCGGCGAGCCGGGCGGTCTTCATGCGGGCGACGGACCTTCGTCGAAGCTCGCGAGCGGCGCGACACGCGCGTGCCGGCGCAGCAGCCGCCGAGCCACCCCTTCCATGCGGTCGTCGACGTTGGCGGTGCGGTCGCGCAACTGGTCGCTGACGTCGTCGACGAGTCCATGCGTCTGGCTGGCGAGCGCCTCGCGGACTTCGTCGCTGCGCGCGACGTGGCCGACGACGCGCTTGAGCTCCTCGCTGGCCAGCAGTTGATCGGTCGCGGCCTGCGCGAAGCGGCTCGCCAGGACCCGCTCGAGCACCTGCTCGAGCGCGGGCTGCTCGAGCACCGCGGCGACGCGCAGCTCGAACGCCGGGCTCGCGAGCGCGCGCTCGATCAGGCGGTCGATGGCGGGCTGGTCGACGACGTGGGCGAGGAGCCGCTCGACGCTGTCGTCGGCGAGGACCGCGTCGGCGACGCGGATGCCGGCGCTGCGCTCGGCGGCGATGCCGAGGACGCCCTCCAGCGCCTCGCCCTTCAGCGCCTCGGCGGTCACCCGTTCCAGCAGCCGGGCTTCGATGACCGCGCCGAAGACCCGGTCGACGACCGGGGCGCGCAGCGCCCGCGCGAACCAGTCCGAAGAGAGCTGTCCGGCGCGTGCGATGAGCCATGACTCGTCGCGGGCGCCGCGCCGCTCGGCGGCGTCGACGAGAGCGCGCGCGGGCCGGCGGACCGGCGCGGCGAACGGGGTGCGCCAGACGAAGGCGGCCGCGTGCGCGCTCGCACCGGCGACGTCCAGTGCCGGGCCGGCGAGCGAGCCGGCGACGCCGAGGGTGACGCGGCGTGTGATTACGAGGTCCATCCCGACAGCATCCGTCGTGAGAGGGCGAGTCCGAATCACCCACTTCGCATGACGACGGCTCGTGCGCCTAGAGCCAACCCTTCACGCGTGTCGATCCGGCGCCTCGTGTCGGTCGTGCGTTCCGCGGTCTCGGGCTACGGGCGTCACGCCGACGCGCAGTTCGCCGCCGCGCTCGCCTATCGCGCGCTGTTCTCGATCGTCCCGTTCGTCGCGCTGCTCGCCTCCGTGCTCGACCTGGTCCTCCCGGCGAGCGCCCGCGAAGACGTGGTCGATTGGCTGCTGGGCGCCGTGCCGGGCGTCGAGTTGCAGGCCAGCGTCGACCGCGAGCTCGAGAGCTCGGGCGCATTGACGTCGGTCGCGGGTCTCGTCTCCTTCGGCCTGCTGATGTGGTCGGCCAGCGGGATGACGGGCTCGCTGCGGGTCGCGCTCGCGATCATCTGGGAGGGCGACAGCAAGGCCGCGTTCGTGCGGGCCAAGCTGCGCGACATCGTGGCGCTGGGCGTGCTGGCGACGCTCGTGATCGCCGGCTTCGCGCTCTCGCTGCTGACGCAGGTGGCGATCCAGGCCGGCGTCCACGCCACCGACGCCATCGGGCTCGAGCGCGCGGGCAAGCTCGTCAGCGTGGGCGTCGAGTTGGCGGGCTCGGGGGTGATCACGTTCGCCGCGCTGCTGATCGTCTACGGGCTCGCCCCGCCGGTCCGCCTGCCGTTCGCCGCGCTCTGGCAGAGCGCGCTCGTGACCACGCTGGCGATCGACGTCGGCGTCGCGGGCTACGCGTTCTACCTCGTCCGGATCGCGAGCTTCAGCACCATCTACGGTCCGCTCGGCGCCGTCCTCGCGTTCCTGGCGCTGCTGTATTTCGTCGCGATATTGGTGCTGTTCGGAGGCGAACTGGTGATGGCGACGTCGCGCGCCGGGGAGCGCGACCGGGTCGAAGAGCGGGTCTAGCGGGCCGAGGCGACAGAGCCGAGCCGAGCGGCGGGCTCACGGCAGCCCAGGACGGGTGGCTCGCCACTCCCGCCTCCCTCACCGGAGCAGTTGACTTTCGTCCTATGCGAGGCGGGCGCGGCGGGCGGCGCGCACCTGGTGCCGCGCCAGCAGCGCGCCGGCGAGCGCGGTCGCCGCGTAGAGCGAGATGGCGAGCAGGCCGCGCCCCGAGAACGGCGCGCTCAGCGCGCCGCCGAGTGCGACGTAGGCAACCGTCTTGGGGACGGCGCCGAGCGCCACGGCGGCGGCGAAGGCGCGCAGCTTCATCGGGGTCAGGCCCGCGGCGTAGTTGAGGACGCTGGCGGGGGTGCCGGGCAGCAGTCGCGCGGTCAGGACGGCGCTGAAGCCACGCTCGGCGATCCACGTGCGCCAGTGCGTCGCGCGCGGCCCGAGCAGCCTGCTGATCGGTCTCGCGCCGACGCCGCGAGCGAGCAGGAAGGCGAGAACGGCACCGAGCGTCGCGGCGGTGAGCGTGAGCGCGATCCCTCCCGCCACGCCGAACACGACGCCGGCGGCGGCGGCGATCACCTGGCCCGGGAACATCACGCAGGTCGAGACGGCGGCGAACAGCACGAACAGCACCGGCGCGGCCGGGCCGGCGGACCGCGCCCAGGTCACGAGCTGCGAGGGGGCGGGAACGCCGACGGTCAGCGCCAGCACGCCGACGAGCGCCACGAGCGCCAGCACGGCCAGACCGAGGCGGGCGAGAGCACGGCGACGAGCGGGATCAGCGGGCAGGCGAGGCACTACAGAAGGTAACCGGCCACCCATCGCAAGTTACGGGCCGGCACGGTTGCGACGCACGTTTCCCCCCGAACGGGTGATGCCGGGTCATGCCGTCGCGCACGATGCTGCGGCGGTCTCGTGACGAACACCGTCCTTTCCCCGCCGCCGGCGCCGGTCGAACCACGTCATCGCTGGCTGCCGTTCGGCGACCGGTCACGGTCCTCGCGTCTGCGCAAGGTGCTGGCGTGGCTGGCGGGCCTCGTGCTCGTGCTCGTCGTCCTCGAGTTGCTCGGCGTCGACGTCCTCGGGTGGTTCTCGGACCTCTGGGACGCGCTGAGCGCGATCGGCTTCGGCTACCTGGTCGCGGGCTGGACGCTGCAGAGCCTCAAGACCGGGCTGACGGCGTTCGCCTGGTACTCGATCCTGCGCGTCGCGTTCCCGGCCGGACGGGTCGCATTTCTGCAGATCCTCGCCGCGTACGCGGCGGGCGTCGCACTGAACGGCTTCCTGCCCGCCAACCTCGGCACCGTCGTCACGCTGCTGATGTACGTGGCGATCATCCCCGGCGCCAACCTGCCGGGCGTGCTCGGCGGCATGGTCGTGCACAAGATCTTCTTCAGCTTCGCGGGCGCGTTCGTCTACGTCTACCTGATCGTCTCGGCGTCGGGGTCGCTGGATATCGACCTTCCCGACCTCGGAGGTCACCCCGTGCTGCTCCTCGGGGCGCTCGCCGGCGCCGCGCTGCTGCTGGTCATCCTCGGCCGGACCTTCTGGCGCAAGCTCAGAGGGCTCTGGGCCGAGGCGGTCCAGGGCGGAGCGATCCTCGCCCAGCCCCGGGAGTACGCGCTCAAGGTCGCGCTGCCGTCGTTCGGCGCATGGCTGGCCAAGCTCGGGGTGATCGCCGTCTTCCTCGCCGGCTATGGCATCACCGTCACCTTCCACACCGTGATGTCAGTCGTGGGGAGCGGGTCGATCGCCAACGTCGTCTCGGTCACGCCCGGCGGAGTCGGGGTCAACCAGGCGGCCGACGTCGCGGCGCTCAGCGGCGTGACCGATACCGCCACCGCGACGGCGTACTCGATCGGCCAGCAACTCGCGATCACCGCCTGGAACGTCGCCTTCGCCCTCGTCCTCGTCGTCTGGGCCTTCGGCTGGACGGGCGGCAAGCTCCTCGTCGAGCAGTCCTACGCCGACGCGAAGGTCAAGGTCGAAGAGCAGAAGGTCCGCCGCGCCGAGACGAAGGCGACCAAGCGTGCGCGGTGAGCTGCGCGAGCACCGTTCCCAGCAACGCGCCGGCGACGACGTCGCCCGGGTAGTGGACCCCGGTGTGCACGCGCGAGTAGGCCACGATCGCCGCGAGCCCGTGCAGCGGGATCGCGGCCGGTGCGAGCACGTGGCCGACGCCCGTCGCGAAGGCGAAGGCGGTCGCGGAATGCCCGGAGGGAAACGAGGTGGAGGACGGCATCCGCACGTGGCGGGCGGCCGGGACCCGCTCCACGGCGCGGTCCGGGCGCGAGCGGCGGCCGAGCGGCTTGACCCCGAGATTGACCACCGCGGCCGTCACGCCGACCGAGGCGAGGCCGACGGCGGCGGCGCGCCTCCCGCGGCGCCCACCGGTCACGGCCAACGCCGCGGCGGCGGCCAGCGAGAGGCGGGAGTAGTTCGCGCCCTCGGACAGCCGCGCCATCGCACGGTCCAGCGCGGGCGTCGGCGTCTGTGCGATCGCGGCGTAGAGCGCCACGTCGACGCGCTCTATGTCCTCCAGCCAGCGAGCGGGTTCCACGGATGAGTGATCCTACGGCCGACGAGCCCGCGAAGGCGACCGGGAAGGCCGACGACACCGGCGCGGCGAGCCGCACCGGGATGGCCGCCGAGCGCACGTGGCTCGCGTGGTGGCGGACCGCGCTGGCCTCCACCGCGGGCGCGCTCGCCGTCGGGCGGCTCGCTCCCGACCTGCTGCAGGTGGCCGCGTGGCCGTACGTCGTGCTCGGCTGCGGCTACGCATTGATCGCGATCGCCCTGTTGCTCATCGGCGCGTCGCGCCAGCGCAAGCTCGAGCGCGCGCTGCAGCGTGGCGAACGCGCCCCGCTGTCGTTCGCACTGGTCGCCACCTTCACGTTCAGCGGAACGATCCTGGCCGTCCTGACGATCATTCTGGTACTTGCACAGCTGTAGCCGGAGCGGGCTCCGCGTCGACCCACACGGCCGGCGCGGCGCGGCGGAGACGGTGCTCCGCGGCGGGCACGCTCTCCATCGCCGGTCGCGCATCGCTCGGGTGCGCGTGCCACCAGCGCACGTAACGCCCCGTCAGCGGACGCGCGGTGATGCCATGGGCATACACGGAGAGCGCGATGGTCACCGTGATCGCGAGCAGCAGCGTCGAGAGGTGCGGCAGCGCCGTGTCGTCGAGGAGGATCACGGCGAACACGATCGACGCGAGGCCACGCGGCCCGAACCAGCCCACGAACCCCACGGTCCGCGAGCGAGCGCCGGTTCCCAGCATCGCGAGCGCGACCGGCAGCATGCGCACGACCGTCAGGCTGAGCAGCGCGTAGAGCGCGACCTGCCAGGTGACATCGTCCAGCACCGGGCCGAGGATCACCGCACCGAAGACGATGAACGTGACGGCGTTGAACACCTCGCCGCCTTCGTCGACGAGGTACGTCACCTCACCACCCGTGTCCGCTCGCAGCGTGCCGAAGACGAAGCCGCCGGTGAACGCGGCGATGAAGATGCTCCCGCCGAGCCCGCTCGCGATGCCGGCGGCGAGGAAGGCCGAGGCCACGCTGAGGATCTGCAGCCAGTGCGGCTCGATCAGCCTCCGGCTCGCGGCGAACCGCAAGGCGAGGCCGCCCAGCGCTCCGGCCGCGACGCCGCCGATCAGCCCGTAGCCGATCTGCTCGAACACGAGCTGGGCCGCCGAGGCGGCGGAGGCCTCGCCCGCGTCCGTCTCGGCGAACGCGACCGCGATGAAGAACAGCGGCACGCAGAGCCCGTCGTTGAGCCCGCTCTCGACGTTCAGCCCTTGTCGGATCCGGGACGGGACACGCTCGTCCGACACCACCGCCTGACCGAGCGCGGCGTCGGTGCAGGCGAGCACGATGGCGAGCACGAAGGCCTCGGTGAGGCTGACGGAAGGCAGCAGCGCGCCACCGAGCAGGCCTCCGGCGACGATCGTGAGCGGCAGGCCGACCCCGAGGAGCCGGACCGGCACCGCGTACTCGTGGCGCAGGGCCTTCAACGAGATCCGCGAGGCGTCGGCGAACAGCACCAGGGTCAGCGTGATCTCGGCGAGCAGCTTGACCTCCTCGCCATGCAGGTCGAGGTCGATCAGCCCCAGCACCGGTCCGGCGAGCAGACCGGTGGTGGTGAAGAACATCGCGCCGGACACGTTGAGACCGTCCAAGCGCCGCGAGGCCACCGCGAAGGCCAGCAGCAGCGCCGCGATCGTCGCCAGAGCCCACGTCATGATGCGTCGTGTCCCATGCGGGCGAGGCTGACGGCTCGCGTGGCGACGCGCATCACCCGGATCACACGATCCGCGACCCGTGCCGGTAGGCTGAGCGCGCCGTCTCCCCGCCGGCCCGCTCGAAGGACGCCCCAATGAGCACGCAGGTTCAGCCGTCGTCCATCTCCCTCGCGCCCCGACCGGCCGTGAGCAGCCGCCCGAGGCGCACCGCCGCGTACGTCGGCGGAGTCGTGCTGCTGGCGCTGGCCTACTACGGCGCGGCCAAGGTCGGTCAATCGCTGCGCTACACGGCGTCGGTGGCCGCGATGTGGCCACCGGCCGGCGTCGGCATCGCCGCCCTGTACCTGTGGGGCCTGCGCTGGTGGCCGGGCGTCCTGCTCGGCGACCTCGTGGTCAACGCCGAGCAGCACTTCTCGGATCCGGCGATCCCGCTGGGCAGCCTGCTCGGCCAGCAGACCGGAAACATGGTCGAGATCGTGCTCGGCGCGGCGTTGCTCACCCACCTGATCGGCCGCCGTGCGGCGCTGGATCGGGTCGAGCAGGTGATCGGAATGCTCGCCGCGCTCGCGGCCGCGGCCGCGACCAGCGCCACGGTGGGAACGCTGTCGATGCTCGCGGGCGGAGTCGTCGACGGTTCCGATGCGCCGACGTTCTGGCGCACGTGGTGGCTCGGCGATCTCTCCGGCGCGCTCGTGGTCGTGGCCGCCGCGCTGGCCTGGAGCGCCGCCCCCGCCGCCGCGTGGTGCCGCCTGCGCACGCGCGAGGGCGCGCTGATGATCACCGCGGTCGTCCTGCTGGGCGTGCTCGCCGTCACGATCGAGGAACCGGTGACCTACGTGGTCTTCCCGGCGCTGATCTGGGCGGCGTTGCGCTTCGGGCCGCCGGGAGCCGCGCTGGCGATGGTGATCGCCAGCGGGCTGGCGATCGGGATCACGGCTGCCGAGGTCGGTCCCTTCGCCCAGCAGACGATCGACCACCGCACGCTCGCCACCCAGCTCTTCATCGCCGTGACCGCGCTCACGACGCTGATCCTGAGCGCGGTCGTCTGCGAGCGCGAGCGGTCGGCGAAGGCGTTGACGGACGCGAAGCTCCGCGAAGGCGAGCGAGCGATCGCGGAACGTCAGCGGATCGCCCGCGAGCTGCACGACTCGGTCTCGCAGGCGCTGTTCTCGACGCTCCTGCACACGCGGATGGCGCAGCGCTCGCTTCGCGCTTCGGGCGCCGAGCCGTCGTCCCCGCCGGCCCAGGCATTGAACACCATCGCGGACCTGACGCGCGACGCGCAGACCGAGATGCGCGCACTGATCTCCGAGTTGGGCCGGGACCCGCTGGCCGGCGGCCTCGTGCCGGCCCTGCAGCGACACGTCGCGAAGGTCGCCGAGCAGGACGGGCTCGACGTGCGGCTCGACGTGCCGCACGACCACCCCGCGCTGGAGATCCGTACCGAGTCGCACCTGTTCGGCATCGCCCGCGAGGGACTCGCCAACGCCGTCAAGCACGCGGGGGCCACGAGGGCGTGGATCAGCCTGCAGGTCCTGTCGGACCGCCTCGTGCTCGAGATCGGTGACGACGGCCGCGGCTTCGACCCGACCGCCGAGTACCCCGATCACTTCGGGCTGGAGTCGATGCGCACCCGTGCCGCCGAGATCGACGCGCGGCTGACGATCACGAGCGGCCCCGGGAAGGGCACGCTCGTGCGCGCGGAACTCGCCTCACCCCGGGCGAGCTGAGGCGGCGACCTCCACGAGCTCGCGGCTGAGCGTGGTCAGCGACGCGGCGTCCACGAACGTGCTGGCCATTTCGGTCCCGCCGATCCGCGAGACCGCGTCGTCGAGCGTGCGCGCCCAGTCGTGTCCGACGAGCACCGCGGCCAGTGCGTCGCCCGGCCCGAGGGTCTCGGCGAGCGAGCCGATCAGCTCCCCCGATGGGCCCGCACGCGCGCGCCGCGTGATGCGGCGGCGCTCGGCGACGTCGAGCCGGAAGCCGATCAGCGGCCCGCTGAAGCCGCCGGCGCCGGTCCGATGGAGCTCGATGGCGAAGATCTCACCGGTCGCCTGGTCGGTGCCGACGAAGAGCACGTCGAGCACCCGCAGCGCGCCTCCGGTCTCGATCCGGTCGAGCGCGCCCAGGAGTTGGCCTTCGAATTCTGCGCTCGAGCCGAACCGGTACACGAGCAGTTGCGCGTGAGCCGTCATGGTGCGTGTCAGGCGAGTGCCTTCGCCTTCAGCTGGTCGAACTCCGCCTGCGTGAGCGCCCCGCTGTCGAGCAGCGACTTGGCCTTTGCGATCTCACCCGCCGCACCCCCGTTGCTGGCCGGGGCGTAACGCTCGGCCGCCGACTGCGCACGCTCGACGTTGCGCTTGCCCATGCCATCGCCGTTGACGATCAGATACGCGAGCACGCCCAGGAACGGCACGAAGATCAGGACCACCAACCACAGCGCCTTGACCCAGCCGGACGCGTCATGGCGCCGGAACAGGTCGATGACGATGGTGACGAGGATCGAGATCCACGCGACCCAGAAGAAGAACAGGATCATCGTCCAGAACACGTCCAGGAACGGATAATCGGCGGCGAGCACCATCGAGACGGCCTCCTTGAGGTTGGAAAAGCCACGTCAGCATTCCGTGGGGGAGCACGTCGCACATCATCCGAAGGGGATGAACGCAGCTTTGGAAAGTCGTGTCACACGCCGGAGTCGGGGCACTAAGTCCTTGTAGGAATGGACGGACGCTCCGACGATGACCTCCTCGCCGCGACCCGCGGCGAGCCGGAAGCCTTCGCGGTCTTCTATCGCAGGCATGTGCACGGGCTGCTCGCGTACTTCGTGCGGCGCACGCGCGATGCCGATCTCGCGGCGGATCTGACCGCGGAGACCTTCGCGGCCGCCCTGGACGGCGCACACCGGCACCGGCCTGAGAAAGGGCCGGGCGCCGCGTGGCTGTACGGGATCGCCAAACGGATCCTGGTCAGCGCCGCCCAGCAGGGCGCCGTCGAAGACCGTGCCCGCCGCCGTCTCGGCATGAACCCGGTCGCGATCTCCGATGGTGATCTGGAGCGCGTCGAGGCACTCGCCACCGCCGAGGCGGTGACCGCGCAGCTGCAGCAGGGGCTCAAGGAGCTCCCGAGAGCGCAGCGCGAAGCGGTGCTGGCACGCGTGCTCGCCGAGGACGAGTACGCGGATATCGCGGCGCGCGCGCGGACATCGGAGCTCGTCATCCGCAAGCGCGTTCAACGTGGCCTCGCGGGCCTGCGCCAACGTCTCGAAGGGACTGGAGCATGAGCGACTTCATCTGCGATCTGGAGCGAGAGCTGATCTCAGCCGCCCATCGCCGCGCGCGGCGGACCCGCCGCGTCCACTGGCGTCCCCCGGTGGCCACCATGACGGCGCTCGTCGCGGTAGCCGTCGCCGTGTTCGCGTTGCCGTCGAGCCCGTCCCGTCAAACCGCAAGCACCACCGTCGCGACCGCGAACTCGTGCGCCTTCCCGGACGCCACGCTGCTTCTGCGCGACGAGCCCTGTACCGCGAACCCCTTCAGGCCATGATCAGAACTGCGCTCGTCTTCGTCGCCCTCGTCTCTACCGGGGCCGTCTTCGCCTCCTGCGGGGGAGTCCCCGGCAACGCCGTCGCCACGGTCGACGGCGAACCGATCAAGAAATCGGACTTCACGTACTACCTGAACGTCGCCGCGAAGTCGGGCCAGCCGAATGCCGCGGTGCCTGACCCCGAAAGCGACTACGCGAAGTGCGTCGCGGCCAAGCGCAAGGCCACGCCGGCGCCCGCCAAGGGCCAGCCGAAGGTGACCGACGCGCAGCTCAAGACACAGTGCAAGCAGGAGTACGAGCAACTCCGCAACCAGGTCGTGCAGCTGCTGCTCGGCAACCGCTGGATCGAGGGGGAGGCCGAGGCCCAAGGCGTCACGGTCACCGACGCCGAGGTCAAGAAGTCCTTCGACACGCAGAAGAAGCAGAGTTTCCCGAAGGAGGAGGACTACAAGAAGTTCCTCCAGACCTCCGGCCAGACGGAGCCGCAGCTCTTGAAACGGATCAAGGTCGAGCTGCTCTCGAACAAGATCCGCGACAAGGTCATCAAGGGCAAGGGCACGGTCTCTGACGCGGCGATCGCGGACTTCTACAACAAGAACAAGGCGCAGTTCGCGCAGCCCGAGAAGCGTGACCTGCGGGTCGTGCTGACCAAGGACAAGGCGACGGCCGACAAGGCCCGCGCCGCGCTCGACAGTGGCGACTCGTGGGCGACGGTCGCGAAGAAGTACTCGATCGATGACACCTCCAAGGCGGCGGGCGGCAAGCTGCCCGCGCAGGCCAAGGGCACGCTGGACAAGGAGCTGGACACCGCGGTGTTCTCGGCGTCCAAGAACGAGCTCGAGGGTCCGATCAAGACGCAGTACGGCTATTACGTCTTCGCGGTGACGGCGATCACCGCGGCCAGTCAGCAGACGCTGCCTGAGGCCAAGGAGACGATCAAGCAGACCTTGCAGTCCCAGAACCAGCAGAAGGTGCTGGACACCTTCGTGAAGGACTTCACGAAGCGCTGGAAGGACAAGACGGAGTGCTCGAAGGACTACACGACCTCCGACTGCAAGAACGGCCCGAAGGCCACGCCGACCCCCACGGCCCCGGCCACGGACCCGACCCAGCAGGTCCCGGCCGAGACGGCGACGCCCGCCGCCACGACCGGGAAGTAGATCGCCCGCGGCTATCGCGGTTGAGAGGCGGTGCGGCTGAGATGCGTGTGGATCAGCTCGGCGGTCCGGCTCGGGTGCACGAGCCATGGGCCGTGCCCGGCCGGTAGTGCGTGGAGCGTGGCGTTCGGCATCTGCCGGATCGCCGGTCGCGCACGAGCGGGGGAGAGGTAGGGATCGTCCGTACCCCAGATGAACATCGTCGGTGTCGCGATCGCGGCCAACTCGGCGCTCGTGAGCACGCTCTCAGGGCGTGGTACGCGGAACCTGTCGATGGCGTGCATCAACGACGCGATCGTTCGGGCGTTCCCCGAGCGGCGGCCGGAGAGCCGCAACGCCTCGAGCAGCGCAAGCGGTGCGGAGGCGACCTCCGCGTGACCGAGTCCGTGGGTGAGCAGGTGCCGGTAGAACGGACGGGGGCTCGGTGAGCTCAGGATCGCCCGTCCGACGCCGCGCACGGTCAGCAGCGACAGCGGCATGCGCACCCGCGTTCCGGGCAGCGCCACCGCCGGGTCTCCGATCGCGATCAGGCTCGACATCCGCTCGGGGGAGCGAGCCGCATGCCACAGCGCGAACATGCCCCCGAGTGAGTGGCCGATCACGGTCGCCCGTTCGAGTTCGAGCGCGTCGAAGAGGTCTTCGAGCAGCTGGTGCGCGTGTTCGCGGACCTGACCGCGCCGGTACTCGAAGGGGTCCGAAAGGCCGTGGCCAGGAAGGTCGACCGCGAGCAGCCGGCAGCCTCCCAGCGCGGTGAGCAGGGGCGCCCAGACGGCGGCGCTCAGCGACACGCCGTGAAGAAGCACCACCGGCAGGCCACTGCCATGCGCCAGCACTCGCACCCGCAGCCCGAGCGTGGGCAAGTCGAACCAGAGCTCCTCGACCTGGGCTCCGGTGGCGGCGAACAGCTCGGCCTCGGCCTCTCGTATGCCTGGTTCCTGCGAGCCGATCACGCCGTTCGCTCGAGCGTGGCGACGGCCGCGAGCCACTTCCGTATCACGCGCTCTTCGTCGCCGCTGAGCCCGGCGAGCGCCTTGTGCTCGAGGGCGCGCACGCGCTCGGTCGCCGCGTCGAGGCGCTCACGCCCTCGTTCCGTCGGGCCGACGAGCACGACGCGCGAATTCATCGATCGGCGGCTCACGAGCCCGGCGCGCTCGAGGCCCAGCACCGCCGTGTGCATCGTCTGTCGCGTCACCTGCAACACGCGAGCGAGCTCGGACGTCGAGAGCTCAGGGCGCGTCTCGAACAGGCTCAGGAGTCCGTATTCCTGGCTCGAGAGCGCAAACGCCTCCAGCTCTTTCTCGAGCGCCCCCCGGAACTGCTGGAACGCCAGCCGGAACAGGTATCCGAGGTTCGCCTCCGGCTCGGGGAGCGGCCCCCCGGGGGGTGTCAGTCCGTCTGACATCGGCATGGCCAGACCGTACCATAGTGTCAGTGAGGCTTACAACTCATCCTGTCCTCTGACACCTCGGCACCCGAGGTAACCGGATCGTCACCTTCGCCCGAGGGGCGAGAGCGTAAGAAGACTGGTGGGCGCCCCCCAGGCGTCTCGACTTCGCAGGCATGCTCGGAGGCGGTCTGGGCCTCCGGGGGAAAGGCACATCTCACGTTCATGTTCGCTCGCTTCCAGCGGCGTGCTTCTGCGCGCCCGTGGTTCGTCGGGGTCGCGTCGGCTCTGGCCGTCCTTGCACTGACCGGCGTCGCGGCCGCCGCGATGGGCGGCCTTCACGGCGTCAATCGCGTCTTCGGCTTCAGCCGGGTCGGCGACGTGGTCAACGGCCGCGTATTGCTGCCGGACAACCAGTGGATCTCGCCCTTCGGCAAGCGGTATTCGATCCTCGACCACACGGCGCTGGGCAGTGCGATCAGCCCCGACGGGACCAAGCTCGCCGTCTCGGAGTCCGGCGCCGTGCTGGGCATCCTCGACGCGGCGACCGGCAACTCGGTTCAGCAGGTCTCGGTCGGCGGTGACGGCTCCGAAGGCGCCGACCCGCCGGTCTACTCGCCCGACGGGGCGTCCCTGTGGGTGCCGCAGTCGGCCGACCTGATCCGCTTCGCCGTCGCCGCCGACGGCACCGTCACGAAGACGGCCACGATCGCGCTGGCCGGCGGCCTGCCCTCGGGCATGGCGTTCTCGGCCGATCAGACCAAGCTCTACGTCGCGCTCAACGGCAAGAACACGCTGGGCGTGATCGACACGGCGACCAACACGCTCACCAAGCAGATCCCGGTGGGCAACGCGCCGCGCGGCGTCGTCGTCGTGGGCAACCAGGCGTTCGTCGCCAATGAGGGCGGCCGCCCGGCGGTCGCGGGCGACACCACCAACACGTCCTACGGCACGCCGATCGTCTCTGACCCCAGCACGGGCGCCGCGACGACCGGCACGGTGTCGGTGGTCGATCTCGGCGTCGAGACGGAGAGCACGACGATCAAGGTCGGCCTGGAGCCCACCGTCGAGTACCTCAACGGCGGCACGCTGTTCGTCGCGAACTCCAACAACGACAGCGTCTCGATCATCGACACGCGGACGCGCAAGGTCACGCAGACCTTCAACGTCAACCCGCTGCCGGGCACGACGATCGGCAGCAACCCGAACGGCATCACGATGCCCGACGCGCAGCACGTGCTGGTCAGCATCGGCCGCGACAACGCCGTGGCGGTCTACAAGTACAACGGCCCGGCGTACCCGATCCAGTACCAAGGCCTGATCCCGACCGACTCCTACCCGATCGACGTGCAGTACGACGCGCCGCTCGGCCGCGTGGTCGTGACCAACGTCAAGGGCATCGGCGCGCGCGGGACGCCCAACTCCTCCACCACCGGCGGTGGCGGCGGCGCGCTCGGGCGCAACACCTACAACTACACCGGCTCGATCACGACGTTCGCCATGCCATCGAATCAGGTGCTCGGCGACCTCACCGAGAGCGTCTTCGAGAACAACGACTGGAAGAAGCTCGTCAAGCAGGCCGACCACTACAAGAAGTCGCGCAAGCCCTCGGCGATCCCCGAGTTCCTCGGCGGCAAGTCGCCGATCAAGCACGTCTTCCTGATCATCAAGGAGAACCGCACCTACGACCAGGTGCTGGGTGACATCGGCAAGGGCGAGAGCAGCGCGGCGCTGACCAGCTACGGCCAGGCGATCACGCCCAACCAGCACGCGCTCGCCAACCAGTTCACCCTCTTCGACAACTTCTTCGACGAGGGCACGCTGTCGGCCGACGGCCACAACTGGCTGATGCAGGCCGACGCCAACGACTACCTCGAGAAGCAGTTCGGCGCCTTCGTGCGCAGCTACCCGTTCGACGGTGGCGACCCGCTCGCCTACCAGCGTGACGGCTTCCTGTGGAACGCCGCCCAGCGGGCCGGCAACACGGTCCGCAACTACGGCGAGTACGAGAGCCACATCAACCTGCCGTCGCCGACGCCGTCGTGGAACGACTGGTGGCACGACGCCCAGGTCATGGAGGGCAAGCTCGACGACAAGCTGCGGATCACTTCCTCCAAGAGCTACTCGGACGTCCCGTCGCTGAATGACATCTCCAACCCGGCGTTCCCGATGTTCGACACGGACATCCCGGACCAGTACCGGGCCGATATCTGGGAGAAGGACTTCGACGCCGCCCTGGACTCCGGCAAGCTCCCCAACCTGACGCTGATGTCACTGCCCGCCGACCACACCGGCGGTGGGCCAGGACCGGTCGAGCAGGTCGCCGACAACGACCTCGCCGTCGGGCGCATCGTCTCCGACATCTCCAACAGCAAGGTGTGGAAGAACAGCGCGGTGTTCGTCCTGGAGGACGACACCCAGGCCGGCACCGATCACATCGACGGCCATCGCGGCCCGCTGTACATCGCCAGCCCGTACGTCGCCCACGACGCGATCAACAGCGAGTACTTCACCCAGCTCAACGTCGTCAAGACGATCGAGCAGATCCTCGGCATCCAGCCCATGAACCAGGAGGACCGGGCCGCCGAGCCGATGTGGAGCGCGTTCAGCGACACGCCGGACCTGACCCCGTTCAACGCCATCGACGTGCCCGCCGCCCAGCCGCCGGCGCCGCCCGCTCCGGTGTCGGCCGCGACGTGCTCGTCACAGGCCCCGAGCGCGGCGCAGACCACCGCCACGCCGCCGTGGACCACGATCGCCGGCGCCTCGGCGCTCGACGTGGTCGCCGGCGACAGCTACTACGCCGTCAAGAACGGCTGCGTGCAGGCCGACATCGTCACGCGCGCGGCGGCCAACGGCGGCCAGGGCACGCTGGGGGCTGGCTGGCTGGCCGACTTCGGCATCACCGACACGCTCCACCAGGAGCAGTTCGACTGGAGTGAGCTGGACCTGACCACGAAGGACTACCTGCACCCGATCAACACCTCCTCGATCTGGGGCCTCACCGCCGCGACCCTGCCGCTGCCGAACATCTCGATCGAGGACGGCAGCACGGTCGTCGCGTCGGGGACCGGCAAGCAGCAGAACGGCGACAACACCAACAAGATCCAGGCGACGATGCGGACGACCGCGGTCGCCGGCGCCCCGGCGTTGAAGATGGCGGTCACGCTGCACAACACCGACACGAGCGACTACCACGGCTTCCTGCACTACCAGCTCGATCCGGACACGTCCAACGACGTCGCCTACGTCCCGGGCGTCAGCGGCGGGAACCCGGACTTCGTGTTCTCCGGCTGGACGTCGAACTACCTGTTCCACGACAACGACAGCTCGATCGCGAACCCGGCCGACGGGCTCGTGTGGGATGCCTCGCAGCCGATCGAGGCGCTCGAGGGCCAGAACCTCAACGGCATCACCTACGGCATCTGGTTCAACGCCGAGGTGCCCGCCGGAGGCGACAAGACGATCACCTGGTACCAGGTGCAGGACTACCCCGGGCAGTTCGACAAGCAGGCGAACATCGTCAAGTGGGTGAACCTGCTGGTCGGCGCCAAGCCGGCCTCGGCTTCCCGCGCGGTCGCCGCCGAGGCCAAGGCGCCGAAGCCGGGCACCCGTTCGCTCTCGGCGAGCTCGCTGGCCACCACCGGGGCGCCAAAGAAGTACAACCGCATCGCGACGGCGTGGGTGGAGTGGTCGCACAAGCAGCGCCTCGGTGGCCGTCACCCCGCGGTCGACCTGGTCAACTCGGCCCAGCTCAACCGGCTCGATTGGTACCTGACCAAGGGCTGGACCAAGCCGTACCCGGGCGACAAGAAGATCCTCGCCCCGGATGTGGTTCCCGGGCACGAACTGCCCGCCGGGTACCTCGGCGAGGGCTAAAGCTCAGGTCGCGGGAAAGCAGCCGTCAACCGCGTAGATCGGGTTGGCGACTGTTTTCCCCGCGCGCGTGCGGATGGTCTGACCGCCGAGCTGCACCGGTGTGCCCTCGGCGGTCCAGCATCCGTCGGGTTTGACCGTCAGGTTCCAGTTGAAACTCACGGGGGTGTCGGCCCCGTCGATGAGGAACGTGATCGTGCAGACCCAGTTGGCGCCGGCGCCCTGGTCGCGCACGCTCGCGTCGCCCTTGACGCACTTCGCGCGGGTGTTCAGCGGCGCGGCCGTCGAGACGCCTTCCAGCTGCTGCTTCCAGCGGTACATGCGTTCGAAGGTGGGCGCGACCGAGCCGCTGACCCGGTCGACGGTGATGCCCGTCGAACCGCACCCGGCGGTGATCGCGGCCAGCCCGGCGAGGGCCACGGCGCGCTTCATGCCGCCACCGCGTCGCGCCGGCGGATGGTGAGCGCGAGCGCGATCACCGCGACCGCGGTCCAGCCCAGGGCGACCAGCATCGCGGTGACGAGCGGCGCGACTTGGCTGGGGGCCTCGAAGAGCACGTGCCAGGCATCCAGCGCCGCGGACGGCAGCAGCTCGCGCAGCAGCGGCGGACCGTCGATGAGCCAGAAGATCTGCAGCACCACGCCGGCCAGCACCGGGGCGACGATTCCCGCCACCGAGTTGCGCGTGCGCGCCGAGAGGAACAGCGCGAAGGCGGTCCAAGCGAGCGCGGCGGGCAATGCCGCGGCCCACGACGCGGCGACGAGGCCGAACGCGTGGCCGTTGGAGAAGAGCGTGCCGGTCAGCCCAGGCAGGTCGTTGGGGCCGGCGATGGCCAGGCCCGCCACGCTCGAGGACACGGCGAGCAGCACCACGGTCAGGACCGCGGAGACGATCGACACGACGATCTTGCCGGCTAGGATCGCGCTCTCGGGCCGCGAGCGCGTGAGCAGCGTGGGCCACGTGCCGAGGCGGTCCTCGCTGGAGAGGATGTCGCCGGCGACCAGGCTGCCGAGCAGCGGAAACGCCCACGAGGCGAGGAACGTCAGCACCAGCAAGGGCAATGCCGCTCCCGCCTGCAGGACCCAGCGACCGTAGAGCGTGTCGTTGGGCAGGCTGCCCGCGCTCTTGACCGCCAGCGCGAACAGCCACGGCGCGACGATGCACGCCGCCAGCAGCACTTTGAGCTTGATCTGCGCGCGCAGCTTGCGCACCTCGACGGCGCAGACGGCGCGCACGTCGCCCGCCGTCATCCGCACGCGGTGCTCGGTGACCGGCACCGGGACCGGCGAGGCCGAGGCGCGCAGGGCCTCGGGCGGAACCTCGGTCAGGCGGGTGAACAGCGCGCGCAGCGGGGATGCTCCAGGGGCGATCGCGCGGATGCCGACCTCGGCCTTGCCGAGCGCCACCGTCAACCGCTCCAGCGTGTCGGTCTCGGCGATCACGCGCAGACCGTCGGCCGCGCGGACGGCCGGGACGTCGAGGGCCGTGGCGACCTGCGCCGCGGACGCGTCGTCGGCGGTGCGCAGCACGTGCTCGGGCGACGGCGCCTGCGCGCGCAGATCGGCGATCGGCCCGCTCCACGCCACTTCGCCGTCGCGCAGCACGGTGATCTCGTCGCAGACGCTGTCGATCGTCACCAGATCGTGGCTCGACAGCAGCACCGCCGTGCCCTCGCGCGCCAGTTCGCGGACCGTCCGCCAGAGCTCCTCGGCGCCCGTCGGGTCCAGGCCGTTGGCGGGCTCGTCGAGCAGCAGGAGACGCGGCCGGCGCATCAACGCCGCGGCGAGCCCGAGTCGCTGGCGCATGCCGAGCGAGAACCCTCCGACCTTGCGGTCCGCGACGTCCGCGAGCCCGACCCGCTCGAGCACCGTCGCCGGGTCGGCGTGGCCGTTGCCGTCGAGGATCGACAGCAGGCGCAGGTTCTCGCGCGCGCTGAGATACGGGTAGAACCGCGGGTCGTCGACGAGCCCCGCGAGGCCGCCCTGCGGTCGCGCGGCCGCACTGGCGCGGTCCTCGCCCAGCACCCGGATCACCCCCGCGTCAGGGCGCACCAGGCGCAGCACGCTGCGCAACAGCGTGGTCTTGCCGGACCCGTTGGGACCGACGAGGCCATGGATCGAGCCGGCACGCACCGCGAGCGTGACGCCCGCCAGGGCTTCGCGATCTCCATAGCGCTTGGTCAGACCGTCGATCGCGAGCGCAGCCATGCGAGCGCGCCACACAATCACGCCACCGCGATCCAGATGTTGCCGTGGCGTGACCCGCTATGCCTTGTTCTCGGTCTACCGGGGCTGGGGCCCGTTTCTGAGGGTCGGAGCGACTTGTGTAATTGCGACTTCAGCTCCGTTCAGACGCGTCATCCTCGAACCGCACGCTGATCTCCTCGCGCTCGTCGTGGCGACTGGCTTCGGCGCTGCGCCGCAGCGCCTCACGGTCGGCGGGCGCGAAGTCGCCGGTGAGCGACCGCGGCCACAGGCGCCGGCGCAGGACGACGTTGACCTCCGCCGCGAACAGCAACAGGTGCGACGCGAGCCAGAACCACGACAACAGCCCGATGACGAGCGCGAACGTCCCGTAGGTATCGCTGGCGCCGATCACCGTGCGGTTGACGTACACCCCTCCCACGGACTGCAGGATCAGTCCGCCGACAGCCGCCAGCGTGACGCCGGGCAGCAGCTCGGGAATCCGGAAGGGTCGCTGCGTCAGCAGACCGAACACCGCCAGCAGCACGGCGACGTTCAACACGAGCGAGAGCGCCACGGCGGTCAGCCGCTCGAGGCTCGGGCCGATGCCGCCGCCGAGCGCCAGGCCGGCGAGCAGGGTCGAGGCGACGAGGGCGACACCGAGCACCGCCAGGGCGGCCAGACCGTACGCCCGCGCCAGCAGCGCCTTGCGCTGCTCGAAACGCGGCACGTCCCAGATCTCGTTGAACGCCCGGCCGAGCGCAAGCGTCACGCCCAGACCCGCCCACAACGCGCCGACGAGCCCGATGACGAGGGCCGGCGTGCTGCCGGTCAACGGCTCCACCTGGTCGGAGAGCTGCGCCCCGATACCCGGGATCCGGGCCACCGCCGAATCGACGATGTCCTGTTGCAGCGCCGGATCGTCCTCGAGCACGAAGCCCAGCACCGAGACAAAGACGAGCAGGAGCGGGAACAGCGACAGGAAGCCGTAGTACGCCATCAGCGCCGCCAAGCTCGAGGCCCGGTCCTCGCCGAACTTCTTCAGCACCGCGAACGGGAACGCGACCGCCGCATGGGCCCGCTGCCACGCATCAACCGCCGCTAGGGCGCGAGCCCACATGCACAACAGCCTTCCATCGTTGGCACAGCGTCGTCCGGTCGAGGATCATCGGCCGACGAATGGGGCGACCGGCCGCGACTCCGCTCATCGGAGGGCGATCACAGACCGGTCTCCGACAGCGAAGCTCGCGACAAGACGCCTGACGTCCCACTCGAACGGTCCGCGCAGCGTCTCGTCGAAGTCGTTGACGCCGAACACCAGTCGCCGCGTCTGCGCCTGCTCCTCGAGCACGGCGACCGGATCGCGCCGGACCGATGGCGGCTCCCATCCGGCGTGCGCGGAGCGCGGCACCTGCGAGCGTGCCAGCTTGCCTCTGGCGGTCCGTTCCGCACGCGGTCCTCGAGGAGCTCGACCGTCTCGCGGTCCCGGCGGCTGACGTCTGCCGGCACGAGGGGTTCTAGGGCGTCTCGGTCCGGCGAACCACGTCGTCGACCGCGGCGACGGCGGCCACATAAGCGACGTGGGTGCCCAGGCTGGTTGCCAGCATGTCGGGTGGCCAGCGCCACGGCGGCGGCGTGCGGCCAAGCAGCGGGAACAGCGTCAGCGTCGCGGTCATCAGCGTTCCGCCGAACAGGACGCTGGCCCATGGCTCCCCGACCAGGCGACGCAGCGAGCCGTGCAGCAGGCCGAACGCCGAGCCGTAGCTCCAGCGCAGCACGAAGCCGAGTTCCCGATCTCCGCGGTCAGTGACGTGCGGGAGGTGCATCACCGTCGCGACGATCTTGCCCGGAACGAGCGAGTCGTCGTAGTCCAGCGGGCCGGTGTGCCGGCTCCGGCGCAGCCACCGCTCGCCGGCGTAGGCGAGCGTCATCGTTGCCGTGCCCGCGGTACCCGCGAGCACGCTGCGAACCGGCCAGGCAATGGGCATCTTGGGAGCCCATCAGCCGGCCGGCGAGAACACATCATCCGGACAAGGTGACGACGGGCCGATCAGCTCGGCGGACCCGGCGCTGTCGAGACGGATCACGCCTGCCCGCCGCGCGAGCGCTCAGGTGATCATCCGCATCGCATGACGACCGCACACGCCCTGCGGTACAGCATGGGCGCACAATCCCACCGAGGCTCGCGGCTTAGACCTTCGCGACTTCGCGCGCGGCGAGCGTGGCCTTCAACTGCGCCTCGGACTCGTCGCTCAGCGAGCTCTGGATGACCTCGCCACCGAACCGCGAGATCTCGGGCAGCACCTTGTCCGGCGTCGAGCGGTGCACGAGCACGATCAGCGCAGCGCTGCCCGGCTCGAGCTTCGCGCCGAGCGCCTTGAGGAACTTGTCGTCGACGCCGACGTCGGCCATCGCTCCTGCGGCGCCGCCCGCCGCAGCACCGATGGCCATCCCGACCAGCGGGGCGAGGAACAGCAGCCCGATCAGGCCGCCCCACAATGCGCCGCCCGTCGCACCGGCGGCTCCCAGCTTCGCGGTCTGGTGAAGCTTGACCTTGCCCCCCTGATCACGGGTGACGACCACCGCGTCCTCGAGCTCGATGCTCTGCTCGGTCTGCAACCGCGACAGCGTCGCGAGCACGTCCTCGGCGGTGGCCAGGTCGGGATAGGCGATTGCGATCAGATTGGACATCTGCGCCCTTTCGTTCGTTGTCTGGGATCGTGCGGGATTGGGACGAGTACGTGTCCCTCATTCGTTCACGCGACGTGCTCCATCAAGGAGGCGTCAACCACGGGCAGCGCGGCCGTGATCTTGCGCTGCAGCACCCGGGCGAGCAGTCCGGCGAGGCCGGGGATCTTCGCGCCGAAGCCGATTTCGTAATGCAGGTGGGTGCCGCCGGTCGGGATCACGGTGTAGGACTGGATCCCCTCGTGGCCGGTGATCAAGGAGGCCACGATCGAACCGCCGGCGATCGTGTACCGGATCAGCTCGTCCTGCCGGTACTCGGTCACCGTCTCCTCGAAGGACGGCAGCGGCCCGAGTTTGAGCGTGCGAGTTGAGCCGATGCCGTTGCGTGGCTCATCGTTGGGGCGGTCGACGCGCACGACCCGGGCGCCGAACAGCGGTTCGAGGTTCTCGTGCTCGGCGAGGTGGTCGAACACGGCGGGGCGCGGGGCGCTGAAGTCGTGGTCGATGACAACGCGTGCCACCGGCTAACCACCGGCCATTCCGGCTTGGGCCTCAGCCAGGCCCGCCTTGAGGTTGCTCGCGCTGAGCCCGTCGATCGTGACGACGGACTTACGCACGGCATTGACGAGGGCATTCGCCACGAAATCGCTCCCCGAGGAGTCATAGACGGCGATCAGGCCGCCCGAGCCGTTTGGCAGCGCAGCGTCCAGTTTCTCGCCGATCCCGCTGGTGAGCCGGTGCTCGGCGAACTTGCCCACCAGAGCGCCGCCGGCGGCTCCGATCACGGTCGCGGCCAGCAGCGGCGGGGCGAAGAGCCCGACCACGAGTCCTGCGCCGCCGCCGAGCTTCGCGCCTCTGCGCCCGAGATGGTCACCGGTCTCCGTGACGTGCACCTCGCCGTCGGGGTCCTTCTGGACGAGGGCGACGCCCTCGATCGTGATGGTGTTGTCCTCGGCCAGCTTGAGGATCGCTTCGAAGTCCTTCTCAGCGAGATCCTCGAACAGGTACGCCGCGATCAGGACGTCCTTGTGGTCGTCGCTCATGCCGTCACGCCGCGGACGGTATGGCCCTGAGAGGCGTGCTCGTGCAGGTCGTGCTCGTCTTGGTCGTCGAGGTGCGGCGCGACGTCGAAGACCACCTTCTTGACCGTTCCGGTGAACGCGAACGGCGCCTTACCGGCGTAGTTGCGGTCGACCACCAGCCCGTTGTCCTGGCCGACGTCAAGGCCGGCGTAGCCGCTGAAGCCGAACGGCACCGTGTGGTCCAACCGACCGGTTCCCGCCGCCTCGCCGTTGATGAACAGCGTGATCGTGCCCGGCGTCGCCGGCTTGGGCGCGTCCGCGGCGAAGGTGAGCTCGACGTTGACGTCACCGGTGGGCAGTTCGCGCTCGGACTCGAGCCGGTATTCGAAGACGCCGAGGAAGGCATAGGTGTGTTTGAGCTTTCCGTCTTCGACGAACAACGAGTAGCCGCCGAGGTGCCCGCCGTCGGCGACGATCACGCCTTCGGCGCCGCCTTCGGGAATCTGCAGGTCGGCGCTGATCGTGTAGGAGTGGTTGTAGACGCGGGGGACGAGGCCGGGGGCGACGTTCTGCACGTTGCCGTAGTACGTCACCGTCGTGTTCTCACCGAGCGGCGGCAGGATGCCGAAGAACGGCGAGAAGCCCGCCAGCAGCGGCTTGACGTGGTACTTCTCCGCTTCCTCCCAGAACAGGTCCTGCAACTCCTTGACCTTCTCCGGATGGCTCGCGGCCAGGTCGTTGGCCTGCGAGAAGTCCTCGGGTAGGTAGTAGAGCTCGACCGGGTCCGCGTCGGGGTCCCAGACGCCGGGAGCGAACGTCTTGAGCATCTCCGGGTCCAGGCGCCACGGGACGCGGGGCATCCGCATCGCCAGCCACCAGCCGTCCTTGTACATCGCCCGGTTGCCGAAGTTCTCGAAGTACTGCTGCGTGTGCCGTTCGGCGGCTTCCGGGTTCTCGAACGAGCCGGCGAACGTGGCGCCCGTCATCGGCTGTTGCTCGATGCCGTCGACGTGCGTCGGCTGCGGGAGCCCGACGATGTCCAGGATCGTCGGGCCGATGTCGCTGACGTGAGTGAACTGCGAGCGCAGCCCACCGGCGTCCTTGATCCGGTCCGGGTAGCTGACCACGAGCGGGTTGCGCGTGCCGCCGAGGTGCGAGGCGACCTGCTTGCCCCACGCAAACGGCGTGTTTGAAGCCCAGGCCCAGGCCGTCGAGTAGTGCGGGTACATCAGCTCGCTGCCCCAGGCTTCGACGCCGCCCCACTTCAGTGTGAGCTGCATCTGCTCCTCGTCGGTGAGCGGCAGCCCGTTGACCATCGTCCCCTCGTTGAAGGTGCCGGTCGGCGTGCCTTCGAGGCTGGCGCCGTTGTCGCCCCAGATCCACACCACGACGGTGTTCTCGAGCTCGCCCATCTCTTCGATCGAGTCCAGCAGCCGCCCGACGTGGTGGTCGGCGTTCTGCGAGTAGCCGGCGTAGACCTCCATCTGGTGCGCGAACAGCCGCTTGCTGTTCTCACTCAGCGAATCCCACGCGGGCATCTCCTCCGGGCGCGGTGTGAGCTGCGTGTCGGGCGGGATGACGCCCAACGCCTTCTGGCGCGCGAAGGTCTCCTCGCGCAACTTGTCCCAGCCCTGGTCGAACTGCCCCTTGTAGCGGTCCGACCATTCCTTGGCCACGTGATGCGGGGCGTGGCTGCAGCCGGTCGAGTAAAAGAGCATCCACGGCTTGCTCGCGTCGTGACCGCGGACGCCGTGCAGCCAGTCGATCGCCTGATCGGTCATCGCCTCCGGGAAGTAGAACGGCTCGCCGTTCTTGCCGTCCTGGACGCCGATGAACTTCTGGTTCTCGGCGATCATCGTGTCGTACTGCCCGGCCTCTGGAGCCAAGAAGCCCCAGTAGTAATCAAACCCCCAGGCGTTCGGCCAGTGATGAAACGGGCCCGCCGGGCCCTGCTCGCCCTCCGGCGTCAGATGCCACTTGCCCACGCACGCCGTTGAATAGCCGTTCTCCTTCATCACCTTCGGAAACGGCGCCGCGTCCCGCGGCAACATCGCCGAATAGCCCGGAAACCCACCGGAGAACTCAGGGATGCCACCCATCCCGACGGCGTGATGGTTGCGGCCCGTCAGCAGCGACGCCCGCGTCGGCGAGCACATCGCGGTCACATGAAAACGGTTGTAACGCAGCCCCTGAGCGGCGATCCGGTCGTAGTTCGGGGTCTGGATCGGCCCGCCGAACGTACTCGGGTTCCCGAACCCCGCATCGTCGATCAACACCAGCAGGACGTTCGGCGCACCCTCCGGCGGCTCGGCATGACCGATCAGCCCCCAGTCCGGCTCCGAACCGGCGAGCGTCTTCGCGGTCACGCCGGTGAACGGCGGGCGCCGGAGCGGCAGCTTGGTGCGGTCGGTCGTGTCAGTCATCGATCAAGTCCTTTCAGACGCCAGCCGGCGTCAGTACGCGCTCTGCGAGCCCACGCGCGAACGCGCGACCCTCCTCGACCTGCGTGTCGCTGAGATTCGTCCTGGGAATCGGCACCCCGACGAACCGCTCGCGGTACTCCCCGCTGCCCAGGTAGCTGATCAGCGACAGCAGCGACCGGATCTGCCCGCCGGCGTACGCGAAATGGATCCCTTCGACGTACTTGCCGCCCTGCTCAACGCCCAGGTCCCGAACCGTCCGGTGGTTGTTCCCCCAGTACCGGCGGCAGACCACGACGTCCGTAAACGGCGTTCCGTCGAGCAGCGCGCCGGTCGTCGGCAACTTCAGGAACGACCGGATCGGCATGCACGTCGTCAGCCACCACGTCGGCGAGAAGACACAGACGAGGTCATACGCGCCGCCTTCCGCCTCCGGCGGGACGCGGATCTCGCCGGTCTTGCGCCGCACCTGTGCCGGCATCATCCCCAACACATCCAGAAACGCGTGCGACATCGGAAACCGCTTGAATCGGTCGACGTACTTCGCGTCGGTGAACTCGATCGCGGCCTGAGTCACCTCGCACCCGCGCTCGCGCAGCTCGCCCGCCATCGCGTCGGACATCTTGAGCGCCTGCTGGGTATAGGTGTAATGAACGAGCAGCACGTGGGGTCGGCCGGTCGTCACGGGTGCTTCGTGCGTCTCGCCGACCACTGGTAGATCAGGCGGGTCAGAAGGCATGGCGTTCCTTGGCAGGGGATGTGGTCGCTGGAACGACACGCACGCTAGTTCCGACCCGCAGCCCCCGCATCGCACGATACGGGTGATCGCTATCGATGCGGCCGCGGACGTGGCTTCACCCGATCTGACTGATGCCGCGCCTGCTCGGCTGCGTCAGTGTGGGACCGACATCGACGCGGGCCAGGGAGATCCGGGTCGCCACCGTCAAGGTCAACGCGAAGAGCAACGAACATGGCAGATGCGTCTCTGGTTGAACTCGGTCCCGTCGAGGCGTCCGCGCCGCGGCGATGGAGCCCGGCAGCACCGCCGGAGTGCTCATCTGGGAGAACCTGTGGGCCGGGCCGTTCGCGGCCGCGGCCGTCACACCCGGCCGTCGCCGGCGAATCTAGTCCTGCGCGATTCCCAACTACCTAGCTCGCGCCGCTCGCTGCGGCGCGGCGGCCATGCCCTCTTCGTCGGATCTCCGAGCTTGTGGTGTCCCAGCGCCGCCTTGTTCCACCGCCTGCCGGGGCTAGTCGCTCGCCGCCTCTACGGCCTGATAATCATCACCGCGAGGAAGATGCCGATGGACATCGCCGTGGCAAGAGCGACGCGGGCGAGCGAGCGTCGCAGTCGCAGGGCCGTCGGGGCGACGGCGGCCCGCAGCCAACGAGCGGGAACAAGCCGCAACATCGGCCAATGACGACGACTCGAGGCCACGATCAGTTCTTGCAGCAGTCGGTCGACCGCGACGCTAAGCACCTTGGCCATCGAGTGAGGATACGTCCGGACTCGGTCAAGCGGCGAGGGTGCACGGCGCTGCCCGCAATCGCACTGGCACCGCAGCAATGGCATCCACGCGAACGGCACCGCGACCGGGTGGTTTTTCGACCCCCCGATTCGAGCGGTCGAAGCATGCCCTCGGGTGTCTCGCGTTCTTCCGCCCACTCGGCGAGTGCCGCTTCATCGGCGGATGCTTGGAGAACGCGCGCTCGAAGTAGGGGTCGGCGTCCGATGTGGCACCGTCGGGGCCGAGCAGGTCATCGAGCAGCGCGCGCCGCTCACCTCCGCGTCCCAGCGGTAGGTGAAGGTGTCGCCGGACTTGTTCGTGCCCGGTCGGGCTTGATGGCCGCTGGACGCCGATCAGGCGCTGCCCGGCCGCAGCGTCCAGAGCTGATGCGACCCGGTGACGGCGAGGATCACGCCGCCCGAGCGATCGGGGACCATGCCGGTCGGGCCCGACAGCGCCGCGGAGGTGGCGAGCAGCCCGTCGCTCGGGTGGCTCGTTCCGCCGCCCGCGATCGTGTTGATCCTGCCGCCGAGTTCGATCGAGCGCACCCGGCCGCTCGACCCGCCTTCGGTCACGAGCAGGCGGCGTGAGCGGTCGACCATCAGGCTCGTCGGCTCGCTGAGCGTTGCCTTGGAGGCGGGGCCGCCGTCACCGGTCGAGGCATCGATGCCGTTGCCGGCGATCGTGTGGATGACGCCGGACGGGTCGACGCGGCGCACCCGCTGGTCCCCCTGATCGGCGATGAGCACGTCACCCGCGGCGGTGACCGCGAGGCCGGTCGGCTTGGTCAGGCTCGCTTGGGTGGCCGGCTTGTCGTCGCCGTCGTAGCCGGTGCCGCCGTCGCCCGCGATCGTGGAGATCGTGCCGTCGGGGTCGACGCGCCGGATCAGCCGTTCGCCCATCTCGGCGATCAGGATGCCGCCCTCCGCGTCCAGGGCGAGCGTCGTCGGCAGGTTCAGATCCGCCTGCGTGGCGGGTCCTCCGTTCCGGTAGCCGCCGGCGAAGCCGGTTCCCGCCACGGTCGTGATCGTCCCGTCGGGGTCGACGCGGCGGACCCGGTAGTTGTGCTGATCGGCGATCAGGATGCCGCCCGCAGCGTCGACGATGACCCCCGTCGGGTGGTTGAGCTGCGCGTTCGTCGCCGGGCCGCCGTCACCCGCGAAGCCCGCGATCCCCGAGCCTGCGACGGTCGTGATGACGCCGTCCGGCGTGATCTTGCGGATGCGGTTGCTGAGGTCGGCGACGAGCACGTCACCCGCCGCATCGACGGCCACGCCCATGGGGGAGTAGAGCTGCGCGCCGACCGACGGGCCGCCATCGCCCAGATACCCGGCGACGCCGGTGCCCGCGAGCAGTTGAAGCGTCGGCGCCGGCGCCGTCGCGGACGCCACGGGTGTGGCGAGGCCGGCCAACCCGACCAGCGCGAGGAACACAGCAACACGGGTTGGCACGGCGGTACCTCCTGGCGACGGTCTCTGGCGGATACGCGAGACGACGCCTGAACGCCGTGCCTATTCCCTTCGACTCACTCGCCCAGGAGCTCTCTCGCTTCGTCGGCTCGGTCGGCGGGGACGGCGATGGCGTACGAGGCGCCGGCACCGGAAAGCGCGGCCGTCTGACCGGATTCCACGACGCACGGGATGCCGCTCTGCTCGAGCCGTTGTCTGATCAACTCGGCCATCGCCTGGTTGTCAGCTCGTTCGACGGTCACGTAGTCACTCACCGCGTTCTCCTCGGCCTCGTCGAATCGCGACTGCGATTCGGGTCGGACCCTACCGCCGGGGGTACGTCTCAGGGAGCGAGCGTCACGCGTGGGCGGCGATCAGGCGCCAATCCAGGACGTCGGCGGAGGTCCCGTCGGCGCGTCGCGCGCTGACCTGGGAGCGCAGGTGCAAGAGTCCGCCCGAGTCGCTCAGCGGCGTGCGCTGCTCGAGGTGCACGGTCGAGGTGAGGACGTCGTCCTCGAAGACGGGCGCGAGGTGATCGCAGCTGTGCCACGCGAGGATGAAGGCGAGGTCGGGCAGAGCGCGGGTGAGCTGGGCGGCGGCGAGGCCGATGGTGTGTCCGCCGTAGACGAGCCGGCGCCCGCCTTGGCCGGCGGCGCGGTCGTGGTGGGCCAGCGCGACGTTGGTCGTCAGGCGTGCGAGCTCGGGCGCGGAGCTGACGACGTCGCCGCCGTCGATCTCCCATGTCGTGCCCTCCCGGAAGTCGGCGAACGCGGGGCCCTGCGAGCGCAGCGGGGCGAGGTCCCAGCCGGCGATGGCCTCGGCGAGCAGCGCGGGGTCGAGATCGGGGGTGCCGGCGTGGATGTCGTCCGCGTGGCCGGTGACCGCGGCCGGGTCGCGCAGCGGCAGCATCGCGCAGCGCGTGAAGTCCAGCACGAGGCGCTCCTGCTGGTCGACGGTGTGGATCCGCAGCACCGCGAGGCCGGTGGCGGCCCGATCGGGCCGCGGCCGGTTCTGCTTGAGCGCGACGACCTCGGTCGCGGTGTGCAGGGTGTCGCCGATCAGCGGCGCGCGGTGCAGCCGCAGGCCGCGGTAGAAGAGGTTCGCGATCACGCGCTGCGTGAGCAGCGTGGATTGGCCGATGGCGGTGTCGCAGACGAGCGCGGGATGCGCGAGCGGCCGCTCGGCGCCGAGCACGCGGTACGCGAGCGGCGCGTCGAGCGCGAGCCGCAGGCGACCGCCGAGGATCGCCTGGTGCAGCGCGGCGTGCCCCTCGGTCAGGGTGATCGCCGGGGCGCGGCGCTCGACGTAGCCGACGCGGAGGTCCTCGAAGTACGGGCCGCTGACCTGGATCGCGGTCATGTCCGACTCGGCGTCAGCGCCGCGCTGAGCGCGAGCGTGCGCTGCATCTCGTTGCGGACGATCGAGAGGCCCTCGTCCACGCCCATCCCGGGCTTGGCCAGCAATTGGTCGGCGTGCGCGCCGAGCGCGAGGTGCACCGACACCTGCGCCGAGCGCTCGGTCTCACAGCACGACCCGCCGATGTGGGCGATCACGCCATGGGCCTGGCAGTCGATGACCGCCTCGACGACGTGGTGGATCGAGCCCAGGTCCGGGGTCTTGATCTGCACCATGTCGGCCGCCCGGGCGCGGTTGAACAAGCGGATGTCGTCGACCGTGTTGGCCCACTCGTCGGCGACGATCTCCACCCGCCCGGCCAGCCGCCCGCGCAACGCCGCCAGCTCGCGGATCTGTCCATCGCGGGAGCCGGCGTCGAGCGGGTGCTCGACGCGCAGCGCGAACGGACGCGCCGCCTCGGCCATGGCGACCAGCACGCCGGCGACGCGTTCGAGGTCGCCGTCGCAGACGTCACCGAGCGTGCCGTAGACGTCGAAGTGCAGGATCGGCGCGTAGCCGTCCGAGCGCCGCAGGTGCTCGACGCGCTCGCTCACCCAGCGCACGTAGGCGATCAGCTCACGGCCGTTCTCGCCGACCAGCGAGCGGTGATTGATCAGCCCGTGGGGCAGCGAGTCCGCCTCCTTGAGGATCATCTTGTCGACGTTGCTGTGGCGCTCCTCGCCGGACTGCGCGTAGACCGGAATCGCCTGGAGCCGGGGGTCGAGGTCCCACTCGGCGGCGACCACGTCGGCCATCGTGCGCCCCGCGCGCCGCGCCGCGGCATCCAGCAGCGCCTGTGAGAGCCCGTAGCTCGCCGCCGTGCCGAAGCCGTCGATGTCATTCGCGAGGCCGTCGATCAGCGCGAGCGTGGAGCGGAAGTCGCCGACCGGCGTGCCGACCAGGCGCGGGGCGACCTCGCGGGTGAAGACCTGGGCGAGCGCGTGCGCCCGCAGCCGCGGTTCGCGGCCACCGACGCCGGCGTACTGGACGCTCACGCAGTCGCCGTGCGCGACATGGCCGTCGCTGAGCACCAGCAGGACCGAGACCGCCTCGGCCGGGGTACGGATCGCGTCGAACCCGGGCGTCAGCGGGGCGCCCACGTAGGCCAGCCCGTCGCGGGCCGCGCCCGCCTTGATCGCCGCCTGGTCGTCGGCGAAGAACCCGCTCGTCGCGGGCACCGCCAGGACGTGTGCGATTGTCAGCTCACCCATGCCGTGCAGTGTGCATCACGAGGCCTCAAGACCATGAAACGCGAGCAGCCACTTGTCGACCTGCGGGTCATCGCCGTCGAGCAGTTCGGAGCGGGCCCCTGGGCGACGATGCAGCTCGCCGACCTCGGCGCGGACGTCATCAAGGTCGAGGACCCCGGCTCAGGCGGTGACGTCGGCCGCTATGTGCCCCCGTTCCAGGACGGCGAGGACTCCCTGTACTTCGAGGCCTTCAACCGCAACAAGCGCAGCATCTCGCTCGACCTGCGCACGCCGGAAGGCCGCGCGACCTTCGAGGACCTCGCTGCCACCGCCGACGCCGTCATGTCCAACCTCCGCGGCGGGCAGGCCCAGAAGCTCGGCCTCACCTACGACCAGCTCAAGCACCGCAACCCGCGCATCGTCTGCACCACGTTGACCGGCTTCGGATCGACCGGCCCGCGCGGCAACGAAGGCGGCTATGACCACGTCGTCCAGGCCATGGCCGGCTGGATGCACATCACCGGCGACCCCGACGGACCACCCACCAGATCCGGTCTCTCGCTCGTCGACTTCTCCGGCGGCTACGTCGCCGCCCTCGCCACCCTCGCCGCCGTCCATCGCGCCCGCCGCGACGGCGTCGGCGGCGACTGCGACCTCTCCCTCTTCGAGACCGCGCTCGCCGAGCTCAACTACCTCGGCACGTGGGCCGCCACCGCCGGCTACCGACCGCGGCGCATGAAGGACTCCGCCCATCCCACGATCGTGCCGTTCCAGGCGTTTCAGACCCGCACCGGCTGGATCACCGTCGCGTGCGGCAAGGAGCACTTCTGGCGACGCTTGTGTGACGCCGCCGAGCGCCCCGAGCTCGCCGAGCGCTACCCCACGTTCGCCGATCGCGACCGGGACCGCGACGAGCTCCTGCCCATCCTGCACGAGCTGTTCCTCCAGCGCACCTCGGACGAGTGGCTCGCGCTGCTCAACGCATGCGGCGTGCCCGCCGGCGCGGTCAATACGGTCGCGGAGGCCTTCGAGGATCCCCAAGCCGTTGCCCGTGACGTGCTCGTCGACGTCGAGCACCCTCGCCTGGGCACCGTCCGCCACATCGCCTCACCGCTGCGGGTGGACCCGCAGGCCCCACCGATCCGGCGCGCACCAGGCCGAGGCGAGCACACCGCCGAAGTCCTCCGCGACACGCTCGGGTACTCGGCCGATCAGATCGCCGCGCTCGAGAGCGCGGAGTAGTCGCGCACGATCGTGCCGAGGACCTCGTTGAACGCCTCGGTGGAACTGGGGTGGGTGTAGATCGAGTCGCGCAGCTGGGAAGCCGTGATCCCGTGTCGCATGGCGAGCGCGACGGTGTTGATGAGCTCCTGCGCGTCCACGCTCAACAGCGCGGCCCCGAGGATCTCGTCGGTCTCGGCGTCGATGACGAACTTCATCAGCCCGCGGGTCTCCTCGACGGCGTAGGCACGTGGCATCGCGACGATGTCGGCGACGCGCTCGCTCGCGACTTTGATCGGGCGGCCGGCGGCGCGGGCGTCGCGTTCGGTGAGCCCGACCGTGGCTAGCGGCGGGGTCATGAACAGCGTGTGCGGGATCGCGACGCGAGCGGCCAGGGAGCGCTCGCCGGTACCGGTGAGCTGGTCGAGGACGATGCGGCTGTCGTCGAGGGAGATGTAGGTGTGCTGCTCGCCGCCGTTGACGTCGCCGAGCGCGTAGATGTGCGGTTGGCTCGTGCGCAGGTGCTCGTCGACCTCGACTGCACCCGCCGCCGTCGCGCGCACGCCGGCGGCCTCGAGCGCCAGGTCGGCGGTCGCCGGGGCGCGACCGGCGGCGATGAGGATCGTGTCGGCCTCGACGGCAGCCTCGACGCCGTCGCGCAGGTACCGCACGGTCGCACCATGCACTCCGTCGTCTATCTCGGTGACGCGCACGCCCGCGACGATCTCGACGCCGGCGTCGCGCAGGATGCCCTCGGCGGCGAGTGCCACGTTGTCGTCCTCGCGGCGCAGGATCCGCGGTGAGGCTTCGAGCAGCGTCACGTGCGACCCGAAGCCGTTGTAGATCCCGGCGAACTCGATGCCGAGGTAGCCGCCACCGACGATGACGAGGCGCTCGGGGAGCACCGTGGACTCGATCAGCTCCGTGCTGAGAACGGCGCGCCGGCTGTCGCGCAATCCCGGGATGTCGGGGATCACGGGCTGGGCGCCGGTGTTGATCAGGATCGTGTCGGCGGACACTTCGACCCGGCCGTCGCCGGTCTCGACCGCGACCGTATGCGGGTCGATGAACGTCGCGGTGCCGGTGAGCACGGTCGCCGACTCCAGGGCCTCGAGCGCGTCGAGGTTGCCTTGGCGCATCATCTCGCGGATCGCCTGGACCGCTTCGACGGAACGCTCGTAGTAGTCCTGCGGGACGTCGTCCGGACGGCGCTTGCCGGAGCGGTGGACGAGGCCCTTCGTCGGTATGCAGCCGACGTTGGGGCAGGTGCCGCCGTACATGCGCTCGGAGCGCTCGACGAGCACGACCCGCCGGCCGCCTGCTGCGAGCTGCTTGGCGACGGCCTTGCCGCCCTTTCCGAAGCCGAGCACCAGGAGGTCGGCGTGCAAGGTGCCGCTCGCGTGCTGCTGATCCAGATCCACGTTCGCTCGCTCCTCAGAAAATGTACTGGTCGATACAGAACCGACGGTAGCAGACGTTTTGTACTGTCCGGTACAGAGATAGGATCGGGTGATGGCTGCGCACCTGCCGACGACCGAGAAGGGCCGGGCGACCCGGCTGCGGATCCTCGAAGCCGCGGCGCGGCTGATCTCCGAGCGCGGCGCGGGTGCGGTCAGCCTCGAGGACATCGAGCGCGAGGCTGAAGTGGGCCGCAGCCAGCTCTATCACTACTTCTACGATCGCGACGACCTCGTCCGCACCGTCATCGACGTCACGACCGACGCGGTCCTCGGCGCACAGGACGGCCTGCTCGACGACCTCGACAGCTTCGCGGCGATCGACCGCTGGTTCGACGCGCTGGTCGCGCTGCAGGACGAGCGGGGCGCCATCGGTGGGTGTCCGATCGGTTCCCTCGTCGGGCAGCTGGCCGAACGCGACGAGCCCACCCGCACCGCGTTGGCCGCCGGGTTCGCGCGCTGGGAGCAGCCGCTGATCGACGGGCTGGCGCGCATGCGCGACCGCGGGGAGCTCAAGCCGGAGGTGTCGGTCCAGGTCCTCGCCGACGTCACGATGGCCGCGATCCAGGGCGGGTTGCTGCTCACCCAGGTCCGCCGCGACCCACAGCAGCTCCGGCATTCCCTCGATGGCGCCCGCACCGTCCTCGCCGCGGCGGCGGTGGTTTAGACCGAGCTCGCGCTCACGGCTCGTAGCGGACCAGCCACGCGGTGAGCAGCGCTTCGAGCTGCTCGGCCTGCTCGGGCGAGAGCTCGTCGAGGAGCCGGCGCTCGTTGCGCATGTGCTCGGTGAAGGCCCGGTCGATCACCTCCAGGCCGGCCGGGGTGAGGCCGACGACGCGCCCGCGGCCGTCGTCGGCGCTGCGGCGGCGCGTGACGAGGCCGCTGCGTTCGAGGCGGTCGAGGCGCTTGGTCATCGCGCCGGTGGTGACCATCGTGTGCTCGGCGAGGCCGCCGGGGGCGAGCTCGTAGGGCTCGCCGGCACGCCGGAGCGTGGCGAGGACGTCGAACTCGCCCTCGCTGAGGCCGAAGCGCTCGTAGACGAGGCAGAGCTGCTGGGTGAGGTGGTTCGCGAGGCGGTGCAGCCGGCCGATCACGCCTTGCGGGCCGACGTCGAGGTCGGGGCGCTCGCGCGCCCATTGGGCCTGGATACGGTCGACCTGATCGGGCATCGGCCTTGATAATACCTTCCATGGAAGATACTGTTAGCTTCCATGGAAGCTACTTGGCGATGGACGCTGATCACCGCGATCGCCCCGGTCGCCTGGGGCTCGAACTACTACGTGACGCGCGAGTTCCTGCCGCATGACGCCGCGCTCTGGGGCGCGGCGATCCGGGCGCTTCCCGCCGGGTTGTTGCTGCTCCTCATCTGCCGGCAGCTGCCGCGCGGCGCGTGGTGGTGGCGCGCCGTCGTGCTGGGGGCGATGAACGTTGGCGCGTTCTTCGCGCTGATCTACGTCGCCGCGCAGTTGCTGCCGACGAGCATCGCGTCGACGATCATGGCGGCTTCGCCGGTCGCGCTGATGCTGATGGCCTGGGCGCTGGTCTCCGAACGCCCGCGGCTCGTCCCCGTGGCGGGCGCCGCGATCGGGATGGCGGGCGTGGCGGTGATGCTGCTGGGCGGAGGCGGCGCGGTGTCCCCGCTCGGCGTGGCGGCCTCCGTCACGGCGATGGTCTCGTCCTCCGCCGGCTACATGCTCGCCAAGCGCTGGGGTGCCGGCGTCGACGTGCTCGCCTCGACGGCCTGGCAGCTCGTCGCGGGCGGCGTGCTGCTGCTCGTGCCCGCCGTCGTCGTCGAGGGCGCACCGCCGGCGCTCGACGCCGGGGCGGCGCTCGGCTTCGCGTACGTGACCGTCGTGGCGACGGCCATCGCCTTCGCCGCCTGGTTCGGCGGCCTGCGCCATCTGCCCGCGTCGACCGTCGGCCTCGTCGGGCTGCTGAACCCGGTGACCGGCGTGCTGCTCGGGACGCTGCTCTCAGGCGACGTCCTCACGTGGCGTCAGCTGCTGGGGATCGCGCTCGTGCTCGGCGGGATCCTGGCCGGGCGGATCAAGGCACGTATTCCGGTGCGTTTGACGGCCTCTCATCTTTCACACGCCAGAAGCGGGTAGTGGGCGCGTCATGCGTCGCATCATGCTGTCCATCGTCGCGGCCGCCTTCCTGGCCGCCGCCGCCCCCGCCGCAGCGCAGAACGCTCCGGCGCCCAAGCCGATCCTCACGACCATCGACAAGGTCCCGATGGTCGAGCTCTATGACGGAGGCGGCGGCCTCCCGTACCTCGGCTCCACGACCAGCTACAACGCGGGCGACTGGGAGGGTGCGCTGCGCACTTACCACGACTCCGGCGTCTACCTCAACCAGGTCGCGCAGATCGACACGCTCGCCCAGCGCGCGATCGACAAGGGCGACCGGCACTACCGCGTGCAGTACAAGCACGCGCGCGCGGCCGCCAAGCACGGCAACGGTCACGACGGCCACGGTGGCGGTCATGGCGGTGGTCACATGCCGCGCAAGCCGGCGATCGTGCTGGACATCGACGAGACGTCGCTGTCCAACTACTCCGCGATCAACGCCGACAACTTCACCTTCGGCACCAACTCGCAGGGCGAGGCGACCAACGAGGTCGGGGTCGCCATCCCGTCCACGCTGGCCCTGTACAAGGACGCGATCGCCCGCGGCGTCGCCGTCTTCTTCATCACCGGCCGCGGCGAGGCGTCGCGCCCGCACACCGAGCACAACCTGATCGCCCAGGGCTTCGACAAGTGGAGCGCCGTCGTGCTCAAGCCGGCGGGCTCGACGCTGTCGACCGTCGCGTACAAGAGCGGCGCTCGCGCCGACATCGAGAAGCAGGGGTTCGAGATCGTCGCCAACATCGGCGACCAGTACTCAGACCTCGCCGGCGGGCACGCCGACGCCGCGTACAAGTTGGCGAACCCGTTCTACTTCCTGCCGTGACCTGAGATCACTCCCGGTAGCGCTCGGATGTATCTGAGCGCGCCGGGATTCCCTCTCTGTTGACAAGGGCGACACACCCGAGTCGATACGAAGGAGTGATCTGAGTTGGAACTGGACGTACTGCATGTCGGCGGCAAGAGCGATCAGTGCCGGGCGCTCGCGGCGGCGACCAACCGGCGTCTGCGCTCACGCGGTCTCGGCGATCACGCGGTCGTCGTCAGCGACGGCCCGATGGCCCTGTCGCATGAGGTCCTCGACGCGGTCGTCACGGCCGCGTGGGCGCTCGGCGCCATGCCCGGCACGCTCTCGAAGATGGAGCGCGCCAAAGAGGTGCCGGTCGGGGTGGCGCGGATGATCCGCAACCCGGGCCTGCGCACGGACGAGCAGAAGCAGCGCGGCCGCAAGCGGATCGCCCGCATGAAGGCCGACGGCACGACGCGCGGCGGCGGGACGAAGCCCGCGTTCATCACGGCCGCGCAGCTCGGGCTCAGCTTCCAGAACGTGTTCGGGGCCAAGGGCGTCGTGTTCCGCGGCGCCGGGCACTACACGGCCGGCCGCCGGGTGCCGAACGCGACCGAGCTGGCCAAGGAGATGCGCACCGACCACGCCTTCCACAAGGGCAAGGGCTGGGGCGGGCTCTCCTACGAGGCGATGATCGCCGACGACGGGACGATCGGGTTCGGCAACCCGGTGAGCCGCAAGAGCGCGGCCGTGATGGCGACCAACACCGGGCTGGTGAACATCTGCTGCCCCGGCACCACCGGCGACCGGATGACCGCGGCGCAGAAGGCGAGTGTGCGCTGGCTGATGGACAACTGGCACACCGCGGCGGTTCCGTCGGTGCACCGCCTGCCCAAGCCGGCCCGCGAGCTCGGGTGGAACGGTCACAGGTTCTATCCGGGGCAGTCCACCGACTGCCCGGGCGTGATGATCGAGGACTACCGGGAGATCTGGAAATGAGCGACAACGAGTTCGTCGACGCGACCGAGCAGGCCGAGGCCGACGACCCGGCGATCGGCGACGGCACGCCCGACACGGCGCCGCACGAGATCCCGTGGGATGACGATGACGCCGCCGACGTCGACGAGGCGATCGGCGTCGCCGAGGCCGACGACGACGACGTCGTGGAGGACAACGGCACGCCGGTCGAGGCCGGCGTCTGAAGTCCCGCCCGCCCGGCGGGGT
Source organism: Solirubrobacter ginsenosidimutans (assembly GCF_027587205.1). The sequence continues at coordinate 430,547 of NZ_JAPDOD010000001.1, forward strand.
GCGCGACACCCCGCCGGGGCGGTCCTCGAGGTCGCCATCGAACAAGCGTTGGCAGCGATCGTGGCGCCGCCGGAAGCGTTGTATCTTCGGCGTGTGAGCGCTAACTCTTCACCCGCGGACGGCCCCACCGGGGAGAACCGCCGCAAGCCGGCGGTCATGTACGACGTGGCGCGCCTGGCGGGCGTGTCGCACCAGACGGTCTCGCGCGTGATCAATGGGTCCACCCACGTGCGTGCGGAGACGCGCGACCGGGTGCTGGCGGCGATGGAGAAGCTCGACTACCGCCCGAACTCGGTCGCCCGCGCGCTGGTGACCGGCCGGTCGAAGAACCTGGGCGTGGTGACGTTCAACACGACGCTCTACGGTCCCGCGTCGACGCTGGTCGGGGTCGAGCGCGCCGCCCATGCCGCGGGCTACTTCATCAGCATCGTCAGCCTCGAGTCGCTCGAGCGCGCGGCGGTCCTGCAGGCGGTCGAGCGCCTGCGGGCGCTGGGCGTCGACGGGCTCGTGATGATCGCGCCGCATGTGGCATCGCTGGGCGCGTTGTGGGATCTTCCGGCCGACCTGCCGGTCGTGGCCGTCGAGGCCGGGCCGCAGGACGTCGTCGCCGTCGCCGAGGTCGACCAGTACGAGGGTGCGCGCCTGGCGACGCAACACCTCCTAGATCTGGGCCATGCGACGGTGCACCACCTCGGCGGGCCACCGGAGTGGATCGAGGCGCAGCAGCGGACGGCGGGGTGGCGCGACGCCCTCGATGCCGCGGGGGCGAAGGGCACCTCGCCGCTGCGCGGTGACTGGAGCGCGCGGTCGGGCTACGAGCTCGGCCACAAGCTGCTCGACCTGCCCGGCGTGACCGCGATCTTCGTGGCCAACGACCAGATGGCGCTCGGCCTGCTGCGCGTGCTGCACGAGCGCGGGTGCGACGTGCCGGGCGACGTCAGCATCGTCGGCTTCGACGACATCCCCGAGTCGGCGTACTTCAGCCCACCGCTGACCACCGTGCGCCAGGACTTCAACGAGATGGGCCGCCGCGGACTCCACCTGCTGCTGGAGGAGATCGCGGCCGGAAAGCGGTCCACGGGGCGCGCGACCGTCCCCGCTTCGCTCGTCGTCCGGGCGAGCACCGCGCCTCCGCGCTGAAGCTCCCACCCGCAGCCCTTCATGAGCCCTTCGGAGGGCTTCTGCCTGTCGTTTTTCAGGCTTTGGGCGTGTACTTGACTAAACGACCTACAGTCAGTAGGTTGCCCTCGGGATCGTGAAATCGCCGGCGGGTCGGCGGTTGATCGCGAAGAGCGAAGAGGAGAGGTCAAGTTGTCGTTGCGACTTGCCAGGTCACTGGCATGCCTGTCGACGTGCGGCGCCGTTGTGGCGCTGTCCGCAGGCACTTCCGAGGCTGCCGCGCCGTCGGCGAAGCTGCGGTCGATCAGTTCGCCGCCGAAGGCCGCGGTCGCTCCCGGAGCGACCCTGAAGGTCTCCGGGCGGGTGGTCAACGCCACGCGCAGCAGCGCGAAGGCGCGCGTGACGGTGACGGTACGGAGGACCAAGACCGGCAAGCCGATCACGCTCGGTGCCACAACCTCCAAGCGCGTCAAGGCCGGCGGCACGGCCGCCTATGCGCTGTCGGCGAGACTGCCGGCGTCACTGGCCGGCGGCAGCTACTACGTCCGCGGCTGCGCAAGCGTCGGCTCGGGCGCGGCGGCGTGCCTGTGGGGCGCGCGCAAGCTCACGGTCGCTACGACGCCGAAGACGGCCCCCGCCGCGGCCCCGGCACCCAAGCCGGCCACGACCCCCTCGCCGGATGCCGCGGTCGCACCACTGCCGGCGCCTGGTCCTGAGACCGGCCCGAAGTTCGACGTGCTGGTGTTCACCGGCACCGCTGCCCCGGCGTCATACGAGTCCGGCTTGAACGCGCTGAAGGCGATCGCGAACGACGGCGGCTTCAAGGTGACCCAGAGCAGCGACGCTGCGCTGTTCACGGCCGACCGCCTGAAGGACTTCCGCGCCGTCGTGCTCCTCGGGAACATCGGTTCGCCCTTGAGCGCCGCTCAGGAGGCCGCGTTCGCGGCGTACTACAAGGACGGCGGCGGCCTGCTGGCGATCGGGTCCGCGATCGAGTCAGAACCGCAGTGGAGCTATCTCACCGAGCTGCTCGGCACGCGTGCGGACGGCGCCGCGGTGGCGGCGTTCAATGCCACCGTGAAGGTCGCCGATCGCGGGCACGAGGCGAGCAAGAGCCTGCCGGAGTACTGGAAGCACGGCGACCTCTACTACAACTTCAAGGACAACGTCCGCGGCCTCTCGCACGTGCTCGCCACGGTCGACGAGAGCACCTACGCCGGCGGCACGATGAAGGCCCTGGCCGACCACCCGGTCGCCTGGTGCAAGGACTTCCAGGGCGGGCGCTCGTTCTACACGAACGTCGGCGCCAACGGCGAGTTCTCGGCCGCCGACGTGCGCAGTCACCTCGCGGGCGCGCTGCAGTGGACGGCCGGCGAGGCCGACCCGGTCTACAGCGACTGCGGCGCCACCGTGCTCGCCAACTACCAGCAGGTCAAGATGTCCGACAACACGGTTGCGGGCAGCCCCGGGCTGAAGGAGCCGATCGGGTTCGACGTGCTCCCGGACGGGCGCGTGCTGCAGACGGCGCGTGGCGGCGAGCTGCGGCTGCACGACCCGAAGGACGGCAGCTCGACGGTCATCGCGACCCTGCCGGTCTACACGAACTCCGAGGACGGGTTGTACGGCCCCGCGATCGACAACGACTTCGCCACCAACCGGTGGGTGTACCTGTACTACGCGCCGCAGACGGTGGTCAACGTCAAGCAGTCCAACGGCAAGACCAGGACGATCACCACCCCGCCGAACGACTCGGCGCCGACCACCGCTCCGTCGCTGAGCGCGTGGGACGACTACGTCGGGTACTTCCAGCTCTCGCGGTTCAAGTTCGTCCAGGACGCGAGCGGGCCGCACCTGGATCTCGACACCGAGCAGAAGATCCTGCGGGTCTCCAACAACCGCGGCGCCTGCTGCCACGTCGCGGGTGACATCGACTTCGACCAGCACAACAACCTGTGGCTGGTCACGGGCGACGACACGCCTTCGGGCGGCGGCAACTCGGGCGGCTTCTCGCCGCACAACGACATGAAGACCGACGAGACGCAGACCGTGCGGGTCACCGGCGCGACGGGCGGCAGCTTCACGCTGACGGTCGCGGGTCAGACGACCGCGCCGATCGCCTACAACGCTGCGGCGGCCGGCGTCAGGACGGCGCTCGAGGGGCTCTCGAACGTCGACCCGGGTGACGTGATCGTCACCGGCGGGCCCGTCAACGCGGCCGCCGCGACCGTGCTGTTCGACGGCCGCTTCTCCGAGACCGACGTCGCGCCGATGACGGTCAACAACGCCGGTCTCACCGGCGCCGGTGCGGCTGCTGTGGTCGCCACGACGCAGGAGGGCAACTGGTTCCAGGCGCCGTTCGTCGACGCCCGCCGTAGCGCCGGCAACACGAACGACCTGCGCGGCAAGGTGCTGCGCATCCACGTCAACGCCGACGGCTCTTACACGAACCCGGCGGGCAACCTGTTCCCGGAGTCCCAGGACACCGACGACCGGTCGCGTCCGGAGATCTACGCGATGGGCTTCCGCAATCCATTCCGGATCCAGGTCGACAACCACGACGTCGCCTACGTCACCGACTACTCGCCGGACGCCAACACGCCCGAGAACTACCGCGGGCCCGCCGGCACCGGCCGCGTCGAGGTCGTGCGCAAGGCGTCCAACTACGGCTGGCCGCTGTGCGTCTCGCCGAAGCTCCCGTACTACCGCTGGAACTTCAACACGACCACGCCGCTCGATCCGACGCCGCAGGCGTACGAGTGCGACAACCCCGAGCGCGGGCCGCAGAACCGCTCGCGCTGGAACACGGGCGCGACGATCGACCCGGCGTCAGAGCCCGGGCGCATCAACGTGCCGCCGCTCACGCAGCCGGACATCTGGTACTCCTACCGCGACAACGCCAACCCGCCGCTGGGTACGCCGTGCGTGGCCTACTACAACGGGTCCGGCGGCACGTGCCCGCAGCTCTTCCCCGAGCTGTTCACGACCGGCGTCGCTCCGCACGGCGCGGCTCCGTACCACTTCGACGCAAGCAACCCGAGCACGACGAAGTTCCCGCCGTACTACGACGGCGCCTTCATCCTCGGCGAGTTCAACGTCGACACGCTGCGCGAGGTCCGCGTCGACAAGGACAACAAGATCTTCAAGATCAACCGGTTCCTCGACTGCGGTGCCGCGCTCTCGAAGACGTCGCCGTTCCCGTTCGAGTGCGACAACCCGATGGACATGCAGTTCGGCACCGACGGCAGCTACTACCTGCTGACCTACGGCGACGGCTTCTTTCAGTCCAACCCCGACGCGGGCATGTACCGGTGGGAGTACGTCAAGGGCCAGCGGGGGCCGCAGGCGGTGCTCGGTGCCACACCCACCGATGGCATCGCGCCGCTGACGGTGCAGTTCTCGAGCGAGGGGTCGCGTGACGCGGACCCGGGTGACTCGATCCGCTTCGCGTGGGACTTCGACGAGGACGGCCTCGTCGACTCGACCGATCCCGATCCGTCGCACGTGTACACGACCAACGGGCAGCACCTGGCGAAGCTGACGGTCACCGACTCGACGGGCAAGAGCGACAGCAAGACGGTGCGGATCATCGTCGGCAACACCTCGCCGAAGATCACCGTCGACACGCCGCTGGACGGTGACTTCTTCGAGTGGGGGGACAAGATCCCGTTCACCGTCACCGCGAGCGACCCGGAGGACGGGCCGATCGACTGCTCGCGGGTCACCGTGACGTTCGTGCTCGTGCACAACACGCACGGTCACGCCGAGGAGGCCAAGACCGGCTGCTCCGGCACGCTGCAGACCTCGGCCGAGGACGCCTCCCACGGCGACTACATCGCGGGTGGCATCAGCGCCACCTACACCGACAAGGGCGCCAACGGGCAGCCCGCGCTGTCGGCCACCGACCAGCACGTGGTCCAGATCCGCCGCCAGCAGGTCGAGTACGCGCTCGACCAAGAAGGCACGACGACGGCCGCGTCCTCCGAGCCCGACGCGGGCGGCGGACAGGTCCGTGCCAGCCTCGATCCGGGCGACTGGATCGCGATCAACAACCGCGTGAACGTCGCGCACATGGACAAGCAGATCACGCTGCGCTTCGCCGGACCGGGCAGCTTCCCGCCGTTCATCCCGGCGACGCCCGCCGGCACGGAGCTGGCCGACGTGGAAGTGCGCGACGGCAGCCCGACCGGCCCGGTCCTGACCACGGTCAGGCTCAAGGCCACGGGCGACAGCACGATCTATCAGAACTTCAGCGCCCCGCTGGACTACACGGGCTCGAAGCGTCTGTACCTGGTGTTCAAGCAGCTCACCGACGGCCCCGTGATCCCGTTCCTGGGCTGGGGCAACCTCAACTGGGTCGCCTTCACGGGCCCGGGCATCACGACCAGCAGCACCAAGGAGGGGTAGTGAAACGAGTTCGCTCAACGCTCGCCGGGCTGACCGCGGCGGGCATGGCGGCCGTGGCCGTGGCGGCTTCGCCCGCCGCCGCGCAGACCGCGCCCGGCTGTGTCCCGGGGACGATCCCCAAGGACAAGATCAGCTTCCAGCTCTACAACTTCCTGCTGCCGGTGTTCGGCTCGATCCCGATCGGCCCCGGGCAGACGTTCCCGCCCAACACGCCGCCGAACTCGCAGGAGCAGATGCAGGCGGCGGTCAAGAACGTCTTCGCGCAGATGAAGGCGAACGGGTTCTCGTCGTTCGAGAACTTCAACGGGACGTTCGGCTACACCGACGCGCAGTACCGGCAGCTCTTCGAGAGCTACGGCCTGCACGCGGTGGCCGACCACGGCGCGGTCGACACCGGCACGTGGGACGCGCGGCTGGACCAGGCGCAGACGCTGGGCCTGAAGTACGTGGGCTCGGGCGGGTGGCCGAACGGCACCAGCATGACCACGGTCGAGGGCGCGCTGAACATGGCATCGGTGCTCAACGACCTCGGCCGCAAGGCGCGGGCTCGCGGCCTGTGGGTCTACGGCCACAACCACGTGGACGAGTTCGCGACCAAGCTGGCCTACGACGTCAACGGTGACGGCGTCAAGGAGCAGGTGCCGGCGCTCGAGGTCGTGATGCTCAACACGGACCCGACGCTGGTGACGTTCGAGATCGACGTGCACTGGGCGCTCGAGGGGCTCAAGTACAACACCGACGAGCTCGTCGCGTTCCTGCGCAAGTACAGCAAGCGGATCTCGATGCTCCACGTGAAGGGATCGAACCCCAACGGCGGCGGCGCTCCCACCCCCGCGCTCGAGTTCGCGCGCATCACGGACGCCGGCGGCCCGAACGACTTCACCGACTGGAAGCGGATCTTCGCCGCCGCGGCCGACGTCGACTACTACCACTGGGAGTACGACCTCCCGCCGGACGCGTTCGCGTCCTCGAAGATCGCCTCCAACCTGCTCAACTGCGTCACGTTCGGGAAGGTGCGCGACGAGAGCGGCGGCGTGGGGGGAACGGTCCCCGCGACGCTCGCGCTCACCCTCGGCACGTCGGCGAGCTTCGGCGCCTTCCAGCCGGGTGTGGCGAAGGACTACACGGCGTCGACCACGGCGACCGTGATCTCGACGGCGGGCGATGCCACGCTGAGCGTGGCCGATCCGAGCGCGACGGCGCCCGGCCGTCTGGTCAACGGCACGTTCTCGCTGCCGCAGGCCGTGCAGGCGGGTGTGGGCGGCGCGTTCGCGCCGGTCAGCGGCACCGCCGCTTCGCTGAAGACGTGGACCGGCCCGACGTCGAACGAGTCCGTGAAGGTCGATTTCAAGCAGTCGATCGGCGCGACTGACGCGCTCCGCACCGGGGCGTACGGCAAGACCCTCACCTTCACGTTGTCGACGACGACTCCGTGACCCCTGGAGGCCGTCGCGGGTGACCGCCGCGACGGCCTCTGCATCCGGCCCGCCTACGCTTACGGGCATGGCCGCCACGCGCCCGCGCACCACAACCCCTGAAGGACGCGAGCAGCGGGACCGCATCCTGCGCGCCGCGCTGGAGCTCTTCACCGCCCACGGCTTCCGCGGCGCCTCGCTCGACGCGGTCGCCGCCGCCGTCGGGATCAGCCGCCAGGGCGTGCTGCACTACTTCCCGTCGAAGACGCATCTCCTGCTCGGCGTGCTGGACCTGCGCGACGAGCTGAGCGCCGCCCGCGCCGAGGAGCGCGCGCGGGCCGGGAACTGGGACCTCGCCGAGGGCTTGCTCGACGTCGTCTCGCACAATCAGCGCGAGCCGGACCTCACCCGCCTGTTCACGGTGCTCGCGGCCGAGGGCGTCGCCCCTGAGCACCCCGGTCACGAGCGCTTCCAAGAGCGCTACCGGCACGTCCGTACCGTGCTCACCCAGGCCGCCCGTGAGGCGCAGGAATCCGGCCGGTTCCGTGCCGACATCGATCCCGCGATCGTCGCGACGCTCCTGGCCGCGGTGATGGACGGGCTCCAGCTGCAGTTCCTGCTCGACCCCGAAGCGGTGGACATGGTCGAGCCGCTCGCGCAGCTCCTGAAGCTGCTCGGCGGCGAGCAGTAGGCTCCGCGGGATCGTGGAGGTCGTCCTGCTGCGCAACGGCTCGCTGGAGGCGACGATCGCTCCGGCCGCCGCGATGCTCGTCACGTCGCTGCGCCACGACGACGAGGAGCTGCTCGGCCAGCGCGCCGACGCCGAGACCTTCGCGCGGACCGGCAAGACGACCGGCTCGCCGCTGCTGTACCCGTGGGCGAACCGCTTGAGCGCCGTGCGGTTCGGCGTGCGCGGGGCGGCCGTCGATGTCTCGGCGGCACGGACGGACGGGTTCGGCTCGCCGATGCACGGCCTTCCGGAGGCGCGAAGTGGGTGGGTGGTCGAGTCTTCGTCGCGTGAGCGGGTGGTCGCGACGCTGGACTGGAACGTGGCGGCGTTCCCGTTCCCGCACACCCTGCGCGTGGAGCACCGGTTGACCGAGCGCGGCCTGGAGACGACGACCGAAGTGCGGGGCGAGGCGCCGGTGGCGTTCGGCTGGCACCCGTTCCTCCAGCTGCCGGGGGAGCCCCGCGCGGATTGGCGGGTGTCGATCGGTGCCGCGACGCGGCTCGAGCTCGACGATCGGATGCTGCCGACGGGCGCGCGGTCGGCGCGTGAGCGCGGCGTCGAGCGGCTCGGCGAGAGCGCCTACGACGAAGCGCTGGCCGACGTCGACGGCCCGTTCATCCTCGAGGGCGCGCGGCGGCGGATCCAGGTCGACTTCCCCGAAGGCGCGCCGTACGCCCACTTCTTCGCCCCCGCCGCCGAGGCCCTCGTCTCGTTCGAGCCGATGGCCGCGCCGGGCGACGCGCTCGTCACCGGCGACGACCTGCAGTCCGCGCCCTGGCGCATGCGGTTCAGCATCACCGTGACCTAGGGGAGATCCCTGAGACCCGCTCAGGGCAACTCCTTATGGTTACTAAACACATCCGCGGCCACACTGGATTTGACCGCGATGCTCAATCCCGCCACCCACTCTCTCACCTACTCTCCGCCGGCCAACCGCCGCGACCGGCGTCCGCGCCGCAAGGCGCTCGCGATCGCGGCCGCTCTGGCCGGTTCACTGTTGGCCCCGGGCGGCGCCGCTGCGGCCGCCGGCGGTGCGCCGGCTCTCCAGGCCCGGACCGTCCAGGAGCACCTTGTCGCGCTCGGGTATCTGCCGGCTGAGGCCGTCTCGGGCGTCTACGACCGCCCGACGCTCGATGCCGTCGCGCGTTTCCAGGCTTCGCAGGGCCTGCCGGTGGATGGCGTGCCCGACGAGCGCACGGCTGACGCTCTGCTTAGCGCGCACGGTTGACCGTGCGCGTTTGAGGCACGGATCGCGGGTTTCGATCAGGTTCGCACTGGTCGAGCTGGCGCGTTCCGGGGGGTGTTTCGACTTGGTTCACAGGGGGTGAACCAAAACGAACTACCCCCCTCGCGCATGACCTCGTTGCTCGCCGAAACCGATCACCGGAAGGCCCACCGCGGATGGGGGTGTCAGCACCACGCCCGTAACTGTCGGTATCCCAACACGGCACTTCGAGCCAACAGAGCCGAGCGCCGAGCGGGTCCACGGCAGCCAGGGACGGGTGGCACTGCCACTCCCTCCCCCTCACCGGCGCAGTTGACGTTCGGCGACCACGCGCCCGGCACTCCGAACGAGCTGCGCCCGGTCACGAGCCGGCAACCCACCCACCAGCTCTGAAATCTGCGGCGTAAGCCGCTCGACGAACTGCCGCGCCAACTCCTGCCCGTGGTCCGTCATCCGCACGTGCACGGCCCGCCCGTCATCAACGCCCCGCGTCCGCACCACGAGCCCGCGCGCCTCGGCGCGATCGACCAACCCCGTCACGCTCGATTTCTCCAGAGACAGCACCCGCGCGAGTTCGAGCATCCCCGGTTCGCGGTCGCGCAGGATGCCGAGCATTCGCACCTGGGTGATCGAGAGGTCGAAGTCGGCGGCGATCGAGTTGAGGATCTCGTGCACCGCGAACGAGAGCTGCACCACGGCGTCGACGAGGCCGAGATCGTCTTCCATCAGCTCGAGGCTAGCGCATGTAGTTCGTGATGCGTACAATACTGGTTCGTGGCACGAACTATCAGCCAGGAGCCCGCCATGCACGCCGCCGTCGTCCGCTCGTTCACCCACCCGCCTCGCTACGAGGAGTTCCCCACGCCCGAGGGCGAGCACGTCGTCGACGTGCTCGCCGCCGCCCTCCACCCGCGCGTGCGGTCGACCGCGGACGGCACGCACTACGAGAGCACCGGCGAGCTGCCGCTGATCCCCGGGATCGACGGCGTGGGGCGGACCGCCGGCGGTGAGCACGTCTACTTCGTGCTGCCGGACACGCTGCTCGGCAGCATGGCCGAGCGCGCGGCGGTCGACCCGCGGCGCTGCGCGGTGCTCCCCGCACACGTCGATCCCGTCACGATCGCGGCGGCGATGAACCCGGCGATGTCGTCCTGGATCGCCCTGCGCCGGCGGATCGCGTTCGAGCCCGGGCAGAGCGTGCTCGTGCTCGGGGCGACCGGGAACGCGGGGCAGTTGGCGGTGCAGATCGCCAAGCACCTCGGTGCGAAGCAGGTCATCGCCGCCGGGAGAAACGAGGCGCGCCTCGCGGAGCTCGAGGCGATCGGCGCCGACCGCACCGTCGTGCTCGATGACACCGAGGCGCTCGGTGCCGCCGCGGCGGAGGTGGACGTGGTGCTCGACTACCTGTGGGGCAGCGCCGCCGCGGCGGCGATCCCCGCGATCCTCACGCGGCGGCCCGATCGCGGGCGCCCGCTGACCTGGGTCGAGATCGGTTCGATGGCGGGCCTGGAACTGCCGGTCCAGTCGCAGTGGCTGCGGGCCGCGAGGCTGCAGCTCGTCGGCAGCGGCCAGGGCTCGGTGCCCACCCGCGAGATCGTCGCCGAGCTCTCCGAGCTCGCGGCCCACATCGCCCAAGGCGGTTACACGATCGATGCCAGCCCGGTCGTGCTCAGTGACGTCGAGGACGCGTGGACCCGGTCGCTCGGATCCAGCGAGCGGGTCGTCTTCGTTCCCGCTTGACAACGTGAACAAGGCGTGAAGAGATTGCAGTACTGAGGCAACAATCTGGGGGGGTTGGTGTGAACTCGAAGCGCGCGCGGGCGTCGCTTGTCTTCGCCCTGGTACCGCTGAGCCTGGGAGGGCTCATGGCGCAATCGGCTCACGCGCAGTTGTCTGCGCCGCCGCCTGCGATCCAGTCCTACGCGGGCGATCCGGGCAAAGTGGGAGATCCGGCGAGCTGGCGGACGCCGGAGTTCCTGCGCGACAACGGCATGCTGTCGATCGGGGCCGAGTTCGCGTACGCCGCGGGCTACGCCGGCGGCGGGATGAACATCGGCATCGTGGACTCCGGGTCCTTCTTCGGACATATGCGCGAGCACGGGAGTCTGGATACGAACTACACGGTCGGCGATCGGTTCTTCTCGGTCGTCGCGCAGGGCGGCTACACCGGTCCGACGCCGGGGTACTACGACCCGGCGATCAACGACCTGCACGGCACGCACGTGAGCGGGACCGTGGCGGCGAGCCGCGACGGCGTCGGCGAGACGCAGCCCACCGGACCCGTCGCCAACATGCACGGCGTCGCGTTCAACGCCGACGTCTATATCGGCAACACCGGCAAGACCGACGGCGTCCTCTACGGCCTGCTGCCGCCGACGGCGACGCTCGAGCAGACGCCGGACAACGCCTACATCGGCAACGTCTACCGGGCAGTGAACGCGGCCGCGACCGCGGACGGCAAGCCGATCCGGCTGATCACCACCAGCTGGGGCAGCCAGCCGGCCACCGAGAACTACAACACCTATGACGGGCTCAACACGGCCTGGCGGCACCTGTACACGCCGGAGGGCGTGGCGGACCCGAACGGCAAGACGTCGCACTGGCTCAACGGCGCGATCGACGTTGCGCGCACCGGCACGATCCTGCAGTTCACCGCCGGCAACGGCGGCTACACGCAGCCGACGCCGCGGGCCGCGGCGCCGTACTTCCTGCCCGATCTGGAGCACAGCTGGTACACGACGTCGGGCATCAACCCCGCCACCGGGCGGACGTTCAATCCCGACGGCTCCGTCCTCGTGCCGGGCCAGCAGGAGTTCAACCAGTGCGGCGTGGCGAAGTGGTCCTGCGTGACCGCGCCGAGCCGCAACATCAACAGCACGACCGTGGCGATCGTCGACGGCGTGCCGCAACCGCGCTACGGCAGTGCCTCCGGCACGTCGATGGCCGGCCCGCACTCGGCGGCCGAGCTGGCGCTGATCATGTCGCGCTTCCCGTACCTGACCAACGAGCAGGCGATGCACACGCTGTTCACGAGCGGCCGCCAGAACAACACGATCAGCAACGCGACGGGCGCGGCGATCTCGAACCCCACCCGCGGGCAGATCGTGCAGGTCCCCGACTCGCGCAACGGCTGGGGCACCCCCAACCTGCGCGAAGCGTTCAAGGGCCCGGGCCAGCTGCTCGGCCCCGTCGACCTCGACACCCACGGCTACAGCGACGTGTGGTCGAACAACATCTCCGACGTCGCGATCACGGCGCGCCGGCAGGAGGACGCAGCCGAGGCCGCGACGTGGCAGGCGACCAAGGTCACCAAGGGCTGGACGAACGGCCTGCCGGCCGACGCGAGTGACATCGACAAGTCCGACTACGCGATCGGCACGCGCCGGGAGCAGGCACGCGCGACGCGGGTCTACACCGGCAGCCTCAGCAAGCGCGGGGAGGGAACGCTGTTCCTCACCGGCACCGAGACGTGGCATGGGGAGACGACGGTCAACGCCGGCAAGCTCTCGGTCAACGGCTCGCACGCGAGCGCGATCGACGTCGCCGGCGGGACGCTCGGCGGCAGTGGCAGCGTGGCGGGTGGCATCGACGTCGCCTCCGGCGTGCTCGCGCCCGGTCTCGCCCCGGCTGAGGCGGCGCGCATCACCGACGTGCCGGTCCAGGCCGGGAACGTCCTCAGCACCGCCGGGAACGTCCGCATCGGCGCCGCCGGTCGCCTCGTGGTGACCGTGCGCAGCGGGACGGACTACGGCAAGCTGCGCGCCGACGGCGACATCGCGCTCGACGGGCCGCTGGTGCTCGACATCCAGGGCGCCGTGAGCCCCGGGAGCACGCTGACGCTCGCGAGCGGGCGCTCGGTCACCGGGACGTTCGACGACCTCCCCGAGGGCAGCTTCCTCAAGGCGGGCAACGCCTGGTTCTGGGTGTCCTACATGAACAACAGCGTGACGCTGATCGCCGTGGCGACGGCGGACGGAACGGTCGGTGGCACGGTGCCGGCGACGCTCGCGCTGACGCTCGGCGCGCCGGCGACCTTCGGCGCGTTCACGCCCGGCGTGGCGCGTGAGTACACGGCGGCCACGACCGCCAACGTCATCTCCACCGCGGCGAACGCCACGCTCACCGTCGCCGACCCGGACACCGTCGCGACCGGCCGGCTCGTCAACGGCACCTTCGCGCTCGTCCAGCCGCTCCAGGCGAGTGGCGGAGGCGCGTTCGCGGCCGTCGGCGGCTCAGCGGCACCGACGACGCTGAAGGCCTGGCCCGGCCCGGTCTCCAACGACGCGGTGGCGGTCACGTTCAAGCAGACGATCGGCGCCAACGAGCCGCTGCGCACCGGCAGCTACTCGAAGACGCTGACCTACACGCTGTCGACGACGGCGCCGTAGACGATCACGCGGCGCGCGATCAGTGGATGTCGAGCCGATCGCGCGCCGTGCCCATCATCTCCAGGAAGTCGTAGAGCGGGCCCGCGGCGGTGCCGAAGGTGCCGGTGCGGGCCGAGCCGAGCGCCATCTTGGCGTGCAGGTAGTCGGTGCGCCGCGTCTCGAAGAGCTCGGGGTGCGCCTCGCGCGCGTCCTCCGCCCACTGCTCGAGCGCGTCCAGCGAGGACGCCGCCTCTTCGGCGATCGCCTCCGCCCCGCGCCCGCGCCAGGCCTCCGCCTCGGCGTCGAGGAACGGCCCCGCCCGGTCGACCGCGTTCGGGTCATCGCTCAGGTACCGCGCGACGGCCAGCGATTGCGCCTTCGCCGATAGAGCACGGATCTCGGCCTCGTCAGCCAACCGTTCCACCTCCGCCATGCGATCGCCGGGGTCGGCGTCCGCCAGTCGCTCTCCAAGATCTTCGTAGACCACTTCGGCGAGCCGCCGCGGGCGCGGATGTTCGCTCAGCCCGGACAGCGCGGTCGGGAGGATCCGGTCCGCGAGCAGCGTGCGCGCCTGTTCGTGGTCCTCCTTGCCGACCAGGCTCGCGAGCCGCTCCGCGAGCGCGTCGACGGAGGGCGGCTCGTCGCCGCCCGGCAGCTCCGGAAGCTCGCTCACGTCAGCGCCTTGGCTTCCGCGTACTTGGACGCCTTCATGTACCCGAGCCACTTGCCGAACGTGCCCGCACCCGCCTCGCCGGCCTTCTTGTCGACGGCGGCCTCGAGCTCGTCCAACTTGCCCTCGAAGTACGCCTCGGCGACATAGGTCTCACCGACGTAGTCGACGAGCGCCTTGACCGCCGCGTACTGATCCGCGTAGTAGCCGCCGCGCGTGAGCTTGAGCTCCGCGCACAGCTTCTTCGTGAAGTACTCCGTCGTGCCCTCGTTGGCGTTGAACCCGACCTTGGGCAGCCACTTGTCGTTCGCGAAGAGATGCATCGACTCGTGGACCGTGGTGGCCGCCTCGCCGCGCTCCTCGTGGACGTGGATCTCCTTGCCCTCTTGGTAGGCGTTGACGTTCTTGGCGAACTCCTTCGCCTCGTCGTCGGTGAACACCGCGCCGGTGTTCGGGTTCTGCTTGCCCGAGAGATACGCGACGCACTTGGTCTGGAACGTCGCGGCGTCGTGGATGTGGACGTGGCCGTCGGCCTTCTTGCCCGCTTTGACGCCGTCGGCGATCAGCGGCTTGAAGAACGGGCTCGCGTCGAGCGCCGTGTCGACCTCGGCACCGGTCTTGTGCCCGACCTTCTTGACCGCCTCGAGCTCGGGGTTGGGGTCGCGGGCGAGGATCCGGCCGACGGCCTGGTTGCCGTACCCGCGTGCGAGGGCAGCGCGCGCGGCGACGGAGCGGTTGGGTTGACCGCCGGGCTCGTAGGCGATCTGCGGGACCTCCGGAGCGGGCGCCGGAGCCTGCGCGTCGCGCTCGCGCTCATCCAGCCGGGGATCGCGGACGTGTTTGGTCACCGTCCGAGTGTCCCGCGTCACGCCCGGGTGCGCAACGACCATACGGGCAAGCGTTCGTGCTGGGTGGCCGAGGCGCACGCGCCGGCGTGCGAATCCTGAGCGCGTCTACTACAGTCGGTCGTATGGCAGATGACCGTCCGATTCCGCCCGCCGTCCAGGGCGCCGAGGCCGAAGCGCTCGAGGCGTTGTGGGAGCTCGGCGAGGCGTCGGTCCGATCGGTGATGGAGGTCCTCGACCAAACGGCGGTCGCGCCGCGTGCGTATACGACCTACATGACCGTGCTCAGTCGCCTGCACGGCAAGGGCCTGCTGACCAAGCGGCGCCAGGACAAGACCGACATCTACCGTCCGGCCTACACGCGAGAGGAATACGCCGACCTGCGCGCGCAGGCGGAGGTGGCGGCGATCGTCGACGCGTTCGGCGACGTCGCGCTCGGCCACTTCGCGCGCCAGATGGCACAGCTCGACCCCGAGCGCCGCAGCGCGCTCGAGCGCCTGGCCCGTGAAGACTGACGCTCGCGTCTTCCCGTTGCAGCTCACGCTCGGCGCCGCCGGCGTGTCGGGTGCCGCCGCCGCGCTGGTGGTGGCCGCGAGCGCCGTGCACGTGTCGCGCGAGGCCGCACACGAGCTCGACGTCGCCGGCGTGCATCTCACCTATCCGGCGCTCAACGCCGCGGCCGCGCTCCTGCTCGCGTTCGCGGCGCTCGGGGCGGCCGTCCTCGTCGTGGCGCTGTGGGCGGCGTGGCGGCAGGTGCGCGCGCACCGGCGGCTGCTGCGGCTGCTCGTGATCGAGCGCCCGCTGCCGGAGCACCACGCCGTCTGGGTCATCGCGGGCGGCGTGCCGCTGGCGTTCTGCGCCGGGTGGCTGCGGCCGCGGATCTATGTCTCGGCCGCGGCCGTGGAGCGCCTGTCGGATGAAGAGCTTCAGGCGGTGCTCGCGCACGAGCAGGAGCACCGCCGGATGCGGGACCCGCTGCGCTTGGCCGTCGGCCGGATCCTCTGCGAGGCGCTGTTCTTCCTGCCGGTGCTGCGGCCGCTGCATGACCGCTACGGCGAGGTCGCCGAGCTCACCGCCGACGCCGCCGCGGTGGCCGCGGCCGGCGGCTCACCCCGCCCGCTGGCGGCGGCGATGCTCACCTTCGACGCGCACACCGAGGGCGGCGGGGTCGGCATCTCGCCGGACCGCGTGGACTCGCTGCTCGGGCTCCCGCGGGCGTGGAAGCTGCCGTGGGCGTTGCTCGTCGGCGCGCTCTTCACCGTGGCGCTGGTGCTGGTGGTCGTCTGGCGTGCGAGCGCGGGTGCCTCGATCCAGGCCACGCTCAACCTGCCGATCGCCACCTCCCAACCGTGCGTCCTGGTGCTCGCGCTGATCCCGGTCATCGCCTGCATGGCGGGGGTGATCGCGCGGCGGGGGTGATCTGGGCTTGACGTGATTACTACACGCTGTAGTATTACAGCGTGTAGTAGATCCTCCCCACGAAAGGCTCTCCCCGTGAAACGATCATTGGCGGTCGCCGCCCTCTCGTGCTTGGCGCTGGCAGCGACACCCGCGGTCGGCCAGACGGCGCAGTCCGATCCCGCGCTGGATTGGAACCAGTTCCTGCTCGGCGTCCAGGCCACGCCGGGCGTCCAGCCCGCGACGGTCCATGCGACGTACGAACTGGCGATCATGCACGCCGCGCTCGCGGACGCGGTGGTCGCGATCGACCACAGCGCGCCGCCGTACCTCGCATCGGTGCGCAATGCCCCACGTGGCGCGTCGACGGAGGCCGCCGCCGACGCCGCCGCCCACGACTCGCTCGTCAAGCTCTATCCCGCGCAGCAGGCCGCGATCGACCAGCAGTACGCCACCGCGCTGCAGCGGGTGCCCGGCGGGCGTGCGCGCTCGCAGGGGATCGAGGTCGGCCAGGCGGTCGCGGCGCAGATCCTGCGCTCCCGCAACGGCGACGGCTCGGCCGCGACCCCGCCGCCCTTCACGCCGGGCACCGAGCCGGGCGCCTACCAGCTCACCCCGCCGGCCTTCGGCCAGCCGGTGTTCACCCACTGGGGCGCGGTGAAGCCGTTCGTGCTGCGCAAGGGTGACCAGTTCCGTCCGCCGGCGCCGCCGGCGTTGACGAGCGCCAAGGCGGTCGCCGCGCTTGAAGAGGTCAAGGCGCTCGGCGCGCTCGACGGCTCGACGCGGACCGCCGACCAGACGCAGATCGGCCAGTTCTGGAACCCGCCGATCTGGACCGCCTGGAACCGGATCGCGGAAGCGGCCGCGACCGGCCATCACGCCGGCCTCTCCGGCGACGCCCGCGCGTTCGCCGCGCTGAACCTCACGTTCGCGGACTCCGTCATCGCCTACTACGACGCCAAGTACACCTATCGCCTGTGGCGTCCGGTGACCGCGATCCGCGCCACCAGCGATCCGGCGTGGACCCCGCTCTCGCCGACCGCCGCGGACCCGTCCTACCCGGGCGCCCACGGCACGATCAGCGCCGCGGGTGAGGACATCCTCTCCGCCGTGTACGGCAACGACTTCGCGTTCACGCTGACCTCGCCGGCGCTGCCGGGTGTCGAGCGGTCGTTCGTGAGCTTCTCCGAGGCCGCCCAAGAGGCGAGCGTCAGCCGGATCTACAACGGCAATCACACGCGGGTCGATCAGGTCGCGGGCGAGAACCTCGGCAAGGCGGTGGCGAACTTCGTGCTCGGGCGCGAGCGCCCCTCTCATAACCGGTGACCCAAAGATCAGGGCCGTCACCCGATTGTCTTGCGCGGCTTCGGTCGTAACTTCGAAGAGCACTCCCCAGCACTCCCTCCAAGGAGGACCAGAAATGCATCGTCTCCTGATCACCGCCGCCGTCGCGGCGCTGGTCGCCCTCGGCCTGACGTCCGCCGGCCAGGCCGCCGGTGGCGCCACGAAGGTGCAGACGCGACACGTCGCGCTCGGCACCATTCTGGTGGACGGCAGCGGCCGGACGCTGTACCTGTTCCAGAAGGACAAGTCGAGCAAGAGCACCTGCTCGGGCGCCTGTGCCGACGCCTGGCCGCCGGTGCTCACGACGGGCAAGCCGACGTCGGCCGGCTCGGCCCGCAAGTCGCTGCTCTCGACGAGTAAGCGCAGCGACGGCAAGACCCAGGTGACCTACAACGGCCACCCGCTCTACCGCTTCAGCGGGGACTCCAAGCCCGGCCAGACCAAGGGCAACAAGGTCAACGCCTTCGGCGCCCGCTGGTACGCGGTGACCGCCGCCGGCAAGCGCGTCGGCGGCTACTGAGTTAAAACGCCGATCCGGTGTGCAGAATGCTCACCGGATCGGCGATATCCATGGGCAGGCTGTACAGCTCTTGTAGGTCATCGGAGAAACCTTGCGCAAGAGCCGGTCGCGTGATGATCTTCCCGGCAATGTTTGAGGAAGCGCAGCTGTATTCGCCGGTCACGCAGACCGAGTCCGGCGCCGTCGTGGTGCAGTTGGGCGCCGATCATCCCGGCTTCAAGGACCCCGAATACCGGGAGCGCCGAAACGAGATCGCGGCGTCCGCGCTCGCGTGGGTGCCGGGCACCGACCCGCAGCCCGTGGCGTACACGGACGCCGAGAACGAGGTCTGGCAGCTGATCTCGGCCGAGCTCGCGGTCAAGCACGAGCGCTACGCGGTGCGCGAGTTCCTCGAGGCCAAGGCCGCGGTCGGGCTGCCCGAGGACCGGGTGCCGCAGCTGGTCGAGGTGACCGCGGGGGTGGCGCCGCTGACCGGGTTCGCGTACCACCCGGCGCCCGGGCTCGTCGAGCTGCGCCAGTTCTACGGCTCACTCGCCGCGGGTGTCTTCCACTCGACGCAGTACGTCCGCCACCCGTCGCAGCCGCTCTACACGCCGGAGCCGGACATCATCCACGAGGTCATCGGGCACGGGAACATGCTCGGTTCGCCGCGGTTCGCCGCGCTCAAGCGCGCCGCGGGCGAGGCGACCCTGCGGGTCGAGTCCGAGGCCGCGTTGCAGGCGATCGCGGACGTCTTCTGGTTCACGATGGAGTTCGGCGTGATGTACGAGGACGGCGAGCTGCGCGCGTACGGCGCCGGCATCCTCTCCTCCTACGGCGAGATCGAGGAGTTCCGCTCGATGGAGATCCGGCCGCTGGACATCGCGGCGATGGCGACCGTCGACTACGACATCACCTCGTATCAGCCGGTGCTGTTCGGCGCGGCGTCGTTCGGGGAGCTGGAAGAGGTCGCGGGCGGGTTCTTCGCGAGTGTCGACGACGACACGCCGGAGCGGCTCGGCATCACCGTCGCCGCCTGAACGCGCAACGCACCGCGACAGGCGGTCGCGAAGCCACCTCGTCGTCCTCACTGAGGCAGGCCGCCGGGTCGAGGCGAACCTCGTGCGGCGGGGGTGTGTAACGAGAGCTGCCTGGCAGGAAGTTCTCGTTCCGCACCCCCATCCGCGCGCCAGCTCGACCAGTGCGAACTTGATCGAAATCCGCGATTCGCGCCTCAAACGCGCACGGTCGACCATGGCGACCGGAGGGGACGCCCCACCCGGCGCAGTTGACCTTCGTCCCTCTAGAGCAGGAACGTCGCCGAGACCAGCGCGCCCGTGAGGGCCGTGGCGACGACGAACTCACGCGCGCTGCCGGTCTTGATCCGCGCCCAGGCCGGCAGCATCCAGGTGGGTTTGGAGGAGAGCGGCGCCCACAGCGGGACGCCGGCGGGGGTGCAGGCGTCGGCGAGGACGTGCGCGCCGTAGCCGATCGCCATCCCGGCTCCCGCCGCGACGCCGAGGTCGGCGTCGGCCAGACCCACCAGCGCCCAGGTGGCGAGCGCGACGGCCGCGCAGGCGACGAGGGAATGGGTGATTCCGCGGTGGCGGAGGAGGACGAGTGGGCGGAGCGGGAGCCTGAGGAGCCAGCCCGCGAGGCGGGCGAGCGGGACGCGGCGCTCGACGCGCGTCCGGCGGTAGACGCGCGAGCCGGCACGGTCGGCGTCGGGCAGCAGCGAGCCGATCCACGCCGCCGCGAGCAGGGTTGCCGTCGTGGCTGCGGGCACGGCGAGCGCCGTGGCCGACACCGCGGCCACGCCGACCCCGGCGATCTGATGGGTGATCCAGCGCGTCCCGGCGACTCTAAGGGCGGCGCCGGACGACGCGAGCGAACTCCAGGTCAGGTCAGGCGCGACCAGAGCGAGCCGGAGGCCGGCCGGACCGGTGTGGCGAGCGGCTCCGGCTGCTGGGGGCGCGGCGGCTCCGCGGGCTCGGCGGGCTCGTCCGCGTCATCGTCCGCCCAGCGCAGCGCGACCGCGGCGAGACCCATGCAGATCGGCACGAGCAGCGAGAAGAAGGTGACGTTCCCGGCCGCGACGACCGCCAGGGCGTGCGTCACGAGGGCGGCCAGGCACCAGACGCTCAGCGGCTCGAGGTAGAGCTGCGCGAGGCGCCGCGCCTGCGGGTGCTCGACGCGGGCGAGTTGCACGCCGCAGGCCGCGGCGGCCGCGAGCAGGAGCAACACCGCGACGATCAGCGAGGCCTGCGCGGCGTCGTCGAAGAAGCCGGTCATGTCGTGGTCCCCCCGCCGCCGGTGCTCGGAGCGGGAGCGAGGTTGCCACCGCCGGGCTCGCCCTGGTCCGGGATCCCGCCGCCGGGCTGGCCCTGGTCCGGGATGCCACCGCCGGGCTCGCCCTGGTCGGGGATGCCACCGCCGCCGCCGAAGCCGGGCTCGCCACCGCCACCGCCACGCCGGCCGAAGCCGCCACCGCGGTGGCGGTAGCCGGGCTGCGGGTAGCCGGGCGCACTCTGCTCGGCTTGCGGGGTCGGCGTCGCGACGGGCGCGCCGGCGGGCACGGCCGGGTCGGCCGAAGCACTACGACCAACGGCTGCGAGCACCACCAAGAGCAGGACGAACGACGCGATCGCGCCGGCGCCCACGCGGCGATGCGCGAGCCGGCGCTCGTCCTGCACTGCTGCGAGGGTCTCATCCATCTCAACCCAGCATCGGGGTTCTTCCTAAGAGAAGGGGAAGACCTCGCGCCCGTGTGACGTGGGGGGTGCCCCGGCTAACTCTCGCCTGGCGAGACGTTCCCGGGGCACCCCCCCGGCGGTCAGCTGGGCGAGACGGCCTGCGCGTGATCCTGCGCGCTGGACTTGAGCTCGTCCGCGTGCTCCTGGCCGCTCTCCTTGGCCGTTTCGGCCGCGTCCTGCGCGACCTGCTTGCCGCGCTCGAGCGCTTCCTGGCCGGTCTCCTTCGCGCGCTCGATGACGTCGTCGGAGAGCGCACCCATGCGCTCGTCCTCGACGCGGGTCGAGGGGATGAGCATGCCGGCGAGGAAGCCGACGGCGACGGCGCCGACGGCGAGCCCGAGCGGGTTCTCCTCGGCGATGCTCTTGGCTCGCCGCGCCTGCTGCTTGACGTCGCCGCTGTCAGGCGTGGCACCGACGACGCGGTCCTTGACGCCCACGACGCGATCCTTCGCGCGCGCCTTGACGTCGGTCTTGTAACCGAGGGCGTCGACGGTCTCGCCCATCTCCAAGCGGGTCTGCACTATCTCTTCGCGGATCCGGTCTGGGTCTTCGCCCATTGGATGTCCTCCTTCACGGTTTCAACGGTTTGGGGTACGGGCGGCGTGGCGCTCTGCAGCGCCTTCTTGCCCGTCATTGCGAGCGCACCGGCAACGGCGAGCCACAACACGGTCACGATCAGCGCGGCCAGCCAGAGGGCGACCGCGCCGTCGAGGGCGATGATCAGCAGCGCCGTCAGCGCGCCGAGGCCGAGCAGCGCGGCGACACCCGCGCCGGCCAGCATGCCCGCGCCCTTGCCTGCCAGCTTGCCCTTCTCGGTGACCTCGGCCTGGGCCAGCTGGATCTCCTGGCGCACCAGGGTCGACGTCTGGCCGGCGAGCTCCTTGACGAGCTCGCCGAGGCTGCGTTCGCGCGCCTCGACAGGGTCGTGGGTGGCCATGGGACTAGGCGCCCCGTTCATGCGGCTCGGTGTAGAGCCCCTGGCCGGGAGCCTGGGGCGGGAGCGGCGCCGGCGGCACGTCCGCTCGCGCGCTCCAGTCGTCGTGGCGGGCGATGACATCGTCGGCCGCCAGCCCGGTGCGGCTCGTCGGCGCGCCGTTGGTCAGGCTGCGCGCCGTGGTCGGGGCATGCTCGAGGCGGCGGGAGCTCGAGGCCTTCAGGAAGCGCGAAGCGGCGAACCCGAGCGCGATGCCACCCGCGATGACCGCCCAGGGCTGGCGCCGGCCGAAGTCCTCGGCGTCGCGCAGGATGGTGTCCCCGTCGGAGCGCTTGAGGTAGTCGCCGAGCGACGCAGCGCGGTCCGCGGCCTGCTCGGCGAGCTTGGCCGGCTGGTCCTTGCCCTGCTTGCGGAGCTCTTCGCCGACGCTGCGGATGTCGTGCGCCGTGGCGCCAACGCGCTCGCCCGCCTCGGTGGACCGCTGATCCACCTGGTCACGGACGGTGCGTTTGGCTTGCTGCGCACCTTCCTGGGCTTTTTCCTTGGCCTGCTCCGTGGTGGAGCTGGGGCCATTGGCCGTAGTGGTTCCTGCAAAGCTGCTCATACCGGTTGGTCTTGCCGATGCCACGAGCGATCAGGCGTCGACCGGTGCGCGATGTGACCGGTTACATGGGCACGATTCGGACGAGCGGAAAAGTGACCGCCGACGTTTGGGCCGACGATGGCTCCGCTCCTAGCACACCCACGATGACGCGCCGATGAGCTTGCTGACACGCTGTCGGGCAACCGACAAAACCCATCATCAAAAGTCTTCAAGACTCTTCAACTCTTGACAGAAACCCTTCAGGGTCATATTCGTTGGGGCACCGCACCAAACGCGGTAATCCGGGCTGGAGGAGGAATAAATGGGTCGGTCCTTTGCTGCTGTGACGGCAGCGATCTTGGCGTGTCTGATCTGGACGGGAGCTGCGAGCGCACAGGCGCCGGTGGCTGCTGATTTCCAGAAGGTCACGCTCGATGACAACACGCAGAATCCGATGCAGCTCGACGTTGCTCCGGATGGGCGTGTTTTTTACGTGGAGCGCGATGGACGGGTGCAGATCTGGAAGCCGGACACCCGGCAGACCGTTACCGCGGGCAAGGTTCCCGTGACGCTGAGCCAGGAGAACGGGCTGCTCGGTATCGCGCTCGCGCCGGACTTCGCGTTCAGCAACTGGGTCTACCTCTTCTACTCCCAGCTGCCGGACAACACGCTCACGCAGGTCATCTCCCGCTTCAAGGTCAACGGCGACACGCTGGACCTTTCATCGGAGCAGAAGATTCTCACGTTCCAGCATCAGACGGACCAGTGCTGCCACTCGTCCGGAGCGCTCGGTTTCGGTCCTGACGGCAGCCTCTACGCGTCGACGGGCGACAACACCAACCCGTTCGACTCCGACGGCTTCGCGCCGCTGGACGAGCAGCCCGGCCGCGAGCACTGGGACTCCCAGCGCACGGCCGGCAACACCAACGACCTCAACGGCAAGATCCTGCACATCATGCCCAACGCGATCCCCACGGGACCGCCCGGCGTTGGCACGACGTACACGATCCCGTCCAACAACCTCTTCCCCGAGGCCCAGGACACCAATGACAAGACCCGGCCGGAGATCTTCGGCATGGGCTTCCGCAACCCGTTCCGCTTCACGGTCGACAAGACCACGGGCTGGGTGCTCATGGGTGACTACGGCCCCGACGCCGGCACGGGCAACGCGAATCGCGGGCCCCAGGGCAGCGTTGAATACAACGTGCTCACCAAGGCCGGCAACTATGGCTGGCCGTACTGCATCCGCAACAACGTGCCGTACAACGACTACGACTTCGCGACCAAGACCTCGGGCCCGAAGTTCAACTGCGACGCGCCGGTCAACAACTCCAAGAACAACACCGGCCTGACCAACCTGCCGCCGGCCATCGGCGCGAGCGCGTGGATGGGCTACACCGAGCAGGATCCGCGCTTCACGCCGGACCTCGGCACGGGCGGCGCCCCGATGGGCGGCCCGCGCTACCACTTCGATCCGACGCTCAGCTCGGACCGCAAGTTCCCCGCCTACTACGACAACAAGTGGTTCGTGGGCGAGTGGAACAACGGCACGATCAAGACCGCCGACCTCGACGCGAGCGGCAACATCTCGAAGTTCGCCCCGTTCGCCATCGGCTCGGGCTACCTGCGCCCGATGGACATCAAGTTCGGCCCGGACGGCGCGCTGTACGTGATCGAGTGGGGCTCCGGCTTCGGCGGCGACAACGCCGACTCGGGCATCTACCGGATCGACTACACCGCCGGTGACAAGGCGCCGATCGCGAACGCGACCGGCACGCCCACGACCGGCCTCGCGCCGCTGACCGTGCAGTTCAACAGCACGGGCTCGAGCGACCCCGAGGGCGGCCCGATCACCTACGCGTGGGACTTCAACGGCGACGGCAACGTCGACTCGACCGATCCCAACCCGTCCTACGTCTACACGGCCAACGGCGCGTTCACGGCGAAGCTGACGGTCAAGGACCAGACGGGCCTCACCGCCGTCGAGAACATCCCGATCACCGTCGGCAACCGCGCGCCGGTGATCACGTTCCAGACCCCGATCGACGGCCAGGTCGCCTCCTTCACGGACACCGTGCCGTTCAAGCTCTCGGTCTCCGATCCCGAGGACGGCACGACCGGCAACGGCATCAACTGCTCCGACGTGAAGGTCACGGTCTCGCTCGGCCACGACCAGCACGCGCACGACCTGTCGTCCACGACGGGCTGCGAGGGCACGCTGCACACCGGCCTGACCGCGGGCCACGGCCCGGAGGCCAACACCTTCACGGTCATCAGCGTCACCTACACCGACAAGGGCGGCCCGGGTGGCATCGTCCCGCTGACCGGCCGCGGCCAGGTCATCCTGCAGCCCAAGACCAAGCAGGCCGAGTTCTTCAGCTCGACCGGCCGGATCCCGGGTGCTGCCACGACCGGCGATCCCGGCGTGGTGACCGAGGACGCCACCGACGTCGAGGGCGGAGGCAAGGACATCGGCTTCATCGACGACGGCGACTACGTCTCCTACAAGCCGTACAACCTCCAGGACGTCAACGAGATGCGCTTCCGCGTGGCCTCGGCCGGCGACGGCGGCAACATCGAGGTGCACCTCGACTCGCCCTCCGGCACGCTCGTGGGCACGACGGCGGTCACACCGACCGGCGGCTGGCAGACGTACAAGCTGGTCTCGATGCCGCTGACCAACCCGCCGGCCGGGACGCACGAGCTGTTCGTCGTGTTCCGCAAGCCCGGCAGCACCAACTCGCTGATGAACGTCAACTGGATGGAGACGATCGGCAAGGGCGCCGCGGTGACCGCCGCGCCTGACGTGACCGGCTCGGCCACCCCGAGCACCGGCCCCGCGCCGCTGCCGGTCCAGTTCACGTCGACGGCGACCGATCCCGACGGGCCGGCCACCGATCTCTCCTACGCCTGGGACTTCGGCGTGCCGGGGACGACGACCGACACCTCGACGGCGCCGAGCCCGAGCTACACGTACGCCAACCCGGGCAACTACAACGCGGTGCTGACGGTCACGGACAAGCTGGGCGGTGTGACGACGAAGAACTTCCCGATCAGCGTCACCCCGGCCGCCTCCTGCAACACGACGTTCCGTGACGACTTCAACGGCACGGCACTGGACCCGAGCTGGTCGGTCGTCCGCCAGAGCCAGGCGCTCACCGTCTCCGGCGGCGCGGCGAACATCCTGACCGAGAACGGCGACGTCTACACCAACACCAACAACGCCAAGAACATCGTCCTGCGCCCGGCTCCGTCCGGTCCCTGGACGGCCACGATCAAGGTCAACGAGGCGGGCAACCGCCAGTACCACCAGGCCGGCCTGATCGTCTACGGCGACGACGACAACTACACGAAGTTCGACCGCCTGGCGACGTCGACGACCGACCCGGC
Source organism: Solirubrobacter ginsenosidimutans (assembly GCF_027587205.1). The sequence continues at coordinate 456,223 of NZ_JAPDOD010000001.1, forward strand.
GCAGGAGCACTTCGAGTTCATCAACGAGGTGGCGGGCGTGCCCCGCAACGCCGCGGCCGACGGTGGGCCGACGCTGACCTCGGCGTTCCCGGCGGACTGGTACATGAAGATCGAGTCCGACGGCTCGAAGATCAAGGGCTCCTACTCGCCCGACGGCGTCAACTGGACCGTCACGGGCCAGCTGGCCGACCTGCCGGCGAACGCCAAGATCGGCATCTTCGCGCTGGACAACGCGGCGACCACGCACGTGACCGCCAAGTTCGACTACTTCCAGCTCGACGGTGGCAGCGGCTCCGGCTCCGGCGGCGGCACCAACACCGGCCCGGGCGACGAGTTCGACGGCACGAGCCTGAACAAGAACATCTGGAACGGCATCGTCCGCGAGGACCCGTCGCTCTACAGCGTGGCCGGCGGCAAGCTGACCATGACCACGGTCAAGGCCGACGTGGATGGAGGCAACAAGAACTTCATCCTCCAGACCGCCGACCACACCGGCTCCGACTACGTGCTGGAGACCAAGCTCAGCGCGTGGACGCTGAACAACGACTACCAGCAGGCCGGCATCCTGATCTACGGGGATGACAACAACTGGGTGAAGTTCAACGCGATCTCCGATCAGAACAACACCCGCATCAACCGCATCGAGAACCGGTCGAAGGTGGCCGGAACGGTGATCAACCCCCAGCCCAACCTGGACGTGCCCGCCGGTGTCACGGCGATCTGGCTGCGGGTGACCAAGTCCGGCTCCAACTACCAGCTCGAGGTGTCCTTCGACGGCACCACGTGGCAGAGCCAGGGCGCGCCGACCACCAACGCCATGGTCGCGCCGAAGTTCGGCCTCTACACGGCCGGCGTGAACAACTCCAACGAGACGGCGACCTTCGACTACTTCAAGGTCAACGGCTCCACGGGTTGCTCGGGTGGCGGCGGCGGGAACACCCCGCCGGTCATCACCTCGGCCACGGCGACGCCGACCTCGGGCTTCGCCCCGCTGCAGGTGGCCGTCGCGTCCGCGGCGACCGACGCCGACGGTGACACGCTCACCTACGCGTGGGACTACGACGGCGACGGCACCACCGATGCCACCACGGCCTCCGCGAACACGACCTTCACGACCGCGGGCAACCGCAACGTGAAGCTCACCGTGAGCGACGGCAAGGGCGGCACGGCCACCAAGACGATCCCGGTGCAGGTGCTCGCCGCGGATGACAACAACGCGCGGTTCCGGGCCCTGGTGTTCTCGAAGACCACCGGCTTCCGCCACGACGCGATCCCGACCGGGAACGCGCTGATCGCCACGCTCGGCCAGCAGAAGAACTTCCAGGTCGACCAGACCGAGGACGCTTCGCTGTTCACCGACGCGGTGCTGTCCCACTACGACGTCGTCATCTTCAACTCGACGACGGGCGATCCGCTCAACGACGACCAGCAGGCCGCGTTCGAGCGCTACATCCGTGCCGGCCACGGCTACGTGGGCATCCACGCCGCGGCCGACAGCGAGTACGACTGGCATTGGTACGGCCAGCTCGTGGGCGGCTACTTCCGCAACCACCCGGACGGCACGCCCACCGCGACGGTGGTCACCGAAGACGCCGACGACCCCGCGGACGCCGGCCTGCCGGCCCGCTGGACGCGTACGGACGAGTGGTACAACTACAAGAAGTTCGACAACTCGAGCGGCGATGACTACAGCCCGCGCAACACCCCCGGTGTGCACGTGCTGCTCAAGCTCGACGAGTCGACCTACGCCGAGAACGACGGTTCCGACGGAACCGACGACGATCACCCGATCTCGTGGTGCCAGCGCTACGACGGCGGCCGCTCCTGGTACACCGGCATGGGTCACACCCAGGCCACGTACGCCGAGCCCGGCTTCCAGACGCACCTCGAGAGTGGCATCGAGATCGCGGCGGGTGTCCTGCCGGACGCCAACTGCGGTGTCACCTCCACGACGCCTCCGGGCACCGACGTCCCGGTGAGCGTGGGCGGCACGGTCCCGAGCGTGCTCGCGCTCAACATCGGCAACCCGATCGACCTCGGCACCTTCGTGCCGGGCGTGACCAAGGACTACACGTCCTCGGTCGCCGCGACGGTCACCTCCAGCGCATCGGCCGCGGCGCTCAGCGTCCTCGACCCGAGCGCGATCGCCACGGGCAAGCTCGTCAACGGCACGACGGCGTTGCCGCAGACGCTGCAGGTCAACGCCACGGACGCGGCACAGCCGACCGGCGTGTTCGCGCCACTCTCCACTACGGGCGCGGCACTGTCGCTGCTCGCCTTCCCCACCCCGGTGGGTGCGCACCCGGTGACGATCAACTTCAAGCAACCGATCGCCGCCACTGACAGCCTCCTGCGAGGCAACTACACGAAGACGCTGACGTTCACGCTGTCGGCGACGACGCCCTAGGGCAGGGGTCCATTCGCGCGCGCGGGGAGCTTTCGGGCTCCCCGCGCGTGGCGGGTCCCGCCGGTCCGGCTAGGCTCGAACGCATGGCGGACAACATTCGCGTCGTGCGAGGGTGGATCATCGTCGACGGCAGGCGGGGGGACGACGGGCGCGTCGTGCTCGGGACCGGCGACGAGCTCCGACTGAGCCCGTTCGACGCGCTTCAGGACCGCGCCGACGCGCAGGTCCCGGCGAGCGCGATCCTCAAGGCGTCGGTGCAGCGGCTGGCGTTCTGGCGTCGGTAGCGGGCAGCTCGACCGTCAGGCGCGCACCGGTCGCGTCGTTGACCGCCTCGACCTCCCCGCCGTGGGCGCGCACGAGACGGCGCGCGATCGCGAGCCCGAGGCCGGCGCCGGCGGTCGTTCGCGAGCGGTCGCCGCGGAAGAGCGGCTCGAACACGTGGGGGAGATCGGCGGGCGCGAAGCCGGGACCGTCGTCGACGACCTCGACCCGACGGCCTGACACCGTGAGCTGTACCCGCGTACGCGCGTGGCGCAGCGCGTTGTCGAGCAGGTTCGTGAACACCCGTTGCAAGGCCACAGGGTCGCCGTGGATCGGGACCGGGCCGTTGGTGACGACGTCGAGCTCGATCGCTCCGGCGTCGACGGTGTCGGCTGCGCGGCGCGCGATCTCGGCGAGGTCGCCGGGCTCGTGGGTGTGGTCGTCACGCGCGTACTCGGCCCGCGAGTAGGAGAACAGATCCCCGACGAGGCGGTCGAGGTGGGCGGCTTTGGCCTGGGCGCGCGCGAGTGCGTCGCCGTCCCCGATCCCGCGCTCGATCGCCTCGAGCGACCCGCGCAGCGTGAACAGCGGCGTGCGCAGGTCGTGGGCGATCGCCGTGACCAGGAAGCGGCGGTCGCGCTCGGCCGCGGTGGACGCGCCGAGCGCGGTGCCGAGCGCGGCGGCCATGCCGCCCATCGCGTCGGCGACCTGCGCGACCTCGCGAGCGCGGGTGGCGACCGGCTCGACGGCCAGCTCGCCGCCCGCGATCCGGTCCGCGTCGGCGGCCAGGCGGGCGAGCGGGCGCAGCACCCACCGGCGCAGGAGGCCGACGGCGAGCACCAGCGCGGCGATCAGCCCCACCACCGCGGCGCCGAGCGCGATCGCCCAGCGCGCGGTGGCGCTCTCGCGCGGGACGAACAACATGCCCTGCGCGTAGCCGAGCGAGACGTCGACGGTGCGGAACTCGTTGCCGAGCCGCTGCTTGCCGTCCGGGGACTTGACGGTCGCCTGCAGGCCCGGCGTGGTCAGCGCGAAGGCCTTCGACGACTCGTAGACCTGCTTGATCTTCTCGCCCGCCAGCGGCTGGTCGGCGCGCTTGTCGATGGGGACGACGTCGGCCTCCACGCCCAGGTCGGTGAGCTGCGCGAGAACGGCCGAGCGCCCCGCTTCGGTGTCGAACGAGCCGCTCTCGAGCACGCGCACCGCGGCGGCCGTGTGTGTCTTCTCTCGCCCGGCCTGCCACGCACCCGCGGCGAACCACGCGCCGAGCCCGGCGGCGAGTGGAGCGGCGAGCGCCAGCAGGAGCCCGAGGGCGAGCCAGGTGCGCAGCGAGAGCGAGCGGGTCATGCCGCCGGCGGGTCGAAGCGGTAGCCGACGCCCCACACGGTCGCGATCAGCTCGGGCTCGAGCTTCTCGCGCAACCGCCGCACGTACACCGCGACCGCGCTGCGATCGCCCCACGAGCCCCACACCCGTTCGTAGATCTGCTCGCGCGTGAGCACCTGGCGCGGGTGGTCGATGAACAGCGCGAGCAGTTCGAACTCGCGTGCGGTGAGCGCGACCAGGCGCCCGTCGGCGGTCACCTCGTGGGCGCCCGAGTCCACGGTGAAGCGTCCGAAGACCCGCCGCGCCGTGTCGCGCGGCTCGCTGCGGCGCAGCACCGCCTTCACCCGCGCGACGACCTCGGCGGGCGTGGCGGACTTGACGATGTAGTCGTCGGCGCCGAGCGCGAGCCCGCGCAGCTTGTCCTCGTCCTCGCCGCGTGCGCTCAGGAACAGCAGCGGCACGTCGGAGTGCTCGCGGATGCGGCGGCAGACGTCGAAGCCGGAGCCGCCGGGGAGCATGACGTCGAGCAACACGCACGCGATCGCGTGGGTGCCGAGCGCGTCCAGCGCACCCGCCGGGTCGCGCGCCGCGACGACCCCGAAGCCCTCGACGGCGAGGAAGTCCGTGAGCAGCCCCACGATCTCCGGTTCGTCCTCGACCAGCAGCACGATGGACACGCCGCCCAGTCTCGCGCGTCCTCACGCACCCGCGACGCGTTTTCCACGGATATTCATGATTGTCCGCGCGACGGCTCGCTCCCGCGGGAACCTGACCCGCCTCGGCACCAGGCCCTCGGGTCGCAGCAGCATGATCAGCACCAGGAGAAGGCCGTAGATCCCGGAGCTGATCATCGAGAGATCGAAGTCGAGCCCGAGGTCGCGGGGAAGGCCGGCGAGGACCGAGGGGAGGAGGTAGTTGTTGATCACCGACAGCACGATCGCGCCGACGACGACGCCCCAGATCGAGCCCAACCCGCCGAGCACGACCATCGCGAGGATGAAGATCGAGAACGAGAACGTGAACTGATGCGGGTCGACGGTGGTCAGGTATGACGCGAGGAACGCGCCCGCGATGCCGCCCAGCGCGGCCCCGGTCGCGTAGGCCTGGAGCTTGGTGCGCACGATCGGGACGCCCGCGCTGGCCGCCGCCGCCTCGTCGTCGCGCAAGGCCATCCACGCCCGCCCGATGCGCGAGTCGCGCAGCCGGACGTTGACGACCAGCGTCAGCGCGACGAGCGCGAGGGCGAACCAGTACCAGGGGCGCAGGTGCAGCGCGTCGAAGCGCCCGGCGAACGGGAGGTCGATGGGGTCGATGACGGAGATGCCACTCGGCCCGCCGGTGAGCGATCCGCCGAACAGCGAGATCTGCCGGCCGTTGGACACGATCTGCCCGATGATCTCGCCGAACGCGAGCGTGACGATGCCGACGTAGTCGCCCCGCAGCCGCAGCGTCGGGAGCCCGATCAGCAGGCCGGCCACGGCCGTGGCGATCGCCGCCAGCACGAGGACGATCAGGAAGTTGAGGTGGATGCCCGGGACGTGGGCCTCCGGCCCGCCGACGAGGAACGCGACGTGCGTGTTCGCCCAGAACCCGGAGCCGAAGTAGGCCGTCACGTGCGCCCCGATCGCGAAGAACGCGACGTAGCCGAGGTCGAGCAGGTTCGCGAACCCGACAACGATGTTCAGCCCCAGCGCCATCACGACGTAGGCCGCCGCCAGGACCATGTTGTGCAGCGCGATCCCGCCCGGGTTCAGGAAGAGCGGCAGGACGGCGGCGGCACCGAGAGCGGCGAGCGCCTGCGCGCGAGGGGTCATGTCGTGCCCCGCTTGCGCCGGTAGTACGCGCGGTTCTTGATGCGGTTGCCGCAGATCGCCATCGCGCACCACGTCGCCGAACGGTTCTTGGAGCGATCGAAGAACGCGTACTCGCACTGCCGACAGGCCTTCATGCGCGACCAGTCCCCGCCCAGTTGCGCCTCGTGCAGGATGCCGAGCAACATCGCCACGGCCCCGTCGACGCCTTCGCCGGTGGGCTGGAGCGCGGTTCGCCCGTTGGCATCGACGACGACGCTGAGCGCCGCCAGGGCCGAGACGTCGCGGATCGCCTCGCTCGCCGCCGCTGCCGAGTGGCCGGCCTGGTTGGCGATCGCGAGCGCGCGGATCCCTTCCCGCAGCGCGCGCAGCCGGGTCACGTCGGCGTCCGTGATCGCGTCGCCGGGCCCGATCAGCGCCTTCGCGAGCAGCCACGCCTGCGCCTTCTCCGGCGTGCCGATGCGGTCCCACTCGTCGGGGAACTCGTGGTTGTGGGTGTTGACGAAGCGCTGCAGCAGCTCGAGCCGCCCGGGCGCCTTCGGGCGCCCACCGGGCTCGATCTGCTCACCCACCCGCCGCTTGTCGCGCTCGTCCATCGCCACGAGCACTCTGCCATCTAACCAGCAAAACGTCAATGCTGGTCAGATGGTGTTCTAGCTACGCTCCCGGCGTGGAGAGCAGTCGCTGGGCGTGGATCGTCGGGGCCGTCGTGGTGGTGCTCACCGGTGCGGGGCTCTACTTCGCCTACTCCGCGCATCGCAACCGCGAGAGCGCCGAGGCGTGGCAGCGGCGGGCGGGAACGCTCGAGCGCACCCTGACCGGGCGGACGCGCCAGCTCAACACGCGCACTGCGGCGCTCAACAAGACCGCGGCTTCGCTGAAGCGCTCGGAGGCGGACGTGCGCACGCTCGAAAGCCGCCAGCGCGCGCTCGCCGACGAGAAGGCGCAGGTCGAGGACGTGCGCGGCGCGCTGGAGATCCAAGCCACCTCGCTCGCCCGGCTGGCGGGTGAGCAGCGCGGGTGCACGAGCGGGTTGTCGGAGCTGCTGAACCGGTATGCGGCGGAGGACTTCGACTGGGTCGACGCCAACGCGGACAGCGTGAATGAGACCTGCAGCCAGGCGAGCGCCGACTTCGCGGCGCTCGAGAGCGCGGGCGGCGGCTGAGGCGTGGCGCGCCGGCTCGCGTGGTTCTCGTTCGTCGCCGTCGGGGTCGTCGCGGTGGCGGCGGCCGTGCTCGGCGTCGGCATCACGCCGCGCCCACAGCCCGCGCCGCTGCCCAAGGTCGCCGCCGTCACGTCCGTCGCGCAGAAGACGCTGGCCCACGCGCCGCAGCGCCTCGCCCGCGACACGCTCCGGCGCGCGGCCGAGCGCCTGACCCTGCGCGTGCGCAACATCTCCTGTCAGGGCATCGCCACGGGGTCCGGCTTCGCGATCGACGCCCACACGATCATCACCAACCGTCACGTGCTCGCGGGCGCCTCGATCCTCGAACTGAACACGTGGGACGGCACGTCGCTGGACGCGGACGTCGACGAGTCCTCGACCGGCCGCCTGGTCGACATCGGCGCGACCAAGGTCGCCGGGAAGGTCCCGGCGATCGCGGAGCTGGGGCCGGACCCGAAGCCCGGCCAGGCGGTGACCGCCGTCGGCTATCCGCTCGGCGGGCCGCTCACGCTCTCACCGGGACGCGTCGTCCAGTACCTCGACGGCAGCCAACTGCCCGCCTCGATCGCGTTCGGCGCCAAGGTGATGCAGGTCTCGAGCCGGATCAAGCACGGCAACTCCGGCGGCCCGCTGCTCGACCGCCGCGGGCGCGTCGTGGGTGTGATCTTCGCGGGTGAGCCGGGCGCGACCGATCAGGACTACATGAAGGTCGCCTACGCGATCCCGCTGTCCGCGGTCCGGCAACTGATCCAGGCCGGCGGCCAGCAGGCCGTCGTGCCCTGCGCCTGACTCAGCCGTCGCGCAGGGCGGCGAGCGCGGCGCGGAGCATCGGCACGACGGCGTCGTAGCCGGCGCCGTCTGTCTTGGTCTCCTCCGCGAAGCGCCGCTGCATCGTGAGCAGGGTCGTGAGCACGGCGGAGGCCAGCGCGCGGGCACCGATCGCGTCCGCCGGCAGGCCGGCCTCCTCGGCGATCGCCAGCCTGATCCCGATCCTGACCATCGGCATCCTCTTCGGCCTGGCGATGGATTACCAGGTATTTCTCGTGTCAGGCATGCGCGAAGCCCACGCGCACGGCGCCAGTGCCCAGGACGCCGTACGCAAGGGCTTCCACGGCTCAGCCCGTGTGGTCACCGCCGCGGAGCTGATCATGGTCAGCGTGTTCGAAGGCGCGCGGCTCGCGCCCGCGCCGGTGCCACAACCCGCGTGACTATCCGCCGGTGCCGCTCTGCGCCGGCTGCGTCCCGAGCGTCACGTGCAGCTGCGTCGTGCTCGAGCCCCGGACGACGGTCACATCGACCTGCGCGCCGGGCTTGAGCGCCGCGATCGCGGCCACGAGGCCGTTCTGGTCGGAGACCGTGGCATCGCCGAGCTTGGTGATGACATCGCCCGCCTGCAGCCCTGCCGCCTGCGCGGGCCCGCCGGAGGTGATCCCGGCGACGGTGACGCCTGAGGTGCTCGAGGACGCGTCGGAGGTCGAGACGCCGAGGTAGGCGTGCTCGACGGCCTTGCCCGCTTCGAGCGTGGTGAGCTCGGACTTCACGAGGTCGATCGGGACCGCGAAGCCGACGCCGGAGCTCTGCTCCGAGCTGCCGTCGGTCGCGATCTGGTCGGCGATGCCGATCACGTTGCCCGAGGAGTCCAGGATCGGGCCGCCGGAGTTGCCCGGGTTGATCGCGGCGTCGATCTGCAGGGCGTGCGCGACCGTGAAGCCGTTCGGCGCCTGGATGGTGCGGTCGACGCCGGAGATGATCCCCGTGCTGATGCTGCGTTCGTACCCGAACGGGTCACCGACCGCGGCCACGGCCGCGCCGACGTCGATCGACGACGAGCTGCCGAGCTTGAGCGGGCTGAGCTTGAGCCCTGACGGGTCGATCTTGAGCACGGCGATGTCCGTCGCGTCGTCCTTGCCGAGCACGGTCGCGGTGCGGGTGGTGCCGTCGGCGAGCTTGACGGTGACCGAGGACGCGCCGTCCACCACGTGCGCGGCGGTGACGATGTGGCCCTGCGTGTCGACCTCGAACCCGGTCCCGGTGGCGGTCCCGGTCGATTGCTGCGGCGTGCCGCCGTTGCTCGTCACGCCCTTGGACGTGATGTCGACGACGCCCGCGGAGGTCGAGGCGTACAGCGCCTCGGCGTCGAGTGCCGTCGACGCGGCGCTCTCCTGTGACGTCGTCGACGCGGCGCCGGTCACGACGGTCGTCTTCGTCGTGTCATGGCCGAGGTTGCCCGTCGCCGCGAGCGCGGCCACGCTCGTGCCACCGCCCAGCAACGAACACACGACCAGCAGGACGGGGAGCGGCGGGCGGCGCCGGCGCCGGTCCGGCGGTTGCGGGTCATCAGGCGGCGGCGGACCCCCGCCGTTGCGGTCAGGTGGGAGCGCCGCCGGCGGGCCGTCATCGGACCAGAGCGGACGCCGCGGTGGAGGAGAGAGCACGGAAGGAGACATGGCCCCGAGCCTCACGCCCCGGCCTTAGCGTCGCCTCCACGAAAGCTGAGAGAACCCTGGGGGCAACAGCACCCTATGAGGGGGTCAGACCCCTTAACAAAGTTTTTGGCTCTGCAGAGCCGTTTGAATTATTAAGGGGTCTGACCCCTTGGTGGGAGGAGGTCGGTGAGCGTGTGGCCGCTGACGACGGATTCGGGGCGCTCGGCGACGATGTCCGAGCCGGGGCGGGCGGCGTCGTCGCGGCGCTTGATCAGCAGCCACTGGGGCTTGGCTCCCGGGCGGGTGCGCTGGAGGGCGAAGCCGCCGCGGAGCTTCTCGCCGTGCAGGACGAAGACGGCGTGGCCGCGCTCGAGCGCTTCGGGCCAGGCGACGCGGCCGCCCTGTTCGTAGGTCCCGCGGTCCCAGATGATCACGGCGCCGTTGCCGGTCGCGCCCTCGAAGTCGTTGTGGCTGAGGCTGTGGTCCTCGACCTCGACCGCCAGGCGCTTGGCGGCCGGATCGAGCGAGGGTCCCTTGGGCACGGCCCAGGAGCGCATCACGCCGTCGACCTCCAGGCGCACGTCGTAGTGGTGCGCGGTGGCCTGGTGCTCCTGGACGACGAAGACGCCGGCGCTGACGCCGCGGATCGCGAACTGCTCGTGGCCTTCGACGCGTCCGCGTTCACTGGCGGCCGTCTCGCCAAATGCGGCGAGGAGCGCCTCGACCGCGTCGGGCGGGCCCTCGGCGTGCAACTCCCCGGTCGGCCGGACCCATCCCATCACACCGAGTTCGCGGGCTTTGGCGACGATCGGCCCGGGGTCGATCGGGCCGCCCGCAGCGGCGCGGACTGCCCGTTTGCGTGCGGGTGGCGACGCCATCACCCGAGCCTATTAGGCTCATCGGTGTCGTGAGTGACGCCGTCGAGCCAGAGGACATCGTGCTGGTCTGTGTGCGTGGGCGGACGTTCTACGCGCGCGTGCTCGGCGCCGAGCGGCTCGGCCGGCTCGCGATCGCGCCGCTCGATCCCGCTGTCCGCGCGCGCTCGGCGCAGGTCTCGGACCTGCGCGGGCACTGGAGGCACCAGGGCGATCCGCGCCCGCCCACCGCCGACGACAAGCAGGCCAGCTTCGACCACCTGCTCGACCACTGACTACCGCGACGCTCGCTCGAGGGCGTCGAGGTGGCCCGCGACCGGGCCGGCGGTGAGCAGCCCGCTGCCGGCGCCGGCGAGCTCCCGCGCCGCGGGTGCGAGGTGGGTTGCGGCACGCTGCATCGCGGGGCGGTCGCCGACGGCGACGGCGGCGCGCGCCGTGAGACACCAGAGGGCTTCGAGCAACAGGTCGCGCGGAGGGTCCGGAACGGCGCGCAGGGCGGCTGCCGCGCGATCGCGGCGGCCACGGGCGAGCAGCACGTGCGGCCGGGCCCACGGTTCGTACGGCCCCCAGTCGGCATCCGTCTGCGCGCCGAGCCCGCGTCGCACCCGCTCACACAGCAGCGCAAGCGGGAGCAGGCCGTGCTCGAGGCCCGGCATGCCGGCGCCGTCCAGGCCCTTGGCGGCCGCGCGGTAAGCCGCTTCGATGACCGTGAACGGCGCGTCTTCGGTCGCCGCCAGCCGCAGCGCCCGGTACCAGCGCGTGAAGACGGCGACGAGCGGTCGCTCGTGCCGCTCGTCCAGCCGGTCCGCGGCGGCGGCGTGGCGATCGGCCGCGGCGAAGTCACCGAGCGCGCTGCGCGCCTGGAGCCGGATCAGGTGGCCGAGGACCTCGGAGCTCATGAAGTCGTGGCGGGTGGCGAGGGCGATCAGCTCCGCGCCGATCGCGTCGCGCTCCGGTGCGAGACCGGCGCGCGCGAAGGTCTGCATGAACGTGCCGTTGAGGGCGAACGCCAGCAGCGCGGGGTCGTCGAGACGGCGGGCGATCGCCTCGGCCTGCCGGGCGGCTGCGGGGCCGCGCGCCCTGCTCGTCCCGCGCGATTCGAGCGCGATCGTGGCCAGCAGCCGCGCCCGCGCGACCTCGTGCGCGGTGTCGTCGAGCGCCGCCAGCGTGCGCTCGGCGGCCGCCACGATCCAGGCGGCCTGCGCGGGGTCGTCGGCGCGGGTCCAGATCGCGGGCACGTCGTAGGCGCCGATCACGCGGGCCGTCAGGAGTGGATCGCCGAGCTCCTCGGCCGCCGCGATCGCCGCCACCCGCTGCCCGCGGGCGGCTTCGAGGCCGCCGCCCCCGGTCACGGCCAGGTCGCGCAGGAGCCCGACCGTCGCCTCCAGGCGAGCGCGGGCGCCCGAGGCCACGACGCGATCGTACGCCGCGGCCGTCTGCGCCCACACCTGTCCCACGCCCGCGTCGGCCGTGTCGGCGTGATGCAGGATGTCGCCCTCCAGCGCGCGCAGGGCCGGCCCGGGATCGACGCCGAGCTGATCGCTCAGCAGCGTGCGCGCGCGCCGGAGCACGGCGAGGGCGTCGCCCTGGCGGCCGCTGCGGTAGAGCGCGAGCGCCAGCAGCCGCCAGCCCTCCTCGCGCCAGGGGTGCTCGGCCACGTGGGCGTCCAGCGGCGGGACCGCCTCGGCGGCGCGGCCGAGGGCGAGGCGCGCCTCGGCGACCCGCTCGACGGCGTGCAGGCGGAGCTCGGTGAGCCGGGAGCGCTCGACGCGCGCCCAGTCCTCGTCCGCGAACTCCGCGTAGGCGGGGCCGCGCCACCACTCCAGCGCGGCGATCAGCCCGGTGAGCGCGTCCTTCGCCGGCAGCGCCGCCGCGGCCGCCACCGCGTCCTCGAACCGCCAGGCGTCGACGGCCTCGGCGCGCAGCGCGTAGCCGGGACCGTCGGTGACCAGCAGGCGAGCGGGCGTGCGCGGCGCCCGCTCGGGTTCCAGCGCCACGCGCAGGTCGCCCACGAACGTCCGGATCGCGCCGGTCGCACCCGCCGGCGGATCGACCCAGAGATCCTCGACGATCCGCCCGACGGTGACGACCTCGCCGCGCGCGACGATCAGCCGCGCCAGCACCGCACGGTGCCGCGGGCCCTTCAGCGCGATCCGGTCGCCGGCGACATCCCAGGCCACGACCGGCCCCAGCACCCCGAACTCGACCGGCATCGCGGCGCATCTTCGCTGATCGGTTGCTGATCGGCCCGCGCCAGGCTCCGCGCCATGATCACCGGCTTCGACTACCAGCGGATCGCGGTCGCCGACGGCGTCGCGCTCCACACCGCCATCGGCGGCGCGGGCAGCCCGATCGTGCTGCTGCACGGCTTCCCGCAGACCCACGTGATGTGGCGCCACGTCGCGCCCGCGCTCGCCGCCGAGCACACCGTCATCTGTCCCGACCTGCGCGGGTACGGCGCCAGCGACAAGCCGGGGGAGGAGGGCGACGCGTACGCCAAGCGCGCCATGGCGGCCGACGTCGTCGCGCTCGCGCGCGCGCTCGGGCACGAGCGCTTCGCGCTGGTCGGCCACGACCGCGGCGCACTCGTCGCGTTCCGGGCCGGGCTCGACCATCCGGACGCGATCACCCACCTCGCCTGCCTCGATGTGCTCCCGACGCTCGACATGTGGGACGTGCTGCACGGCGCCCGCGCCGCTGTCGCGTTCCACCTCTACCTGATGGCCCAGCCGCCCGGCCTGCCCGAGCAGCTGATCGCCGGCAGCGCCGACGCCTTCTTCGGCCATTTCCTCGACGCCTGGGGACCGGTCGAGCCGGACATGCGCGGGGTCTACCTCGACGCCTGCCGTGCCGCGGTGCCGTCGATCGTCGCCGACTACCGCGCGTCCGCGGGCGTCGACGTCGAGCACGATCAGGCGGACCGCGACGCCGGCCGCCGGCTGCGGATGCCGGTCACCGTGCTCCAGCAGGACTGGGGCGCCGCGCTCGGTTATGACGCCGCCGCGGTGTGGCAGCGGTGGGCAACGGACCTCGAGCACCGCACCGTCGGCTACGGCCATTTCATGGCCGAGGCGGCGCCGGCCGAGGTCACGCACGCCCTCCGCGAGCTCCTCACGCGTTGACCCTATTGCGACCGGCATGCGAACGTGAGAGTGTCGGCGGGTGCTCCCACTGCGTGTCGTGGTCGCCTGCGCCGCCGCCTTGTGCGTGACGGCCGCGAGCGCCGCGGCGGCCGGCGGCGTCGGTGGTCTCACCCAGCTGCCGGGGAAGAGCGGGTGCGTCGGTGAAGGCGCCGGAGCAGAATGCGCTCACGCGCGAGAACTCGCCCACGCCACCGGTCTCGCGATCTCGCCCGACGGCCGCAACGTGTACACGACGTCGTTCTCGACCGGTGCCGTCGCCGCGTTCGTGCGCGGGTCCGACGGGGCGCTGCGGCAGCTCGCGGGTGACTCGGGCTGCGTGTCCGAGCAGCGCGGCTCGGGCTGCACGCGGGTGCCGGGGCTGCTGCGGGGTACGACCAACGTGACCGTCAGCGATGACGGGCGCAACGTCTACGTCGCGTCGCTCACGTCCGACCAGCTGACGGTGCTGCGCCGCGGCGGCGACGACGGCCGCCTGCGCCGCGTCGGCTGCCTGAGCTATCGCCACCGTCCCGGGTGCCGGCGGGACGGTCGTCTCTATGGCATCACGAAGGTCGTCACCAGCGCGGACGGGCGCAGCGCCTACGCGATCACCGATGCCGCGCTCGTCGGCTTCGCCCGCGACGGCGCGACCGGAATGCTGCGCCCGCTGCACGGGCGCTCCGGCTGCGTCGGGGGCGGACCGAGCTGCGTCCGCACGGAGGACTTCGGCGTGCCCGACGACGTCGCCATCGCGCCCGACGGGCGCTCCCTGTACGTCGTCGATTCCGAGCTCGCAACGATCGTCGGCGTCGTGCGCGATCCCGCCTCCGGCGCGCTGAGCGTGCACGCGGCGGCGCGGGGCTGCGCGGACGACACGCCGGCCGTCGCGTGCCCGAGCGCGGCGCTTCCCGGCGCGACGGCGGTCGAGATCTCCCCCGACGGCCGTTTCGCCTACACCGGATCGACGCGCGCCGCGGGGCCGGTGAGCTTCGCGCTGGGGAATGAGCCGGGTCTGCTCCAGCGCGTCGTGTCCCCGCCGGTGGCGGAGTCGCGGATGACCGATCCCTACGACATCGACGTCTCGCGCGACGGCACCCGGGTGTATCTCGCCGGAGCGGGGCCGATCCGGATGTCGGCGTTCGCCGCCGACCCGGCGACCGGCGTGCTCACCCAGCTCGACGGGCCCGGGGGCTGCGTCGCCGCTCGCGCCGGCAAGGGCTGCGAGACAGGCCACGACGTCACGCTCCCGCGCTATCTCGTGGTCAGCCCGGACGGTCGAAACGTCTACGTGACCTCCGCGCGCGCCGGCACCGCGACCTCCAGCGGGACCGTGACGGCGTTCGCCTCAAGCACCGCGCAGGGTGCGCAGGCCGAGGCGGGTCAGGGCGCCGCGCAGCTCCTCGTCGGGGAGCTGGGCGAGGCGCCGTAGGACCGGGGCGAGGTCGTTGAGGATCCCAGTAGGCGGCGGCCTGGTCGGGGGTTGGATCACGATGCCACCAGCGCCAAGGCGCAACGTGAGCTCGGCTGGACCCCACGCTCCTGGGAGGACGCGGTCACCGCCACCGCGGAGAGCCTGCTGGCGCTCGCCCCGGCGCGGCGCGCCGGGGCGACCGCCGGTGCCTAGGGTGTGGTGGTCGACAGGGTGAACGTCAGCGTCTTGCTGTACGCCCCGGTGCGCAGCGCGTCGGTGGCACCGATGTGCTGCTTGAAGCCGATCGTCACCGCGTCGTGTGACACCGGCGCGGTCCAAGCGGACTTCGAGAACGAGACCTCCAGCGGCGACGGGAGCGAGAACGTCCCGTTCGTCAGGTGGCCCGGGTCGGATACCGTCAGCGCCGCGTCACCCGCCGTCGACACGATGTCCGCCGTCGTCGACGCGGTGTAGTCCTTCGCCACACCCGCCGTGAACGGGCCGAAGCTCGCCGGTGTGCCCAGCGTCAGCGCCAGTGTGGCCGGCACCGTTGCGTTCACCGCGCCGTCGGCCATCGTCGCGACCGGGACCGGGTCGCCGACGCTGGCGATCCGGAAGTGGTCGAACGCCACGTCGAGGTCTGTCGACGTGCCGCCGCGGTTGAACGCGACGACACCCGCCTGCGTGGCCTCGACGTTGAGCGTGGTGGAGCCCATGAACCGGTAGACACTTCCGTCCGTCGAGTAGTACGCCTTGTACGTGCCGCCGGACTTGGCGAGCCGCAGCCAGATGGCGCCGTTCGCACCGACGATGCGCTGCGCGTCGGCGCCCGTGACCTGCAGCGTCGTGGCCGTGCCGTTCTGCTCGCGGATGACGACCACGCGGAGCCGGTTGATGGGCTGCGTCGAGGCGCTCATCTCCCAGGCCAGCTTCACGTAGTTGTTGTCGTTGGCGTAGGCGATGATGCCGCCCTGCTCGTTGTTGTTGGCCAGCGGGCGCGAGAAGACGAGCTTGGAGTCGGTGACCCAGTCGCCGTTGACGTCCTGCAGCGCGAGGTTCTTCGCCGTGTTGGCGGTGCCCTGGAGGTCGCCGTTCTGCGCGGTGATGACCAGCGACCCGCCGGCCACGCGCCACCTGCTGTCGTCCGGGCGCACGAGATGCCACTGCGAGCCGAGGCCCGCACCGGTGAACTCGTCACTGCCGGTGTTCGCGACGTCGAGGTTGACGGTGTAGACCGTCGAGGCGGCGCCGTTGGTCACGGTGACCTTCGCCTGGCCGTCGATCGCTGTCGCCGGCTCGACGACCACCGTCGCGGCCGGATCGGCGGCCGTGGCCTCGACCTTGGCGATCGTGGTCACGCCCTTGGGCAGGACGGCGTTGTAGCTGAGGACCTGCGGCTTGAGCGAGAGCGACGTGCCGTTGACCCGCAGCCCGGCGAGCGTCGTGTCGGGGACGAGGTTGAAGACGTAGTTCTTCACGATCGGCCCGAAGAAGTCGTCCTTGGTGACCTTCACCACGGCCTGGCCGGGAACGGTCGTCGCCTGGGTGACGATCTCCGCGTGCGTGGCCGGGTCGGCGGTCTTGACGGCGGTGATCGCCGGCGACGCGCCGGCGGCCACCGGGATCGAGTAGGCGGCGGCGGACAGGTTGAAGCCGCCGAGCTCCTTCCCGCCGACGACGATCTTCGCCGACAGCGGCCCGCCGTCGACCGGGACTTCACGCTGGCTGAACTCCTGCCAGTAGCCGATCAGCGTGTCCCGCCAGGTGGCGGCATCGGCCTCGTGGGTGGCGAGTTTGCTCTTGACCTCGCCGAACCGCCGGGTGCCGATGTAGGGCTGCAGCGTGTCCCATGTCTCCCGCATCCAGGTCACGTACTCGACGCCCATCTGGTAGCGGTAGACGAGTTCGTCCCAGAACGTCCGGCCGTCGTTCATCCGGTAGCCCCAGGGCACGTGGTGGAACCATCCGAGCAGGTTCTCGGGCGTCGTGGCGATGTTCCCGTAGCGCTGCTCGAGCGTCGGGAAGTACTGGGCGACGAAGTTGCTGCCGGTGGGGGAGCGGTCGAAGCCCAGGCCGGCGCTGTCGGCCTTGTTGTAGTAGACGGGGCTGAAGTCGTCCTGGGTGACCCACTCCGACGGGTTCGGGCCGTAGTGGTCGCTCGACCTGAACTGATGCGCCACGCCGAGCGGGGTCTGGTAGCTCACCAGCGCCTCGCGCGAGCCCATCATCATCTGCACGATGGTGTCGACGGCGTGGGCGTCGTTGGTCCATGTCATCCGCACCCACTCGCGCGCGATGTCATCGGACTTCAGCGTCCAGTCCCATGCCTGGCGCCCGAACGCGTACAGGTTCGCCTGCGAGAAGTGATTGCCGGTCAGGTTGTCGGCGTTGCCGAGGTTGGCCACGCCGACGATCGCCGTGTCCTTGTGTCCCTGGGCGCTGCCGTCGACGATGTTGCCGACGAGCCGTTTGTCGGCCGGCGCGTTGGTGGCGTACGTGTCGCTCTTGAGAGCCTCCTCCCACATGGGTGCCAGGAACGTGAGCATCTTGTTCTGCCCCGTGTACTCCTGTGTCACCTGCAGCTCCAGCGCCTGGTTGGTGTTCTCCATCCGGCCGAGCATGGGGTGGATCGGCTCGCGCCCCTGGAAGTCCAGCGGGCCGTTCTTGGTCTGCAGGAACACGTTGTCCTCGAAGCGGCCCTTCGTCCCGTCCGGCTGCGGCTCGTCGTCGATGTAGTTGAACTCGAGATACGCGCGCTTGAGCCGGTCGTTGTCGACGTCGGCGTTGTAGACGAACGTGCGCCAGAAGACCTTCATCCCCAGCGCCGAGACCGCGGACGCGATGCCATTGGCGCCGTCCCCGTGGTCGTAGCCGAAGTCCTGCGGCCCGGGCTGGCCCTCGGAGTTGGCCTTGACGGTGAAGCCCATGAAGTCCGGGATCGCGGCCTGCAACTGCTGGGCCTTGCGGGTCCACCAGCCGCGGAAGGCGGCGCTGTGCGGGTCGAGCTGCTGGTTGGTCAGGACGTCGGGGGCGAAGCGGGTGTCCGTCGGCGCCGTGTAGTTGATCGCCAGCGAGATCTTCACGCCGTACGGGCGCAGCGCGTCCGCGAGCGCCGCCTCCTGGGCGATGTACGCCGAGGTCAGATAGACGTTGTTGGCGTTGACGAGGTTGATCTCGAAGCCGTTGATCCCGAGCGAGGCGAGCGCGCGGGCCACCACGATGTAGCGGTCGAGGATCACCGGGAGGTTGCGCGTGGCGCTCGCCCCGGTGGCGGCGAAGTTGAAGATCGTCCCGTTCTCGCCGTTGAGCCCGCCGGTGCCGGCCGCGTTGTTGCCGGCGTAGAGCCGCGTGCCCTCCCAGTTGTCGAGGTGGCGATTCTTGATCTTCGGCGACGTGGAGATGTTCAGGCTCGCGATCGGCTTCTGGGTCTGCAGCAGGCGCAGGAAGCCGAACGTCCCGTACAGCGCGCCGATCTCCGTCTTGCCGGCGATCACGGTCGTCTTGCCGACCGTGCGGATCAGGTACCCCTCGTCGCCCACCGCGTTGACGTCCGCGGCGCTGAAGGCCTGGCTGACGGCGTCCGAGCTCGCGCGCGTGCCGACGATGATCGCGCCGTCGGGCACGCCGCCCGCCGAGCTGCCCGCCTGCACCGGGACGGTCTGGCCGAGCAGCCCGCCGAGGCCGCGCACCAGCTCGTCGCGCGCGGCTTGCAGGCTGGTCTCTTCGAGCTTCTCGGCGGAGCCCGTCTCCATCCGCAGGTTGGCCGTCGCGCGGAACACCTTGTTCTGATCCGCGTTGTCGACCACGATCGTGGTGGCCGACGCCTTGTACTGCGCGAGCAGCGCCGGATCGCTCACCGGCACGTAATGCAGCCACATCTCCGAGCCGCTGTACGTGTCGTCCGGCGCAGCGCTGGCAACGGCCGGTGCGAACAGCGACAGCGCGGCGACGGCCGCGCACACCAGCGTCTGGGTCCCTCTCCTACCCATGACCATTTCCCCCTCGGTAAAGACGACCGGCGAACCGCTGGTGCGGGGCGATTCGTTGGTCGCCTGGACTAATACATGAGGCGGAGCGTAGCGCTCAGATGAGGATCAGGCGGCGCGCTTGGACGCCTTCGCCTGCTCGACCGCGGAGACGAGGTTGTCGGTGTTGACCGCGCGTGCGGCCTCGACCTGGAAGGACTCGCCGCGGATGGTCACGGTGATCGGCTTCGTGACCATGCCCTTGCCCACGACGACGGAGTCGACGTCGTCGATCGGCACCGCGCTCAGCAGTTCCTTGGCGCTCAGCGTCATGGCTCCGCCGGCCTTGAACAGCAGCAGCCGCTGCGTCGTCACGCCGATCCCCATCTTGCTCGAGAGCTGGATCGTGCCCTCGGGCTCGTCGGCGGCCTTGCGGTCGCGTCGCGCGGCAGCGGCCGTCGCACCGACGACGCCGCCGGCGATGAACATCTTCGCCAGGCCCTTGCCCTGGACGATGGTGGCGTTGAGGAGCTCTTCTCCGGGCTGCAGGTAGGCCTGGATGCTCTTCGTCATCGCCTTGTCGAACATGTCGCGATCCTTGCTGTCGGGGGGAAGCCAGGCAGGTTCCCTCCCGCGCGGGCGCGTGACAATCGGGGTCGAACCCTGAGGTTTTCTCAACCCCGGCGGCGTCCCGGACGATAAGCCGGACACAATGATCCCGCCAAAGGGACACGAAGCCGGTCATCCTGGGATCCAGATGATGCGACGGCTGACGATGATCGTGGGGCTCGTGCTGCTCCTCGCGGCGCCGGCCCAGGCCAGTGCGGAGCCGCGCTACGACGTCCCGCGCGGCTTCACCCGCTGCCCGGACGCCCACGCCTGGAACGGCTTCTTCAAGTGGGCCTCGCAGCGGCATTCGAGTTGCGCCAGGACCGCCGGCTTCATGCGCGCCTACGCCAAGCGCGCCGGCGGGCCGCAGATGCCTCGCCACGTCGACGGCTTCACCTGCCGCATCCACTTCTACGAGAACGAAGACGGCGACACCTACGCGAGCCGGCACACCTGCACGCGCCGCGACGTCACGATCCGCTTCTACGGCATGGTCTAGAGGTCCAGCGTCACCTCAGAGCCGGGCCGGGTGCAGCAGACCAGGACCCGGCCCGCGGGTGGCGGTTCGAGCGGCTCGATGTCGTAGGTGACGTCACCGGTGAGGAGGCCGCTCTCGCAGTTGTGGCAGACCCCGTTGCGGCAGCCGAAGCCCACGGGGACGTCGCACGCCTCCGCGAAGTCGAGGAGGTTGGGGTAGCGGTCGTCCCATGGGATGGCGAGGCTGCTGCGGACGAACGTGACGGTCGGGCCGGTGCCCGCCCCACCGTCGGGCGCGTGCGGTTGGCGGTCGCCGTCCTTGACGATCCCGGAGGCGCGGATCGCGACGGCGCCGAAGGCCTCGGTCGAGATCCGCTCGGGCGCGACGCCGTAGGCGCCGAGCGCGACCTCGATGGCGCTCATGAACTCCGCGGGCCCGCACAGGTAGTAGTCGGCGTCAACGGGCACACCGGCGTGTTCCAGCACGCCGAGGTCGAGCCGGCCGGCGACGTCGTAGTCGGCGCCGAGCGCGTCCTCGGGGCCGGGACGGCTGTACGCCACGACGCGGTGGGCGTCTTCGAGCGCTCCGAGGAGCGCGTCCGCCTCGTCATGGAAGGCGTGCTCAGCACGATTGCGCGCGCCGTGCAGCCACCACACCGACCGCGTGCTGTGCTCGCGGGCGAGCGCGTGGAGCATCGCCAGGACCGGGGTCGCGCCGACCCCGGCGCTGACCAGGACGACCGGCCGCGTGCCCGCCCGGAGCACGAACGCGCCGCGTGGAGCGGCGACGTCGAGCACGTCCCCGACCTTGACCTGTTCGTGCAAATAGCGGCTCGCGGCGCCGTCGCGCTTCACGCTGACCCGGAACCCCTGCTGCCCCGGCACGTCGGACAGCGAGTAGCTGCGGACCAGGGCGTTGGCACCACTGCGCAGGCGCAGCGTGAGGTACTGGCCCGGCGCCGCCGCCGGCCTCGCCTCGCTCCCGTCCTCCGGCACGAGCCGGAACGACGTCACGGACGCGCTCTCGGGGCGCACCTCGGCGACCCGCAGCTCCATGAAGCCGGCCCACGCGGGCGTCGGATCCGTGTGGTCCTCCGCCTTGGCGAGAAGGTCACGGAAGCTGCCCTTCCACCCCTCGCTGAGCGCCGGAATGCGCAGCGCCCGCTCCAGACGGGCCGGCGACTTGCCGGGCAGGTAGAGCAGCGCGTCGGTGTCCGCCACCGTCAGGCGCTCCGGGCCGTCGGCGACCTTCTCGATCGCGTCGCCGGCCTGCACGGAGCCCTCCTCGAGCACCCGGAGGTAGAAGCCGGGCCGATGGTGCGCCACCAGCAGCGACGGCATCGCCGCGAGCTCGAAGCGGATGCCGACGCGGTAGCACGTGACCCGCGGCTGGGTCACCTCGAACAGCGCCTCGCCGATGCGGTAGCGGTCGCCGATGCAAACCTCGTCGTCGGCCAGGCCCTCGACGGTGAAGTTCTCGCCGAACTGCCCGTGGGTGAAGTCATCCCGCCCGAGCTCACGTTCCCAGTAGCGGTAGGAGCCGAGCTGGTAGACGAAGACCGCGCGGTGCTCGCCGCCGTGCGCGAGCCGGTCGGCCTGGTCGTCGCCGTCGATGTTGATCCGCCGCACCATCCGCGGACCCTCGACCTCCGTCTTCCAGATCGCCGTGCGGACGGTCTTGCCCTCCCAGGCGACGTCGCGCGGGCCGCCGACGTTGAGCGACACCAGCCGCCCGCTCATCGCGCCGGCACCGGGGAGAGGCAGCCGGCGAGCCTCGGCCGGCGTGCGTTCAGCGCGAGCAGCGACAGCGCGGGCGCGAGCAGCGCGGTGAGGAAGATGCCGACCTTGGCCTCGTCGAGCAACTCGCCTCCGAACGCCCGCGACGCGATCAGGAGCGAGACCGTGAACCCGACGCCCGCCGCCAGTGCGGTGCCGCCCAGCTCACCCCAGCCGAGGCTCAGCGCGGCGTGGCGCGGCGCGCTCGACTTCGCGGCCCAGGCGGCGACGACGATGCCCAGCGGCTTCCCGATCACGTAGGCCAGAACGATGCCCCACGTTACCGGCGAGGTCGCCGCCCGCGCGAGCAACTGGCGGTCGATGTGCAGGCCCGCGTTGGCCAGCGCGAACAGCGGGACGACGAGCTTGCTCGTCCACGGGTGCAGCCGGGTGAGGAGCCGTTGGTTCGGCGAGATCACCGCTTCGACGCGGCCTTCGGGCTCGTAGGCGTTGGTCAGCAGGCCGATCAGCAGGCCGCTGATCACCGGGTCGATGCCTGATTCGAACAGCGCGAGCCACAGTCCCAGGCCGGCGACGATCGAGAGCACCCACAGCGTGGATGCCGAGTTGCCACGCGCGCGGAACTGGCGGCCCGCGATCGCCCGCATCGTCAGCAGCGCGGCGAGCAGGGCGGCGGCGACGATCGTCGCGGCGACGTCGATCCGCGACGGGTACGCGACGCTGATCACCAGCAGCGCCACGAAGTCGTCGACGACCAGCAGCGTGAGCATGAAGATCTGCAGCCGCTTGCCGTAACGCCCCGCGGTGAACGTCAGCGCGCCGAGCGCCAGCGCCGTGTCGGTGGACAGCGCCACGCCCCAGCCGCCGGAGCCCGTCCCACCCGCGCCGGCGGTCACCGCGACGTAGATCCCCACGGACGCGGCCATCCCGCCGAGCGCGGCGAGCACCGGGACGGTCAGCCGCCTTCCCTCACGCAACTCGCCGAGGTCGCGCTCGCGCTTGGCCTCGAGGCCGACCACGAGAAAGAACAGCGTCATCAACCCTTCGTCGATCCACGTCCGGAGGTCGGCTGCAAGCGTCCACGGCCCCACGGTCAGCGCGACCGGGGCGTGCCAGAACGCGTCGTAGCTCCCGCCGCCCGGCGCGTTGGACCACAGCAGCGCGAGGGCGATCGCCGCAACGAGCAGCAGCGCGCCGCCGCTCTCGGCGCGCAGGGCGCCGCGAAGCGCGGTGAACCGCGGGGTGCGTTCGACCCGCTCCTCCTGCGCCTGCGCCTCCATCAGCAGGCTCGGGTCCTGCAGCGCCGCCGCGGCGGCGAAGCGGCTTGGGTCGGGGCGCAGCGCCTGGGCGATGCGGGTGAGTGTGGTGTGTCGGCGGGCCATGGTCGCGCTCCTCTCGGGTATCCGCTGAGATGAGTGCGCTGCGCTCGCCAGGTCTTACCGGGCTAGTCCGGATCGATGTCGCCGAACCGGCGCGCCGCCTCCAGGACGCCGTCGTGATCGGCGCGGCAGCCGGGGCAGACGCGCAGGTGGATCGCGGTGCCCGGGAAGCGTTCGCTCGGGTCGCCGGCGTTGAGCTCGATCTCGACGTACTGGTCCATGATCGGGACGCCGGCGTCGCAGCCCGCGTCGCCTTCCTGGGCGCGCAGGAGCGCGTCGAGCGCTTCGAGGTCGGTCATGCGCGCGCCTCCCCTTCCGTGAGTGGGTGACCGGCCGCCGCGAGGCTCGCGCGCAAGCGGCGGCGGGCGTCGAACAGGTTCTTGTAGACCGCGTTGCGGTTGGAGCCCAGTTGCAGGGCGAGGACGTCGATCGGCACATCGTTGAGCGCGATCGCCACGAACACCTCGCGCTGTCGCGGCGTCAGGTCCTCGTCGACGGCCGTCTTGAGCGCGGCGAACTGCTCGCGGCGCTCCGCCTGCTCGCCGGGCTTGACCGCGAGCTCGTCGGGGAGCTGCTCCCAGACGACCTCCTCGGTGCTCGGCGGATGCTCGCGCCACGCGTGCCGCGACCTTGCCGGAGACCTCGAAGATCACGAACTTGTACGCCCACGTGGTGAAGCGGCTGAGGCCGCGGAAGTCCTCGAGCTTGGCCAGGATGTTCACCAGCGCGTCGTCGGCGCACTGCTGGGCGACGTCGTCGAACTCCGGACCGCGCAGCGATTGCAGCTGGCCGCGCCGGCGATGCAGCTCGTGCAGCGCGGCGCGCTGCAGCACCCCGTGGAGCTTGGCGACCGCCTGTCCGTGGCGCGGATGGTCGGCGCGCAGGTGCTCGACCCAGCGCCGCGAGACCACGTCGCCCACCTGCCGCGATGGCTGTTCGACGCTCACCGGCTGATCGTAGAACGAGTCGGTAAGACGGCGGTGCGACCCGTCACCAACGCTCACGACAGCCTTTGACGATCGGAGCACACGATGGGTCTTTCATGGCAGCAGGGTCCGCTGGGCCGCAACCCCAACGGGCAGTTCCTCATTCCGGACATGCCGCAGCGCGTCCTCTACGCGGAGCCGCTGCGACGCCGCATGCGCGCCGAGCTCGGCGGGACGACCGTGGTCGAGAGCGACAACGCGGTCGTGCTCTTCGAGCCGGGCCGGTATCCGGTCGCGTACTTCCCCCGCGAGGACTTCGCCGCGGGCGCGCTGCGGCCGATCGAGCACCGCAGCCAGCACCCGGAGCTGGGCGAGACGGCCTGGTTCGAGGTCGTGGGGGAGACGCGGCAGGCGCCGCGCGGGGCCTGGGAATACGTGGCGCTGCCCGAGCACGCCTCGATCCTTGCGGGCAAGATCGCGCTGGCCTGGCGGGCGATGGATGCGTTCTACGAAGAAGACGACCGGATCCTCGGCCACGCCGCCGACCCGTATCACCGCATCGACGTCCGCCACACGTCGCGGCACCTCGTCGTGCGGGCGGGTGACCGGGTGATCGCCGACACGCACCGCCCGCTCGTGCTCTACGAATCCGGCTTCGCCCCGCGTTGGTACGTCCCCCGCGCCGACATCGCCGGCGAGGCGCTCGCCGGCAACGACCTCCAGACCTTCTGCCCGTACAAGGGCATCGCGTCCTACCACGACATCGACGGCGTCGCCCGCGCCGCATGGTCCTACCGCGCGCCGATCGATGACATGTCGGCGATCGCCGACCTCGTGTCGTTCGAGCCGGACCTCGTCGAGGTGACGCTCGACGGCGAGCGCCTGGCGCTCGAGCCGGGGCAGAACGTCGTCTCCCACGGCATCGACCGCGACCTCAGCATCGGTGAGGCCGGCGCTTTGAGGTCGACCCTTGCCGCGGCGTCCTGACCCGATCGAACGCATGCTCGAGCTCGACCGCCGCGACGCGGGCTGCGGCCACACGTGCGCGGTGCTCGACCGCTACGTCGACGCGGAGCTCGCGGGACACAACGCCCGCGCGCGATTTGGAGGCGTCGCCGTGCACCTCGAGCGCTGCCCGGCCTGCCGCGCCGACCACGACGGACTGATCGCAACCACAAGGAGAACGAGATGCTGAAGGACAAGACCGTGCTGGTGATCGGCCGCGGCAGCGGCATAGCCAGGGGGATCGCGCAGGCGGCGCTCGAGGCCGGGGCGAACGTGATCGTCGCCGGCCGCCGGCCCGAGACCCTGACCGAGGCCTACAGCGGCGAACCCGGCGTGCGCGTCGAGACCGTCGACCTCAACGACGACGCGTCGATCGCCGCGCTGGCCGAGCGCGTCGGCGAGCTCGACCATCTCGTCTCGACCGCGTCGGCGCGCGCCCGCGGTCGCCTGGAGACGCTCGAGCGCGACGCCATCCGGCGCTCCCTCGACACGAAGGTCATCGGCCCGCTGATGCTGGCGCGCGCCTTCCATCCGCGGGTCCGCGAGGGTGGTTCGATCCTGCTCTTCTCCGGCGTCGCCGCGTTCAAGATCGAGGTCGGGACGCTCGCCGTGGCGATCACCAACGGCGCCGCCGACACGCTCACGCGCTCGCTGGCGGTCGAGCTCGCGCCGATCCGCGTCAATGCCATCTCGCCCGGCGTCGTCGACACCGGCGCCTGGGACGCGCTCGGCGCGGAGGGCAAGGGCAAGCTCTTCGCCGACCTCACCGAACAGAACCCGGCCCGCCGCATCGGCACCACGCACGACGTCGCGAGCGCCGCGATGCTCGCCCTGACCAACCCGTTCATGACAGGGCTCACCCTGCACGTGGACGGCGGCGAGCGGCTGACATGACGACCGCCGCCATCGAAGTGCTCATCCTGCCCGTCACCGACGTCGACCGGGCGCTCGCGTTCTACACCGCGCAGGCCGGCTTCGCCCTCGACGTCGACTACGCGCCGACGCCGAGCTTCCGAGTCGTCCAGCTGACGCCACCCGGGTCGGGCACGTCGATCCAGATCGGCGTCGGGCTGACCGACGCCGTGCCCGGCTCGACCGGCGGGATCTACCTGGTCGTGTCCGACCTCGAAGCCGCTCGCGACGAGCTCGTCGCGCACGGGGTCGAGGTGGGCGAGATCTACCACAAGACCCCGCTCGCGGAGTGGCGAGGAGCGTTCGCGCCCGGACTCGAGCCGGGACGCGCCGACTACGCGAGCTTCGCCGGCTTCGCCGACCCCGACGGCAACCGTGGGTGCTGCAGGAACGCGGATTCAGTTAGCGCCAGTTCTGCGACTCCGCCGCGTTGGGGCGAACATGTACACGCGTTTGCTGCCCATGACCGCCGGCCTGCTCGTCGTCGCGCTCGCGTTGTTGACGATCGTCGGTTAGACGACGGCGAGCATGCCTCCGTCGACATAGAGGGTGTGCCCGTTCACGAAGTCCGAGGCGGGCGAGCTCAGGAAGAGGAGCGCGCCGATCAGGTCTTCAGCGGTGCCCCAGCGGGCTGCGGGAGTTCGGGCGCGCAGCCAGCGGCTGAACTCGGCGTCCTCGACGAGTGCTTGCGTGAGCTCGGTGTCGATGTAGCCCGGCGCGAGCGCGTTGATCTGCAGGCCAGCGGGCGCCCAGTCCGCGCACATGCCCTGTGTGAGCATCTTCAGGGCGCCCTTGGTCGCGGCGTACGGCGCGATCCCGGGTCGCGCCAAGGCCGATTGCACCGACGCGATGTTGACGATCTTGCCGCGGCCGCGGGCGACCATGCCACGCGCGACCGCGCGAGCCACGAGGAACGCGCTCGTCAAGTTCGTATCGAGCAGTTCTTGCCACGCCGCGTCTGGGAAGTCGAGCAGGGGCGCACGATGCTGGATCCCGACGTTGTTGACCAGCACGTCGAGCGGTCCGACGAGCGTCTCGGCTTCCTCCACCCCGATGGCCACCGCTTCGGCGTCGGTCACGTCGAAGGCAACGTGATGTACGCGGTCGTCTTCGAGCGCGTCCGCCGCCGCGCGCACCCGGTCCGGATCGCGTCCGTGCATGACCACGGTGCACCCCGCCTCGAGCAGGCCCTGAGCGAACGCGCGCCCGATGCCCCGGCTCGAGCCGGTCACGAGCGCGGTGCGTCCGTCGATGTCGAACAGAGGATGCGCCGTCACCCGCCGCAAGCCTAGGCGACGACCACGGTGTCGGCGGACGTCCACCTCGCCGGAGCGATGCGCGCCACCGAATTCTCATGTGTTTCTCCTGCTAATCCGGGATTGCGGCGCCGGAGTCGGCGCGTCAAACTCCTGCGCCGTGTCGACGGGGTTGATCGAGCGAGACGCCCAGCTCGCGATCGCCACCGAGCTGCTCGAACGGGCGGTCGCGGGTGGCGGCGGGCTGCTGGTCGTCGAAGGCCTGGCGGGTACCGGCAAGACGCGCCTGCTCGCCGAGCTGACCGCGGTCGCGCGCGAGCGGGACGCGGCGATCCTCACCGCCCGCGGGGGAGAGCTCGAACTGGACGTGACCTACGGGATCGCCCGCCAGCTGTTCGAGCGGCGCCTGCACGAGGCCTCCGCCGAGGAGCGCGACCGGCTGCTGGCCGGCGCCGCGAGGCTCGCGCAGGCGGCGGTCGGTTCGGACGCGGACGTCGTCTTCTCGCCCGAGACCGGCGTCGATCACGGGCTCTACTGGCTGGTCGCGAACCTGGAGGCGGAGGGGCCGCTCGTGCTCGTCATCGACGACGCCCAGTGGGCGGACGTCGCGTCGGCCCGGTTCCTGCTCTACCTCGCCCGCCGGGTTGACTCGCTGCGCGTATTGCTGATGCTCGGCATCAGGAGCGGCGAGGAGCCCGCCGATCCAGGCCTGATCCACCACCTGCGCGCGCAGGCCGACCGGCGCGTCGTGGTCGAGTCGCTGACCGCCGCCGGCAGCGAGGCGCTGCTGCGCGGGACCTTCGACGGCACGCTCCCCGCGGCCGCCATCGAGGCCTGCCACCGGGTGTCGGGCGGGAACCCGTTCCTGCTCGGCCAGGTCGCGGGGGAGCTGGTGACATCGGCGCCCGCCGACGAGCGCGCGCTGCTGGAGCGCATCAACACGCTGATCCCGAGCGAGGTCCGCCTGTCGATCCTGCTCCGGCTCGGCCGCCTCGACGACCGCGCGCGGCACTTCGCCGAGGCGCTCGCGGTCGCCGGCGAGGGCGCGTCGACGACGCTCGTGGCGGCGATCGCGGACCTCGACCCGCTCGCGGTCACAGGCCCGCTGGACGAGCTGACCCGCGCCGGGCTCACGCAGGCGGGGGACGTCGCCCGCTTCGTGCACCCGGTGGTCCGGACCGCGGTGTACGCGGACATCTCGCTCGGGCGCCGCGAGGAGCTGCACGCGGCGGCCGCCCGAGCGCTCGCCGACCAGCGGGCGCCGGTCGAGGAGATCGCCCACCACCTCGTACTGACCAGCCCGCGTGGCGACGAGCGCGTCAGCGGCACCCTGCGCGAGGCGGCCGAGCGGGCGCTCGCGCGCGGCGCGATCCAGACCGCGACAGCGCTGCTGCGGCGGGCGCTGGCCGAGCCCCCGGCACCGTCCGATCTCCCGGCGGTGCTCGTCGGGCTGGGTGAGGCGGCGCTGCGCGACGGCTCGATCCCTGAGTCGATCCAGCATCTGGGACGCGCCCTGGAGCTGGAGCCGCCGCCCGAGCTCGCGGTGCGCACCGCGGTCGCGCTCGGCACGGCGTACTCGGCGCAGGGCCGGATCGACGACGCGTTCGCCGCGCTCGAACGCGAGGGCGTGCGACTCGGCGGCGCCGCACAGCTCCGGCTCGACGCCGAGCGCGCGCTGCTGGCCAACTGGATCCGCGACACCACGACGCCGCCCTGGCGCGACCAGTTGCTGCGAGATTTCGCAGCGCTCGAGGGGCGGACTCCCGAGGAGCGGTTCGCGCTCGTGCAGGCGGGGCTGTTCGTCTCGTTCGACCGCGATGGTCGCAGCGACGCGGCCGTCGTGATCGCCCACAAGGCCCTCGGCGCGGGCGCGCTGACCGCCGAGTTCCCCGTCGACAGCGTCGCCGGAGCGCAAGCCCCGTACGTGCTCGTGATGGCCGAGGACCTCGACGCGGCGGAGCGCGAGCGCGTCGCGCTGTTCGCCCGGGCGCGCGATCACGGCTCGATCTCCGAGTTGCTGATGGCGTCGTTCATCTCGGGGCAGTCCGCGCTCGCGCGTGGGCGGCTCGCGTCCGCGGCGGCCGACTTCGAGGTCGCCCTCGATCTCGCGCTGACCCTCGGCGAGAGCCCGGTGGGTCTGCGCTCGGTCGCCTTCGCGTGCACGTGGATGGTCGAGGCACTGCTGGGGCGCGGGCAGGTCGAGGCGGCGCGCACCGTGCTCGCCGGCGCCGAGGCCCTCGACGCGTTCGAGCGGCCGGAGCTCGTGTGGGCGCGGGCCGGTCGCGCGTTCTTCCGGCTCGGCGTCGAGCATGACGCAGACGGCGCCGCCGCCGACTTCCTCGCCTTCGGGGAGGCGGCGCTCGCGGGCGGCTACGAGGAGCGCGGCGCGCTGTGGCGGGTGTGGGCCGCGCCGGCCTTGGCCGCCGCCGGCGCCCACGAGCGCGCGGTGGCGCTGGCCGACGAGCAGCTCGCGATCTCCACCACGTGGGGCGCGCCGGGCGGCCTCGGGACGGCGCAGCGGATCCGCGCCGTCGTCGGCGATCCTGCTGAGGCCGAGGCGCGGCTGACGGAAGCGGTCGACTCGCTGCGCCGCTCGGCGTACAAGCTCGAGCTCGCCCGCGCGCTGCTCGACCTCGGCCGGGCGCTGCGGCGCGACGGCCAGCGCAGCCGCGCCCGCTCGACGCTCGAGGAGTCGATGGAGCTCGCGGCGCGCTGCGAGGCCGCACCGCTGGTCGCCGACGCCCGCGCCGAGCTGACGGTCTTGGGCGCGCGCCCGCGCCGCGCGATGTTCTCGGGGGTCGACGCGCTGACCGCGGCCGAGCGCCGCGTGGCCGAGATGGCCGCCGGGGGTATGGGCAACCGCGAGATCGCGCAAGCCCTGTTCGTGACCGAGAAGACCGTCGAGACCCACCTGCACCGGACGTTCCGCAAGCTCAGCATCAGCTCGCGGCGGCAGTTGCCGCAAGAGCTGAGGGCCGTGTAGGGACGCAAAGTCAACTGCGCCGGGTGGGGGAGGGGGAGTGGCGCGCCCTCCGGGTCTGCCTGCCGCCGTCCGGCGCGCGGCTCGGCTCTGCTGCCTCGAAGTGCCGCACCGGGATACCGACAGTTACGGGCTACGGAGAAGGAAAGGCGAGCCCTCGAGCGCCCATCTGTCGGCCGCCGTGGTCGACCGTGCGCGTTTGCGGGGCGGATCGCGGGTTTCGCTCAGGTTCGCGCTGTTCGATGTGGCGCGTTGGTGGGGGTGCGGCACGAGAAGTTCCTGACAGGAAGCTCTCGTTACACACCCCCGGTCGCAACTCGGTCCGGCGGGGTGATCGGCGTGCGTGAGAACGCCCTCTCTGTCTCCGTGGCCCGTGCCTCGACGGTCAGTCTCGGGGCCGAGTGAGGTGGGAAGGCCGGCCACCACGTGGACTCACGGCAGCCCGGGACGGGTGGCGCCACGAAACCGCCTCCCCCCTCACCGGCGCAGTTGACTTTCGTCTCCCAAATGTTGTCAGTGGCACGGACAACCCTGAGACGACGCGGCGACCCGGACGCCGCGAAAGTCAGGGGGAGCGTCCCGATTGCCACAGCGGGCCGGCGCCGCTCTGATGCCAGTCATGCGCAGCGTCGAGCCAGAGCGGCACGAGCGAGTTCAGCCGGAGGCCGCGCCGACCGGGCGGCCCGAGACCACTCCGCGCGCGCCACTGCGGCTCGACCCGTCGACGGTGCTCGCGCTCCAGCGCACGGCCGGGAACGCGAGCGTCTCCTCGCTGCTGCGCGGTCACCGCGCCGTGCACCGCGCGCCCGCGGCGTCGCACGAAGATGAGGTGCGCGTCGTGGAGCGGCTCCCGACGCTCCCGGAGCCCGGTGTCAAGTACGTCGTCGCGAAACGGGAGCGGGGCTATCAGTTCGAGGTCACGATCGAAGGCAAGCCGGTCCAGTTCCAGAATCTCACGCCCGCGCAGGCCGTCGCGCAGCTGCGCCAGGTCTGGCACATCGTGCACTCCGACCTCGACGAGGGCCGCGCGGAGAACCTGCGGTTGAAGGAGCGACGCAAGGAGCACCGCACCGCCGGGTACTGGTCGGAGCTCATCGGCGACACCAAGGTGCCGGACCCGGGGATGTGGGACGAGGTCGGCAGCGGGACGCTCTCGCAGGTCAGGGCGGTCCTGGACAGCACCGAGGCCGAACTCAAGGACCACCGCGACCGTGTCATGGCCGGGGCCGATCGCCACCTTCCCGCTGAGCTCGAGAACAGCCCGCTCATGCGCGAGGCGCTGGCGTTCGACGCCACCGAGGAGCGGATCCAGCGCGCCACGCGGTTGCTCGAGCGTGCCACCTTCGAGTTGAACGAGCGCTGGAAGCTCCTCGACGACCACGTGAAGGACTCAAACCGCGGTGCGCGCCATGCGGTGACGGGCATCAAGGCCTCGATCGTGGTCCTCTCCGCCGCGGCCGGCGGGGCGGGCGCGGGGTTTGCCGGCGCGGACGCCGGCCTGCTCGCTCAGGCCGCGTACGGCGCCGGCACGATGGGCATCGTGGGCGCCGCGGACGAGACGTTCACCCAAGTCGGCGAGATCCGGATCGGCGAGCGTGAGCACCTCGACGTCGCCCGGATCGGCAAGCGCGCCGCGCGCGACGTCGTCACCGGGTTCGTCGGCGGCGTCGTCGGCGGGAAGTTCTCGCAGGTTCTCAAGGGCCGCCTCGGCGCGTGGGTGAGCGGCCTGACCGCGGAGGAGATCGCGGCCAGCGGTCTGACGCGGGAACAGCTCCTCGGAAACGCCGAGCGGCTGTTCGTCGAATGGGTGGCGGGCAGCGTCGGGTCTTCGCCCTTCACGACCGCGGCCGGCCACGTGATGGATCTCGCGCTCGACGGCCAGCTCAAGGTGCACACGTTCGGCGAGTTCGCCCACTCCGTGATCGACGACATGGAACGCAGCGCCAAGCTGGGCTTCTTCCTCACGTATGCGGGCCACGCGGTGAACGGCGGCGCCGGCACAGGCGCCAACGCCGGGCGCGTCAAGCCGCCGGCGCCCGCCGCCAAGCCGCGCCCCCGCGGTTCGACGGGACATCCCAAGCCGCCGAAGCCGCCGCAGATCGTGTCCTCGCCCAAGGGCGGGTTCGAGCCGACGACCAGGGAGCCGGTTCCCGACGACTACGGCCCCGAGCCCGAGCAGGTCGAGCTCATTCCGACAGAGGCGACTCCCGTGCGCGAGACGCGGAACATGCAGGACCCACCGGGCAGCGGTCCTCCGAAGCGCTTCTTCCATACCAGCGTCGTCGACGTCGAGATCGCCGTCCGCAAGGCCCTCAAGCTCGTGCAGGAGAAGGCCAAGACCACGCAGCAGGGCCCGCGCGAGATCGACTCCCTGGTCGCCGAGATCGCCAAGACCGACCCCGAGTTCGCGGGGGAGATCAAGCGCTTCTACGCGGCGAAGGAGGACGTCGAGTGGGTCGAGCAGCAGATGGTCCACCTCTGGGAGCAGGCGGCCGAGCACCACTGCACCGCCGCAGAGGAACTCGAGCGGACCCTGGGCAGCGGCACCGTGGGGATCAACGAGTTCAGGAACACCGCGGGCCCCGATCCGACGGCGAGCTTCGCTGAGTTCAAGACGACCCTCGAGGACGCGCGGCCGCTCGTCGACGTGACCAGCGCGGGCGACCACCACGGCTCGCACACCCACGCGTTCGACCAATACCTCGGCGACCGGCTGTTCGGCCGGGGCGGAGGTCTCAGGTTCCGTCAGAAGCTCGCCACCTTCGAGGGGCCCACGAAGACGCAGCGGGCGGGCCAGAAGGACGAGTACGAGGAGCCGATGTGGGCTCAGGTCTGGGACGAACTGTTCGATTCGTCGGACAACCTGCGTAGCCCGGAGGAGATCGGAGAGATCCTCCAGAATCACCTCGACTTCCCGCGCTGGGATCCCGGGAAGCAGCCGTAGACCTACTCCCGGGCGAGCGTGGCGGCCAGCGCGCGCAGGGCGGGTGCGGCGGCTCGGAGCTGGGCTGCGTCCGCCGGCGGAAGGTCTTCGAGCGCGCGCGAGAGCGCCTCGCCCCAAGAGGCCTCCTGTTGCTCGCGGTGCTCGAGCGCCAGCGCGGTGGGGTGCAGGCGGACGACACGGCCGTCCCGCTCGTCGCGGCGGCGCTCGACGAGGCCACGCGCTTCGAGTGAACGGACCGTGGTGGAGACGTTCGCCGGCTGGAGGCGCAGCCCGGCGGCGACGTCGTTCACGCTCGCGCCGGGGCGGCGCACGAGCAGGCGCATGACCTCCAGCTCCGAGGCGGGGAGGACCCAGCGCGGATCGCGCTCGGCACCGATCGTGCGGGGCAGCAGCCACGCGAGGTCGAACAGGGGCACCGCAAGGTCCTCGGCCATGATACCTTTGAATCTATAGCTATTTCGGAACTCACCGGCCGGGCGGTCAGGCCCGGCGATGACGACTATGACGCGCTGCGCGCGGTCTGGAATGTCATGCACGACCGCTCGCCCGCGTTGATCGCGCGCTGCGGGTCGTCGCAGGACGTCGCGGCCGCGATCGCGCATGGGATCGAGCACGACCTGCGGATCGCCGTGCGCGGCGGCGGGCACTCGCTGCCCGGCCATTCCGCGGTCGACGGTGGGCTCGTCGTCGATCTGCGCCCGCTAAACCACGTCGTCGTGGACCCGGTCGCGAAGCGGGTCAGGGTCGGCGGTGGCGCGCTGCTGGGGGACGTCGACCGCGGCGCGCAGGCGCACGGGCTCGTCGTCCCGGCCGGCGTGGTCTCGCACACGGGCGTCGGCGGGCTCACGCTCGGGGGTGGCGTCGGGCGGCTGATGCGGCGCTTCGGCCTCACCATCGACTCCTTGCTCTCCGCGGAGGTCGTCCTCGCCGACGGGCGGATCGTTCGCGCCGGCGCGGGCGAGCACCCCGACCTGTTCTGGGGGCTGCGCGGTGGCGGCGGGAACTTCGGCGTGGTCACCGAGTTCGAGTTCCGCGCCCACGAGCTCACCGTGCTGCCGATCCTCGCCACCTTCCACCCGCTCGAGCGCGCCCACGATGTTCTGCGGCTCGGCGAAGCCACGATGACCGACGCGCCCGACGAGCTGCTGTGGACGAGCTTCCTGCGCAAGGGCCCGGCCGAGGCGCCGTGGCTGCCGCGCGAGCTGGTCGGCGTGCCCGGTGTGATGTCGCTGATCGAGTGGTCAGGTGACATCGCCGAGGGCCGCGAGCGCCTCGCGCGGCTAGAGCGCGAGCTCGAGCCGGCCGCGGGCTCGCTCGACGACGTGCCGTACCTGGCGATCCAGCAGATCACCGACGAGCTGCTCGCGCCCGGCACGCTGCGCGCCTTCGTCAAGGCGGGCTTCACCGGCACGCTCACCGAGGGCCTGATGGACGTCCTTGTCGAGCAGGGTGCGAAGGTCGGCTCGCGCCTGTCGGTGATCGAGGTGCTGGCGATGGGCGGCGCGATCCGGCGCGTGCCCGACGCGGCTACGGCCTTCCCGCACCGCGGCGCGCGCTGGCTGATCAACGTGCCGGGCCAATGGGAGGACGCCGCGCGGTCTGATGACGAGATCGCGTGGGTGCGCGAGACGTTCGCCGCACTGGAGCCGCACCTCACGGGCGGCGCGTACTCGAACTTCATGGAGGACGATGAGCCCGAGGTCGCCTACGGCACGACACTGCAGCGCCTGCGCCAGGTGAAGGCGCTCTACGACCCCGAGAACGTGTTCCGCCTCAACCAGAACATCCTCCCGGCATGAGCGCGCTCGACGAGCAACGTGAGCTGTGGAGCGCCGCCCCGCGCGATTGGGCGGAGATCGCCGAGCCGCAGAACGAGGCGCTGTTCGCGCGACTGCTCGACGTCACCGGCGTCCAGCGCGGCACGCGGCTGCTCGACGTCGCCTGCGGGTCGGGCTTCGCTGCGGCCCTGGCGGCGCGGCGCGGGGCGGAGGTGGCGGGCGTCGATGTCACCCCGGAGCTGCTCGCGATCGCCCGCGAGCGCACGCCCGCGGGCGACTTCCGCGAGGCCGGGATGGACGACCTGCCGTTCGGCGACGCGAGCTTCGACGTCGTGACCGGCGTCAACGGCTTCCAGTTCGCGCTCGACCCGGACACGGCGCTGCGCGAGGCCGCGCGGGTGCTCGTGCCCGGCGGGCGGCTTGGGGCGGCGACCTTCGCCGAGCCGGAGCGCAACGAGGGCACGGCCCTGCATTTGGCCATGAAGGCGCTGGTGGTCGAACCGGAGGACGATGGCTACACGCCGTACTCGCTCTCCGAGGCGGGTGGGCTCGAGCGGGCGCTCATCGCCGCCGGGCTCGAGGTTGTCGACGCGGGCGAAGTCCCGCTCACGTGGGCCTACGTCGATACCGAGACGACCCTGCGCGCGCTGCTCGCCTCCGCCGGCGGCGCGCGGGCGGCCCGCGCCGTCGGGGAGACGCGCGTCCGCGAAGCGCTCACCGAGGCGATGCGGCCGTTCCAGGACGCGACCGGCGCCGTCGCGCTCAGGAACGTGTTTCGCTACGTGGTGGCGCGGCGAAGCTGAAGGTGTCGTAGGCGGCGGCACCGGCGTCGATCTCCTCGCGCAGCGCGCGATGGCGCGCCGCGGTCTCCTGGATCTCGAAGAAGTGCTCGCGCTTCTCGTGCAGCGAGATCACCGACGAGCGGCAGCCCTCCTCGGTGAACCCGACGCGCACGGTGCCGCCGTCGACGCAGAGCGTCCCGCGCGCGCCGCAGGTCGCGCACTCGACCTCGGTGCCGCGCAGCACGACGACGTCGAGATGACACATCGGGCAGATGCCCGGCTCGCCCCGGTACTCGACGTGCTCGAAGGCGCGGCCGAGCTGCGAGGCGACGTTGCGCCCGAGCAGCGCGGCGCGTTCCAGCGCCGCGTCGTCGAGCACGATCGACTGCGGCGTCCCGGCGCCCTCGAAGACGACCTGGTCGGCGATCGCGGTCTGCATCGAGAACGTCATCGTATGCAGCACCGGGAGCGCGAGCGTCTTCCACTGCGATGTCAGTGACCCGCCGACGGCGATGAAGCCGCCGACCCGGGGCTTGAGCACGCGCTCGTCGACCCGGAACGGCACGACCGGCTCCCGCCCCGCCTCGCGCGCCGCGACCAGCTCGCGGATGATCGCGACGTCGGCGTTGGGGCCGAGCAGCCGGTCGCCGAGCAGCTTCAGCCGCCCGGTGATCGTGCGCGAGATGATCGGCGTCGAGATGATCAGGCCGTCGCACTCGACGAGCCGCTCCCAGAACCACCACGCGTCGTCGGGCTCAGGCGCGTCGGGCCCGCTCGGGAGGTGCAGGTCATCCAGGCGCAGCAGCTCGACCTCCGCACCGCCGTCGGCGGCAGCGCTGAGCGCGCACTTGAGCAGGATCTCCGCGCTGCCACGCGGCTGTCCGCAAGAAAGGCCGAGAAGCATGTCGCCAACTATATGCATGTAGGGTTTGTGTATGCAAGTTATCCCGCCGGTCCATCATCTTGGCTATGTGGTCGACGAGCTCCGCGCCGGCGTCGAGGCCTTCGCCCGCGACTTCGGCGCCGGGCCCTTCTACGCCATCGAGCACGTCGCCTTCGACGAAGTCACGTTCGACGGCGCTCCCGCGGTCTATGACCACTCGTCCGCCTTCGGTGCGTGGGGTCCGATCCTCGTGGAGCTCACACAGGTCCACGAGGCGCAGCCGCACGGCCTGGAGCGCGCCCTCACGCCGGCCGGCGCCGGCCTCGGGCACGTCGCGTGGCTCGCCGACGATCTCGACGACGAGGTCCGGCGCCTGCAGGCCGCGGGGCTGCGCCCCTTCCACACCGGCCGGAGCGGGCCGGTGTCCGCGGTGTGGTTGGAGGGTGCACCGTTCGGTCACCCCGTGGAAGTGCTGCAGCGCGTCCCGGAACTCCTCGGTTTCTACGCGATGCTGCGCGAAGCGGCCGACGGTTGGGATGGCAACGACCCGTTCCGCCTCGCGCCGGCCCCGTCCCCCGCGGTCTAGCCGAGCGCGCTACGCGCCCGCCGGCTGGCGGTCGCGTTGCAGGGCGCCGCCGCCGAAGTGCTTGTCGTGCTCGGCCGTCATCCGCATGAACGGGTAGACGATGTTGCGCATCTCGTCCTCGTAGGCGCCGATCGCTCCAAGCAGGTCCTGCTCGCCGCGGCCGAAGGCTTCAAGGCGCCGGCAGAGTGCGCCTGCGTCGCGCAATGACAGGTTGGCACCCATGCCCAGCGTGGGCAGCATGGCGTGCGCGGCATCGCCGATCAGCGTCACGCGCGACGGTGTCCACGGGTCGGGCGGGTCGAGGCGCCCGAACGGGATCGAGAACATCGATTCGAGGTCGATGCGCTCCACGATGCCCCGCAAGGCGGGATGCCAGTCGCCGACGACCTGTTGCATCGAAGTGCGCAGCATCGGCGCCGTTTCCGCGGTCCACTCGCGTGCGGGTGGGACGACGGTGCCGGGCATGAGGCTGCAGCTGACCATGATGTACGGCTCGACGGCGTCCAGTTCGACGTCCGGCGCGAGGTCGGCAGGCGCGTCGGCGATCGTGCGACGCGGCTGGAACGGGCCGAGCAGCAGGCGGTTGCCCCGCATGTCGGTGACGATGATCACGCCCTGGAGCAGGAGCTCAGGCAGGTCGGCGATGACATCGGGCGGCAAGGGGGAGCGTCCGTACACGCCGATGCCGTCGACCGTTGCCTCGATGACCTGCGCCGCGGGGAGGCGCTGTGCGCGGATCGCGGAGCGGATGCCGTCGGCGCCGACGAGCACGTCGCCCTCGGCGGTGCTCCCGTCGGCGAGCACGAGCCGGACGCTGTCCTCCAGCTCTTCATAGCTCGCCGCGGGGCTGCCGAGCTGGACGGCGTCCTCGATGCGCGCGAGGAGGATCTGGCGCAGCGTGCGGCGGTGCACGCCGGTGTGCGGGCGGGGCCCGTCGTTGGGCGGGCCGAGGTGCGGCTGCGCGCTCAGCTCATTGAGCCGGCTGTCGAGGACGATCGACTCGCGGCGGGTCGGCGTGGCACGCGACGTCTCGAGGTACAGCTCGTACAGGTCGTCGGGTAGGCACGTGCGCAGGCCTTCTCCGCCGAAGGCGTTCATGTGCAGCATGTAGCCCGTGCGGCGGCGGTGGTCGGGGTCGCGCTCGAAGACCTCGACGGTGTGCCCGCTCTTTCGAAGCCCCTGGGCGAGGCAGAGCCCGCTCAGTCCTCCGCCGGCGATCAGGACGTGCAGCGGTTTCTCCATGCGCAAACTGTACGCAGTTATGCGCTTCGTATGCAAGTCGGAGGCCGTCGACGTCGTGCATCCCACACTAAAAACTGGACACACTTGTGCAAGTGTGTGTACAGTTGGCGTGCCGGCCGCGGTCGCCGGTAACCGAGGAGAGAGCCACTTGACTGCCCTACTGAGCGTCGACGCGCTGCGCGTCACGTACGGCGGTGTCACCGCCGTCAACGATGTCGACTTGACCGTCCCCGAGGGGAAGGTCGTCGGCCTGATCGGCCCCAATGGCGCCGGCAAGACGTCGACGATCGACGCGCTCACCGGCTACCACGCGCCCTCGCACGGCACCGTCGTGTTCGCCGGCGACGACATCACGTCGCTGCGTCCGCACCTGCGGGCGCGCCGCGGCCTCGTCCGCACCTGGCAGTCGGTCGAGCTCTTCGACGATCTGACCGTCGAGGAGAACCTGCTGGTCGCCAGCCAGCGCATGGGTGTGCTCCAGGCACTGCGCGACCTGCTGCTCCCGATCGCGACGCACGGACGCGAGGACGTCGACTGGGCGCTCGAGCTCTGCGGGCTGACCGACGTCGCCGATCGGCTGCCGACGGAGCTGTCGCATGGCCGCCGCAAGCTCGTCGGCGTCGCCCGCGCGCTGGCGCAGCGCCCGCGGCTCGTGCTGATGGACGAGCCGGCCGCCGGCCTTGACACCGATGAGTCGATCGAGCTCGGAAAGCATCTGCGCGGCCTGCCCGAACAGGGCGTCACCGTCCTGCTCGTCGACCACGACATGGGGCTGGTGCTGAGCGTCTGCGACGAGGTCGTCGTGCTCGACTTCGGCCAGGTCATCGCGCGCGGCACACCCGAGCAGATCCGCAACGACGACGCGGTGGTCGCCGCCTACCTCGGCGGCCACAAGGAGGAGTCGCATGCCTGAGGCGCTGCTGCGCGTCGAGTCGCTCGACGCGGGATACCAGGGCTCGCCGGTCGTCCGCGATCTCTCGCTGCACGTCGATCGCGGTGAGGTTGTCGCGCTGCTCGGCCCCAACGGCGCCGGCAAGACGACGACACTCGGCACGATCGCCGGGCTGCTGCCGTGCATCGGCGGCGCGGTGAAGCTCGACGGCGAGGACATCGGCGGCGTGCGCGCGTACAAGCTCGCGCGCCGCGGCATCTCGCTCGTGCCCGAAGGCCGCTCGCTGTTCTTCGGCCTGACCGTCCGCGAGCACCTGAAGCTGGCCGAGACCAAAGGGAGCCTCCAGCGCGATCAGCTGCTCGAGCTGCTGCCCGAGCTGAGCAAGTGCCTGGACCGCAAAGCGGGTGTCCTGTCCGGCGGCGAGCAGCAGATGCTCGCGGTCGGTCGCGCCCTGGTCAGCGCCCCGCGGCTGCTGCTGGTCGATGAGATGAGCCTTGGCCTGGCGCCCGTGATCGTCGAGCGGCTCCTGCCGATCCTGCGCCGTGTGGCCGCGGACATCGGCGCCGGCGTGTTGTTCGTCGAGCAGCACGTCTCGCTGGCGCTCGAGGTCGCCGATCGCGCGTACGTGCTGAGCCACGGGCGGCTCGTGCTCGAGGGCGCCGCCGCGGACCTGCGCGGCCGGCGTGAGCTGTTGCGCTCCAGCTACCTGGGCGATGCCGCGGTCGCGGCCGCCTGAACCAACGGATCGAATGAGGAGAGACATGAAGACGACCGGGAATTGGATGGCCTGCTTCGCGGCCGTCGCGGCCGCGGGCGCAGTGCTCGCCGGGTGCGGAGGCGACGACTCCTCGTCGTCGGCGAGCAAGGGCGACTCGAGCGCGCCGGCAGCGACCGCGACGCCTGCGGCGGCGGCGCTCGGCAGCGAGAACAAGGCCAGCGGCACACCGATCACCGTCGGGCTGCTCAACCTCGAGTCCGGGCCGGTGGCCTTCCCCGAGTACAGCGCGGCGGCGAAGGCCGCTGTCTCGTACATCAATGACTACAAGGGCGGGATCGGCGGCCATCCGGTGCAGCTCGAGCTGTGCGCGACCGACGGCCAGCCCGCGACCTCGGCGCGCTGTGCGGGCCAGGTGGTCGACAAGAAGCCGGCGTTCATCCTCGGCGGCGCTGACATCGGCGGCCCCGGCTCCTTCCCGATCTATGAGAAGGCCAAGCTCGCCTACCTCGGCGGCGTCCCGTTCACCCCGGTGGAGAGCAACGCGCCCAACTCGGTCGAGTTCATCTCGATCTCGATCGGCGACAACCTCGCGGCCGCCAAGTACGCCGTCGATCAGTTCCATCCCAAGAAGGCCGTCGTGTTGTACACCGACAACACGCAGGGCAAGGCCATCGGCGTCGGCGTGATCACCCCCTCCCTGAAGTCGCAGGGCGTGGACACCAAGCCGATCCCCGTGCCGGAGAGCACCGGCGACCTCTCGTCCGTTGCGGCCTCGGCGATCCAGGCTCAGCCCGATCTGATCTACGTCAACACGCCCAACGCCTGCCCGCAGATCCTCAAGGCCCTCAAGGCGGTCGGCAACACGGCGAAGCTCGCCGGCATCGAGCTCTGCACGGCGCCGCCTGCACTCAAGGCGGCCGGTGACGCGGCGGAGGGCATCTTCGTCGCCGACCCGTTCGATTCGCTCGACGCCGGCACGGACGACACGAACCTGTTCCTCGCGGCGATGCAGAAGTACGGCGGCAAGGCCGTCGTGCTCGACTCGCTCGCCCAGGCCGCGTTCAGCTCGGTGATGAATGTCCAGGAGCGCCTCAACGACGTCAAGGACCTCAATACCGACGCGATCCTCGGCGCCTTCAAGGACGGGCAGAGCCACCCGAACTTCATGGCGCACGAGTACACGTGCGACGGCAAGCAACTGCCGGCCAACGCCGCCATCTGCAACGCCTATCAGCGGATCAAGACCGTCAAGGACGGCAAGGTCATCCCGGCGACCGACGAATGGGTGAGCGGCGCCTCCAACTACCAGCCGGCGACGCACTAGTCCTCGAGACGGCCCCCGACCATGTCCTCCTATCTGCTCTTCCTGATGCTGGGGCTCGGCTCGGGCGCCGTCTACGGGATCCTCGCCCTCGGCCTGGTGCTCAAGTACCGGGCCGCGGGCGTCGTCGACTTCGGCCACGGCGCAGTGGCGATGTACGTCGCCTATGTGTTCCTGAGCCTGCGCAGCGACGGTCTCCTCGAGCTGCCCTGGATCGTCCTCCCGCACGAGATCGACCTCGGTGCGCCGGTTGCGACCGGCCCGGCGATGGTGATCGCGCTCGTCTATGCCGCGCTCCTGGGCGCGGCGATGTACTGGGTGATCTACCGGCCGCTGCGCAGCGCCACTGCGCTGACGCGGGTCTGTGCCTCGGTCGGCTCGATGCTCGCGCTGCAGGGGATCGCGGTCCTCAACTTCGGGACCACGGCGAAGTCGACGCCGTCGATCCTGCCGTCCTCGCCGATCCAGCTCGCGGGCGTGACCGTGCCCTCGGACCGCCTGTGGTTCGCGGCGATCGTGATCGTGGTCGCGGCGGTCCTGTCGGTCGTCTATCGGCGCACGCGCTTCGGGCTCGCCACGCGGGCGAGCGCCGAGAACGAGCAGGGCGCCGCGCTCGTCGGCCTGTCGGCGAACCGCATCGGGCTGGGCAACTGGGTGCTGGCGACGGTCCTCGCCGGGCTCGCCGGGATCCTGATCGCGCCGGTCTCGACCGTGGACCCCTCGTCGTACACGCTGTTCATCGTCCCCGCGCTCGGCGTCGCACTCGTCGCACGCTTCACGTCCTTCGGCGTCGCCGCTGCGGCCGGACTGGCGCTCGGCATGCTGCAGTCGGAGATCACGAAGTTGCTCGCGGTCTGGGAGTGGTTGCCGCAGCAGGGCCTGCCGCAGGCGCTGCCGTTCCTGCTGATCATGGTCGCGATGACGCTGCTGTCTCGCGGCGTGGGAGCCAGGGGCGCGGTGGGCGAGGCACGCCAGCCCCTGCTCGGGCGGCCGACCCGTCCCTACGCGACCACGCTCGCGTGCTTCGTCGTCGGACTGATCGTCCTCGTCTCACTGCACGGATCGCTCCAGGCGGCCTTCATGGCCTCGCTGGTGACGATCTGCCTCGCGCTTTCGCTCGTGGTCCTGACGGGCTACGTCGGGCAGGTGTCGCTCGCGCAGATGTCGTTCGCGGGGGTGAG
This sequence comes from Solirubrobacter ginsenosidimutans, assembly GCF_027587205.1. The sequence goes on from NZ_JAPDOD010000001.1 coordinate 498,600, forward strand.
CGCGTTCGAGCTGACCCACCTCGCCGGCGGCGCCGGCATCCCGTTCCCGTTCGCCCTCGTGCTCGCGGCGCTCGTGGCCGTTCCGCTCGGTCTGCTGATCGCGCTCCCGGCCCTGCGCATCCGCGGCGTCAACCTCGCGGTGGTGACGCTGGCGGCGGCGTTTGCGATCGATGCGCTGATCTTCAACGACGAAAGCTTCAGCGGTGGACTGCGCGGGAGCGACGTGCCGGTGCCGGCGGTGCTCGGCGACAGCGCGGTGCGGCTCGGAATCTTCCTGCTGGTCGTCGTCTGCCTGGTCGGCCTGCTCGTCGCCCGGCTGCGCAACGCGCCCGCCGGCCGCATGTTCATCGCCGTGCGCTCCAACGAGCGTGCCGCGGCCGCGGTCGGTATCGACGTCGCGCGGACCAAGATGCTCGCGTTCGGGCTGTCGGCGTTCATCGCCGGTCTCGGCGGCGGACTGTTCGCCTACCAGCAGCAGACGGTGTCGTCGCCGTCGTTCGGCGTGTTCACGTCGCTGGCGCTGCTGGCCATCGTCTACGTCGCGGGCGTCGGACGCATCTCGGGCGCCGTCGTCGCCGGGATCATGCTGTCGAGCACCGGCCTGCTGGTCACCGCGCTCGATCAGTGGCTGAACATCGGCAAGTACCAGGCGGTCGTGGCCGGGGTGCTGCTGACGCTGACCGCGATCAAGCAGCCGGACGGAATCGCCGCCAGCCCGCCACCGCCGCTCGTCAAGCTCGGCGAGTTCGTGACGCGACGCCTCTCGCGCCGGCCGGCGTCGCCCCGTCCCGCCGTCGAGCGATGACCCAGAACACCGGAGGAAGTCCGATGAGCACGACCATGACCATTCCGGAGTCGGCCCTGGACCCGTTCTCGGACGCGGCGCTGGCGGACCCCTGGGCGATCTATCGCGAACTCCGTGACGTGGGGCCGGTCGTGCGCCTGCCTGAGTACGACCTCCACGCCGTGATGCGCTTCGAGGACGTCCGCCGCATCCTCGGCGACTGGCAGACGTTCTCGTCGCTGTCGGTCGGGCTCAACTCGGTCTTCAACGAGATGGCCGGGCAGAGCGTGGACACGAACCTGTTGATGGCGTCGCCTCCACAGCACCACCGCCTGCGCGAGGTGTTCGGCGCCGACCTCGCACCGCGGCGGCTGCGGGAGAAGGTCGAGGGCTTCGTGGTCGAGCGCGCCGACGCCCTGGTCGACGAGCTCGTCGAGCGGGGTTCGTTCGACGCCGTCAACGACCTCGCGCGCCCGTACGTGATGGGCATCATCTACGAGCTCAACGGGCTGCCGGAGAGCGGGCGCGACCGCTTCTTCGAGTGGGCGGGCGCGATGTTCAATGCGCTGGGCCCGATGAACGCGCGGGCGCAGCAGGGCCTGCAGAGCGTCGGCGAGATGTTCGGCTGGCTGCACTCGCAGGCCGGCCGCGACCAGGTGACACCGGACAGTTGGACCGCCCACATCTATGACGCCGTCGAACGGGGGGCGATTCCCGGCGCGACCGCCCACGAGTTGCTGTCGACCTACATCGCGCCCGCGCTCGATACGACGACGCACTCGCTGGGCTGGGCGATCAAGCTGTTCGCCGAGAACCCTGACCAGTGGCATGCGCTCAGGGACGACCCCGAGCTGATCCCCGGCGCCTACCGCGAGATCCTGCGCATCCAGGCGCCGGTGCACCACTTCGGCCGGCGCGTCGAGGAGGACGTCGAGATCGACGGCGTGCGAGTGCCCGCGGGCGCGCATCTGATGGTCTCCTACGCGTCGGGAAACCGCGACGAGCGGTACTGGGAGCGGCCCGACGAGTTCGACATCACGCGTGACAACACCCGTCAGCTGGCGTTCGGCTACGGCGTGCACGCATGCATCGGTCAGGGCCTGGCGCGCGCCGAGGGCCACGCGATCCTCGCGGCGCTCGCGCGGCGCGTCGAGCGCTTCGAGGCGGGCGACGGCACGCCGTTCCTGAACAACCTGGTGCACGGACTCGACTCGCTCGACGTGCGCGTCACGAGGGGCTGACATGAGCATCGCCGGCGTCGACATCGACCTCTTCTCCACCGCGGTCCTCGAGGAGCCGTGGGCGGCCTACGCGGCACTGCGCGAGCGGGGGCCGGCGGTCTACCTCGACCGTTACGGCGTCTGGGCGATCCCTCGCTACGACGAGGTGTTCGCCATGCTGCGCGACCACCAGACGTTCTCGTCGGCGCCGGTCCCGGCCCTGGAACCCGAGCGACCGGACATGGAGGCCGCCCGCCACTCGATCCTCGGCAGCGATCCGCCGCGCCACACGACCTTGCGTGCCGTGCTCTCCGAGCAGCTCTCGCCGCGCGCGTTGCGGACGCTGCGAGCTGACATCGAGACGCAGGCGGACGCCGTCGTGGCCGGGCTGGTCGAGCGGGGGACGTACGACGCCGTGCAGGACCTCGCCCGGCGGTTCCCGGTCGAGGTCGTCGCTCGGCTCGTCGGCCTTCCCGAGGACGCGCGCGAGCCCCTGCTGGCGCTCGCGGACGCGGCGTTCAACACCTTCGGGCCCGCGAACGAGCTCACGCAGGCATCGTGGTCGCGGCTGCCGGAGATCGGCGGCTATATCGCACAGGTGATGACGCGCGAGACGATCGCGCCGGGGAGTTGGGGTGCGGCCGTCTATGCGGCGGCGGACCGCGGGGACATCTCCGAGCCGGACGCGATCCAGATGATGAACGCGTTCATCGTCGCCGGGATGGACACGACCGTGAACTCGATCGGCAGCGCGATCTGGCTCCTCGCCGAGCGTCCGGACACGTGGGCCGCGCTGCGCGAGGACCCGTCGCTGGTGCGCTCGGCGTACGAGGAAGCGCTGCGCTACGAGTCGCCGGTCAGCTTCTTCTGCCGCGGCGTGACGCGCCCGACCGAGGTCGGCGGCGTGCAGCTCGACGCCGGCGATCGCGTGATGCTGCTGTTCGGGGCGGCCAACCGCGACGAGCGCCACTACGCGGACGCCGATCGCTTCGACGTGCGCCGCAACCCGCTCGACCACGTCGCCTTCGGCGGCGGCATCCATGGCTGCGCCGGCCAGGGCCTTGCCCGGATCGAAGGCCCGGCGGTGCTGGGCGCGCTCGTCCGGCACGTCGAATTCCTCGAGCTCGCGGGTGAGCCGTCGCGGCATCTCAACAACGCCGTCCGCGGACTCGAGCGCCTACCGATCGCGACGAGGACGAGCTGATGCGCGTCGAGGTCGATCGCGCGCGCTGCGAGGGACACGGGATGTGCGAGGACGCCTGCCCGGAGGTCTTCCGACTCGACGACGACGGCGAGCTGGAGATCCTGATGGACCGCATCCCGGACGAGCTGCGGCGCAAGGCCGAAAGCGCGGTCCGCCTGTGCCCGGTGGCCGCGCTGACCGTGCGTACCGACTGATGGACCGTGTCGTCGTCGTGGGCGCGTCGCTGGCCGGTCTTACCGCCGCGGATGCCCTGCGCGTGCAGGGCTACGAGGGCGCGATCACGATCGTCGGCGGCGAGTCACACGCGCCGTACACCCGCCCGCCGCTGTCCAAGGGCGTGCTGACGGGGGCGGAGCCGCCAGAGACGGTGCGGCTCGTCCCGCCGGAGGATGACATCGAGCTGCGCATCGGCACGACGGCGGTGGCGCTCGACCGCGAGCGGCAGGTCGTCGAGCTCGAGAATGGCGAACGCGTGCCCTACGACGGGCTCGTGATCGCGACCGGTGGTCGCGCTCGCTCGCTCGTTGCGCCTGACCAGACGGGTGAGTACCGGCTGCGGACGCTGGACGACTGCCTCGCGTTGCAAGCGGCCTTCAGGGCGCGGCCGAACGTGCTGATCGTCGGCGCCGGCTTCCTCGGGATGGAGATCGCTTCGACCTGCCGCGTGCTCGGGCTTGACGTGACCGTCGTCGATCGCGAGCCACCGCTGCAACGCGTTCTCGGCGAGTACCTCGGCCGCCTGATCACCGAGGCGGCGCTCGATGCGGGCGTGCGCATCAAGGTCGCCGCCGGCGACGCGCGGCTGCTCGGCAGCCCTGTGCACGGCGTGCAACTCGGGGATGGCAGCGTCGAGGAGGGTGACATCGTGATCTCGGCGGTCGGCGACGTCCCCAACAGCGGGTGGCTGGGCCTCCGCGGGCCAGTGGTCGTTGATGATCGCTGCCGGGTTGCGCCTGGCATCGTGGCCGCCGGCGATATCGCGGCGGTCGGCGGCCTGCGCACGCCCCACTGGGCGAGCGCCGTCGATCAGGCGCGGGTGGCGGCGGCCGCGCTGCTGCACGGCGACGCGGCACCGGCGCTCAACGCGGTGCCCTACTACTGGACCGAGGGCCACGGGCTCGAGATCAAGGTCTGCGGCCCGCTGCCGGTCCACGGCGAGCCGGTCGTCCTCGAGGGCTCGGTGGCCGAGCGAGACGCCGTCCTGCGCTGGCCGGAGGCCGCCGCGACGATCAACCACCGCATGCCGCTGGGCAAGCTCAAGCGCCTTGCGGCGCCGCGGGAGGTCGCGCTTCCATGACGACGCTCCACGCGCCGTCGACGTCGCGCGACCTCTACGACGACGCGACCCTCACCGACCCCTACTCGGCGTACGCCGAGCTGCGCGGGGCGGGCAGCGCCGTCTATCTCGAGCGTCACGGCGTCTACGCGCTGCCACGCTACGCCGAGGTGCGCAGAGCGCTGGGGGACTGGGAGACCTTCTCGTCCGCCGCGGGCGTCTCGATCGCGCCCCAGTTCGACCGCCTGTACGCGGGCTCGGTGATCGCCTCCGACCCGCCAGAGCACGACGTCCTGCGCTCCGTGCTCGCCGAGCGGCTGGCGCCGCGCGCGCTGCGGCCGCTGCGCGCGGACATCGAGGCCCGCGCCGACGCGCTCGTCGCCGAGGTCGTCGCGCGCGGGTCGTTCGACGCCGTCGCCGACCTCGCGCAGGTCTTCCCCGTCAGCGTCGTGGCCGACCTGGTCGGCGTCCCGCAGGAGGGGCGCGAGCGGTTCCTGGACCGCGCGAACCGGAACTTCAACCTCTTCGGCCCGGCCAACGAGCGCGCGCTCGACTCACTCGGCGTCCACGACGAGAGCCTCGCCTACGTGCGCGAGCACGCGACGCGGGACCGGCTCGCGCCGGGCAGCTTCGGCGCGACCGTGTACGAGGCGATCGACGCCGGGATCGTGTCCGAGCGCCAAGGCCTGCGGCTGCTGATGACCTACCTGTTCGCCGGGATGGATACGACGATCAACGCGATCGGTCACGCGATCTGGCTCTTCGCTCGCCAGCCGGAACAGTGGCGTGCGCTGCGCGCCGATCCGTCGCTGGTGGGTCCCGCGTTCGAGGAGGTGCTGCGCCTGGAGTCCCCGGTTCAAGGCTTCGCGCGAACGGTCCGGCGCGACGTCGCGTTCGATGACGCGCGGGTGCCCGAGGGCGCTCGCGTGCTGCTCCTCTACGGCTCGGCCAACCGTGACGAGCGCCGGTGGGCTGACGCGGACCGTTTTGACATCCGAAGAGACGCTTCGGGGCACGTAGCGTTCGGCTACGGGGTCCATGGATGCGCCGGCCAGGGCCTCGCCCGCATCGAGGCCCACGCGATATTGAGCGCGCTCGCACGCCGCGTCGAGTCCTTCGAGTGCGGCACCCCGCAGCGGCGGCTCAACAACGCCGTCCGCGGACTGGCGGCGCTGCCCACGACGGTGGTCCCCGCGGCATGACCGTCGCGCTCGACCATGCCGGCCTGTCGGTCGGGGACCTCGATGCCGCGGCAGCGTTCTACGGCCGCGTGTTCGGGTTCGAGGCGGAGTTCCCGTTCGTCCTCGGCGAGATCCGTGGCGTGATGCTGCGGTTGGAGACCGGCGGGCGGCTCGAGCTGTTCGAGCGCCCGGATTCATCTGGCGGGCTGCGTGCGGAGAGCCCGATCGACGCGCTCGCCACCCGCGGCTACGGGCACTTCGCGGTCAATGCGCCTGACATCGACGCGCTGTTCGCGCGGGCGCTGGAAGCGGGTGCGGTCGAGAAGGTCTCGCCGCGGCCGTCGCCCGAGCCGGGCGTGCGCTTCGCGTTCCTGGCCGACCCGGAGGGCAACCTCGTCGAGCTGGTGGAGCGGGCGTGAACCGCCTCGCCGGCAAGGTCTGCTTCATCACCGGCACCGCGGGCGGGCAAGGCGCCGCGGCGGCCGCGTTGTTCGAGGCCCAAGGCGCCGTCGTCGTCGGGTGTGACATCAAGACCGACGGGATCGACCTCGCCGACCCGGAGCAGGCGGCGGCGTGGATCGAAAGCGGCGTCGCCGAGGTGGGGAGGATCGACGTGCTCTACAACAACGCGTCCGCGACCCGCGTGGGTCCGTTCGACGAGCTGACGTGGGACGCGTGGCAGTTCACGCTGCGCAACGAGCTCGACCTGATCTTCACGGTGACCAAGGCCGCCTGGCCGCACCTGCAAGCGAGCCGGGGGCTGATCATCAACACCGCGTCGGTGTCCGCGTGGCGCGGCGCGGTCTTCCAGGAGCAGGCCGCGCACGGCGCCGCGAAGGGCGGCGTGCTGGCGCTGACGCGGCATCTGGCCGCCTCGGGTGCGCGCCACGGCATCCGCGCGAACTCGATCTCGCCGGGATTGATCGTGACGCCGCAGATCGCCGAGTTCTTCGAGGACCCGTCGCATCCGATGCACGGGATGCGCGAGTCGCACCCGCTCGGCCGGCTCGGGCAGCCGGAGGACGTCGCCAAGGTCGCGCTCTTCCTCGCCTCCGACGACGCGGCGTACCTGAACGCGATCGACATCGTCGTCGACGGCGGGCAGTCGGTGATCGTGTGATCGCGCCCGGCGATCCGGGGTTCCGCGAGGCGGCCGTGGGGCGGGTGTTCAACGCGCGCAAGCCGTCACGCACACCCGCCGGCGTCGTCTTCCCCGAGACCGAGGCCGAAGTGGTGGACGCGGTGCGGCTCGCCCGTACGCGCGGCCGGCAGGTGTCGATCCGCTCCGGCGGGCACAGCTGGGCGGCGTGGAGCGTGCGCGACGGCGCGCTGCTGATCGACCTCGGCGGCATGCGCGAGCTGACCTTCGACGCGGACACCGGCATCGCCACGGCGAGCCCCGCGGTCAAGGGCGGCGTGGAGCTGACGCCGTTCCTCGCCGAGCACGGGCGGATGTTCCCCGGCGGCCACTGCGAGACGGTCGGCCTGGGCGGCTTCCTGCTGCAGGGCGGGCAGGGCTGGAACAGCCGCCGCTGGGGCTGGGGGTGCGAGAACGTCGTGGGCATCGACGTCGTCACCGCGGACGGCGAGCTGGTGCACGCCAACGAAGCGCAGCACGCCGACCTCTTCTGGGCCGCACGCGGCTCCGGCCCCGGCTTCTTCGGCGTCGTCACCCGCTTCCACCTGCGCACGCATCCCGCCGAGCCGATGTTCCACGACACGCGGGTCTTCGCCCTCGACGACCTCGAGCCGCTGCTGCACTGGCTCCATGACGTGCTGCCCCAGCTCGGCGTCGCGGTCGAGCCGGTCGTCGCCGCCACGCGGGTGGGGCGACCGGAGACGGTGCTGTTGCTGCACACCACGTTCACCGGCGACCAGGACCCGCTGCTCGACACCGTGCCGTGCCGTGCGCTCGAGCACTTCCACGGCCCGACGACGATCGCGGAGGAGAACGTCGCGATGACCCTGCAGAACCCCGAGGGCTATCGCTACGCGGCGGACTCGCAGTGGACCGACGCGGACGCGGCGACGCTGTACCCGCTTCTCCGCGACCTCTACGCGGAGTTGCCCACCGAGCACTCGTTCTCGATCTGGTACGGCTGGGCGCCGGCCCGCCGGCTTCCCGACATGGCGTTCTCGCTGGAGCGCAACGTCTACCTTGCGACCTACGCGATCTGGTCCGACGCCGCCGCCGACGAGCGCCATCGCGACTGGGTCCACGGCCACCACGCGCGGCTGGCGGAAGTGGGGGACGGGGTCTATCTCGGCGACTCGGACTTCTCGCGGCGCCCCGACGCCTTCATGGCCGAGCCCAACCGCGCGCGCCTGGAGGAGATCCGGGCACGGCGTGATCCGGACGGACTGTTCGTGAGCTACGAGATGGGCCGATGACGACGGCACGGCCAGCTAGGCTCGGCCGCATGAGCACGCCAGCCGAGGGCGCCGCCCGCCGCGACAACGTCGAGCAGGTCTACCGGCGAGTGCGCGAGGCGATCCTCGAAGGGGAGATCGCTCCAGGCGCGATCATGTCGCAGGTCGCGCTCGCGGACGAGCTGGGCGTCAGCCGCACCCCGCTGCGCGAGGCGCTGCGGATGCTGCAGAGCGAAGGCCTCGTCGACGCGCAGGCCAACCGCCGCGTGACCGTCAAGCCGATCTCCGCCACCGACCTCGAGGAGCTCGTGGTGATGCGCGTGGCGCTGGAGACCGAGGCGATCCGGCTGTCGGTGAACCGGCTGGAGCCGGAGGCGATCGCCGCGCTGGAAGGCCGGCTCGCCGAGATGGCGCACTTCGCCGCGGCCAAGGACTACGAGCGCTGGACGCAGCCGCACACCGCGTTCCACCGCGGGCTGACCGCCGCCGCCGGCGACCGCGTCAACGCCATGCTGTCCCAGCTCTCCGATCATTTCGAGCGCTACCGGCGCATGCACATCGCGCGCTCGCCGAAGGCGTGGCTGACGGCGGGGCACCGCGAGATCCTCGACGCCACCAAGGCCGGCGACCGCGAACTGAGCGGGCGGCTGCTGGCCGAGCACCTCTCGGCGACCGCGTTCGACGTGATGGAGCTGCTCGAGCCGGGCTACGACGGCGCGCGCCTGCGGCAGACGCTCGAGGACGTGGGTGCCCGGCCGAAGCGCAAGCGTTGAGCTCGCCGGCGGTCGCGTCCGCGGCCGTGACGGCGCCTATCTCGGCATCCCGTACGCGACGGCGCAGCGCTTCGGCGCGCCGCGGAGGGCGACGTGGAGCGGGGAGCTCGAGGCCTTCGCTCCCGGCCCGCCCGCGCCGCAGCCCAAGCGGCCGATCTCGGCCTTCGCGCACGGCGTCACCCCGCCGGGCGCCGAAGACTGCCTGACCCTCAACGTCTGGACACCGCCGGAACCTGGTCCCTGGCCGGTGCTGGTGTGGGCGATCGGGGGCGGTTGGACGATCGGCTGGGCGGGGTCGTCGATCTACGACGGCGCCGCGCTGGCCCGCGCGGCGAACGTCGTGGTGGTCAACTTCACCTACCGGCTCGGCTCGCTCGGCTGGGTGGGCGGGAACTGGGGGCTGCTCGACCACGTCGCGGTGCTCGAGTGGGTGCGCGAGAACATCGCCGCGTTCGGAGGTGACGCCTCGCGGGTCACGCTGGGCGGGCAGTCGGCCGGTGCCGCCAACGTCGCCGACCTGCTCGTCTGCCCGGCCGCCGAAGGCCTGTTCGGCCGCGCGATCCTGCACTCGCCGCCGCTGCCCGAGGCCGCCAACGACCCGGAACGTTCCGCGCGGTGGGCGGCGGACCTGTGGGAGCGAGTGGCGCGCGACGCGCCCGCGGACGAGGTCGTGGCCGCGCACGAGGCGCTGCTGCGCGAGGACGCCTGGCGCGGGACCCGCGGCGCCGCCTGGCCGACGCTCGATGCCGCGACGCTCCCGGTGTCGCCGCTCGACGCGCCCGACGCGCGGCCGGAGATCCCCGTCCTCGTCGGCACCACCCGCGACGAGGCGACGTTCCTCTTCCGCGCCGTCGAGCGCGACCCGCCGGTGCCGGACGAGGTCGTCCGCAAGGTCACCGCCGAGCTGTTCACCGAGCCGACGCGGCGCTGGGCGTTCCAGCGGGCGGCCGCGGGCGGCGAGGTCCACCTGTTCCGCCTCGACCATCCCTCGCACGATCCGCGCCTGGGCGCGCTGCACACGATCGACGTCCCGCTGCTCTTCGGGACCTTCCGGACCAGCGACGTCGCCCGCCACTACGTGCACGACGACGCGCGCACCCGCGAGGTCTCCGAGGCCATGCAGACGGCCTGGGGACGGTTCCTCCACGGCGACGATCCAGGACTGGCGACAGTTCCAGGAATTGTCTACACTTCGACACCATGACGACATTCATCGCGGAGCAGACCCCGGTCACGACGTTGCCCGGCGAGCCGGTGCCCTACGTGATCGAGGCCGGCAGCGGGCGCGCCCACGTGCTCCTCGGTGAAGTCGGACGGGCGCTCGTCGGTGCCGAGGAGTCCGCGGGCGCGATGTCGGTCATGAGCCTCGACGGCCCTCGCGCGGACCGGCCGATCCCGTTGCACTACCACGACGAGGAGTACGAGTTCTTCTACTGCCTGCGCGGGGCGATCCAGCTGTGGGCCGACGACGAGAGCCGCGTGCTCGCGCCCGGCGACTTCGGCTTCATCCCGCCCGGGACGCTGCACGCCTACCAGTTGCGCGGGCATCACTCGACGTTCGTCGGCCCGATCGTCCCCGGCGGGTGGGACCGGTTCTTCGACCTCACCGGCGAGCCGTTCGGCACCGCCGCGTTCCCGCAGGGTCCTAAGGGCCCGCCGCCGTTCGCGAAGTTCGGCCAGGCCGAGCAGCAGTTCAAGATGAAGTACCGCCAGGACGCGCAGTACGCCGAGGCGAGCACCGGCGCCGACGACACGCTTCCCGCCGCGCAGCAGGCCTACTTCCTGCGCTCGGGCGAAGGCCCGCGGCACGAGCTGGCCGGCCAGCTGCAGACGCTGCTGCTCGGCTCCGACCAGACGGAGGGCCGCGTGACGATGACGACCGTCGAGCTGGCCAAGGGCCCGGGGCTGCCGAACCACGTCCACGAGCGCACCTACGAGTCGCTGATGGTGATCGAAGGCCGCCTGCGCGTGACGCTCGACGGCGCCGAGCACGTGCTCACCCGCGGCGACACCGCAAGCATCCCGGCCGGCACCGAGCACGCGTACCGCGGCGAAGGCCACTACACGAAGGTGCTCACCATGAGCGCGCCGGGCGGGCTCGAGAAGCTGATCGCGACCGCGGGCGCCGCGACCGAGGAGCACGTCTTCGGCACCGGCGGCGCGCTCGACCTCGACGCGCTGCGCGAGGCCGCCGCGGGCCTGGACGTCACCTTTGCCTGACGAGGCCAACGGCCTCGGGACCGAAGCGGTCTATCAGCGCGTCCGGGAGGCGATCCTCGAAGGCGAGATCGCCCCCGGCTCGACGATGTCGCAGGTCGCGCTGGCCGACGAGCTCGGCATCAGCCGCACGCCACTGCGCGAGGCGCTGCGGATGCTCCAGAGCGAAGGCCTGGTCGACGCCGAGCGCAACCGCCGCGTGCGCGTCGCGCCGGTGTCCGCGCGCGACCTCGAGGAGCTCTACGTGATGCGGGTCACCCTCGAGGCCGAGGCGATCCGTCTCGCCGTGCCGCGCATGACGGCCGAGGACCTGGCGCGCCTGGAGGGCTCGATCGCCGAGATGGCCCACTTCGCGCAGGCGCTCGACTATCGCCGCTGGACGGTCCCGCACCAGGCGTTCCACCGCGGGCTCACGGCGCCCGCGGGCGAGCGCTTCACCGCGGTCCTCACGCAGTTGCTCGATCACGCCGAGCGCTACCGGCGCATGCACATCGGCCACGGGCCGAGCGCCTGGGCGACCAAGGACCATCGCGGGATCCTCGACGCCTGCAAGGCCGGCGATCGCGAGCTGGCGGGCCGCCTGCTCGCGGAGCACTTCGCGCGGACCGCGTTCGAGCTGATCGAGCTGCTCGACCCGGCCCACGATCCGGGGCTGCTGCGCGACACGGTGGGCGACGTCGCGCGCTGACGTCTGGGAGGATTCGGGGCAGTCCACGGGAGGAGCGGTGTGACATGGCCGACCAGCAGACGATCCGGTCACGGGCGGATGCGCTGATCGCCGAGATGACGCCGGCGGAGAAGGCCGGCCAGCTCACCCAGTACTTCTACTTCGGCTTCGAGCGCGAGCTCTCGTTCGGCGACGGGGCGGGGGAGAGCAGCGGCGGCCAGTCCGCGGCGGTCGAGGCCGCGGTGTCGCGCGGCGAGGTGGGCTCGCTGCTGTTCGTCACCGATCCGGCCCAGATCAACCGCCTGCAGCGGCTCGCGACGGAAGGCAACCGGTTCGGCATCCCCGCGCTGTTCGGCTTCGACGTCATCCACGGGCTGCGCACGATCCTGCCGGTGCCGATCGCGCTCGCGGCGTCGTGGGACCCCGCCACGATCGAGCGCGGACAGGCGGTCGCCGCCCGCGAGGCGCGCGCCGTGGGCATCCACTGGGCGTTCGCGCCGATGGTCGACATCGCCCGCGATCCGCGCTGGGGGCGGATCATCGAAGGCGCGGGAGAGGACCCGTTCCTCGGCGCCGCGGTCGCCGCGGCGCAGGTGCGCGGCTTCCAGGGCGCCGGGGTGGACGATCCCGAGCGGGTGATCGCCGGGCCGAAGCACTTCGCCGGCTACGGCGCGGCGCTCGGCGGGCGCGACTACGACGAGGCCGAGATCTCGGACTCCGCTCTGCACAACGTCTACTTCCCGCCCTTCGCGGCGGCGTTGGCGGCGGGCGCGGGCAACGTCATGACCGCCTACATGGACCTCAACGGCATCCCGGCGACCGGCAACCGCTGGCTCTTCACCGACGTCCTCCGCGGGGTCCTCGGGTTCGAGGGCTTCGTGGTGAGCGATGCCAACGCCGTGCGCAACCTCGTCACGCACGGCTTCGCTTCGGATCTGGCCGATGCGGCCGCACGGGCCTTGAACGCGGGCACCGACATGGAGATGGCGATCGCCGATCCGGCCTACGCGCATCTGCCGGAGGCACTGGCGCGGGGCGACGTGGACGAGACGACGCTCGACGCGAGCGTGCGGCGGGTGCTCGAGGCCAAGCTCGCGCTGGGCTTGTTCGACCACCCGTACGTCGATGAGGAGCGCGCGCGGGCGGTGCTCGCCGATCCCGCGCACCGCGAGGTCGCGCGGGTGGCGGCGGAGCGGTCGGCGGTGCTGCTGCGAAACGCCGGCGGGCTGCTGCCGCTGGATCCGGGCACCTCGATCGCGGTGCTCGGCCCGCTCGCGGCGTCAGCCCGTGACACGCTCGGCCCCTGGTGCTTCGACTTCGACCTCGCCGAGACCGTGACGGTGCTCGACGGCATCATCGGGCGTGCGGGGGATGTCTCGTTCGCCCCCGGCCTGCGCCCGACGCAGCGTGTGTTCCCGTCGATGTTCGACATGTTCGGCGACAACACGCCGGAGGATCCGGAGGACTTCGACGACGAGGCCGAGTTCGCGCACGCGGTCGCCGTCGCGGGTGCTGCCAACGTCGCGGTGGTCGTGGTGGGCGAGTGGCAGAACATGATCGGCGAGGCGGCGTCACGCTCCTCGCTCGACCTTCCCGGCCGCCAGCTCGAGTTGCTGCAGGCGGTCGCCGCGACGGGCACGCCCATCGTGCTGCTGGTCATGAACGGCCGCCCGCTCGACCTGCGCTGGGCCGCCGAACACGTTCCCGCGATCCTCGATATCTGGTATCCCGGCACGCGCGGCGGCGAGGCGGTCGCCAACCTCCTGTTCGGCGACGTCTCGCCGGGCGGCAGGCTCCCGTTCACGTGGCCGCGGACCGTGGGTCAGGTGCCGCTGGTCTACTCGCACACGATCTCGCACGAGCCGGAGAAGCAGTGGCGGCGCTACTGGGACGAGGAGAGCACGCCGCTCTTCCCGTTCGGGCATGGCCTGAGCTACTCGCGTTTCGCGTACAGCGACCTCGCGATGGACGGCGAGACCGTCTCGGTGCAGGTCGCCAACGTGGGTTCGCGCACGGCGGACGAGGTCGTCCAGCTCTACGTCCACCAGCGCCATGGCAGCGCATCGCGGCCGGTGCGCGAGCTCAAGGGGTTCGAGCGGGTGACGCTCGAGGCCGGTGAGTCGCGCACGGTCCGCTTCACGCTCGGCCCGGCGGAGCTGCGCTACTGGAACGCGGCGGTGCGGGACTGGGTCCTGGACGCCTCGACGTTCGACGTGTGGGTCGGGGGAGACTCGACCGCCGAGCTGACGACGACGTTCACGACGTAGCCCGTACGTAGCCGGCCTTGGTGGCCGTCGCGGCGAGCGAGTGCCCGGCGGGGACGGTGATCGTGGCGCGGCCGGACGTCCCGGTCGTCGCGTGCTGCCCGCCGACCGTCACGTGGGCACCCGCGACGGGGTCACCCGCATCGGTCACGCGCAGCTTGACCGTGCGGAAGTGGTTGTGGATCGGGCCGGCCGAGACTTCGAGCGTGAGACCCGGGCGCAGCTGGTCGTGCCAGGTCTGCACGCCGTTGGCGCCCGTGGGCTCGAAGCCGGCCAGCACGTCGAGGACCTGCGACTGCGCGTCGGCGGCGAGCTTGTACACCGTGCCGGTGCCGGCGCGCACGGCAACCTGGGTCGTGGCTCCCCACTTCGTCGCCGTCAGGTTCGAGCGGCGGGCGTAGACGTGCTTGCCGGCGGCCCACGTGACCCACAGGCGGCCCTCGGGCGTCACGGTGAGCGCGGGCTCGCGCACCGCCGACGCGGAGCGCGCCAGCGTCGCGGTGCCGCCGCCGACGGTCCACACCAGCACCTTGCTCGCCGCGGGCCCGCCGCCGCTGTAGGCCGCGAAGAGGCCCGGCTGCGCGCCGCGACCCGTGAAGGCGATCCGCTGGTCCGGCGGGACGCTGGCGGCGGTGCCCGGCATCCGCGCAGCGGGCCCCGCCGGGGCGCCCGTGGCCGGGTCGACGGCCTGGGCCCACACGCCGTTCTGGCCGGTGGCGTTGCTGTACCAGGCGACGCCGAGCCGGCCGGCGCTCGCGTCGACGGCCAGCGTGGGCTCGTAGGCGCAACAGCTCGCGCCCTGGAGGTTGGCGGCCGGGACCGCGGCGTCGGTGCCGCGGTGCACGAACAGGCCGGAAGATGTCGCCCAGGCGAAGAACGGCGTCGCTCCGTCGGTGCCGGCGAGCGCGCTCATCGGATCGGCGAACCCGGCGCCGGTGGCGACGTCGGACGGCGTGAGCACCCAGCTCCCACCGCCGTCGAACGACGTGAAGTGGGCGACGTTCTGGATCGGGTCGCCCGCGTCGATCGAGTGCTGCGCCGCGGCGACGAGCTCGAGCTGGCCGGCTGCGGTTCGCATCAGCGCCGGGCTCCCGATTCCGGCCCAGCCGGAGGCGATCACCTGCGCGGCGCCGACCGCGCCGTCGGGCGCGATCACCGTGTGATTCAGCTCATAGCTCGTCGCGTCCGGCTGCCGCCGCCACGCGACGTGCAGGCGGTTGTCGGGCGTGCGCAGCAGGCTCACCTCGTCGGTGTTGCTCGCGCCGGGCGTGGTGACCGGATCCCACTTCGCGTGGGCGGCGCCGGGCAGGCAGAGCATCGCCGCGAAGGCGGCGGCAGGGAGCAGCGCGCGGCGCATCAGAACATCCGCCGGTGCTCGCGCGAGACCGTGAAGCCGTGGTGGTCGGTGCGATTGATGCAGGTCAGCCCGGTCGTCCGCGACGTGCAGCGGAATTGGCCGAAGCGGCGGCTGTGGCCGTAGGCCAGGACCGGGGCCGTGTGCGGGTCGGCGATGACGTCATTCGCGCCGTCGATGAACGCCTTGCCGGTCGGCCACAGATACGCGGCGCGGCCGGCGAGGAAACGCAGGTCGCAGCGGATGTGCGCCGGATCGTCGTCGCCGCGCTCGTACCCGCAGAGGATGCGGTGCGACGGGGTTTGGAAGGTCGTGACGTGGACCGAGGCGGACGCCGCACCGGCGAACAGCGCGAGCGCGATCAACGCGAGCGGAGCGGAGAGGCGAAAGGGGAGGAGCATGCACGTCTAACCCGCGAACGCGGGCCGCCTTTACGGCGTGCGACTGCGCAAGCGCCAGACGTTCACCGAGATCACCCGCTCGCCGTCGGCGGCGACGGTCGCGCTGTGCGGCACACCGCCGGGAATCACCGCGAGTTCGCCCGCGGACATCGGCGCCGGGCGGCCGTCGACCACGAAGTCGACGGTCCCGCCCTCGGCGATGAAGGTCACCTGATCCTCAGGATGCTCGTGCGTCTCCCACGCGCAGCCCGGCTCGTAGCGGTAGACGGTAACCGTCAGCTGGTCGGAGTCGATCGTCGCGCCGAAGATCCCTGGCCGGACCTCGGTGAACTCCTGATCATCCCAGCGCATCAGGCGGGCGCGTGGACGTCAGCCCAGGCGACGACGCGGTTGCGCAGGATGCCGACGTTCTCGATCTCGCACTCGACCTCGTCGCCGGGCTTGAGGTAGAGCGACATCGGGTCGTCGCTGAAGCCGGCCACGCCGGAGACGGTGCCGGTGGAGACGATGTCCCCGGGGGAGTAG
The DNA here is from genome assembly GCF_027587205.1 of Solirubrobacter ginsenosidimutans. Next base: position 514,836 of record NZ_JAPDOD010000001.1, read on the forward strand.
CCCATCGGCGAGTAGTGGCTGATGATCTCCGGGATCGTCACCGACATGCGGCTGGTGTGGGAGACCTGGCGGGACTCGCCATTCACGCGCAACTCCATCGACAGGTTGTGGGGGTCGCCGACCTCGTCGGGGGTGACGATCCACGGGCCGATCGGGCAGAAGGTGTCGATGCTCTTGGAGAGGCAGAAGACGCCGGACTTCATCTCCTCGCGCTGGATGTCGCGCGCGGTGATGTCGTTGAAGATGATGTAGCCGGCGATGTAGTCCTCGGCCTCCTCGGGCGAGAAGAACTTGCCCGCCTTGCCGATCACGACGGCCAGCTCGAGCTCGTAGTCCATCTCGTTCGTGAGGCCGTCGGGTGGATAGACGATCGCGTCGTCGGTGCCGATGATGGCGTCGATGTTCTGGAAGAACACGATCCACGGCAGCACGGGGTGCGACCAGTTGACGTTCTTGGACTCCTCGTCGTGCTCGCGGAAGTTGCCCGCGGTGTGGAAGAACTTCTTCGGGATGATCGGGGCGCGCAGGCGCACGTCGGCGAGCGCGAAGGTCTCGCCGGTCTCGTCGGCGAGGAGTCCGCGCTCGTAGTAGGTGCGCATGTCCGGCACGTCGAGCTCGACCACGCGCGAGCCTTCGATGCGGCCGACGCGGCCGTCGTCGAACGTCACCAGTTTCATCGCATCTCCCTCAACCCTGTAGACTTACGTGCAACTTGCATACACTCTACAGATCTGCGTAAAGTTTCTCAAGATGCGCATCGCGAATTTGCATGACCGGCTCGTGCTGCTGACCGGCGGTGGCGCGGTCGACGTCGAGCGCGCCTCGGACGGCCGCTTCGGCCCCGACCCGCAGGCGATCTACGCGCGCTGGGACGAGTTCCGCGCGTGGGAGCCGTCGTACCCGCCCGAGCCGTTCGAGGCCGCGCAGCTCGGCGCGCCCGCCCCGCGCCCGCGCCAGGTCTTCGCCCTCGGGCTCAACTACGCGCTGCACGCGCGCGAGGCGCGGTTGGAGCTGCCCCCGGCGCCGCTGACCTTCACGAAGTTCCCGTCGTGCATCACGGGTCCTGACGCGGAGGTGGTCGTCGCGACCGACCGCGTCGACTGGGAGGTCGAGCTGGTCGCGGTGATCGGGCGCGAGGCGTACCGCGTCGAGGAGACCGACGCCTGGGACCACGTCGCCGGCCTGACCGTCGGCCAGGACCTGTCCGCGCGCGACGTGCAGATGGTCGGCTCGCCCCCGCAGTTCAGCCTCGGCAAGTCGTTCCCCGGCTTCGGCCCGACGGGGCCGTGGCTGGTCACCCCCGACGAGCTCGCCGATCGTGACGACCTCGCGATCGGCTGCGCGGTCAACGGCGAGCCCGTGCAGGGCGACCGCACGTCCTCGATGCTGTTCAGCGTGGCCGAGACGATCGCGTACCTCTCGTCGATCTGCACGCTGCTGCCCGGCGACCTGATCTTCACCGGCACGCCCGCCGGCGTCGGGAACCGGATGGACCCGCCGCGCTACTTGAAACCCGGCGACGCGCTAGTCAGCACGATCGAGGGCATCGGCTCGCTCACGACCCGGTTCATCGCGTGAGCGACTGGCTGGGACTCGCTGGGCGCCGGGTGGTGATCGCCGGCGGCGCCGGCGGTTTCGGTGCGGCGATCACGGACGCGTTCCGCGCCGCCGGTGCGCAGACCGCGGTGATCGACGTCGCCGGGGGCGACCACATCCAGGCCGACCTGCGCGACGCGGGCGCCGCGCGTGCGGCGATGGCCGAGGCGGCGGACCGTCTTGGCGGCGTGGACGTCTTCGTCCACGCCGTCGGCATCAACCGCCGCAAGCCGATCGACGAGTACACCGATGCCGACTGGGACGACATCGTCGCCATCAACCTGTCGAGCGCGTTCTGGACCGCCCGTGCCGCGCTTCCGAAGATGCGCGAGCAGGGCTTCGGGCGGATCGTCTTCTTCTCGTCGGTCGCGGGGCGCAGCGGCCACAAGCACCATGGGCCGTACGCGGCGACGAAGGGCGCGATCAACCAGCTGATGCGGGTGATGGCCCACGAGTCCGCGGCCGACGGCGTGACGGTCAACGCGGTCGCGCCCGGCTACATGGACACCGAGCTCACGCGCCAGTACCTCGCGGACCATCCGGGGCGGCGCGAAGCGCTCATCGAGCTGATCCCGGCCGGGCGTTTCGCCCGCATCGACGAGGTCGTCGGGCCGGTGCTGTTCCTGTGCTCGAAGCAGGCGAGCTTCGTCACGGGCACGGTCTTGTACATCGACGGCGGACGGAGCGTGATCTAAGACATGGCGGGCAAGGTCCAGGACAAAGTGGTGATGGTGACCGGCGCGGGGACCGGCTTCGGCGCGCAGCTGGCCGTGCGGGCGGCGCAGGAGGGCGCGAGCCGCGTGATCGTCCACTACCGCAGCTCGGCGGCGGGTGCGGAGGAGACGGCCGCGAACGTCCGTGCGGCGGGCGCCGAAGCGACCTTGATGCAGGGTGACATCTCGGTCTGGGACGAGATCAAGCGGATGGCCGACGAGGCGGGTGACGTCGACGTCCTGGTCAACAACGTCGGTGACATGGCGTCCTCGCAGACCTCGTGGCGCGAGCTCGACGAGGCGACGATCGACCACTGCCTCGCGGTCGACATCAAGGGCACGATGCTGATGGTCCACGAGTTCGGCACGCGGATGCTCGATCGCGGCGCCCGCGGCGCGATCGTCAACATCGGTTCGACGGTGATTGTGCGCGGCAGCCCGCGCGCGCCGATCTACGCCGCCGGCAAGTACGGCCTGCTCGGCATCACCAAGTCCTACGCCAAGGCGCTCGCGCCGCAGGTGCGGGTGAACATCTTCGCGCCGGGGTTCATGGCCACGCCCGCCGTGCTCGAGCGGCCGGACTTCCAGGCGGGCCGCGGCGAGCAGATCACCCGCGACACGCCGATGGGGCAGATCCCGCCGCCGGAGGAGCTCACCGGCGCCGCGCTCTTCCTCGCCTCCGACGACGCCGGCCACATCACCGGCAGCTACATGATCTGCGACGGCGGCTACTCGATGCTCGGCGCGTAGCGCCAAGCGCGCTCGCCGTCGCCGTTGACCGTGACCAGGCGCCCGAAGCGGTTGCCCGCGTCGTGCGTCATGGTCACGTACGTGTCGCTGTCGAGCAGCTCGTGGGCGAGCGCGGCGCGGGTGGCGCGGGCGAGCTCCGGGTCGACGTCGGTCGCCGACGTCCAGTCGTCGCTGAGCAGCTGCGCGGGGTTGTGCGCGGCGTCGGCGAGCAGCAGCGCGCGCTCCCCACGCGAGCGGATCTCGACCACGCAGTGCCCGGGGGAGTGACCGGGAGCGAGCCGCAGCGCGATGCCGGGGATGATCTCGCCGTCGGCGATGTGCTTGTGGATCCGGTCGGCGAGCGGGGCGAGGCGCGCGGGTGCTGGGATCGCCCCGAAGTCCTCGCGTCCCGGGCCCGTCTCGGGCGCCGGGTCCGCGCCGCACCAGTGATGCCAGTCGATCGCGTGACAGTGATGCTCGGCGTGCGAGAACAGGATGCGCGTCCCGTCGGTGGCCCAGCCGACGTGGTCGAAGTGCAGGTGGGTGAAGATCACGTCCGTGACGTCGTCGACGCGCACGCCGGCTTCCGCCAGACGTTGCGGGAGGGTGCCGACGGGCAGCTCGGGCAGCGCGCCGCCGCCGATCCCGGTGTCGACGATCACGAGTCGCTCGCGCGTGCGCACCAGGAAGCCGCCGAAGTTGACGCCCATCAGGCCGTCGGCGTCCAGAAAGCCGTCCGGCCACTCGGCGGCGGGCTTGCTCAGCAGCGCGTCGGGCGGGATCCGCAGCTCGCCGTCGCTCAGCGGGGTGATGTCGATGTCTCCGATGCGCACGGGCGTGTTCAGTCCTTGTGGTTCCAGCCGGCCTCGAGGCCGGCGATCAGCGCGGCGATCGCCGCGTGCAACGGCGTGGGGACACCCACCGCCTTGCCCGCCCGCACGATCCCGCCGTTGAGGGCGTCGATCTCCGTCGGCCGGTGCGCCAGGACGTCCTGGAGCATGCTCGGCTTGTGGGCGAAGTTCTCCTCGGCCGCGCGGGTGATCAGCGCGTCCGGGTCGCTGTCGAGCGTGATGCCGAGCGCGTCGGCCACGGCACGGCCCTCGTCGACCAGCGCCGTGACGGTCGCTCGCAGCTCCGGCTGCGCGCACAGCTCGCCGTGGGTCAGGCCCGTCAGCGCGGCCAGCGGGTTGGTCGCGGCATTGAAGAGCAGCTTGGTCCACTGCGCGCCGCGGGAGTCGGCCAGCGCGACCCCGCCGATCATCTCCGCGAGCGCGCGGATCTCCTCCTCGCGGGCGGGCTGCGGCTCGAACGGCCCGAGCCACGTGGTGCCGGGCGCGTCCTCATGCACGACCCCCGGCGCGACGACGTGCCCGGCGAGCAGCGTGACCCCACGGATCACCCGCGGGACATACCGAGCGACGACCTCCTCGCTCCCGATCCCGTTCTGCACGCTGCACACCGCCCCACCCGCAAACACGTGCGCGGTCGCCGCCATCGCCGCCTCGGTGAAAGTCGCCTTGGTCGCGACGATCCCAAGCTCGCACGGCGGAATCTCACCGGCGTCGGTGCGAGCATTGATGCGCGCCACCGCGCCGCCCTCGATCCGCAGCCCATCGCGATGGATGGCTTCGACGTGGGGGGCGGAGACGTCGTAGGCCCAGACCTCGGCGTGGGCGGCGAGGCGGGCGGCGAAGAGGCTGCCGATCGCGCCGCAGCCGACGACGCAGACCCTCACGAGGCGAGCACCGCGGCCGCCAGTTCGTGGCAGAGCTGCGGCGGGGCGCCGCCGATCCCGAGCCCGGCGACGACGCGCTCGCCGTCGGTGACGGGCAGCCCGCCGGGAAGCGCGGAGACCTTGTAGGGGAGCAGCGGGGCTGCGCCGTCGGGCAGCTCGCTGCTGGGCAGTTGGAACGTCGCTGCGGCCGCGGCGACGGCCTCGGCCACGAAGGGGCCGGCGGTCGGCGCGTCGTCCATGCAGTCCTGCTGGATCGGGTCGCCGCGCCGGTCGACGATCGCGACGGCGATCCGGAGATCCCGCCGCCGCGCCGCGACGAGCACGCGGTCGGCGAGATCGAGCGCCCACGCGAGCTCGAGCTGGGCGGACGCCGGCGGCGGGTCGGCCATCCCGAGCCCCGGCTCGTCGGGCAGCGCGCCGTACGCGTCCAGCCAGCGCTGCTCGTCATCGCCATGCTGGCCGACGTACGGAATCCCGAGCGCATAGTGGACGAGCAGGTCCTCGCCGTTGGCGGGCTTGCCGTCGGCGATCAGCTTGCGCCTCTCAGCGCCCGGATAGTCGACGAACGGGCCGACGGTCGCACCTGAAGCGGCGATGCCGGCGATCACCGGCTCGCCGATCGGCATCCCGCCCGCGCCCGGGAACACCGCCTCAGGCGAGCACGCGACGAACCCACGCTCCATCGGCGCCGGCAGCGTGCGCATGCGCCCGAGGTGCACGACGCTCGGTAGCTGCTGCGTCGCCGCGATCCACGCCTTCGAGCGCGCCCGCGCCATCCCACTGGTCCCGCCGCGGTCCATCCGCGAGGCTGAGACCAGCGCGCCGCTGGCGCCCACGACCGCCACCGCCCCGCGGACCCCGATGTCCTCGGCCTTGTCGATGGCGCGCGCGACGAGCGCACGGGCCGAGTACAACGGCATGTCCCGCGGGTGCATCACGCGAAGTATACAGACACGCGAGATGGACTCTCTACGCATAAGTGCGTACAGAATTCGCTCAAGCGCGGAACGCGCCGACCAGTCGTTGCAGCGAGGCGGCCATCTGCGCGAGCTCGTCGCTGGAGGCGGAGATCTCCTGCGTGGCGGCCGAGGACTGCTGCGTCGCGGCCGAGACGTCGGCGGTCGCGTCCCCGGCCTCGCGCGCGATCTCGCCGACGGCGCCCGTGGCGGTCGACATGCGCTCGATGCAGCCGGACACGCTCGTGATGCCCTCGGCAAGGGCATGGAACGCGGCCTCGGTCCTGCGGACCGTCTCGTTCGAGGATTCGGCGAGCCGGCGCACCTCGTCGGCGACGACGGCGAACCCGCGCCCCTGCTCACCCGCGCGGGCGGCCTCGATCGCGGCGTTGAGCGCCAGCAGGTTGGTCTGGTCGGAGATGGCGGCGATCTGGCTCGTGAGCGCGACTCCCTGCTCGGCCAGCAGCCCGGCCTCCGCCGCGAGCCCTTCGGCCTCGCGATTGATCGCCCGCGCCGCGTCGATGCTCTCGATCTGGCGTGCGGCGCCCTCCGCCACGGCCGAGGAGAGCCGCGCGATGTTCTCGATCGCCGCGCCGGTCTGGAGCGTGGTGCTCGACATCTGCTCCGACGCCCCGGCGACCTGCGACGCGGTGGCGCCGATCGAGACGATCATCTCGGCGATCCCGGCGCGCGTCGCGTTGTAGGCCTCCAGCCCACCCTGCGCCTTGCCGAGCATGACGTTGAACGTCTCGCCGAGCGCCCCGAGCTCGCTGCCGGGGACCGGCACGAGCGGCGTCGTCGCGGGCTCGACGCCGGTCGTCAGGTCCCCGTCGGCCATCGCCGCCAGGCCTTCACCGAGGCCGGTGAGGCAATGATCGCTGAGGCTGTTCAGCCGCTCCTGAAGTCCTGCGAGGCAGCTGTGATCGCCGAGCGCCGCGCGCAACGTCTCGCGGACGCCGTTGTAGCCCTCGAGCGCGGCCTGCGCCTGCGCCAGCATCGCGTTGAAGAGCTCGACCAGCTCCTGCGTCTCCGGGTCGGCGGCGCGCACGTCGATCCGGGTGGTGCGAGCGGACACCTGGACCGTCAGGTCGCCGCCCTGCATCGCCTCCAGCCCCGCGACGAGGCTCGTGAGGCAATGGTCATGCAGGCTGCGCAGGCGCAGCTTGAGCTCGAGAGCGGTCGGGTCGGGGGCGGCGACCGGCTCGGTCGAGCGGCGACGTCGGAGGAGGGAGGACATGTCCGTCGCTATCGGCACTCCGGTGGCGCTGGGCGCGCTCAATCATCCGGGTGAAATCCCCGCTCAGCCGCAGAACGGGCCCGATCGCTGCCGATGACTGAGGCATGTCATACGAATCACGCGGTCCCGCGGGGCTGATCGCCCTGTGGAAGCGCTGGTATCGCGGCGATGGGGAATTGACCGACGACTCCGCGATGTTCGCGGCGGCGCTGGCGGCGCTGAACCTGATGGGCGCCACGCTCTCCGTCCTGTGGCTGCTGCTGGCGCACGAGGACCACGCGAACGAGGTCGTCATCGTCTGCGCGACGCTCGCCGCGTACGCGCTCGGCACGTTCCTCGTCCTCGGGCGCCGCGCGAAGCCGTGGTGGATGTTCCAGCTCTCGATCGCGCTCGACACGCTCGTGATCAGCGTCGCGCTGGTCGCGACCGGCGACCCCGGCAGCGTCTACGCGTTCTACTACCTGTGGGCGACGCTCTACGCGGTGTGCTTCTTCGACGCCCGCCAGATCGTGCTCCAGGCGGTGTGGGTGTGCACGGCGTACGCGACGTCGCTCGCGCTGATCGGCGAGCGGCCGGTGACCGCGCTGATCGCGCAATGGCTGCTGCCGATGGTGACGCTGCTCGCCGCGGGAACGCTCGTGCGCGTCTTGACCGGCCGGCTGCGGCGGACCGAGGCCCGGCTCCGGCACGACGCCGGCCACGACCCGCTCACCGGGCTCCCGAACCGCGCCCGGTTCGGCGCGCGCCTGGAGGCGATGCTGGCCACGCCCGGGGAGCAGGTCGCGGTCGTGTTCATCGACCTCGACCACTTCAAGCGCGTCAACGACAGCCTCGGCCACACGGTCGGCGACGCGCTGCTGGTCGAGGTCGCCGCGCGCCTGCGCGGCCACGCCGCGCCGACGACGTCGCTCGCCCGCTTCGGCGGCGACGAGTTCCTCGCGCTGATCCGCACGCCGGAGTGGGAGGCCGACGCGCGACGGCTGCTGCACGCGTTCGAGCAGCCCGTCCGCGTCGGCGGGTACGAGTTCGCCGTGACGGCGAGCCTCGGCGTCGCCGCGGCGCGGCCCGGCGAGGACGCACAGACGGTGATCGCCAACGCCGACGCCGCCGTCTACAGCGCAAAGCACGAGGGCCGCGCCGGCGCAGCGATCTTCGACGCCTCGATGCGCGCTGCGGTGACCGACCGGCTGCGACTGGAGAGCGATCTGCGCGCGGCACTGGAGCGCGACGAGCTACGCGTCGCCTATCAGCCGATCGTCGCGCTCGACGACGACGCGATCGTCGGCGCCGAGGCCCTCGCCCGCTGGACGCATCCCACGCTCGGGCCGATCGCGCCGGACGTGTTCATCGCGCTCGCCGAGGAGACGGGCCTGATCCACTCCCTCGGCGAACGGGTCCTGACCACCGCGTGCCGCGACGCCAAGCGGTGGGTCGAGGAGATCCCCGGCTTCCATGTCTCGGTCAACCTCTCACCGCGCCAGCTGACCGCGGCCGACTTCATGCTGCGCCTCGAGCGTGCGCTCGCGCGCAGCGACTTCCCGCACGCGCGGCTGCTGCTGGAGGTCACCGAGACCACCGTGCTGACGCATGACGCCCGCACGCGCGCGAACCTGCAGGCGATCGGCGAGGCGGGCATCGGCCTCGCGCTCGACGACTTCGGCACCGGGCACTCCTCGCTCGCGCAGCTGCGCAGCGTGAACTTCGACGTGATCAAGCTCGACCGCGGCTTCATCGTCGCCGACCGCACGCCGACCGGCGACGCGATCCTCGCGGCGGTCGCGAGCATCGGCACCGCCACCGGTGCGCGAGTGCTGGCCGAGGGGATCGAGACCGCCGAGCATCGCGAGCGGGTGCTGCGGCTCGGCTGCGGGTTCGGGCAGGGCTGGAACTTCGGCCGGCCGTCCGCCGCGGCGGATTTCGAAGCGGTGCTGTGCGCTCACCTCGGCGATTCGGCTTCGTCGAGCAACCCGAGCGCGACCGCGCGGGCAACCGCCTCCTCGCGCGAGCTGACGCCAAGCTTGCGATAGATCGCGCGGATGTGCGACTTGATCGTGTTGCCGGACAGGTAGAGCGCGTCCGCGATCTCGCGCACCGTGCACTGCCCGAGCAGGCGCAGGACGGCGAGCTCGGCCGGTGAGGGGAGCTCGGCCACCGGCGCGACTTTGTCGGTCCCTTCGAGCGCGGCCGTCAGCTCGGCGGCGAGCGCGGGCAGCCGGCCCGCATCACGCGCGCCGGCGAGCAGCTCTTCGGCCTGCGCGAGCGAGCGTCGGGCGGCGGCGAGATCGCCGCGAAGGAGCTCGATGCGAGCGAGCTCCAGCAGCGCCCACGCGTGCCACATCCCGCCCTGGATCGTGCTGCGCACCGCGCGTTGCGCCGCCCGCTGGGCGTGGCCGAGGCGGCCTTCGAGGGCCGCGGTGACGGCATCGGCGAGCTGCGCCCGTGAGTCCGACGGGCGACCGATCAGCTCGGCCTCGCGCGTCGTCGCCAGCGCGCGGTCGGCGTGCCCGCGCGCGAGGTGTGGTCTCCCCGCGTGCGCGTCGAGGATCGCGAGCGCCGCCGACGCGCCGATCAGCCCGAACGGCCGCTCGCCCGCGTCCGGATGCTCGAGCGCCGCTCGAGCGGCCACCGCGGCGCTGTCGTTGTCACCGGCGATGAGCCGGGTGAGGGCGAGCACCGCGTTCGCGGCGACCACCAGTTCCTGCTGATCGGCGGCGAGGTCGACCGCCGCCTCGGCCGCCTGGACGGCGTCACCCACGTGATCGTCGGTGTAGTGGGCAAGCGCGAGCTGCAACGCCGCGCTGTCGATCGCCCGCCAGCCACCCGATCGCATCGTCCCGGCCGCGTGCACCAGCCCGAGCAGGCGGCGAATGTCGGGTGCCGGCCGGCCGACCGCGTGCCCGGCGATCACGGCGGCCACGAGCGCATCGGGCCGCCGGGCCAGCACCTCGCGCGGGATCGACGCCGTCCACCGCGCGAGCGTTCCCGTGCGACCGGTGCGCAGCAGGCGGAACTGGTGATCCTCGACGAACCCGGCGAGGGCGTCCCACTCGCCGGCGGCCAGGGCGTGCTCCGCCGCGTCGTCGACGCGCCCGCGCTCGAGCGACCACGCCATCGCCCGGCGGCGCAGGACGGTGCTCTCGCCCGGTTCGACGACGTCCAGCTCGGCCAGGAGATGATCGCGCAGCAGGCTGTGGTAGCGGTACCAACCAGGCCGGTCGGGCAGTTCGGTGACGAGCAGGTTCGCGCGCTCGAGCCCGCGCAGCCGTTCGAGCGAGCCCGAAGCCTCGAGGACGACGTCGCACTGCTCGCCCGACAGCTCCGCCAGCACCGACGTGCGGGTCAGGAACCGATGCGCGTCCGGCTCGAGGTCGGCGAGCACCTCGGCTGTGAGGTAGTCGCGAACGTGGCGGTGGGAGCCGCGGAAGGCATCGACGGCGGCCTCCGCGTCCGGGCGCTCACGCAGCCACAGCGCCGCGAGATAGAGCGCCGCCGCCCACCCCTCGGTGCGTTTCGTCAACGTCGCGACGGCCGTCGCGCTGAGCGAGACGCCCTCGACGGCCGCGAACAGGCGGCGCGCCTCGGAGGGGGTGAACGCGAGCTCGGCGGTGCGGATCTCGGCGAGCTCGCCCTGGCTGCGCAACCGTGCGATGCGCAGCTTCGGCAGCGTGCGCGAGCACATGACCAGGTGAACGTTCTCCGGCAGCACCTCGATCGCGTGGTCGAGCGAGCGCAGGCAGTGCTCGTCCCCGATCGACTGGAGGTCGTCGAGCACCACGACGAGCGGTTGCCGGTCGGCGGTGAGCGCTTCAGCGAAGGCGTCGATCGCCGGCCGCACGTAGCCGACCGGCTGCTGCAGCCGTTCCAGCGCGGCGGCTCCGGCCCCGTCGCGTTCCCGCTCCACCGCCGTCGCGATCGACGTCCAGAGCCGGACGGGATCGTTGTCTGACGGATCGGCGACCACGGACGCGGCCACGTTGCCGCGGTTGGCGATCCAGCTCTCCACCGCGATCGTCTTGCCGTAGCCGGCAGGTGCGACGACGAGCGTCAGCGACGCCTCCCACCCGCGATCGAGCGCGTTCTCCACACGTGGACGCCGCACGATCCCCCGCCGCAACCGCGGCCGGACCGCTGTGCCGAGTGGGCGAGCTGCGCTCACTGCAGATCGCCACGATCATCCCTCGGCGGGTGAGTGCGCCTCACACGGCCGGGGTGACCGTCGCGCTCAGGCCGCGCTGTTGGCCGCGATCGCGGCCGGCGTGGCGCCGCTGCCGAGCAGGCGCGAGGCGGTGGCGACGATGCCGACGCCGACGATGACCGCGAAGCCGAGCAGCGTGTCGCGCGCGCTCACGTACTGGAGCGCGATCCCCGCGCCGACCGCCGGGAACGACAGGCCGAGGTAGCCGGCGAGGAAGAGGCCGGCGAGCGCCTCCGCGCGGGTGTCGGCGGGTGAGATCTCGATCACGGTGCCGACGGCGCCCTTGAACACCGCGCCGCCGCCCGCGCCGCTCACCGCACCGCCGATCAGCAGCAGCGCGAGGCTCGGGGCCGGCAGCCAGACGGCGAGCACCGTCAGCGCGAGGCCGAGCAGCATCAGCGCGATCCCGAGCGCCAGCACGCGGCGCACGGACCAGGGGAGGGTCGCGATCTGCACGACCACGCCGGCGGCGAACATCACGAAGACGGTGAAGCCGGCCAGCGCGTGCGACGACTGGTGCAGCGTGCCGATCAGGAAGGTCGAGGCGAGGCCGGTGAACAGGCCGAGGACGCCGAAGGCGACGAACGCGCCGAGCGCCGCGGCGAAGAACGCGCCGCGCGCTTCGGCGGGCACGGCGAGGCGCTGGATCCGGTAGGGCGGGCGCGGGTTCGGCGTGGTGTGCGGGTCCGGGGCGACCGCGACGAGCGCGAAGGCGACGAGCAGCACGACGACGAACACGGCGTAGGGGACGGTGAGCGGCGAGCCGGCCCACTGCGCGAGAAGGCCGGCGATCAGCGAACCGAGGCCCAGTCCGCCGACGTTGACCACGGTGGCGACGACCTGCGAGCGCCGGTTGCCCGTGCCCGGGCGGGTGGCGGTATGGAGGTCGGCGAGGTACGCGGTGGCGGTCGCGGTCACGATGCCGACGGAGAAGCCGTTGATGATCCGCGCCACGATCAGCCCGGGGAGGTCGCGCCAGACCAGGAACACGAGGGCGCTCACGACCGTGATCGCGATCGCCGGCAGGAGCACGCGGCGGCGTCCGTGCCAGTCGGAGATGTGTCCCGCGAGGATGAGGCTGGAGACGACGCCGACGGCGTAGGCCGCGTAGATCAGGGTGATCACGAACGCCGAGAAGCCGTCGCGCTGCTGATAGAGCCCGTAGAGCGGGCTGGGAATGGTGGAGAAGGCCATGACCGCCAGGAACGCGAACGCCACCGACCAGAACGCGAGATCGTGACGACGCGCATCGGGGACGGTGCGAGTCAAGTTCATTGGCGCTCATCGTTGCGCACGAAACCATCGCGTTCAATGCTGATCGGAGCTATCGGTCATCACGCGCAGCGATTACCATTGTGGGTGACGATGGAACTGCGACAGCTCGCGACGTTCGTCGCCGTGGCGGAGGAACAGGGCTTCTCGCGCGCTGCGGATCGGCTTGGAGTGGTCCAATCGGCGGTCTCCGCGACGATCCGCAACCTCGAGCGCGAGTGGGGCGTGACGCTGTTTCACCGGACGACGCACCGCGTCGAGCTGAGCGCCGAAGGGCGCGAGCTGCTCCCCGTCGCGCGCGAGGCGCTGCGGGCGGCGGGCGCGGTCGACGGCGCGGTCGAGGAACTCCACGGCGGCCTGCGCGGGACGCTGCGCCTCGGGATCATGCAGACGACGCTCAGCCCGGGCGTGTTCAGCGCCGCGGGGGTCATCGCCGCGTTCCGCGCCACGCATCCGGCGGTCAAGATCGAGGTGCGCCAGGCCGGCAGCGGCAGCCAGGCGGACGCCGTCCGCGAGGGCGAGCTCGACCTCGCGTTCGTCGGGCTTCCACAGACGAGCCTCCCGGGTCTGGAGCTGACGCCGTTGTCGCGTGCGGAGATGCAGGTCGCGTGCCCGCCCGGGCACCGTCTGGCGTCGCGGGCCTCGGTCGACCTGGGCGCGCTGCGGGATGAGCCGTTCGCCGAGATGCCACCCGAGTGGGGCGTGCGGATCGCCAACGACCACGCGTTCGCCGCCGCCGGGGCACAGCGGACGATCGCGTACGAGATCAACGATCTGGTGACCGTCGCCGACTTCGTCCGCCACGGGCTCGCGATCGCGATCCTCGCGCCGGGCATGTTCCCGCAGGACCCGCTCCTCGCCTTCGTGCCGATCCGCCATCACGCGCCCGCGTTCCTGGTCTCGCTCGTGCAGCCGTCGAACCGTCCGCCCAGCCCGGCCGCCCGCGCGTTCGCCGCGACCGCCGCCGCCTACGCCGCGACCTGAACACGCAGCCCGGCCCGCCGCCCCCAGGCGATCGCGGCGGTGAGGAGGGTGGGCGCTGCGACGAGGAACAGCGCGTCATGCGCGCCGCGGTGGGCGAGCAACCCGCCGATCGCGGCGCCGGCGGCGAGACCGGCGCCCTGCGCACTGGTCAGCCAGGTGAGGGCCTCGACCGCGCGATCGGCGGCGGCGACGCCGTCGAGCAACTCGAACAGCGCGACGTTCAACAACCCGAATCCGGCTCCCGCGAAGACGAGCACCGCGGTGACTCCGAGCAACGACGCGAAGACGAGGCACAGCGGCAACGCGACCGCCACGACGAACGTGCCGAGCAGATAGCGCGCCGCGGGTGCGTGCCGGCGGGTCGCCCCGACCCAGAGCGTGCATGCGACGCTCCCGAGGGCGAACGCGGCCAGGGGAACACCGGCCGCGCCGGTCGCGTCCGCTTCGCGGGCGAGGGCGGGTACGGCGACGTCGAGCGCGCCGAACGCGAGCCCGAGCACCCCATCGCACACCGCCAACGTCCGCAACCCGGGACTCTCGCCCAAGACGCCCCAGAACCGGTGCGGGGATGAGGGTGGCTGGGTCTCACGTGAGGAGTCGGGTGCTGTGAGCGCGACGAGCAGTGCCGCCGTCGCGGCGCCGGGGATCACTGCGGCGAGGGCGACGAGCGGGCCCAGGAGCGCGGCCGTCGCTCCGGTCAGCGCCGGGCCCGCGACCGCGGCGACGTCGCCCAGCGCGGCGTTGAGCGCGTGCGCGGTGGGCGTGAGCTCAGGTCCCGCCACCTCGACCCAGGCCGCGCGGGCGGTCGCGATCACGGGTGGGACCACGGCACCCGCCAGCCCGCTCGCCACGACCGGAGCCCATGCCGGCCCCGCGCAGCCCACGATCACGAGCACGAGCCCGGCGGCGTGCAGGGGAGCGAGCACCAGCAGCGCCCGCGCGCCGCGGCGGTCGACGAGCCGCCCGCGTACCGGTGCGAGCGCGGCCGACGCCGCCGCGAACGCCGCCACCGCGGCTCCCGCGACCGCGAACGATCCCGTGGCGCCTTCGGTCGCGAGGACGATCGCGAGCGCATAGCTCGTGAACGACAACCAGCCCAGGGCGCACCCGGCAGCGAGCCGGATCGCCCCAGGGCGCGCCAGCAGCGCGCGATATGGCGTAGCCACAACCACTTCCCTTCACTCGACGCTTGACCGGACCGGTGGACCCGCGGCGAACGCGGGCGGGTCGGGTCTACGGCGGCGTGAGGCGCAGGAGCGGCATCGCTCCAACGATCATGTCATGCGGGCGGTCACAAGAACGGCGCTCGGTGGAACTTAAGTGTTAAGTCGCCACTGAACGGAGGAATGCTCGTGCCCGGACGTCCCGTAGGTCTGATCGCCACCAGCGCGGTGCTGCTCGCCGCCGCGCTGTTCCCCACCGCCGCGTCGGCACAGGCGCCGGCCACGACGCTCACGGCTGCGGGGGTCGGTCAGTCTGCGCCCAAACCGGACGATCCCAAGAGCGAGCGCTCGATCCGTGAGGCCGTAGAGGCTGCCGAGGCGTCGGCGCTGCCGAAGGCGGTCGCGGAAGGCAAGGCCCACGCCGTCGCGCTGGCGGCCGCCGCGGGTCTGACGCTCGGTGCGCTGATCTCGATCTCGGACTCGCCGCCCAACTCCTACCCGTTCTACTACCAGTTCGGGACCTTCCCCAACGGCCACTACTGCGGGAACGTCCGCCGCGTCAAGACGGTCGTGCGCAACGGCAAGCGCGTTCGCGTCGCGGCCGGTACCCGCAGGGTCTGCCGCGTCCCGCCGCAGGTTTCCGCCTCGGTCCAGCTCACCTACGCGGTCACACCGGCGGCGTAACGATCTCGATCCGGATCTGCTCGTCGTCCGGGATCTCGGCGACGCGGTCGCGACCGCGTCGCCAGTGACTGGGAAGGAGGAAGTACTTGCCGCCCGAGTGCATCAGCAGCCGCAGCCCGCTGTACTGCTTCCGGTAGCGGCCGGGCACCGGCTTGCCGGTGCCCGCGGGCACGAGGTCGCTGTCGCTGACGCCGTGGCCGTGCAGGAACAACGTGCTCTGGGAGAGGACGACCACTTCGGCCGCGTTCGGGAGCTCGCGCTCGATGGCCTTCGCGCGAGCGAGCCCGTCGTAGACGGCGAAGAGTGAGACCGTCCAGAAGAGGGCCATCACCAGCAGCGCGACGAGCAGGGCCCGCGGTAGCTCGCTCTGCTTGAACCGGCCGGTCGCGGTTCCCGCATAGATGAGGAGAGCGAACGCGGTGGCGAGCGACGCGGGCAGCCACGCGTAGAAGATCGCCGGCGAGTTCGGCATCCAGTGGCCGATCCGCGCTGACCACGCGGGCATCAGCAGCGCCGAGCCGCCGAGGACGAGCAGGGCGATCGCCAGCACGCCCACGGCGTTGTGCGCGCGAGCGGCCGCCGCGGGGCGGCTCGCCAGGTACCGGTGCAGGGCAAAGCCGGCGACCGCCACGAGCCCCAGGCGCAGCATCGGCATATATGCCGAGCCGACGCTGCGCAGGATGTAGTCGGTGTTCGCGAAGTCGAGCAGGCTGAGGTCGACGCCGAAGTACGCGAACGTCCGCTGGGTGCGGGCCCAGCCGAAGTACAGCAGCAGCGACGCCAGCAACGCGCCTTGCGCCACCACCCAGCCGGCGACGCGCCAGACGGCCTCCGGGCTCGCGCCTGGCTGCGGCGTGAGCGCGGACGTGTCCTGTGACATCGCTACTCGCCGGGGTCGGCGGTCGTGGACGGACTGGCCGTCGGGGTCGCCGTGGGCACGTTCGTGGGCTCCTCGGTCGGCTCGGCCGTCGGCGTCGCCGTCGGGACGTTCGTGGGCTCCTCGGTCGGAACGTTCGTCGGCTCGTCGGTCGCGGTCGCCGTTGCCGTCGGAACGTTCGTCGGCTCCTCGGTCGGATCCGCGTTGGCGGTCGGGACGCTCGTGCCCTCTTTCGACGGCGTCGCCGTCCGGCCCGGCTTGTGCGGCCCCGGCTGATGCGGGCCTTTCGTCGTGGCCGCGGTCGCGGTGGCGTCGCCGCCGTCCGGGGCGTCAGGACCGAACTGCGCGGCGTTCTCCGACCCGCCGCAGGCGGCGATCGCGATGACCAGGCAGGTCAGCAGTGAGCGGGCGAGTCGCTTCAGAGCCATCGCTGGGTAGACCCGGCTCCGGACGACCCTGATACACGAGCCTCGTGCCCGCGACGCCTTCGCGGCGTCGCGGGCACGCTCGCCCTACCCGGCGACCTGCAGCCGCTGCCGCGCCGCGTCGACCGCGGCCGGGTCGTGCACGACGCGGGCTGACGGATGCGCGCCGGTGAGCGTCAGAAGCTGGTCGGCGCCCGCTTCCGGCAGGACCTCGTAGCTGGTCCAGCGGATGGTCTGCGGGGCCTCTTCAGCGTCGCGCCCCGGGTCGCGGAGCTCCAGCGGCTTGCCGTTGTCGGCATCCACCCAGATCGTCCACGCAGGCCGGCCGGCGTCGGGCTTGAGCGAGATCGCCCAGGCCTGGGTGCCGTTGTGGTCCTCGAGCCCGGTCACGCGCATGTGGCCTTCGCTGAGCAGGATCCGCACCTTCTCGACGATCGGATCGCCGGAGGGCAGCGCCGGGTCCCGGCCCTTGTTCGCGGGGACGGGCACGCGGGACTTCCCCACGGTCGCGCCGCCCGCTGCGGCCTTGCGCTCCGGGGCGCCGCCGGCGCCCTTGGCGGCCGGGCCTGAAGGGCCGTCGTAGATCGTGTCGGTCGACGGGTCGTAGAACGCATCACCGGACAGTTCGTAGGTGCTGGCGTCTTCGATCCGCAGACGCTGGTCGGCCGGGTCGTCGGAGGACTGCCAGACCTCGCGCGTCGTCGTGCGCCCGCCCTGGGTCTCGACGCTGCGCGCGTGCAGGATCTGGTCGGCGCCGGGGTCCAGCCAGTGCAGCGCCTGGGTGATCGCGGAGGCCGACGACGGCCCGCCGACGTCACCGGGCCCACCGGCCAGCATCACCGCGCCGGCGACGGTGAGCGTCACGCCCGCGGCCACCGGGATCGCGACCGCGCGCGGAACCGCGCGGCGCGCCCGAGCCTCGATCGGCTGCTCGCGCACGCGGGCCAGCAGCTCGGGGTCGAACGCGTCGTCGTCGACGCGCGGGCGAGCGGCGCGCAGCCGCTCCATCACGTCGTGTTCCATGTCGGACTCTCCTTCGTCGTCGTTGGACTGAGCGCGGCGCGCAGGCGGCGCCGTGCTCGAGCCGCGCGCATCCGGAACGCGGCGTGGGTGATGCCGAGGACCCGTGCGGCGTCGGCGCCGGAGAGCTCGAACCAGGCGCTCAGGACGATCGCCTCGCGGTCCAGCGGCGAGAGCGCCATCAGCGCCGCGCGCAGCTCGCCGTCCTCGACGTGGTCGGCGGGGTCTGGCCCGGGTACACGCGGCTGGAGGTCGAGCAGCGCGTGCAGGGCACCCGCCCGGAACCGGGTGCGGCGCGCGTTGGCGAGTACCCGCCGCGTGACGCCGATCAGCCACGCCAACTCGGCCCCGTGCGGGATGTCCCGCTGCCGGCGCCAGGCGATCGCGTACGCCTCGGCGACCGCGTCGTCTGCGTCCTCCCGCGACGCCATCGAGCGGGCGTACGCGAGGACGCGGGGATACGTCGCCCGATAGAGCTCTTCGAAGTCCACGCAGGGCAAGTGTCCACGACCGCGCGGAGTGCAACCGGGGGTGCCCCGGGAAACGCTCGCCCAGCGATACCGAGCCGGGGCACCCCCGCGGATCTACCCCCGGCGGACGGTGAGGCTGAGCGTGCGCGCCGCGCCGCCGGCGATCGTGGCGCGGGCGGTGTAGCGGCCCGGCTTCAAGCTGGCGAGCCTGAGCGAGCGGGTGCCGGGGCGCAGCGTCCGCGTGCGCAGCGCCTTGCGGTGGCCGCGCCGCGTGACCGTGATCTTGACCGTGGCCGGAGCGGTGAGCGTGACGCGCAGCCGGGTGCTCGCCGACGCCCGGAAGCGCTTCCGCGAGGCCGTGAACGCCGTGATCGCGGGTCGGGCGGCGGGGGCCACGACGGCGGCGGCGGCGGCGGGCGCGGGCTCCGGGTCACCCACCGGCGCGGGTACGTCCGGCGTCGCCACGGGGGAGACGACGGGCGGCTGCTCGCGGGCGAACGCGAGCACGGCGCTGCGGTTGTAGGACGCGGCGTAGAGGTTGCGGCCGTCCGGGCTGACGACGAGCTGGTGCACGCCTTCGAGCAGACGGCCCTGCGCGCAGATCCCGCCCGCGCCGTCGTAGCTCAGACACCCGCCGGTGCCGTCGAGCTGGTGCAGGCCGCCGGTGGGGGGATCGCGCTCGAACGTGTCGATCGCCCCGGCCAGGACCGCCGCGACGTAGACGTTGCGGCCGTCGGGCGCCACGACCACCGCCTCGGCTCCGGCGAGCGCCCGGCCCTGGACGCATCCGTCGCTGCCGTCGTTGGTGACGCACCCGTGGCGCGCCCCGCTCGCCGCCTGGCTGAGCGCGCCGCTCGGTGCGCTGCGCAGCGCGGCGACGCCGCCCGGGACGGTCGACGTCACGTAGACGTCGTCCGCGGCGACCGCGACGTCGAACGGCGCCTGCATCCCGTGCACGGCGGGAATGCCGCACGCGCCGTCCACGGGCGACACGCAGGAGGGCATGGCGAGCACGCCTGCCGGGTTGCGCGGGAAGGTCCACAGGGCGCGGCCGCCGCGGTCCACGGCGAACAGGTGGTTCGCGGCGGGCGTCAGGGCGAGCGCGGTGGGCTGCTTGACGGCGAGACCGGCGTGGGTGCAGTCGGCCTCCTTGCCGGTCGTGCTGCTGGCCATGCCGTCGCGGCTGATGCACGCCGGTCGCCCCGGCGGCTGGGAGAGGATGCTCGTCGCGGGATCGCGCCGCAGCTCGGCGATCGCCGCGTCGCCGCCCGCAGCGACGTAGACGTCGCTGCCGACGGTGATCACGTCCTCGGCGGCCCCGAGCGCGGTGCCGCTCCCGGGGCACCCGGGCAGCATCCACGAGCCGATGCACGGCTGGGTCGGCGGCTGCGACAGCGCGCCGCTGTTCGGGTCGCGAGCGAACACGGTCACCTCGTCGGCGAGGTTCGCGACGTAGACGCTGCGACCGTCGCTCGAGACCGTGATGGCGACGGGGTTCGACAAGCCGCGTGGGACCCGCACGCAGTGCGGATCTCCGGCCGCCAACAGGGTGAAGCAGCCCAGTTCGGTCAGCGCCCCGGTTGCGGCGTCGCGCGCGAAGACGGCGAGCGACTGCGTCGCCGGCGCCGCCACGTACACGTTGCGGCCGTCCGGGCTGATGGCGATCGCGGTCGCGCCTTCGATGCCATAGCCGTCCGCGCACGTCCCGCCGCTTGAGCTCTCGCTCACGCATCCGGCCTGCGTCAGCGCGCCGGGCTGCGCGGAGGCCGCGCTCGGCAAGAGGAGGGTGAGCGCGAGTCCGGCGAGGGCGACGATCTTCATGCCGCCAGCTTCTCCGGCGGCGCCTCACGCGCCCAGGGGAGAAGCCTGGCGTTCTGGTTGGCGGACGACCGCCAACCGCTGGCCCTAGCCGCGCAGCCCTCCCGCCCACGGGCGGTTCGCGGGGCGCTCTCCCTCGGCATGCTCGGCCGAGGGCACCTCGTCATCGGAGTTCAGCAGCCCGCCGAGCGACAAGAGGTCGACGCGATCCTCGTCGCCCTTCGGCAAGGGGAACGTGGCCTCCCACGCGGGCGTCTCCGCGACGGGCGCGCGGCGCACGACGGGTGCCGCGGCACGCGGGGCGACCCGCCGCGCGACCGGCTTGGCCAGCGCGGGTGCCGGAGCCGGAGCGGGCGGCGCCGTCTGCGCCACGGGCTTCGGCGCCACGGCCTCCGGCTCGCGCGTCGCGCCCGATTCCAGGGGCCGCATCGGCCGCGGCGCGATGCCGGTGTCGATGTCCACGGCGCGCGAGCGAACCTCGGCGAGCATCCAGTCGCGATCCGGCGAAGCGGGCATCCGCTCCAGCCGGTTCATCAAAGCTCTTAGTTGCGCCAGCCGATCTTGGCCCTTCATCCGCTCCCCCTGTTGGACGCTGTCACCTCCGCACCCACGTCTATCGGCCGGTCGGCCCCCGACCTTTAGACCGCGAACGCGCCAGCTTCTGGGCGACCGGGTACAAGCCGGAGGGATGCGGCTTTCGGCAACCCGCAAGGTACTGACCGCGTGGCCCTACGCCCTTGGGCTCTGCGTCCTCCTCACTGCCACCCGGTTCGCGGCGTGCCACCGCGACGCCTCGCCATATGGCAACGCCTGGATGGAGGACCACAACGGCTACTGCTCCAACAGCGGCTGGGACGCGTTGACCGGCGGCTCGGCGCTCCGCGCCGTCGCGTTGATCGCGATCACCGCAGCCTGGCCCGCCACCGCCCTGGCCGCGGCGACCGCCGCGGCTTCCGCCCGCGATGACGGAAGGCTTCCACGCCGCGCCTGGCCGTGGGTCGCGGGTATCGGTTCAGCGGCGGTGATCGCGTTCCACTTCAAGTGGGGCCACGTGACGATCGTCGGCGGCGCGGGCGGTTAGGCGTCGGCGTTGGAGTGCTGGTCGGTGTCGCCGAGCGGCGAGTCGTCGTCGGCGGGCGCCGCCGGCGGCCGGTGGGTCGCGTCGGACTCGCCGCCCTCGGCTCCGGGATGGTTCTCGTCGTCGCGCTTGTCGTTCGTTCGTTGCGGGTTCATACCAAGACCTACGGGCGGCGTCGGCGAGAACGGTCACCGCGACGGCGCCAACCGCGTCATGCGGGGACGCGCATGCGGTTGTTGCGCGCGTTGTGCTCGACCTCCACGCGGCCCAGCGCCTCCAGCACGGGCGGCACGTAGTTGGCGAACCGGCCGCGCAGGCCCTTCTTGATCCCGTACCACCCGCCCACCGGGTTGTCCGAAGCCCGTGCCCACGCCTCGACCGTCCCCTCGGCCGCGGGCTTCTGCTCGTCGGCGCTGCCGAGCGGCATCCAGTCGCCGTGCGCCGCGAGCATGTCGACGAGGTCGTCGAGCGCGCGCAGGTGGTAGCGCAGCTGGGTCTTGCCCACCTGCACCACGAGCGCGGGCGGGTCGAGGGACTCGTCGCGCCAGGCCGTGTATTCGGACGAGCCGGGCGGGGTCTTCAGCTGCCAGGGACTGCCGGGAGTGCCGTCGGACATGCGCCCAACGGTAACCAAAAAGTGACGGAGGCGCAAAGCGGCGCCCCCGCTGAACGCGTCAGGCGACGCGCTCGGGCTCGGCCACGGGCTCGGCCACGGCGACCGGCTGGATCGCGGCGAGCTCACGTTCTTCGCGCTCGTCGTCGTCCTTGGTGTCGCCGGACAGCGAGCCCTTGAACTCGCGGATCCCGCGACCGAGCGACTTGCCGGCGTCCGGCAGCCGCTTGGGGCCGAGGACGACGAGCGCGATCACCAGGACGATGATCAGTTCCATGGGTCCGATGTTGGGCATGTAACGCGCCTCCTTACTTGATGAAGCCGGTCGCGCCGACCGCCGCGAGCACCGCGGACTTCGTCAGCGCGGGGTTGAACGCCGCCGGCGCCGGGCCGAGACCCGCGAGGTTACGGATCCACGCGGCGTGGCGTGCCTCGACCGGGTGGATCGAGATCGCCGCCTTGAAGACGTCGTTGGACTTGATGAACGGCGCCTGGCCCTGGTAGGCCTGCACGCCGGTGTCCTCGAGCGCGATCGAGGTCGCGGTGAACGAGGCCTTGCTCGTCACGGCGGACCCGAACGCGAACGCCGGGCGCTTGATCGCGGCGTTGCCGAGCGCCTTGCGCAGCGCCTCGACATGCGCCATCTCATGCTGGTGCACGAGCCGCGCGAAGCGCTCGAACTCGCCCGTCAAGCCGGCGTGCTTGAGCGCCGACGCGTAGAACGCGGACTCCAGGTACTCGAGCGTGAGCGCGAAGTTGAGGATCGCGACGTCGCCCTTGGACGTGGCGGCCAGCGCGGAGCCGGGCACCATCCCGCCCGCGACGGCGATGCCGCCCGCCGCGAGCCCCGAGTTGCGCAGGAAGCGGCGGCGCGAATGGCGCGCGGCCGTGTCGGCGGTCTCGCGCAGTGCGCCGTCGGCGTCGAACTCGACGACCGCGGACAGGTCGACCCTTGGCTTTGAAGTGAACATGGTCATGGCCTCCGGGTTCAGGACTTGATGAAGCCGGTCTGCTTGACCGCGCTGAGGACTTGCGACATCGACATCGGCGTGCTGAACGCCTCAGGCGCGGGCTTGACCGACTTGCCCGCGTAGAGCAGGTCACGCACCCACGCCGCGTGGCGCGCCTCGACGGCGAGGATCGCCCCCGCCGGCCCGAGCACGGCGTTCTGGTGGATCAGCGGCGCCTGGCCCTGGTAGGCGGCGACGCCCGTGTCCTCGAGCACCTTCGCGGTGCGCAGGAACGTGCTCCACTTGCGGGTCGTGCCCTTGAAGTCGAAGGACGGGCTCTTGACCGCCTTGGACCCCAGGACACCTTTCAAGGTCGCGACGTGGGTCGCCTCGTGGGAGGCGACGACCGACGCGAACCGGCCGACCGCGCCGGTGTACCCGCCGACGCGCAACGCCTCGGCGTAGAACGCGGCCTCGAGGTACTCGAGCGTCAGCGCGTAGTTGAGGATCTTGACGTCGTTGGCCTTCGAGCCACCCGAGCGGGCGGACGCCGAACGCGGCAGCAGCGCGGCGAACGCGCCGACACCCGCCAGCGCCCCGGCACCGCGGAACAACCCGCTGCGCGTGCGCTTGGAGTCTTCGATGCCGGCGATCGCCTCGGCGACCGCCTCGTCGCCGTCGAACTCGACGACGCTGAGCTCATCGCTCATCAGTTCCCCTTCCGGGAGATCAGTCATACGGCCCTTGCTGCGCCGACCTCTCCCGGCCCGGATCACTGGTGTCCGGTGGCGAACAGCCCCGGTTAATTCCCTGCAGATCGGGGAACCACGCGAGCGCGGTTCATTCGCGCGCGGCGGCTTGCAGGCCCTGGTCGAGCATCTCGACGAGCAGGGCGAAACTCACGTCGAGGTCGAGCGGGAGGCCGAAGCCGTCGCCACTCTCGAGCGTCGCGAAGCCATGCAGGGCGGAGCGCAGGACGCGGGCCGCGTGGACCGCTCGCTCGTCCTCGAGGCCGTAGCCGCGCAGCACGGCGAGCAGCGTGTCCAGTGCGGCGGTCGCCGCGGCGCCCGTCTCGGCGTCCTCGAGGTCCGTCGTCCGCTGCGTCGCCGCGTAGGTGCCAGGGTGCTCGACGGCATAGCGCCGGTAGGTGTCGGCCGCCGCCGCGAGGGCGTCCTTTGCGGCCCGTCCGGCGACCGCCGCCTGCAGGCCCGTGGCGAGTTCCTGCGCGCCGCGCAGCGCCAGCCGGCGTCGCAGCCCCGGCAGCCCGTCGACGTGCACGTAGAGCGACGGCGGACGCACGCCGAGCTGTGCCGCGAGGCGCGCCAGCGTGACCGATTCGAGCCCGTCGGCGTCGGCCAGCGCGGCGGCGGCGGTGACGACCGCTTCCGTGTCGAGCCCGGAGCGCGCCATCAGGAGAGCACGCGATCGATCGCCGCCACCGGGTTGCGCACGGCCGGGCCATGGCCGACCACCATCAGCGTCGGCTCGAGCGCGCGGACGACCCGGGCGGAGGTGAGCTCGGTCTCGCCGTTCCACGTCGCCATCGAGGCGAGCGGGAACGGGAACCGCATGCGATCGGTGGTGGCGAGACGCCCGATCGAGGTGAAGGTGTCGCCCGCGATCACCGAACGGTCGCGCGTGTCGAGGAAGGCGACGTGGCCCGGCGTGTGGCCCGGGGTCGCGACGACCTCGAGGCTGCCGACCCGGTCGCCGGCGTTCAGCCGGCGGTCCGGCGCGGTCTTCACCGTCGGCCAGCTGCCCGGCAGCTTGCCCTCGACCACCTTCTCGCCCGCGAGGATGCGGGCGTCGAGCTCGGGGATGAGCACCTCGACGTCGGCGCCGAGGCGCTCCCGCAGCCCATCGAGCGAGCCGGCGTGATCGCCGTGTCCGTGCGTCAGGGCGATCCGCCGGATCGGCGCGCCCGCCCGCCGTGCCGCCTCGACCAACGCATCCGCCCCACCGCCGAGCGTCGTGTCGACGAGCGTGAACCCGTCGTCTTCGCGGACGAGGAAGGCGTTGACGAAGTGCAGGCGGGTGAGTTGCGTGAGGTTCTCGGTGACGGTGGTCGTCTTCATCAGGGTCTCCTTGGGCGTCAATTACCTACTGTGCTTAGGAGAATACCTAATGGCATTAGGATGTCAAACGCTGTCGAGCGCCGCGACGTCCTCGGGGGTGAGCTCGAGGTCGCCGGTCGCGACGTTCTCCTCGAGGTGGGCGAGGCTCGACGTGCCCGCGATCACCAGCAGGTTCGGCGCGTGGGCGAGCAGCCAGGCGAGGCCGACCTGGGCGGGCGTGGCGCCGAGCCGCGCGGCGATCGACGTGACGACGGCGTTGCCGGTGACCTTCCCGAAGTCCAGCGGGAAGAAAGGCGAGAAGGCGATGCCGCGCTCGGCGCAAGCGGCGAGCAGCGCCTCGTCCTTGCGGAAGGTCAGCGCGTACTGGTTCTGCACGCACGCGACGTCGATCCCGAGCTCCGCGGCACGGTCGAGCTCCGTCAGCGTCACATTGGAGAGCCCGATCGCGCCGATCTTGCCCGCCTGCACGGCGTCCGCCATCGCGCCGAGCTTCTCGTCGAACGCCGGGTCACCGACCTCCATCAGGCGCAGGTTCATGACGTCGACGCGGTCGACGCCGAGCCCGATCAGGTTCTCGTCGATGCCCCAGTGCAGCTCGGTGGGGGTGGACGCGGCGATCCAGCTCTTGTCCGGCCCGCGGCGACCGCCGACCTTGGAGACGATGGTCATCCCGTCGTAGGGGTGAAGCGCCTCGCGCAGCAGGTCGTTGGAGACCCACGGGCCGTAGTAGGCGGACGTGTCGAAGTGGTCGACGCCCAGCTCGCGGGCGCGGCGCAGGACGGCGATCGCCTGGTCGCGGTCCTTGGGTGGGCCGAAGACGCCGGGGCCGGGCAGTTGCATCGTGCCGTAGCCGACGCGGTTGACGTCGTGTCCGGCGAGCGAATAGGTCGAAGTCATGGGAGACATGCTGCGCTAGCGTCAGCGGGGTAACCAGGAGCCAGCTGAACATGGGAGTCGCACCACCACCCACGCGCCGGGACGAGCTGAGCGCCTTCCTGCGCTCGCGCCGCGCGCGGATCACGCCGTCCGACGTCGGCCTCCCCGACGACGGCAGCCGCCGCCGTACTCCCGGCCTGCGCCGCGAGGAGCTGGCCGTGCTCGCCGGCGTCGGCGTCTCCTGGTACACGTGGCTCGAGCAGGGGCGCGAGATCAACGCGTCGCCGCAGGTGCTCGACGCGATCGCGCGGGCGTTGCGGCTCGACGCGGCCGAGCGCGCGACGTTGTACGCCCTCGCCCGTGAGGAGCTGCCGCTGCCCGACGGCGATGAGGAGCCCGAGCCCTACGACGAACTGATCGCCCTGGTCGACGCGCTGCACCCGCATCCCGCCTACCTGCTCGGCCCGCTGACCCGCGTGCTGGCGATCAACCGCGCGGGGGAGGCCGTGCTCGGCGGCTTCGATCACCTCCCGCCCGAGAACCGGTCGATGCTGTATCGCTGGTTCATCGACTACGCGCCCGGCGAGCGCCCGCGTTCGTGGGAGTCGACCGGCCGCAGCATCGTCGCGCGCTTCCGCGCTGAGCACGCCCGCCACGCGGGCGAGCCGGAGTACGAGGACCTGATCGCGCGCCTGCGTCTGCACAGCCCCGAGTTCACCGCGTGGTGGGACGCCCACGACGTCGCCGACCGCCAGCGCGGCACCAAGACGATCGAGCACCCGACGCTCGGCACGCTGCACTTCTGCCACGCCCAGACGATCCCGACCGGCGCGCCGGACCTGCGCCTGACCGTCTATGCGCCCGCGGACGAGGCGACCCGCGTCACCCTCGCAGCACTCTAAAAGACCTGATCGTTCACAGGGTTCGGCGCGTCGGCTGGTAGGGCTGACCGGATTCTCAACACGACGCGGGTCATGGCCAAGCTGGAACCGGGTGGGGCGCAGCTTTCGATGCTGCGAGTGATGGCCGAGTTGCGCGGTCGAGGGATCGCCTCTGAGCTGTTGTGCGGCTGGGCGAGCGCGGAGGGGCTCGAGCTCGCGCGTCGGCACGGCGCGGAGCCGACGATCTGGGGCGAGGGCGGGAACCTGCAGTGGACGCCGGATCCGGCGTTCGCGGACTGGCTGCAACCGCGGCTTGCTCAAACCGATCTGATCCACGCGCACATGTTCGGCGCGTGGTGGGCGGCGGCGCACGCCGCGCCGTCGGGGACCCCGCTGGTGGCCAGCGAGCACAATCAGTACCTCTGGCCCGACCGGCCGTACGACGCGGAGATGCGCGACGGCCTCGACCGCGTCGACGTCTTCTTCGCGCATGGGCCGAGCGCCCGCGCGACGGTGCTCGAACACGGTCTGGTGCCGGATCGCGTGCGAACCGGGATCTCACCGGTCGTCGGAACCCAGGACCGGCCGCTCGCCGGCCTGCCGAGCCCGCGCATCGTGTTCGCGGGCCGCCTCCACGCCGACAAGGGGCCGGACATCCTGCTCAGCGCCATCGCGCTCCTGCGTGACCCGCCGCAGACCCTCATCCTCGGCGACGGACATCTCCGGCCGATCCTCGAGGAGCAGGTGCGCGAGCTCGGCCTGCAGGCGAAGGTGCGCTTCCTCGGGTGGGTGCCCAATCCCGGCTCCTACATCGCCGGCGCCTCCGTGCTCGCGATCCCGTCGCGCGACGAGTCGTTCTCGCAGACCGCGATCATCGGGCTCGCCCACGGCGTGCCGGTGATCGGGACCGACGTCGACGGCTTCCCGGAGACACTCGGCGACGGGCGCGGCGTGATCGTCCCGCCGGAGGATCCGAACGCGCTGGCCGTGGCGCTCGAGGTGGTGCTCAACGAGGAGCTGCCGCGTCCGCGGCCGCAACGGGCGTTCACCGACGCCTACGAGCCCGCACGCGTCGCCGACGTCTACGAAGCGACCTATCGCCACCTGCTCTCGCCCGAGCCGACGGCCCTTCCGGCGATCGCGTGATCGCCGCGCTCGAATGGTCCACGGGGTCGATGGTCCCCGCGGGATTTGCCGCCGTCTGCGCCGAGGTCGGCGCTCGCGAGGCGCCGACCGTGGTCGAGTGCGGGTCGGGCTTCAGCACGTTGGAGCTCGCGCGGCTCGTGAGCGAGCGTGGGGGACGGCTCGTGTCGCTCGAGCACGACGAGCTCTGGGCGGGGCGGGTGCGCGAGCACCTCGCGGCGGCCGGGCTCGCGGGGACCGCGGAGGTCGTCCTCGCCCCGCTGGAGCCGGGCCCCGGGCTCCCGTGGTACGCCGCTCACGCCCTCGCGTCCGTCCCCGACGCCATCGACGTGCTGCTCGTCGACGGGCCGCCGGCGTTCGAGCCCGGGACCGGGCTCAGTCGCTACCCGGCGCTGCCGGTGCTGTTGCCGCGGCTCACCGACGGCGCCGTCGTGGTGCTCGACGACCTCGACCGGCCGGGCGAGCAGCAGGTCCTAGAGGCGTGGACGCGCGAGTGCGGCTTCCGCTTCGAGATCCGCCCGGCGGAGCGCATCGCGGTCGGGCATCGAACCTAGACCGGTTCGTCGGCGCCGATGAGGCGGTCCAACTGAACGTTCGGATTTCTTTGTGCGAAGCGCTCGAGGACGAAGCGATTCGGGAAGACGGCGAGGTGGGTGCCGTCGCCGCGGACGAAGACGTCGGTCGCGCCCGGGTCCGCCAGGACCTTGATCGCGCCCTCGGCGTCGGTGCGCCGGGCGGCCGCCCACGGGAGCATCTGGGTGTGCACGTCGGCGCCGAACTCGGTCTTCAGACGCTCGACCGCGACCTCGAACTGCATCGGGCCGACGCCGCCGAGCACAGGCACCGGGTCCTGGTTGTGCGCGCGGCGCAGGACGTGGATCACGCCCTCCTGGTCGAGCTGCTCGAGCCCGCGGTGGAACTGCTTGTGGCGGCCGACGTCGCGGTTGGAGATCGTCACGAACGACTCCGGCGTGAGCGTCGGGATCGGCGGGAAGTGGACGGTGGACCCGATGAACAGCGTGTCGCCGACGCGGACGTCGCCGCCGATCACCACGCCCACGACGTCACCCGGGAAGGCCTCGTCGAGCGAGGAACGGTCCTGGCCGAAGACCTCGTGCGCGAAGCTGAGCGCGAGCGTGCGGCCGGTGCGCGCGTTGGTCACCCGCATCCCGCGCTCGAAGCGCCCTGAGTTGATGCGGATGAAGGCGACCCGGTCGCGGTGGCGTGGGTCCATGTTGGCCTGGACCTTGAACACCAGCGCGGCGAACGGGTCGTCGACCGGCCGCGGCGTGCCGTCGTCGGCGGGGCGGGGGAGGGCCGGCGGCGCGAGGTCGCGGATCACGCCCAGCAGCAGCCCGACGCCGAAGTTCCAGGCCGCCGAGCCGAACAGCAGCGGGATCTGCTCGCCGCGCAGGAAGGCGTCGAGGTCGAACGCGCTGCCCACCTCGTCGACCAGCTCGAGCTCCTCCTCGGCGACGGCCCACGCTGCGTCGTCCTCGGCGTCGCCCTGTCCGCGGGCGTTCATGATCCGCTCGGGCGCGATCCCGGCGCCGCCGGTCGTGCGCTCGAAGCGGTGGAACGTGTCGTCGCGCCGGTCGATCACGCCGCGGAACGCGCCCGGGATGCCGACCGGCCACGTCAGCGGCGCGAGCGGCAGCTCGAGCGTGTCCGTCAGGTGGTCGAGCATCTCGAGCGGCTCAAGACCCGGGCGGTCGTACTTGTTCACGAACGCCAGCAGCGGGATCCCCCGCGCGCGGGCGACCCGGAACAGCTGCTCGGTCTGCGGCTCCACGCCGCGCGCGGCGTCGACGAGGATCACGGCGCAGTCGACCGCGGCCAGCACGCGCAGCGTGTCCTCGGAGAAGTCCTTGTGCCCGGGGGTGTCGAGCAGGTTGAACACGACGCCGTCGTGCTCGAAGCGCAGCACCGTCGAGGTGACCGAGATCCCGCGCCGGCGCTCGAGCTCCATCCAGTCCGACGTCGCGGCCTTGCGCCCCTTGCGCGCGGTGACCGACCCGGCCTCACCCACCGCGCCCGCGTAGAGCAGCAGCTTCTCGGTGAGGGTGGTCTTGCCGGCGTCCGGATGCGAGATGATGGCGAAGGTCCGGCGACGCTTCGCCTCTTCGACCACTCGTCTCGCGTCCGCGGTCGCGATGACGGGAAGCGCGCTCATATACGGCGATCGAGCGTAGCGGCCCGACCGCTACGACAGAGTCAGCGGGCTCCGCTGACGAGACGCCCCGGGTCGTTCGGGTGGGCGCCGAGCGGCTCGGTGTGCTCGGTGATCCAGGGCCACAGCGGGAGCGATTCGAGCATGGCGCGCAGCTCGGTGGGGTCGTCGGCCTCCCAGAGACCGAGGATGGTCCACACGCCGGGGTCCGACGGCGGCGTCCAGATGCGCAGGAGGTTGCCCGTCTCGATCAGCTCGGCGGCGCGAGCGGCCTCGTCGGCCTTGCGCTGCTCGACCTCGGTGGGATCGGTGCCTGCGGGGATGGTGACGGTGAGCGTGACGAGGAATTCCATGCTCCCGAGCGTGGAGCAGCGGCGACCGGTTCTCCACGACCAACTGCGTCACGCTGTTAGGCAGCGCCTAACAGCAGGCGTATCGTTCGCGCCCGTGGAGCTCCGCCAGCTGCGCTACTTCGTCGCCGTCGCCGAGGAGCTCCATTTCGGCCGCGCAGCGCAGCGCTTGCAGATCGCGGCGCCGTCGCTCTCCCAGCAGATCAAGGTGCTCGAGCGCAGCCTCGGCGCTCCGCTGTTCGAGCGTGATCGCCGCCATGTCGCGCTCACCTCCGCCGGCCGCCAGCTCCTGCCCGACGCGCGCGAGATCCTCGCGCTCGCCGCGGCCGCGCAACGCCGCGTCGCCGGCACGACCGGCCCGCT
Organism: Solirubrobacter ginsenosidimutans; assembly: GCF_027587205.1. Next base: position 545,209 of record NZ_JAPDOD010000001.1, read on the forward strand.
GCGCCTCGGCTACGTGAGCTGGCTCCCTGAGCCACTCGTCGCGTCGATCCGCTCCGACGTCCGGATCGACGAGTGGGTCATGCCGAGCCATGTGCAGATCGCGCGCGTCGCGGACGGCGGCCTCGACGCGGCGGTCGCCTGGGCGCCGGCGGCCGGCGAGCGGCTGGACCTGCAGCTGCTCTGGCCGGAGCCGCTCGTCGCCGTGGCGCCCGCGACGGCGAGCCACGACCCGGTCGCGGCGCGGGACGTGTGCGTGCTCGTCGACGCCGACCTCACGTCATGGGACGCGTGGAACCAATACGCGCTCGACTTCGCGCAGGCCACCGGGTGCCGCGTCGTGCACGTCGACGACGGCGGCATCAGCGGACCCGGGTTCCACGACCGGGTCAGGCGCCTGGGCGTGCCCGTCCTCGCCTCGCCGAAGCGCCAGCCGGCGCCGCTGCCGCCGGGCCTGCGCGCCCGCGGCGTTCACGCACCAGTGCCGCTGTGGTGCTGGTCGCTCGCCACGCGCGCCGACGACGACCGCCCCGCCATCCAGACCCTCCGCGAGAACGCGGTTGCGCTGTGCGCGGCGGCCGGGCTGCACGTCCAGCCGGATGAGCCGTCCTGGGTCCCGCCCAGCGACCCGCACCGCGAGGCGATCGCGGTCCTGCCGCGGGAACAGGTCGTTAACAAGGTGCCGGATCCGCGCCCATAGGGTCGGCCGGTCGCCGGCGTTTCTCCGGCGGCGAGGCCGACAGGAGACTTCATGAATGCAGCACGCGGAGCAATGGATTGGTTCGCGCACCGGCGCGCCCCACGCGCCGTCGCCCTGACCGTCGTCGGTGCGATGGCGGCCCTGGCGGGGCCCGCGACGTCGCACGCGGCGCCGTTGACGGGCGTCGACCTGTCCAAGTACGCGCGGGTCGGGCGCTTCGACCTGCCCGAGCCGACCCGGACCACGCCGCCGGCCAACAGCCTGCTGGCCCAGGAAGCGTCCGCGGTCACCTATGACTGGGACACCGACTCGCTGTTCGTCGTCGGTGACGGTGGTACCTCGGTCGTGCAGGTGTCCAAGACCGGCGCGCTCATCAACTCGATGACGCTCGCGCAGGGGGCGAGCCCGCAGGGCACCGAGTTCTATGACACCGAGGGCATCGCCTACATCGGCAACGGCAAGTTCGTGCTCACCGAGGAGCGCGATCGCAAGGCGAACCTCTTCACGTACGTCCCGAACACGACGCTGACCCGCGCGGCGGTCCAAACGGTCAAGCTCGGCACCACGGTCGGCAACATCGGCATCGAGGGCCTGACGAACGATCCGCAGACCGGCGGGTACATCTTCGTCAAGGAGGCCACGCCCGAGGGCATCTTCCAGACCGGGATCGACTTCGCCGCGGGCACGGCGACCAACGGCTCGCCCACGACCGAGAACTCGGCCAACCTCTTCGATCCGGCGCTGGCCGGCCTCGCGGACTTCTCCGACGTGTTCGCGCTGTCGAACCTGACGACGCTCACGGGCGCCGACAAGAGCCACCTGCTCATCCTCAGCCAGGAGGCGGGCAAGATCGTCAACGTCGACCGAGCGGGCGTGGTCTCGAGCTCGCTGACGATCGTCGGCGACGCGAACAACCCGCTGACCGTGCCGAACCAGTCGCACGAGGGCCTCGCGATGGACAACGACGGCATGCTCTACGTCGTCAGCGAGGAGGGCGGCGGGGACGTCGGGCACCCGCAGCTGTGGGTGTACGCGCCGACGGGCACCGGCGCCAATCAGGCGCCGACGGGCGTGGCGCTGACCAACCAGGTGGCGACCATCGCCGAGACCGCGAGCACGGCGAGCCGCGTGAAGGTCGCCGACGTCAACGTCACCGACGACGGGACCGGCACCAACACGCTCGGGCTGACCGGCGCCGACGCTTCCTCCTTCGAGGTCGACGCGAGCGGCCTCTACCTCAAGGCCGGCACGGTCCTCAACCGCACCACCAAGCCGAGCTACAGCGTCGCCGTCACGGTCGACGACACGACCGTCGGCGCGACGCCGGACGCCACGAGCCCGACGTTCACGCTCACGGTCACCGCGGCCGCGGCGCCGGCGTCGCTGATCGTCTCCGAGGTCTCCCCGTGGAGCAGCGGCGACAGCCCCTACGCCGCCGACTGGTTCGAGATCACCAACAAGGGCACCGCGGCCGTCGATTTGACCGGCTACAAGGTCGACGACGACTCGAACACCTTCGCTTCGGCGATCGCGTTGACCGGCGTCTCCAGCATCGCTCCCGGCGAGTCGGTCGTCTTCATCGAGGGTTCCGCGGCCACCGCGGCGGCCTTCAAGACGTTCTGGTTCGGCGACAAAGTCCCGGCCGGCTTCCAGATCGGCACGTACAGCGGCTCGGGCATCGGCCTGAGCACCGGTGGCGACCAGGTCAACCTGTTCAACGCGGCCGGCACGAAGGTGACGGGCGTGAGCTTCCCCGCCGCGACGACGTTCGTCACGTTCGACAACACCGCGGGTCTCAGCGGCGCGATCACGGCGCTGAGCGTCGCGGGCCGCAACGGCGCGTACACGATGAGCGGGGCGACCGGCTCTCCCGGCACGGTCGCGCCGAGCCTGATCATCTCCGAGGTCTCGCCGTGGAGCAGCGGCGACAGCCCCTACGCCGCGGACTGGTTCGAGATCACCAACACCGGCACGCATGCGGCCGACCTCACCGGCTTCAAGGTCGATGACGACTCCAACACCTTCGCTTCGGCGATCGCGTTGAGCGGCATCTCCACGGTCGCCCCGGGCGAGTCGGTCATCTTCATCGAGGGCTCCGCGGCCACCGTGGCCGCCTTCAAGACGTTCTGGTTCGGTGGGTCGGTCCCCGCCGGCTTCCAGATCGGCACCTACAGCGGGTCGGGCATCGGCCTCAGCACCGGTGGCGACCAGGTCAACCTGTTCGATCCCGCCGGCACCAGGGTCACGAACGTGAGCTTCGGCGCCGCGACGACGTTCTTCACGTTCGACAACGCCGCCGGCTTGAAGGGCCCGATCACCACCCTGAGCGTCGCCGGCCGCAACGGTGCGACCACCGTGAGCGGCGCGACCGGCTCGCCCGGGAAGATCGCCGCCAACGGCGCGCAGGTGACCGCGGGCGGCCAGGTGACGGGGGTCGTTCCCGGCCAGCTGTCGCTGACCCTCGGCGTCCCGGCGGCCTTCGCGCCGTTCGTGGCCGGCGTGGCGAAGGACTACCTGGCGCAGACCACCGCGACCGTGACCTCCACCGGCGGCGACGCGACGCTGACCGTGGTCGACACGAGCACCGTCGCTCCCGGCCATCTCGTCAACGGCACGTTCCCGCTGCCGCAGGCGCTGCAGATCAGCGCCAACGGCGGCGCGTACGCGCCGATCAGCGGCACGCCGCTGGGCCTGGTGACCTACAGCGGCCCGGTGTCCAACGACGCCGTGGCGATCGGCGTCAAGCAGCCGATCGGCGCGAGCGACGGGCTCCGGACCGGCGCCTACGCCAAGACGCTGACGTTCACGCTGTCGACGACGACGCCGTAGCGCGAGACGCGGTTCCGCGGGCGTGCGTGTCGCGCACGCCCGCGGCTATTGCGCGAGCCCGCGCAGCAGCGCGGCGATGTAGGCGTCCGCGCCGCGGCGCTCCGGGCGCGTGGAGATCGCCCCGAGCATGCGCACGACGACGAGCAGGTCGACCGCGTCGAGCTCGGCGCGGAACGTGCCGGCCTTGTGGGCGGCGGCGACGATCGGCTCGAAGATCTCCAGCGCGCGCCGGCTGAACCCGTCGCGGACGTCGTCCGGCAGGTCGTGGTGGGCGAGTGCCTGCAGGAAGCCGCGGTTCTGGCACTGCACGGCCATCGTCGAGTGCAGGAAGTGGGCGAGGACGTCCTCGGCGTCGAGGGCGGCGCTCGCGGCGTCCTGCAGCTCGTCGAAGACCGTGCCCATGACCGCCGAGATCAGGTCGGTCTTGGCGGGGAAGTGGCGGTAGAGCGTGGCGACGCCGACGCCCGTCCGGCGGGCGAGCTCGTCGACGCCGATCTCGAGCCCTTCGTCGCGGAACGCGGTGGCGGCCACCTCGATCAGGCGGGCACGGTTACGGCGCGCGTCGCTGCGCATCGAGCGCACCGCGGTCGGGTCCATGTGAAGAACCATAGCCTTAACCGGAGGGAACCCTACGGTATTCGCTAACGTGATCGATTACCGAAGGGCAGCCTCCGCTTTTTACTCCGCACACACAGGGTCATGAACGAACACTCCGGCCGGCAACACCACAACGTCACCCTCGCGATCCTCGCGATCGGCGCGCTCGCCTTCGCGCTGGCGCAGACGACCGTCATTCCCGCGCTGACTGCGATGCAGCACGCGTTCGGGGTGAGCACGAGCGACATCACGTGGATGGTCAGCGGCTACTTCCTCGCGGCGTCGATCGCGACGCCCGTGCTCGGTCGCCTGGGGGACATGTTCGGCAAGGAGCGCTTCCTCGCGATCTCGCTCGGCGCGTTCGCGATCGGTTCCTTCGTGTCCGCCATGAGCAACAGCCTCGGCTTGATGATCGTCGGCCGCGTCCTGCAGGGCATCGGCGGCGGCGTCTTCCCGCTCTCGTTCGGCATCGTGCGCGACGAGTTCCCGCTGGCCAAGGTTCCCACCGGCATCGCGATGCTCGGCGCCACGGCGGGCATCGGCGCCGCGATCGGGCTCCCGCTCGGCGGCCTGCTCGTCGACCAGGCCAGCTACCACTGGATCTTCTGGGTGTCCGGGGCGATGGGCGCGATCGCGACGATCACCACGATCCGCTACGTGCCCGAGTCGCCCGTGCGCACGCCGGGCCGCGTCGACTTCATCGGCGCCCTGATCCTCGCGGTCGGCCTCTCCGCCGTGCTGATCGCGGTGTCGCAGGCCAACCAGTGGGGCTGGGGGTCGGACAAGACGCTCGGCCTGGTCGGTATCGGCGTGGCGATCCTGGTCGCGTTCGTGGCCTTCGAGCGCCGTACGCCGTCGCCACTGGTCAACATGCGCACGCTCGCGCGCCCGCCGGTGCTGATCACCGACATCGCGACGCTGCTGGTCGGCTTCGGCCTCTTCGGCGTCTACGTCCTGATCCCGCAGATCGCCGAGCTGGCCAAGGGCGGCGACGTCGGCCTCGGGCTCAATGCCACCGAAGCCGGCCTGCTGATGGCGCCGGGCGGGCTGATGATGATCATCGCCGCGCCGATCGTGGGTCGCGTCAGCGAGCGGATCGGCTCCAAGCTGCCGCTCGCGATCGGTTCGTTCCTGGCCTCAGGTGCGCTGCTCGGCCTGGCGCTCGCGCACGACTCGGCGCTGCTGATCGTGCTCTGGGGCGCGATCCTCAACACCGGCATCGGCTGCGCGTTCGCCGCCCTGCCCAATCTGATCATCGGCGCCGTGGATCCGAGCGAGACCGGTGAGGCGACCGGCGTGAACACGATCGCGCGCAACGTGGGTGCGGCACTCGGCGGGCAGGTCGCGGCGTCGATCGTCGCCGGCCAGGTGACCGCGAGCGGAGCTCCGGGCAACCGCGGCTTCGAGCTGGCGTTCCTGATGAGCGCCGGCGTCGCGCTGCTTGCCGGCATCTTCGGGCTGCTGATCCCCGTCAAGCGCATCGAGCGCGCGTCCACGCGGCCGCTGGCGGTGGCCGAGCACTAGCGCGCCGCGCGATTTGTTAAGGGTGGCGTCCCGATTGTCATGTGTGGCATCGGCCCTTAGCGTCGTGGAGTGCAATCGATCTCACCACGCCACATACTGATTCTCGTCGCGACCGCGGCGATGGCCGCCGTGCTCGCCATCGCCATCCAGTCGAGCTGGGCCGACGGCGCCTCGGGCGGCTACGGCGGCAGCATGACCGGCCATGACATGGGCGGCGGCCCGAGCCAGAGCCAGGGCCAGATCCCGAACCAGCTCAAGAAGGACATCGCCACCGCGCGGTTGGCGCTCGCGCCCTACGCGACCGACCTCGACGCGGCCAAGGCGGCCGGGTACAGCCGCCAGATCACGCCGATGATGCCTGACATGGGCTACCACTACATGGACCCCAGCGTGACGGGGTTCGACCTGCGCCGCCCGCCGATCCTCGTCTACGAGCGCCACGACGGCACCAACCAGCTCGCGGCCGCCGAATGGGTGTTTCCTTCCAAGCCGGCCAAGGCGCCGCTGCCCGGCGCGAAGTACGGATCCTTTCCTGCCGCCTGCCATTACGAGGACGGGACGTTCGTGGCGCAGAAGCGCGAGAAGGCGTGCGCGCCCGCGACCGCTAGCGGTTCCGCGTTCACGTTCTGGCATCCCGATCTCGTGACGCTGCACCTGTGGCTCTGGTACCCGAACCCCGACGGCCTGTTCAACAGCACCAACCCGCTGATCGCACCGTTCAACCGCGGCTGAAGGCGGGGTACCTGTATGGTATGACCGTATGAGCTGGCAGCACGAGTTGGCTGACGCGTTCGTCGATGCCGGGGTCGAGGTCGCGGCTTGGGTGCCGGACAAGCGGCTGGCGCCGATCGGCGAGCGGCTGGTCGCGCGCGGACTCACGTTGCGGACGCTCACCCGTGAGGAGGAGTGCTTCGGGTACGCCGCCGGCTACCGGGCCGCCGGCGGCATGCCGCTCGTGCTGCTGCAGTGCTCCGGCCTCGGCAACTCGCTCAACGCGATCGGGTCGCTGGTGATCCCCTACGGCTTCGGCTTCCCGGCGGTGCTCTCGATGCGGGGCACGCTGGGGGAGCGCAACCCGTCGCAGATGCCGCTGGGCCGCACGACGGCGGGGATCCTCGACCTGCTCGGCGTGCAGCCGTTTTCGCTCGCGGCTGGCGGTGACGCTGCCCGGATGGCGCGGGGCGCGGTCGCCACGGCAGAGGGCGCGCGGGTGCTCGCTCCGATCATCCTCGAATCCGCCCTGGAGCTCACTTGAACCCGACCTCGGTCGTCGCGGCGGTGTTGTCGGCGGCGCCGGACGCGCTGTACGTCGCCTCGCTCGGCACGCCCACCTCGGCGCTGCGCGAGGCGAGCGGCGACGGCCCGCACCTCTACATGGGCGGCTCGATGGGCACCGCGCTCGCGGCGGCGATCGGCGTCGCCGAGAAACGGCCGGAGCGCGACGTGATCGCGCTGCTGGGCGACGGCGAGGCGCTGATGGGCGCGGGCTCGTTCTGGAGCCTGGCGGGTGTCGCGCCGGCGAACCTGCTCGCGATCGTGTTGATCGACGGGCACTACACGATCACCGGCGGGCAGCCGCTGGCGGTGCCGGATGCGTTTGGCGCCGTCGCTGCGGCCTTGGGCTTGGCGACGGCGACCGCGCGGACCGCGGACGAGATCGTTGCGGGCGTTTCGTCGTTGCCGCGGCCTGGCGTGCTCGAGGTGCGGTATGAGGAGCGGGCGTGGCCGGGGCCGTCGCCGTTCGTCGATCCGCCGGTGGTGCGTTTTCGTTTTGAGCAGGAGGCTGCTCGGGACGAAAGTCAACTGCTCCGGTGAGGGGGGAGGGTGTGGCAGTGCCACCCGTCCTGGGCTTGCCGCGGACCCGCTCGGCGCGCGGCTCTGTTGGTCCGAAGTGCCGTGCTGAGATACCGACAGTTACGGGCGTGGTACCGACACCCCCATCCGCGCCGGGCCTTCCGGTGATCGGTTTCGGCGAGCAACGAGTCACCCCCACGAACGCGCCAACTCGACCAGTGCGACCCTGATCGAAACCCGCGGACTGGCCCTCAAACGCTCACGGTCGAGCACGGCGACCGGGAAACGGCGTGCGAGGGACAAACTTTCCAGCCCACGCCCGTAACTGTCGGTATCCCCGCACCACCATTCGGGCCAGAGAGCCGAGCCGCGAGCTGGACTCACGTCTGCCCGGGACGGGTGGCTCGCCGCTCCCCCCTCCCCGCCCGGCGCAGTTGACTTTCGTCCCTACAGGTGGCTCCGCGACGCGCCGACGAGGTAGACCTCGCGGTGGTCGTCGAGGAAACGTCCGAACGACGTCGCAGGGCGGCCCAACAACGCCGGCAGTTCGTCTGAAACCACGCTGTCGTCGTACGCCGCGCTGATCGCGGCGAGGTCGTCCGCCCGCCACGCGGGTAGACCCGCATCGAGCAACCCCGCGCGAAACGCCTCGGGCGCGACCGCCTCGTATTCGACCCGCCGGCCCACGAGCCGAGCGAGGCACACCGCGATCTCCGCATAGCTCACCGCGGACGGACCCGTCAACGCGTATGCCCGCCCGGCATGGGCGACCGGGTCGCGCAGGACCGCGGCGACGGCGGCGCCGACGTCGCGGGTGTCGACGAGCGGGTAGCTCCGCTCGCCCATCGGCGCCGCGAGCCGCCCGCGATCCGCGACGTCGGCCGCGAAGCGCAGGAGATTCTGGAGGTACAGGTGCGGCCGGAGGAACGTCCACGCGAAGTCCGACCCGCGCAACGCCGCTTCGATGGCGTGGTGCCAGCGCATCAGCGCGACGGGCGAATCCGCGCGGGCGCCGATCGCCGAGAGCTTGACAACGTGTCGCACACCCGCCTCGCGCGCGACCCGCAGCACCCGCAGATGCTGCTCCACCTGCGCGGGGTTGTCGCGACCCGTGAGGAAGAGCACGGAGACGCCGTCCAGCGCGGCGCGGAGCGAGACGGCATCGTCGAACGATCCGGCGACGACCTCCACGCCACCGCCGGTGCCCGCGGCGCCACGGCCGGCGGCCGCGTCGTCGCCGGCGCCCGCGCCCGCGCCGACCTCGACGCCGCC